>CAWEOW010000018.1:0-243321 GCA_963810745.1 uncultured Thermoleophilaceae bacterium
ACCGCCACCGGCTTCGCGCCGGCCCGCGCGGCCATGAGCGGGTAGAGCGGATAGGAGGGCCAGGGGGTGAGCAGCTCGTCGCCGGGCCCCAGCAGCGCGTAGGCCGCGGCCTGCAGCAGCTCGGCCGCCCCGTTGCCCATCACGATCTGCTCGGGCTCGACGCCGTGGGCCTCGGCGAGCACCGCGCGGATCCGCCGCGCATCGCGGTCGGGATAGCCGTTCACGCGCCCGCGCGCGGTGTAGATGGAGGCGTTGACCACCTCGGAGTTGGGGAACTCGGGCCACTCGGTCCCCGACAGGTCCACGTCGGGCACCTCCTGCAGCGCCGTCGCCTTCTCACGGGCGCGGCGGGCGCGCAGCTTCTGGCGCTCCTCCTCGGGGTCGACGTCCTCGAACTGCCGGTAGTAGTCGAGAAGGCCCAACTAGTTCTGAGGCGCCAGCGAAGGCCCGGGGCCCTGGATGATCAGGAACCAGATGGTGAAGGCCACCAGGGCGAAGGCGACGCTGATCGCGAAGATCCGCTCGAGAGCGCCGCGCTCCTGCTCGTGCCCACCGGCGCGCCGTACGAGCCTCCAGGCCACGTCGACCCGCCGCGCCAGCGCAACCGTGATCAGCAGCGAGGCGAGCGTGCCCAGCATGATCGTCCCGATGCCCGCGGTGACGTAGCCCGTAATCGCCTGAACCTGCGAGCCGACCCAGAACCAGGCCAGCGGCTGCGGGCCGAGCAGGCTGAGGCACATGAGCAGCTCCACCGTGAGCAGGCCGTAGGCCAGCAGGCGATCGAATCGCTGTCGCCCCGGGGAGCCGCGCACCGCGCCCGGGCGCCGGCGCAGGGGCGCCGTGCCGGGACGGCGCCCGATGAACAGCCCACCGGTGTCTGTCGGGTCGTTGCGTGGCAGACCGACGAGTCTAAGCCCCGTACAGCTCCTCTATCTCACCCTCGTGGCGGTCATGCACCACGTTGCGCTTGACCTTCAGAGTCGGCGTCAGCTCGCCGCTCTCCTGCGTGAGGTCCTCGGGGAGGATCACGAACCGCTTGATCTGCTCGACGGGACCGACGTGCGAATTCACCTCGTCGACCACCTTCTGCACCTCGGAGCGCATCTCCTCGGACTCGGGCAGGTCGCCCACCTCGAGGTCGTGCTCGGAAGCGAACGCCGGCGCCTCCTCGGGGTCGAGCGTGATCAGCGCGACCAGGTACGGCCGCCGGTCGCCCACCACCACGGCCTGCGAGATCCAGCGGTTCTGCTTGAGGCCGTTCTCCAGGTTCGCCGGCGTGATGTTCTTGCCGCCGGCGGTGATGATGATGTCCTTCTTGCGGCCGGTGATGAAGACGTAGCCGTCGTCGTCGATCGAGCCGAGGTCGCCGGTGTGCAGCCAGCCCTCGACCAGCGTCTCGTCGGTCGCTTCCTCGTTCTTGTAGTAGCCCTGGAAGATGTTCGGGCCCTTGAGCAGCACCTCGCCGTCGTCGGCGATCTTGGCCTCTACGTTGGGCAGCGGCTTGCCCACCGACCCGAAGCGGAAGTCCTCCGGCGTGTTGGCGGTGGCGACCGTCGAGGTCTCGGTCATGCCGTAGCCCTCCATCACCGGGACGCCGCAGGCGTAGAAGAACTCGAGGATCTCCTGCGCGATCGGCGCCGCGCCGGTGACGCACTGGCGGATCTCGCCGCCGAACAGCGCGCGCACGTTCTTGAACAGCGCCTCCTCGGCTTGGTCGAACCCCTGACGCTCCTCGTCGGAGACCTCCTCGCCGTTGTGATCGGCGAGGCGCACCTTGAGCCCCAGCTGCACGGCCTGCTTCAGCTTCTCGGGGTCCTCGGCGTTCGAGGTGGCCAGCGTGTAGATCTTCTCGAACATCCGCGGCACCGACGGGAAGTACGTCGGCTTGACCTCGGTGAGGTTGGGGACGATCTTCTGAGGGTCCTTCTCCCAGTAGGCGATGCAGCCGCCCAGGTCGATCGTCACGTACTGGATGAGCTTCGCGAAGGCGTGGGCGAGGGGGAGGAACAGGTACACGACCTCGCCCTCCTGCAGCACGCCCATCGACTCCGTCATCGACGTGACGTCGCGGTAGTTGCCGTGCGTCAGCAGGCAGCCCTTGGGCGGCCCGGTCGTGCCGGAGGTGTAGATCGTGATGGCGAGGTCCTCGGGGCCCACGGCCTGGGTGCGCTGCTCGAGCTCCTCGGCATCGCGGCCGCGACCGCGCTCTCGGAGGTCGTCGAGGGAGATGGCGTCGCCGATGTCGGCGTCGCCGGGCGCGAAGACGATGACGTGCTCGAGCTTGGGGAGGTCGTCCTCGACCTCGCGGATCTTGGCCAGCTGCTCCTCGTCCTCGACGAAGACCGCCTTGGACTCGGAGTGCTCGATCACGTAGTGGCACTCGGCGGGGGAGTTGGTCTGGTACACGGAGACCGAGACCGCGCCGGCGCTGAAGATCGCCAGGTTGGCGAAGGTCCACTCGGGCCGGGTGTGGCTGACGATCGAGACCTTGTCGCCGTGCTCGATGCCGAGGTCGATGAGCCCGCGGGCGACCTCGCTGACGGCCTCGCCCAGCTCGGAGTAGCTGATCTCCGCCCAGCTGTCGCCGGACTTGTGGCGCAGGGCCGGCTTGTCGCTGTGCTTCTCGGCGGCCAACCCGGCCAAGTCGGCCATGGTCTTGCTGCCCGTGCCCTCGGCGGGCGCGGTCACTGCTTCCATCTCAACTCCCCCTCGTAGACGACGAGGGGATCTTAAGGCGAGCTAGGAGGCCCTTGCCAGCTCCTGCTTCTTCAGCGCGTCCTTCAGCGTCTCCTCGAACAGCACCTTGTCGATCCGTCCCTGATAGATCGGCACCCCGAGTTCCGTGCACTTCGCGATGACCTCGCGACGGTGCATCCCGGCCTCCCGGCCGAGCTCGGTGGGCGTCAGGTGGATCGCCATATGTGTCTCCCTCGTCGTGTGAGCGTGGGCGGGATGTTAAACGGGATTCGGGATGGAGAGAAACTCGTTTTCGACGCCGAAGCGCTCGGCGAGCAGGTCACCCAGCCGGCGTACCCCAAACGTCTCCGTGGCGTAGTGCCCACCGGCGACGAAGTGCACCCCAGCCTCGCGTGAATCCGCCATAGAGGGCTCCGACGGCTCCCCGGTGACGAAGGCGTCGAGCCCGAGCGCGATCGCCTCGGCGAACGCGAAGTCGCCGCCGCCCGAGACCACGCCGAGCGTGTGCACCGTGTCGGGCCCGAAGTCCCACACGAACGGCTCCTGTCCGAACGCGGCGGCACAGCGCTCACGCAGCTCGGCGGACGGCACGCCCTCGCGCGAGCGCGCGACGAAACCGATCGGCCGGCCCTTGGCATCGGCGAAGCGGCCGGTCGGCTCGAAGCCGAGCGCCTCGCAGATGAGAGCGTTGTTGCCGTGCTCGGGGTGGCCGTCCAGCGGCAGGTGGTAGGCCGCCAGCGACATGTCCTCGCCGAACAGGATCTCCAGCCGCACGCGCTGGGCCGGCGTGATCGGCTGCGGTCGCGAGCCCCAGAGGATGCCGTGGTGGGTGAGCACCATCTGGGCACCCGCCCGGGCGGCCTGCGCGAACAGGTCCCTGTGTGCGGAGACGGCGGTCACGACCTTGCGCACCTCGCGCGTACCGGGCACCTGGAGGCCATTGGGCCCGTAGTCCTCGAACGAGGGCGAGTCGAGCAGCTCGTCGAGGAAGGCGATGAGCTCGTCGCGGTCGGCCACGGGCCCGTGGAGGGTAGTCCCCAGGGGTGAGGGGGGAGGGTGGTTTACACCAAAGCGACTTTCGGTAGTAAACCAAGCGGCGGCGAGATGAGGGATCTCGCCGTAGGTAGGGCACACTCGAGCAGCAGGGGGCAAGACAAAATGGATGCGGGCGCCGCCGCAGCGGCCACAAGCTCGGCCACGGACGCCGACCTGGTCGCAGCCATACGGGCAGGCGACGAGACCGCGTTCGAGGAGCTCTTCAGGCGCTACCAGCCGCGCGTGCACGCCTTCGTCCAGCGCCGGGTCGGGGACGACGGCCGGGCCGAGGAGCTGACGCAGGAGGCGTTCCTTTCGGCACTTCGCCGGCTGCGGGAGACCGAGGGCGTAGTGGTCTTCCGGCCCTGGATCTACGAGATCGCCCGCAACTCGACCATCGACCACTTCAGGCGCCGCTCGCGGACCCGCGAGGTATCGGTCGACGTCGTAGAGGGCTTGCGGCCCAGCGAGCATGCCCGGCTGATCAGCGACCGCGGGCCCGAGCGCGCGGTGGCGGCCAAGCAGCAGCTCGAGACCCTCCAAGGGGCCCTCGACGAGCTGTCAGCTCGCCACGGAAGCATCCTGATCATGCGCGAGCTCGAGGGGCTCTCCTACCGCGAGATCGGCGAGCGCCTTCAGCTCACGCGCCCCGGCGTCGAGAGCACCCTCTTCCGTGCCCGCCGCAGGCTCGAGGCGGAGTTCGCCGACCTCGAGACCGGTCGCCGCTGCACGGCCGTCCGCGGGGCGATGGGCCGGCTTACCGACGGCCTGGAGCTGCGGGGGGACCGAGGGCTCATCAAGCGTCACGCACGCCGCTGCGCCGGTTGCCGCTCCACCGCTCATGAGCTCGGCCTCGTGCTCGAGCGCCCGTCGAAGGCATCGCGCCTGGCAGCGCTGCTGCCGCTCCCTGCCCTGCCTGGCGCCTTCGGTGTGAAGACGGCCACCGCGGTAGTCGTCTCGGCAACGATCATGGGAGGCGGCGCGACTCTCGGCGGCGTCCTTCACCGGTCCCTCGAGCGTTCCCCCGAGGCTCAGGCGGCGGGGGTCTTCGAGGAGGCTGCTGATCGCGGAGACGGCCGGGAACCGACGAATCGAGTGCACGATCCCATGCAGCCGACGAGCGGGGACAGGGCGGGGCCCAGCGCAGCCGGCGCAGGGGCCCTTCCCCTCGGCGATACGGGACGGCTGGAGAGGCTGGCCACCGCGCCGCCGCCTCCGGACCAGCCGGCGAGCGAGCTTCGCCCGTCGCCGAAGCAGGTCCCGGCCCATGGGCCCCACCCGGCCACCCCGATCGAAGAGAGCACCGGATTGGCTGGCCCGACTCCCGCGGCATTGCCGACCCAGGAGGCGTTGGATCCGCCGTCGCCGCCCGAGGCGACTGACGGAGACGCCGGGCCGGTGCTCCTGTCCGACCCGGTCGACACCCCCGAGGTCCCCGGCGCGACGGAGCTGCCCGAGCCGCCCGCCGCACTTCCCTCGTCCTGACCTGAACGCGGGGCGGCGGTAGTCTGCCGCGCGACGATGGCCGAGCCCAGCGAGGACCAGCCGGACGCCGGCGACGACACGTTCCTCGAGTCGCTGATGGACACGAGCCTGTACTCGATGGGTGCCTTCTTCTCCGACGAGCATCCCGACCTGGTCGACGAGGTGATCGCCCAGAGCGAGGACATCGAGGCGGCCGGGATCCGCGGCTACGCGGCCGAGCACGAGATGACGCTCGAGGCCTGCTTCGAGGCGATGCTGACGGGCCTGGCGGTGCGCTACTACAACGCCGTCGCCGGCTAGCCGGGCGAGAGAAGAGTACGGTCGGCTCACAAGGAACCGATCGAGGGAGCAGCAGTGGTTGCACGCGTTACGCACGTCCAGGTCGACCCGAGCGCAATCGAGGAGTCGGTCCGACTCTTCGATGAGTCGGTCGTGCCGGCGGCCAAGAAGGAGGCCGGCTTCATGGGCGCCCTCCTGCTGACTCGAGAGGACGGGCGAGCTCTCGCGATAGACCTCTGCGACACGATCGAGAACCTCCGCGAGAACGAGCGGAACGGCTTCTACCAGACGCAGGTCGCGAAGTTTGCGGACAAGGTGACGGGCCGTCCGTCGCGCGAGTTCTACGAGGTCGGCGTGGCGCGCGGAGTGCGCGGCGGGCCGGAGCTGCTCAACGAGATGCAGTGACCGTCAGCCCGGCTGCCCGGAGGCGGCGATGGTGAAGGCGCAGCACGTGCTCGCGCAGGTGCGGAGGAACGGTCTGACCCCAGACCTCCACGGCGTCGAGGGCCTCTCCGGGGACGCCGTGTCCCCTCGTCGACAGCAAGCTGGCACCGAAGCCGATGTGCCAGCGCTCGTCGCGCAGTACCAGCTCGAGCCCGCGACGCAACCCCGGTAGCGAGCGATCCTCGAGCAGTTCGAGCATGGCCAGCTGGCCGGCCGTGAAGACCACGCCTTCGAGCACCAGGTGGTAGAGGGCGACGGCCTCGTCCAGCGTCGAGGCATCGTCCGCTAGGCGCCGGGTGGTGGCGGCCAGTCGCCGCTCGAAAAGGTCGAGGAACCCCGCGTCCACCTCCGCCCGCAGGGCCTCCCGGTGCACCGCCATCACCTCTCTGACATAGCGATCGAAGAAGCGCGCGTGCCGCGCCTCGTCGCCGGCCTGGAGGCGAAAGCAGGTCGCCGCGTCGCGGTCAGGCGCCGCCACGGCGAACACGTCCAGCTCGTCGGCCACGCGGGCTTCGCCCAGGCAGAAGCCCGCCAAGAGCGCCCGCAGAGCCTCGCGACGCTCCGGGGCGAGGCCGGGCCAGGCGGCCCGGTCCTCCGCCAGGTCGAGCGACTGCTCGTCCCATTGGAGAGAGCGCGCTGTGCGGACGAAGTGGCTGTAGCCGGCTGCGAACACCGGCTCGTTGTCAACCGGCGTTCATCGACAGCGGCACACCGATCGCTTTGAGGCGCCGGGACAGCGAGTTGAAGGCGAACTCGTTGACCTCCTGCGAGCTGTAGCCGAGCAGCTCCCAGTCGCTCTCGGGGTCCTCGCCCGGAGGCACGAGCACGCCGGCCGCTACCGGCACGAGCTCTTGGAGGCGCTGCTGCATGCGCTCCGCGAGCGAGTCGTCCTCGCCGGCGCTCTGGGTGAGGAACCAGGTCCCGTACGCGACGTGGCGGTGCTCGTCACGCGCGACGTTCCCGAAGCCCTCGACGAAGCCGGGCAGGATGCCCTCGTTCTCGAAGTAGTCGCTGATGAACCTCTGGCCCGTCAACGCGAGCGTGCCCTCGATGACCATGTGGTAGATCGTCACGAACTCGACTTTTGCCGCGCGGTCGGTGGGGTCGGCGATCAGTCGCCTGCCCGCCTCGACCAGCTCGGTGTCGAACAGCTTCACGAAGGCCTCGTTGAGCTCTTCGCGCACGCGCTGGAGGCGATCGTCGAACGCCTCCTGCTCGAAGCCCGCGACCTCCCGGTAGAAGCGGTCGAAGAACTTCATGTGCCTGGCCTCGTCGACCTGCTGAGTGGTGAGGAAGGCCTCTTCGTCCTCGTCGTCGTAGGCCATCACCAAGCCGGAGAACTGCGTGGTCACGCGCTCCTCCCCGATGAAGAAGGAGGAGAGCAGCCAGACCACCTGATCCTTCTGCTCGTCGGTGAGGTTCGCCCAGTCCTTCTTGTCCTGCTCGAAGTCGAGCTCCTGCACCGCCCACTGCTGGGTCTCCCAGAGGTCATACAGCCTCTTGGGATCCATCAGCTTCAGCTTGCGGGCGTCCCCTTCCTTCTCGACGGTCCCCGGGTCCCCCTGCTGGACCAGTTCCTCGAGCGTGCTCATGGTGCGCCTCCTCCTCGGGTGCTGCTTAAGGCGCTACCCACCTGCCCGAGATTGATATCGGGCTGCCCCGGATTCTGCGCACCCTTGCGAGGCGGTGCGAAGCGGGTGACTAATCGGGCTGCCCAGATTTGAACTGGGGACCTCTCCGACCCGAACGGAGCGCGCTACCAGACTGCGCCACAGCCCGTGTGGTGCAGAGGGGGAGGGTATCGGGGGCTAGGCCGGCTGCTTCTCGGAGTCGATCGCCCGGCGCAGGGCCTCGTCGATCCCGATCGG
Organism: uncultured Thermoleophilaceae bacterium; assembly: GCA_963810745.1. Classification (GTDB taxonomy): domain Bacteria; phylum Actinomycetota; class Thermoleophilia; order Solirubrobacterales; family Thermoleophilaceae; genus JACCZR01. The sequence goes on from CAWEOW010000018.1 coordinate 7,809, forward strand.
GTCGATGTCGAACATCTTCATCGGCTCGGGGTCGGTGACGACCGTCTCGGTGGCCAGGCCCTCGACCAGCGGCTTGGCCACGCCGGCGTCCACCGGGGTCACCAGCCCGATCCACTGCGAGGACAGGGTGGGGCTGAGCACCGGCACCGGCAGCTTGGGTCGCGGACGGCGTCCCAGCGCCTCGGCCATGTGGTCGAGCATGTCCTTGTAGGAGAGGACGTCGGGTCCGCCGATCTGGATCTCGCGCCCGCGCGACCTCTCGAGAGTTGCCGCCTGGGCGAGGAACTCGATCACGTCGTCGCTGGCGACGGGCTGGGTCGGCGTCTCGAGCCACGAGGGGGTGATCATCACCGGCAGCCGCCTCACCAGGTGGCGAAGGGTCTGGTACGACTCGCTGCCCGCTCCCACCACCATCGCCGCCCGGAAGTAGGTGAGGTCGGGGCCCTCCTCGCCGAGGATCCGGCCGGTCTCCGCCCGGCTCTTGAGGTGCTTGGAGGAGGGGTTCTCGCCCAGGCCGCCCAGGTAGACGACGCGGTCCACGCCCTCGTCCTTCATCCTCGCGGCGAAGTTGCTCGCCGTCTGGCGCTCGCGGTCGACGAAGCTGCCCTGCGAGCCCCGGCCCATGCCGTGCACCAGGTAGTAGGCGACGTCCACGCCCTCCCCCGCCCCCTCGAGCGTGTCGGCGTCAAGCACGTCACCCTCGTGGAGCTCGGCCCCGGCCTCGGCCAGGTCCTCCGCGCGGCCCTTGTCGCGGACCAGGCAGCGGACCTCCGTCCCGTCGTCGAGAAGGCGGCGAGCCAGGAGCCCGCCCACGAAGCCGGTTGCCCCGGTGACCAGTGCGCGCATGCCAGGTCTACGTGCCCCGAACCAGCTGTGCTCACGCTTCCCGGCCATAGCCGCGGCTGCTCTCCTTCGGGGAGGACGCCGCCGGGCGCCGGCAGCGTCAGCCGCCTGGTCCTCCGCTAGGCGATCGAGACCGTCAGCGAGCCGAGCGGCCCGAGGCCGACGTCCACCCGCTCGCCCGGCTGCACGGCCTGCGGCGGCGTGAGCGAGCCGGCGATGATCACGTCGCCGCTGCGCAGCTCTTCGCCGGCGTCGCGCAGGAGCCGGCTCACCAGCTCGACCACGTCGGTGTAGTGCGGGGGCGCGTCGCCCGACGCGCGCAGCTCGTCGTCGACGCGCAGCTCGGCCTCCAGGCCCGCCGGCATCGCGGGCTGTGCCTCGGCGAGCAGGAAGCCGCGGTGGAAGATGTTCGTGGCCACGATGGACTCCACGTCGCCTGGCGCGTTCCCGGTGTCGACGATCTCGATCGCCGCCCCGTAGCCGGCGATCTCGCCGTTGCCGCCCATGTGCAGCGCCACCTCGGGCTCCACGCGCAGCTCGGCGGCCGAGGACGCGTCGAACGTGGCGCCGTCGGAGAGCTGGGTCGCGCTGGTCAGGTGGCCTATGACCGGCTCGCTGATCCCCAGCTTGCGCTGGGCGTCGGGCACGTTGATCCCGATCTTCCAGCCCACGCGGTGGGCCCCGGCGTCCAGCGACCGGCGCCACTCCGTGAGCTGCTTGACCAGGGCTTCGACGATTCGGGGGTCGGACTCCGCCACGGGGGCGTACGCTACCGCCGTGGCGAGGGCCCGACAGACCGTGCTCATCACCGGCTGCTCCTCCGGCATCGGCCGGGCGACGGCCGAGCACCTGGCGAACAAGGGCCACACCGTCTACGCCACCGCCCGCAAGCTGGAGGCGGTCGAAGACCTGACCGGGTGCAAGCCGCTGGCCCTCGACGTGACCGACGAGTCCTCGATGGCCGCGGCGGTCAACACCGTCCAGGAGGCCGAGGGCGGCATCGACGCCCTGGTCAACAACGCGGGCTACAGCCAGAACGGCGCGGTCGAGTCCATCCCGCTGGACTCGATCCGGGCGCAGTTCGAGACCAACGTGTTCGGCCTCATACGCATGAGCCAGCTGGTGCTCCCCGGCATGCGCGAGCGCGGCAGCGGGCGCATCGTGAACCTGGGCTCGATGGGCGGGAAGTTCACCTTCCCCGGGGGCGGCATCTACCACGCGACCAAGCACGCGGTGGAGGCGATCTCCGACGCCATGCGCTTCGAGTCCGCCGGCTTCGGGGTCCAGGTGGTGCTGCTCGAGCCCGGCCTGATCAAGACCGAGTTCGGCGCCACCTCGGTCGGCTCGATCGCCGAGGCCGACGACGGCGTCTACGGCCGCTTCAACAAGGCCGTCGGCGAGGCCACCGAGAACGCCTACGAGGGCCCGTTCGGCAAGCTCGGCGGCGGGCCGGAGGCGGTGGCCAAGGTCGTGGAGAAGGCGCTCACCGCCAAGCGCCCTCGCGCGCGCTACACCGTCACACCCTCGGCACGGATCTTCCTGACCCAACGGGCCCTGCTGCCCGACGCCCTCTGGGACCGGATGGTGGGGACGACGTTCCCCCGTCCGGGCAACTGAAAAGGAGACGACTGACTTGGCCTACTTCAAGGACGCAGACGAGGTCTACGCCTTCATCGGCAAGCTGTTCCAGGACCTCGCGGACGACGAGGAGCTCGCGCCCAAGTTCCGCAAGGCGAACACGATCGTGCAGTACGCCTACCGCGATCCGGACTCGACCATCACCGTGGAGCTCAAGGAGGGCGGAGAGGGCCGCGTGGACTTCGGGGAGACCGACCTGGATCCCGAGGTGGTCATGTCCATGGACGCGGACACGGCGCACCGGTTCTGGCTGGGGAAGGTCAACGTGACCGTCGCGCTGGCCCGCGGCCAGATGAAGGCCAAGGGGCCGGTGGCGAAGATCCTCAAGCTGGTGCCGTTGGTCAAGCCGGTCTTCCCCAAGTACCGGGCCATGCTCGAGGAGGCGGGTCGCGAGGACCTGATCGAGGCGGCGTGACGGACGTCGGGGAGGCGCTGGGCGCCCGCCGGATGGCGGGCTTCAAGGACTTCTTCCAGTACGCGTCGGCCACCCGGGTGGTCGCCGGCCGCGACCTGCTGTCGGGCACGGGCTTCGAGTTGGGCAAGGAGGGCGCCCACCGGGTCTGGCTGGTGACCGACCAGGTCATCCGCGGGACGGGGCTGGTCGACAAGGTCGAGGCCGGGGTCACCGACAGCGGCATCGAGATCGCCGGCGTGTTCGACGACGTGCCCCAGGACTCGTCGACCGACGTGGTCGACCGCTGCGCGGCCGAGGCCAAGGAGGCGGGCGCGGACTCGTTCCTCGCCGTCGGCGGCGGCTCGGTGCTGGACACCGCGAAGATCGCCGACGTCGTCTTCAGCCAGGGCGGAAGCGCGGTCGAGAAGGAGGGCTTCTTCCTCATGGACCGCGAGGACGACGGCATGGGCGCTCCCCTGCCGCTGGCCCCGCTGGTCTGCATCCCGACCACCGCCGGTACCGGCTCCGAGGTCTCGATGGGCGCGATCGTCAAGGACCCGGAGCGCAAGGTGAAGATCGAGATCGCCGACTTCCCCCTGTTCCCGCGGCTGGCGATCCTGGACCCCGAGGCGACGAAGACGCTGCCGCCTCAGATCGCGGCGGCGACGGGGATGGACGCCATGACGCACGCGATCGAGAGCTACGTGGCGCTCGAGTGGAACCCCTTCCAGGAGGGCCGGGCGCTGGTCGCGCTGCGGCTGATCCGCGAGAACCTGCAGCGCGCGGTGGAGAACGGCCCCGAGGACGAGGAGGCCCGCGGCAACATGCTCGTGGCCGCCTCGATGGCCATCGCCATCGAGCTGGGCTCCACGCACGCGATGTCGCACCCCTGCGGCGGCCAGTTCGGCGTGCCGCACGGCGTGGCCAACGCGATCAACCTCCCGCACGTGATCCGCTTCAACGCCGAGGCGGGCGACGACGTGGCCGACCGCTACCGGGACGTCTGCGAGGCGCTGGGGGTGGAGAGCGGAGGCTCGGCAGAGCAGGTCGGGGACAACCTGGCCTCGCACGTGACGAGCTTCGTGAGAGCCTCGGCCTGCCCACCCGGCTCTCGCAGGTGGGCGTCCCCGAGGACGGCATCCCCGTCCTGGTGGAGGGCGCGATGGGCGACGGCCTGTCGCTGATGAACCCGCGCGAGCCCTCGGAGGAGGACTACGAGCGGCTGTACAAGGCGGCCCTCTAGGCGGCTTGTAGCTCGGCGGCCCTGACCGGCGGCGGCGTCAGCGCCGCCGCCGTGATCACCAGCACGAAGGCAGCGAGCCGCGCGACCAGGGCCAGCGGCTCGTCGGGCAGCGGCTCGCCGAAGACGATCGGCCCGGCGGCGATCGTCACCACGTTCGCCGCCGCGCTGGTGACCGCGATCACCGGCACCGCATCGCCCACCTGGAGGCTGCGCGCCGAGACCGCCATGCCCACCAGCGACGCGACGAGGATGAACAGCGCCAGCGGGTGGCCGAGGACGGCCACCACTCCGTCGTCGAGCCGCCCCGACAGCGCCTTGATCGACACGTCGGAAGCGCCCCACATCAGACCCGCCGCGGCGCCCAGCAGCGCGCCGCCGCGCAGGCTGTCGCTCGCCCGCCACGCCACGACGGCGCCGCCGACGAAGGCCAGCCCGGCGTAGACGATCAGCGTCGCGGGCTCGTAGTCGCTGTGGGCGGAGTTCGCCGTGCCCTCGAGCGTCGCGGCCAGGAAGGCCAGCCCGGTGGCCGTGAGCGCGACGCCGATCCACTCGCGGCGGGTGACGCTGAAGCCGAACAGGCGGTCGGCGACCACGGTGAGCAGCACGAGCCCGCCGGCGATCACCGACTGCACGAGCGAGATCGGCGCCAGCGAAAGCGCGGCCACGTGGAAGCCCCACGAGCCCATCGCCACCGCGATCCCCAGCACGTACCAGGGCGAGCGGAAGAGGGCGAGGGAGCTGCTGATCGGCCGCCGCGCCTCCACCGGCGGCGACTCCACCGCACCGCGGTGCTTGTAGAGAAAGCCGACGATCGAGGTGAAGGCCGTCAGGAGAGCCATCACCAGGCCCACCTGGACCCCGAGCGTCACCCGGCGCCCGCCTCCTCGTAGCCGTCCTCGCCCGGCATCAGCACCTGGGCGACGCCGCCCTCGAGCACCACGCGCGGCTCCACCGGCAGCACCTTGCGCGAGCGGGCGGCCTCCAGCGCGTCCTCCACCGACCCGTGCTCGGCCAGCTGCTCGAGGTGCTTGATCGTCGGGAAGACCAGCAGCAGCTCGTCACGCGCGCCGGCGTCGAGCGCGGCCTGGGGGCGAAGCCAGCGGAAGTCCACGCACTCCGAGCCGTCCACCTCGGGCTCGGTGTCGTCGGGCGCCCGGGCCACGAAGAAGTGGGTGTCGAAGCGCACCTTGACCTGAGCGGGCGTGATCCAGCGCGACCAGCGCGCCAGCTCGGCGTCCTCGGGCAGGTCGACCCCCGCCTCCTCGGCCAGCTCCCGGCGCGCGGTGTCCAGCTCGTCGGAGTCGCCCTTGCCCAGCGCTCCGCCCGGGAAGACCCAGGCGCCGCCCATGAACCTCTGCTCGGGGTTGCGCTGCACCAGGAGCACTTCGGGTCCTTCGGAGCCGTCGCGCAGAAGGATCAGCGACGCCGCCTCGCGAGCGTCGGCCACCTTTCCCTCGTTGAGCTCCTCGCCGGGCCCAGGCCGGTCGGTGCGCATCATCAGACGGTACCCTTCCCGCCGTCTTGGCTGAGACGGCGACCCAACAGCAGTGGATCTGCAGCTCCTGCGGCTTCATCTATGACCCCGAGGAGGGCGACCCCGACGGCGGCATTCCCGCCGGGACGGCCTTCGAGGACATCCCCGACGACTGGTTCTGCCCGGTCTGCGGGGCGCGCAAGCAGGACTTCGAGAAGTACGACGGCTGAGCCACCCAGGGTGGTGAGAAGCGCCACCTCGGGTGGTGCGAGACCAGCCCTTGGCCCCCTGGGCTGAGGCGCCGAGCGGATCGATGCTGCTCCTGTCGGATGTTCCCCACACCACAGGAGACCGCAATGACCCGCCATCTCATCACCAAGCTCGTCGTCGTCGCCCTGGCCATCGCCTCGCTCGGCCTGGCCTCCACCGCTTCGGCGGAGGAGCCCGTGCCCGGTGGCGCCGCTCCGGCCACGCCGGCGGCCCCGGCCACCCCCGCGCAGCCGGCCCAGCCCGCTCAGCCCGATCAGGGCGCCCAGGCCGCCGAGGAGGCCCCTGACCAGGCCGTCGACCAGGCCCAGAAGTCCAAGGAGGACGAGCTGTTCGAGCGCTTCCAGAAGGAGTGTCCGAACGGCGAGTTCTCGCCCGGCCAGTTCTGCAAGGACTTCGCCCGCGGCAAGTTCAACACGAAGCCCCCGACCGACCAGGAGAGGGAGCTCTTCAAGAAGGTCTGCACCAAGAACGTCATCCCCGCCGCCAACCGGAGCTTCTGCAAGATGTACCGCGACGGCGACTTCGGCTGCGATGAGTTCGTCAGCGCCCCGAAGTGCAAGAACGGCAAGGGCTCGGGCAAGGGCGCCGGCAACGGCGGCCACTACGGCGAGAAGGACAACGGCTACGACAACGGCGACTACAACTCGCCGGTCAAGAAGGCCGAGAAGGTGCTGAACAAGCAGCTTCCCTTCACCGGCCTCGAGATCTGGCAGCTCGGCCTGCTGGGCCTCGTGCTCAGCGGCGGCGGCCTCGGCGTCCGCCGGCTGCTCGCGTCCTAACGGGCGTACTTGATGAAGGAGGTGCGGCGCGCGACCTGGTCGTACAGGGAGCGCGCCGCGCCGTTGTACTCCTGGGTGTGCCAGTAGACCTCCACCGCCCCGCGGGCCTCAGCCTCGCGGTAGACGGCCTCGATCAGCGCCTGGCCCGTGCCGGCCCCGCGCCCCGAGCGGTCCACGAACAGGTCCTCCAGGTAGAGGTAGCTGGCGGTGGTCCAGGTGGAGGGGTGGACCACGCAGTGCGCGAAGCCCGCCAGCCCGCCGTCGCCCTCGGCCACCAGGCCGAACATGTCCTCCGCGGCGCACAGCCGGTCGAAGGTCGCGTCGGTCACCTCGGCCGGGGCGGTGTGGCGGTAGAAGGAGTTGTAGGCCTCCCACAGCGGCTCCCAGGCCGGGCGGTCGTCCGGGGCGAGCGCCCGGACCGTCAAGCCGCGGCGGCGAGCGAAGCCGAGCCGGTGGCCGCGGCGACGGACTCCGCGGTCACCGAGACGAGGCGGCGCAGGTCCTGCTCGGACATCGACAGGGGCGGCATCAGGATCACCACGTCGCCCAGCGGGCGCACGATCGCGCCGCGCCTGCGCGCCTCGAGGGTCACCTGGTGGCCGATGCGGTCGCTGAGCTCGTAGCCCTCGATCTCGATCCCCACCATCAGGCCCACCTGGCGCACCTCGCGCACGGCCGGCAGGTCGGAGACCGACTCCAGCAGGCGGGTGAGCAGCGCGATCTTGGGTCCCAGCTTGTCGAGGGTGCGCTCCTCCTCGAAGACCTCCAGGCAGGCGAGCGCCGCGGCGCAGGCCAGCGGGTTGCCCGTGTAGGTGTGGCCGTGGAAGAACGTGCGCAGGTCCTCGTGGTTGCCGAGGAAGCCCTCGTAGATCCGCTCGGTGGCCAGCGTGGCCGCCAGCGGCAGGTAGCCGCCGGTGATCCCCTTGGCCAGGCAGAGGAGGTCAGGCGCCACGTCCTCCTGCTCGCAGGCGAACATCTTGCCGGTGCGGCCGAAGCCCACGGCCACCTCGTCGCAGATCAGCAGCACGCCGTGGCGGTCGCACAGCTCGCGCACCGCGCGCAGGTAGCCGGGCGGGTGGGTGAGCATCCCGGCCGCGCCCTGGACCAGCGGCTCCACGATCACCGCGGCGACCTCGTCGCCGTGCTCGTCGAGCAGGCGCTCCATGTCGGCGGCGTCGCCCGGCTCGGCCTTGAGCGTGTCGAACAGCAGCGGGCGGTAGAGCGAGTGGAACAGCTCGATGCCACCCACCGAGACCGAGCCGACGGTGTCGCCGTGGTAGGCGTCGCGCAGGGCGATGAACTTGTCGCGCTTCGTGTCGCCCTGCTGGCGCCACCACTGGAAGGCCATCTTCAGCGCGATCTCCGTGGCGGTGGAGCCGCTGTCGGAGTAGAAGACCCGCGTCAGCCCCGGCGGCGAGAGGTCCACCAGCTTGCGCGCCAGCTTGATCGCCGGCGGGTGGCTGAGGCCGAGCATGGTGGAGTGGGCGACGCGCGAGAGCTGGTCGCGCACCGCGGCGTCGATGCGCGGGTGGCGGTGGCCGTGGACGTTGCACCACAGCGAGGAGACCCCGTCCAGGTAGCGGCGGCCCTCGCTGTCGACCAGCTCCGAGCCCTGGGCCCGCTCGACGATCAGCGGCTCCTCGGCCACCCAGCCCTGCTGCTGGGTGAAGGGATGCCAGAGGCACGCACGGTCGTCGCGTACGAGCGCTGCGTGCTCGGATTCCACGCGCGCGACCGTAGCTACGCTCCCGGTCAGAATGCCGCCCCTTCCCTTGCTCGTCTTCGTGGTGGGGACGGGGTCGCTCGGCGCCGAGATCGCGGCCGTCCGACTGCTCAGTCCCTACTTCGGCGCCTCCACCGTCGTGTGGGCCAACACCATCGGCGTGGTCCTGGTCGCCCTGTCCGTCGGCTACTGGCTCGGCGGGCGCCTGGCCGACCGCCGGCCGAACATGCGCGGCCTCTGTCTGCTCGCGCTGTGCGCGGCGCTGCTGCTCGCGCTGGTGCCCTTCGCCGCGGACCCCCTGCTCGGCCTGGCGGTGGACGCGCTGGACTCGATCTCCGCCGGCGCCTTCTTCGGCTCGCTGATCGCGGTCCTGGTGCTGGTGGCGGTGCCGGTGCTGCTGCTGGGCGCCGTGTCGCCCTACGCCATTCGCCTGGCGGTCTCGAGCGTGGAGGAGGCGGGGACGGTCGCGGGGCGGCTCTACGCGCTGTCGACCGCCGGCTCGCTGGTCGGGACCTTGCTGTCGGCGCTGTTGTTCATCCCGCTGATCGGGACGCGGCGCACCTTCCTGGTGTTCGCGCTGGCCATCGCGATCATGGCCGTGCTCGGGCTGCGCCCGGTGCGCCGCTACGCGCTGGCGCCGGCGGCGATCGTGGTGCTGATCGCCCTGCCCGTGGGCGCGCTCAAGGCCGAGGCCGACACCGGCAAGGTCATCTACGAGACCGACACCGAGTACCAGTACGCGCGCGTGATCGAGAGCCCGGAGGGCAAGCGCTACCTCGAGCTCAACGAGGGCCAGGCCCAGCACTCGGTCTACGACCCGAAGACGGTGCTGACCGACGACGTCTGGGACGGGCATCTGGTCCTGCCGTTCGCGGGGCGCACCGACCCGCCCCGCCGGGTGGCGATCCTCGGCAACGCGGCGGGCACCACCTCGCGCGCCTACGAGAAGTTCTTCCCCGGCACGCGGGTCGACGGCGTGGAGATCGACCCCGAGCTGTCGGAGATCGGGCGCCGCTACTTCGACATGAACAACCCGCGCCTGCGCCTCTTCCACGAGGACGCCCGCCCGTTCCTGCGCCGCACCGGCACCCGCTACGACGTCATCTCGGTGGACGCCTACCGCCAGCCCTACATCCCGTTCTACCTCACCAGCCGCGAGTTCTTCGAGCTGGCCCGCGACCGGCTCGCGCCCGGCGGCATGCTGATCGTCAACGCCGGCCACCCCGAGAACCAAGACGACCTGGAGAAGGTGCTCAGCGCGACGATCGCCGACGTCTTCCCGCACGTCATGCGCGACCCGATCGAGCCCACGAACACGCTGATCGTGGCCTCGCGGCGCCCGCTGTCGGTCAAGCGCCTGCGCGAGGCCGGCGTTCCGGCCGGCCTGCGCCAGACGGCGCTCGCGGCTTCGTTCCGCCTGGCCCCGCGGCTACGCGGCGGCCGCGTCTACACCGACGACCAGGCGCCGGTGGAGTGGCTCATCGACAAGTCGATCGTCGATTACGCCGCGGGCGATTAGGGGTACCTTCCCTCTCGAGAGAGAGGGGAGACGATGGGCTTTCGCAAGTACGAGCTGGGGTCCTACGAGGACATGGTCCGCGACCACACGTGGGAGGTCCCCGAGCGCTACAACATCGCGCAGGACGTCTGCGACAAGCACGACCGCGACCGCCTCGCGATGGTCTGGGAGAACTACAACGGCGACGAGCGCCGGGTGACCTTCGGCGAGCTGCAGGACCTGTCGAACAAGTTCGCCAACGTGCTCGAGGCCGAGGGGGTGGAGCGCGAGGACCGCGTGGCCACGCTGCTGCCCTCCCTGCCGGAGACCGCCGCCGTCTTCATCGGCACCTACAAGCGCGGGGCCATCCTGCTGTCGATGTCCGTCCTCTACGGCGACGAGGGCATCGAGCACCGTCTGCGCGACTCGGGCGCCAAGGTGCTGGTCACCGACGCCGAGAACGTCGGCCGCATCCCCGAGGGCATCGTCGAGACCGTGCTGGTGATGGGCGACGGCTTCGAGGAGAAGATGGACGCCGCCTCGGCCGACTACGAGATGGCCGACACTTCAGCCGAGGACCCGGCACAGCTCTACTACTCGTCGGGCACGACCGGCAAGGCCAAGGGCATCCTCCACGCACACCGCTACCTGCTCGGCGCACGAGGAGTTCGAGTTCTGCCACGACGTCCGCGACGGCGAGCTCTTCCACGGCATGGGCGAGTGGGCCTGGGCGGCCGGCATCTGCCCGCTGCTGGGGCCGTGGCGCTACGGCTGCGTGGCGCTGGTCTTCGCGCGCAAGGGTGGCTTCGACCCCGACGAGCAGCTGCGCTTCCTGTCGAAGCACGGGGTGCAGAACATGTTCACCACGCCGACCGCGCTGCGGGCGATGACCGCGGTTGAGGACGCCGGCAAGACGTACCCGCTGCCCGAGCTGCGCGTGGTGTGCTCGGCGGGCGAGCCGCTGAACCCCGAGGTCATCCGCTGGTTCCGCAACCAGTACGGGCTGACCGTCCTGGACTACTACGGGCTGACCGAGAGCTATCCGCTGTGCGGCAACTTCCCCGGGATCGAGGTCCGCGAGGGCTCGATGGGCAAGCCGATGCCCGGCTGGGACGTGAAGATCCTCGACGAGGACGAGCACGAGGTGCCGGTGGGCGAGCGCGGCGAGATCTGCCTGCGCGCCCGCTCGAACCCGCACTACCCGATCGGCTACTGGAACCGTCCGGAGGACACCGAGGAGGAGTTCGGCGGGCGAGTGGTTCCACACCAAGGACGCCGCCCAGTTCGACGAGGACGGCTACGTCTGGTACGCCGGCCGCGCCGACGACGTGATCATCTCGGCGGGCTACCGCATCGGACCGTTCGAGGTGGAGTCGGCCTGCGTCGAGCACCCGGCGGTCAAGGAGGCCGCGGCGGTGGCGTCACCCGATGCCAAGCGCGGCGACGTGGTGAAGGCGTTCATCGTGCTGTCGGCAGGCAACGAGCCGAGCGACGAGATCGCCGACCAGATCAAGAGGTTCGTGCGCGAACGCCACTCGGCCTACGCCTACCCGCGCGAGGTCGAGTTCGTGGACGACCTCCCCAAGACCCTGACGGGCAAGATCCGCCGGGTCGAGCTGCGCGAGGCCGAGCGGGAGAAGAAGCAGCAGGCCGCGGCGACCTAGACGCGCGGCGGGGCATCCGCCGAGCGCGAAGCGCGCACGCCCTCGGAAAAAACGCTCAGCCGCCTGACGAGTTCTCTCGGCACGCGCACCCCGCTTAGTCCGGGCTCACAGAACCGGGATCAGCGGGATGTCGTAGAAGACCGCCCAGTAGACGAAGGCGCCGAGCGCCACCGCTGCGATCACGCCCGCCACGACCTTCTCCCGGGTCGAGGCGCGGTCGACGCGGTCCTTCAGCTTGTCGGACCAGATGATCACCTTCTCGAGCAGCCGCTCGGCGGGCTCGAACTCCAGCGCCACCAGCCCGAGGCCGAGCAGGATCACCACGAAGCCGGGACCGGGGACGCCCGGGCCGCTCAGCACGATGCCGGCCAGGATCAGCACGACCCCCACGATCACCGTGGCCACGCGGACGACGATGTTCCGCTCCTTCTGCTTGACCTTGCGCTCCTGCAGCTTCTTCAGGAGCTCGGGCATGTCCTCGCGCGAGGCGTACTCCGGCGGGGTCTCCTTGGCTTCGGTCTCCTCGGTCATCGCGCGGGAGTCTGACGAAGCCATTCGTCGAGGGGCAGCAGCGCGCCCGCCTCGGCCAGCCGTTCGGGCGATGTCGGCGGGAGCCCGTGAACCGGTACGCCCCCCAGGCGCTCGATCGTCTCGCGGTTCGAGCGTTGGATCACGTCGGGCTCCTCGGGCCACGGCGTGAGCACCACCCCGAGCACCTGCAGGCCGGCCGGTCCGCGCCGCCTCGAGCGTGAGCAGCGTGTGGTTGATCGTCCCCAGGCCGGGTCGCGCCGCCACCACCAGCGGCAGCCCCAGGCGCACGGCCAGGTCCCGCACCGAGAAGTCCTCGGTCAGCGGGACCAGCAGCCCGCCGACGCCCTCCACCACCAGCGGCTCCCCGGGCGCGGGCACCAGCCGCGCGGGGTCGACGTCGCCGGCCAGATGCGGCGAGGCGGGCAGGCCGAAGCGGTAGGGCGAGACCTCCTCGGGATCCTGGCCGGTGACCGAGGCAAGCAGCTCGTGGTCCATCGGCCACTCACCCGGCTCCTCGTCGAGGCCGGTGACCACCGGCTTGAAGGCGACCACCGGCTCCCCGCGCGCGGCCAGCGCGGCGCAGATCGCCGCCGACAGGACGCTCTTCCCGACGCCCGTGTCGGTCCCGGTGACGAAGAGGCCGCGGGTCACGCGCCCTATGCCCGCGCCGCTCGGCGTCCTCGGCCTTCGCTTGGCCCACCAAGCCTTCAGGCCTGCGTCCTTGATCGGCTTGGCCTATGGCGCGGTACTTCAGGCGGCGTCGGCGAGGTGGTCGAACACGCCGGTGCCCGACCGCGGCGGGGCGGCGGCCGGCCTCCTCGGCACGGCCGCCGCGAGGGTCCGGGCCGCTTCGCGCAGCTCGGACTTGGTGTGCGAGGCCATCACCGACAGCCGCAGCCGCGAGGTTCCCTCGGGCACGGTCGGCGGGCGGATGGCCTGCGCGAAGACCCCCTCGGAGAGGGCGGTCTCGGCGGCGCCCATGGCGGCGTCGGGGCTGCCGATGACGAGAGGCACGATCGGCGTGTCCTCCCCCGGAGCGGTCAGCCCTTCGGCCCGGAGCGCCTCACGCAGCACGCGGGCATTTCGCTGAAGCTTCTCCACGCGTCGCGGCTGCTCGCGCAGCAGCTCGAGCCCGGCCATGGCGGCGCCCACCGCGGGAGGCGGGAGGGCGGTGGAGAAGATGAAGGAGCGGGCGGTGTTGATGAGGAAGCGCGCCATGCGCTTCTCGCAGCACACGTAGGCCCCGTAGGAGCCCAGTGCCTTGCCCAGCGTCCCGACGGTCACGTCGACGGCGTCCTCGACCCCTGCCGCGGCGGCCGCGCCCCGGCCGTCGGGGCCGGTCGTGCCCAGCCCGTGGGCCTCGTCCACCACCAGCAGCGCTCCGAAGCGCTGCGCCAGCTCGGCGATCTCGGCCAGCGGCGCGACGTCGCCGTCCATCGAGAACACGCCATCGGTGACGATGACCTTGCCGCGCTCCCCCGCCTGCCGCAGGCCCCACGCCAGCTGCTCGGTGTCGAGGTGGTCGTAGACGAAGCTCTCGGCCCCCGACAGCCGGCACCCGTCGATGATGCTGGCGTGGTTGAGGCGGTCGGAGAAGACCACGTCGTCGGCGCGGGCCAGCGACGAGACCACGCCCACGTTGGCCAGGTAGCCCGAGCCGAACAGCAGCGTGGCCTCCGAGCCCTCGAAGTCGGCGAGCCGCTCCTCGAGGCGACGGTGGATGCGCATCGTGCCGGACACCAGGCGCGAGGCCCCCGCGCCGGCGCCGTAGCGCAGCGCGGCCTCGGCGGCGGCCTCGCGAACCCGCGGATGGTCGGCCAGGCCGAGGTAGTTGTTCGAGCACAGCAGCAGGACGGGCTGGCCGTCGAGCAGCACGCGCGGGCCCTGCGGTCCGGAGATCAGACGCATCCGGCGCATGAGACCCTGGTCACGGATCTCATCGAGCCGGCGGTCGATCTCGTCGATCACGCCGCCTCGCGGGGCTCCACGTGGACCACTTCCGGCCGCGGGGGGACCTTCCCCTTGGGGATCCGGCGCAGCTGGCGCTCGGGGTTCCAGAAGTTGGCCTCGTCCTGGCTGTCGATCAGGTCGTCGACCGGCGTGCGGGGCGCCTCGCCCTCCAGCCAGCCCGAGCGGTTGTCCGGCCGCGGGTTGGCGCCGTTGTCCTCCTGGCGCGCGACGTTGAGGCCCAGCTCCTCGAACATGGCGCGGTCGTCCTCGGGCTCGGAGCCGAGCGTGGTGAGGAAGTTGCCCATCATCACGCCGTTGAGGCCGGCCTTGACGGCCAGCGGCTGGAGCTCGCCCAGGTTCTCGACCCGGCCGCCGCAGAGGCGGAAGAGCGCGGCGGGGAGGATCAGCCGGAAGATCGCGATCCACTTCACGGCCTCCCACGGGTCCATGTAGTCGCGGTCGCCGAACTTGGTGCCCGCGCGCGGGTTGAGGAGGTTGATCGGGACGCTGGTGGGGTCGATCTTGGCCAGCTCGAAGGCCATCTCCACCCGTTGCTCGCGCGACTCGCCCAGGTTGAGGATGCCGCCGACGCAGGTCTCGAGGCCCGCCTCGCGCACGGCGTCGATGGTGCGCAGCCGGCCCTCGTAGCGGACCGTGGTCGAGACCTCGGGGTAGTAGCTCTCCGCGGTCTCCACGTTGTGGTGCACGCGCTGGATGCCCGCCTCGCGCAGCGACTTCGCCCGCTCGGCCGAGAGGTGGCCGACCGAGGCGCAGCGCTTGAGGTTGGTGTGCTCGGCGACGAGCTTGGCGCCCTCCAGCACGTTGCCGAAGTCCCGCTTGGAGAGGCCCTGGCCCTGGGTGACCATGCAGAAGCGGTGCGCGCCGGCCGCCTCGGCCGCCCGGGCGTGCTCGAGGATCTGCTCGGGGGTCATCATCGCGTGCATCGGCGTGTCGGCCTCGGCGTAGCGCGACTGGGCGCAGAAGCCGCAGTCCTCCGCGCAGCCGCCGGACTTGGCGTTGACCAGCGAGCACATGTCGGTGGAGTCGCCGAAGTGCTGCTGGCGGGCCTCCCACGCGCGGTCCACCAGCGCCTCGATCTCGCCGTGGTCCTCGAGCTCTCCGAGGGCCCGGGCCTCGCTGGGCGTGATGAGCGGTGGCACCGGCGCTCAAGCTATGACGGGGCCCGGACGGCATCGCTGACACCATGCCGCGCGTGTCCCGCCGCTGGCTCGTGCTCGGCGCCGCCACGCTGCTCGCGGTCGCATGCCGGGTGGCGGGGCTCGGCGACCGCCTAAGCGCCGACGAGGGCTACTCGTGGCTGGTGGCCTCCGCCCCCGGGCTGGACGCGTTCTTCGACCGCCTCGCCGCCTACGAGAACTCTCCGCCGCTGCTCTACGCGCTGCTGGCGCCGCTCCCCCTGGACTCCGACGAGGCCTGGCTCCGCGTGCCCCCGGTTGTCGCGGGGGTGCTGACCGTGCCGGCGCTGTGGGCGGCGGTGCGCCCGCTGCTGGGCGAGCGGGCCGCGGGCCTGGCCGCCCTCGGTCTGGCGGTGGCGCCCTATCACGTGTCCTTCTCCAACTACTCGCGCGGCTTCACACTGGCCGCGCTGGGCGTGACCCTGTGCCTGTGGGCCGCGGCCTCTCTGGCCACCGGCGGGCGGCGGCGCTGGTGGTGGCTCTGGGCCGGGGGTGTCGCCCTCGCCGTGTACTCGCAGTACAACGCGGTGCTCTTCGTGCTGCCCCTCCTGGGCGCGCTGCTCGCCACGGGCGCCCGGCCGGCGCGCGAGGCCGCCGGCCTGGGCGTTGCGCCCTTCCTGGTGCTCGTCCCCTGGCTGCCGGGGATCATCCGCTCCTCGGAGGCTCAGGACGTGACCAAGGTCGCGCCGCTCTACTCCGCCGACCCGGTCGATGCGCTCGCCCCGCTCTTCTTCGGCGAGCACGGGGTGAAGGCCGGCGCGCTTCAGCTGCTGCTGGTCGTGCTCGCGCTCGCCGTCGCCGCGTGGCTCGTGCGGCGGCGAGGGCCGGCCCTCGTCCTGCTCGGCGGCACCCTTGCCGGCGCGACGCTGGTGTCGCTGCTCGTCGCGCTCGTGGGCCCGGACGTCTTCGCGCCCAGCTACCTGACCCCGCTGATCCCGCTCGCGGCGGGGCTGCTGGCGGGCGGGGTGACCGCGCTGCCGTGGCGCCCGGCGGTTCCCGCGACGGCGGTGGCGCTGGCGCTGCTGGGGCTGGCGGTGATCGCGCAGCGGACGGGCCGCGAGCTCGAGCCCGACTACCCCCGCGTGGCCGGGGCGCCCCGCCCGGTCAGCACGCTCACCAACAGCGCCGTGGTCCTCTACTACCTGGACCTGCCGCCGCGATCGCTCGACCGCCCCTTCGGGCTCGGCCCCGGCCGCGAGCGGCGGGCCCGGCCGCCCTACGCGGTCATCGACGACACCGTGGTGGCCGGCGGCGCCCGCCGCGGCCCGGGCCGGACCAGGAGATCGACCGGATTGCGGTGCGGATGGTGCGGTAGGAACTAGGCATGGCCTCACTCCACCCCACCGAGCACCGCGGCTATCGCGAGCTGTTCGCCTTCGGTCGCTCGCTGTCCGTCCACTGGGACCAGCTCGATCAGCACCTGCCCCCCACCCGGGCGCGGCCCGTTCCGCGAAGGCGCGCGAAGCGGCGGGGGAGCTCCTGCGCCAGCTCGAGACCCACGCCGCGGCCTACGACCTGCACGGCAAGCCCGCCGCGCAGGGGATGGGCAACTCGATCGGCCTCGCGCGCTCGCGCGTGCGCAACCGCTTCCTGGAGACCGACCGCGCCACCCGCTTCGCCCTGAGCGAGATCGCCTACGTGGTGGCGCTGCTGGAGTACCTGGAGCGGGTGGCCCAGACCCGCGGGGACTCCCGCGCGCACGAGTTCTGCTCGGGGTGGTGCGAGCGGATGAGCGGGGTCGAGCGCCAAGCCCGGGTCGCAGCTGCCGAGCTCGGCGCCGATCCCGACCTGGCCATGCAGCCCTACGACGGCTCACTGCTCGGCAAGGCGCTGCAGTCGGTGGGCTTCGCGCTCGGGTCGGTCGGCGAGTGGACCGACCGCCAGGTGGCGAAGAGGCGCTAGCGGCCCTTCCACTCGGGCGAGCGCTTCTCGCCGAAGGCGCGCACGCCCTCGCGGAAGTCCTCCGAGCGGAAGCACGACTCGCGCAGCGCGACCAGCTCGCGCTCCTGCTCGTCGCTGAGCGGGCCCTCGCGCAGCGCGCCGATGATGCGCTTGTTGCCCGACAGCGAGAGCGGGGCGTTGGCGGCGATCTCGCCGGCCATCTCCAGCGCGCGCTCCTCCAGCTCGTCGGGCTCGACCACGTGGTTGATCAGCCCGATCTCCGCGCCGCGGTCGGAGTCCACGTTGCGGCCGAGGTGGAAGAGCTCGGCGGTGTGGGCCGGCCCGCACAGCTCGAGGAACTTCTTCAGCCCGGTGTGGGAGTAGATGAGCCCGAGCTTGGCCGGCGGCATGCCGACCTTCACGCCGCGGGCGGCGATGCGGATGTCGGCGGTGAGCGCCAGCTCCAGCCCGCCGCCGATGGCGTGGCCGTTGACCTGCGCGACGACCGGATAGGGGTAGCCCTCCAGCGCCTCGAGGGCGTCGTGGAAGGGGTGGGCGACCAGGCGCTCGGCGTCCTCCTCGAACTCCTGGCCCTCGAGGTTGCCGAGGTCGTAGCCGGCGGAGAACATCGGGTCGGTACCGGTGAGCACCAGGCAGCGGGCGTCGAGCCCGCGGACGGTCTCGGCCAGCGTGTCGAGGATCTCGTGGTCGAGCGCACCCCGCCGCTGGGGGTGGTTGATCCGAAGGCGGACGACCCCGTCCGCCGGCTCGTCGCGGACGAGCTTGCCCGATGCGAGCTCGATCACTACTCGATGACGATCAGCGTGTCGCCCTCGGAGACCGACTGGCCCTCGGAGCACGAGATCTCCGAGACCTTCCCGTCGTCCTCGGCCTCCACGGGCATCTCCATCTTCATGGACTCGAGGATCACGAGCGTGTCGCCCTCCTCGACCTCCTGGCCGACCTCGCACTCGACCTTCCAGACCGTCCCTGTGATGTGAGCTTCGACGTTCGCCACGGGCGCGCACGATACCTTGGCGCCCCGCCGTGATCCTCGCGATCGACCAGGGCACCACCGGTACCACCTGCATCGCCTTCGACGACGAGGGCCGTCCCGCGGGGCGTGCCTACCGCGAGTTCGAGCAGCACTTCCCACGGCCCGGCTGGGTCGAGCACGACGCGAACGAGATCTGGGAGGTCACCCGCGCGGTGGCCGCCGAGGCGCTGGGCGGCGAGCAGCCCAAGGCCATCGGCATCACCAACCAGCGCGAGACCGTGGTGCCCTGGGACGCGAAGACGGGCGAGCCGGTGCACCGCGCGCTGGTCTGGCAGGACCGCCGCACCTCGGGCCGCTGCGACGAGCTCAAGGAGGAGGGCCGCGAGCCCCTCTTCCGGGAGCGCACCGGGCTGGTGCTCGACCCCTACTTCTCGGGCACGAAGATCGAGTGGCTGGTCAACGAGGGCTACGGCGACGCCCGCTTCGGCACGATCGACTCCTGGCTGGCGCACAAGCTGTGCGGCGAGCACGTGACCGACCTGACCAACGCGTCGCGCACGCTGCTGTTCGACATCCGCGAGCGCCGCTGGGACCCCGAGCTGTGCGAGATCCTGCACGTGGACCCCGAGTCGCTGCCCGAGCCGCAGGAGAGCGCCGCGGTGGTGGGGGAGACGAGCGAGTTCGGCGGCAGCGTGCCGCTGGCGGGCATGGCCGGGCGACCAGCAGGCCGCGCTCTACGGCCAGGCCTGCCACGAGCCCGGCCTGGGCAAGAACACCTACGGCACCGGCTCGTTCGTGCTCCAGCACGCGGGCAGCGAGGCGCCCAAGCCGCACGGCGGGCTGCTGACCACGATCGCCGCGGGGGCCGAGCCGGCCTACGCGGTGGAGGCCTCGATCTTCGTGACCGGGGCCGCCGTCCAGTGGCTGCGCGACGCCCTGGGGGTGATCGAGCGGGCGGAGGAGACCGAGGAGCTGGCCGCGTCGCTGGACTCCAACGACGGCGTCTACCTCGTGCCCGCCTTCGTCGGGCTGGGCTCGCCGTACTGGGACTCCTACGCCCGCGGGACGATCACGGGCCTGACCCGCGGCACCGGTCGCGCCCACCTGGCCCGGGCGGCGCTCGAGTCGATCGCCTACCAGACCCTCGACGCGGTGCGCGCGATGGAGAAGGCCACCGGCAAGCCGCTCGAGGAGCTGCGCGCCGACGGCGGCGCCACCTCCAACGCCTGGCTCATGCAGTTCCAGGCCGACCTGCTCGGCGTGCCGGTCGTGGTGCCGGAGGTGTCGGAGACCACGGCGATGGGAGCGGCGTTCCTGGCCGGGGTGGCGACCGGCGTGTGGAGCGAGGAGGACGTGCGCGCGATGTGGCGCGAGGGCGCGCGCTACGAGCCGAGCATGGCCGACAGCACCCGCGAGACGCTGGTGGAGGGCTGGCACGATGCCCTGGAGCGGGCGAGTGGCGCGGGGTAGCCATGGCCGACCGCACGGATCTCGAGTTCACCTACTCGCTCACCGACCGGATCTTCCGGTTGAGCCTCGGCGAGCTGGCTGACTTCAGCGGGGCCAAGTACGACGGCGACTTCTCCCTGACCCTCGAGGAGGCCCAGCAGCGCAAGCACGAGTACGTGGCCGAGCAGATCGGCATCGAGCGGGGCCGGCGGGTGCTCGACCTGGGCTGTGGCTGGGGCCCGCTGCTGGACTTCATCCGCCGCCGGGGCGCAGACGGGGGTCGGCGTGACGCTGTCCTCCGCCCAGGCCGAGGCCTGCCGGCGCCACGGCCTCGACGTGCACATCCAGAACGCGCTGGAGGTCGACCGCGACACCTACGGCCCGTTCGACGCCGTGGCCAGCCTCGGCGCCTTCGAGCATTTCGCCTCGCCCGAGGACGGCGAGGCGGGCCGCCAGGATGAGATCTACCGGCGGCTCTTCGCCAACATCGCCGGGATGCTGCCGGAGGGCGGCCGCCTCTACCTGCAGACGATGGTGTTCGGGCCCAACATGATCCCGCTCGACGAGGTCTCGATCGACGCGCCGCGCGACTCCGACGCCTGGTACCTGGCCCTGATGAGCCACATGTTCCCGGGCTCGCTGCTGCCCTTCGGAAAGGAGCAGGTGGTGCGCGACGCCGAGCCCCACTTCCGCCTCGTCTCCGCGGAGAGCGGGCGCATCGACTACCTGGAGACGATCCGCCAATGGCGAGCCCGCTTCGCCCAGCGAAGCCTGCGCAAGACCCTCTTCAAGGCCCGCCTCGTGCCCCACTGGCTGACCAGTCGCGAGTTCCGCCTGGCCTTCACCTCCGGGGTGAGCGCCAACACCGTCTGCTTCGAGCGGGAGCTGCTCGAGCACTACCGATTGGTATTCGAGGTAACCAAGACGGCAAACCCGGGTAAACGGGTCACGACGTGAAGGAACAGGTCTACAAGGACCCCCGTCCGGCCGAGCACTTCGACCGCTTCCACGCGCGCACGCGCGGGGGACGGCCCGACTGGGTCTACGAGCTCGTGCGCTTCGTGCTCACGCCGTACCTGCTGGTGTTCTTCCGCGCGCGCTCGATCGACACCGACAAGGTGCCCGCGGACGGCCCGGCGATCATCGCGCCGAACCACTTCTCCTTCCTCGACCACTTCTTCATCGCCGTGTACCTGCGCCGCAAGGTGCACTTCATGGCCAAGTCGCAGCTGTTCCAGCGGCCGATGCAGTGGATCTACACGCACGGCGGCGTGTTCCCCGTGCGGCGAGGCCACTCGGACGAGGAGGCGTTCAAGACCGCCCACGCCGTGCTTGCTCGCGGCGACATCGTGGTCATGTACTGCGAGGGCGGCCGCTCGCGCACAGGCGAGCTGGGCGAGGCCAAGCCGGGCATCGGCCGGCTGGCGCTCGAGTCGGGCGCGCCCGTGGTGCCCGCCGCGATCGCGGGCTCTGAGAAGGCGCGCAACTGGAAGAAGGGGCAGTTTCCCAAGGTCACCGTCCAGTTCGGCGACCCGGTCCAGTTCGAGCAGGTGGACGAGCCCAGCAAGGAGCAGTCGCTGGCCGCGGCCTCGACCGTCTTCGACCGCGTGAAGGGCCTCTACGGCCCGCTGCGCAGCAACGGCCGCCGCAGCGCGGTCAGGGCCGCCCGCGCCGCTCGTCGCGCGGCGCGCACCTCGCGCCGGCGCCCGACTAGCCCCGCCTGAACGAGACCAGCTCCTCCCGCCCGCTGCCGCCCGAGGCGGACAGCACCAGCACCGGGCCGACGCCGCGCGCGTAGAGCTTGTACTCGAGCACCTTCGGCTCGAGCGGATTCACGTCGCGCGTGAGCAGCGCGCCCCGGAAGTGCCCGGCGGGGACCTCGGCCTGGTCGTCGACGCTCAGCACACGCGCCTTGTCCTCCGCCTCCCCCTTCTTGTACTCCTGGCGGTAGGCCATGCCCGGACGGGGAGCGGCGGGCATGATGATCCCCGCTCTGGCCCCGTCGCGGCCGGCCTCGAAGGACCCGGCGCGGGTCTTCAGCTTGCCGCCCTCGTACTCGGCTGTCGCCTCGCCCAGGTACCAGACGTTGCCGTCCTGATCCTGGGCGTAGAAGTCGTCGGTCAGCTCGACGGGCTCGCCCTTTTCGGTCACCTCGTCGCGCACGACCCGCGCGGTGACCCCGTTCGCAAGGCGCTTGGTCTTGCCGGTGACGGTGACAACCACCTTCTTCACCGACCCGTCCTCGGCCTCGCGGTAGACCCAGCGGCTGCCGGGGCGCATCGGCCAGTACGGATTGTCGATGTCGGTCGTGTAACGGCGCGGCTCGCGCGGCTCCTGCTCGCCGCCGCAACCGGCGCCGACCAGGGCGGCGCCGGCCACGGCGATGACGATCGCTCGCCGTCGCACGGCTACTCCTTCTCGGTACCGACGACCTTGAAGCCGCGGTCGAGGTGGTACTCCACCACGCTGCCGTCGCGCTTGCGCACGGCCACCTCGTAGGCGCCGTCGCCGTCGTCGCCCTTCTCGGCCTCGACGACCTCGCCGCCCCCGGCCGCCGCCAGCGCGGAGCGCTCGGCTCGCTCGAGCGGGGCGCCGCTCAGGTTGCCGCCGTCGGCCTGCTCGTTCTCCTCGCGGCCACGGTCGTCGTCACCACCGCCGACCGCCTGGGCCACGCCGGCTCCGCCGGCGGCCAGGGCAACTGCTGTAACTGCTATCGCGATCTTCATGGCGCCGAACGTACGGCCCCCACCTGAGACGAAGCTGAGGCCGGAAGCCGCATCCGGACCGTCCCCTCCCCGGTCACCGAGGCGGTCCCGCCGTGGGCCTCGGCGACCGCCCGCACGATGGCCAGCCCGAGTCCCGCTCCGGTGCCGCTGCGTGCCGCATCCCCGCGTACGAAGCGCTCGAACGCCCGGCCGCCCAGCTCGGTCAGGCCCGTGCCGCCGTCGCCCGCCTCCAGCACCGCGGTGTCGTCCTCGGCTCGCGCGCTGAGCCACACGTCGCCCCGGCCGTGGCGCAGCGCGTTGTCGACGAGGTTGCCGAGCGCCTGGCGCAGTCGCAGGGGGTCGGCCTCGAGCATCAGGCCGTCGGGCGCCTCCACGCGGATCTCGCGGCCCCGCTCGGCCGCCCGGGCGGCAAAGCGCTCGCGCACCGCCCCCAGCAGCTCTCCGGCCGCCACAGGCTCGCGGCGAACGGGCAGGCGGCCGTCGGCCGACCGCGCCAGCACCAGGAGGTCCTCGGCCAGCTGGGCGAGGCGGTCGCACTCCTCGAGCGCGGCGACGACCGACTCGCGCGCCTGAGCCCCGAGGTCCTCGGCCCGCAAAGAGGCCTCCAGCTCGGCCTTGACCACCGCGACGGGAGTCCGCAGCTCGTGACTGGCGTCGGCCACGAATTCGCGCTCGCGCTCGAACGAAGCCCTCAGCCGGCTGAGCATCTCGTTGAGCGTCTCGCCCAGCGCCCGGATCTCGTCGCGCGCGCGGGGGAGAGGCAGCCGCTCGCCCGGGTCCTCCAGCGATACCGCCCTCGCCCGCCGGCGCATGGCCTCGACCGGGCGCATCGCGCCGGCCGCCAGGCCGTAGCCCAGCAGCGAAGCCAGCAGGATCGCGAGCGGCCCTCCGACCGCGAAGGCGGTCACCAACCCCGCGAGCGTCTCGTCGCGGTCCTCGAGCGAGCGGGCGCTCACCACGACCGTTCCCGCGCGGCCCGGGCGGGCCAGCATCCGGGCGGTGCCCTCGACACCGGGTACCCGCCGATCCACGAAGAAGGGCGCGCGAGCCGCCCGGCTGCGCTCGGCGGGCGTGAGCACGCCCCCGCCCTGGCCCGGGCCGAGCACCCGCGAGAGGCCTTCCTCGCGCTCCGCCGCCGGTGCGCCGCCGCGCAGAGCGTCGTCGATCGACTCGTTCAGGTCGCCACGCAGCCGGACGTACACGAACAGCCCGGCGGCCGCGAGCACGATCGCGGTCGCGAGCGCGAACGCCGCCGTGAGCCGCAGCCGGATGGGCACGCGGCTCACCGCCCGCCCCCGTCCTTGCGCAGCCGGTAGCCCAGCCCGCGCACGGTCTCCAAGGACCGCACGCCGAAGGGCCGGTCGACCTTCTCGCGCAGGTAGCGCACGTAGACCTCGACCACGTTCGAGCGCTGCTCGACGCCCATGTCCCAGGCGGACTCGAGCAGCTGCGCCTGGCTGAGCACCTGACCTGGCCGGCGCATGAAGGTCTCCAGGAGTGCGTGCTCGCGGGCGGAGAGCTCGATCTCGGAGTCTGCTCGCCACACGCGCCGCTCGGCGGGGTCCAGGCGCAGGTCGCCCACCTCCAGCACGGCGGGCCGCTCGGCGGCGCCCCGGCGCGCCAGGGCCCGCAGGCGCGCCGACAGCTCGGAGAGCGAGAAGGGCTTGGTCAGGTAGTCGTCGGCACCCTGGTCGAGCCCTCGCACGCGGTCCTCCACGGCGTCCCGGGCGGTGAGCATGATCACCGGAGTCCAGACGCCGTCGGCGCGCAGGCGCCGGCAGACCTCGAAGCCGTCGAGGCCCGGGAGCATCACGTCCAGCACCACGGCGTCGTACTCGCCGCCGGCGGCCATGCCGAGCGCCTGGGCGCCCTCGGTGGCCACGTCGGCGGCGAGGCCCTCGCTCCGCAGCCCGCGCTTGATGGCCGCGGCCATGCGCAGGTCGTCCTCGACCACCAGCACGCGCATGGCCTCCATTGTGCTCGCGTAGCTGAGAGCGCGCTGAGAAAGCTCTGAGACAGCCTGCCACCCTGCGCGGGGTGAGGCGTCCCCTGCTGATTGCGATCGCCGTGCTGGTGGTGGCCGTGGCCGCCGTGCTGGTCGTGCGCGAGGCCTCCCCGCCCTCGTTCGAGAGCTTCGACCCGCAGGCCGAGGACCCGTTCGCCTACTCGTCCGACCGGCGCGGCGAGTTCGAGCGGCGCGCCGCGGCCGGCTTCTCGCACGTGGTCTACGACAAGAGCCCCGACGGCGCAGAGAACACGGCCGAGCGGGTGGCCGCGTACCGGCCGCTGATCGAAGCCGAGGCGCGACGCAGCGGCGTGAGCCCCGACATGCTCGAAGCGCTCGTGTTCCTGGAGAGCGCCGGGCGGCCCGACGCCGTGGCGGGCAACGACCTGGAGTCGGCGGCCGGGCTCACCCAGATCCTGGCCGGCACGGGGGCCGGCCTGCTCGACATGAAGGTCGACGTGCGCCAGAGCACGCGGCTCACCCGCGCGATCAGGCGGGCCGCTCGCCGCGGCGACACTCGCCGGGTGCGCCGGCTCGAGGCCCGGCGCCGCCGGGTGGACGAGCGCTTCGACCCGCGCAAGGCGCTGGCCGGGACCGGCCGCTACCTGCGCTTCGCCCGCGACCGCCTGGGCCGCGAGGACCTCTCCTTCGTCGCCTACCACATGGGCATCGGCAACCTGCAGCGCGCGATCGACCTCCACGGCGCGGGCCGCGTCCCCTACGCGCAGCTCTACTTCGACTCGACCCCCACCAGCCACCGCCGCGCGTTCGTCTTCTTCAGCACGCTGAGCGACGGCTCGGCCAACTATCTCTGGCGGGTCCTGGCGGCGCGAGAGATCATGCGCCTGCATCGCTCGGACCCCGACGAGCTGAGCCGCCGCGCCGAGCTCTACACGGCCAAGGCCTCGGCCGAGGAGGTGCTGCACCCCGCCGAGGAAACCGAGCGCTTCGAGGAGCCCGGCGACCTGGAGGGCGCGCTCGACGACGGCGGGCTGCGTCCCTTCGACGGGAAGCTGTCGGAGGTCGGGCTGCGGCGCGACCCGCGCATGGGCGAGCTCGCGCGCCGGCTCGAGGCCGAGCCCCGCCTCTACCGGGCGCTGCGCCCCGGGGCCTACGCGGCCGCGGTCTACATGGCGCGTCTCACCCGGGAGGCCTCACGCGTGCGCGCGCCGCTGACCGTCACGAGCACCGTGCGCGACGCGAAGTACCAGGACGCGCTCGTGGGAAGCAACCCCGAGGCCACGCCCAACTACTCGCTGCACACCACGGGCTGGGCGCTCGACGTCTCGCGGCGCTACCGCAACAAGCGCCAGGCCCAGGGCTTCCAGTACGCGCTCGACCGCATGCAGGCGCTCAACCTGATCGCGTGGGCGCGGGAGCCCGCCGCCATCCACGTGACGGTCTCCGAGGACGCGGACCGCCTGCGCGAGGACCTGGCGGACTAGGTCAGGACCGGGTCCAGCGTCTCCCAGAGCGCGAGGTCGTGCCCCGGGATGACCATCGCCGTGGGCGTGCGCTCGCGGTAGAGCTGGATCTCGCGCAGCGAGCGGCGGAAGAAGTGCTCGTCCACCATGCGGTGGGGGAGCGCGGTCTCCTCGATGGTGTGCATGGTGTAGGCGGCGTCAGCGGTGAGCAGCAGCTCGCGGCCGGTCAGCCGCAGCACCACCGACATGTGGCCGGCCGTGTGGCCCGGGGTGGAGAGCAGGCGCACGCTGCCGTCGCCGAACAGGTCGAGGGCGCGCCCGAAGGTGGCGAACGAGTCCGCGCCGGGGCCCTCGAAGTCCACCAGCCGGTAGTCGAAGGCGTGGTCGAACTGGCCGTGGAGATAGCCCTGCCTCGCGCCTCCGGAGGCCGCGGCCTTCCACTCGGCGTCGTTGACCACGAAGGTCGCGCCGGGGAACTGCGCGATGCCGCTGGCGTGGTCGCCGTGCAGGTGGGTCAGCACCACCGTGCGGACGTCGACGGCGTCGAGGCCCATCTCCCGCAGCTGGCCCGACACCGCCTGCTCCGCGGTCATCTCGATGTCCTTGAAGACGATCCCGCCGAGGCGCCCGAAGGCCTGGCCGGGCTCGACGGCCACCGACGGGTGGAAGCCGGTGTCCACCAGAACGAGGCCGGCGCCGGGGTGCTCGACCAGGAAGGCCGGGACCGGAAGCCGCATGCGGTCGGCGGCGGAGAGCGTCAGCCCCAGCGCCTTCAGGCCGCGCCAGGCGCCCCTGGTCGCCATGGATCTCCGCGGGCGGCGCGGTCACGGTGCCGGTCAGGAGCGGATGGACGCGGACCGTCGCCCCCTGGCGCCCGCCAGGGAGGGGAAGCTCGGCCGGCAGCGGCTCGGCGGCGGTGGCCATGGCGCGGAACCTACCTCGCGGGTGGCGGCTCTGCAGCTCCTCCCAGAACTCCACCGCGGCGCGGCTGTTCCGGATGCCCGCCTCCAGCGCCAGCCACGGGCCGCGGGGCTCGGAGCCGTCGTCGCCCTCGCGGATCGCCTCCAGCTCGGCCAGCTCGCGCCGGTAGGCCTCGGCCTGCAGGGGCGCGAGCTCGGCGGGGTCGGCGCCGAAGAACAGCTGCAGGACTCCGGGCGCGCGCAGCTCGACCAGCTGGTCGCTCGGCTGCGAGCGCCAGCGCTCGAGCGCCTCGCGGCCGGCTTTCGTCAGGCGGTACAGGCGCCGCCGGCGCCCGCTCTCCTCGCGCTCCTCGTCCAGCAGGCCCGCGCCCGCCAGGCGCTCGGGCTCGGAGTAGAGCTGGGCGTGCTGGACCGTCCAGAAGTGCCCCACGGTCTGGGGCACGAGCTGCTTGAGCGCGTAGGGGGTCGCCTCGCCGCCGGCCAGCTCGATCAGGCCGAGGACGATGTAGGAGACGGATGTCAGGCGTAGGTCGTCTTGCAATGGTCCAAAGTGGATGGTACCGTGCGGACGGTCAATTCTCGAACGGCGGAGGAAGCATGGCCACGCAGGCGGCGGAGCGGACGGCGGACCGGACCCTCGGGTTCCAGGGCCTGGACGAGGAGGTGCACGTCGACTCGCTGCCGGTGCGGGGCGAGATCCCGGCCTGGCTCCACGGCGACCTGACGCGCGTCACGCCGGCCCAGCTCGACGTCGGCGGCGTCCCCCTGCGCCACTGGTTCGACGGCCTGGCGATGCTCAACGCCTTCCGCATCGCCGACGGCGGCGTGGGCTACGCGAGCCGCTTCCTGGAGACCGAGGTGCGCAAGACCGCCGTTCGCGACGGGCGCTTCGAGGCTGCGGGCTTCGGCCAGGACCCCTGCCGCTCGCTGTTCGGCCGCATGGCCGCCGCGTTCTCTCCGCCGGAGAACGACAACGCCAACGTCAACCTCACCCGTCTCGGCGACCGCTACATCGCCATGACCGAGCTGCCCGTGCCGGTCGAGTTCGATCGCGAGACGCTCGACACCGCCGGGCAGGTGAAGTGGAAGGACCGCGTGGGCGGAGCGGTGGGCAGCGCGCACCCTCACCACGACGCCGAGGCCGACGAGCTCATCTCCTACGTGGTGGACATCTCGGCCCGCAGCACCTACAAGCTGTTCGCCGTCCCGGCGGGCAGCGACGAGCGGCGGCTGATCGCGAAGATCCCCGCCGGGCGCGAGCCCTCCTACCTGCACTCCATAGCCATGACCGAGCGCTACCTGGTGCTGGTCGCCTGGCCGACCGTGCTGGACCCGCTGCGCCTGATCCGCAAGGGCGGCGGCTTCATGGACGGCCTGCGCTGGAAGCCCGAGCGCGGGACCACCTTCCACGTGGTCGACCGCCACAGCGGGGAGCACGTCGCCACGGGCGAGGGAGACCCGTTCTTCTGCTTCCACCACATCAACGCCTACGAGGAGGGCGACGAGGTGGTCGTCGACCTCTGCGCCTACGAGGACCCCTCGATCATCGAGGCGCTGGAGCTGAGCCGCCTGCGTGCCGCCGACGCGCCCGTGCCTCAGGCCTTCCCGACCCGCTACCGGGTGCCGCTGGGCGGCGGCCGGGTGCGCGGCGAGCGGCTGTCGGAGGAGTCGCTGGAGCTCCCCCGCATCGACTACGCCCGCCACAACGGGCGGCCCTACCGCTACGTGTACGGCGCCGGCTCCAGCGACTGGCTGGACCGCGTCGTCAAGCTCGACGTCGGTACCGGCGAGACGCTCTCCTGGCACGAGGAGGGTTGCTATCCCGGCGAGCCGGTCTTCGTCCGCCGCCCGGACGGCGAGCGCGAGGACGACGGCGTCCTGCTGTCGCTGGTCCTCGACGCGCGCGCGGGCCGCTCGTTCCTCGCCGTGCTCGACGCGGCCACGCTCGAGGAGCTGGCGCGAGCCGAGGCTCCCCACGTGATCCCGTTCGGCTTCCACGGGCAGTTCTTCCGGTAGGGCTCCGCGCGCCGGGAGGGAGAGGTGGGCACCGGGCGTGAGAAGGTCGTCAGTCGGCTGACGACCGGCTTGGAGGAGTGCGCCGTGTTCCGGCTCCAGGCTGACGCGCCTGCTCGTTAGGCTCCCGCCGCCATGAGCTCGCGCATCTTCGCCCCGGGCCTGCTCGACGGCCGGGTCGCGATCGTCAGCGGCGACGGCGAGGCCATCGCGAACGAGCTGACCGGGCTGGGCGCCCGGGTCGAGCCCTTCGCGCTCACCGAGGACGAGGAGGCGGTCGACGCCTTCGTCGACGGGGTCCTCGAGCGCCACGGCGCCATCGACGCGCTGGTGAACCGGCCCGACGGCGAGGACTTCCGCGTGAGCGTCGAGGGCACCTGGCTGCTCACGCACGCCGTGGCGACGAAGGCGATGATCCCCGAGGAGCGCGGCGGGAAGATCGTCAACGTGAGCCCGGCGGACCCGGTCTGCCGCGCGGCGCTCGAGAACCTCGCCCGCGTGCTCTCGATCGAGTGGGCCCGCTTCGGGATCAGGCCCACGGCCATCGCCTCCGGCAGCGACGAGGAGGCCGCGTGGCTCGCGGCCTTCCTCGCCTCTCCGGCGGGCGACTACTACAGCGGAGCGGTGCTGGCTAGCGGCTAGGTCGTCATGCCGGTGAACTGGCCACCGGTCACGTTCAGCACCTGGCCGTGGACGTAGTTCGACCACGGCGAGCACAGGAAGAACACGCCGCCCGCGGCCTCCTCGGGCGTGGCCGGCCGGCCCAGCGGGATCAGCATCGAGGCCATCGCCCGCATCTGCTCGGGGATGCCCAGCTTGATCTCCTGGCCCTCGCGCTCGATCGAGTCCGACTCCTCCTTGGAGGCGGTCAGGCGCGTCTCCACGAAGCCGAAGGCCACCGCGTTCACGTTGATCTTGAACTGGCCCCACTCCTTGGCCAGCGTCTTGGTCAGGCCCACGACGCCCGACTTGCCCGAGGAGTAGTTGGCCTGGCCGGCGTTGCCCATCGTGCCCGAGATCGAGGAGATGTTCACGACCTTGCGGAAGACCTCCTCGCCCGCCTCCTTCTCCTTCTTGGCCGGCTCGCGCAGGTGCGGCGCCGCGGCGCGCAGGACCCGGAAGGGCACCACGTTGTGGATGTCCAGCATGGCCTGGAACTGCTGGTCGGTCATCTTGTGGATCGGGCCGTCCCAGGTGTAGCCCGCGTTGTTGACGATGATGTCGATCTGGCCGAACTCGTCGACGGCCTTCTGCACCAGCTCGTCACAGGCGCCCTCCTTGGTGAGGTCGCCGCTGTAGACCGCGGTGTCGCCCTGGATCTCGCCCGCGGCCTGCTCGGCCACGTCGCCGTCGAGGTCGTTGATGAGGACCCGGGCCCCCTGCTCCGAGAGGAGCTCCGCCGTCGCGCGTCCGATGCCGCGCGCCGATCCCGTCACGATCGCGGCCTTGCCGTCCAGTACTCCCATGCGGTGCTTCCTTTCTCCGTTGGCGGCGCGGGAGGCTATAGCCCGAGCTGCTTGCCCAGGATCTCCTTCATGATCTCGTCGGTCCCGCCGCCGATGGGGCCCAGGCGCGTGTCGCGCGCCACGCGCTCGATCTCGTACTCCTTCATGTAGCCGGCGCCGCCGTGGATCTGCAGCGCCTCGTCGGCCACCTCGAAGGCCGCGCGCTGTGACTGCAGCTTGGCCATCGTCACCTCCGAGACCGCGTCGCCGGTCTCGTAGAACAGGCGCAGCGCGTGGTAGGTCATCGCCCGTGCGGTCTCGAGCTTGAGCGCCATCTCCGCGACCTTGTGGCGGATGGCCTGGAACTTGGCGATGGGCCGGCCGAAGGCGTTGCGCTCGCGCGCGTAGTCGATGGTGAGGTCGATCACCGCCTGCATGGAGCCCACGGCGCCCAGCGCCATCAGCAGCCGCTCCCACTGGAAGTTGGCCATGATCAGGTAGAAGCCGCCGTTCTCCTCGCCCAGCAGGTTCTCCTCGGGCACGAACACGTCGGCGAACGACAGCTCGGCGGTGTCCGACGCCCGCCAGCCCATCTTCTCGAGCTTCTTCGAGACCTCGAAGCCCTCGAACTCGCGCTCGATCACGAGGAACGACAGGCCGTGGTGCCCGCCCTCGCTCGTGGTCTTCACGGCGGTGACCACGAAGTCGGCGCGCACGCCGTTGGTGATGAAGGTCTTCGACCCGTTGACCACCCAGCCGCCGTCGACGCGCTCGGCCTTGGTCTTGATGCCGGCCACGTCGGAGCCGGCCTCCGGCTCGGTGATCCCCAGCGCGGCGATGCGCTCGCCCTTGATCGCGGGCACCAGGAAGCGCTGCTTCTGCTCCTCGGTGCCGAACTTCCACACCGGCGGCGTGGCGATCCCGATGTGCGCGCCGATGCCGGCGGCCACGCCGCCCGAGCCGCAGCGCGAAAGCTCCTCGGAGAGGACGGCGTCGTGCAGGTAGTCGCCCCCCTCGCCGCCGAGCTCCTCCGGGTACTTGAGGCCGAGGAAGCCGACCTCGGCGAGCTTGCCGAAGACCTCGTTGGGAAACCACTCGGCGTCCTCCCACTCCATCGCGTGGGGCCGCAGCTCGTTGGCCACGAAGCGGCGCACCGACTCGCGCAGCTCCTCGTGCTCCTCGGTGAAGGGCGGCAGCGGCCGGCGGGCCTGGGGGACGGCGGCGTGCTCGCTCACAGCGTGGTGTGGCCGCGCCCGGCGTGGTCGAAGCCGAGCAGGTCGCCGCTGGGGTTCTTCGGCCGCCGTGGTGGTAGGCGCGCACCTCGCGGATGCGGCCGTCCTCGAACTCGAACCACTCGGTGCCGCGGTCCAGGCGGCGCTCGCCGCTGCGCGGGTCGCGCCAGGTCATCGTCCACTCGATCACCACGCGCTCACCGTCCTCGATCGCGTCCTCGATGAACCACTGGCCCTCGATGTTCTCCACCGCCCAGCGCGTGTTCTCGCCGATCGCCTGCGCGCCCTGGTGGGGCCCGAGGCGCGTGTAGTAGTGCGTCGCGTCGGGCGTGAAGTGCTCGGCGACCCGCTCTGCGTCGCCGGTGTTCAGGGCGTCGTAGTAGGAGCGGACGTGGTCGAGCAGGGCGCCCACTAGAGCCCGTACGAGCGCCCGATCACGTCGAGCATGATCTCGTCGGTGCCCGCGCCGATGCGGTTCAGGCGCATGTCGCGCCAGACCCGCTCCACGCCGTACTCCTTCATGTAGCCGGCGCCGCCGTGGATCTGGATGCACTCGTCGGCCACCTCCACGGCGATCCGTGAGGCGTAGAGCTTGGCCATCGAGATCTCGCGCACCGGGTACTCGCCGTTCTGGTGGCGCCAGGCCGTCGTGTAGACGAGCTGGCGGGCCGACTCGATCTTGGTCGCCATCTCGGCGAACTTGTGCCGGATCACCTGGAAGTGCCCGATCGAGCGCCCGAAGGCCTTGCGCTCCTGGGCGTACTCCAGCGTGCGGTCGAAGCAGCGCTGGGCGCCGGCGACGCAGCCCGCGGCGCCGATCAGGCGCTCGCCCTGGAGCTCCCACATGATGTGGTAGAAGCCCTTGCCCTCCTCGCCCAGGATCGCGTCGTGCGGCACGCGCACGTCCTGGAAGGCGAGCAGCGCGGTGTCGCTGGCGTGCATGCCGAGCTTCTTGAGCCTCTCCTCGCGGATCACCCCCGGCAGGTCCATGTCGACCAGGAACAGCGTGAAGCCGTCGTAGCCGGCGTCGGGGTCGGTCTTGGTGACCAGGACGATGTAGTCGGCCCGGTGGCCGTTGGTGATGTAGGTCTTCGAGCCGTTGATGACCCACTCGTCGCCGTCGCGCACGGCGCGGGTCTTGATGCCGCTCACGTCGGAGCCGGCGTCGGGCTCGGTGATCCCCAGGCAGGAGATCTTCTCGCCCTTGATGGAGGGCACGAGGTAGTCCTGCTTCTGCTGCTCTGAGCCGAACAGGTGCACCGGCGGCGTGGCCATGTCGGTGTGCACGGCGATGCCCATCGCCAGGCCGCCCGAGTTGGACTTCGGCATCTCCTCGGCGAGGATCAGGTTGGCGTAGTAGTCGCCGCCCTGGCCGCCGTACTCCTCGGGGTAGGAGAGGCCGAGGAAGCCCAGCTCGCCCATGCGCGGGAAGACCCAGTCGTCGAAGGTCTCCTCCTCCCAGCGCTCGGCGTGCGGGGCGAGCTCCTTCGTGACGAAGTTCCCGATCGACTCCCGCAGCTGGTCGTGCTCCTCGGTGAAGATGAAGTGCTTGCGGTGCGCGCTGTGGTCCGGGCGGAGGGCGGTCTCGGTAGCCATGAAAGTGGATAGTAGTGCTTCCTACTTGCCACGGCGAGCCGTCAGCCGGAGATGCTCTCGAGCGGCGGCGGCGAGGGGGGAGCGCGGCCGTCGAGCCGTCGCACCGGCATCAGCTCCGCCGCGCTGGCCGAGGGGCGCGGGGCCAGCGGCGAGCTCGACGGCGGGGACAGCAGGCGCTGCGCCACGCCCCGGATCGTCTCCTCGCCGTAGGGCTGGTTCGGGTTGCCGTCGCTGAGCACGGCGACGGCGATCGTCCGCGGGCCGCGCTCGAGCCGGGCGCCCTGGTGGACGAGGTTGCCGTCGCCCGCCGGCCGCCAGCCGCCCTTGAACAGGACCTTCCACCCCCGCGCGGCCTGGGGCACGCCCCAGCGCTGGCCCTCGACGATCGCCAGCAGCAGGCTGCGCGCGTAGTCGAGGTGCCGCGGCACGATCAGGTCGTCGAAGGAGGCGAAGAAGCGAGCCTGGTCGGCGGCGGTGATCGATGGCTTCCGACCACGAGCCCCTGTCGGAGAAGTCGCGCATGCCCGCCCGCCTGGCCAGCTCCATCATCGGCTTCGAGCCCAGGTCCTCGGTGCAGTGCTGATGGCGGCGTCGTTGTCGGACTCGCGCACCATCTTCTGGAGCAGGTCGCGCTGCTCGCGGGGTGGGCGGGCGGTCCAGGCGGTTGAGGTAGGCGACCATCACCATCGCCTTGGCCAGGCTCGCCGCGCGGTAGCGGCGATGGAGCCCCACCCCCGTGATCGCGCCGCGCGTGTCGGCGACCGCGAAGGAGACCCGCGCCGTGCGGGTGGCGGTGTAGCGCCGGGCCGACTCGAGCGCCTCCGGCCCCGGGAAGGCGAGCGCGCGGGTGGCGCTCAGCCGCGGGTAGGCGCCCGCCGAGGTCGCGCGGGGCCCGGCGCCGGGCTGGCTGAGGTCCGCGACCGTGCGCAGGCCCGGGTACACGGCCGAGTCGTCGCCGGGAAAGTGGACGCGCCGCTCCGTCTGCTCCTTGGCGAGCGTGACCCCCGAGGCGCCGACGGCGATGGCGCCGACGGCGAGCAGGAGCAGTGAGATGACGACGGCACGCCCCACGGCCGCAAGGGTACGGTCAAGCCGCGAGCGCCGCGGGCCGATACGCGGCCCCCGGGCTAGGCGGCGAACAGCTGCGGGCGGCGGTCCGCCCAGGGGGCGGCCTCCTCGACCTGCGAGGCCACCCGGAGCAGCAGGTCCTCGCGGCCCATGTCGGCCACCAGCTGCACGCCGATCGGCAGGCCGTCGTCGTTCTCGTGCAGCGGCAGCGAGATCGCGGGCTGGCCGGTGGAGTTGAACGCCGCGGTGAACATGGCCAGCGGCACCGCGCGGACGATCGGGTGGAGCGGCTCCTCGGGCGGGTGGTCGTACGCGCCCAGCGGCGTGGGCGGCTCGCCCAGGGTCGGCGTGAGCAGCAGGTCGAAGCCGCCGGCCCACCAGGCGGCCGCGCGGCGGCCGGCCACCTGGGCGTACTCCATCGCCGACAGGTAGGCCGCGGCGTTGTGCGAGCGGCCCTGCTCGGCCAGCGCCCAGGTGCTGGGCTCGACGTCGTCGGGGCCGATCTCGCGGCCGGTCCTGCGCGCCCAGTAGTCGAGGTTCCAGGCGATGCCCGAGGTCCAGCGCACCAGGAACTGCGGGATGTAGTCGGGGTCGTCCAGCGCCTCGATCTCCGCGGGCTCGACCGAGTGGCCCAGCGACTCGAGCAGCCGCCCGGCGCTCTCCGCCGCCTCCACGCAGTCCGGGTGCACCTCGACCTGGCCGGCGGGGCCGCGCGTGAGCAGGCCGATGCGCAGTCGGCCGGGGTCGGCGCCCACCTCCTCGGTGTAGGGGCGCTCGGCGGCCGGCGCGACGTAGGGGTCGCCGGGCGCAGGACCGTGCACGGCTTCGAGGATCGCCGCGGTGTCGCGCACCGAGCGGCGTCACGGCCAGCTCGGCGACCAGGCCGCTCATGATGTCGCCGAAGTGCGGGGCCAGGGAGACCCGCCCCCGCGAGGGCTTGAGCCCGACCAGCCCGCAGGCCGAGGCGGGGATGCGGATCGAGCCGCCGCCGTCGCTGGCGTGGGCGGCGGCGACCAGGCCCGCGGCCACCGCGGCGGCCGAGCCGCCGCTGGAGCCGCCGGGCGAGCGCGTGGGGTCCCAGGGGTTCTTGCGTGGCCCCGAAGGCCAGCGGCTCGGTGGTGGAGAGGATGCCCAGCTCGGGCGTGTTGGTCTTGCCCAGGAAGACGAAGCCCGCCTCGCGGAAGCGCTTGACGAGCTCGGTGTCGTGGTCCTCGACCCAGCCGACCTCGCGCAGGAAGCCCATGCCCTCGTACATCGGGTCGCCCGCCGAGTGGGCGGCCAGGTCCTTGAGCAGGAAGGGCACTCCGCGGAAGGGGCCGTTGGGCAGGTCGCCGGCCGCGGCGGCGCGCGCCTTGTCGAACAGCGGCGTTATCACCGCGTTGATCTCGGGGTCGAGGCGCTCGATGCGGGCGATCGCCTCGTCGACCAGCTCGGCCGGGCTCGCCTGCCCGCCTCTGACCAGCTCCGCCTGATCCGTGGCGTCCGGGACCGAACTGGTCACGCGGCCAAACTAACGCAGATAGAGAGTCCTCAGGGTCTCGCGCATCCAGCGCTCGCAGGTGTCGAGGTCCCAGCCGTGGCGCTCGGTCAGGCGGGCGAAAGTGCTGTCGCTGGTGAGCGTCGCGAACGCCGCCGCGGCCTCGTCGGGGTCTACGCCCTCGCGCAGCGCCCCCATCTCGTGTAGGCGCGAGGCGGCGTGAGCAAGCCCCGCGTCGTGTCGCTTGCGGCCCTCGGCGATGGCCGCCGCCGCGGCCTCGTCGGTCGGCGCGGCACCGGCGAGCGCAACAACGAGGTCGCCCGAGCTCTCCACGACCGACCGGGGGATCCGCACTGCCAGCTCCAGGATCTCGTCGGGCTCGTCGCTCGCCAGCAGCCGGCCCACCAGGGCCGGCACGTCGCTGTCGCGGTCGATGAGGTCGACCAGCGCCACCACCAGGCCCTGCTTGCCGCCGAAGCTGCCGTAGATCGTCTGCTGGGAGACGCCCGCCTCACGCGCCACGTCGGCGATCGTCGTGGCCGCGAAGCCCCTGTCGGCGAACAGGCGCCGGGCGGCCTCGACCACCTTGGCGCGGGTCTCGGCCGCCTGCCGGCGGCGGAGTGGGGAGTCGTAGGTCATGAAGTTCTTGACAGTCTAGCAATATTCAATATAGTCTAGCTCTATGGAACTCAACGGACACCCCCACACGATCACCAACGGCGGCGGCGAAGAGCTCACGTTCACAGGCGTCAAGCACGACGAGCGCGGGCCTGTCCTGGTCGCGACCAACGAGGTGGCGCCCGGCGACGGCCCGCCCATGCACGTGCACAAGCTGCAGTACGAGGCGCTCACCGTGGACGAGGGCCGGCTCGGCTGGAAGGGAGGGGACGGCGACGAGCACTTCGCCGGCCCGGGCGAGACCGTCACCTTCGAGCCGGGCCAGGTGCACCGCTTCTGGAACGCCGGCGACGAGCCGCTGCGGGCCACCGGCGAGATCTGGCCGCCTCACAACATCGAGTACTTCCTGACCGAGGTCTTCGGGTCGATGGAGCGAAACGGCGGCGAGCGGCCGGGGATGTTCGACATCTCCTTCCTGCTCACCCGCTTCAGCACCGAGTTCGACATGACCGAGCTCCCCACCCCGGTGCGCAAGCTGCTCGTGCCGGTCATGTACCGCGTGGGCAAGGCCCTCGGCAAGCACGAGCGCTTCGAGGGCGCCCCGGAGCCGGTGGCGGCCTAGTGTTCGGATCCGTGGACGTGGTCATCGCCGGAGGGCACGGGCAGATCGCCCTGCAGCTCGAGGAGCTGCTGGCCTCTCGCGGTGACCGCGCCCGCGGCCTGATCCGCAACCCCGACCACGCCGCGGACCTGGAGGCCGTCGGCGCCGAGGCGGTGGTCTGCGACATCGAGGCCGAGGACGACCTCGGCCGCTTCGTGGAGGGCGCCGACGCCGTGGTGTTCGCCGCCGGCGCGGGCCCGGGCAGCGGGCCCGAGCGCAAGCGGACCGTGGACTACGGCGCCGCCGTCAAGCTCATCGAGGCGGCGAAGGCCAACGGCGTCCGCCGCTACGTGATGGTGAGCTCCGTGGGCGCCGACGACCCCGATGGCGCGCCCGAGCAGATGCGTCCCTACCAGCAGGCCAAGCACGACGCCGACGTCGCGCTGGAGGAGTCCGGCCTCGACCACACGATCGTGCGGCCGGGGATGCTCACGGACGACGCCGGCGACGGGGACCGTCAGCGCAGGGCCCGGACGTGGAGCGCGACCAGGTGACCCGGGCAGACGTCGCGGCGGTCCTCGCCGAGGTGCTGCAGGCCGGCAACACGATCGGCAAGACCTTCGTGGTGGTGCAAGGCGAGACCCCTGTCGCGGAGGCAGTCGCCGCGATCTGACAGAGTGAGTAGTAGGACTTCCTACTCACCACTCATGGCAAACGTTCTCTACGAAGTCGCCGACGGCGTGGCGACCATCACCCTCGACGCACCCGAGACGCGCAACGCGCTCTCCAACGAGCTGCTCGAGGAGCTGATCGAATCGCTGGAGATGGCCCGCGACGACGACGGGGTGCGCTGCGTGGTGCTCACCTCCTCGCACGAGAAGGTGTTCTCGGCCGGCGGCAGCCTCGACCAGTTCGCCTCCGACGTGCCGCTGGTCCACAAGCACTTCGCCACCGAGCGCTTCCCGCAGGTCTTCAAGCTCCTGGCGCAGCTCGGCAAGCCGAGCATCTGCGCGGCCAACGGGCACGTGCTCGCCGGATCGCTGGGCATCGCCCTGGCCTGCGACCTGATCATCGCCAAGGACACCGCGGGCTTCGGGACGCCCGAGATCAACGTCGGGATCTTCCCGTTCATGATCATGGCGCTGATCTACCGCAACGTCCCGCGCAAGAAGACCAACGAGATGCTCCTGCTGGGCGAGCGGCTCACCGCCGAGGAGGCCCGCGAGGCGGGGATCGTGAACAAGGTCGTGCCCGCGGAGGAGTTCGACGAGGCGGTCGCCGACTGGGCGCAGAAGCTCGCCGCGAAGTCTCCGCTGATGATGCGGCTGGGCAAGGACGCGATGTACCGCCAGCTGGACATGCCCTTCGAGGAGGCGCTCGACCTCCTGCGCGCGCAGCTCTCGCTGGCCTTCACCACCGAGGACATCCAGGAGGGCGTGACCGCCTTCTTCGAGAAGAGGGAGCCGAAGTGGACCGGCCGGTGAGCCTCGTCGCGCTGCGCTGCCGGACGAGCGACCGGACCCCGCGAGCGGCCGCCGGCGTCGACGCGCTGGCGCCGCTGGTGGCCAAGCGGCTCGGTCGCGAGCCGCGCACGATCGGGACGCCGGACGAGCCGCGCGCCGGGCGCTACGACGAGGACCTGCGGGACTCGCGCGGCTGCCTGCTGGAGGCCGGCGGCCAGGTGGACGACGCCCTCGACGGCGGCGCGGCCCCGGTGGTCCTCGCCCCCGAGTGCTCGGTCGCCCTGACCACGCTCCCCACCGCGTTGCGCCACCGCCCCGACGCGCGGGTGCTGTGGCTGGACGCCCACGGCGACTTCAACACCCCCGACACCACCCCCAGCGGCTACCTGGGCGGCATGGCGCTGGCCGGCGCCTGCGGCCAGTGGGACGCGGGACTGGGTGTCGAGGCGGTCGATCCGCAGCGCGTGGTGCTGGCCGGCGTGCGCGACCTCGACGACGCCGAGCGGGCGTCGCTGGAGCGCACGGGCGTGACCATGATCGGCGCGAGCACGGTGGAGACGCTGGTGGCGGTGAGCAACGCGCTCGAGCGCTCGCCGGTGTTCGTGCACCTCGACCTCGACGTCATCGACCCGGACCTGTTCCCGGCGCAGTTCCCCGCCGCGGGCGGGCTGACCCCGGGCCGGCTGCTCGACGTGCTGGAGGCCGTCGCCTCCGAGTGCGAGGTGGTCGGCCTGGAGGTGGCGTCCTTCGAGGCGCCCGACGACCCCGACGAGCGCAGCGCGGCCGCGACGGTCGCGCTCGACGTGCTCGAGCCGCTCCTGCACTCGATCTCCGAGGAGGCCCATGTCCACCACTGAGCCCAAGGCCGCCGCGGCCGGCGAGCTGGTCGCGCGGCCTCCGCTGCGCGAGCTGGTCGACGACCTCCACGAGCGCCGCGAGAAGGCGCGCCAGGGCGGCGGCCCGGAGAAGATCGAGCGCCAGCACTCCGACGACAAGCTCACCGCGCGCGAGCGCCTCGCCCTGCTCTACGACGACGGCGAGTTCACCGAGCTCGGCATCCACGGCCGGCCCCACTTCTCCCAGCCGGCGCTCGCGGACAAGGAGGCGCCGGCCGACGGCGTGATCACCTCCTTCGGCCGGGTCGGCGGCCGGCTGGTGGCAGTGGCCGCCTACGACTTCACGGTCATGGCCGGCTCCATGGGGATGACCGGGGAGCTGAAGGTCACGCGCCTGCGCGAGCTCGCGCTCGGCAAGCGCATCCCGATGCTGTGGCTGCTCGACTCGGCGGGTGCGCGCATCCAGGAGGCGACCGGCTCGCTGTTCGCCGGCTCGGGCTTCCTGTTCCGCGAGGAGGTGACCATGAGCGGCGTGATCCCGCAGGTCGCGGCGCTCATGGGCCCCTGCGCGGCGGGCACCGCCTACATCCCGGGCCTGGCGGACTTCGTGCCGATGGTCAAGGGCCGTGGCTCGATGGCGCTGGCCGGCCCGCACCTGACGAAGGCCGTGACCGGCGAGGACGTGACCCAGGAGGAGCTGGGCGGGTCGAAGGTGCACACGAAGGTCTCGGGCGTCGGCGACCTCGAGGTGAAGTCCGACGAGGAGTGCATCGCGGCGATCAAGGACTACCTGTCCTTCTTCCCGGCCAACTGCGAGGAGAAGCCGCCGCTGCGCGAGAGCGCCGACCCGGTGGACCGCATGGACGAGGAGCTGCTGGACATCCTGCCCGAGTCCCCGCGCAAGCCGTACGACATGTACGACGTGATCCGGCGCATCGTCGACGACGGGCACTTCTTCGACATGAAGCCGCGCTTCGCGCGCACGATCATCACCTGCTTCGCGCGCATGGGAGGCCGGCCGGTGGGCATCGTCGCCAACCAGCCCAAGCACCTCGGCGGGATCCTCGAGAACGACTCTGCCGACAAGGCCGCGCGCTTCATCAACCTGTGCGACGCCTTCTCGATCCCGCTGCTGTTCCTGCAGGACGTGCCGGGGTTCATGGTCGGCACGAAGACCGAGCAGGCGGGGATCATCCGCCACGGGGCCAAGATGCTCTACGCGGTGTCGCGCGCCACCGTCCCGAAGGTCACGGTGATCGTGCGCAAGGCCTACGGCGCGGGCTACTACGTGATGTGCGGCAAGGCCTACGAGCCGGACCTGATCGTGGCCTGGCCCTCCGCCGAGATCTCGGTGATGGGTCCCGAGGGCGCGGTGAACATCATCTTCCGCAAGCAGATCGAGGCCGCCGACGATCCCGACGCCACGCGCGCCCAGATGATCGAGGCGATGCGCGAGCGGATCGACCCCTACATCGCGGCGGGCAACGCGATGGTGGACGACATCATCGACCCGCGCGAGACGCGGCCGACGGTGATCAAGGCGTTCGAGATGGCGGCCAGCAAGCGGGTCGAGCGGCCGTGGAAGCGGCACGGCGTGATGCCGGTCTGACGTGTCCGAGCCGATCTTCTTCGACGGGCCCGAGCACTTCCGCGAGTGGCTCGAGGCTCACCACGACACCGAGGACGAGGTGCACGTCGGCTTCTGGAAGAAGGACACGGGCCGTCAGACCATGACCTGGTCCCAGGCCGTCGACCAGGCGCTGTGCTTCGGCTGGATCGACGGCAAGCTCAACCGCATCGACGACCAGCGCCATCGCCAGCGCTTCACGCCGCGCCGCAAGGGCAGCAACTGGAGCAAGGTCAACGTGGAGAAGATGGCGCGGCTGGAGGCCGAGGGCCTCATGACCGACGCCGGCCGGCGCGCTTTCGAGGAGCGCATAGAGGCCAAGACCGGCGTCTACAGCTTCGAGAACGAGCAGGAGGAGCTGGAGCTCTCCGGGGCTGCCGGCGAGTACATGCGGAGCCGGCCCCCGTGGTACCGGCGGGCCGCTGCCCACTGGGTGACCAGCGCCAAGAAGGAGGAGACCAGGGTGAAGCGACTGAACCAACTCATCGAGTGCTCGGAGCAGGGCCTCGACGTCCCGCCCCTGAGGCGCCCATGAGCCGCTTCTCGGACCCGGTGATCATCACCTGCTCCATCAGCGGAGCGGTGGCCAACCGCGACCAGTGCCCCGCCATCCCGTACACGCCCGAGGAGTACGCCGCCGAGGCCCGGCAGGATCGTGGACGAGGGCGGCTCGATGATCCACATCCACGCGCGCACGCCCGACGGCGTTCCGAGCTACGAGATCGAGGACTTCCGGGCCATCACCGAGGCCATAAAGGCCGAGGTGGACGACGTGATCATCAACTACTCGACCGGCGCCATCGGGGTCCCGATCGAGAAGCGGATCGAGTACCTGCGCGAGCTGCGCCCCGACGTCGCCGCGCTGAACATGAGCTCGATGAACTACGCGAAGTACTCGCGCTCGCGCAAGGACTTCGTGTTCAAGGCCGTGTTCGAGAACTCGTTCGACACGATCATCGAGTTCCTCACCGCCATGAACGAGCTCGGCATCAAGGCCGAGCACGAGTGCTTCGACACCGGGCACGTGGCGAACCTCGACCCGCTCATCGACATGGGCATCCTGGCCGAGCCGCTGCAGATCTCCTGCGTGATGGGCGTCACCGGCGGCGTGCGTCCGAACGCGCGCAACCTCGCCCATATGGCCGAGCAGGTGCCGGGCGGGCCCGAGGGCCCGAACAACTGGGGCGTGATCGGCGTCTCGCGCGCGCAGTGGATGCTGGTGGCCGCCGCGCTGACGCTGGGCGGCAACGTCCGCGTCGGGCTGGAGGACAACTTCTATCTGCCCAACGGCGAGATGGCCCGCTCCAACGGAGACCTGATCGCCAAGGCGAGGCAGATGACCGAGGACGTCGGCCGACGCCCCGCCACCGTCGCCGAGGCCCGCGAGATGCTGGGAGTCCCCGGACGGG
Organism: uncultured Thermoleophilaceae bacterium; assembly: GCA_963810745.1. Classification (GTDB taxonomy): domain Bacteria; phylum Actinomycetota; class Thermoleophilia; order Solirubrobacterales; family Thermoleophilaceae; genus JACCZR01. The sequence continues at coordinate 49,799 of CAWEOW010000018.1, forward strand.
TGAGCGCTTGAGCACCTACCGGGCCGAGGTGACCTGGCACGGAGGCCGCGACGACCTGCGGGCGCACACCGTGCGCATGTCCGAGCAGGACCTGGCGTGCTCGTCGAACGACGGCGACCAGGACAAGGCCGACCCCGAGGAGATGCTGGTGGGCGCGATCTCGGCCTGCCACATGCTGTGGTTCCTCAACCGCTCACGCCACGAGCGCCTGCGGGTGACGTCGTACGCCGACAGCCCCGAGGGCGAGATGGAGGAGGACCGCTTCACGCGCGTGGTCCTGCGGCCGCGGGTGGAGTTCGAGAGCGATCCCGGCGAAGAGACCGTGCACCGCCTCCACGAAGCCGCGCACGAGCGCTGCTACATCGCCAACTCGGTCGACTTCCCGGTGGTGCTCGAGTGAGCGCCGGCGCGCTCAGCGACGTCAAGGTCCTCGACCTGTCGCGGCTGCTGCCCGGCGGCTTCTGCTCGCTGCTGATGGCCGATCTGGGCGCCGACGTCCTCAAGGTCGAGGACACCGGCATGGGCGACTACGTCCGCTGGGCCGAGCCGCGCTACGAGGGCGTGGAGCGCTCGGCCGCCTCGTCGCTGTTCCTGGCGCTCAACCGCGGCAAGCGCTCGGCGCGCGTGAACCTCAAGACCGAGGAGGGGCGGGAGGTGCTCAAGCGCCTGGTGCGCGAGCACGACGTGCTGCTGGAGTCGTTCCGCCCCGGGCGTGCTCGACCGCCTGGGCGTGGGCTACGACGTCCTCAAGCAGGAGAACCCGGGGCTCGTCCTCTGCGCGATCACCGGCTACGGCCAGGACGGCCCCTACCGCGACCGCTCGGGTCACGACATGAACTACCTCGGCCTCAACGGGCTGCTGGGGCTCACCGGCGAGAAGGACGGCCCGCCGATCCAGGCCGCGGGCCAGATCGCCGACCTGGGCGGCGGCGCGCTGATGGCCGCCTTCGGGATCCTGGCGGCGCTGCGCGAGCGCGACCGCTCGGGCGAGGGGCAGTTCGTGGACATCTCGATGCACGACGGCGCGATGTCGTGGCTGGCGATGGTCGCCGGGCGCTACCTGTGCGACGGCGAGGTGCCCGGGCGCGGAGGGCTCGAGCTGGCAGGGTCGCTGGTCTGTTACCGGCCCTACCCGTGCGCCGACGGCTGGGTCACGCTGGGCGCGCTGGAACCGAAGTTCTGGCAGGCGTGGTGCCGCGGGGTCGAGCGCGAGGACCTGATCGAGAAGCAGTTCGAGGGCCCCGACTCCGAGACGCGCGCCGAGGTGGAGCGCGTGTTCATGCAGCGGACGCGCGACGAGTGGCAGGCGTTCGCCTCCGAGCACGACTGCTGCCTCGAGCCGGTGCTCGAGCTCGACGAGGCGCTGGAATCCGAGTTGACCCGCGCGCGAGAGATGGTGATCTCCCTGGCCCAGCCGGGCGCGGCGAAGGAGGTGCGCCAGCTGGGCGTGCCGGTCAAGCTGAGCCGCACGCCGGGAGCGGCGCAGGGCCCGGGGCCCGGCCTGGGCGAGCACACGCGCGAGGTGCTGGAGGCGGTCGGGCTACTCCGGCGAGGAGATCGACGGCCTGGAGGAGTCGGGCGCCGTCGCGGGCCCGGCGGAGGAGGCAGCGGGGAGCTTCCTGGGGTGAGCGTCAACGGCGACGACGGGCTGCTGCGCATGCGCGAACTGGCGGAGGCCAGCGGCGTCAGCGCGGGGACGATCAAGCACTACCTGCGCGAGGGCCTGCTGCCCGAGCCGGTCAAGACCTCGCGCAACATGTCCTGGTACCCGCCCGAGTTCGTCGAGCGCATCCGGCTGATCAAGCAGCTCCAGGAGGAGCGCTTCATGCCGCTGAAGGCCATCAAGCGGGTCCTCGACGAGGACCCCGAGCGCGCGCAGGCGCTGGTGGAGCTGGAGGACCGCATCCTCGAGCGCGCCCGCAGCGAGGGGGCCCGCCTCTCCCGCGCCGAGGCCTCGCGCCGCTACGAGATCCCGCGCGAGGCGCTGGCGCGGCTCGAGGACCTGGGCGTCCTGAGCCCCAACTCGCGCGGCTACGCCGAGCTCGACCAGCAGATCCTCGAGGCCATCTCGCGCTTCCGCGCCGGCGGCTACGAGGAGGCCATCGGCTTCACGGTCTACGACACGCTGCGCTACAAGAAGGCGGTCGCCGCCCTGGCGGAGGAGGAGGTCAAGCTGATCTCCGAGCGGCTGGCCGGCGAGGACCCCGACCGCGTGGTCGCCCTGCTGGAGGCGGGCGTCGACCCGCTGCGCGACCTCATCGGGGCGCTCCACTCGAAGGAGCTGGTGGCCGAGATGGTCCGCCAGCGCGAAGCTCGCTCCGGCTGACCCACAGCAGCCCGCCGGCCACCAGCACGGGCAGGAACAGGCCGATCAGGCTCTGGAGGTTGTCCGCCGTGGAGAGGCGGTCGGTGGTGGTCAGGTGATAGGCGAAGTGGGGCAGGGCGGCGACGATGAACGCGATCGCCGTGGCCTGGACCAGGCGCCGCTCGAGCCACACCGCGGCCAGCACGGCCAGCACGGCCAGGGCCAGCCCGGCGGCGCCGTAGTCGCGCAGCAGGTGCTCGTTGAAGGGCGGGATCGGGGAGACCCACTCGGCCGGGCCGGTGGGGAAGGCGTCGTAGAAGCCGCGCGGCGCCACCAGGATCCAGACGGCCACGTAGGCCGCCTGGAAGGCGAGGTAGCCGAGCCCGATACGTGTCGCGAGCGCCCTGCTCACGGTGGTACCTTGCCACGGCTGCACCGGGCGAGGAGGGAGAAGCGGATGATCGTCGGCAGGGCGAGGACCGCATTCGCGCTGGCGACGCTCGCGCTCGCGACGACGGCCGGCATCTCCCAGGCGCACGAACTGGGCCACACCACCGAGCAGCACACGATCGCGAGCGGTCCGCCCATCGCGCCGGGATCGGACTTCAACACGCTGGTCGAGGGTCCGGGCGCCCCGCGCGTCGTTCGCACTCTCTCGACGGCGCGCCGCTGGCCGGTCGTCAGAGCCGCCGCGGCTCGCTCTCGTACTTCGCCCAACTGACCGACTTTCAGCTCGCCGACGAGGAGTCGCCCGCCAGGGTCGAGTTCGCCGACCCCGGCGCCTCGGCGGCGTTCCGGCCCCACGAGGGGCTCCACCCCTGGGCGATCGACTTCTCCTTCCGCCAGCTCAACCAGTTCACTGCGCAGAGCCCGCACACCCAGGCCGGGGGACGGAGAGCGGCCATGGACTTCGGGCTGGTGACCGGGGACAGCTCGGATAACCAGCAGCTGAACGAGACCACCTGGGTCCGCGACTTGATCGAGGGCCGCTCGGCGCCACAGAACTTCAACAGTGGCACGCGCGAGCTTCACGGGGACCTCCTGCAACGCGGTCGACCAGACACAACTCGCCAGCAGGTACCCCGGCGGCGCTGCCGGCGAGGCGCCGCGCTACACCGGTGTGCAGGACTACGACGACGTCGGAGTGAAGACCGACTACTACGACCCGGACCAGCCCGCGGGCCGCTACGCCGCGTGGCCCCGGTACCCGGGCCTGATGGACCGCGCTCAGTCGCTGTCGTTCGCGCCGGCCGGCCTGCGCCGCGGCTCCTCGCCGGTGCCGACCTACGTCACCAACGGCAACCACGACGGCCTCGTGCAGGGCAACGAGGACGCAAACGTGGCCTTCGAGACGGTCGCCATCGGCTGCCGCAAGCTCGTGCAGAGCACGTCGAGCCTTCCCTTCGGCACCGACGAGAGCCCCAACCCCAACTTCCTGCTGAACCTCACCGACCTGGCGGCCGGGGTGCCGGTCCCGCCGGACACGCGGCGGCAGTTCGTCGACCGCCGCCAGCTCAAGCAGGTCTACGGCTCCGGGATACAACCCGACGATCACGGGTTCTCGTTCGTCGACCCAGCCCAGAACGCTGCCTCCCGCGGCTCGGCCACGTACTTCGCCCGCGACCTCAAGTCGGGCATCCGCTTCATCTCGATCGACACGGTCTCCGACGGCGGGACCGTGGAGGACTCCTCGAACGGCAACATCGACGACCCGCAGTTCCGCTGGCTGGAGGCAGAGCTCGCGCGCGCTCAGGCCCAGAAGAAGCTCGTGGTGGTCTTCGGCCACCACCCGATCCGCAGCCTGAACTCGGTGACGATCGACGAGGCCGCATCTCCCTGCACTGCGGGTGACTCGCACGGGCACGACATCAATCCGGGCTGTGACCTCGACCCCCGTTCGTCCGCCCCCATCCATCAGGGCCAGGACCGCCAAGGCGCCAAGGGGCTTGGCACCCTGCTGAACGAGCACCCGGGCGTCGTGGCGTACGTGGCGGGCCACACCCACGAGAACAAGGTCCTCGCCTGCGGGACCGACGCGGGCTGCCCCGCTCGGGCGAACTGGTGGGAGATCAACACCTCGGCCGGAGCCGCGGACTGGCCTCAGCAGAGCCGGCTGATCGAGATGATGAACAATCACGACGGAACGCTGTCGCTGTTCGGCACGCTGACCGACTTCGCTGCCCCGCTGCCCATTCCCGGATCGGGCACCAGCGCCTCGGGCTTCGGCAACTCGCAGATGGCCTCCCTGAGCCATGCCATCGCCTTCAACGACCCCCAGGCCGGCGACAACACCGGCGAGGGAGCGGCTCAGGACCAGAACGTCGAGCTGCTCGTGGACGACCCGCGGACGAACACCATCCGGGGCACCTCGGGTGACGACGTCATCCGCGGGAACCGCGGGCAACGACGTGATCATCTGCGGCGACGGCAACGACCGCGTGGACGCCGGGGCGGGCAACGACGTCGTCCGCTGCGGCCGCGGCAACGACTTCGTCCTGGGTGGCGACGGCGACGATCAGCTCTTCGGCGAGTCCGACAACGACCGCGTGGACGGCCAGAACGGCAACGACCGCGCGTCGGGTGACAGCGGCCGCGACCGGGTCCGCGGCGGTTCGGGCCGCGACCGCGTGGGGGGCGGCAGCAGCGGCGACCGCCTTTGGGGCGGAAGCGGCAACGACCGCCTGACGGGGCGCGGAGGCAATGACCGGATGAACGGCGAGAGCGGAAACGACCGCCTTGGAGGCGCAAGCGGCAGGGACCGCATGAACGGCGACAGCGGGCGTGACCGCGTGGCGGGCGACAGCGGCAATGACCGCGTCAGCGGCGGGCCCTCGAACGACAGGCTCTCGGGCGGGAGCGGCCGCGACCGGCTGCGCGGCCAGGGCGGCAACGACCGCGCGTCCGGGGGAAGCGGAAACGACAGGGTCGGCGGGCACAGCGGCAACGACCGTCTCAGGGGCGACCGCGGCAACGACCGGCTGACGGGCGACCGGGGGCGAGACGTGCTGATCGGCGGTCCCGGGCGGGACCTCCTCCGCGGTGGGCCGGGCCGGGACCGCGGCCGGCAGTGACATCGCGCTACCAGCGCACGTCGTGCGTCTCCATCACCCCGTAGCCCCGGGCCAGCTCGGGGCCGCCCGGTAGCCGGCCGGAGAAGGTCCCGAACGGCTGGCGGTAGTCGCTGCGGAAGAGCAGCAGGTTGGTGTGGTCCTCGCGCGCCGACCACTCTTCGAAGCGCAGCTCGCCGACCGAGGACAGGTCCGCCGCGAAGGGCACCGCGTCGACCTCGTGCGGCTCCCCGTCCACCCAGACCGTCCGCTCGCTCTGGCTCGCCGAGTCGTGCACTCCGTCCACCAGGTTCCAGGCCACGCGCTCTCCGCCGGCCCCGCGGCCGACGCCGGCCGACCAGCGCCACGATGTGTGGCGCTCGTGGTAGCCGGCGCTCTCGTCGACCATCCCCTCGGCCATGACATCGAAGCGGCGGCCGTCCAGCTCGGCGCTGCCGGTCACCGGGATGCCCGCCTGCTTGCGGGTCCAGATCCAGCTGTGCCCGCTTGGGGACACGGTCTCGACTCCCTCGCTCTCCTCGAAGCGAAGCGAGAGCCGCAGCTCGCGAGAGTCGACCTCCACGCGCCCCGGCTCGAGCAGCACGCCGCCGCGGCCCGCGCCGGTGTGCTGGCGCAGCCGCCCGTCGGGCAGCGCCACGGCCCACCAGCGCTGGGGGATCGGGCCCACCCAGGCCTCGCCCACGCACAGCATCAGCTCGGGCCCATACACGCCCACGTAGCGCCACCGCTTGAGCGGCCGGGCGCCCTGGCGCCGAGGCATGCGCTCCGGGGGGAGGGGGAGGCCGAGCTCGCGGACGCGGGCGCCTCGCGCGGGGAGGCCGGTCAGCGCCATCCCAGCTGCTCGAGCTCGCGGACCACGTCGCGGGCCGACATGTTCGACGACACCCGGACGCGGCTGAGCTCGAAGGGCTTCTTGCGGGAGGCGAGGCCGGGGATGACCGTGACGGCATTGTGGAAGCCCGCGCGCCGCACCGCCTTCAGCGCGGCGGGGCCGTACATGCCGGCGGGGTAGGCGAAGCTGTTCACCGGCCGGTCGAACTTGCGCTGGAGCCAGGTGCGCGACTCGTCGACCTCGTGCTTGAGCTCGGCCGCGCCGAGCGTCCGCAGGTCGGAATGGCTGAACGTGTGCGCCCCGAGCTCCCACTTCGCCGCCAGCAGCGTGCGCACGTCGGGCTCCTTCAGGCCAGTGGCGGGCTTGAAGTTCGCGATGGTCATGTAGAGCACGCCGGGCCAGCCGTGGCGCTTCATCGCCGGCATCGCATTGTCCACCTGGCCCCGGTAGCCGTCGTCGAAGGTCAGGACCACCGGCTTGGACGGCAGCGGTGTGCCCTTGTCCCATGCCGACTGCACCTGGTCCATCGTCACACCGTGGCCGCCCGCGCGCGCGAGGGCGTCCACCTGAGCCCTGAAGGTCTTGGGGGCGACGAACAGCTCCGGCAACCCGCCGGGTATCGGCGGCTCGACCCCGTGGTACATGAGCACCGGCACCGGCGCGTGCCGCTTGGCGGCAGGCTTGGAGACGTGTGGACGGGAGGCGGCGACCTCCTTCGCACTTCGCTCAGGGGGTCTCTTCTCGGATCCGCCCGCGGCGAGCAGGACCAGGCACACGACCACTACGAGCAGCGCCCCGCCCGCCACCAGACGCCGCCGGATGAACGTTCTCCGGTCCGGAGGCACCGGGCAACGCTAGCCCCTCGTCCGGCCGGTCCACGGGCTCCCGCCGCAGGGCCACCCCGGCCACCACCAGGGCCACGCCGGCCACCTCGGCGGGTGAGGGCACCTGCGCGAGGACCACCACGCCGATCACCGTTGCGGTGGCCGGGAGAAGCGAGACCATCAGCGCGTAGGCGGCGCGCGAGAGCTTGGCCATCGCCAGCTGGTCGGTCACGTAGGGGATCACCGAGGAGGACAGTCCGACGCCCACGCCGGCCGCCAGCGCCACCGGGTCGGAGAAGGCCGGCAAGGCGCTCGAGGCGGCGAACGGCGTGACCGCCACCGCCGCCACCAGCATCGCCGCGCCGAGCGAGTCGACCCCGGCGCCGCCCTGGGCGACCCGGTGGCTGAGCACGATGTAGGCGGCGAACAGGCCGGCGTTGGCGAAGGCGAGGGCGAAGCCGAGCGGGTCGCCCGCCAGACGCACGTCGGTGACCAGGTAGACGCCCGCCCCGGCCAGCACAAGCGCCGCCGCGTTGCGGCGGGTGCGCGAGCCCAGGGCGGCGAGCGCGATCACCGGCACGAACTCGATCGCGGCCACGGTGCCCAGGGGCAGCCGGTCGATCGCGCCGTAGAAGGTGCAGTTCATCGCCGCCAGCACGGCGCCCCAGGCCAGCAGCGTGCGGCGGTCGACGCTGCGCAGCCGGGCGAACAGTCGCCCTGGGCGGCGCCAGAGCGCGAACAGGAGCGCCGCGGAGGCGATCCGCAGCCAGGCCACGCCGAGCACCTCGACGCGCGCGAAGAGCAGCACGGCGAAGGCGGGCCCGAGGTAGTGGAAGACCGCGCTGACGACGAAGTAGAGCTGCGGAGGCATCCATGAAGGTTTGCCCTCTCATCGCTCGTGCCATAGCCTTCAACCAAGGAATGGCGGTCAGTCCACTTAAAGATCGACGGCGAAACGACGAGTTCACCGTCGACGCCCCGAACCGGCGCCTCTTGGCCGAGCTGCAGCGCGACGCCCGCCTCAGCCTGGCCGAGCTCGGCCGGCGCATCGGGCTGAGCCCGCCGGCGGTCGCCGAGCGGCTCGCGCGCCTCGAGGAGGCCGGCGTCATCCGCGGCTACCACGCGGACATCGACCCGCGCGCGCTGGGCTTCGGCCTCGGCGCGGTGCTGCGCATCCGCCCCGCCCCGCGCGAGCTGAAGAAGGTGGCCGAGCTGGCCCAGCGCACGCCGGAGGTCTCCGAGGCCCAGCGCATCACCGGAGAGGACTGCTACTTCGTCCGCCTGCACGTGCGCGACGTCGAGCACCTGGAGGAGGTGATCGACCGCTTCGCTCCCTACGGTCAGACCACCACGTCGATCGTGCAGTCCGCCCCGGTGCCGCCGCGCGGCGTCCCGGTAGACTCAGATTGACTGGTCAGTCAACGACGGCCGGCAGACAACGAGGGAGCCGATGCGCGCAGCAGCAGTTCAGCTGAACTCAGGCGGAGACCTCGCTCACAACCTGGAGCGTGCGGACCGCCTCACCCGCGACGCCGTCAGCGACGGCGCCGATCTCGTCGTTCTGCCCGAGAAGTGGAACGTGCTCGGCGAGCAGAGGACGCTGGAGGCCGGCGCGGAGGCGCTGGACGGCCCGAGCGCGCGCTGGGCGCACGACATCGCCCGCGAGCTCGGCATCGACCTGGTGGCCGGCTCGATCACCGAGCGCCGCGAGGACCACGAGAAGCTCTCGAACACCTCGCTGCACGTGGGCCCTGACGGCGAGCTCCGAGCGCTCTACCGCAAGATCCACATGTTCGACGTGGTCGTCGGGGGCCAGGAGTACCGCGAGTCCGCGAGCGAGGAGCCGGGCGACGAGATCGTCCTCTCGGAGCTGGCAGACGGGCATTCCCTGGGCCTGAGCGTCTGCTACGACCTGCGTTTCCCCGAGCTGTACCGCATCCTCGCGGTGCGCGGCGCTCGGGTCATCGTCGTCCCGTCGGCCTTCACGCGGGCCACCGGGGAGGCGGGCCACTGGGAGGTCCTGCTGCGGGCCCGCGCGGTCGAGAACCAGGCGTTCGTGGTGGCCGCCGACCAAGTCGGTCCCGCCGGCGACAAGGAGAGCTGGGGCGGATCGATGATCGTGGACCCCTGGGGCGAGGTGCTCGCCCGCAGGGACGCCGGCGAGGGCTACGTGATCGCCGACCTCGACTTCGACCGCCAGGACACCATCCGCGAGCAGCTGCCGAGCCTGGCCAACCGCGTGCCGGACGCCTACCGCTGGCCCGAGGCGGCGCTTCGATGAGCAAGGCCGCCGACAAGCGCCGCATGATCCTCGACGCGGGCATCCAGGTCTTCGCCCAGCGCGGGTTCCACCACTGCCGCGTCTCCGACGTCGCCGACGAGGCGGGCGTGGCCTACGGCCTCGTCTACCACTACTTCGACTCCAAGGAGGAGATCCTCAACACGCTCTTCCTGGAGCGCTGGCAGATCATGCTCGACGCCATCGCCGAGATCGACCGCCAGGAGATGCCCGCCCGCGACAAGCTCTACGCGGTCGCCGGCTTCATCATCGACTCCTACCGCAACGAGCCGGAGCTGATGAAGGTGATCATCGTGGAGGTCACCCGCGCCGCGAACTCGTTCGGCCGGCTCCACCTCGAGAAGATCCGCGAGGCCTACCAGGGCATCGCGGCGATCGTGGAGAGCGCCCGCGCGGAGGGCCTGTTCAAGGCCGACATCCCCTCGGAGTTCGCCGCCATGTGCTTCTACGGCGCCATCGAGCAGCTGCTCACGGCGTGGATCTTCGACGTGCTGCCCCGCACCGAAGAGGAGTTTGAGCACGCAAAGGGGCTGGTAGTAGACACCATCTGCGGAGGCCTGGAGTCAACGTCCGGTGACCCCGCACCCGTGTCTGGTTGAATCAGCCGCCCATGGACAACGACCTAGTCAAGCGCCTCGCCTGGAGCGGCCTGCTCGCCGGAGTGGGCGCCCTCACCTCCATCGTCGCCAACCGGCTCGCCACCATCATCTGGGAGCGCGTCACCGGCGAGGATCCTCCGATCGACTGATGGAGGCCGCCACCCCGGGACAGCCCGGAGACGAGGTCAACCGCGCCGAGGCCGGCGCGGGCGAGAGCGATCCCACGCAGGCCGCGACGCCTGAGCAGGTGGTCGAGCCCGAGGGCGGGCCCGACTCGCCTCAGCGCGGCGAGTCGCCCCTGGACGCCCAGTCGCACGCCGAGGAGGACACCTTCACCCAGCACCCGGAGTACTTCGTGGGCGCCGCGTTCGCGGGCGGCCTTGCCGCTGCGCTGATCCTGCGAGTGTTGGGGCCGAGCGAGTGAACGGGCGCAACGCAGACAAGTCGCTGGGCGAGATCGTCCAGGAGGTCTCCGAGAAGGCGTCGCTCCTCGTCCGCCAGGAGATCGACCTCGCCAAGGCAGAGGTCGGCGAGAAGGTCTCGAGCCTCGGCAAGGGCGCGGGCATCGCGGCCGCCGCGGGCACGTTCCTGTTCTTCGCGGTGTTCGTCGTTCATGATCTTCCTGGGCTACATCATCAATGACGCGTTCGATTTCGAGAGCGTCTGGCAAGGCTTCCTGGCCGTCTTCGTCCTGCTGGTGCATCCTGGGAGCCGATCGCCGGACTTCGTCGCCTACCGCTTCTTCAAGAAGGGCGCGCCGCCCACGCCGGACCTGGCGATCGAGGAGGCCAAGCTCACGAAGGCCCAGTTCGAGCACCAGGGGATCGAGCGCGACCAGCTGGGGCGCTCGGCGGGCGCCTACGAGCAGATCGAGAAGGGAAGCTGATGCCCGAGCGCTCCTCACAGCAGATCCGCGCCGAGATCGAGACCACCCGCGGCGAGCTGGGCTTCTCGGTCAACGACCTCCGCACGAAGGTCGCCGAGCTGACCGACTGGCGCCGCCAGCTGTCGGAGAACCGCACCCCGGCGCTGATCGGCGCCGCGGCGGCCGGCTTCCTCATCGGCGGCGGCGTGGCCGCCACCGTCTCGCTGTTCAGGCGCCGCTAGCCGAGGGCGGAGAGCCCGCGGTGGCGATCGTCGGCTGATCCTCCGGGGTCAGCAGGCGCTTCACCACCGAGTACTCGCGCACGATGATGTGGAGCGTCGCGGCCACGGGCACGGCGACGATCGCCCCCAGGACCCCCAGCAGCTGGGCGCCGAACAGCACCGAGACGATCACCACGAACGGGTGCACGTTCACCGCGCGCTTCTGGATCTGCGGCTGGACGAGGTTGTTCTCCACCTGCTGGTAGACGATCGACCAGATGACCCAGATGATCGTGGCCGTCGGGAAGTTCTCGAACAGGGTCACGATGCCGACCAGCATCGCGCCGATCGTGGCGCCGACCAGCGGGATCAGGTCGAGGAAGAAGATCAGGATGGCCAACGGAGCCGCGAAGGGGACCCCCAGCAGCTTCAGCACGAGGAACGAGAGCAGCCCCGCCGTGGCCGCCTGGAACAGCGCGCCCGCCACGTAGTTGGAGATCGCCTGGCTCGAGCGGTCGAGCACCCGCCGGATGGAGACCGCCCGGTCCTCGGGTAACTGGTGCAGCCCCGCGTCGACCCATCTTCGGCCGCTCCCGAGCATGAACGCCGTGAGGATCAGGATCGTCAGCACCGTGAAGATCGAGTTCACGAGCGCGATCCCCACGTCGCGTACCGTCCCTGCGGCGTCGCCCAGCTTCTCGGGGATCTTCCCGCCTGCTCCTGCAGCTTGCCGGTGATGTCGTAGTCCTTGTTGAGCTTCTGCAGCCTGTCGTTCTTCTCGACGAAGTCCGTCACGTCGGTGGCGTACTGAGGCGCGTTGCTGGCGAGCTTGCTGACCTCGTTCACGAGCGAAGGGACGATGAGCGCGGCGAGCAGGAACGGGACCAGCAGCAGGCCCAGGTACACGAACATGATCGCGAAGCCGCGCTTCATCTTGCGCGACAGGACGTTCACCGGGCCCGACAGCGCGATGGTGAGGAACGAGGCGGCCAGCAACCACCCGATCGGCCTGCGCAGCAGGTAGATCAGGTACAGCGCCAGCGCGCAGCAGACCACGATCATCACGATCCGGACCACCGCGCGGATCGACACGTCGGCCATCAGTTGAAGAAGCGCTCCGAGATGGAGCCCACGCCCAGCAGCCCGGGGCCGGTGTGCGCGCTCAGGACTGGGCCGATCTCGCTGACGAAGAGCGGCTCGTTGCCGAAGATCTCACGGCAGCGGCTCGCCAGCTCCTCCGCCTGCTCGGGCGCGGCGATGTGCTGGACGACCCATGCGTCGTGCCCGTCCTCGTGGCGCTGGCGGGCGTAGTCGACCATGCGCTCGAACATGCGCTTGGAGGTGCGGACTCGCTCGACCGGCGTCATCTCCGACTCGACGGTGAGGATCGGCTTCACCTTCAGCGTCGAGCCGATCCACGCGCTCGCGGCGCCGATGCGACCGCCGCGCTTGAGGAACTCGAGGGTGTCGATGGCGAACCACATCTTCAGGTCCCCGCGGGCGTCGGCGGCCACCTTCTCGATCTCCTCGGACGTCGCGCCCTGCTCGGCGGCGTGGGCGGCGCTCAGAACGAGGATCCCCAGGCCGCCGGCGGCGGTGGTCGAGTCGATCACCTTGATCCGGTCGCCGCCCTCGATCGACTGGGCGGCCTGGCGGGCGGAGTCGGCGGTGCCCGACAGTCCCGCGGAGATGTGGATGGAGACGATGTCGTGTCCCGCCGCCAGCAGCGGCTCGTAGGTGGACATGAAGTCGCCCACCGAGGGCTGGGAGGTGGTGGGCAGCGTCTCGGCGCTGCGCAGCTCCTCGAAGAAGGCCGGGTAGTCGGTGATCGAGGATTCGCGTTCGGTGCGCTCGCCCTCGAAGACGATGTAGAGGTCCACCACCTCGATCCCGTAACGCTCGATCATCTCGGGCGGCAGGTAGGACGTGGTGTCCGTGACGACGGCGACGGACATTCGCGTCGCAGCCTATCTCGCAGAGGAGTACGATCGCCCGTGGAGGAGAGCGATGACCGGTCACGACAGGCAGCAGATCGAGGCCCGCCTCGATGCGCGCCTGAAGGAGCTGACGCGCACGCGGGACGCCGTCGGCCCTGTGACCGGCTCCGACCACGCCGACGTGGTCAACCATCCCGCCGAGCTGGCCGGCGATCTGCACGACCGTGAGATCGACGCCGGCACGCGCCTGCTGTGGCAGGAGGAGGAGACGCGCATCACGGAGGCGCGTCGCGCGCTGGCCAACGGGACTTACGGCATCTGCCTGACATGCGGGCAGCAGATCGCCGCCGCCCGGCTCGTAGCTGTCCCCGAAGCCGTCCGGTGCCTGGACTGCCAGCGCCACTTCGAGGGCTCTCACCGCCAGCGGGCTCGCATCTAGTTGCCCAAGACACTCCTGACAGGAGCGACCGGGTTCATCGGTTCGCACTTGGCACGCGCCCTGGTGGAGCGCGGCGACGACCTGCGCGTGACCGTGCGCGAGCGCTCGCCCCTCGAGGTGCTGGACGGCGTGGAGTGCGAGCGGGTGCGCTGCGACGTCACCGACCGCCGCTCGGTGCGCCGGGCGCTCAAGGGCGTCGACCGCGTCTTCCACGCGGCCGGCGTCACCTCGATCCGCGAGGGCGACGCCGAGCGCATGTTCGAGGTCAACGTAGGCGGGACCAAGACCGTGCTGGCCGAGAGCCTGCGCGCGGACGTGGAGCGGGTGGTTTTCACGTCGAGCGCCGCGGCCCTGGGCCCGGCGCCGCCGGGCGGCACCGCCGACGAGAGCCAGCTGTTCACCGCCGGCCACCTCGACATCCCCTACGTCAACTCGGTGCACGAGGCCGAGGTGGAGGCCATGCGCCTGGCGGCCCAGGGGCTGCCGCTGGTGTGCGTGAACCCCGCGGCGACCTTCGGCGCCGGCGACGTCCACGTCACCTCCACGCGCATCGTGCGCAACTTCCTGCTCGGGCGGGTCCCGATGTACTCGGGCGGCGCCTTCTGCATGGTCGACGTGCGCGACGTGGTCGCCGGCCACCTGCTGGCCGACCGCCGCGGCGCCATCGCCGAGCGCTACATCCTGGGCGGTCGCAACTTCACCTTCGACCGCTTCTTCGCCGACCTCGGGCGCATCTCGGGGGTGGCCCCGCCGGTGCGGATCCCCGCCGGCCTCGCGTCGGTCGGCGCGCAGGCGCTGGGGGCGGCCGGTCGCCCGCCGCTGCACCCCACCGAGCTGGCGGCGGCCCGGCACTGGTGGACCTACCGCGCCACCAAGGCCAAGCGCGAGCTGATGTGGCGCGCCCGCCCGCACGAGGAGACGCTGGAGGCCACGGTGGCCTGGCACCTGGAGCGCGAGCACGACCGCATCGCGCGGACGCGGCGCTCGCAGCAGGTGCAGTACAGGCTGATGGGCGCGGCGCTGGGCGCGGCCGGCCGGGCGGGCCGCGCGGCGGGTCAGCTGCTGGGGCGAAACGCCCCTGCCGGTCCCTAATCTTTCGGGCGATGGCGATCCTCTACCGCTGCAAAGCGCCCACCGATCGCGTGTGCCGCTGTGGGGTCGTGGCCCGGCGGCTGAAGCGCTCGGGCATCTCCTTCTCCGAGGTGCGGGTGCCGTTCCTCAAGCGCCAGCGGCCCGAGGTCTTCGAGCTCACCGGCCAGCGCTGGGTGCCGGTGCTGATCAACGGCGAGGACGTGGTGCACGACTCGCACCGCATCCTCGAGTACATCGACTACCTCGACCGCGAGAAGGCGGCGGCCTGATGCCCTCGCACCGCTCGCAGCAGATGGCGCGCTACGCCCGCCGCGCCTACCCGATCATCCTGGCCGCCTACGAGCGCTGGCAGTCCCTCTCCGACGAGGAGAAGGAGCGCTACAAGGCGCGGGCCCGCGCCGCGAGCGAGCGCGGCCGCCGGATGATCGAGCAGCGCCGCCGCGGTGGTGGCGGCCGCTCCGGCCGCTAGTCCAGGCGGTTCTCGAGCTGCATCGGAGGCGCCTTGCGCTCCGGCGTGGTCTCCGCGACCGCGGCCTCCGGCTCGGACGGCTGATCGGTGCCCAGCTTCTCGGCCAGCTCGCCGGACTCGTACATCTCGGCCACGATGTCGGCCCCGCCGATCAGCTCACCCTCCACGAACAGCTGGGGGATGGTCGGCCAGCCCGACAGGCCCGAGAGCTGCTCACGGATGCGCGGGTCGGGGAGGATGTCCAGCGCCGAGTACTGGACGCCGAGCGCGTTGAGCGCCGCGGCGGTCCGGGCCGAGAACCCGCAGGCAGGCTGCTGGGGGGTGCCCTTCATGAAGAGCATCACCGAGTTCTCGTCGATGGCGTTGGAGATGAAGTCGCGGATCTCCTCGTCGGTCACTGCGTGCCTCCCGGAGGGGTCGAAGTCTTGATCGAAAGTGCGTGGATCGGGCCGCCCACCTCGTCTCCGAAGATGCCATATACGAGCTGGTGTTGCTCGATGCGGCTGAGGCCCTCGAAGCGGTCCGAGGTCACCTCTGCCCGGAAGTGGTCGCCCCCACCCGTCAGATCCTCCACCTGAGCGGTGGAGCCGGGCAGGGCGGCCTCGATGCGCTGCTTGAGGTCATCGGCGGACGGCATGCTTCAGAAAAGATAGCCACGGGCTACAATCGAGACGTGGTCACCTTGACTGACGTCGCCGCGGAGAAGGTCCGCGGGTTCATCGACTCCCAGGAGACGAACGATGTCGGCCTGCGCGTCGGAGTGCGCGGAGGCGGCTGTTCGGGCTTCCAGTACGCACTGGCCCTGGACAACCAGAAGGACGACGACCACGTCTTCGACTACGAGGGCATCCGGCTGATCGTGGACCCGGCGAGCATGCGCTACGTCGACGGCTCGACGGTCGACTACACGGAGAGCCTCATGGGCGCCGGCTTCGAGGTGAACAACCCGAACGTCGTGGCCTCCTGCGGCTGCGGATCCTCGTTCCGCATCGCGGACGAAGACCCGAGCTGCGGCTCTTAGCTCGCTCGCGCACCCCGGGGTAGGTAGCCCCGGATGGCATCGCTGGTCCACGAGTCCGTCAGCGCGGGCCTGGCGTTCGCGCTCGGGACGGTCGCCGCTCTCCGGCGCGGCAAGGCCGTGCATCCCAAGGGCGTCGTGCACGAGGCCACCCTGTCGATCGACGGCGCCGGGGCGGCCCCCGCGGGGGTGGACTTCCTCCAGCGGCCGGCCGAGCACCCGGCGATGGTGCGCGTCTCGCGGTCGATCGGGCTGCCGCGGCCGCTGCCCGACCTCCTCGGCCTGTCGGTGCGCGTCCCGGACGCCCACGGCCCCGGCCGCCATCAGGACTTCCTGCTCATCACCTCGGCGGACCTGCCGGTCCTGCACCACGTGTTCCTGCCCGCCACCGAGGTCGACCAGCGGCCCTACTCCTCGTCGCTGCCCTTCCGGGCGGCGGACGGCCTCTACCTGATCGGCGCGGTGCCCCGACCCGACGGTGGCTTCGACTTCTCGGTCGCGTCGCTCGGCGGCCGCTTCAAGCCGGTGGGGCGGCTGCAGGTGGGCCGCCGGCTCCCCGACGAGCTCGACGCGACGTGCTTCAACCCATGGAACACCGGCGGCGGGGTGCAGCCCGCGGGCTCCTTGAACCGGATGCGCGACCGGTCGTATCGCGCCTCGCAAGCGGCCTGGCTCGGCAGGCAGCGGGACGCTCAGTCCGGCGTGTTGTCCAGCGAGCGCCAGAGGTAGAGCGAGGCCAGCGAGCGGTGGGGGCGCCAGCCCTCCGCCAGCTCGGTCAGCTCCGCCGGCTTGGGCGGGCCCTCCAGCGAGTAGGCCAGCGCCGCGGCGTTGCGGATGCCCAGGTCGCCGACCGGCAGCACGTCGGGGCGGCCCAGGTGGAAGATCAGGAACATGTGGGCGGTCCACTCGCCCAGGCCCTTCACGGCGGTGAGCTGGGCGATCACCTCCTCGTCGGGCAGCTCGGCCAGGCGGTCCAGCTCCAGGCGCCCGTCCTCCACGTGCTCGGCCAGGTCGCGCAGGTAGGCGACCTTCGGCCGCGACAGGCCCACCGAGCGGACCTCCTCGGGGTCGGCCGCCAGCAGCTCGGCCGGGGTGGGGGCCCGGCCGCCGAACATCGCCTCGAGGCGCTCGTAGATCGAGCTTCGCCGCCTTGGTGGAGAGCTGCTGGCCCACGATCGCCCGCAGCAGCGCCCCGTAGGCCTCGGTGGGCCGGCGGCCGCGGCGGCGCAGGACCTCGTCCAGCGGCCCGAAGTCGTCGAGCATCGCGGCCATCACCGGGTCGCGGCGCAGGACCTCCAGGGCCTTCGGGCGGTCTCGCTCGGGCACCACTAGGCCGCCGTGCGCCGGCCCCGGCCGAAGTAGTCGGTCTCCTCCTCGCCCAGCGGCGTGCTCGGAGGATCGCCGAACAGCCACTCGCGCGCGATGCAGTGCCAGTTGGCCGTGCAGCCCAGCTGGCCGAGCACGCCGAGCGTCATCGCCTGCATGCGGGCGCCGAGCATCGTCTCGGGCGGCGCCGTGCCCGCGGCGCATCAGGTTCCAGTGCCGGGAGCGGGGGTCGCCGAAGTCGATGAGGATCTGGCCGGCGGTCTCCTTGTCGAGGGTGATCTCCTCGTCGTCGAGGTACCAGGCGACCATGTCCTGGACGTGCTCGAGCACGGCCTGGGCCTCGACCTTCTCGTCGCCCTCCTTGTAGAAGCCCATGCGGGTCATCTGGGCCAGCAGGCCGTCGGCGTCGTCTTCCATGGCGAGCCTGACCACCTCGACCTCCTCGGCCACCTGGTCGGGCGAGAGCTTCTTGGTCATGCCGAAGTCGAGGAACGCGACGCGGCCGTCGGGCATGAGCCGGTAGTTCCCCGGGTGGGGGTCGCCGGAGAAGTGCCCGTTGCGGTAGAGCGAGCCGAAGAAGAAGCGGAAGATGATCTCGCCGAAGCGGTCGCGGGTCGCCTCGTCCATCTCGCGCACCTCCTCGAACCCGACTCCGTCGACCCAGTCGCTCACCAGCACCTTCTCGGACGAGAGCGAGGTGTGGACGTCGGGCACGTAGATGAACGGGTGCCCGCGCCACGCCCGCGCGAAGGCGCGCTGGTTCTGGGCCTCGTGCTCGTAGTCGAGCTCGTCGGAGAGCTGCTCGCGGATCTCGGCGGCCATCGCCTTGGCGTCCATGCCGGGCGCGATGCGCTTGGCGACGCGCATGATCAGGCCCAGGTTCTGGAGGTCGGCGCGCACGGCCGTCGCCACGCCCGGGTACTGCACCTTGACCGCGACCTGGCGGTCGTCGTCGGCCAGGCGCGCGCGGTAGACCTGGCCGATCGAGGCGGCGGCCACCGCCTCCTCCTCGAACTCGGAGAAGACCTCCTTGAGCGGCGCGTCGAGCTCGGACTCCATCAGCTTCTTCATGTCCTTGAACGGGACCCGGGGGGCGGCGTCGCGCAGCTCGGCCAGCTTCTCCTGCAGGCGCTCCTGGAACTCCGGCGGCAGCCCGCCGGTGTCGATGAACGAGGCGACCTGGCCCACCTTCATCGCCGCGCCCTTCATCTGGCCGAGAACGTCGAAGATCTGCTCGGCGGCCTCCATCTGCCGGCGCTGGGCGGCCTCGCGGCGGCCCTCCTCGTCCCTGGTCAGGTTGGCGGCCTTGGTCGCGTACGAGCGCGCGGTCTGGCCGCCGGCGAGGCGGCCGACCTTGGCGGCGCGCCGCACCCGGCCCTTCGGAATCTTCGACTCGCCCGCCACGCGTGAAAGGGTACGGCGCGTGACCCCCGAAGCGCCCATCTCGAAGCCCGACAAGATCATCTGCATCGGGCTCAACTACCGCTCCCACGCCGAGGAGCAGGGCGCCGAGCCGCCCGATACGCCGACCTTCTTCGCCAAGTTCCCCAACGCCCTGGTCGGCGACGGCGCCACGGTGAAGCTGCCCACCGGCAAGGTGGACTACGAGGCCGAGGTCGCGTTCGTGATCGGCAAGGAGGCCCGCGACGTCGCCGTCGAGGACGCCCTCGACCACATCGAGGGCTATCTGCTGCTCAACGACCTCTCGGCGCGCGACCGCCAGTTCGCCACGCCGCAATGGATGCCCGGGAAGGTCTTCGACGGCGCGGCGCCCTGCGGCCCGCGGCTGACGCCCCGCGACGAGGCGGGCCCGCCGGACGAGATCGGCATCGAGCTGCGGCTCAACGGCGAGCTGCGCCAGCAGGCCACCACCGCGGACCTGGTCCACTCGATCCCGGAGCTCGTGGCGCACCTGTCCTCCCTGATGACGCTCGTGCCCGGCGACCTGGTGTCGACGGGGAGCCCCGCCGGGGTGGGGAGCCTGCGCAAGCCGCGCAGCTATCTGCAGCCGGGCGACACGGCGGAGATCAGCTCGCCCCAGCTCGGGCACGCTGACCACCCACCTGGCCTAGTCGCCCTGGATCTCCACCTCGCGGTCCACGGCGTCGGCCAGCAGGTCGGCGCTGCGGCGCGCCGACCACAACGGCACGCAGGGATCGCCGCTGCCGAACTCCGGGAACAGCACGACCTTCCCGTCCGAGGCGCGGACCGTCACTGAGTCCACCGACTGGTCACGGCTTCGCTCCAGCTGCTCGGCCAGGCGGATGATGCCGCTGAGCAGGCGAAGGCGGGTCTTGTCGCCCTTCTTCGCCAGGTCGCCCAGCGAGTCGCCGTCGGGGTCGCCCTTGCGGTGGTAGCGGGCGATGACGGCGATCATCACCTGCTCGCGGCTCGTGTAGCCCGCCAGGCCCGAGTTGAGGATCAGGTAGGCGGAGTGGTGATGGTGGTCGTCGTAGTCGATGGCCACCCCGATGTCGTGCAGCTCGCAAGCGGCCCACAGCAGCTCGCGCTCCTCTTCGCCGAGGTCGTGGACGCCGGCCTCGCCCAGCTCGTCGAACAGCTCGAGCGAGAGCTTCGCCACGTGGCTGACGTGCGCGTCGTCGGTCCGGTAGCGGTGGGCGAGGTTGACCACCGAGTCACGCCTGACGTCCTCGAACAGCGGCGGGTCGGAGTCGTCGAGCAGCCGCTCGAAGAAGATCCCCTCGCGCAGGCCGGCCTCCGAGACCTCCATCTCGTCGAAGCCCCCCTCGTCCATCATCGCGGCCAGGGCGATGGTGCCGCCCAGGATCACGTCGGCGCGGTCGGGCTTGATGCCCGAGATCGAGTCGCGCTTCGAGGCCGGCTTGTCGGCCATCTCCTCGATCAGCTCCTCGATGGCGTCGCGGGTCAGCACGAAGCCCTGGACGTCGATGTCGGGGGTGTCGAGCCGCTTGAGCGCCGCCGCGGCCAGGTTGCGGATCGTGCCGCCTATGCCCACCAGCCGCCCTCCCTTCCGCGGCCACCAGTCCACGGCGCCTACCTGCTGCTCGACGTGCTTGCGGACCGCCTTGCGCTCCTTGCCGTTGACCTTGCCCGAGCCCAGGAAGGCCTCGCTGAGGCGGACCGACCCGAGCGGCAGCGAGCAGGAGTCCTTGAGGACGCGGTCGCTCATCCGCATGAGCTGCACGCTGCCGCCGCCGATCTCGATCCCGAAGCCGTCCTCGACCGTGGTCGAGTTGACCATCGCCAGCCACCCGTAGCGGGCCTCGTCTTCCCCGGAGATCACCCGGACCTTCAGTCCCGTGTCCTTCTCGATCGCGCCCAGGAGCTCGTCGCGGTTGGGCGCCTCCCGGATCGCGCTGGTGGCCACGGCGTCGACCTCCTCGATGCCCGAGGCCTGGCAGAAGGCCGCGAACACAGCCGCGGTGTGCAGCGCGCGGTCCATCGGGCCGGGCTGGAGCTCGCCGTCCGGGCCCAGGCCCTCGCTGACCCGGACCGCCTCCCGGATCTCGTCGGTCAGGGCCCACCACTTCCCTTTCTCGAAGCCGTAGACGACCAGCCTCCAGGAGTTCGAGCCCATGTCGATCACCGCTCTGCGCTGCACTAGCCTCGAACTATGCCCGGAGGCGCGGAAGATCCGCTTCGCGTGGCCATCATCGGGTCCGGTCCCTCCGGCTTCTACGCCGCCGGTCACCTGCTGAAGGCGAAGGACCTGGAGGTCCAGGTCGACGTGTTCGACCGCCTGCCCACGCCCTGGGGCCTGGTGCGCGGCGGGGTGGCCCCCGACCACCCCAACATCAAGGCCGTCTCGCGCGTGTACGAGAAGACCGCGGCGCTCCCGGGCTTCCGCTTCTTCGGCAACGTCCACTTCGGCGACGACGTGACCCACGACGAGCTGGCCGACCGCTACCACGCGATCCTCTACGCCACCGGCGCCCAGACCGACCGCCGGATGGAGATCCCCGGCGAGGACCTGCCCGGCTCGCACTCGGCCACGGACTTCGTGGCCTGGTACAACGGCCACCCGGACTACACCGACCTCGAGTTCGACCTCTCGGCCGAGACCGCGGTGGTGGTGGGCAACGGCAACGTGGCGATGGACGTCACGCGCATGCTCGCCACCGATCCCGAGCTGCTGGCCAAGACCGACTGCGCCGACCACGCCCTCGAGGTCCTGCGCGAGTCCAAGGTCCGCGAGGTGGTGGTGCTGGGCCGCCGCGGGCCCGCCCAGGCCGCCTTCACCAACCCCGAGCTGCTCGAGCTCGACGAGCTCACGCGCGCGGACGTCTTCGTGGACCCGGCCGACTGCGAGCTGGACGAGCACTCCGCCGAGTCGCTGGAGGGCGAGGGCAACATCACCGCCCGCAAGAACGTGGAGATCCTGACCGGCTACTCCACGGCCGACCCCAGCGGCAGCGAGCACAAGATCCACCTGCGCTTCCTCGTGTCGCCGGTGGAGATCATCGGCTCCGAGCGCGTCGAGGGCGTGCGCATCGTGCGCAACGAGCTCCATCGCGGCGACGACGGGCGGGTCCGGCCCGAGCCCACCGACATCTCCGACGTGATCGAGTGTGGCCTGGTATTCCGCTCGATCGGCTACCGCGGCGTGCCGCTGGAGGGCGTGCCCGTTCGACGAGCAGCGGGCGATCATCCCCAACGAGGCCGGCCGCGTGGGCGACGGCGAGTACGTGGTGGGGTGGATCAAGCGCGGGCCCAGCGGGATCATCGGGACCAACAAGCGCGACGCCAAGGAGACGGTCGACACGATGCTGCAGGACGTCGCCGCCGGCCGCCTGCACCAGCCCACGGACCCCGACCCCGACTCGCTCGAGCAGCTGCTTGAGCGAGCGCAAGCCCGACCACGTGACCTACGCGGGCTGGGAGGCGATCGACCGCGCCGAGCGCGAGGCCGGCGAGGCGCAAGGGCGGCCGCGGGTGAAGCTGACCCGCACCGAGGAGCTGCTGGAGGCCGCGCGCGAGAAGGTGAGCTAGGGGCCGTGGCGGACTTCCTCGTCGACCGCAGCGACATCCGGACGACGCGGACGGCGGGCTCCGAGCCGCCCGAGCTGGACGAGGGTCAGGCGCTGCTGGAGGTCGACCGCTTCGGCCTGACCGCCAACAACGTCACCTATGCGGTGTTCGGCGACGCCATGTCCTACTGGGACTTCTTCCCCGCCCCGGAGGGCTGGGGGAGGGTGCCGGTGTGGGGCTTCGCCGAGGTGAGCGAGAGCCGGGCCGAGGGCCTCGAGGGCGGCACGCGGGTGTACGGCTACCTGCCGCCGTCCTCGCACCTCGTCGTGACCCCGGCCGCCGACGCCGGCGGGTTCCGGGACGAGACGGAGCATCGGCGCTCCCTGCCCTCCGCCTACCAGCGCTACGAGCGCGCCGACGCGGACCCCTTCTACCGCGAGGGCACCGAGGACCTGCAGATGGTGCTGCGCCCGCTGTTCTCCACCTCCTTCCTGATCGACGACATGCTCGGCGACGAGGGACTGGCCGAAGGCCGGACGGTGGTCATCGGCAGCGCCTCGAGCAAGACCGCTCTCGGAGTCGCGTACCTGCTCGCCACGCGCGACGACGTGGACCTGGTGGGGCTCACCTCGCCGCGCAGCAGGGAGTTCGTCGAGGGCCTGGGCGTGTACGGGCGCACCGTGACCTACGACGAAGTGGACTCGCTCGGCTCGGGCCCGGCCACCTACGTGGACATGTCGGGGGACGGCAACGTGCGGCTCGCCGTCCACTCCCACTTCGGCGACGGGCTGACCTACAGCATGGCGGTGGGCATGACCCACTGGGACGCGCTGGCGGGCGGGGCGGGCGAGCCGCTTCCGGGGGCGGAGCCGAAGTTCTTCTTCGCGCCCGACCGGGCGAAGAAGCGCGCCGGGGACTGGGGCCGCGCGGAGCTCAGCGAGCGCGTCGTGGCGCGCTGGCACGAGTTCGCCGCCTGGGCGGACGGCTGGCTGAAGGTCGAGCGTGCCGTCGGCTTCGGATGCGGTGGGCGCCGCGTGGCTCCAGGTCCTCGACGGCGAGGTGGCGCCCGACCACGCCCACGTGGTCGCGCTGCGGGGGCAGGCACCCCCGGCCTGACACATGCCTGCGCCGTTGCCCCGGTAGGGCGGCCCTCTCGACAATCGACGGATGTCGAGCCACCGCACCGAGGGCCACGAGGAGCAGATCGCCCGGCTGTCGAAGGAGATGGACGCCTTGCCGGGGCGCATGGGGAACCGCTTCCTCCTCGAGGCGGTGCCGGACAACCACCTGCCCGAGCACGGGATGCCTGCCGGGGACGCGATGCGCCTGCTCGCGGAGGAGCTGCTGCTCGACGGGCTGCCCAACCGCAACCTCGCGACCTTCGTCACCACCTGGATGGAGCCCGAGGCCCAGCAGGTGATCGGTGAGAATCTGCACCGGAACTTCATCGACCACGCCGAGTACCCGCGCAGCGCCGAGATCGAGCAGCGCTGCATCCGGATGCTGGCCGACCTCTACAACGCGCCGGGGGAGACCGTGGGCGCGAGCACGCAGGGCTCGTCGGAGGCGATCATGCTCGGCGCCCTCTCGCTCAAGTGGAAGTGGCGCGCGCGCCAGGAGGCGGCGGGCAGATCGACCGACCGCCCGAACCTCGTCTTCGGCGGCGACGTGCACGTGGTGTGGGAGAAATTCTGCCGCTACTTCGACGTGGAGCCGCGGATCATCCCGCTGCAGCCCGACAAGTACACGATCGGGCCCGAGGACGTGGAGCCCCACCTCGACGAGAACACGATCGGCGTGGCCGCCGTCCTCGGCACGACGTTCACCGGCCACGCCGACGACATCGTCGGGATCGACGCGCTGCTGCGCCAGGTCCGCGACGAGCGCGGCATCGACATCCCGCTGCACGTTGACGCGGCCAGCGGTGGCTTCGTGTGGCCGTTCCTCTACCCGGACTCCGAGTGGGACTTCCGGCTGGACCAGGTGCGCTCGATCAACGTCTCGGGCCACAAGTTCGGGATGGTCTACCCCGGGGTCGGATGGCTCGTCTTCCGCGAGAAGTCGGACCTGCCCGAGGACCTCGTCTTCTACGAGAACTACCTCGGCAAGAAGGACGCGACGTTCACGCTGAACTTCTCCACCGGCGCCTCGATGGTGCTGGCCCAGTACTACAACTTCGTCCGCTTCGGCCACGACGGCTACCGGTTGCTGATGGAGATGATGCAGGCCAATGCTCGGGGGCTGGCCGAGCAGATCGGCGCGATGGACGAGTTCCGCCTCGTCGGCGAAGAGGGGGAGGAGCAGCTGCCGCTGGTGGCCTTCCAGCTCGACGGCGAGCGCAACTACGACGAGTTCGACGTCGCCTCACAGCTGGCCGCTGAGCGCGGCTGGATGGTGCCGGCCTACACGCTGCCGCCGAACGCCGACCACGTGAAGATCATGCGCGCGCTGGTGAAGCTGACCCTCGGCCGCACCCTCGCCACGACGCTCGCCGACGACCTCGCTCAGGCCTGCGAGACCCTGTCGCAGAAGGGCGGGCTGCACGAGCTCGATCGCCGGCGAGCTCATTCGGGCACTGGGTACTGAGGTACCCACGCCGACCCGGCCGCGCCCGTGATCAACCTCGAGGTCTTCGGAGAGTCGGGGACCATGCGGCAGGTCGCGGACCTCCTCGACGGATTCGATGGGGTCAGCCGCGTCCGCGTGCTGGACGCTGTCCGCGCGGATCATTCGCTCGTCGTGGCTGCAGTCCGGCCGCGGGTGGCCGACCCTCTGCTGGACCAGCTTCGCCGGCACGGGGTCCCCGATACCGACATCACCCTCTCGCGCATCGAGGTCGTGCCGCGCGCCTCTCAGGTCCGCGCCGAAGTCAGCTTCGTCTGGGAGGACGTGCTGGGAATGGCCTGGCTCAACGCCCGGCCGATCGCCCGCTATGTGGCGTTCATGTTCGTCGCCGGCCTGATCGCCGGATACGGGGTGGTCGAGCGCAGCGAGATCCTGATCGTCGGGGCGATGGCGGTCAGCCCCGACCTCTTGCCGATCACAGCCATCGCGGTGGGGCTGATCGCCCCGCGCCCACAGCTCGCGACCCGAGCGCTGCTCACGCTGGTACTCGGCCTCGGGACGGCGGTCGTTGCCGCCGGGCTGATCGCCGTGGCGCAGAACTGGCTCGACCTCGTGCCACCGGGCTTCGACATCGACGCAACCGTGCTCGGCAGCCTGACCACCGTCAACGACGAGACGGTCGTGGTCGCCCTGGCGGCTGGGGTCGCCGGCATGCTGGCGCTCGAGACTCGCGCGAGCTCAGGGGTCGGGGTGGCGATCTCCGTGACGACGATTCCCGCCGCTGCCTATCTCGGAGTCGCGGTCGGCTTCGAAGAGCGTGGGAACGTGGGCGGTGCGCTCGCGGTCCTCGGCACGAACGTGGCCATGCTGGTGCTGGGGGCCGCGGTGACCCTCGCCGCCCAACGAGCCCTCGCCCGGCGTCGGATCACCCGGCACCGACGCGGAACCGGGTGAGCCGATGCGGGACCGGAGGACTACGCGGTGGGCCGTTCGGCCGTCAGCTCTCGCTCGTCACTGCCGAAGATGACGATGCCGTGGACCACGTACACGCAGAGGGCGAAGACGGCGAGCGACCACCACGGGTAGGCCCCGCCGATGGAAAGCAGCGCGCCGATGGCGCCAAGGCTGCCTCCGACGATCCCGAGGACCCGGCCGAACGTGTTTCCGGCCATCAGCGAGAAGCCGCCGGCGAGCTGAATCACACCCAACACGATCAGCACCCAGCCGAGCGTGTTCAGGTTGTCGAGGATGTACCGCTTGTCGTTGGTGAAGATGTTCGCGTCATCCAGCGCGCCGAAGCCGTAGATGATGTTGATGAAGCCCACCAGCAGCAGCAGAACGCTGGCAAACGCGACACGGCCTGTACCTCTCACTTGATGCTCCTCTCCCGGGGATACTTCCGCCTAGGAGTTCGGTGCTCGCGTCGGTTCTCCTGGCTCGCACGGATCCTCGGGCCGGGAGGCTGAGTGGCAATCCACTGGGCCAGCCATCGCCTCGAGAGAGGATCCGACGCTCCAGATCGGTCTCGGCTTCGCGATCGGGTCGGTCTGCTTCCTGGTCGGCCCGTTCCCCGGTTTCGTCGAACTGGTCGGGGCCGAGGCTGACGCGCTGGTCTTCTTCATCGGGTCGCTGTTCTTCACCGCGGCAGCGCTATTGCAGGCGCTGCAGTCCGAAGGCGCCGATCGCTTGCCCTCGTTGATCCAGTTCGCCGGGACGATCTACTTCAACGTGGACACCTTTCGCGCGATGCGATCGGCGTTCAGCGACACCCAGATCGATCGGCTGATCTGGGCGCCGGAAGCCGTGGGCTCGGTGTGCTTTCTCGTGTCCGGTGTCATCGCCTACCAGGGCGTTCGTACCGCCGGGCTATGCAAGTCGCGGTAGCGCGGAGTGGCAGATCGCGGCGATCAACCTGGCCGGCTGCGTGCTCTTCGCCATCTCGAGCGTCGCGTCCTACGTCGTGCCGAAGACCGGGGACGCACTCGACCTCGCCGCCGCCAATTGGACCACCGGCCTCGGGGCACTCTGCTTTCTGATCGGTTCGATTCTGCTTGTCCGGCAGCGCCCGTCCTGACCCCCTAAGCGGCCAGCGGCAGCAGCGCTACGCCCTCCGTGCCCCGTAGGCGCGGCTCGCCGCCGAGGCGCTTGATCAGGCCGCGGGCGGCGACGTTCTCAGACAGGAACTCGAAGCGCAGCCACTCGATGCCCGCCGCCAGCGCCCGGTCGAGGAGGGCGCCGACCATCACCCGTCCCAGCCCGGCGCGCCGGAAGTCGTCCGCGACGGTGAAGGCGACCTCGGCGCTGAGGGGATCCTCGTCGTTACGCACGTAGCGCGCCGCGCCGACGATCCGATCGCCCTGAAGCGCCAGGAGCGCCACGTGGGAGTCGCCGTCGACGGCGGAGAGGGCGTCGAGGATGCTCGGGGACAGCTGCGGCGGCAGCCCGGCCATGAAGCGCAGGTGGCGCGAGCGCGGCGAGAGCTCCGCGAAGAGCCGGGCGACCAGCTCGCGGTCGCCGGGCGTCTGATCGCGGAGCTGGACCGTGCTGCCGTCGCGCAGGTACACCGAGCCGCTGTGGGTGTCGGCGGTGTCCATCAGCGCACCCGCAGCGTCAGCCGCTTGGCACGGGAGCGGTTGCCCGCCGCGTCGCGGGCCACCAGCGTCAGCCGGTAGCTCCCGCGGGCCAGCCGCTTGCGCCCGATGCGCGAGCTGATCCGGATGCGTCCCCGGCCGGCCCGGATGCGCTTGGTCAGGCTCGCGGCCCGGCGGGCCCGGCGGCCGCGCCGCACCCTGTCGAAGCGGATCGACAGCCGCGCCCGCTCGCTGGAGCGGAAGCTCAGCGTGGTGCGGCCGCGCCGCGCGCGGATGCTCCGACGGCTGAGCCGCACCCGCGAGAGGACGGGCCGGGCGGTGTCGCGGGCAGCGCCAACTGCGCCACCGCCGGCTCCACCGGCGCCCGCTCCGCCTGCTCCACCGGGCGCGCAGTCCTGGCGGACCGCCCGCATGTAGAGCTGCGTCAGGCCGCGCTGCGAGCCGTACAGGGACTCGGGGCTCTGGAACGTCACGCAGCCGCCGCCCAGGCTGATGTCGGCGAGCTGCGCCGAGCCGCCGAACGGCGCGCCGGTGCCGCTGCGCCGGGACATCAGCTCGGTGCGGCCTCCGGTCAGGTCGCGGAGGTAGACCTGCTCGCTGCCGGCCGGGACTCCCGCGGCCAGGTTGCGCGCGGAGGACGCGAAGGCCACCGAGCCGCCGTCGGGGCTGATCCTCACGTCGTTCGACGCCGCATTCGCGGGCGCGCCCGCCGCCCCGTTCGCGCGGCTGGCGAGCACGAGCGTGTTGCGGGCGAGATCGCGGACGAACACCTTCTCGAAGGCCCCCGGGACCCCGAGCAGGTTCGTGGCTCCGGCGGCGAAGGCCACGCGGGTGCCGGACGCGTCGATCGATGCGCTGAACACGTCCGCGTTGCTCTTCTGGCCGCCGGGGGCGGCGCTGGCCAGGCGCGTCGTCCCCGCGCCGAGATCACGCACGTGGGCGTCGGTCCGGTCGTCCGTGTCGCCGTCGCCCAGGTTGGTCGCCCGCGTCTGGAGCAGGACCCGCTGGCCGGACGCGTCGATGTCGGGGCCGAAGCTCCCGCGGTCGCCCTTGGGCCCGGCCGCGCCGTTCGCGCGGCTGGCCAGCAGCGTCCGGTTGGCCGCAAGGTCCCTGACGTGGATGTCGGAGACACCGTCGGTGTCACCGTCGCCCAGGTTGCTCGCCGTGGTGGTGAACGCCACCCGCGAGCCGTCGGCGTCGAGCGCCGGGAGCTCGGAGTAGCCGTTCCCGGTGGCGCCGTTGGCGCCATCGGCGCGGCTGGCCAGGAAGCTCCGCCCGGAGGGGATGTCGCGGACCCAGATCTGGGACTCCGTGGCCTGCTGGCCGCCGGGCTTGTTCGCCAACTCGAAGGCGACCCGGCGCCCGTCGGCGCTGATCGCGGCCGAGTTGACGCCGCCGCCCATGGCGGCACCGTTGGCGCCGTCCTGGCGGCTCACCAGCGTGACCCGGCCCGTGACGCGGTCGCGGACGAAGGCCGCACGGGCCGCGTCGTCGGGCAGGCCGAGACCGCGGGCGTCGGAGACGAACGCGGCGAAGCGGCCGTCCGCGCTCAGCGAGGAGGGACCCTGCACGCGGCCACCCTCGTTGCGGAAGGGAGCGGTGCCCGCGGGCTGGGCCACGTTGTCGGTGCGGTCGGTCACGTTGTCGCGGAGGATCACCGCGCGCTTGCGCGCGTCGGCGCCCGCGATCACGCGGCCGTTCTGCAGCGAGACGGCGGCCTTCCTTCCGTCGCCGCTGACGGCGATCTCGGCGCCGGCGTTGGAGACCGCGCCGCTGGGGCCGTCGGCACGGCTCACGACCTTCAGCACGCTGGTGTCGACGTTCCTGATGTACGCATCGGCCTCTTCGTTGCCGTCGTCCGGATCCAGGCTTCCGCCCTGCGCCAGGAAGCCCACCACCGCTCCGGACCTGTCGATCGAGGGCGCTCCCGCCAGCTGTGCCTTCGCGCCGTTGTTGTTGATGTCGACCAGCGCGGTCGTGCCCGAGGTCAGTGACCGGCGGTAGACGTCCGGCTGGGTGTCGGGGTCGGCCTGGCTGTCGAACTGGGTGGACTCCGACTGGAAGGCAACGGCCGACGCGTTGCCGGCGAGGGCCGGCGAGGTCGAGGGCCCGTTGCCCACTGCGCCCTGGCCATCCTTGCGGCTGGCCAGGACCGTGTTGGCCGCGGTTACGTTGCGCACGTAGACGTCGGGCTGGTCGTTGGTGTCGGCCGGGTCGGTGGGATCGCCGCCCTGATCGGGGTCGGTGAACGCGATGACGTTTCCGTCGTCGCTCACCGAGGGCTGGTAGCCCTCGACCACTCCGTTGCCGTTCGCCTGAGAGCGGCGGCTGGCGACGTCGGTGCTGATGCCCTGGCCGGCCGTCGTCTTGCGGTAGAGGACGTAGTTCCGGCCGTCCGAGGCGGCGGAGGTGAGGTTCCTGGCGGCGCTCGAGAAGGCGACCACCGAGCCGTCGGCGCTCAGGCTCGGCTCGCTGGACGAGGAGTCGCCCGCGGGGCCGGTGTTGCCCACGCGGCTGATCATCGTGGTCGTCTCCGCGCCGAGCGCGCGCACGTACACGTCGCCGAAGTCGTTGGTGTCGGCGTTGTCGAGCGGGCCCGTGCAGGTGAAGCCGACCCGCGACCCGTCGTCGCTGATCGCCGGGTCCTCGCAGCTCTC
Organism: uncultured Thermoleophilaceae bacterium; assembly: GCA_963810745.1. GTDB lineage: Bacteria > Actinomycetota > Thermoleophilia > Solirubrobacterales > Thermoleophilaceae > JACCZR01. The sequence goes on from CAWEOW010000018.1 coordinate 79,856, forward strand.
GTGGGAGGGCTCGCCGTTGGCCCCGGTGCGCCGGCTGACCAGCGTCACCGCGCCGTTCGAGCGGTCCTTGACGTAGATGTTCTGCACGCGGTCGTCGTCACCCGCGAGCAGGCCATCGGAGGTCGACGCGAAGGCCACGAAGCGGCCGTCGGCGCTGACGGCCTCGCTCGAGCTCTCCGAGTCGTCCACCGGCGCGGTCAGGCCTCCGAAGAGGGAGTTGGTGCCCGAGAGGATCGCCGTGGAGCCGGGCGCCAGCGTGGCCGCCTGTGAGGGGGCGGCGAGCAGCAGCGTCGCGAGCGTCGCGGCGAGGAGGGCCTTGCGGAGGATGTGCGCGGTGGTGGTCATGGGAGCCACCATCGGATGCGACCGTCTCAGCGACCGTCACAGGCCGCGTGAAAGGTCTGTCAGACCGCTGTCAGCCAGCGCTGCATGTTCTCCGGGGAGAGGACCTTGCCCGGGTGAACCTGGCGGGACATGGTGTCGCGCAGGTCCTGGGAGAGCTGGGGGTCGGAGGTGATGGCCTCGAAGACCGGCCCGGAGAGCCCGGGCCGCGGCAGCGTCCCGAACTGGAAGGACAACTCGTAGTGCCCGGCGGCCCGCTCGGCCAGCGACGCCGAGTAGGCGTCCAGGTCGTCGTCCTGCAGGGCGTCGGCCAGCGCGAGCGCCTGCTCGATCGCGTCGGATATCCCCTGGGCCGTACCGGGGTGCTTGAAGTGGCTCGCGTCGCCCGCCAGCGCCCAGCCCGGGCCGTGAGCACGGCGGAAGTAGCCGCGCATCATCGTCTCGGGCGCCGAGCGGACCTCCGTGATCCGCTCCGCCTCGTCGATCGCCTCGGGGTCCAGCGTGGCCGGGAAGTCGCGCAGGGCGGAGAGGTAGGCCTGCTCGCGGGCCTCGGGCCCGCCGCGGGTCAGCTCGGCCGGCCCCGCCACCACGAGCAGCTGCGTGCCGTCCTCGCCGGGGAAGCGGTTCAGGCCGCTGCGTGCCTCCATGTCGAGGCTGAGCACGTCCGTCTCGGGCAGGCCGCGCCAGTAGGCCAGGAGCATCGCCATGTCGCCCCTGAGCTCGCGCTCGCGCGCGAGGCCGAGCTTGCCGGCCACGGTGGAGGCGCGCCCGTCGGCGCCGACCGTCCAGTCGGCGCGGAGCTCCTCTCCGCTGTCGAGCCTCACGCCGCGGACGCGGCCGTCCTCCTCGATCAGCTCGCTCACCTTCTCGCCGTATCGGCCCTCGGCGCCGGCGTCGAGCGCCGCCTCGGCCAGGACCGGGTCGAGGGCCACGCGCCGCGGGGCCATCATCCGGTCGAAACCGCCCACCGGGGTGAAGCCCCCGACCATCTCGTGGCCGAGGACGCGGAGGCGGTAGCGCAGCAGCGGGACGTCGTGGCGTTCCCTGAGCCGCTGCAGCAGGCCCAGCTCGTCGAGGCGGGCCAGGGTGTTCGGCCAGATCGCGTGGGTCGAGAGGGCGTCGGTGCCGATCGGCTCGCGGTCGACGACCGCCACCCGGGCGCCGGCCTGGGCGAGCCGCATCGCGAGCACCGAGCCCGCGACGCGACCGCCCACGACGACGGCGTCGTACTTCGTGACGCCGCCGCTCACCGGCCTAGCGCTTGCGACCGTTGGCCAGGAGGTACTCCGACTGCGTCAGGAAGCTGTCCGCAGCCAGGTTCGAGCGCTCGGCCAGAGCCACCAGGTCCGCGCGCAGCGCGTCCCACTTGCCCTGCGGGTCGAGTAGCTCCTTCGCCTTCAGCAGCGGGCCGTAGTTCTCGGCCATGTAGTCGATGAACCCGGCCGGCGACTCGTTCTCGAAGACGACCGAATGCGTCTCGAGCTCGAACTCCACGCCCGTGGCCTCGAACAGGCCCCGCAGGTGGTCTCCGTCGCCCCAGAGCGGGGGAGGGGAGGCGCCGGCGGGCGGCTTGGGCATGTGCGGGCTCATCGTCTTGAAGAACTGCCCGATGAAGCCGCGCGGGGTCCATGACGCCAGGACGATCTTCCCACCGCTGCGCGTCACGCGGGCGATCTCGTGTGCCGCCACCTCGTGCTGCGGGGCGAACTGCACTCCGATCACCGACACGACGGTGTCGTAGCTCTCGTCGGCGTAGGGCAGCGCCTCGGCGTCGCCCTCCACCCACTCGACCTCGACGCCGGCGGCGGCCGCCCGCTCGCGGGCGACGTCCAGCAGGGTCGGGGCCAGGTCCAGCCCGGTCACCTCCGCGCCCGCCTGCGCGGCGGGGATGGCGGCGTTGCCGGAGCCGGTGGCGACGTCGAGCAGCTGCTCGCCGGGCCTGGGCTCGGCGGCGGCGACCGCTACGTCGGCAACCTCGGGGACGAGGTCGCGGGCCACTGCCGCGTAGTCCCCGGAGTCCCAGGTGGCGCGGTGCTTGGCCTTCAGCTCCTCGATCTCGGTAGTCGTGGTGGTCATCGTCTTGTCCTTTCGGGTTGGGGTATTGGGGTTCAACGCTTGACTCGGAAGGGCTTGCGTGCGGTCCTCGAGCGGTTGCCCGCGGTGTCGACGGCGACCACCGACACGCGGTAGCGGCCGCGCCGCAGGCGCCGCCCGAGCGAGACGCGGTTCGCGCCCCGGCGGGCCGGGCGGCTCAGCGAGCGGACTCGCACCCAGCGGCCGCGCCGCCGGCGCTCGATGCGCACCCGCAGCCGGGCGGGCTCGCTGACGCGCAGCGCCAGGCGCCGGCGGCGGCTGTCCACCCGCAGGCGGCGCAGCGCGGGGGCGAGCCTGTCGCCGGGATCCCCGGCGGCCGGGCGTCCGCCGCCGAGGCCGGGATCGTCGCGGTCAGCCGCGCCCGTGCCCCGAGGGCGGCATCGCCCGTCGGGTCGCTGAGCGCGACGGTGTAGCTCTCCGGGCCCTCGCCCAGGCCGTCGGCGCGGGCGTCGAGGCGAACGGTCTTCTCTCGCTCACCGCGGCCGAAGCGCACGGTCTGCGCGACCGGCGTGAAGTCGGCCGGGGACGCCGTGCCGGGAGCCGAGCGGACCTGGACCGCGGCCTCGCCGAGGTTGCCCGGAGCGGTGCGCCGGACAGTCACCGTGCGAGCGCCGCCCTCGGCCACCGTCACCGCCGGCTCGGTGAGCTCGACCGCCGCCTTGGGCCGGGTCTGGACGTTCAGGTCGAAGACGCCGGTGGAGATAGCCCTCGCCGCCCTCGGAGTCGTCGAGCGCGTACAGCTTCCAGTCGCCGGCGGGATCGGTTCCGTCGAAGGCGCTGAGCGAGGTGCCATGGGGGCCGCCCGGCGCGGGGGCGGGCAGGCCGTCCCCGGGCTGGTGGTCGGTCGGCTTGACGGTGCCGGAGCACGGGCCCTGGCCCGCGTCGTCGGGCAGGCCCGCGGACGCCTCGTCGCTGAACAGCGCGAAGGTCTCGACCGGCGAGGTCCCGCAGGCGTCGGACATGAGCATCGCGCGCTGGCCCCGGGGCCCGACGAGCAGGAGGTCCAGGTCGTCCGGGCGGTCGTGCGAGATGTCGGGGAGGTGCACGTCGACGTCGCTGATCACCTCGCCGTTGCCGGGCGGGACGTTCCGCACCGTCGGGTAGGGGCCGCCGATGCCCGGACGTGCCGAGCGCGGGGACCGATGTGGCCACGTCGTCGGTCCTCAGGGTCAGCGACCAGCCCTGCGTCAGGGCGCCTGCCTCGCCGCCCTGGTCGTCGACCACGTGGAGGCGCCACGAGCCGTTCATGGACTTGCGGTGAAACTGCGACAGCGGGCCGTTGGAGGTCCCGGGGAAGTCGCCGAACGGAGACCCGTCGGTCGGCAGGTAGTAGGAGCCGGGGCAGGAGACGTCGCTGAAGCTGGGATGGTTGCCGCCGGATTTGATGTTCCAGGTCCGGTTGCTCACGTCCTCGTCTCCGCACTGGTCGGAGAGCAGGACGGTGCTCTTGCCGTCGGGGGCGACCAGCAGGACGTCGAGGTCCTGCGGGCGCGGGTGGGTCACGCCGCGAAGCGAGACCTCCATGTCGTAGACGGGGCCGCGCATGTTCCGCACGCCCACCGAGGACGACGTCGACCCCGGATCGGCCGGGTTGAGCGGCGTCGAGTTGCGGAAGGTCACCTCCTGCACGGCGGACGCCGAGGGGGCGGCCACGAGAAGAAGGGCCAGGACGAAGAGGGGGATGAGCTTGCGGGGCATCGGGTTCTCCTGATCGGGTTGCGAGCAGGGTCCACGGCGACCGTCTCAGCGACCGTCACAGCCGGCGTGAAAGGTCCGTCCCGTTTGGACGCGGGAGTTACGGTTTGGCCCGTGCTTCGCGTCCACGTGCTCGGCGAGCTGGTCGTTGAGAGCTCGGGCCGGCCGCTCGAGCTCACCGGCTCCTGGCGGGCGCGCTCGCTGCTCGCGTGGTTCGCGCTCAACCCGGGCACCCACCCGCGCGGAGAGCTCGCCGCCCGCTTCTGGCCCGAGGTGCTCGACTCCAGCGCGCGGGCGAGCCTGCGCAACAGCCTGTGGGCGCTGCGCAAGGCCCTCGGCGACGAGGACGCGGACGCGCTGGTGGCCACGCGCGACCGCGTCGGCCTGGCGGGCGAGCCCGAGGTGTGGGTCGACGCCGCCGCATTCGAGTCCGACCTCGCCGAGGGGCGGCTCGACGAGGCCCTGGCGCTATGTCGCGGGGAGGTGCTGGCCGGCCTCGACGACGACTGGGTCTACGAGTACCGCGACGCCCACCGCCTGCGCGTCTCGGAGCTGCTCGAGCGGATGGCCCAGCGGGCCGAGGAGACCGACCTGGCGCGCGCCGTGGCGCTCACCCGCCAGCGGGTGGCGCTCGACCCGCTCGCCGAGGATGCGCAGCGCGCGCTGATCGACCGGCTCGGCCGCTCCGGGGACCGCGGCGGTGCGCTGGTGGCCTACTCGCGCCTGCGCGAGCGGCTGCGCAAGGAGCTGGGCATCTCCACCTCCGCCGAGACGCGCGAGCTGATCGAGCGCATCCGCGAGGGCGGGCCCGTCTCGGAGGCCCCCGCGTCCCCTGAGCCAGAGGCGGCGCCGGCCCGTGAGGCGGCGCACGGCGGCGAGTGGAACCCGGGCGAGCCGTTCCCGCTGCCCCCGCGGCTGCGCCACCGCGCCGACACGGTGCTGGTGGGCCGCGAGGCCGAGCTGATCGAGCTGCGGCGGCTGTGGTCGCAGGTGCGCGAGGGCGCCGGCGCGCGGCTGGCGCTCGTGATCGGCGAGGCGGGCATGGGCAAGAGCCGGCTAGGCCAGGAGCTGGCGCGGGAGGTGCACGAACAGGGCGACGTCGTGCTCCACGGGTCGGCCAGCGAGGACCTGCTGATGCCCCACCAGCACTTCGTCGACGCGCTCGGCCACTTCTTCACCACGGCGAGCCCCGACGAGCTGGGGCGCCGCGTCGAGCCGCGCGCCGCCGACCTCGAGCCGGTGGCGCCAGGGCTGGCCCCGCCGGGGGCTCGGCCCGAGCCGCAGGAGGGGGCGCCGGAGAGCCGGCGCTACCGGCTCTTCGAGGCTGTCGCGTCGCTGCTGGCCGACCTCTCCGAGGAGGCCCCCGTGCTGCTCGTGTTCGACGACCTGCACTGGGCCGACCAGTCCACGGCCGCGCTGCTGCGCCACGTGCTCGAGTCGCGGCCGCAGGCGCGGCTGCTGGTGCTGGCGACCCAGCGTCCTGGCGAGGGCGCTGCCGCGGATGGCCCCGCCGAGGCGATGCAGAGGCTGTCCCAGGGCGAGTTCGTCGCCCGGCTCCCCCTGTCGGGCCTCGCCGGAGAGGACATCGCCGAGCTGTCTCCCAGCATCAGCGGGCGCGAGCTGTCGCCGGAGCTGGCGCGCGCCATCGCCCAGGAGACCGGGCGGCAACCCGTTCTTCGTGCAGGAGATGGTCCGCCTCCTCAGCGAGTCCGACCGGGGGGCGAGCGTCCTCTCCCTCGCGCAGGCCGAGGTGCCGGAGCGGGTGCGCGAGGTGGTGAACCTGCGGCTGGGACGGCTGAGCGAGGCGTGTGTGCGGCTGCTCACCGTGGCCGCGGTCGTCGGAAACGAGTTCGAGCTCGACACCCTGGAGCAGGTGACCGACCTTCAGGGCGAGGACTTGGCCACGGCCCTCGACGAGGCCCTCGCGGCCGGGGTGCTGCTCGAGACCGAGGACGGCGAGCACGAGGCCTTCGCCTTCTCGCACGCGCTCGTGCGCCGCACGCTGCTGCAGCGCCTCACGCGGCCCCACCGCCGGCGCATCCACGCCCGGGTGGCCGACGCGCTGGAGTCCTCACGGGGCGACGCCGCGCTGCTGGAGGTCGCCCACCATCTCTGCGAGGCGCGGCCGGTCTCCGATCGCGAGCGCGCGCTGGACTACGCCGTCCGGGCCGCCGAGCAGGCCACCGCGGGGCTCGCCTACTCGGAGGCGGTCGACCTGTTCACGCGCGCGCGGCTGCTCCTACCCGCGACCGACGAGCGCCGGCGCACGCTGGCGCTCAAGCGGGCCATCGCCTACCAGGCGCTCTTCCACGCGGTGATGGACGCCCCCGAGGGGGTCAGACCTTGACGTCCTCCGGGGTGATGTCGCCCACGATCTCGTAGATGTTGGTGACAACGTGGCCGCCCACCTGGTCCGCGTGCTCCTGCAACCGTTCGGTGCTGGGGGCGGCGTAGACGCAGAAGCTCTTGACCGTGCCCCCTTCGTCGCTGCAGACGTGGCTGTGCTCCCAGGTGATGTCGGGGAAGTGATCGGTGCCGGTGACCTTCGAGCGCGCGGCCACCTCCTGCATCTCTTCCTCGGTCACCTTCCCGAAGTCGCGTTCGATGACGTAGCGAGGCATCAGCTGGGGTCCAGGTCGCCCACCAGCTCGTAAACGTAATGGCTGGACGGGGTGTCGAACGTCTGCGCGTGGTCGTAGAGCACCTGGGCGCTCGGTGCCGTGTAGACGCAGAACGACTTGATGCCCCCGTCCGCGCCCTGACAGACGTGCGTGTGCTCCCACTGGATGTCGGGGAACTGCTCGCGCTCGGCCGCCGCCGCCGCCGCAACGACCTCCTGCATCTCCTCGTCCGTGATGGGCTGAAAGTCGCGCTCGACCATGTAGCGGGGCATCAGACGGCCGACCTTACGCTCTCGCCGTCAAGTGCGTCGAGGGCGCGCTCGGGAGAAGCGGTGATGCAGGTGAAGATCGGCGTCTCGGACTCGGTGTACGCGCTGGACTCCGTGCCGCGCAGCTCCTGGACGAGGTCGAGGAACTCACCGGGCTCGTCGGCGTCGAAGGAGACCACGAACTCCTGGTCGTCGAGGCCGTACGAGTAGGCGGTGTTGATGTCGATGGTCGAGTGGCGCTTGCCCACCTCGATATGGCCCCGCATGACGCGCATCCGCTCCTCGGGAGGCAGCTGGTACCACTCGCGCTTCTTCCACATGGGGTAGACGATCAGGTACTTCGAGTCCGCTCCCGGACGCGGCTCGAGCGGGGTGGGCTCGGGCGAGTAGACCGACTCCTTGGTCATCGCCAGGAACGAGTGGGAGATGTCCGCCCAGCGCATCAGGCCGCTCTGGTTGAGCAGCACGTGCAGCTCGTGGATCGCGTCCAGCGAGGGCGATACGGCGCGGATCATCAGGTCGGTGTCGCCCCTGGTGCCCACCAGCGAGTAGGTGCGCAGGAAGTGGTCGGCGGCGAAGTCGTTCAGCGCTGCGGCCAGCTCCTGCTTGCCCTGGGCGCGCTCCTCGGCGGGGAGCCGGCGCCATGCCGGATCGACCTTCAGGAACGTGAACTTGACGAACTGCCGCACGTCTTGAGTCTAGGATGGGGTCCCGTGCGCGTAGGGCTTGTCTCCCCTTACTCGTACACGTACCCAGGCGGTGTCGGCCGCCACGCCGAGGCCCTGGCGCAGGAGCTGAACGCCCAGGGTCACGATGCGCGTCTGCTGACGCCGTTCGATCCGGCCGACCGCCGGGCACGTGTGCTCCACCGCGGCGCTGAGCCGGAGGAGCTGCCCCTGCCCGACTACGGGGTGGCGCTCGGCCGCACGGTCGGCCTGCCGTTCAACGGCGCGGTCTCCAACCTGGTGATCAACCCCGTGGCCTGCCATCGCCTGGGGCGCGAGCTGCGCCGGGGCGGCTACGACCTCGTCCACGTGCACGAGCCCAACGCCGCGCTGTTCGGCTGGCACGCCGTGGAGGTCGCGCCGGTGCCGGTGGTGGCGACCTTCCACACCTACTCGACCAACGCCTCTCCTCGGGCACCTCGCCGCCGACGTGCTCGGCGCCCGCCGCATGTACCGCAAGCTCTCGGCGCGCATCGCGGTCTCCGAGGCCGCTCGCTGGACCGCCGAGCGCTTCTACGGCGGCCACTACCGGCTGATCCCCAACGGCGTGGACCTCGCCGCCGCGCGACCGGCACACGGCGGCGACGGCGGGCGGCTCGAGCTGCTGTTCGTCGGCCGCGCCGAGGAGCGCAAGGGCCTGCCCGTCCTGCTGCGCGCCTTCGAGGCGCTGCGCGGCGCGGGAGTCGCGGCCAGGCTCACGGTGGCCGGCGCCACCCAGGAGGAGGTCGAGCCTCTGCTGCTCGAGCCCGACGGGGTGCGCGTCCTGGGCCGGGTCACCGACGAGCAGAAGTTCGAGCTCCTGGGCCGGGCCGACGTGCTGTGCGCGCCCTCGGTGGGCGGCGAGAGCTTCGGCATGGTGCTGACCGAGGCGTTCGCGTCGGCCACGCCGGTCGTCGCCTCCGACATCGCCGGCTACCGCGACGTGGTGCGCGACGGACACGACGGCGTGCTGGTCCCCCCCGGCGACGCCGCCGCCCTCGGCGAGGCCCTGCGCGACCTGGCCGAGCGCCCCGAGCGCCGGCGCGAGCTGGCCATGGCCGCTCGCGAGTCCGCCGAGCGCTTCGCCTGGCCGCGCGTGGCCGAGCAGGTGGTCGAGACCTACGAGTACGCGCTGGAGCAGCCGCGGCCCGAGGGGCGCGCCGCTCGAGCCGCCGCCAAGCTCGGCGTCCGCGCGGCCGAGGCCGTGGAGCCCTCGCCGCCGCGGCGGCTGCCCTCGCTGGAGCCCGGCCCGAAGCCCACGCCGCGCCAGCGAGCCGGGCGCATCGCTCGCAAGGCGATCGCGCCGGTGGGCCTCGCCCTCGGCGTGGGCTTCGCCGCGCTGGCGGTGGACCGCATCGGGATGTCCTCGATCGTGTCCGCGCTGGTGGCCGCCACGCCGGTCTGGGTGCTCGCCGCCTTCGCGGCCATGTGCGCCTCGATGCTCATCCGCGCGGAGGCCTGGAACGCGATTCTCCGTGCCGCCCTGCCGGGCCTGCGCGTGCGCCGTCTCGACACCGCGCGAGCGACGATGGTCGGAGTCCTGATGTCGGCCACGCTGCCTGCCCGCCTGGGCGAGCCCTCGCGCGCGTTCATCGTGGCGCGGCGCCTGGGCCGCATGCGCGAGCGATTCCCGCTGGTGCTCGGCACGCTGGTCTCCCAGACCGTCCTGAACCTGCTGGCGCTGGTGATCCTCGGCATCGTCATGTTCGCCACGGTCGGGCTGTTCCGCGGCAACGAGGACGCGCTGCTGGCGGTGACGCTCGGGCCGGTGATCGTGGTCCTCGCCCTGCTCGCGGTGCCCGCCCTGCTGCGACGCACGGAGGCCGCGCGGCGGGTGGCCGCTGCGCATGCGGGAAGGGCTCAAGGTCTTCCGCAGCCCGCGCCTCGGAGCGTGGGCCGCGACCGCCCAGCTGACCGCCTGGGCCGTGCAGTGGATGTCGTGCTACCTGCTCTTGGTCGCGCTCGGCCTGGACGCCCAGGCGGGTATCGGCGCCGCCGCGGCGGTGCTGTTCGCTGTCAACGTGACCGCCGCCCTGCCCGCCACGCCGTCCAACCTCGGCGTGTTCCAGGCGGCCTGTGTCGGGGTCCTGACCGCCTACGGCGTCAGCCCGGGCGAGGCGCTGGCCTACGGGATCATCCTGCAGGCGGTGGAGATCGCGACAGCCCTGGCGATGGGCATGCCGGCGCTGGTGGCCGAGGGGCTCACCTGGCGCGACCTGCGTACCCGCGCGCTGAACTCCGCGCCCGTCAAGCTGGCCAAGGCCGGCAAGGCCCAGGCCTAGGCAGCCAACCGCTCGAGCTCGGTCACGGCCGCGTCGGCCGGCCGCTGGCCGGCCATCTCGGCGGCGATCGCCTCCGCTTTCTCGCGGAAGGGCGCCTCGGCCAGAACCCGCTCCGTCGCAGCACGCACTGCGGCGGGCTCGGGCGCGACGGTCAACCCGGCGCCTGCGGCAGCGACGCGCTCGGCGTTGGCGGGCTGGTCGGCGAACAGCGGCAACACCACCAGCGGCAGGCCCGCCGCGAGCGCGCCCAGCGTGGTCCCCGAGCCCCCGTGGCAGACCACTGCCGCGGCGTGGGCAAGGACGTCGGCCTGGGGAACCCAGGGCTCCACGTGAACGTTGGCCGGCGGCGACCTGAAGGCGCCCATGTCGGCGCCGCGGCCCACCGTCAGCAGCACGCGGGCCTCCAGGGCGTCCATCGCGTCGAGCGCGGCCCGGTACACGGGAGCCGCCATCTCCTGCGCCCCCGCCTCGCTGCCAAGGGTCACGTACACGATCGGTCCGGTCGCGCCCTGCCACCAGTCGGGCAACGGGGCGGCCGGGGCAGACCAGGCCGGGTCCGCAAAGCGCAGAGTGGGCCCGGGGCCGTCCAGCGCCTCCGGAAAGGTGCTGAACAGCGGCGAGGCGCGCAGGACATCTGCGCCGGGGTCCGGCGCCAGCCCGGCGTCGTGCCGGACGGCGTCGATCGCCGCGGCGGCCAGGTCGAGGAAGGCCTCCTCCACGGACGACAGGCCCGTGGCGACTCGGGCATGCCCGATCCCCTGCTGCTCGGCCGCGAGCGCCGAGGCGAACTCGCCGCTCTCGCGCAGCACCACGTCGGGGGCCCAGGTCTCGCAGGCCTCCCTCAGGCGCGGCAGCGCCGCCGTGGTGTTCAGCCGGCCGAAGATCTCGCCCACCACGACCTGCTCGGCTTCGTCACGCGACAGGGTGGGGACCCGGCCCCAGACCGGCCCGAGCTCGTCCTCGGGCGGGGAGTCGAAGCGCCAGAACTGCAGACCCGCCGCGCGGACGGAGTCCTGGAGGCCGGGTGGGCCGGCGGCCAACACGTCGTGGCCGGCGCGCAGGCACGCGCGGGCGAAGGGAAGCAAGGGGGCGAAGTGCCCGGCGCCGCGGGTAGACGACAGCAGGACCCTCATGGGTCGAGTATCGCCTGACGACATAGGTCAGGTGAAGGGCCTCGCTGCCATCGCCGCCGCCTTTCTGGCGCTGCTCTTCGCCGCCCCTGCCGGCGCCGAGACCCTGCTCCCGCCCCGCGGGAAGGTCTTCCACGGCGGCACCGGCGGCTACACCGGAGGGCACATCGACGCGTTCGCGCGCCGCTCGGGTCGCGCGCCCGCCGTCTACCAGTTCTTCTTCACCCCGCCGTGGCGAAGCGCCGCGCAGCGCGACCTCAACTGGGAGGAGAACCTGCTCGACGTGGCCGCGAGCCGCGGCGCGCGGCCGATGTTCCACCTGAGCACCGCGCGCGGGGGCAACGGCGGCTCGGTGGTCAAGCCCGGGGAGATCGCCCGCGGTGCCGGCGACCCGTACCTGCTGGCTCTCAACGGCATGCTGGCCCGCTTCGGCCGCCCCGCCTACCTCCGGGTGATGGCCGAGATGAACAACTTCAACAACCCGTACTCCGCGTTCGGTGGCAGCGGCCGGCAGCGGACCCGCGCCCACTCCACGCGCAGCTTTCGCGCCGCGTGGCGGCGCATCGCGCTGGTGGTGCGCGGCGGCCCGGTGGACGCCATAGACGGTCGGCTGCGGCGGCTGGGGCTGCCGCCGCTGCGCATCGGCGACTCCGAGCTGCCGCGCCCGCGCGTGGCGCTGCTGTGGGTGCCCTTCTGCGCGGGGCTCCCGCACCGGCGCGGCAACGGCCCCGGCTCCTACTGGCCCGGCGGGCGCTACGTGGACTGGGTGGGGACGGACTTCTTCGCCAACTCGCCGAACTTCCCGTGCCTGAACCGCTTCTACCGTGACCGCCGCTGGCGTTCCAAGCCGTTCGCCTTCGGCGAGTGGGCGCTCTGGGGGCGCGAGGATCCGCGCTTCGTGCGGCGCCTGTACCGCTGGGTGGCTTCACATCGGCGCGTGGGCATGGTGGTCTACAACCAAGGTGCCCTCCTCAAGCCCCTCCTGCGACTGCGGCCCCGGAGCGCCCGGGAGCTGCGCCGCCACACTCGCTCGCCCCGCTTCGCCGCTCCCTGACCCGTGAGGGCCGCGGTGCTGGACCGCCAGCCCGGCCCGCTGCGACTGGCGGACGTCCCCGAGCCGGAGCCCGGCCCGGGGGAGCTCCTCTTGCGCGTGCGCGCGTGCGGGGTCTGCCGCACCGACCTGCACATCGTCGACGGCGAGCTGGCCGAGCCCGAGCTGCCGTTGGTGCCGGGCCACCAGATCGTCGCCGAGGTGGTGGAGGGGGGCGACCGCTTCGCGGTCGGGCGAGCGCGTCGGCCTGCCTTGGCTCGGCTGGGCGTGCGGCGAGTGCGCCTACTGTCGCTCGGGCCGGGAGAACCTCTGCCCGCGGGCCCGCTTCACCGGCTACCACCGGGACGGGGGCTACGCCGAGCTCGTCACCGCCGACGAGCGCTTCTGCCTCGCGCTGCCCGAGGGCCAGGAGGACGTGCAGCTGGCGCCGCTGCTGTGCGCGGGGCTCATCGGCTACCGCACGCTCTCGTTCGCCGGCGACGCCGAGCGCCTCGGAATCTACGGCTTCGGCGCCGCCGCGCACATCGTCTGCCAGGTGGCCGTGCACGAGGGGCGGCGGGTGTTCGCCTTCACCCGCCCCGGCGACGACGCGGCGCAGGAGTTCGCGCGCGAGCTGGGCGCCGAGTGGGCCGGCGCCTCGGGGGACAGCCCCCCGGAGGAGCTCGACGCCGCCCTGGTGTTCGCCCCCGCGGGCGAGACGGTGCCGGCGGCCCTGCGGGCCGTCGCGCCGGGTGGGACGGTCGTCTGTGGCGGGATCCACATGAGCGACATCCCCGCGATGCCCTACGAGATCCTCTGGGGCGAGCGGGTGCTGCGCTCGGTCGCCAACCTCACCCGCGCCGATGGCGAGCGCTTCCTGAGGGTGGCCCCGAAGGTCCCCGTCCGCACGGAGTTCGAGGCCTTCCCGCTCGCCGATGCGCAGGAGGCGCTCGACCGCCTGCGCGCCGGGCGGATTCGCGGGGCGGGCGTGCTGACTCCCTGACAAACTCCGCCCTCGATGTCCTACAAGCTCGAAGACCGCGAGGGGATGGCCAGCGGCGTGCGCCGCATCGTCGCCGAGGAGATCGACTCCGCCCTCGAGAACCTGAGGTCGGAGCCGCTCAGCGACGAGGCCGTGCACGAGGCGCGCAAGAGCCTCAAGAAGTCCCGCTCGGCGCTGCGGCTGCTGCGGACGGACATCGGCAACGACGTCCGCAAGCGCGAGAACGCCACGATGCGCGACGCCGCGCAGCGGCTGTCGGGCGCCCGCGACGCGCAGGTGATGCTGGACACGCTCGACAAGCTCGCGGCCGACCCGCGCTCGGTGCTGCCCGCCGCCGCGGTGCGCAAGCTGCGCAAGCTGCTCGAGCAGCGGCGCGACGAGCTGAGCCGGGGCGCCGACCTCGACGCGGAGGCCGTGCGCGCGGCGGAGGAGCTCACCGAGGTGCGCGCGCGCATGGACGAGTGGCCGTTGAAGGAGGAGGACTTCGACGAGGCGGCCGCCGGGCTGCGCCGCATTCACCGCCGCGGCCGCGCCGCGATGCAGACCGCGCTCAAGAAGGGCGACGACGACTCCTGGCACGAGTGGCGAAAGCGCGTGAAGGACCTCTGGTACGCGCTGCGGATCCTCAGGCCGGTGGCCCCCGAGCAGCTCTCGGGCGCGGTCGACGAGGCGAGCGAGCTGAGCGACGTGCTCGGCGACCACAACGACCTGGCCGTGCTGGCCGAGACCGTTCGCGAGCACGAGGACGACCTCGACCCGGGCCACGCCGAGCTCGTGCAGGCGGCGCTGACCACCCGGCGGGACGGCCTTCGCCTGGCGGCGGTGCCGCTGGGTATGAGGCTGTTCGCCGAGCGGCCCAAGGCCTTCGCCCGCCGGCTCGAGGGCCAGTGGGACGCGCGGGAGCCGCAGGCGGCTGCCGACGCCACCTGGATGCCGCCCGAGGTGGTGGCCCAGATCCGGGGGATCCTGGTCGCCAAGGAGACGGCGGCGCCCGCCGAGAGGCGCAAGCTGTCGGCGGCCCTGCCCGGCCTGGGCTTCCGCATCCGCGACTTCGCCGAGCACGTTCCGTCACACCGCGGCGGCTTCTCGGTCGCCGACTTCGACCTGCTGGTGGAGAAGGGCGTGATCCGGATCGGCACCCCTCCGGCCCCGCGCGGGCTTGCCAAGGGCAAGGCCAAGAAGGCGAAGGCGAGCGACAACGGGAGCAAGGCCGCGGCGCCCGAGCCCGAGCCGGATCCTGAGCCCGACGAGCCGCCCGCGCGGGCGCTCGAGCCGCGCTTTCGCCCCCCGCCTCAGCCGAGCCCGGACCAGCTCGTGCGCAACGGGCTCAGGCTGGCGTTCGGGGCGGCCCGCTGGGCCCGCCGCCGCCTGCGCTAGAGACGTTCGCCGGAGCGAACCCTGCCAGAGGGCGTGAGCGAATCGTGAGCGGCGCCGTCTAGCGTCGCCCCATGCCTGCCCGGATAGCGCTCACCCTCGCCCTGCTCGCCCTCGCTCTGCCCGCCTCGTCGCAGGCCACGGTGTCGGTCACTGTCAGCAAAGCGACCCAGCGGGTGCTGATCAATGACGACACGGGGGCGGCGGACCAGGTGTCGGTCTCGATCGGCTCGCAGTCGGTCATGGTCGAGTCCCTGCAGCCGTTCTCGGCGCTCTCGGGCTGCAATTCCGCGAGCCCGGACCCGGCGGTCGGCCGGCCGCGGGCCCTCTGCAGCGGCACGGACGTCAGGGGCATCACCGCGACGCTCAACGCCGGCAACGACACCTGGACCACGAGCAGTGGCAGCTTCGGCAGCGGAATGCTGAACCCCGTGGTGGTCAGCGGCGGCGCGGGCGCCGACGTCTTCAACGGCGGCCTGGACAGCGAGACGTTCAACGGCGGGCCCGACGGCGACGTTCTGAACATCCGGCGCGGCCTCGACACCGCTCGCGGCGAGGGGGGCAACGACACGATCGTCGAGGAGGAGCCCGGCGCGGCGGGGGACACGATCGACGGCGGCACGGAGACCGACAAGCTGGTGTTCGAGCGCGCGACGGGCATCACCATCGCCGACCGGGAGAGCACCGCCGACGTCTTCCGCGACGCGGCGCTGCGCCCGAGCGCGGAGCTCGAGGAGTCGCCGACGGGCATCGAGGCCTTCGAGGGCACGCACGCGCCCGATGTGATCAACGGCGCGCTGAGCTCTGGCCTCGCCGAGCGGTCCTACAACGGCCGCGGCGGCAACGACGTGGTGCTGGGCACCCCCCGGGGCGACCGCCTGGCCGGCGGCAACGGCCGCGACGTGATCAAGGGCAACGACGGCAATGACGGCCTCGACGCCAAGGCGGGCGAGGCCGCAGCCGTCCCCGACGAGCTACTGGACTGCGGCGGGGGGACCGACTCGGCCCTCATCGACCTGACCGATCCCGACCCCGTCGGCTGCGAATCCATCTCGCGCAGCGCGATCCGCGAGGGCCCGCACGTGCGCATCGGCCGGGTTCGCCGGGCGCGCGGGCGCACAGCCCGCGTCGGGCTGCGCTGTCCGCGCGCACTCGGGCACCGCTGCCGCGGCCGCTTGGAGGTGGCGCTCACCCGCCGCGGGCTGCGTCCGGCGCCGGGAGCCCGCTACTCGATCCGCGCAGGCCGCAGCGCCACCGTGCGGGTGCGCCTCACGCGCCGCGACGCGCGCCGGCTGCGCGGCCGCCGGGTGCGCCGCGGGATCGTGCGCTCGACCGAGAGAGGGGACGTCGCGGGGCGCAAGACGACGCTCGGAGTGCGCCGGATCCGGCGCTGAGCGGGGGACAACGGCCTCCGGGCAACCTTGCCACAAGTTTGTCAAGGTTTGCGCTAGCCTCTCGGCGTGGCCGAACGGGACTATCTGAGCGCAGTCAATGAGCGGGTCGTCGTCTTCGACGGCGGGATGGGCGCGACCCTCGAGCAGTTCGACCTGACCCAGGAGGATTACGGGGGCCTGCAGGGCAAGTGCCACGAGGCGCTGGTGCTCAACCGCCCCGACGTGATCGAGGGCGTACACAGCTCCATGCTCGATGCCGGCGCCGAGGTGGTCGAGACCGACACCTTCCAGGCGAGCCGCATCAAGCTCGAGGAGTGGGGTCTCGACGACCACACGCTCGAGATCAACACCAAGGCCGCCGAGATCGCGCGCAAGGCCGCCGGCGACGACCGCTTCGTCGCGGGCTCCATCGGCCCCACCGGCCACCTGCCCGCCTCTGACGACCCCACGCTCGGCAAGATCACCTTCTCCGAGCTGGTCCCCATCTTCGAGGAGCAGGCCCGCGGCCTGACCGAGGGCGGCGCCGACCTGATCATCATCGAGACCGCCCAGGACATCCTGGAGGTCAAGGCCGCGATCTTCGGCGCGCGCGAGGCGTTCAAGAACGTCGGCAAGACGCTGCCGATCCAGATCAGCGTCTCCCTGCTGCCCAACGGCGGCAAGATGCTGCTCGGCACCGACATCCAGGCCGTGGTCACCACGATCACCGCGCTGGACGTCCAGGTGCTGGGCCTCAACTGCTCCACCGGCCCCGAGGACATGCGCGACGCGATCCGCTACCTCGGCGAGACATCGCCGCTGCCGGTGCACTGCATCCCCAACGCGGGCCTGCCGCTGCAGGGCCCCGACGGCGAGACGATCTTCCCCGAGGAGCCCGACCCCCTCAGCGCCACGCTTGCCGAGTTCGTCGAGCGCTACGGCGTCGGCATCGTCGGCGGCTGCTGCGGCACCACGCCCGATCACATCAAGGCGATCGTCGACAAGGTCGGCGGCAAGTCCGTGGGCCCGCGCCCCGAGCCGGGCGAGGTGGAGGTCTCGAGCATGATGACCTCCGCTCCGCTGGTCCAGGAGCCGCGCCCGACGCTGGTCGGCGAGCGCGTCAACTCCCAGGGCTCGCGCAAGGCCAAGGAGATGCTGCTGGCCGACGACTACGACGGCCTGGTCACGGTCGCCGAGGACCAGGTGACCGGCGGCGCCCACGTGCTCGACCTCTGCGTCGCGCTCACCGAGCGCCAGGACGAGGACGAGCAGATGCGCGAGGTCGCCAAGCGCGTGTCGCTGACCCAGCCCGCGCCGATCCAGGTCGACTCGACCGAGCCCGAGGTGATCCAGAAGGCGCTGGAGCAGATCCCGGGCCGCGCGATCGTCAACTCCATCAACCTCGAGGCCGGCCGCGAGAAGGCCGACACGGTCATCCCGATCGCCAAGGCGCACGGCGCCGGCCTGATCGCGCTCACCATCGACGAAGAGGGCATGGCGAAGACCGCCGACCGCAAGGTCGAGATCGCGCAGCGCATCAAGGAGATCGCCTGCGACGAGCACGGGCTCGATCCGGAGATGCTGATCTTCGACGCGCTCACCTTCACGCTCACCACCGGTGACGAGGAGTGGCGCCCCTCGGCCGTCGAGACCATCGAGGGCATCCGGCGCATCAAGGCCGAGGTGCCGGGAGTGAAGACATCGCTGGGCGTGTCCAACGTCAGCTTCGGCGTGTCGCCGCCCGCGCGCGCCGCGCTGAACTCCGTCTTCCTGCACCACTGCGTGGAGGCCGGGCTGGACCTGGCGATGGTCAACCCGAACCACATCACGCCGTACGGCGAGATCCCCGAGGAGGACCGCAAGCTCACCGACGCGCTCGTGCTCAACGAGTCCGAGGACGCGCTGGAGAAGTTCATCGCCCACTTCGAGAGCAAGGGCGAGGAGGACGAGGTCGCCGCGGCCGATGCCACCGAGGGCATGGAGCCCGAGGAGGCGCTGCACTTCCACATCCTCCGCCGCAAGAAGGACGGGGTGGAGGACCAGATCGACAAGTCGGTCGAGAAGATCGGCGCGGTCCCCACGCTGAACGAGGTGCTGCTGCCCGCCATGAAGGAGGTGGGCGACAAGTTCGGCGCCGGCGAGCTGATCCTGCCCTTCGTGCTGCAGTCGGCGACGGTGATGAAGCGCGCGGTGGCGCAGCTGGAGAACTACCTCGAGCGCACCGCCGACTACACCAAGGGCACCGTGGTCCTGGCCACCGTGTTCGGCGACGTCCACGACATCGGCAAGTCGCTGGTCAACACGATCCTCACCAACAACGGCTACACGGTGATCGACCTCGGCAAGCAGGTGCCGGTGGACGACGATCATCCAGCGCCGCCGAGGAGAACAAGGCCACCGCGATCGGCCTCTCCGCGCTGCTGGTCTCGACCTCGAAGCAGATGCCGATCTGCATCGGCGAGCTCCACGAGCGCAGCCACGAGTTCCCCGTGCTGATCGGCGGCGCGGCGATCAACCGCGACTTCGGCCGGCGCGCGCTCTACCCGAAGGGCAAGGACTCCGACGAGGTCTACGAGCCGGGCGTCTTCTACTGCAAGGACGCCTTCCAGGGCCTGGACACGATGGACGCGCTGGTCGACGACGACGCGCGGGCTGCTCTGATCGAGAAGACGCAGGCCGCGGCCAAGGAGCTGCGCGAGAAGCCCGAGGTCAAGGACGACTCGCCGCCCACCACCGACGACAGCGTGCGCTCCAAGGCGCGCACCGACACGCCGATCCCCGAGCCGCCCTTCTGGGGCGTGCGCGAGATCGACGTCGACCTCGACGACGTCTACCCCTACCTCGACCGCCACGTGCTGTTCAAGCTGCACTGGGGCGGCCGCGGCAAGAAGGGCGAGGAGTGGCGCAAGCTCGTCGAGGGCGACGGCGAGGAGGAGGGATTCGCTCCGCGCCTCGAGCGCATGTGGCGCGAGCAGGACTACCTGAACCCGCGCGCGAAGCTCGGCTACTTCCCCTGCAACTCCGACGGCAACGAGCTGGTCATCTTCGATCCCGAGGATCACGACAAGGAGATCGAGCGGTTCCAGATGCCGCGCCAGCCCAAGCACGACCGCATCGCGCTGTCGGACTTCTACCGCCCGATCGACTCGGGCGAGCGCGACGTGGTGGCGCTCCAGGGCGTGACCGTCGGCCCCGAGGTCACCGAGCTGATGGACAAGCTGGAGAAGGAAGGCGAGTTCGCCGAGCAGCTCTACACCCACGGGCTGGGCGTGCAGTCGGCCGAGGGCCTGGCGGAGTGGCTGCACTCGGAGGTGCGCCGCGAGCTGGGCATCGACCCCGACCAGGGCCGCCGCTACTCGTGGGGCTACCCCGCCGTGCCCGAGCAGTCGGAGCACGAGAAGGTCTGGCGCCTGCTCGGCCTCGACGACATCGGCATGTACCTCTCGGACGGCTTCGCCGTGATGCCCGAGCAGTCGACGGTGGCGATCATCGCCCACCACCCGCAGGCCGTCTACTTCGGCATGAAGTCCGGCTTCGTGCCCGAGGAGAAGGCCCCGGACGAGCTGATCGCGGGCACCGATCGCGGCGGCGAGCTCCCGCCCGAGTCCGAGGCCAGCGACGGCTCGGTCGAGGACGAGGGCAAGCAGCGCTCGGCCGACGAAGTCTCCGCCTAGACGCCCCGCGCCGGCGGCCAGGAGCGCGGCGTGAGCGAAATGTGAGCGCGCGCGCTTAGCGTCGCTCCATGAAGTCACTCCGGCCGGTCCTGCTCGCCCTGATCCTGCTCGCCGTGGGGGCCGCTCCCGCCCAGGCGACCCTGCTGGTCCGCTCCGACGGCGCAGGACTGCTCATCCAGGACAAGAACGGGATCAAGGACAACGCGGACATGTTCTCCACGACCCTGAACGGCCAGACCGCCTACCAGATCAGGAATCTCAACGACCTCGACATCTTCAAGTTCGACCGCCGGACCGGCTGCCAGGAGACCAACGCGTTCACCGTCACCTGCGAGCGCAACGGATCGACGATCAACGTCCTGCTCGCCGGTGGGGGCGACAGCTTCAACATGAGCGGAGCCCCCGTCGGAGTCTCGTCGGTGGCGGGCGGCTTCGGCAGTGACCGCGTCATCGGTCATCTCGGGCGCGACAACCTCCACGGCCAGCTCGGCGACGACGAGCTGATCGGCGCCGGTGGCAACGACGATCTCGAGGGCGACGAAGAGAACGACAGGCTGGACGGCGGCGCCGGCAGCGACGACCTCGATGGCGGCCCGGGCACGGACAGGCTCGAAGCCGGCCCGGGCGCCGATGCTCTGAGCGCAGGCGACGGCAACGACACGCTCTTCACGCGCGAGCCCGTGGGGTCCGCGGCGGTCCAGGACACGGTCGTCTGCGGCGCGGGCACCGACTTCGCCGAGGCGGACCTGAAGGACGCCCTGTCCTCATCGTGCGAGAACCGGGACATCGGCGCCGTGGGCGAGACGCCGCTCGTGCGAATCGGCCGCGGCACCCTTCGTGTGCGGCCCAGCGGGCGCGTTCGCGTGCGCCTGCGCTGCCCGCGCGGTGTGGGCTCGCTGGGCTGCGAGGGCCGGCTGTCGCTGCGGCTGGATCGCCGCGGCGCCCGGCGCGCGCGCAAGCGCTACGAGATCCGGGCCGGCCGCAGCAAGACCGTCACGCTGCGCCTGTCGCGTGGATCGGTGCGCGCGCTGCGCAGCCGCCAGCGGCGCGGTCGCCGGACGCGCGGTGTCCTGGCCAGCGCCGAGCGAGGCCGACTGGGCCGTAAGACGGTCGTGCGCAACCCGCGCCTCCGGCTCCGCTGAGCGCGTCGGCCTGGAGGCGAGGCTCGGCCTAGTCCTCCAGCAGCTTCGCGGCCTCGGCCAGCCACTCGGCCTGTAGGGCGAGCAGCCTGTCGGCGTAGCGGTTGTTCAGCTCGAGGAGGCGCTCCCGGTGAGGGAGCTCGGGCTGGAAGAACTCGCGGGACCGGCGGACGCCGTCGAGCGCGGCCTGGATCTCCTCGCGCATCGGCAGAAGGCCCTCGAGCACATCGGCGGGGGAGACGAGGTCGGCGGCCATGAGGCGGACCACGGGCTCGTTCTGGATCCGCGGCAGCGGCGACGGGGTGCGGACCCACTCCGCGAGCGCCTCACGGCCCGCGTCGGTGAGCGTGTAGTGGGTGCGTTCCCGCGTGCGGCCCGGCCGCTTCTCGGCCCTCAGCAAGCCCTTCGCCGCCAGGCGCTTGGGCTCGGCGTACCACTGGCTCGGGGCCGATTCCCAGTGCACGCGGCCTTGGTCGGCCATCCGCCGCAGGTCATGCGGGCCGGCGCCCTCGCGGCCTACGAGCACGAGGATGGCAAAGGAGCGAGAGTGACCGGCGCACCTACCATCGACTTCCTCGGAAGCAACGCCCGCCTGCTCGACGGCGGCCTCGTCGAGATGTCCGACATCCCGGCCGGGCACATGCCGCCGCTGCACGTCCACCACGCCGAGGACGAGGGCTTCTACCTGATCGAGGGCGACGCGACGCTGTTCCTGCCTGAGGCCGAGGTGACACTGCGGGCCGGGGACTTCTTCCTCGCCCCCCGTGGCGTGCCCCACACCTACCGGGTCGGCGAGGCCCCGGCGAAGTGGCTCGTGACCCACACCGAGAGCTTCGCCGACTTCGTGCTCGCGGTCTCCGAGCTGCCCGAGCCGGATCCCGCGAGCCTGGCCGCGGTCGCCGCCGAGCGGCAGATCGAGATCCTCGGGCCTCCCGGCGCGCTGCCCCAGGCCTAGCGCCGGATCCTGAGCGTCCTGAACGTGGTGCGCGGGCCGAGGGTGCCGCCCTCCCGCGAGAACACGCGGACCCGCGTGCCGCGCCGGGGGGTCCTGCGCCCGCGGACGCGGGCCACGACGACCTTGCTCCGGCCGCGGCGGACCCGGTAGCGCACGCTCCTCCCGAAGCCGACCCGGGTGCGGCGGCCCGACCGGCGCAGCACGCCCACCCGCAGCCTGCCGCGGCAGCCGTTGCGGGTCCGGCGGGAGCAGCGCAGGCCGATCCTCAACCGCCCTCGGCGGCTGCGGCGGGCGTAGCGAATTACGACGTTGCGCGTCTCGCCGACCATGCCCTGCGATACCTGCTCGCAGTCGACGGGCAGCGGGCGGGTGTCGTCGTCGCGCACGTCGGCGTCCAGGATGTCGGTGCCCCCTCCGCACGACATGGCGCTGTTCACCTGGTCGTCGATTGCATCTCGCGCCATGAGCGTGTCCGACCCGAGGCCCCCGAGCATCGCGTCCGATCCAGTGTCGCCTCTCAGCGTGTCGCCGCCGTCGGCCCCCTGCAGCCTGTCGTCTCCCGCGCCGCCTATCAGGGTCGCGTTGAAGTTGCGGGTCGACAGCTCGTCGGGACCGGTTCCTCCGGTGACCGTCTCGCTGCCCGCGCGCGCGTTGTCGTTCTCGGAGCTGAAGAGGCTGATGATCGGGGCGCCGTCGTCGAAGAGGTCGTTGCCCAGCGTCACGATCACCTTTGCCCGGCGCGCGCCGTAGCTCACCTCGTCCCGCCCGGACCCGCCGTCCAGTTCGTCGCGATTTCCGTCGGGGAGGCCCCCCATCGCGAAGATGTCGCTGCCGTCGTTGCCCTCGGCCCGGTCGGTGCCCGGCCCGCCGGTCAGGATGTCGTTGTCGCTGCCGCCCCGGAGCAGGTCCCCGCCGGCGCCCGTGTCGATGACGTCGGTCCCCTCGGCTCCCTCGACCAGGTCGGCTCCGTCCGCGGTGGTGAGCTCGTCGTTGCCGGTCCCGCCCGCGCACAGGCAGTCGCCGGACCCCGGGGCCACGAACAGCTTGTCGCGCGCCGTACCGCCTATGAAGGTCACGAAGTTCAGGGGCGGCCGGTTGCACCGGAACCTCTGCGGGTTCGTCGAGTCGACCTGGATGCAGCCGCTGCCCGGCACCATCTGCGAGGACTGCTCGGTCACCTCGAGCTTTGTGCCGTCGCTGTTGGGGCGCACACCGACCTCGGTCGCGTTACCGCCGCTCACCGCGATGCGCAGGCCCTGGTCACCGGTGACGCTCACCGATACGGCGGCCGTCGCGGTCGACGCGCCGGCGAGCAGGAGGGCGGAGGCGGCGAGGGCCACGAGGGCCAGGCGGAGTGGCGTCATGCGGCGACGCTAAGCGCGGCCGCTCACAGTTTGCTCACGCCGTGAGCGAAACGTGAGCGCGGGCTCGTAGCGTCGCTCCATGAAGCCATTCAGGCCGGTCCTCCTAGCCCTCTTCCTGCTCGCGCTGGGGGCCGCCCCCGCCCAGGCCACCCTCCGCGTGGTATCCGACGGCACGGTCGGCTTGGTCGTTCGCGACAAGAACGGCCTGAGCGACAACGTGGACGTCGGCAGCGGCACGGCCAACGGGCAGGCGGTCTGGGTTGTCGCGAACAACAACGGCGGCGACGTCTTCAAGTTCGAGTTCGGGATCAACTGCTCTCAGCACCCGACCAACGGCGCGATCGCCCTGTGCAAGCGCCTGGGCAGCACGAAGGCGAACCTGGACATGGTGGGCGGCAGCGACCGGGTCGACATGACCGGCTCGGGGGCGACCTTCGTCTCGGCCAACCTGGGGGCGGGCAACGACGTCTACAGCGGGAACAGCAACTACGACAACGTGTTCGCCAGCACGGGCGACGACACCGTGAGCACCTCCGGAGGCAATGACGACCTCTCCATGGGAACGGGCCGTGACACCGCTTCGGCGGGGTCGGGCAACGACGAGATCGACGATTCGAACGGCTCGTTCGGCTCCACCGGCAACGACTCCTTCGATGCCGGCTCGGGCGACGACAGGATCGCCACGTTCGCCTCGTCCGCGGACACCGAGCTGATCGGCAACAGCGGCAACGACACGATCACGAGCGGGCCGAGCAACGACAGGGTCGTCGGCGGCACGGGCATCGACAGCGTCTCCAGCTCCAACGGCAACGACACGATCGTCGTCAAGGAGTCGACCGAGCCCGGCACCCGCGACACCGTCACCTGCGGCTTCGGGGACGACGACGTGGTCGCCGACCTCACGGATGAGGTCGATGCGGTGAACGATCCCGGCGGCGGCACGTGCGAGGAGATCGACCGCAGCCCCGTCCGCGAGACGCCGCACGTGCGCATCGGCGGCGGGGCGCTCCGGGTCTCGCCGAGCGGAAGGGTCAGGGTGCGCCTGCGCTGCCCGCGCCGGGTCAGGGGCCTCGGCTGCAGGGGCCGCCTCCAGCTGCGCATCGCCCGCAATCCCCGGAGGGGGGTCCAGGCACGGTCACGCCGGGTGCGCTACCGCATCCGCGCCGGCCGGCGCAAGACCGTCACGCTGCGGCTGTCGCGAAGCGACGTGCGGACGCTCAGGCGCCGCCAGCGGCGGGGGCGGCGGACGCGCGGGATCCTCGCCAGCGTGGAGCGGGGCCGCAAGGGTCGCAAGACGACCGTGCGCAATCCCCGCCTGCGGCTCCGATGAGGCTGGGCACCGCCGTACTCGCGGTCGCGGCGTTCCTGGCGGTGGCCGCGCCCGCCCAGGCCACGCTCTCCGTGGCCTCGGACTCGGCCTGAAGATTCGCCGACAAGAACGGCCTGGACGACAACGTGGGCGTCACGCCGTTCGTCACGACTTCGTCGGGCACCGGATACACCGTCACCAACGGGACCCAATTCGACACCTTCAAGTTTCGAGTTCTTGCCCGGCTGCCGGCAGTCGGCCGACGATGCCTCCAAGGCGATCTGCGCGCGGAACACGGGGGGCCTGAGCATGTCACTGCGGGGCGGCAACGACAATTTCTCGGTGGAGTTCGTCACGGGTACGGCGACCATCGCTGCCGGCACCGGCAACGACTCGGGAGCTGGTGGCCCCCATCGCGAGTCTTCACCGGGGACGACGGCAACGACCGGTTCCGGGGCGGCAACGGGAGGGACACGATCAGGGGCCCGCTGGGCTGCAAGGGACGGCTCGCGCTGCGGCTCGATCGCCGAGGCGCCCGGCGCGCGCGCAGGCGCTACGAGATCCGGGCGGGCCGGAGCAAGACGGTCACGGTTCGGCTCTCGCGTGGCTCGGTGCGGGCCGCTGCGCAGCCGGCAGCGGCGGGGCCGGCGCACGCGCGGGGTGCTCGTCAGCTCGGAGCGGGCCGCAAGGGCCGCAAGACCACGGTCCGCCACCCCCGCCCCAGGCTGCGCTGATCGGTTAGCTTGCGCGAACGCGCCAGGACAAGGCCCGAGCCCAGTCACTTCGCACGTCCGAGGGGGGAACGTCCGCCGGCTGGCGGGTTTCGCGGCCCGCGCTCTCGGCGCGGCTGACCGAGGCCCTCGACCGGGGGTCGCTGCTGCTCACGGCGGGCGCCGGCTTCGGCAAGACGACGGCGCTCGAGGAAGCTCTCGCTTCGCGGCGGGAGTCGGTCGCCTGGGTGCGCTGCTCGGCCAGCGCCGGTGACCCCGGGCGCCTGCTGGAGCTGGTGGTCGAGGCCCTGACCCGCTCGGCGCCGGGAGTGGCGGACGGGCTGGGGGAACGGCTCGCCGCGGGCGTGCAGCCGATCGACCTCGCGCTCGCGACGGGCACGCTCGGCGAGGAGATCGACCGGCTCCTCGTGGACCCGTTAACCGTGGTCCTCGACGACGGCGAGGGGTTGGTCGCCAGCCCCGAGGCTCTGGCCCTGATCGACGGACTGCTCGCGGTTCGCTCGCCGGCGCTGCGCGTGGCGGTGGCCTCGCGCCGTTCGCTCGACGTGGGCGGGAGCCGGCTGCGCGGCGCGGGCCGGCTGTCCGAGGCGGGCCCCGGGGAGCTGGCGTTCAGCCTCGAGGAGTGCGCCGAGGTCCTGCGGCATGTGAGGCGCGCCGAGGTCGACCAGGCCACCGCCCAGACGGTCTGGGAAGCCACCGAAGGCTGGCCGATCGCGGTGGTCCTGGCCGCGCTGGCGCCCGGCGGGCGGCCGTCGGCCGACCGCGGCCTGTCGGCCTTCCTCGAGGAGCTGATGGAGCCTCTCTCCGAAGAGGTCAAGCGCGACCTCGCCGACTCCTCGGTGGCGCCCGACCTGGACCCGGACCTGATCGGCGCGCTCGGCCTGTCGCCTTCGTTCGGGGAGGACGTCCGCTCGCTGGGCCTGCCCGCCCAGCACTCGGCGGACGGGGACCGCTTCGCCTACCACCCGCTGGTGCGCGACTTCCTGAGCGAGCGCCTGCGGCGCGAGCGCGGCGCCGGCGACCGCGCCGAGCTCCATCGGCGCTGCGCGCAGGCGTTGGAGGACGCCGGGCGCGGCCCCGAGGCGGTGGACCAGTGGCTGGAGGGCGACGCGCCGGAGCGCGCGGGCGCCGCGGTGATGGCGAACGGGATGGCCCTCGCGCGAACGGCGCCGGCGACCGTGGAGGGTTGGCTCGAGCGCCTTCCCGGCGAGGTGCGCGAGTCGCCGGGGCTGAGCCTGCTCGAGGGCCGGCTGGCCGGAGGCGCGGGCCGCCTGGGGGCGGCCGCCGTGCCTCTGCGGCGGGCGGTCGACGGCTTTGCCGCCGCGGGGGAGGAGGAGCTCGCGTGGATGGCTCGCCTCGCGCTCGCGGACACGCTCACGATCGTCGAGGACTTCGAGGCGACGATCCCGCTGGCGGAGGGCTACGAGGACAGCGCCGCGCCGGCGGCGCCTGCCGTCGCGCTCTCGGCGGCCGCGGCGCTGGCGGGCGCCGCGCGCTACGACGACGCCTCGACACTGTTCGAGGATGCGGTACGCCACCCCGCCGGGGCTCCCCTGGAGCCGCTGGCGCGCGGCTTCCACGGCTTCTGGGTCGACCTGCAGTGCGGCCGTCTCGACGCCGCACTGGCCGGCCTGCGCAGGGCGGTCGAGCAGCTCGAGCGCGAGGACCCGTTCGACCGCCTCCCGTTCCTGATGGGGATGGAGGCGGTGGTGCTGGAGGAGCGCGGAGAGGACCAGCGCGCGCTGGAGCGGTTCGACCGCGCCCGCCAAGTGGCCGCCGAGGCCATGGTGGGTGGCTACATCGACGACATCGGCCACCTCTTCGCCGCCGGAGTGCACGCGCGTGCGGGGCGGCTGGCCGAGGCCGAGACGGAGCTGGCCAGCGCGGCCGGCGAGGGCCTGGGCTGGTACGCGGGCGACCACGAGCTGACCCGCACGGCCATCCTCGCCGCCCAGGGCGCGCAGGCGGAGGCGATCGAGCAGGCCGAGGCCGCGATCGCCGCGGGGGCGATGGAGCCGTGGCGATCGCGCTGGCGTAACACGGCGCGCCTGGCGCCTGCGCTGGTCGACGCCGGACGGGCGGATGCGGCATCCAGGCTGGTGGATGAGGCCTTGGCCGAAGCGCCCCCCGGGGCCGGCTGCCCACGCCTGCGGGCGCTGCGCGCGTGGGTTCGCGCCCTCGACGGCGACGAAGGCTGGCCCGAGGATCTGGCCGCAGCCTGGGCCGAGGCGGGGGAGGAGGCGGGCCACCTCGTGCGCCGCGAGCTGCCGCGCCTCAGGCCGCTGCTGTGGGAGGCGCTCGAGCGGGGCGCGTTGGCTCCCCGCGAGGTGGTCGCCGCGTTGGCGGCGGCGGATCCGGCGGGGGAGGCGGTCGCCGGCCTGTGCGATCACCCGCTCCCCGCGGCCCGGCGCGAGGCCGCCGCCGCGCTGGCGGGAAGCGGCGCGCCTTCGGCCGCGAGGCGGCTGGAGCGGCTCGAGGAGGATCCCGACCCCGAGGTGGCGGAGACGGCGCGCACCTGCCGCTCGCGGGCGGTGAGCCGACCCCTGCCGCTCGTCTTCCGCGTGCTGGGCGGCTTCTCCCTCAGCCGGGCCTCCTACCGGCTGCGTGAGGAGGACTGGGCGGGCCGGCGGCCGGCGGCTCAGCGGCTGGTGCGCTACCTGCTCGCCAACCGCGGCGCCGCGGTCACCGAGGACGACCTGTTCGAGGCCTTCTGGCCCGGCCGCGAGGCCGCCGCCGCGCGCCGCAGCCTGCAGGTCACGGTGTCCAGCGCCCGCGCGGCGCTGGACCCGCCGGGCGGCGGCCACAGCGCACTGGTCGTCGCCGACCGGACCTACCGGCTCGAGCTGGCGCCGGGCGAGGTGGTGGACGCCGACGACTTCGAGCGCGAGGCGCGTGAGGCGCTGGCAGCCAAGGACGACCGGCGGCTGCGGCTGCTCGAGGCGGCTGCGGTGCGCTGGACGGGCGAGCCGCTGCCCGAGGACCGCTACGAGAGCTGGGCCACGCTGTGGCGCGAGCACTTGATCGACCTCGAGCGGGAGCTGCTGGGCGCCCTCGCCGACGCGCGCTCGGAGGCCGGCGACCTGGCCGGCGCCGTGGAGGCCGCCCGCACGTGGGTGGAGCTCGACCCGCGCGACGAGGCGGCCCACCGGCGGTTGATGGTCCTCTACTCGCGGGCGGGCCGCCGCGGCCACGCACTGCGCCAGTACGCGGCCTGTCGCCGGGCGCTGCTAGACGAGCTGGGCATCGAGCCCGGGGCCCAGACCTCGGACCTGCAACGTCGTGTGCTCGCCGGCGAGGGGCTGTGAGCGAACTGTGAGCGGCGCGGCTTAGCGTCCCGCACGTTGCCGCCGCGGACCTTCGTCGTAACCGTCTCCGAGACGCCCGAGCGGGTCGTGGTCGAGGACGTGCGGAACCGTCGCAGCGCTGTTGCCCCGGACTTGGCCGCGGTGGGGCGGCGGATCGCCGAGCTGCTCGAGAACGCTTCCGATCCGCCACGCCCGAAGGCCGACGAACGTGGCGTGAGCGAATCGTGAGCGGCCGGACGTAGCGTCGCTCTATGAACGCCCGACGCCTCCTCGCAGCCGTGGTCCCGGCTCTGGTCCTGGGCGGTGCGGCCGGCCCGGCTCAGGCGACCCTCCTCGTACGCTCCGACGGGGCGGGGCTCACGGTGCTCGACCAGAACGGCTTCAGCGACGAGACCGATATCGGATCGGCGTCCAACAACCGCTACGAGGTCGTCAACAGCACCGCCTTCGACGTCATTCGTTTCAGCCATCAGACGGGTTGTGGCAACGGCCAGGACAACTTCTCGTCGTTCTGCATCCGCGACAACCCGACGATGAACATCGGTCTCGGCAACGGCAACGACGATCTCGACATGGACGGGGGCGCGTTCACGACGGCCGCTCCCGTGGGGAGCAGCTCGGTCAACATGGGCGCCGGCGACGACCGGGCGGTCGGTCACGGCGGGCGCGACCACGTGGTGGGCTTCAGCGGCGCCGACCGCTTCGAGGGCCGCTCGGGCAACGACGATCTCGAGGGCGGCGACGGCAACGACACCCTGATCGGAGACGGGGGAGCCGACACCCTCGAGGCGGGCGCCAACAGCGACACCATCCGGTCGAAGGAAACCGACTCCGCCGTTGCCGACACGCTCAACTGCGGCTCCGGCACGGACTACGTCGAGGGCGACCTCCGCGACACCGTGTTCTCGAACTGCGAGCAGCGCGACATCTCGGCCGTGGGCGAGACGCCGCTCGTGCGCCTGCCGCGCGGCCGGCTCACCGTGCGCCGCTCGCGGCACGTCCGCCTGCGGCTGCGCTGTCCGCGCGGCGTGGGGAGCATCGGCTGCAAGGGCCGCCTCTCGCTTCGGCTGAACGTGCGCGGCGCCCGCCGCGCGCGCAAGCGCTACGAGATCGGGGCCGGCAGGAGCAAGACCGTGACCCTCCGGCTTTCACGCGGCAGCGCGCGGACCCTGCGCAGCCGCCAGCGGCGGGGCCGGCGGACCCTCGGCGTACTCGGCAGCGTCGAGTCCGGCCGGCTCGGCCGCAAGACCCGCGTGCGCTATCCGCGGCTGAGGCTGAGCCGCCGGTGACAGCCCGGGCCGCCGCGGCGGCGGCGGTCGTGGCCGCGCTCGCTGCGGCCGGGCCCGCCCAGGCCACGGTGAGCGTCGGCTTTCCCGGCCCCACCGACCCGCGCCTGATCATCACGGCCGACGGGGCCGCGGACCGGCTCGCGCTCACCGTCGACAAGCAGACCTCCCCGGTGATGCACGTGATCACGTCGAGCCAGCCGATCGTCCGCTCCGGGAGCTTCTGCGAGCCGCCTGTGGCCACGAGCACCGGAGGGGCGAGGATTCGCTGTCGGGCCGACGACCCGACGTCGCTCTCGGTGTCGCTGGCCGGCGGCGACGACCTCTGGCGCGACGACCGGGTGAACGAGCCGGGCCTTCCGCGGGATCCGGTCACCGTCAACGCGGGGATCGGGAACGACAACCTCGCCGGCAGCGACGTCTCCCGGGAGACCTTCAGCGGCGATGACGGAGACGACATCACCCGGGGTGGCGGAGGAAGCGACACGCTCGCCGGCGGCAACGGCAACGACGGCCTGGACGACGAGGACGGCGCGGTCAGCGTCGACACGCTCACCGGCGGGCCGGGCAACGACAAGCTGACCGTGCACGAGGGGGGCGACACGGCCCGGGGCGACGCCGGCAGCGACGAGATCGTCAGCTTCGACGACCTCGGTGGGGGCGAGTTTCCTCTCCTCGATGAGCTCGACGGCGGTTCGGAGTCCGACATCCTCTCGCTGATCCGCGACCGCGCGCTCTCGATCCGCGATGAGGGATTCCGGGCGACTCTCTTCAGCGACAGCCTGCAAGAGGAGATCGCAGTCGGCTTCGAGGGCTTTCGAGGCACCCGGGGCGCCGACGTGATCAACGGCGTGTCGAATTCGGTTACATCCAGCCCGCTCTACGACGGGCGCGGAGGCCCGGACACGATCGTGGGGAGGGACCTCGGCGAGGTCATCTTCGGCGGGGACGGCAGCGATCGCATCACCGCCCGCAACGGAAACGACGTTGTCGACGCCAAGGAAGGCGAGCCTGTGGCCGCGCCGGACCAGCTGATCGACTGCGGGACCGGGACCGGCGACCAGGCGCTCATCGACCTGCTCGACCCCGAGCCGATCGGATGCGAGACCTTCGCCCGCAGCGCGATCCGCGAGGGCCCGCACCTGGTGATCGGCACCGTGCGCCGAGCCCGGCGCGGCGCCTGGGCCGTGCGCGTCCGTTGCCCACGGGCCCTGGGCCATCCGTGCCGAGGCACCCTCAAGCTGGGCTCCACGCGGCGTAACGCCACCCGGGGCCGCGGCACCCGCTACCGGGTCCGCCAGGGGCGTCGCGCGACGCTTCGCGTCCGCCTGCGTGGTCGCGCCCGGCGGCGCGCGTTCGTCCGCTCGGTCGAGCGTGGCGACATCACCGGCCGCAAGACCACGGTCGGCCTGCGGCTGCTGCGCCGGCGCTGAGCCCGCGCGGGGTGGGCCGATTCTCACCCTGGGGTGCCTGGTTGGGGGGCTGACCCGAACCGAGACTCCTCCTATCGGATCAGTCATCAGCGAACCAGGAGAGAGTCATGACCAGCAACCGCCCCGCCAAGCTCATCGCCACCGCCCTCGCCGTCGCCTCGATCGGCGTCGCCGCCATCGGCCCCGACGACGCCGACGCCAAGAAGGTCTCGAAGGCCGGCACGAGCCTGTCGATCGAGCCCAGCGCCCCGGGCTTCTCCGGCGAGCTGGTCAGCAAGCGCGACAGCTGCGAGAGCAACCGCAAGGTCGTGCTCTACAAGCAGAAGGGCAGCAGCCGCAACCGGCGCAAGGACAAGAAGGTCGGCTCCGACATCGCGCAGCCCAACGGCGACGCCGGGATGTGGCACGTCGACTCGGGCCCCACGGGCAAGTACTACGCCTACGTTGCGGCCACCAAGAAGTGCAAGGCGGCGGTGTCGAGGAGCATCCGTCCCTCGGTCGACTGATCCGACGTCGCCCGCACCACACGCGAAGAGCCCGCCAGCCGGCGGGCTCTTCGTCGTTTACGGTGGCGCAGTGGGGGCCGTCGCCTGTCAGAGCTGTGGCACCGAGAACCCGGATTCGGCGCGCTTCTGCATGGGCTGCGGCGCCGCGCTGGAGCGCAGCTGCCCCTCCTGCGGCGCCGCCGCTCCGCCCCAGGCCCGCTTCTGCATGGAGTGCGGCGGCTCGCTGACCGAGACCGCCCCCGCGCCGCCTGCGGCGCGGGCCGCCGAGGTGCCGCCCGAGGAGCGCCGCCAGGTGACCGTGCTCTTCGCCGACCTGTCGGGCTACACCGCGGCCAGCGAGCAGATGGACCCCGAGCGGGTCAAGGCGCTGGTCGAGGGCGCGCTGCGGCGCCTCGGCGAGGAGGTCGAGCGCTTCGGCGGCACCGTCGACAAGTACATCGGCGACAACGTGATGGCGCTGTTCGGCGCCCCGGTCGCCCACGAGGACGACGCCGAGCGGGCGGTGCGCGCCGGGCTGGGGATGCAGGAGGCGATGGGCGAGATCAACGAGCGCCTCACCCGCACGCACGGGACCACGTTCTCCCTGCGCGTGGGCGTGAACACCGGGGAGGTGGTGGCGGGCGCGGTGGGCGACGCCTACACCGTGGTGGGCGACGCCGTGAACGTGGCCTCGCGGCTGCAGTCGGCGGCCGAGCGCGGAAGCGTGACCGTCGGCGAGCGCACCGTGCGGGCCACCGAGGGCGCGATCGCCTACCGCGAGCTCTCCCCGCTGACGCTCAAGGGCAAGGCCGAGCCCGTGCCGGCCTGGGAGGCGACGGGCGTGGTCACCGCGCACCCGCACCGCCGGGCCGCCGACGCCCGCTCGCCGCTGGTGGGCCGCACGCACGAGCTGGACCTGCTCGACTCGCTCGCGCAGCGCGTGGCCCGCGAGCGCCGCGCCCACCTGGTCACGGTGGTCGGCGAGGCCGGAGTCGGCAAGTCGCGGCTGCTGGCCGAGCTGCAGCGCCGGCTGGCCGAGGCTCCCGACAGCCCCGAGGTGCGGGTGGGGCGCTGCCCGGCCTACGGCTCGGCGGTCGTCTACTGGGCGCTGGGCGAGGTGCTGCGCGAGGAGTTCGGCATCGACGACGCCGACAGCGCCGAGGCGGCGCGGCAGAAGCTGACCGCGGCGGTGGAGGCGCGCCTGGACGGCCGCGGCGACGAGGGCGAGGCCGCGCGCCAGGCGGCGACCATCGCCCGCCTGCTCGGCATCGGCTCGGCCCAGGACGCGCCGGCCGACGACGAGGAGGACCCGCAGCGGCTGCGCGACAGCTTCTTCGCGGCCACCCGCGCGCTGATGGAGGCGATCGCCAGCGACCGGCCGCTGGTCATCGCCTTCGAGGACATCCACTGGGCCGACGACGGCATGCTCGACCTGATCGACCACCTCGCCCAGCGCGTGCGCGCCCCGCTGCTGATGCTGTGCCTGACGCGCGACTCCCTGTTCGAGCGCCGGGCGGACTGGGGCAGCGGCCGGCGCAACGCGACGTCGCTCGGCCTCGAGCCGCTCACCCGCGACGAGTCCCGCGAGCTGGTGGAGGCGCTGCTGCCCGGCGACTCCGAGGCGGCCACGCTGGTGGCCGAGCGCTCGGAGGGCAACCCGCTGTTCGCCGAGGAGATGGTGCGCCTCGCCGGGGACGGCGACGAGCGCGGCGACCTGCCCGACAGCGTCCAGGGCGTGCTGGCGGCGCGGCTCGACTCGCTGCCCTCCTTCGAGCGTCACCTCATCCAGCACGCCGCCGTCAGCGGGCGCACGTTCTGGCCCGGATCGCTGGCCGCGGTGGCCCAGCAGGAGGGCGGCGACCTCGGCGAGGCGCTCAGCTCGCTGGAGGACAAGGACTTCCTCGTGAGCTCGACCGGCCCCGCCCGGCTGGGCGGCGAGCGCGAGCTGGCCTTCAAGCACGTGCTGATCCGCGACGTGGCCTACGGGATGCTCCCCAAGGCCGTGCGCGCGCGGCGCCACTACGAGACCGCGCTGTACGTCGAGGAGCACGCCGGCGACCGCGCCGACGAGGTGGTGGGCCTGCTGGCCGAGCACTACGGCACGGGCGGCCGTCGCTGGCCCAGGAGTCGCACCTGGAGGAGCCCCTGCGCGGGGTGCTGGAGAGCAAGGCGCTGGAGCTCCTGGAGACCGCCGGCGACCGCGCGGCGGCGCTGTACTCCAACGCCGAGGCCTTCGACCACTACGCCGGGGCCTACGAGCTGGGGGTGGCCGACCCGGCCTCGCGCGCGCGCCTGCGCGAGAAGCAGGGCGACGTGGCGCTGCTGCTCGGCCGCGTGGACGCGGCGATCGAGGCGTGGGAGGAGTGCATCGCCTGGCACGGCGAGCAGGAGGACCTGGGGCGCCTGGGCGACCTCGAGCGCAAGGTCGGCGCGGCGCTGTGGCAGAAGGGCGCGGTCAAGGAGGCCATCGAGCGCTACCAGCGCGGGATCGGCCTGCTCAAGGACGGCCCCCCGGCCCGCGAGCTGGTGCTCCTCTACGAGGAGGCGGCCACGCTCTACATGTACACGGGCGACAACATGCTCGCCATCTACGCCGCCGAGAAGGCGCTGCGGCTGGCGGAGCGCCTGGAGGAGGCCGGCGCGGCCAGCCGCGCGCACGAGGTGTTCGGCCGGGTCTTCGGGCGGATGGGCGACGGGGTCAAGGCGCGCGAGAACCTCGAGCGCTCGGTGGAGATCGCGCGCTCGTCGGGGCCGAACAACACGATCAAGGCCCTGACCGCCCTCGGCTCGCACCTCGACATGTCGGAGGCCGACTACGTGGGCGCGGCGGCGGCCTACAGCGAGGCGCGCGAGCTCGCCCGCCGGGTCGGCGACCTGACCGCCGAGGCCGAGCTGCAGTCCGCGCTCGCGCTGCTCGCCGCCTACCGGGCCGACTGGGACGAGGTGGCCGCGCTCGCCGAGGCGAGCCTGGAGCTGGCCGAGCGCGAGGGCCTGGCGCGGAGCCTCGCGTACCCCTACGCCCTGCGCGGCCTGCTGCGCTGGCGCGCGGGCGACTTCGCCCAGGCGGTCGAGACCTATCGCCGCGCGCTGGCCATCGCCCAGGAGACCGGCTGGTCGGAGGTGGCCTACTGGGCGCTGTTCGGGCTGGCGCTGACCCTGCGCGACTCGGGCGACCTGACCGGAGCGCTGGAGGCGCTGGACCAGGCGCTGGAGGTCTGCGAGCGCGCCGGGCTGGTGGCCCAGTCGATCCAGGCCACCTCGGCGCGTGCGGTGAACCTGACGCTGGCCGGCGAGGCCGCCGCGGCGGCGGAGGCGGCCCAGCAGGCGGCGGCCGAGGCCGAGCGGCTGCCCTACCCGGCGGCGCGCGCCGCGTCGCTGCAGGCCAAGGGCGCGACCGCTCCGGACGCCGACTCCGCGGTGGCCG
Organism: uncultured Thermoleophilaceae bacterium; assembly: GCA_963810745.1. Lineage (GTDB taxonomy): Bacteria > Actinomycetota > Thermoleophilia > Solirubrobacterales > Thermoleophilaceae > JACCZR01. Next base: position 114,878 of record CAWEOW010000018.1, read on the forward strand.
CGCTCGCCGAGTCGCGCGCGGTGTGGGAGGAGCTGGGACGCCCGCTGGACGCCGGCTGGTGCGACATCCTCACCGCCCGCGCGGTGGCCGAGGAGCGCCCGGACACCGCCCGCGAGTCGATCGACCGCGCGGTGGCGACCTTCGAGCGCCTGGGCGTGGGCCACATGGCGGGCCGGGCCCGCGGCCTCGTGACGGTCGCGTGAGCGACTCGCTCGCCGTGGTGATGCCGCTGTACGACGCCGTCGAGCGCGGCGACAACGAGTCTCCGTTCCGGGCCCTGGCGCCCGACGTCGTCTGGGACATGTCGGGCTTCGGCTTGCCGGACCTGGCACGGGTCTATCGCGGACACGACGGGGTGCGCGAGTTCTGGCGAAGCGTGGCTCCACTCGTGGAAGTCGCTCGAGTTCACGCGGCTGAAGCCCCAGCAGGTGGGAGAAGACGTGATCGTGGAGGTCGAGCAGCGCAACATCGGCCGGGCGAGCGGAGCCGTGGTCGACTTCCACTACTTCCAGGCGTGGGCGGTTCGCGACGGCCTGGTGACCGGGTGCTACGCGGCGCCCACGCGAGGGGACGCGCTCCGCGCGCTGCCCTAGCGCGGCAGCCCGAGGGCGGCACGCGCCTCGGCGTGGCTGTCGTACATGCGCCACTCGGCCACCTTGCCGTCGCGCAGCACGAAGGAGTGGCTGAAGTCCTCCTCGACCTCCAACCCGGACCCCTCGAGCCGCCCGCGCTCGCGGACCACCGCCAGGACGTGGTCGCCCACGTCTTCCAGGCTCACCGCTTCGACCTCGTACTCCTCCCACTGCCCGTACCAGTTGACGAGGTACTCCATGAGCTCGTCGAGTCCGCGGTACTCGGTCTCGGGCGTCCGGCTCCGCCGGCCGGGGCAAAACGCGGATGTCGGGATCGGCCGCCCGGAACCAGGCCCCGACGATCTCCGTCGGCGGACGCGTCGAACACGGCCCGGATCTTGTCGGCGTCGCCCTGGGCGATCGGACTAGGCCTCCAGCCCGGCGGCCCTCAGGGCCTCGTCGTGCCGCAGGAAGTCGTGTGCCCGCACGATCATGCCGTCCTTCAGGTCCCAGACGCTCCCGTAGGCCTCGTCGAGCGCGACGCCGCTCCCTTGAGCCCGCATCGGCATGTCGGCCAGGACGACCAGCCGCTCGCCCAGGTCGATGAGCTCCTTCGGGTGCAGCTGCACCCCGGCTCCCCAGACGTCGTAGGTGCTCTCGATGTAGGCGATGTAGCCCGAGCGCCCGTGGTAGCAGGGCTCGGCGAGCCCCGCCTCGACGAACTCGCGATAGGGGTAGTACTCCAGCTCGGGGTGAAAGCCGGCGGCGGCCACCGCCAGGTCCCGGCGGTTGTAGGCCTCCAGCCCGATCCGGACGCCGCGCCAGAGGGCGGCCTGGCGCAGGCGGGAGCTCGGCGGCAGCGTTCCGACCCGGCGGAAGACGGCGGCCGCGACTGAGGGGAACCGGAGGAGGGCCCGCTGTTCGAGCGTCCGCCGCGACGTCTCCCGGACCCGCAGCGGCTTGCGCACGAGTTCCTGCCTCGGCATGGCGCCGAGTATCCCGCGCTCAGCGCGGCGCGGGGCTCAATCGAGCAGCGCGGCGGCGTTCCGCGCCGCCAGCCGCGTCCACGGCGAGGCGGCGGGCGGGGCCGGGCGAGTCCACCGGGCGGTCCGAGCCGAAGACCAGCTGGCCGGCGCCGACCACCCGGCCGACGGCCTCGATCGAGCGCGGGCCGTAGGAGGAGACCTCGTAGAGGAAGCGGGCGTCGAGCGCCCGCTCGGCCGGCCCGCCGCGCACGGCGAGGCGCTCGAGGTGCAGCGGGGCGAGGCCCGCGAGGAGGGCGAAGACGATGCGCGCGGGCGGAAGCGGCTCGGGGCCGACGCTCACGAAGGCATGCCAGGCCGTGTTCATCTCCGCCACGTAGCGGGTGAGCGCGGGCCACCAGTCCTCCCGGGTGGCGGCCGCCGGGGCGTCGCTCCCACGGGCACGGCCCGGGATGCACGAACAGCGGCCGCCTCCGCCTGGCCAGCGGCTCCAGCAGCGGCGCCAGGCGCTCCACCCGCTCGGGCGTGGACAGCGCCCCCGCCGGGAGGGTCAGGCCGACCGCGCCGCTCGGCCAGCTGGGCCTCGACGGCCTCGGCCGAGGGCTCCAGCAGCGAGACCGAGGCCCAGCGCCCGAAGCGCTCGGGCAGGGCGGCCAGGCCTTCGTCGTGGGCGGCCAGCAGGCGCTCGGCCTCCTCGCCGGGCAGGCCCTCGACGCCCAGCACGCCCGAGAGCGCGACCGCCGCGCGATCCAGCCCGTCGGACTCCAGCAGCGCCGCGCGGGTGGCCGGGTCCTCGGCCGCCTGGTCCACCGGGTGGGGCGCCTCGCCCGGCACCTCGAGCACCCAGCCGCCCTCTCTCGCGGCGGGTCAGCGGGGGGCTGGTGCGCGAGGCGAGCGCCTCGAGCAGGGGCTCCCCCAGCAGGTGCTGGTGGAGGTCGGCCTGCACCTACGCCGCGGGGGCCAGCGGGCGCAGCTCTTCGTGGGGCCGCAGCGCGTGACGGCGCAGCGCGCCCGTCGGCTCCACCACGTACGACCCCATCCCGACCAGCGGCGGGGAGTAGGCGTGGATCGAGACCGAGGGCTCGCCGCCCGGGTGGGTGACGCGATGGATGTCGGTCGCCGAGAACGAGAACGACTGGCCCGCGGACAGGTCCAGCGACGCCGGCGGCCCGCCGATGCGAAGGCGCTCCTCCCGCAGCCGGCCGCGCACCAGCGAGACCGACCCGGCGGAACCGTCGTGGTCGTGGAAGCCGGTGTCGTGACCCTCCATCCAACAGATCAGCCAGACCGAGAGGTGCTCGTCGGTGAGCAGCTCCTCGAAGACACGCTGGTCGGCTTCGTGGCGCACGAGGCTCTCCCAGAGGTGGGAGTGGGCGGCCACGCTCGAGGCCACGCCACCCAGCTCGCCCTGGGAGAGGAGTCGTCCGCGGAGGTTCTCGGGGATCACGCGCGGGACCCTAACACATGAAACCCGACAAGAATTACGGCTATTTGTCCAGGGCTACTCTGGCCGCGTGCCGAGGATCTACGTCACCGGGCACCGGAATCCCGACACCGACTCGATCGCGGCGGCCGTCGGCTACGCCGAGCTGAAGAACCGCCTGGACCCCGAGAACGAGTACGTGCCGGTCCGTCTCGGCGACCTGAACGCCCAGACCGAGTGGGTGCTCGCGCAGGCCGGCGCCGAGGCGCCCGAGTTCCTTCCCCACGTGATGCTCCGCGCCCGAGACGTGATGTCGGAGGACTTTCCCGTGGCCCACCGCCGCAAGCCCGTGCGCGAGGTGGGGCTCACGATGGCCAACGAGGGGCTCGACCTCACCCCGGTGGTGGGCGACGACGGCAAGCTCTGCGGGGTCCTGACCATGCGCGCGCTGGCGCGCCGCTACATCCACGAGTCGCGCGAGCCCGAGAGCCTGGGCGACGTCGAACGTGACCGTCGACGCGATCCTCGAGGTGCTCGACGGCGAGCTGGTGGCCGGCGAGCGCGGGCAGATCCGCGGCCGGCTCTGGGTGAGCAGCTCGAGCTCGGGGACGCGCATCTCGCCCGGCGACGTGGTCGTCGTGGGCGACCGCGAGGACGCGCAGCGGAACATGATCGAGGCGGGCGCCGGAATCATGGTCAGCCCCAACGGCCACCGGCCCTCGGACGAGATCCTCGGCCTCGCGGCTCAGCGCGGGACCACGGTGATCGTCTCGCCGCTCGACTCGTTCGTGACCGCGCGCATGATCACGCTCGCCGCGCCCTGCGAGGCGCTGATGGAGGACGACAAGCTCAGCGTCGGGCCCGACGACCTGCTGGCCGACGTGGCCGAGCAGGTCAAGCAGGTCGACCACGGCGTCGCGGTCGTCGTGGACAGCGAGAGCCGCCCGGTCGGCGTGGTAACGCGCGGCGACATGGTCGACCCCGAGCGCCGGCGGGTGCTGCTGGTCGACCACGCCGAGCTGGCCCAGGCGGTGCCGGGGGCCGACCAGGCCCACATCGTCGAGATCCTCGACCACCACAACATCGGCTCGATCGAGACCCACGTGCCGGTCACCGCCACGTTCGACCCGGTGGGGTCGACGGCCACGCTGGTGATCGAGCGCTTCCGCCAGAACGGCATGGAGCCCAGCCCGCCGGCCGCCACGATGCTGCTCGGGGCGATCCTCTCGGACACGGTGATCCTCAACTCGCCCACCACCACCGAGCGCGACCACCAGGTGGTCGACTACCTGGAGCGGGTGCTCACGCTCTCCGCGGCGGAGTTCGGGCGGCGCATGTTCGAGGAGACCAGCGACGTGTCGCAGCTCGAGGCCGAGCAGATCGTGAGCCGCGACTCGAAGGAGTACATCGTCGCGGGCGGGCAGACCGTGTGCATCGCTCAGATCGAGACCGTCGGAAAGGGCCTGCTGGAGCGGCGGGAGGAGCTGTTCGCCGCGATCGAGGACAAGCGCCAATCGGGCGGGCACGTGCTGTTCGCGCTGATGGTCACCGACATCCTCAGCAAGGGCACCGACCTGGTGGCCGCGGGCGACCGCACCCTGGTCGAGCGCGCCTTCGGGCCGCCCGGCAACGACGGGACCGTCGAGCTGCCGGGCGTCATGAGCCGCAAGAAGCAGGTCGCGCCGCGGCTGCTCGCCGCGCTCTGAATCAGCCCAGGGCGATGATGATCAGGACGAGCAGGATGACCACGCCGATGAGGCCGACGGCCGCGAGCACGTTGCTGCTCTTCTGCTCTTCCTTCTCCGCCTGCTGAGGCGGCGCGGCCGGGGAGGCCGGCTGGGGCGGCGGGCTCTGGGGCTGCGGGCTCTGAGGCGGTGGAGCGGCCCTCGGAGGATCGGGCTGCCGGGCGCGCGCCGGCCGGCTGCTGCTGCAGGGCGGGGGTCTGGGCCTCGGCCGGCGGTGCCGGGGACTGCGGCGACTGCGGCTGCGGGGGCGGCGCCGTGCGGGGGCGGCGGCTGCGGCTGCGCGGCGGGCGAAGCGACGGTCGGTGGCCCCGCCGCGGCGGCCGGGCTCGCGTCCTGGCCCTGCTCGACGACCTCGAGCGTGGTCTGGCCGACCCGCACGGAGTCGCCGACCGAGAGCGCGCGCGGCTCGCCGATGCGCTGGCCGTTGACGAAGGTCCCGTTGGCGGAGCCGAGGTCCTCGATGACGATGCCGCCCGCGGTGTCGCGCGCCACCCGCGCGTGGCGGCGCGAGAGGCCCGGGTCCTCGCCGAGGCCGCCGTTCTCGGTGGGCGCGCGGCCCAGGACGACCTCGTCGCCGAGGCCCAGGCGCTTGCCCTGCGACAGGCCGCCGGTGACCAGGAGCTCCTCGGCCGGGGCGGGTGGTGCGGAGCGGGCTGGGCGGCCGGCGCCGCCTCGCGCGGCGGCGGCGAGTCGGACAGCTGCGTCTTGGCCGGCACGTTGCCGCCGGCGTCGGTGACCTGGAAGACCGTGCCGCCCACGCGGACCCGGTCGCCGAGGGCGAGCGTGTACACGCCGTCGATGCGCTGGTCGTTGACGAAGGTGCCGTTGGCCGAGCCGAGGTCCTCGACGATCAGCTGGCCGCCGGGGCCGCGCCCGATGCGGGCGTGACGGCGCGAGAGGAGGGGGTCGTCGCCGAGGCGGCCGAGCTCGTCCGTGGAGCCGCGGCCGAAGAGGATCTCGGAGTCGACGCTGATCGTCTGGCCGCTGTCCTGCCCTTCGCTGACACGCAGCTGTTCGCCCGCCACGGCGCCAACCATAAACTTCTTTCGTGCGACCGTGTCCCAAGTGCGGCCAGGGGGCGCCCGCAGGGGCGCGCTTCTGCCCCGCTTGCGGTTCGGTTCTCGAGGACGCCACGCCCGCGCAGCAGGAGCTGCGCAAGGTCGTGACCGTCGTCTTCTGCGACCTGTCGGGCTCGACCGGACTGGGCGAGCGGCTGGACCCGGAGTCGGTCCGCGGCGTGGTGACCCGCTTCTTCGACGCGACCAAGGCGGCGCTCGAGCACCACGGCGGCACGGTGGAGAAGTTCATCGGCGACGCGGTGATGGCGGTGTTCGGCGTTCCGGTGGTCCACGAGGACGACGCCCTGAGGGCGGTGCGGGCGGTGGACGAGATGCGCACGGCGCTCGAGCAGCTGAACGAGCAGCTCGACCAGCGCTACGGGGTGCGCCTGCGGGTCCGCACCGGCGTGAACACCGGCGAGGTGATCGCCGGCGACCCCTCGGCCGGGCACGGCTTCGTGAGCGGCGACGCGGTGAACGTCGCCGCCCGGCTGGAGCAGGCCGCGGGCGACGGCGAGGTGCTGCTGGGCGAGGCGACCGCCGAGCTGGTGCGCGACGCCGTCGACACCGAGCCGGCCGGCGAGCTCGAGCTGAAGGGGCGCGGGCGGCCGGTGCGGGCGTTCCGGCTCGCGGGCGTGCGCGAGCGCGGCGGCGATCCCGGTCGCCTGGCCCCGCTCGTGGGGCGCGAGCGGGAGCTGGCCCTGCTCCGCGAAGCGCTCGAGCGCAGCGGCGACCGTTGCGAGCTGGTGACCCTGCTGGGGGCCGCCGGCCTGGGCAAGTCGCGGCTGGTCGCCGAGCTCGAGTCCTCGCTGGACGGCACGGCGACCGTGGTCACGGGCCGCTGCCTCTCCTACGGCGAGGGCCTCACCTTCTGGCCGGTGCGCGAGGTGGTGGAGGCGCTCGCCGGCGTCGACGACGCCGACAGCCTCGACGAGGCCCAGGCCGCCCTGGAGCGGCTCCTGTCGCGCGACGACGAGCGCGACACGATCGTGGCCCGGCTGGCCGGGGCGGTCGGTCTCACCGCGGAGCCCGCGTCGCCGGCGGAGATCGCGTGGGCGGTGCGCCGGGTGGTGGAGTCCGCGGCCGCCGAGCGGGGCCCGCTGGTCGTGGTCTTCGACGACGCCCACTGGGGCGAGGGCACGTTCCTGGACCTGGTCGAGTACCTGGCGCGCACGGTGGAAGGCCCGGTCCTGCTGCTGCTGGTGGCCCGCGAGGACGTGCTCGAGAAGCGGCCGGCGCTCGCGGGGGCTCGGGTCGAGCTGGCGCCGCTGAGCGAGGCCGAGAGCCGGGAGCTGGTCGGACACCTGGCGGGCGAGGGCGTCTCGCCGGAGCTCACCGAGAGGGCGCTCAGCGCCGGCGAGGGAAACCCGCTGTTCGTGGAGGAGCTGGTCCGCATGCTGGCCGAGCGCCCCGGCGAGTCGGTGCCGCCGACCCTCCACGCGCTGCTGGCGGCCCGCATCGAGGAGCTCGGCCCCGACGAGCGCGCGCTGGCCGAGGCGGCCTCGGTGGTGGGCCGCTCGTTCGGCCCGGAGGCGGCGTTCGGGCTCGTGGAGGGCGTCGAGCCCGAGCGGCTGGCCGAGGGGCTGCGGGGGCTGGAGAGCCGGGGCCTGGTCCAGGCCGACGGCGGGCGCTTCGCCGGCGAGCCCACGTTCAGCTTCCGGCACATCCTGATCCGCGACGTGGCCTACCAGGGCATCCTCAAGGCGGCCCGCGCCGACCTGCACGAGCGCTTCGCCGACTGGCTCGAGCAGGCCGCGGGCGAGCGCGCCGGCGAGTACGAGGAGATCCTCGGCCACCACCTCGAGCGCGCGTGCGCGTACCTCGAGGAGCTGGGCCCGCGCGACGAGCGCGGTCGCCTCCTCGCCGCGCGGGCGGCGGCGCGGCTGGGCGCCTCGGGCCGCCGCGCGCTGGCCCGCGAGGACGTCGGCCCGGCGGTCAGGCTGCTGGAGCGCGCGCTCGCCCTCACGCCGGAGGACGACCCCGGCCGCCGGGACCTGTCGCTGAAGCTCGGGCCTCGCCCTGGCCGAGGCGGGCGAGCTCTCGCGCGCCGACGCCCTGCTCGACGACCGGCTGCGCGACGAGCGCCGCGGGCGCGCCTTCGTGGTGTTCAGCGAGCCGGGCGGGCGCCGCCAGGTGGTCGACCTGGCCGCGCCGGCGACGACGGTGGGCCGCCACGAGGACAGCCACGTCCGGCTCGCCTGGGACTCCGAGGTCTCGCGCCGCCACGCCGAGCTGCGGCCGGAGGGGGAGGGCTGGGTGGTGGTGGACCGCTGGTCGCGCAACGGCTCCTACCTCAACGGCGAGCGCGTGGAGGGCGAGCGCGCCCTGCGCGACGGCGACGTGCTGCGCTTCGGCGACACGGTGGTCCAGTTCCAGGCCCCCGGCGCGGCCGAGCGCAAGGCCGCCTCGCTCGACCCCGGCCAGGCCACCATCCAGGGCAAGTTGCCGGGCGAGCTCGGCGCCCGCCTCCGCCGCGGTTAGCCTGGCGCCCCGTGGACGGGCTGGAGCAGAGCGTCGAGAAGATGCAGGCCGAGGGGGTGGCCGAGGCCGCGATCGACACCTTCCGCCACTACCACCGCCGCCTGAGCGAGGGCGACCTCGGCGCCCTGCCCGAGTCGGAGATCGAGCCGGTGGACGACCTGCCCGACGCCGAGGAGCTGCCCGACGACGAGGCCGGCGCCGCCGAGGCGCTCGACCGCGCCGTGGTGCTCAAGCTCAACGGCGGCCTCGGCACGGGCATGGGCCTGGAGGGGCCGAAGTCGCTGCTCGAGGTCAAGGAGGGGCGGACCTTCCTGGACGTCATCGTCGAGCAGGTGCTGTCGCTCCGCGAGCCGCTACGACGCGCGGCTGCCGCTGGTGCTGATGAACAGCTTCTCCACCCGGGAGGACACGCTCGCCGCGCTGGAGCGCCACGCCGACCTCGCCTCCGACGTGCCGCTCGACTTCCTGCAGAACAAGGTGCCGAAGCTCGGCGTCGACGACCTCGCCCCCGTCAGCTGGCCGGACAACCCCGAGCTGGAGTGGGCCCCGCCGGGCCACGGCGATCTCTACCCGGCGCTGGTGGGGTCGGGCATGCTGGAGACGCTGCTGGACAACGGCTACCGCTACGCGTTCGTGTCCAACTCCGACAACCTCGGCGCGGTGCTCGAGCCGCGCATCCTCGCCTGGTTCGCGCGCGAGGAGATCCCCTTCCTCATGGAGGCCGCCGACCGCACGCCCGCCGACCGCAAGGGCGGCCACCTGGCGGCCACGCCCGACGGCGGCCTGGTGCTGCGCGAGAGTGCCCAGACGCCGGACGAGGACGAGGACTCCTTCCAGGACGTGCGCCGCCACCGCTACTTCAACACCAACTCGCTGTGGGTGGACCTGCAGGCGCTGTCCGACACGCTGGGGGAGCGGGGCGGGGTCCTGCCGCTGCCGATGATCGCCAACCGCAAGACCGTCGACCCCTCGGACAAGTCCTCGCCGCCGGTGATCCAGGTGGAGACCGCGATGGGCGCGGCCATCGGCGTGTTCGACGGAGCGCGCGCGCTGCGCGTCCCGCGCAGCCGCTTCGCGCCCGTGAAGACCACGAACGACCTGCTGTCGGTGCGCTCGGACGCCTACGTGCTCACCGAGGAGTCGCACGTCTCGCTGGCGCCCGAGCGCGACGGCACCCCGCCCGACGTCGACCTCGACTCGGACCACTTCAAGCTGATGCCGGACTTCGAGGCGCGCTTCCCCGCCGGCCCGCCCTCCCTGCTGCGCTGCGACCGGCTCACCGTCGAGGGCGACGTGCTCTTCGGCCGCGGCGTGAGCGTGCGCGGGACGGCCGAGGTGCGCCAGGAGGGCGAGGAGCAGCTGCGCATCGAGGACGGCGCGGTGCTGGGGGAGGCGGCGTGAGCCCGGTCGAGGTCGGCTCGGAGTTCGCGGGCTACCGCATCGACGCCATCGCCGGCGAGGGTGGCATGGGCCGCGTGTATCGGGCCACCCAGATCGCTCTCGACCGCCCGGTCGCCCTGAAGGTGATCGTCCCCGAGCTGGCCGACGACGCCGCCTTCCGCACCCGCTTCCAGCGCGAGTCGCGGCTCGCCGCGTCGATCGACCACCCGAACGTGATCCCCGTCTACCAGGCCGACACCGCCGAGGGCCGCCTGTTCATCACCATGCGCTGGGTCCAGGGCAACGACCTGCGGAAGATCCTCGAGGAGGAGCGGCGGCTGCTGCCCGAGCGGGCCGCCACGATCACCGCCCAGCTGGCTTCGGCGCTCGACGCCGCGCACCGCCGCGGGCTGGTGCACCGCGACGTCAAGCCGGCCAACGTCATGGTCACCCGACACGACGAGGAGCACGTGTACCTCATGGACTTCGGCCTGACCAAGCGGACCGGTTCGGAGTCCGGGGTGACACGCACGGGCCAGTTCGTGGGCACGCCGGACTACATCTCGCCGGAGCAGATCCGCGGCGAGGGAGCCGACGCGCGGGCGGACGTCTACGCCCTGGGCGGCCTGCTCTACCACGTGCTCACGGGCGCCCCGCCGTTCCCGCGCGACTCCGACATCGCGCGCATCTACGCCCACCTCGAGGACGATCCGCCGGACGCCAGCCGCCAGGCGGGCGGCATCCCGGAGGCCGTGGACGAGGTGATAGCCACCGCGATGGCCAAGGAGCCCGACGACCGCTACGCCACGGCCGGCGAGTTCGGCCGCGCCGCCCGCTCCGCGCTGACCGGCGTGACCGAGGCGCCGCTGCCCAGCCCGCCGCCTCCACCGCCGCCCACGACTGAGTCGCCGCTTCCGCCCACGCAGGCCGGGCCGGGGCCCACCCGGGCCGAGCCCGGGTCGACCCAAGGCGATCAGCCCCCCACCGAGATCGAGGCCCCGCCGACCCGCGCCGAGGGCCCGTCCACGCAGACCGATCCGCCGTCCCTCCCCACGGCGGAGGTGCAGCAGCCGCCGCCTGCCGCCCCGCCCACCACCCACAAGGCCGACGGGAGGCGCCCACGCCGGCTGGCCCTGCTCGGCCTGCTGGCCGTCGCTGTTGTGGCGATCGTCGCCGCCGTCTTGCTGCTCGGCGGCGGGTCGGAGCCGAAGGTCGCCGCGACCATCCCGGTCGAGGGCGGCCCCGACGGGATAGCCGTCGCCGGCGACGAGGTCTGGGTGACCAGCGCCGACGCGGGCACCGTCACGCGCCTGAGCGCGAGCTCCAACCGGCCCTCGGGAGAGCCGATCAAGGTCGGCAACAACCCGGACGAGGTCGCGGTCCGCGACGGCGTGGCCTGGGTCACGAACACCGAGGACGGCACCGTCAACCGCATCCAGGGCGGCGACACCCGGGACTTCCCGGTGGGGACCGCCCCGGAGGGGCTGTCGCTGAGCGACCGCTTCGTCTGGGTGGCCAACGGAGGCGACGACACGGTCTCTCGCCTCGACCGCAACACCGGGGAGCGGGCCGACGGAAGGGACGACATCCGCGTCGGCGACAACCCGATCGGGGTGTTCGCCGGCAGCGACACGGTCTGGGTGACCAACAGCTTCAGCGGCACCGTCTCGCGCCTCGACGCGAGCAGCGGCCGCGAGAAGGGCCGGCCCACGCGCGTGGGCAAGAACGTCCGCAACGTGGTCGAGGGGCTCGGCTCGGCGTGGGTCTCGAGCACCGACGAGAACACCGTCACCCGCCTGAACCCCGCCTCGGGCGACGTGGTGGGCACCCCCACCAAGGTCGGCAAGCGCCCGAAGGGCATGGCCGTGCTGAACGATCAGCTGTGGGTCGTCAACGAGGGCAGCAACACCGTCATGCGCCTCGACAAGGACGGCAAGGTGGTCGGGTCACCCATTCGGGTGGGCCGCACGCCCGTCGGCATCGCCGCGGGGGCCGGATCCCTCTGGGTGACCGACAACGCGTCGGACACCGTCACGCGAATCGACCCCTAGGTACCCGCCCGGCGGGCGAAATCGCCCCCGCAAATCTTCGACACGTGGACAAGGGCGGATCTCGCCTTCGGACCTAGCTTGCGATTCGACCCCGAAGTAGGAGGAACTCGCAAGATGAGATCCAGGCTCCTCAGAGCCGGACCACTGGCCCTCGCGGCCTTGCTGATCGTCCCCGCGGCCGCATTTGCGGGCTCTGCGGAGCTGCAGTCGTCCATCGACGGAAACCTCGACGAGGCAATTCCGCCGGCGACGCTGTGGGTGGTCATCGCCGCGATCCTGGTCCTGTTCATGCAGGCCGGCTTCGCAATGCTCGAAATCGGCTTCTCCCGCGCGAAGAACGCGGGAACCGGCGTCGCCAAGATCCTGACCAACCTCTCGATCGCGGCGATCTGTTACTGGGCCGTCGGTTTCGCCTTCGCGTTCGGCAGCGCCGACGTGCTGGGCATCTCCGACGCGCTGATCGGCTCGAACGGCTTCTTCCTGCAGTTCTCGGGGAACCCGGCCGAGGCCTTCCCGGTGATGGAGCTCTCGAGCGCATCGCCCGACGCCAAGTTCCTGTTCCAGTTCTCGTTCTGTGCGGTCTCCCTGGCCATCGTCTGGGGTTCCACGCTCGAGCGGATCAAGTACTCGGCCTACGTGATCTACGCGATCGTCTTCGCGTCGATCATCTACCCGATCGGCTCCCACTGGGTGTTCGGCGGTGGCTGGCTGCAGAACGGCGACACGCCCCTGATGCCGACCGGCATGCAGGACTTCGCCGGCTCCACGGCGGTCCACCTCATCGGTGCGACCGGCGCGCTGGCGGCGCTGTTGCTGCTCGGCCCGCGTAAGGGCAAGTACGGCCCCGACGGCAAGCCCCGGGCCATCCCGGGCCACTCCATGCCGCTCGTCGGCCTGGGCGTGCTCATCCTGTTCATCGGCTGGTTCGGGTTCAACCCGGGCTCGACGCTGGGCATCAGCGACGTCCGCCTGGCGGACGTGGCCGTGGTGACCCTGCTGGGCTGTGCCGGCGGCATCATCGGTGCCTTCGTCATGAGCCACCTCAGGCTGAGGACGATCGACATCGGCATGATCGGCAACGGCGCGATCGCCGGACTGGTGGCCATCACGGCGCCGTCGGGCTACGTCGAGCCGTGGGCCGGTCCGATCATCGGCTTCGTCGGCGGCTGCATCGTCGTCCTCGGCGTCGTCGCGATCGACAAGCGGATCGACGATCCCATCGGTGCCACATCGGCGCACGGCCTGGCCGGCGTCTGGGGCACCCTGGCGTGCGGTCTGTTCACCGCACCGCGGCTGGCCGAGTACAACGCCTTCGGCAACCCCGACGGCGGTCTCCTCTACGGAGGTGGTTTCCAGCAGCTGATCGCTCAGGCGGTCGGCGTGCTGATCATCTTCACCTTCGTGTTCGGTCTGAGCCTGGCGGCCTTCGCGGCCATCAAGGCGACGATCGGGTTGCGCGTGAGCGAGGAGGAAGAGGATGCTGGTCTCGACATCGTCGAGCACGGCATGTACGGCTACCCCGAGCAGTTCATCCCCGCGCCTGAGATCGGCGGGGCATCGACCGGGCCTGCGGCCCGTCCGGTGACTGCCGGAGGAGCATCCGAAGTCACGAGAGGGGCACCGACCCCAGGGGAGGCGACAGCATGAAGATGATCGTCGCCTACATCAGGCACGACGCCTTCGAGCCGATCCGCCAGGATCTGCTCGAGAAGGGCTTCCCGAGCCTGACGATCACCGAGGTGAAGGGCTCCGGCCGCCAGAAGGGCATCACGGAGCACTACCGAGGTGCCGACCTCACGGTCCATCTACGTCCCAAGATCAAGCTGGAATGCGTGGTCGAGGACAAGGACCTGGGCGTGGTCAAGGAGACCATCGTCAGTCACGCTCGGACCGGCTCCGTCGGTGACGGCAAGCTGTTCGTCCTGCCGGTTGAGGACGCAGTACGCCTGCGGACCGGTGAGGAGGGCGAAGCCGTCCTCCAGGCCCACGAGTCGGACGAGATCCCGACCGGGGCGTAACCACACGATCCATCGGGGACGGGGCGGCGCCCGGACGGCGCCGCCCCCTCTCCCGGCTCTTGTCATGGGAGACCCCGAACCTCTTGCCACACCGCGCGGCGCGCACCTCGAGATGGTGGGCGCCGTGCTGGCCGGCGACGGCGTTCAGCGCGTCGCCGAGATCGCCTCGGCCCACGCCGGGGCCGCCGTGGCGGTGATCGTGCCGCGGCTCGGCACCCCGGTCGATTCCTGGGCGCCGCTCGAGCGCTACGTCGCCTCGAAGCTGGCCGGCGGGCGCCCGGAGCGTCCCGCGGAGGTGACCGCCGAGGTCCCGATCGTCTCCGGCGGCCAGGAGCTCGGCGCCGTGCTGATGCTCGGCAAGGGCAACGACATCGCCGGCGAGTTCCTGCACGTCGCCGCCGTGGCCGCGCTCACCGAGGTCGCCGTGGCCGAGGCGCGCGACGAGACCGAGCAGAACCTGCGCGGATCGTTCGTCGAGGAGGTCCTGACCCGCGACGACCTGGACGAGACCGACCTCGTGCGCCGGGCGCGGCGGCTGGGCTGCGAGCTCTCCGACGGCGCCGTGGGCCTGTGCGCCGACCCCGGCACGCGCAGCCCCGGCCGCGTGCTCGCCGCCATCGGCGCCGAGCGGCCCGGGGCCCTGGCCCAGGTGCACGACGGCAAGGTCTACGCGGTGCTCCCGGGCGATCTCGACCGGGCCCGCGAGGTGGCCGGCCGGCTGGGCCGCCACGCCGCGGTCGGCCTGTCGTCGCACTACTCCTCGCCCGGGGACCTGCGGCGGGCGCTGGAGGAGGCCGAGTTGGTGCTGGGCGTGACCGCCGCGGGCGGTGCGCCGGGCGACGAGATCGGCGGCGGCACCTACCGGCTCCTGTTCCGCGTGCTGGCCAGCCACCCGCAGGAGGTGCGCTCGTTCTACGAGGACACCCTGGCGCCGCTCGTGCGCTACGACGAGCAGTACTCCACCGACCTGGTGGGAACGCTCGAGGCCTATCTCGGCCACAACTGCAACATGAACGCGACGGCTCAGGCCATCCACGCCCACCGCCACACGGTGGGCTACCGGCTGGAACGGGTGAAGGAGCTGTCGGGCCTGGACCCGCTCACCAGCGAGGACCGCGAGCGCCTGGGCCTGGGGCTCAAGGCCTACCGGATCATCGAGCCGCGCCTGCCGCGCTAGTTCGGAGTCGCGGCGTCGATCTGGCTGGCGATCGAGGCCTGGACGCTGCTGATCACGCCGCGGACGACCTCGGACACGCCCTCGCCGTTCGCGATCTCGCGGGCACGCTGTTGCGCCGCCTTGCGCTCTTCGCGGGGGACCAGGCCGCCGACGAGCCCGCACGCCTCGACGAGGGTCACCAGCACGGCGGTGCGCGCGTCCGGCTCGCGCTGCCCGAGCAGGGTCTCCCGCGCCCGAGCGCGGGGCTCCTCGCCGGCCGGGGTCGCGAGCCTGAAGGCGGGCTTGCTGCCCGGCAGCAGCCGGCGCTTCTCGCCCGGGTGCTCCTCGCACAGCCCGTCCTCGAGCGTCTTCTCCATGACGCGCCGTGTCTGCACCTGGCCCAGCCCGCTCACCGCGTAGTTGATCTTCGGGCTGTCCTCACCTTCGGGCAGCGACCCCAGCATCTCGTCCAGCAACGGGTCGCCGGTGGGGGAGCGGTCGAGCACGCCGACCCGCTCGCCCAGCTCCACCCGGCGCTGCAGCTGGAGGTCGGCCAGCAGCGCGCCTCCAATGCCGGGCGGAAGCTTCTGGCCGTGGTACGCGCTCCCGTCGAGCGCGCAGAGGTACAGCTCCTGGGCGAGGTTCATGCCCGCTTTGTAACCGACAGGCCGTCGAAGCTCCCACCCCGGCGGTTGGACCACTGGATAAAGACCGCGACCCGCCGGGCCCCTACCTTGGCAAGCACGGAAGCCGTGATCCCGCCTGGATACGACCTGGATGGTGCGTTCGACGAGGCCTTCGACGCCGAGGGCCGGCCCCGGCCTGGGTACGAGCCCGTCCTCGAGGCGCTGAGCTCCGAGCCGCTCGACTCGCTGGCCGCCGCCGTGCGCGGCGAGCTGTCCCATCGCGGCGTCACCTTCGGCGACCGCCACACGACGTTCCCCGTCGATCCCGTCCCGCGGATCCTCGGTCGCGACGACTGGGACACCCTGAGCGCGGGCCTGGCCCAGCGCGCCCGCGCGCTGCAGGCCTTCGTGGCGGACGCCTACGGGGAGCGGCGAATGGTGGCCGCGGGGCTCATCCCGCGTGAGGCGATCGAGACCGCCGACCACTTCGAGCCCTGGATGCTCGACGTGCCGATCGACCCCTGGGCCTACGCGCCGGTGGCCGGGCCGGACATCGTGCGTGACGCCGACGGCGCGCTGCTGGTGCTGGAGGACAACATGCGCACGCCGTCGGGAATCGCCTACCTGTGGGCGGCACGCGCGGCGGCGGATACCCACCTGCCGCTCGACCCGCCCTCGGGGCGCCAGCCCGCGCACAAGGCGATCGAGCGCCTGGCCGCGGCGATCCAGGCGGCCGCCCCGCGAGGCGAGGGGTTCGCCGTGCTGCTCAGCGACGGGCCGGCCAACAGCGCCTGGTACGAGCACCGCGACCTGGCCGCCCGGCTGGGGATCCCGATCGTGCTGCCCGGGGACGTCCACGTTCGCGGCGGACGGCTGCACGCGGTGGTCGAGGGCACCTCGCGCACGGTGGACGTGGTCTACCGCCGCACCGACGAGGACCGGCTGCGCGAGCCCGAGAGCGGCAAGCCCACATGGCTGGCCGACCTGCTGCTGGATCCCGTCCGCCGCGGCCGCCTCGGCGTGGTCAACGGGCTGGGCGGGGGAGTGTCCGACGACAAGCTGGTGCACGCCTACGTGGAGGAGATGGTCCGCTTCTTCCTCGGCGAGGAGCCGCTGGTCGCGTCGGTCCCCACGTACGACCTGACCGACCCCACCTGCCGCGGCGAGGCTCTGGGGCGGCTGGACGAGCTCGTGTTCAAACCGCGCGCGGGCCACGGTGGCCACGGGCTGGTCGTCGGGCCGCACGCCGGCAAGGAGGACCTCGACGAGATCGCCCGCCGCATCGACGAGGAGCCGTCGGCCTGGGTGGCACAGGAGACCGTGAGCATCTCCCGCCACCCGACGGTGGAGGGCTCGGAGCTGGTGCCGCGGCACGTGGACCTGCGCTGCTTCGTCCTCTGCGACGGCGAGG
Organism: uncultured Thermoleophilaceae bacterium; assembly: GCA_963810745.1. GTDB lineage: Bacteria > Actinomycetota > Thermoleophilia > Solirubrobacterales > Thermoleophilaceae > JACCZR01. The sequence continues at coordinate 131,782 of CAWEOW010000018.1, forward strand.
ACCCGTGGGTGCTGCCGGGTGGCTTGACCCGCGTGGCGTTCGGCGAGGGCGCGCTGGTGGTCAACAGCTCGCAGAACGGTGGCGGCAAGGACACTTGGGTGTTGCTCTGATGCGTCCGCTGATCGGCATCTCGTGCTCGGAGATCCGCCGCCGCGAGAGCGTGCGGCAGACGCCCGAGGGCGAACCCCCGCGCGAGGAGCTCGGGCTGGGCCTCACCTACGTGAGGGCGGTCGAGCGCGCCGGCGTGATCGAGGGGATCGAGCTGCCCGACCATCCGTTTGCGGTCGGGGTCCAGTGGCACGCCGAGTGCCTCGTCGACCGCGACGAGCACCTGCGCCTGTTCGAGGGGCTCACCGACGCTGCACGGGACTTCTCCGAGTCCGGGCGCGGCGGGCTGAGGGCGGCGTGAGCTCGCTTCCCGACTGGGCGGAATGGCACGAGGGCAACCAGTGGTCGCTCGGGGCCGAGGAGGAGGTCATGCTCCTCGACCCCGACGACTGGTCGCTGGCCCAGTGCGCTCCGGAGGTGCTGGCGTCGCTTTCGGGGGAGCTCGAGGAGCACACCGACGGCGAGACCCACCGCTCGGCCCTCGAGCTGCGAAGCGACCCGCAACCCGATCTCACCACGCTGGGCGCCCAGCTGCTCGGGCTGCGCCGGGGCCTGGCGCGCGCCGTCGGCGAGCGCGGCATGCGCGTCGCCGGTGCCGGCCTGCACGGCGGCACCACCTGGACCGACACCGAGGTGACCGAGTCGCCGCGCTACGACTTCGTGCACGAATCCATGCGCGTGCTCGCGCGCCGCGAGCCGACGTTCGGCCTGCACCTCCACGTGGGCGTGGACGGCCCGGAGCGGGCGATGCGGGTGTTCAACCGCATGCGCGCGCCACCTCCCCCTGCTGCTCGCGCTGTCGGCCAACTCGCCCTTCTGGCAGGGCCGCGACACCGGGATGCGCTCGGCGCGCACGCCGCTGTTCCAGGGCTTCCCGCGGGTGGGCATCCCGCGCGCGTTCGAGGCCTACGAGGACTGGGTGGAGGCGGTCGACGTGCTGCTGCGCTGCGACGCCGTTCCCGAGCCGAGCTTCCTCTGGTGGGACATTCGGCTGCAGCCCCGCTTCGGCACGGTCGAGATCCGCGTGCTGGACGCCCAGCCCCAGGTGGGCGACACGCTCGCGCTGGCGGCGCTGTTCCAGTGCCTCGCGCGAGTGGAGAGCGAGCGCAGCCATGCGTCCAAGCGGCTGCTCGAGGCGCCGGAGGCGCTCGCGGAGAACCGCTTCCTCGCCGCGCGCGACGGGATGGAGGCCAAGCTGCTGGACCCCGCCCACGACCGGCTGGTGCCCGTGCGCCGGCAGCTCGACGAGGCCCTGGAGGCCTGCGCTCCCTACGCGCGCGAGCTGGGCTGCGAGGAGGGGCTGGCCCTGGTGCCGGGCCTGGCCCGCAGCTCGGGCGCCGAGCGCCAGCTCTCCCACGCCCGTGAAGGAGGTCTCCCGGCGGCGATGGCCAAGCTGGCCGACGAGTTCCTCACCGCCCCGGACGCCGCGCTCGGGCAGAGTGTGCGCGATGCGACGCCCGCCAGCGGGGCTGTGTGACAGCTGCCGCCACCAGCGCCTCGTCCGCACCGGGCGGGGGAGCGAGTTCTCGCTCTGCGAGCGCTCGAAGACCGATCCGTCGTTTCCGAAGTACCCGCGCGTGCCGGTGCTCGAGTGCCGCGGCTTCGAGCGGGGGGAGCGGGCCGGCTAGCGGGTGCCTTCGACGATCGTCTCGCCGTCGTCCGAGACGCGGGTCTCGGGCGCGGAGTCGCTGATCGTCCCGCGGAAGACGCCGGTGGGGGTGCCACCGCCGTCGTCGTCCTCGGCCTTGGCCTTGCCGTCCAGGCCGGCCGACACCACGTAGCGCAGCCGGTAGGGGCCGGCCCTCACGGCGGTGACGCTCCAGCGGAAGGACCTCCTGCGGCCGGGCTTGAGCGGCCCGAGGGCCCAGGTGTCGACGTAGTTGGTCTCGCCGCCCTGCGGCGTCGCGTCCTTGGACTCGGGGAAGCCGCCGATCTCCTTGGGCACGCCGTTGATGGCGAACACAGGCCGCCGGTTGTCGGCCAGGCCCTCCTGCTTCTCCTTGATCCCGAAGCCGTTCACGGTGACGGCGACGTTCGGGATCGTCTTCGAGCCTGTGTTGCGGACGTTGATGACCAGCTTCGAGCGCTGGGCCAGCTTCTGCTTGCCCGGGAAGGACGCCTCGACCGTCACGGGGAAGGTTCCCGTGGCCTCGTTCTCGTCCTGCCGCGGCTGGCTGCCGCACGCGCCAAGCACGAATGAAGCGGCCAGCGCGAGACAGAGGCTCCCTCTCCTCAAACCGAGCGCAATGTACCACCGGGGGTAGGCGTGCAGTGCCGCATGGTTGTCGCTTGGCTGTAGCTCCTACTTCGCGTAGGCTTCCGGTCTCGATGGCCTCTGGGAGGAGCTAGATGGTCCGTGCCGTAGCCGACCGGGCATTCCTGCCGACCAAGAACCTGCTCGAGCAGGTCGGCGACATGATGATCCTGACGGGCAAGGTCGTGATGTCGGCCCTGCGCCCGCCCTACCCCTACGGCACCGAGTTCGTGCAGCAGTTCATGTTCGCGCTGCGGCTGTGCTGGTTTCCGCTGCTGATCTCCACGATCGCCTTCGGCTACGGCGCCCCGGGCCTGCAGGCGGGCAACTTCCTCACCCTGTTCGGCGCCGTCGATCGCCTGGGCGGCTTCTTTGTCTTGGCCTCGGTGCGCGAGTTCGCCCCGATCGTGACCGCGATCATCCTGGCCGGCGTCGGGGGCACGGCGATCACCGCCGACCTGGGCGCGCGCAAGATCCGCGAGGAGCTCGACGCGCTGCAGGTGCTGGGCGTCGACCCGATCAAGAACCTGGTCGTGCCGCGCTTCCTGCTCGCTGATGATCGTCACCGGCCTGTTCAACGTCTACGCGCTGATCTTCGGCATCTTCGGCGGCATCCTGGCCACCCTGACCTTCCAGGCGCCCTTGGGGCCCTTCTTTGCCACCTTGCTCAACAACGCCTCCACCACCGACCTCTGGGGCTCGGTGGTCAAGTGCACGGGCTTCGGGGCGATCATCGCCATCGTGGCCTGTTACAAGGGCATGACGGCCTCCGGCGGTGCCGAGGGCGTGGGCCGGGCGGTCAACCAGGGCGTGGTCATCACCTTCCTGGCCATCTTTGCCTTCAACTACGTCTTCACCCAGACGCTGCTGGCCACCCATCCTGAGATCTCGGTGATCAAGTAATGGGCCGCTCCTGGCTCGCCGTCCCGCGCGACTGGGTCGCCTCCTTCGGCGACATAGCCAAGTTCTGCACGAAGGTGATGGGGGAGGTCTACACCTTCCGCGTCGGCAAGTTCTTCGGCGAGGCGCTGCGCCAGGCCGGCATCCTGATCCTCGGCTCGGCGCTGGTGATCATCGGCCTCGCCTTCATCCTCGGCCTGACGTGCGGGATCGAGGGCGCGTACTTCAACCGCTCGGTGGGCGCGCCTGCCTACGCGGGCGTGTTCAGCGCCTGGTGCGACCTGCGCGAGATCATGCCCTACGCCTTCGGCTACATGATGAGCGCCAAGGTGGGCACCGGCCTGGTCGCCGAGCTCGGCGCCATGCGCATCTCCGACGAGATCGACGCCCTCGAGGTCATGGGCATCTCCTCGCTCACCTTCCTCTGCTCCACCCGCCTGCTGGCGGCGTGGCTGGTGCTGCCCTTCATGTACATCGCCGCGGTCGGCGCCGGCTTCTTCGCCTCGTACCTGGCGGTGGTCGAACAGATTGGCGAGGTCTCATCCGGAGGGTTCTTCCTCATCTTCTGGATGTTCCAGAACCCACCCGACCTCTTCTATTCACTGATCAAGGGCATGGCCATGGCCACGGTGATCGTGCTCATCGGCTGCTACTACGGCTACAACGCCTCGGGCGGCCCGGTCGGGGTCGGCACGGCAACGGCGAAGTCGATGGTGCTCAACACGGTGATGGTCCACCTGATCGGGATGGTGGGAACGCAGATCTTCTGGGGCTCGAACCCAAGAGCGCCGATAGGCGGATGACGACCTTCATGGAGGAGAGGAGCCGAGTTGGCTGAGGACAGGCGAGACGACCCACCCTGGGGCCGGCCCCCGGGGGACGACGAGCAGTCGCAGGATCCCGCGGCTCCACACGCGCCGCAGCCGCCGCCTCAGCAGGACCCGAGCTGGCAGCAGCCCCACGAGGAGGGCTGGGCCGACCAGCCCACGCAGGAGCAGGGCGGCTACCAGCAGCAGGGCTACCAGCAGGAGGGCTACGGCCAGCAGGGCTACGAGCAGCAGGGCGGCTACGAGCAGCAGCAGGGCTACGGCCAAGAGGGCGGCTACGAGCAGCAGGGCTACGACCAGCAGGGCTACGACCAGCCCACCGCCGAGCAGGCCGAGGCCGCCTACCACGACGACCCCTACCAGCAGGGCGGGCCCGTTCCACAGGAGGGCTACGGCCAGGGCGCCGCGGTCACGCGCGACGAAGAGAACGTCCCGGACAACATCAAGGACCAGACGCGCAGCGGCGAGGACCCCTACCAGTGGCACGCGGGCCTGAACCGGCCCCACGGCTCCACGGACGCCGTCGAGTTCATCGACGTCATGAAGTCCTTCGGCCGCAACACGATCCTCAACGGCCTCAACCTCGGCATCCCGGACAACCAGATCTCGATGATCCTGGGCCCGTCGGGCACCGGTAAGTCGGTCTGCATCAAGCACATGGTCGGGCTGCTCTACCCCGACGAGGGCGACGTCCTCGTCCACGGCCAGTCGGTGCCGAACATGCAGGACGAGGAGCTCTTCGACATGCGCAAGAAGTTCGGCGTCCTGTTCCAGGACGGCGCGCTCTTCGGGTCGATGAACGTGTTCGACAACACGGCGTTCCCGCTGCGCCAGCACACCGACAAGGCCGAGAGCGAGATCAACGAGATCGTCACCCGCCGCCTGGCCGAGGTCGGCCTGGGCGGGGCGATGGACAAGATGCCGAACGAGCTCTCGGGCGGCATGCGCAAGCGCGCCGGCTTCGCCCGGGCGCTGGTGCTCGACCCGGACATCGTGCTCTTCGACGAGCCCGACTCCGGCCTGGACCCGGTCCGCACGGCCCTGCTGTGCGAGCTGATCCAGGAGGTGCACGAGGAGAACGGCGGCGCTTACGTCGTGATCACCCACGACATCATGTCCGCCCGCCGCGTCGCCGACTTCATCTCCGTCCTGTGGAAGGGCCGGATCGTGGAGTCGGGCCCGGCGAGCGAGCTGTTCAACTCCGACAACCAGTTCGTGCGGCAGTTCCTCTCCGGAGAGGCCCAGGGCCCGCTAGGGATGGAGTAAGGCCTAGGCCCGCTCGTAGACCAGCAGCAGGACGCCGTCGCCGACGGCGTCCGAGCGCGTCAGCTTCAGCCTCTTCGAGTCGCTGGTCTCGCCGAACAGGCGCTTGCCGGTGCCCAGCACGATCGGGAACACCATCAGGCGCACCTCGTCCACGAGGTCGGCCTCGATCAGGGCGGCGGCGAGCTGCGCACTGCCGTGCAGGATCAGGTCGCCTTCGACTTCGTCCTTGAGCCGCTCGACCTCGCCCAGGTCGGAGAGCACGGTCGTGTTGGTCCACTCGGGGTCCTGCAGCGTCGACGACACGACGTACTTGGGCATGTTGTTGAACTTGTCGGCGAACTCGCCCTCGCGGGAGGGCCAGGCAGCCGCGAAGCCCTCGTAGGTCCGGCGGCCGAGCAGGAGGGCGTCGGCCTCCATCGTCTCGTCGGCCTTGAACCGGTTGCCCTCGTCGCCGCGGTCGAACTCGAAGCTCCACTGGCCGCGAACGAAGTCGTCGTCACCTCCGGGCGCCTCCATCACGCCGTCCAGCGAAAGGAACTCGGTTATCACGATCCTGCCCATGTCGGTCCTCCTTGATCGGGTGCCGTCAGCTGAGCGTCGAACGACCGCCGCAGTTCTCGACAGCGGTCAGAAAAGAGATGCGATCCCCACCAGCACGGGGGCGAAGACGAGCGCGGGCAGGAAGTTCCCCACCTTCACGTCCTTGAGCTCGAGCAGCTTGAGCGAGATCCCGATGATCAGCACCCCGCCGGCGCTGGTCAGGGCGTCCAGCGCCTCGCCGGTCAGCACGTCCTCGAACGCGCCGGCTCCGAGCGAGAGCCCGCCCTGGATCACCAGCACGGTGCCCGCCGACAGGGCCACGCCCCAGCCGAGCGTGGCCGACAGGGCGATGGCGGCGAAACCGTCCAGCAGGGCCTTGGTGGCCAGTGCCTCGTAGTCGCCGGTCAGGCCGTCCTGGATCGAGCCGACCACGGTCAGCGGGCCCACGCAGAACAGCAGCGACGCGGTGAAGAACGCCTCGCTGACCGAAGAGCCGTCGCGGCGCGACACCCGCCGCTGGATCCAGTCGCCCAGCTCCTGCAGGCGGCGCTCGATGCCCAGGGCCTCGCCGGCGAGGCCGCCGAGCAGCACCGCGCCCAGCACGTAGAGGGGGCTCGTGTCGCGCCACGCGAGCGCGAGGTCGACGCCGATCACCAGCGTCACCAGCCCCAGCCCCGCGAGCACCCGCTTCTGGAAGCTCTCGGGCAGCCGCGAGCCCACCGCCACGCCGATCAGGGTCCCCGCCAGGACCGCCCCGACGTTGATCAGCGTGCCCGTCACGGGCAGCGACGATACGGCTCCCCGACCGGGGTGAGCGCTCTGAGCCTTCGCCTAAGCTCAGCTTGGTGCGGAGGGGACTCATCTTCGGGCGCCTCGCGCGCTGGCTCGACTTCGCCCGAGTAGCGCGCGCGACCGCCCGCCGGCCGCGGCTGACCCTCGCGATCGTGGCCGTGCTGTCGCTGGGCGGCGCCGCCCTCGCGCTGCGGCTCGAGCCCACCGTGGACACCGAGACGCTCGTCAACCGCGGCTCGGACACCTTCGCGGCCACCGAGGACTTCAAGCGCGACTTCGGAGACGACTCGGTCGTCGTCATGGCCCAGGGGCCTCTGAAGCAGATCGTCCTCACCTCCAACCTCGGCCGCCTCATCCGGCTCGAGGGCTGCCTGTCGGGCAACGTACCGCCCGAGGGCCTGCAGCAGCTGCCGCCCGTCTGCCGGGAGCTGGCCCGCGCCAAGCCTGCCCGCGTGGTCTTCGGCCCCGGCACCTTCCTCAACCTCGCCGCCTCCCAGATCTCCGGCGGATTCCAGCAGCGCCTGCAGTCCAACCAGCGCCAATCCGACGTGCTGGCCAAGCAGGCCCAGGACGCCTCGAAGCGCCGCGGCGACCCGCCCGCGGTCCAGCGGCGCCTGGGCAACCAGGCGCGCCAGCTGGCCCAGTCGCAGTTCCAGCAGCAGCTGCTCGGGCTGGGCCTGCGCTACGGCCTGCTGAGCGTCCCGAGCGTCGACAACCCGGACTTCGTGTCCAAGGTCGTATTCGATCCCCGAGCGCGCAACGAGCAGCCCAAGTCGCGCTTCGCCTACCTGTTCCCCAGCCGCAACTCGGCGTCTGATCCAGGTCCGCCTGCGACCCGACCTGACCGACGCCCAGCGCAAAGAGGGCATCGAGCTGATCAAGCGGGCCACCAGCGAGAAGGTGTTCCAGTCCAACCCCGACCCGGGCCAGAAGCAGGAGTTCCGCTACGTGGTGACCGGCGTCCCGGTGGTCGCCGAGGGCCTCGCTGCCGAGGTCCAGAAGGCGATCTTCGTGCTCCTGATCGCGGCGCTGCTGGTGATGGCGGCGACGCTGGCCGTGGTCTTCAAGTCGCGCATGAGACTCCTGCCGCTGGCGTTGGCCCTTGGCGCGGCGGCGCTGACCTTCGGCGTGCTCTCGCTCCTCGGGGGCAGCCTCACGATGGCCTCCATCGCGGTGCTGCCCGTCCTGATCGGCCTGGCGGTGGACTATGCGATCCAGTTCCAGGCCCGCTTCGACGAGGTGCGCTCGCGAAGAGGGGGAGGGCCCGAGCGGGCCGCCGAGCGCGCCGCCGCTGCCGGCGGACCCACGATCTTCACCGCGGGCCTGGCCACCGCCGTGGGCTTCCTGATCCTGCTGGCCTCGCCGGTGCCGATGGTGCGCGGGTTCGGCGCCCTGCTCGTGCTCGGCATCGTCCTCGCCTTGGCGCTTGCCCTCACCGCGGGCTTCGCCGCGCTGGTCCTGCGCGAGCGCGCGGCCGAGCGACCCGACGTCCCGCCGGTCCTGCCCCGCCTGCGCTCGCGGCTGAGACGGCTCGGCCGGCGGATCTCCACCTCGCGTCCCGCGCTCTTCCTCCTGAGGCGGGTCGACACCGTCCGCGACTGGACGGTCGACCGCGCCGAGCGCGCCTTCGCCTTCTCCATGGCCAAGCCGCGCAAGGTGCTGGCCGTGGGCTTCGTCGTGGCGCTGCTCGGCCTCGCGGTGGACACGCAGAGCGAGGTCGTCTCCGACATCCAGCAGCTCGTCCCGCAGGACCTCCAGGCCCTGCGCGACGTGAACGAGCTGCAGAAGGAGACCGGCATCTCGGGCGAGATCGACGTGACCGTCCGGGCCGACGACATCACCGACCCGAAGGTGCTCGGCTGGATGCGCAGCTTCCAGGACCGCGTGTTGAAGGAGGGGGGCTTCGAGCGCGCGAAGCGCGACAGCTGCTTGAACCGCCGCGACCCGCCTGACCTGTGCCCCGCTTTCTCGCTCACCGACCTCTTCCAGGCCGACCAGCCGCTCGACCGTGGCCAGGTCACCGGCCTGCTGGACGCCGTGCCCACCTACTTCCAGCAGGGGGCGATCACTCGCGACCGCAAGACCGCGAACCTCGCCTTCGGCATCCGCCTGCAGCCGCTGGACAAGCAGCGCGAGGTGGTCGAGGACATCAAGGACCAGCTCAAGCCCCCGCCGGGCGTCAAGGCCGACGTGGTCGGGCTGCCCGTCCTGGTGGCCGAGGCCAACGGCACGCTGTCCTCGCCCCTGTGGCGGCTGGGCACCCTGGCCGCCGCGCTGTTGGCCGTGTTCCTGGTGCTGTGGGCGGTCCGCCGCTCGCGCCAGGCGGCCTTCGTGCCGCTGATCCCCATCGGCCTGGCGGTGGGCTGGTCGGCGGGGATGCTGTTCCTGCTGGGGATCCTGCCCGGGCCGCTGGAGGTCGACCTCAACCCGATGTCGGTGACCCTGGGCGCGCTGGTGATCGCGATCTCGACCGAGTTCAGCGTGCTGCTGTCCTCGCGCTACCGCCAGGAGCGCGAGCGCGGCGCCGGCCCTCAGCGCGCGCTGGCCCTCACCTACAGCTCCACGGGCGCCGCGGTCCTGGCCTCCGGCGCGACCGCCATCGCGGGCTTCGCCGTGCTGATCCTGTCCGACATCACGATGCTGCGCGAGTTCGGCATCGTGACCGTGGTCGACCTGACCGTGTCATTGCTCGGCGTGCTGCTGGTGCTGCCCGCGGCGCTGCTGTGGGCCGAGGAGCACGGGCCGATCACCCTGCGCGACTTCGACCCCCGCAAGATCGGCCGCACCCTGTGGGAGGAGCGCCCGCACGTCTCGCGCCCGCGCATGCCCCGGCCTCGCGTGCCGCGGCCGCGCCGGCCGTCCTTCCGCTTCCCCCGCCTGCGCCGCCGCCGCGGTTCCCGTGCCTGACGACGATCCGTTCGCGGATCTGGGCGGGGAGCCGCGCAAGAAGAGCCGAGCGGAGGAGATCGGCGACCGGCTCGCCGAGCGCGACCGCGTCGACCCCGAGGAGCCGCCGCGCCCGCCCCAGCCCACGCGACGGCCGGGCAGCAAGTACGCCTGGGCCGTGGGGATCCTCCTGTTCATGGGGATCATCGCCCTCTACTTCACGACCGCGCAGCCCAACAAGGGCGAGGGCGTGCGGGGGCCGGCGACCGGCACCACGCTCTCGGCCTTCGCGGCCCCGCTGGCGTCGGGCGCGCTGAGCGGCGACGCCAACGTCTGCCAGCGCACGCCCTGCCCCGAGGAGGCGGGCAAGATCCTGGCCTGTGACGTGCGCAGCGACCAGGTGCTCAACTCGTGCAAGCTGCGCGAGGGGCCTGCCGTGCTGACCTTCGTGGTCACCCAGGGGACCGACTGCGAGCCGCAGGTCGACCGCGTCGAGCGCATGCGGCGGCAGTTCCCGAACGTCCAGTTCGCGGTGGTCCTGAGCGGCCTGGACCGCGACGAGGCTGTGCAGATCGTGCGCCGGCGGCGCTGGAAGCTGCCCGTCGGCCTCGACCCCGACGGCGCGGTGACCAACCTCTACGGGATCGGCGTCTGCCCGACGACGGTGTTCTCGGACAAGGACGGGAAGGTTCGCGAGACGAGCCTCGGCAACGTCACCGAGGAGCAGCTGCGCGCGCAGGGTGCGACGCATCTCGCAGTGAGCGGCGAGCCCGAGCTGATCAGCGGCTGGGTCGACGCCGAGCTGGCCGAGGAGTTCCCGGAGCTCGGGCTCGACTACGTGCGCATCGAGGGCCGGCCCGGTCGCAGCCCCCTGGAGGTGCGCGAGCGCCTGCGCGGGCTCAGCGACCGCATCACCGGCTCGAAGGTGGTCCACATGCGCCAGGACCCCGTTCCCTGGGCCTACCGGGTGTTCTTCCGCCAGGTGGGGGTCGACCCCGACTCGGACCGCACGCCGGTGGAGCGGATCGCCCTGGAGCGACTGGAGCACGGCGGACTGCGCAGCCGCAACCTGCTCGACGACGCGCTCACCATCGCCACGATCGAGACCGGGCGTGCCGGTGATCGCCTTCGACGCCGATCTGGTGGGCACGCAGCTCGGGCTGCGCCTCTCGCGGCCCGGCGAGCGCCTGGGCGAGGCGCGGCCGCTGTCGGCGCGCCAGATCGTGGTGGCCGACGAGGACCGCCCCCTGTCCGTGCTCTTCGGCGAGCTCGCCCAGGAGCGGGGGGTCACTCGCCGCACGGAGCGAATGGCGCTCGTCGCGCTGCGCGTGAAGGGGGTGCCGGCGATCTCCGTGGAGGAGGCGCTGTGGACCGCGGTGGAGGTTGTGACCGCCCAGGCCTAGCCGCTACCCTGCGGTGACTCGTCGTAGGGAGAGATCCGGTGCCCGACACGGTCGTACAGCCCATCCGCCCGCTCGTAGTCCCGGGCACCACGCCCGATGAGCGGCCCGCGCGACGGACGCTGCTGGACCAGATCGCGCGCCTGGAGGACGAGCTCTCGCAGCTGTTCTGCTCCACCTGGCCGCGCAAGGGCTTCGAGTGGTCGGTCTCCTCGCGCAACGGCCCGCGCATGCTGTCGCTGGCCGAGCTGGAGAGCCTGCGCGACGAGCTGGCCGACCGCCTCTCGAGCGCCCGCCGCGCCCTGAGCGATCGCACCTGGGTCGAGGAGCAGCACCGCCGCCGGATCGAGGAGATGCTGCTCGAGCCCGAGCGGCACAAGTGGGTCCGGGTCTCCAACGAGGACATCGGCGAGCCGGGCTGCAAGCACTGGCACGTCCGTCCGCGCTGGGGGATCCTCGGCATGCTCCTCAGCTGGTGGCGCGTCCGCATCTCGTCCGGCTGCCCGTTAGCCACCTGACACCCGTGCCACGACCCCGCCTGGCAAGGACGCAGGGAGCGATGCCTGCATCGCAGGTGAGCGACCGAGGACGCCGCCAGGCGTTGGTCGGACGTGGGTAAGCGAAGCCGGAAGCGCGCGGCTGGTGAGCTGGGCTCGCGCGCCGAGCGCGATGCCGCGCGCGCCGAGCGCCGGGCCGAGGCGCAGGCCGCAGGCCGCACCAAGCCGGCGCCGCGCAGCCGCCCCGGGCGTCCCGGCCTGAGCGAGCGCCCCAGGCCGCCCTGGGGCAGCTTCCCGCTGTCCGAGATCGTGGTGCTGGTCGGCATCGTCGTGATGATCTGGGGCGCCTTCTCGGACTCCGACGCGCGCAACGAGCGAATCGGGGCGGGGCTGGTGATCGCGGCGCTGGGCGGCCTGGAGCTGGCCGTGCGCGAGCACCTGGCGGGCTTTCGCTCGCACTCGACGATGCTGGCCGGAGCCGCGGCCTTCGCCGTCGTGACGGTGCTGGCCATCGGCCCGGGGCCCAACGCGCTCGGAATCCTGTTGATCATCGGCGCGCTGGTCTTCGCGGCGTCGTTCTACGGGCTGCGGCAGCTGTTCCGCCGCCGCTCGGGCGGCCTGAGCTTCCGCTAGCCCATGAAGAACCTCCTGCGCACGGGCGGCAGCGGCCTGGTGCTGGTGGTCATCATGTTCGTGGGCGGCCTGGGCCTGTGGGTCGGCGTTCCGGTGGGCTGGCTCTACGTGGGCTCGCTCGTACAGGGCGCGACCAACTCGCTGGGGACCGCCCTGGGGGTCATGTTCGCCGGCTCGGTGCTGAGCATCGCGCTGCTGGTCCTCCTGCTCGGGCGGCTCAACCGCCTGCACGCCGAGCTCAGGGAGCGACGCGGCTTGGAGGATCACGGCAACACCGCCCTGGAGGCGGTGATGACCGTCAGCGCGACCGTGGCCATCATCGGCTTCGCGGTCTGGTTCTTCCTGTTCTCGGGCTCGAGCCCCGTTCCGACGGGCCTCGGCTTCTAGGATCGGCGCACCGTGGAGGCCTCAGCCCAGCCGCGCCGCCTGGCCCTGGGCGGCCTGCACCACGTGACGCTGATCGTCCGCGACGTCCGCCGCTCGGTCGACTTCTACCGCAACGTCCTCGGCCTGCGGCTCGTCAAGCAGACCGTCAACGAGGACGACCGCTCGGCTCGCCACCTCTTCTTCGGGGACGAGCACGGCCGGCCCGGGACGATGATCACCTGCCTCGAGTACCCGCAGCTGGACGAGGGCTCCGTGGGCGTGGGCTCCACCCACCACATCGCCTTCTCGGTCGGCAGCGACGAGGAGTTGGAGGCCTGGCGGGCCTACCTGGACTCGCGCGGAGTGGAATGCACCGCGCTGCTGGACCGGAAGTACTTCAAGTCGATCTACCTGCGCGACCCCGACGGACACATCCTCGAGCTGGCCACGCTGGGCCCCGGGGTGACGGTGGACGAGCCGCTCGAGCAGCTCGGCCACCGCCCCGTGGGCGACTAGTCAGGCGGCGCTGAGGGCCCGCGCGGGGGACGCAGCGCGCGCGGCGTCACGCTCGGCGGCGCGGGCGGCCAGGCAGTCCGCCAGCGCCATCCGCTGACGCTCGGTCAGCGTGCCGATGTGCTTGTTCTCGGGGATGCCGACCGGCATGAGGACCCGGCGGCAGCGCTCACGGCCCCATCGTTTCTGGCTGGTCAGGAGGTCGCTCACCTCCATCCGGTCGGCCTCCCAAGGGCAACCGAGGATGACCTCCGTGGCGCTGACGGCGCCGGAACGGACCCTTCGCTTCAGCTCCGCGCGGGCCAGCCGGACCCGGTTCGCGTGCTCCAGTGCCTTCAGGTGCTGCTGCCCAGCATCAACCGTGGCCATGTCGCCCAATAGACCTCCCCGCACTCACCGTGCGAACTTGCGTTTTCCAAAGCAGTTCCCTCGGCTCCGACGGGCTCGCACAGGCAGAATCCAAGGGATGGAGGCGGGCTCGCTCCCCTGAGCCGCCGCCGTCACCTAGGGCTTCGCCTTCGGTTCCGTGCCAACCCGTCGGGACCGGCGCCCACTAAAGCCCAGGCTCCCCCGAACCGTCAACAGGAAATTCACCACCCCGCCGCTAAGAGCGGGCTTTTCGGGAGTAGGGTCCGCCGGGATGCGCTCCACGAAGATCGTGGCCACGATCGGTCCCGCCTCGAGGGACCCGGACGTGCTCGAGCGCATCGTCGCGGCAGGGATGGACGTGGCCCGGCTGAACTTCGCCCACGGCACCGCGGACGAGCACGTGGAGACCGCCGGCCGCATCCGGGAGGCCGCCGAGAAGGTCGGCCGCGTGGTCGCGATCCTGGGCGACCTGCCCGGTCCCAAGCTGCGTCTGGGCCCCGTCGCCGGCGGGGTCACCGAGCTCAACCGGGGAGCCGGCGTGGTCCTCACCCAGGACCAGAGCGAGGGCACCGCCGAGCGGCTCCCCGTGGCCTGGAAGGGCCTGGGCGAGCTGGTGGACGAGGGCGACGTGGCCTATCTGGCCGACGGCGCGGTGCGCCTGCGGGTCAAGGGCGTGAGCGGCGACGACGTCGACACCGAGGTGGAGGTGGGGGGCAGCGTCGCCTCGCGCCAGGGCATCAACCTGCCGAATCTCACGGTCTCCCTGCCCGCGGTCTCCGAGGACGACCTGGCTCTGGTCGACGCCGGCCTGGACATGGGCCTGGACTTCCTCGCGCTGTCTTTCGTGCGGCGCCGCGAGGACCTCGAGCCGGTGCGCGAGCACCTGCGCTCACGCGGCCGCGAGCTGCCTCTGATCGCCAAGATCGAGAAGCCCCAGGCCGCGGCCAACGCCGAGGAGATCATCGAGCACGCCGACGGGGTGATGATCGCCCGCGGCGACCTGGGCATCGAGCTGCCGATCGAGGAGGTCCCGCTGGTCCAGAAGCGGATCCTCGCCATGGCCGGGCGCCGGGCGGTGCCGGCCATCACCGCCACGCAGATGCTCGAGTCGATGGTCCAGTCCACGCGCCCCACCCGCGCCGAGGTGGCCGACGTGGCCAACGCGATCTTCGACGGCACCGACGCGGTGATGCTCTCCCAGGAGACCGCGGTGGGGAAGTACCCGGTGGAGGCGGTGGAGATGATGGCCTCGATCGCCGAGACCACCGAGCGCGAGCTGCCCTACGGGCGCTGGCTGGCCGAGCGCGGCCCGCAGGCCAACAACCTGTACCACGCCATCTCCTTCGGGGCCGTGGGGGCCGTCTACCAGCTGGGGCTGAAGGCGATCGTCTCGCCCACGCGGACGGGGACGACCGTCCGCCTGATCTCCTCCTACCGCCCCAGAGCGCCCGTCCTGGCGCTGTCCATGCATCAGGACGTCGTGCGCCAGTGCTGCCTGCTGTGGGGCGTCCAGGCGGCGCTGAACGAGGAGCCACAGCACACGACCGACCTCATCGACCGCTGCGCCGACGCCGCCAAGGACCAGGGCCTCGCCGAGGTGGGCGACACCATCGGCATCACCGCCGGCCTGCCCGCCGGGCGCAGCGGCGGGACGAACCTGTTCAAGGTTCATAAGGTCGAGTGATGCAGCACCTGGTCGGAGTCCCGGTGCCGCCCCTGCGGCTCACCGCTTCCACCGGCAACGGCGTGGACCTCACGGCGGTCGGTGATCCCTGGGGCGTGCTCTACCTCTACCCGATGACCGCCCAGCCG
Organism: uncultured Thermoleophilaceae bacterium; assembly: GCA_963810745.1. Lineage (GTDB taxonomy): Bacteria > Actinomycetota > Thermoleophilia > Solirubrobacterales > Thermoleophilaceae > JACCZR01. Next base: position 146,945 of record CAWEOW010000018.1, read on the forward strand.
GGCGTGGACCTACCCGAGGGCTGGGACGACATCCCCGGCGCGCGCGGCTGCACGCCCGAGGCCTGCGGCTTCCGCGACCACCAGGCCGAGCTCGCCGAGCTGGGCGCCGAGGTCTACGGCATCTCCGCGCAGGCGCCCGAGTGGCAGCGCGAGGCCGTGGAGCGGCTCGGGCTGACCTTTCCGCTGCTGTCGGACCCCAACCACCTGCTCGAGGAGGCCTCGACCTGCCGACCTTCACGGCCGGCGGGATGAAGCTCTACGAGCGCCTGACCCTCGTGGTCCGCCACGCCCGCGTGGTGCACGTCTTCCACCCCGTGCCCGACCCGGCCGAGCACGCGGGCGAGGTGCTGCGCTGGCTGCGCGAGGACGCGGCCGCCGCGGCGGCCTAGCCGGCGGCGTGGCGCGCCCGGTGGGCGCGGGCCTTCTCGATGTTGCCGCAGGTCTCCATGCGGCACCAGCGCTTGGAGCGGTTCTTGGACTGGTCGTAGAAGGCCCAGGCGCAGGGATCGTGGGCGCAGGCCTTCATCCGCTCCCAGCTGCCGTCGGCGCGGGCGTCGGCCACCAGGGCCAGCAGCTCGCCCAGCGCGCCGTCTACGCCCTCTGAGCGCGGCCTGAGGTCCGGCTCGGGGGAGAAGCGGACGCTGAGGGCCGTTCGGTCGGCCACGCGGTCCAGGCGCTCCACGGCGGCGCTGTCGAGCTCTGCGCCGTTGTGGGCGCGCAGCACGGCCCGCAGCCCCTCGCGCACGTCGATCGCCCGGCCGAACTCCTCGTCGGTGGGGGTGTGGGCCTCGTCCAGCAGGCCCCGCTCGGAGAGCCAGCGGCCCAGCGCACGGGGGTCGGGCAGGTCCTCCTCGTCGTCGAAGTAGTCGACCGAGTTCACGAACGCGCGCACCAGCTCCAGCCGCCCCGGCGCGGCCTTGCGCTCTGGCTGGGTCTCGGTGACTGCCATAACTTGCATAACAGGATAGCTGGTTGCTATGATTCTGCCTATACCCGAATGACGGTTACGGAGGGCACCATGCAGCAGCCGCTATCGATCACCATTCGCCACGCCGGCCCCGATGACGCCGACGCGATCGCGCGGCTGGCCCAGCTCGACGCCAAGCGGACGCCCTCGGGCGAGGTGCTGGTCGCCCTGGCGGGCGGCGCGCCGATAGCCGCCCTCGGGGTGAAGGAGGATCTGGCGGTCGCCGATCCCTTCAGCCTCAGCTCGGAGGCGGTGGAGCTGCTGCGGCTACGCGCGGCTCAGGGGCACGATGCCGGGCACCGCAGCTGGCTGCGGGCGCTGCGGCGGGTGCGTGTGCCGGCGCCGATGCTGCGCTAGAGGGCCGACAGGCGGGCGCCCACCGAGATAGGTCGTCAGCGCGCTGACGACCTAGGTCAGTGGGCGTCACCCGTTCGCATCCCGGCGGTCCTCCGGCCGCGGAGCTTTCCCGGGCGGTCGGCTAGCTGGCCACCGGCTCCGGCACGCTCGGCAGGCCGTCGCGGGCCTGCTCGAAGCGCTCCAGCGCCGTGTCCAGGTGCTCCCGGGTGTGCGAGGCCGAGACGCTCGTGCGCAGGAGCGCGCCGCCGCGGGTGACCGCGGGGTAGAGGGCCACGTTCACGTAGACCCCGGCGTCGTAGAGCGCCTTCCACATCAGCACCGCCTGCCAGTCGTCGCCGATCACCGCCGGCACGATCGGGCTGATCCCGTCGGGGACCTGGAAGCCCCGCTCCTGCAGGCCGCGGCGCAGGTAGGCGGCGTTGTCGAGCAGGCGGGCCATCAGCTCCTCGCCCTCGGACGAGCGGATGACCCGCAGCGCCCCGAGCGCCGCTCCCACCGCGGCGGGCACGGCCGAGGCGGTGAACATGAACGAGCGCGACTGGACGCGCAGGAAGTCGATCACGTCGGCGTCGCCGGCGATGAAGCCTCCGCAGGAGGCCAGCGACTTGGAGAAGGTGCCCATGCGCAGGTCCACGTCGTCCTCGGCGCCGAGCATCTCGGTGGCGCCCGTGCCGCGCTCGCCCAGGACGCCCACGCCGTGGGCCTCGTCGACCATCAGCCGCGCGCCGTACTTGCGGCACAGCTCGGCGATGGCGGGGAGGTCGGCGATGTCGCCCTCCATGGAGAACACCCCGTCGACCACGACCAGCAGCCCGCCGCCGTCGCTCTGCGCGCGGTCGAGCATCTTCTCCAGCTTGTCGAGCTTGCCGTGGCGGAAGGGCCGGACACGGGCCCGGGACATCGAGACCGCGTCGAGGATCGAGGCGTGGTCGCCGGAGTCGCAGATCACCGTGTCGCCGGGGTCCAGCAGCGTGGCGATGCAGCCCGTGTTGGCCAGGTAGCCCGCGGTGAACACGAGCGCGTCGCCGGTCTGGCACCAGTCCGCCAGCTCGCGCTCGAGCTCGAGGTGGAGCGGCAGGGTGCCGTTCATGAAGCGCGAGCCGGTGACACCGGCGCCGTACTGGTCGAGGGCGTCGCGGGCGGCCTTCAGCACCTCGGGGTGCTGGGTGAGGCCGAGGTAGTTGTTGCCCCCGAGCATGATCCGCTCGGCGCCCTCCATCTCGACGACCGGGCCCGCGGGGCCCTCGAGGAGGCGGAAGTACGGGAGCAGGTCGTGCTGGCGCGCGGCCTTCAGCTGGTCGAGGCGCTCGTGGTTGCGGGCCTTGTCGAAAAGATCCATGAGTAGGGTCCGCCGGCGTGGCGGTCGAGGTGACACCCGTGCGCGGGCGACGCGACCTACGGGCGTTCGTGGAGCTTCCCTTCCACCTGCACTCTAACGCTCCGCAGTGGGTCCCCCCGCTCAAGCTGGAGCGCTACATCCACCTCAAGTCCTTCCACCGGGGCGAGGCGCAGCTCTTCCTCGCGAGGCGCAACGGAAAGGTCTGCGGGCGCATCAGCGCGCAGGTCGACGAGGCCTTCAACCGCCACCAGGAGAACCGCTGGGGCCTGTTCGGCTTCCTCGAGATGGTCGACGACGCCGAGGTGTGCCAGGCGCTGTTCGGGGCCGCGGAGGGCTGGCTGCGCGAGCGGGGCCGCGACCGGATCGTCGGCCCGATGGACTTCACGATGAACGACGAGGTCGGGGTCCTGATCGAGGGCTACGAGCTGGACCCGATGGTCCGCCAGCCCTGGCAGCCGCCCTACTACAGGGAGCGCATCGAGGAGGCCGGCTTCGGCAAGGCGATCGACCTGCTCATGTGGCACCTGATGGTGGACCAGCGCGACAAGGTCCTCCCGATCATCTGGGAGATGGCCGACAAGCTGGAGCCCGAGCACGGCATCACCATCCGCAAGATGAGCCGCCGGCGGCTGCGCAAGGACCTCGACGCCTTCGCCGAGGTCTACAACGCCGCCTGGGCCGACAACTGGGGCTTCGTGCCCTACTCGAAGAAGGACCTGGATGCCTACTGGGCCGAGCTCCAGCTCGCCTTCAACCGGAACTGGTTCATGGTGGCCGAGAAGGACGGCGAGACGGTGGGCATGGCGATCACCGTGCCCGACGTCAACCAGGTGCTGCGCAAGATGAACGGCTCGCTGCTGCCCTTCGGCTGGTGGCATTTCCTGCGCAAGGGCAAGACCGTCGACCGCGTGCGGGTGGGCTTCCTGGGCGTCAAGCCCGAGTACCAGCACACCGGCGTTGCCGCCGGGCTGTACGCCGAGCACTACGACATGGCCGAGGCCACCCCCCAGAAGGGCGGCGAGATGGGCTGGATCCTGGAGACCAACGAGGCCATGAACCGCGGCATGGAGGCCATGGGCGGCCAGATCGTCAAGCGCTACCGCGTATACGAGCGGGCGGTCTGAGGGCAGGAGTACACTGCGCCAACGTTGGAGGAGCACAGCACCGATCTCGTTCCAGTCCAGGGCCCGGTACGGCCCGTCGACGAGGAGGCCTCGGCTGAGCTCCTGCGCCGCGAGGAGGTCTCCCTGCTGCCGGCAGTGGCGGCGGCCACCAGCGGATTCATGCTCGGAGTCGCGGCTTTCGTGCTGGTGAAGGTCCTGCGCCGCCCCAAGTCCAACCGGCTCGTCCGGCGGGCCCGGCGGCGCCGCGGCGGCGACAGGCTGGAGATCGCCGCCAGCCGCTCGTTCCTGGTCGACGTCCACCTGCTCGACCGGCGATAGCCACTGCCGAGCTAGAACAGGACTGCGTCCCGCGGGGCCCCTACCGGCTCCCCGGCGGCGGGCGCGACGGCGTGCTGCGCCGAGACGGCGACGCCCTGCGGCGGCTGCTGCACCCCGGTGGCGAGCCGTGCGAGGTCCGGGCCTGGATCGCGGGCAACGCGGTGCGCCTGCGGGCGACAGCGGCGACGCGTGAGGCCGCTCAGGTGGGCCTGGAGCGCATGCACTTCGCGCTCGGCCTGGAGCAGGACCTCTCGGACTTCCACCGCGCCTTCCGCCGGGATCCGCTGCTGGGGCCGGTGATCAGGGCGCGGCCCTGGCTGCGCCCGCGGCGGCGGCCCGAGCCCTTCGAGGCCCTGGCCTGGGCGATCTGCGAGCAGCTGATCGAGGGCACCCGCGCGGTGCAGATCGAGCGGGAGCTGGTGCGCCGCCACGGGCGCCGCAGCGCCTGCGGGAAGCTGCGCGACGCTCCGAGCGCCAAGGCGCTGGCCTCCCGCTCGCCGGCCGAGCTCGAGCGCTGCGGCCTCTCGCCCAAGCGGGCGATCACCATGCTGAAGGCCTCCCGCGAGGTGGCCAGCGGCCGGGCCGACCTGTTCGACCCCGAGCGCTCCTGGCTGCGCCTGCGCCGGATCAACGGGGTCGGCTCCTGGACGCTGGAGAAGCTGGCGCTGGAGGGCCAGGGCCGCGACGACAAGCTGCCCGCCGGCGACCTCGCCTACATCAAGCTGGTGGGCAGGCTGGCCGGTCTGGGGCGCCGTGCCACCGAGCCCGAGGTGCGCGACTTCTTCGCTCCCTATGCGCCCTTCGAGGGGCTGGCCGGGACCTACGCGCTGAGCGGCGCCGTCTGGCCCGTGAGGGTCTCCTAACATCCGAAGCATGAGTGAGCCGAAGGTCCAGAAGTCAGAGCAGGAGTGGCGCGAGGAGCTCTCGCCCGAGCGCTACAACATCCTCCGCGAGGCGGGCACCGAGCCCCCGTTCTCGGGCGAGTACACGTACTCGAAGGAGGACGGCGTCTACCGCTGCGGCGCCTGCGGCGCCGAGCTGTTCTCCAGCGACTCCAAGTTCGACTCCGGCACCGGCTGGCCCAGCTTCACCGAGCCCGCGGTGGCCGAGGCGGTGGAGCTGCGCGAGGACCGCAGCCACTTCATGACCCGCACCGAGGTGCTGTGCGCGAACTGCGGCTCGCACCTGGGCCACGTCTTCGACGACGGGCCCGGCCCCGAGGGCCAGCGCTACTGCATCAACTCGCTGTCGCTGGACCTAGAGCCCGGCGCCGGGCAGTAGCTCGTTGGTGTAGGCGCCGTGGGCGTCCGCGGTGTCGCGCAGCAGCTTGTTCTCGTTCATCCAGGCCACGAACTCGTTCCACTGCGCGGGGTCCTGCCAGCCGTAGGGCTTCCCGCGCGGGGCTGAGAACAGCGGCAGCGTGACCTTCAGCGAGGCCCGCTGGAGGCGCGGGTCCAGGCCCTTGTCGGCGCGCAGCAGCGGCCTGATGCCGGTCTCCGGGTCGCGCCGCAGGTCGCGGTTGCCGCGGGCCAGCGCGCCCAGGAAGGCGCGGATGCGGCCGCCGTCGCGCTCCAGGGCGTCCTCGTTGGCCACCAGCACCAGCTCGTCGTAGGAGGGCACGCCGGCGCGGTTCACGCGGATGATCTGCGGCTTGCGCTTCTTGAGCGCCAGGTCCACGCCCTCGTAGTTCCAGAAGCCGCCCAGGGTGGCGTCGACCTTGCGCGACAGCAGCGCCGGCTGCAGCCCGAAGCCGACGTTGCGCTGCTTGATCGTGCTCGGGTTCACACCGGCCTCCAGCGCGATCGTGCGCAGGAAGGCGCTCTGGTAGTCGATCCCCGCGGTGCCGACGGTCTTGCCCTGGAGGTCCGCCGGGCGGCGGATCTTGGCGCGCGGCAGCGAGATGATCGAGGTCAGCGGCTCCTGCACCAGCGCCGCCACGGCCACCAGGCGCTGGCCCTGGTCGCGGGCGGCGAGCAGCTGCGGCTCGTAGGAGACGGCGAGGTCGACCTTGCCCGCGGAGACCTGCTTGAGCACGGTGGCCGGGTCGCTGGGCGTCCGGATGTTCACGTCGAGCCCGGCCTGGCGGAAGTGGCCCTTGTCCCTGCGCCGCGTAGATGCCGGCGTGGTCGGCGTTGGGGAAGAAGTCGAGCAGCACGTCGAAGCGCTTCTCACCCGCGGGGTTGAGGCGGTCCTCCTTCTCGCCGCAGCCGGCGAAGAGCACGGCCAGCAGCGCAAGGGGGAGCAGACGACGGATCAAGACCGTGCTTCCTTTCGGTTCCAGGGACAGGTGACGCGCTCGGCCAGCGCGGCCAGGGCGAAGAGCCCGACCGCCATCAGGGTAAGCAGCACGATCCCCGCGTAGACGCGAGGGGTCTCCAGGTTGTTGTTGTCGAGCAGCACGCGGCGGCCCAGGCCCTCCTGGGCCTCGGCCCACTCGCCGAACACGGCGCCGATCACCGAGACCGTCGCGGCGACCTTCAGGCCGCTGAAGAAGGAGGGCAGCGCCGCGGGGAGCTCCACCCGCCGCAGCGTGCCGAGGCGCGAGAAGCCCAGGCTGCGCATGAGCTTGAGCTGCTCGCGGTCCACCGAGCGCAGGCCGTCCAGCACGTTCACCGTGATCGGGAAGAAGCAGACCAGCGCCACGATCGCGAGCTTGGGGGCGAGGCCGAAGTCGAAGGCGAGCACGAACACGGGAGCGAGCACGACCACCGGAATCGCCTGCGAGGCGACCAGCAGGGGGTAGGCCGCCTCGCGCAGCACGCCGCTCAGGTGCATGCCCAGCGCGAACACCACGCCCAGCGCCACCGACAGCGCGAGGCCGAGCACCACCTCGACGGCCGTCACGCCGAGGTCCTCGAACAGCAGTGAGGCGTTGTCGGCCAGGGCCCCGGCGGTCTCGGCCGGAGAGGCCAGGGTCAGGTCGTCCACCGCCGGCAGCGAGGCCACCAGCTGCCAGAGGGCCACGAACGCCAGCAGCAGCAGCGATGCGAGCAGGGCGCGCCTCACCGCAGCGCCTCCAGGGCGCGGGCGCGAAGGGAGCCGGCCTCGGGCCCGGCGAGGAACTCGGTTCGGTCACGCGGCCGCGGGGCCTCGACCGTGAGGGTCTCGACCACCCGCCCGGGACGGGGGCCGAGGATCGCCACCCGGTCGGCCAGGAACAGCGCCTCCTCGACGTCGTGGGTCACCAGCAGCACGGTGCGGGGCTCGTCGGCCAGCGCGCCCGCCAGCCACTCCTGCATGTCGGCGCGGGTGATCGCGTCCAGCGCGGCGAAGGGCTCGTCCAGCAGCAGCACCGGGCGCCCGGCGAGCAGCGTGCGCAGGAACGCCACGCGCTGGCGCATGCCGCCCGAGAGCGCGGCGGGCCGGGCGCGCTCGAACTCGGCCAGGCCGAAGCGCTCGAACAGGGGCGCGGCCTGCCGGCGGGCATCGCGCCGCCCGACCCCGGCGGCCTCGAGGGCCAGGGCGGCGTTGCCCAGGCCGTCGCGCCAGGGCAGCAGCAGGTCGCGCTGGGGCATGTACGCACAGGCCGCGCGGCGGCCGGCGGCGTCGGTGGCCCCGCCCGCCTCGACGTCTCCGGCGTCGGGCTCCTGAAGACCCGCGGCCAGCTCGAGCAGGGTGGACTTGCCCGAGCCCGAGCGGCCCACCACGGCCACGACCTCGCCCGGCGCCACCTCCAGGTCCACGCCCTCGAGCGCGGCAACCTCGGAGCCGCGCAGCCGGAAGCGCCGGCTGACGCCGGAGAGCCGCACAGCGGCGCCTGCTCTGAGAAGAGGCTCCTCAGGGGGAGCCTCGGCCTCTGCTCTCATCGCTCCCTTCGCGGGCATTACCCCACAGGTTCGGAGGGTCGGCGCCGGGGACGAGGCGCCCTCTCAGCCCGCCTTCCCGCGAGCCCCCCTGTTGTCGTGACAGAGCGTAACCGAAGCGCCCCGGCCCCGAGCGTGTTCCATCGGCATGCGACGCGCAGCCCCGATCGTGGCCGTGGCGGCCGCCCTGGCCGTCTGGGCGGCGCCCGCCGAGGCCCGCCGCGTTGCGGTGACCCAGCCCAGCTGGCAGTTCGCCCAGGGCCCGACGCTGACCGGCGGCGGCGTCACCTGGGCCGAGGAGGGTTGCCGAGGCGGCTGCGATCCGACCTCGGACACCTTCCCCGACCGCTTCCGGCTGTTCCGGGCGGGCCCTGGGCCCCGCGCGCGCATCGCGCGGGTGGACGGCCTGCGCACTCGCTTCGAAGACGACTTCAGCAGCGTCAGCGCCGTGGGCTACGCCGCCTCGGCCGACCGGATCGCGCTCCTGCGCTCGCGCTCTGAGCGCGGCCCCGGCACTGCCCAGCGCGAGGTGGCCGAGTTGACCGCGGGCCCAGTCGGCCAGACCCGCGAGCTGATCTTCGGCTGCGACGGCGCCGACCCCGCTCAGACCGACGGCGATCCGCCGCCGCTCGACCAGGACGAGACGAGCCTGGCCTACGACGGCGCGAGCTGCGGGCGGCCGTCGCGCCTGGCGATACGCAACCTGGCGACGGGCGCCACGGTGGAGAACGCCCAGCCGGCCGGCTCGCGGCTGCTGGTCGTGCGGGTGGCCGGCCCGCACGCCGCGGTGCTGCGACAGCTGAGCACCGGCGGCCACGAGGTGGCGGTCTTCTCCACCGCGACCGGCGCCCAGCTGTTCGCCGCACCCACACCCGCCGGCCTGACCCCCGAGGACGCGGACGTCCAGTCCGACGGCACCGCCGCGGTCGTGGCCCGAGGGCCCGAGGACCGCTGCGAGAGCGGCGTGCTGAGCTGGTACTCGCCGGCCGAGCCCACCGAGCACCGCGTCAACGGCGTGCAGCCGTGCCCGAACGGCGTGCGCCTGGCCGGCGGGCGCGCCGCGCTGTTCACCGGTACCGGCGACTCCCAGGAGCTCCGCTCGGTGGCCATGCAGGGCAGCGAGAGCCAGAGCCTGGTGCTCCTGCGCGGGGTGGACCACCCGGCCTATCGCGCTCCCGGCGGCGGTCCGGCGCCCGCCTTCGACTTCGACGGCGAGCGCGCGGCGTACGCGCTGCGCGACTGCTCGGACAACCAGGGCCTGCACACGACCGAGGTCGCGCGCGCCCCCGACGCCGTGAGCTACCTCCGCTGCCCGGTCGCGCTGCGCTCAGGCCGCGTGGCCAAGCCGCGCCGGCGACGGGTGACGCTGTCGATCCGCTGCCCGCGGGGCTGCGCGGGAGCGGCCACCATCAGGCGCGGCCACGTCCGGCTGGCCAACACCGACTACTTCTCGATCGGGCCCACGCGCCGTGGCCGCATCCGCCTGATCGACGAGAACGCCACGCGCGAGCTGCGGCGCCGGCGCCGCATCCGCGTTCGCATCGCCATCCGGGTCATCAACCGGACGGGCGACGACCGCCGGGGGATCGTGCGCCGCGGCCTACTGAGCCGTTGAGATCGTCACGTCCGCGAGGGCGTTGACGAACACCTCGAGCTGGCGCGTGGTCCAGCACTCGAAGACGCCGTCGCAGAAAGGCTCGTAGGCGGCCATGACCGAGTCGCCGTAGTTCCAGTACAGGCGCGGCTCGGGGTTCATCCAGAAGGTGCGGCCCGCGCGCTCGGAGAGCTCGCCGAACACCTTCGCCTTCGCGTCGCGGCCGTTGGTGCGGGCGTCGCCGAGCACGATCACCGTCGAGCGCGGGTCGAGGTCGTCGATCACGCTGTCCAGGAACTCCTGCCACACGCGGCCGTAGTCGGTGTAGCCGCTGACGTCGGCCACGCCGGCGTCCGTGGCGATCGCCCGTGAGACGCCCGCGAAGTCCCGCTCGCGCTCGAAGACGTCGGTGACCTCGGAGATGCGCTCCACGAACACGAACGAGCGCAGCTTGCGGAACTGGTCGTGCAGCGCGTGCAGGACCGAGAGGAAGAAGACCGAGGCGCTGGTGACGCTGGTGGAGACGTCGCAGAGCACGTACAGCTCCGGCCGCCGCGGGCGGCGCGGCCGGTAGCGCAGCTCCAGCGGCACGCCGCCGGTCTGCAGCGAAGTGCGCATCGTGCGCCGTACGTCCACGGCCGCTCCGCGCTTGCGCCCGCGCTGCTCGCGGCCCTGCGTGGCCAGGCGGCGCTTGAGCTGTGCGACCACGCGGTGGACCTGCGCCAGGTCCTGCGCGGGGTTGGAAGGAAGCGCGCGGTCGAACTCGCGCAAGGGCCGGGAGGGGGGCAGCGACTGGGTGCGCTCGATCTGCTGGCGCTCGAGCTCGCGGCGTACGTGGCGCTCGAAGCGCTGCAGGTTGTCGCGCGGCACCTCATCGGGGTCGGGGTGGGGGCCGCGCTCGGTGCGCAGCCCCAGCGTGCGCCTGATGCGCTGGACGTCCACGCCGATCACGCCCGAGCCCTCGCCCTGGCGACCGAAGGCGGCGATGGCCAGCCGCGCCAGGTCGCGCATCTCGCTCTCGTTCCCGGCCTGGATCGCCTGCCGGATGCGGTCGCGCAGGGTGTCGAGGTCGATGCCGTCTGGCCCCGTGCCCTCGTACTCGCGGCCCTGCTCGCTGACCCCCTGGCTCACGGCCTCGCGCTCGGCGGCGCGGAAGAAGAAGCGGTCGAAGACCAGGTCCAGGACGCGGCGGTCCTCCTGCGACTTGGCGAGCGTCGCCGCCATCGCCTCGTGGAAGTCCTCCTGGGAGGTCCAGCTCACCTCGTTCAGGGCGGCGAAGGCGTCGAGCAGCTCGGAGGTCCCGATGGCCATGCCCTCCTCGCGCAGCTCGTCGGCGAACTCGAGCAGGCGCGGCGCCATGACCACCCGGGCCGCCGGGGGCCGGCATGCCCCCGTAGAGGCCGTCAGCCCGCTTGGCGGGAGGCCCCGAAGAGGCCATCGGCACCCAGCTTCACGCCCACCCGCTCGGCCACGAGGTCGAGGTCGGTGCGGTGCTTGACGATGATGCTCATGGTCTTCTCGAGCACGGAGTTGTCGACGTCCTCGGCGCCCAGCAGCAGCAGCGCACGGGCCCAGTCGATCGACTCCGCTATCGAGGGCGGCTTCTTGAGGTCCAGCGCGCGGACCATGTGGACGATCTCCACCAGCTTGCGGGCCACGTCCTCGCCGAGCTCGGGGGTGTGCAGCTGCACGATCTCCAGCTCGCGCTCGGTGTCGGGATAGTCGAGCCACAGGTAGAGGCAGCGGCGCTTGAGCGCCTCGGTCAGCTCGCGCGAGTTGTTGGAGGTCAGCAGGACCAGCGGCTGCGACTGGGCCTTCACCGTGCCCAGCTCGGGAATCGAGACCTGGAAGTCGGACAGGACCTCGAGCAGCATCGCCTCGAACTCCTGGTCGGTCTTGTCGATCTCGTCGATCAGCAGCACCGCCGGGTCGTCGGACTCGATCGCGGTCAGAAGGGGCCGCGAGAGCAGGAACTCCTCGCCGAAGATGTCGTCCTTCACCTGCTGCCAGCCGGTGTCGGTGGCCTCGGTCTGGATCCGCAGGAGCTGCTTGCGGTAGTTCCACTCGTACAGCGCCTTGGCCTCGTCGAGGCCCTCGTAGCACTGCAGGCGGATCAGCTCGCGGCCGGTGGCGCGCGACAGGGCCTTGGCCAGCTCGGTCTTGCCCACGCCCGCCGGGCCCTCGACCAGGACGGGCTTGCCCAGCCGCCCCGCCAGGAACGACACCAGGGCCGCCGCCTCGTCGGCCAGGTAGCCGACTTCCCCCAGCCGCTCGCGGGTCTCCTCGATGGAAGCGAAGTCCGCGCTCACGCGCTCAACGATACTTTCGCCGCGTGCGGGGCTTCCTGTTACTCCTCGGTCTGGTCGCCTTCCTGGTCATCCCCGCGATGCTCATACCCGACTGGACTCCCGAGGGCTCGGGCGGCGGCGCCGAGATCAAGCCGGCGCCGTTCCTGGCCATGTTCGGCTTCGGCTTCCTACTCGCGATGGGGGGCCACATCTACAAGTCGAACTTCGTGGTGGGCCTGGGGATCGCGATCGTCTTCCTCTCGCTCGTCCTGGTCCCCGTGGCGCTGTTCGCCTCGGGCGCTGGTGGCTAGGACGACACCGGCGACGACCACGGCGACGCCGGCCACCTGGACCGCCGACGGCGCCTCGGCGAGCAGGACCACGCCGAGGACCACCGAGCCGACGGGCTGGAGGGTGAGGATGACCGAGGTCAGGGCGGCCGGGAGGCGCGGGAGCGAGATCGAGATCAGCAGCCACCCCAGCACCTGGGAGGTGAGCGCCAGCGTGATCAGCCACACCTGGGACTCGGGACCCGGCAGCGGGTCGAGCCTGCCCAGCGCCAGGCCGCCGAGCGCGCAGAGGACCGCGGAGGTGAGGGTGGCGTCGAACAGCGGGCCCGCCGGGCGCCGGATGTCGGCGTTCCCCTTTCGCAGCACGAGCAGGAACAGCGCGTAGCTCAGTGCGGTCAGGACTCCGAAGACCACGCCCAGCACCGGGTCGTCGCCGTAGGCGCCCGCCCCGATCAGGCCGGAGATCAGCACCACCCCTCCCATCACCAGCGGGATCGACATGAGCAGCCTGGGGGCCGGCCGCTCGTTGAGGAAGATCCAGGCGAGCAGGCCGACCAGCACCACCTGCAGGTTGGCCAGCACGGTCGCCAGGCCTGCCCCGACCGCGTCGATGGCGTAGTGCCAGGCGGTCAGGTCACAGGCGAAGAACAGGCCGGCGATCAGGGCGGGAGCGCGCTCGCGCAGCGTCCTCGGGCCGTAGCGGCGGCGCTCCAGCACGGCGAGGAAGCCCAGAACCGGCAGCGCGTAGACGCAGCGGAAGGTCGCCGCGGTGGAAGGGGAGACCTCGGCGAGCCGGACCAGAATCGCCGAGAAGGCGATCACGACCGCGCCCGCCGCGGCGCTGAGGGCGGGCCGCCCGGTCACGGTACGAGGCTAGAGTCGCGCCGCTGAGCACTAGCCTCAGCCGGCGCATGGACGCTGAACGTGTGGGTGGGGGTCGGTACCGCGTGATGCGCAGGCTCGGCTCGGGTGGCATGGCATCGGTCGTCCTGGCCGAGGACGAGCGGCTCGAGCGCCTGGTTGCGCTCAAGCGCATGCACTCGGAGATGGACCCGGGCCTCACCGAGCGCTTCAGCCGCGAGGCCCGGCTCGGCGCGTCGCTCAACCACCCCAACGTGGTGAGGGTCTTCGACGTCTTCGAGGAGGGGGAGGAACCGGTCACCACGCTGGTGCTCGAGTACGTGGACGGCGAGAACCTCGCCCAGGCGCTGCGGGGAGGGCCGCTGGGCCCCGAGCGGGCGCTGCGCGTGCTCGAACAGGTGGCCGCCGCGCTCGACCACGCGCACGCCAACGGCGTCATCCACCGCGACGTGAAGCCCGCGAACGTGCTCATCGCGAAGGACGGGACGGTGAAGCTGTCCGATCTCGGCATCGCCACGGGGAGGGACGTGACCCGCGTGACCTCCTCGGAGGCCGCGATCGGCTCGGCGCCCTACATGGCCCCCGAGCAGCTCGCGGGGGAACAGGCGACAGCGGCGGCCGACATCTATGCGCTGGCCACGCTGGCCTTCGAGGCGCTCTCCGGGAGGCGGGCGCGCACTGGTGACAGCCCGATGGCCATCGTCCACCAGGTCGCGAACTTTCCCGCGCCCGAGCTGACCGAGGCGTGGCCCGACGCCCCGCAACGAGCATCGGACGTCCTCCGGCGAGGGATGGCCGACAAGCCCGCGGATCGGCCCGAGTCGGCGTCGCGCCTGGTCAGCGACCTGGGCGCCGCCCTCCGGGCGTCGGGAGCGCTCCGGCGCGCGAGCGAGCCGCGCCGGCGCCCGCGCCCGCCGCCCGGCAGCCACGCCGCCGGCACGCCCACGCCGCCGACGCCCACGCCGGCGCCGCCCGAGCCGCCCGCTCGACGCCGCAGTCGCGCCGGCGCCGTCATTGCCGGCCTCGCGGCCCTGGCTCTCGTCGCGGCGATCGCCCTGGTCGCGCTGCTGGGGGGAGGCGACGAGGAAACGACCCCCGAGCGCGAGCCGACCCCCAAGCCGGCAGCGGTGCCCTCTCCCTCAGCGGTCGTGCGCAACTTCTACTCCGAGGCCGCGGATGACCGCTTCGACGCAGCCTGGAAGCTCGCCGGGCCGCGCGCCCGCGCTCAGCTCGGCGGCTTCGAGGCCTTCAGGCGGCAGCTCGGGACGCTCCGCTCGGTGGACTTCGAGGAGAACCGGGTGGTGCGCAGCCAGGGCAAGCGGGCGACGGTGGCCATCCAGACGCGAGCGGTCCACTCCGACCGGGTGGACAACTGCCGCGGCGACGTCGCCCTCGTCAGGCGGGGCGACGGTTGGCTGATCGACCGGCTCGGCGTGACCTGCGGCTAGCTGCGCACGGCCAGGCCCACGCCGTCGCCCACCGACAGCACCACGCCCAGCCAGCCCTCTCCGAGGATCTCGGCGTTCAGGGTGCGCGCGGCGGTCAGGTTCTCCGGCGACCAGAAGGTGTCGCTGCCCTCGGGGAGCCCCACCTCGCCGGACATGAGGAGGTTGTCGATGACCACCAGCCCGCGCTCGGCGAGGAGCGCCTGGCCCTTCTCCAGGTAGAAGCGGTAGTCGGTCTTCATCGCATCGATGAAGAGCAGGTCGAAGGGGCCCTCGACCTGCGCGATGGTCTCGCGGGCGTCGCCCTCGACCAGCTCGATGCGGTCGCTCACGCCGGCCTGCTCGAACGAGGCGCGGGCCTGGGCGGCGCGGTCGGCGTCGAGCTCGAGCGTGACGATCCGGCCCCTGTCGAGCTGCTCGGCCATGTGAAGCGTCGAGTAGCCGATGGCGGTGCCCACCTCCAGCACCCGGGGGTCGAGCACCTTGCACAGCACGGCGAGCAGGCGGCCGGTCTCCCACGAGACGATGGGGACGGAGTCGCGCTCGGCCACGGCTTCCATCTCGGCCATGACCGGGGAGCGCTCGGCGCGCAGGGACTCGAGATAGGCCTGGACGTGGTTGCTGAGAACGGGCATGCCGGCAGGCTAGACAGCGGGGTGGGGCCGCAGGCGGTCCACCAGCGCCCACACCGCGAAGCAGAGCGCCCCGACCGCGCCGGTGGCGGTGAGCAGCGCCCCGGCCGCCGCCACCACGGCCGGGCCGTTGGAGCCGAGGATGAGCACGGCGGTGGCCGCGCCGAGGGTCGGTCCCACGGGCAGCAGCCCGATCGCCGCCGCGGCGATCAGCAGCGCGATGGAGTCGAGCACCGAGACGTCGACGCCCAGCCCCTGCAGCACGACCAGATTGCGCACCACCTGCATCCCGGTGGCGAACATGACCAGCAGGATGATCGTGGTACGGGTGCGCCTGGAGCGCATCACCTCGACTCCCTTCCAGAAGCCCTCGCGGCGATGGCGCACGATGCGCGTGATCACGCCGATGACGGCGATCGACACGCCCAGGATCAGGACCGCGACCCACCAAGGCATGCCGAGCGGCGCGATCAGCGTGAACGAGAGGACGGCCGCCAGCACCGCCTCCACCACCACGATCGGCAGTTCTGCGGCGATCAGCACGGTGGGGCGCGGGCTGTTTGCCGGGGCGCTGCGGCGCAGCGCCGCGATCCGGACGCCGAGCCCGAAGCTGGGGTTGAACAGGTTGCCCAGGTAGCCGACGGCCGCGGCCCGGTAGAGCGGACGGCGGGTGACGCTTCCCCCGGCGGCCTCCACGCAGACGTGCCAGGCCTCGCTGCGCGCCACCAGCCACAGGATCTGCAGCCCGATCGCGCCGGCCAGCACGACCGCCGAGGCGCTGGTGAACGCCTCCACGAAGTCCTCGCGCTTGTTCCACAGCCCGATGACCAGCGCCACGCCCACCACGAGGGTCCCGATCACGGTGACCGCGCCGGGATGGCGGCGCATCCACAGCCCGGGGCGCCCCAGCCGTGACGTGACCGGGGCGGGCGGCGCTTCGATCGGCAGGGGCGTGTCCAAGGCGGGGCGAGCCTAGTGTCCGGCTACAGGGTCCGGCGCAGGCTCAGGTTGTTCCCGCCCGGCGGGTCGTGCCAGGCCGAGAAGCCGAGCGCGCGGTAGAGGCCGATCGCCGGGCCGTTGGCGTCGTTGGCCGAGATGTTCATGCGCACGCAGCCACGCTCGCGGGCGCGCTCCATCGCGGCCTCGGTGAGCGTGCGGCCCAGGCCCGACCGGCGCTCGGAATCGCACACGTAGAGGTCCTCGAGCTCGCATTCCTCGGAGTGGGTCCAGACCACGTAGCGGAAGCGGATCAGCGCGAAGCCGCGCGAGGGCGGAGCCAGCAGGAACTCGGCGTCGGCGTCGGTGTGGAGGCGGGCGACGCCGTCCTCGATCTGCTCGGCGGTGGGCTCGCTGCGGCCCCAGAAGTCGCGGAACTCGCCGACCAGGGCGGCCACGGCGGCGAGGTCGCCGGTCTGGGCGGGGCGAACGTCGGTCACCGCGCAAGTATTGTCAGAGGCCATGGCCGAGGTAATCGAAGCTCCCTCTGGCCTCGAGGGAGTAGTCGCCTTCCAGACGTCGATCGCCGAGCCCGACAAGGAGGGCGGCGCCCTCCGTTATCGCGGCGTCGACATCGAGGACCTCGTCGGCCAGGTCCCCTTCGAGAAGGTCTGGGGCCTGCTGGTGGACGGGTCCTACGACCCGGGGCTCCCGCCGGCCGAGCCGCACGCCCTGTCCGTGCGCACCGGTGACCCGCGCACCGACCTCCAGTCCGCCCTGGCCATGCTGGCCCCCGAGTGGGGCCTCGGCCAGGTCATCGACATCTCCGACGAGGAGGCGCGCAACGACCTCGCCCGCGTCTCGGTGATGGCGCTGTCCTTCGTGGCCCAGTCGGCGCGCGGCATCGGGCGAGCCGCCCGTCCCGCAGCGCGAGGTCGACCAGGCCACCTCGATCCCCGAGCGCTTCCTGATTCGCTGGCGCGGCGAGGCCGACCCCCGCCACGTCAAGGCCATCGACGCCTACTGGATCTCCGCCGCCGAGCACGGCATGAACGCCTCCACCTTCACCGCCCGCGTGATCACCTCCACCGGGGCCGACGTGGCCGCCGCGCTGAGCGGCGCGGTCGGGGCCCTCAGCGGCCCGCTGCACGGCGGCGCGCCGTCGCGGGTGCTGCACATGCTCGACGGGGTGGAGCGCGAGGGCGACGCCGAGCGCTACGTCAGGGACCTGCTGGACCGCGGCGAGCGCCTGATGGGCTTCGGCCACCGCGTCTACCGCGCCGAGGACCCCCGCGCCCGGGTGCTGCGCCGCACCGCGCAGGAGATCGGCGCGCCGCGGCTGGAGGCCGCCGAGGAGCTCGAGAAGGCCGCGCTGGCCGAGCTCAAGGCCCGCAAGCCCGACCGCGTCCTGGCCACCAACGTCGAGTTCTGGTCGGCGGTGGTGCTCGACTTCGCCAGCGTGCCGCCCGACCTGTTCACGCCGCTGTTCTCATGCGCGCGCGTGGGCGGCTGGGCCGCCCACATCATGGAGCAGAAGCGCGAGGCCAAGCTGATCAGGCCCTCGGCGAAGTACGTCGGGCCCGGCCCGCGCGATGCCGCCTCGGTGAACGGCGCTTCCGCCTAGGTGGAGGCCGCCACCACAGAGCAGAAGCCGGACGACCAGGAGCGGGTCTCCTCCTTCGCCAAGTCGCTCTTCCTCGGCGAGATACCCGAGGAGCTCGTCTTCCCGTTCCCCACGCCCGACGACGAAGAGCAGGACCACATCCGCGCGCTCTGCGAGTCGGTCAGGGAGGTCCCCTACGACGTCGACGAGGTCGAGGAGAAGCGCTGGGTCGGCGACAAGACCATCAAGGAGATGGGCGAGCGCGGCCTGCTCGGGCTCTACGTGCCCACGGAGTACGGCGGCCAGGGGCTGTCCCAGACCGGCTACTGCCGCGTCTCGGAGGAGTTCGCCCAGATCGACGCGACGCTGTCGGTGGTGATGGGCGTGCACCAGTCCATCGGCATGAAGGGCATCGTCATCTTCGGCACCGACGAGCAGAAGGAGCGCTACCTCCCGGCCCTCTGCTCAGGTCAGCGGCTCGCCGGCTTCGCCCTGACCGAGCCCAACGCGGGCTCCGACGTCAAGAGCATGGAGACGCGCGCCGAGCGCCAGTCCGACGGCTCCTGGCGCCTCGACGGCGTCAAGCACTACATCGGCAACGGCAGCAAGGGCGACGTCTTCGTCACCTTCGCCAACACCGACGAGGAGAACAACAAGCAGACCGCCTTCATCATCGAGAGCGGCTGGGACGGGTTCGAGGTCGGGCACCGCTTCGACACCCTTGGCCTGCGCGGCAACGACCTGCGCGAGCTGCGCTTCAACGGCATCCGCGTGCCCGCCGAGAACGTGCTCGGCGAGGTCGACGGCGGCTTCAAGGTCGCCATGCACGTCCTCAACAACGGGCGGCTGTCGCTGGGCACGGGCTCGGTCGGGGGCGCCAAGCGCCTGCTCAACCTGGCCCTCGAGCACGTCCGCGAGCGGCGCCAGTTCGGCATGCCGCTCGCCGACTTCGAGCTCGTCCAGGACAAGATCGGCTGGATGGTCTCCTACCTCTTCGGGCTGGAGTCCATGAGCTACCTCACCACCGGCTTGGTGGACGAGGGGGTGCCGGACTACTCGCTCGAGTCGGCGATCGTGAAGGTCGCCGGCACGGAGTTCCTCTGGTACCAGGTCAACCGCGCGCTGCAGCTGGCGGGCGGCAAGGGCTACATGCGCGACCAGCCCTACGAGAAGGCGCTGCGCGACACGCGCATCTTCCCGATCTTCGAGGGCGCCAACGACGTGATGAGGGCCTTCATCGCGCTGGGCGGGCTCAAGCCGCTCGGCGACGAGCTGGAGGGCATGGGGGACCTCGGCCTGAGCGATCCCATCGGGTCCGTGAGCGTGCTGGCCGAGTACGCCGTCGGGCGCATCGGCCGGGCCGTGCGCCCCGACCAGGTGACCATGGCCCACGACGAGCTCTCCTCGCTCGCCGACGGCGTGGGCGACCAGGTCAAGCACCTGCGCTCGGTCTCCGAGTCGCTGCTGCGCAAGCACGGCAAGGACATCATGCTGCGCCAGTTCCAGCAGAAGCGGCTGGCCGACGCGGTCGCCGACCTGTACGCGCAGGTCGCGGTGCTGTCGCGGGTCACGAGCATCTTCGAGCACCAGGGCGTGGAGCCCTCCGGCCAGGAGCGCTACATCGCCGAGACCTTCTGCACCCGCGCGGCCCGCCGGGTCGACTCGGCGCTCAACCAGATCGAGCACAACGACGACGAGCGCATGACCGCCATAGCCAAGCTCGCCTACAAGCGAGGTGAGTACGGCTATGCGTTTTTCGAGGACTGACCTGGGGGCGCCGGATCGCCGCCTGGCTGCGTCCCAGATCAGCCCTCGTCCACCTGGCTGAGGCATGACCAAGCATCAGCGCACGGTGCTCGTGGCCTGCATCCTGGCCACGGCGGTCGTGCTGGTGGACTCGACCGTCGTCAACGTCGCGCTGCCGGCTATCGAGCGCGACCTCGGCGGCGGGCTGGCCGGGCAGCAGTGGACCTCGAACGCCTACCTGCTGACGCTCGGCTCTCTGCTCCTGATCGGAGGCTCGCTCGGCGACGTCTTCGGGGAGCGGCGGGTGTTCGGGGCGGGCGTCATCGGGTTCGGCGTGACCTCGGTGTTGTGCGCGGCGGCGCCGACCATCGAGGTGCTCGTGGCCGCACGGGCTCTGCAGGGGGCGGCCGGCGCGCTGCTCACCCCCGCGGCGCTGGCGGTGATCGTGAACACCTTTCCCGGCGACCAGCGCGCCCGGGCGATCGGCGCCTGGACCGCCTGGGCGGGCATCGGGGCCGTGCTGGGACCGCTGGTGGGTGGGCAGATCGTCGACAACGCCTCGTGGCGCTGGATCTTCGCCATCAACGTGCCATTACTGGTGCTGACGCTCTTCCTGATCGCCCGGACGATCTCGGGGGAGGAGGGGACGAAACGGGGCAAGGTCGACCTGATCGGAGCCGGGTTGTGCGCCACCGGCCTGGCGGGAATGACCTACGGGCTGATCGAGCAGCCGCTGAAGGGCTTCGGCAACCCCGTGGTGTTCGTTCCGCTGATCGCCGGCGCTCTGCTGTTCGGCGCCTTTCTGGCCTACGAGCGGCGCACGCCCGCGCCGATGCTCCCGCTCGACCTGTTCAAGCGCCGCAACTTCGCGATAGGCAACGTCGAGACGCTGACCATGTACGGCGGGCTGGGGCTGCTGTTCTTCTTCCTGATCCTGTTCCTGCAGCAGGTGGCGGGCTACTCGCGCACTCGAGGCCGGCACCGCGACGCTGCCGGTGAGCATCGTCATGTTCTTCCTCTCGACCCGGTTCGGGGCGCTCGCCGACCGCTTCGGGCCGCGCTGGTTCATGGGGGGCGGGCCGCTGGTATCGGCGCTGGGGCTGGCGCTGTTCGCCCGCATGGACCAGGACGTCAGCTACGTCGCCGACCTGCTGCCCGCCATGCTGCTCTTCGCGCTGGGCCTCTCCATGACGGTGGCCCCGCTCACCGCCACCGTGCTTGCCGACGCCGACGAGCACAACGCGGGCGTGGCCTCGGGCGTCAACAACGCCATCGCCCGGGTGGCCGGCCTGGTGGCGGTGGCGGCCGTGGGCGTGGTGATCGCCGCGCAGTACGGCTCCGTGCTCGAGGAGGAGCTCGGTCCGCTGGCCTCCCGACCCGCCCTGGCGGGCCCGGTGGAGGCCGCCAAGCGTCAGCCGCTCGCCGAGGTGGACCCGCCGGGGCTGCCGCCCGCCGTGCGGCAGCGCGTGGCGGAGGCGACCGACGCCGCCTCCGTGAGCGCGTTTCGCCTCGGCATGGGCATCGCGGCCGTCCTGGTGGCCGGCGGGGGTCTTCTCGGCCTCGTCGGCCTGCGCAACCCCCGCCGGGAGGTCAAATGCGCCGACTGCCCGGGCGGCGCATTGGCCGGGGCGCCATCGGACGCGGTCCCGGCCGGTGGTCTCCAGCGCGTGCGCGTGCCCCGCGACGCGCCGGCCTAGCTCGACCCGCGATTCGCGAGCCACTAGGGTGCGCCGATGCTTGCCAGGCGCTCCTGCCTGTCGGTGCCCGGTTCGTCGCAGAAAATGCTGGCGAAGGCTCCGGGCCTCGGCGCCGACGAGGTGGTGGTGGACCTGGAGGACTCGGTCGCGCCCGCTGATAAGCCGCAGGCGCGGAGGCTCGCCGCCGAAGCCCTGGCCCGCGACGCGATGGCCGTTCGCATCAACGGGCTGGACTCTGGCGGTTGGAGGGACGACACCGACGCCGTGGGTCAAGCGGCCGGTTCCCTCGTGGTGCCCAAGGTAGAGGGCCCCGATGACCTCGACCGCGTGGCCCGCCGCCTCGATGCACTGGGCGATGCCGCGCGCGAGACCAGGCTCCAAGCGCTGATCGAGACTGCCCGCGGGCTGCAGGCCGTGGCGGAGATCGCCGCCGCCTCGCCGCGCCTGGACACGCTGATCCTCGGGTACCTCGACCTGGCCGCGTCGCTCGGGCGGCCGCTGCGCCAAGACGAGCCTCAGCGCTGGTCGTACGCGCAGGAGGCGCTGCTCGTCGCGGCACGGGCCGAGGGCCTGCAGGCGATCGACGGCCCGTACCTCGCCGTGGACGACGAGGCCGGCCTCGCGCGTGCGGCCGCACATGCGCGCGAGCTCGGCTACGAGGGCAAGTGGGCAGTCCACCCGTCGCAGGTGCCGGTGCTGAACGGGGCGTTCGATCCCGGCCCGGAAGAGCTCGCGCGCGCGCAAGCCGTGCTCGATGCCTTGGAGGGCGCCGGGCAGGGGGCGGTTCGAGCCGACGGCGAGATGCTCGATGAGGCCAGCCGAAAGCTCGCCCTCGGCGTCCTCGCCCGGGCGAGGGCCGGCGCACAGTGAGCACGGCCTCGCAGACCGCGGTGGGCGGGCCCTGGTTCGAGGACTTCGCGGTCGGCCAGGTCTTCGACGACGCGCCGGGGCTGACGATCACCGCCGGCCACGCCGCCGTGCACCAGGCGATCACCGGCGACCGCCTGCGGCTGGGCCTGGACGCCGCGCTATGCCGCGAGGTCACGGGCGCCCGGGCGCCGCTGGTTCACCCAAACCTCGTCTGCGACGTGGCCATCGGCCAGTCGACCGGGCCGACCCAGCGGGTGCGGGGGAACCTCTTCTACCGCGGCTTGGTCCTGGCGCGGCCGGTGTTCGTGGGAGACACGCTGCGCACCACGACGGAGGTCGTCGGCCTCAAACAGAACCGCCGCGGGACCGGCCTCGTGGCGCTGCGGGTGCGCACGCTGGACCAGCACGGCGACGAGCTCCTCGACTTCTGGCGCTGCCCGATGATCCCGCTGCGTGAGCCCGGCGCGCAGACCGGGCACGCCGACTCGTTCGACCAGATCCCCGAGCAGCTCGACCCCGAGGCGGTGCGCCGGGCGGTGCCCGGCTGGCGGCTGGGGCGCCTGCGCGAGGACGCCCCCTCGCCGCACCACGCCGAGCTCGAGCCCGGCTCGGCGTTCACGGTGGAGGGGGGCGAGACCGTGACTGCCGCACCCGAGCTCGCCCGCTTGACCCTCAACGTCGCGATGGCGCACACCGACGCGACGCGCGGCTCACACGGCCGGCGGCTGGTCTACGGCGGCCACACGATTTCGGTGGCTGCGGCGCACGCCGCCCGGGCGATCCCGTCCATCGCCACCGTCGTGGCCTGGCACGGCTGCGACCACCTCGGGCCCGTCTTCGAGGGCGACGTGCTGCGCACGGAGGTGGAGGTCCTGTCGCGCGACGAGGGCGGCCTCGCCACCCTGCGCGCCTCCGTGTCCGCGGTGCGCGACGATGCCGAGCCCGAGGCGGTGCTCGACTGGCGATTCGTGGCCATGGTGGCCTGAGGAGAGGGGCGGGGTTTGCCGGGGATCCTCGAGGGGATGCGGATCATCGAAGGGTCTGCGTTCGTCGCCGCGCCGCTGGGCGGCATGGCGATGGCCCAGTTGGGGGCGGACGTGATCCGTTTCGACCAGATCGGCGGCGGCCTGGACCGCACGCGGTGGCCCGTCACCGCGGAGGGCGACAGCCTGTTCTGGGCGGGGATGAACAAGGGGAAGCGCTCGATCGAGGTCGACCTACGATCCGACGAGGGACGCGAGCTGGTCACCGCCCTGATCACGGCCTCGGGTGACGATGCCGGCCTGTTCCTGACCAACTTCCCCGCCCGAGGCTTTCTGGACTATGAGCGCCTGGCCGCCCGCCGCCCGGACCTGGTCATGGTGAACATCATGGGCAACGACGACGGCACCTCCGCCGTCGACTACACCGTGAACCCGGCCAGCGGCTTTCCGTGGGCCACCGGGCCGCGGAACCTGGCGGTTCCCTTCAACCATCTGCTGCCTGCCTGGGACGCGATCACCGGGATGCTCGCCACCACGAGCCTGCTGGCGGCCGAGCGCAGCCGCGCGCGTAACGGGGTGGGTCAGTGCGTGAAGGTCGCGCTCTCAGACGTGGCTTTCTGGATGGTCGGGAACCTCGGCAAGATCGCCGAGGTGCAGATCAACCGCCACGAGCGGGAGAAGGACGGCAACTACCTCTATGGCGCGTTCGGCCGGGACTTCGCGACCAAGGACGGCCGGCGCGTGATGATCGTTGCCCTGACCCTCCGCCAGTGGCGCAACCTGGTCGAGGCGACCGGGCTGGGGGAAGCCTTCGACACGATCGCCGACCTGATGCAGGTCGACCTAGACACCGAGAGTGGACGGTTCGCCGCGCGCGAGGTGATCGGGGCCACCCTGAAGCCCTGGGTCATGGCCCGCACGCTGGCCGAGCTGCGGGAGGCCTTCGACCCGCACGGCGTCTCGTGGGGGCCCTACCAGACCTTCACTCAGCTGGTGGAGGAGGACCCGCGCTGCTCGGACGCCAGCCCGATGTTCGACTTCCGGGAGCAGCCGGGCATCGGGAACTACCTGATGCCCGGCTCACCGCTGAGCTTCACCGCCGCCGACCGCCTGCCCCCCGAGCCGGCACCCGAGCTCGGCGAGCACACCGGCGAGGTCCTCGCCGAGGTGCTCGGGCTCGGCGACCGCGAGATCGGCGACCTGGCCGCTCGCGGTGTCGTGGCGGGTTCTTCGCTCTAGGTCAGCGACGCACTGACGATCAGCGCCGAGGCGAACTGCAGCGCCGCGGACACCGTGGTGCCGCGGTGGTAGGTGCTCTGCATCAGCTCCTGCCCGAGCTTGCCGGGCGTGATCACGTCCAGCACCAGGAAGCCGATTCCCTGTAGCGCCACGCCCACGACGCCGAAGATCAGGCACTCGTCGAGCCCGTCCCAGCCCGCGCCGGTGAAGAAGATCGCGAACCACAGCACCAGCCCCAGCGAGGCCATCGTCGAGGCTACGAGCACCGAGGCGTTCGGATTGCCGTCCATAAGCTGCTGGCCCAGCTTGCCCGGGGTAAGGGCGTCGATCACGAAGAACCCCGCCACCAGGATGGCCAGGCCCACGCCGGAGTAGGCGAAGACCTGCCCCACCAGCTCGATAGTCGAATCTTCCACTTGCGCTCCTCTCGTTCAGTCGGCGATCACGTGCGGCGTGAAGCGCGACGTGTTGTCGGTTATCAACCCGTGCTGCTCGCGGATACCGCAGCCCACGGGCTCCATGTCCACCGTCCATAGCCCGAGCACCGGTCGGACCCCGCCCTCGAACTCGCCGAGGTCGGTGTACTTCTGCACGACGAAGCCCTCTCCGCCGTAGCCCTGCCCGGGGCCCTGCTCGGCCACCTTGCCGTCCACGACAGCCACCGAGTCAGCGCCCTCGCGGGCGAGCAGCGGCTTGCGGATGTAGGACTCGAGTCCCTTGGGCTCGTCGCCCTCGAACCAGGCGGGCAGCAGCGTCTCGTGCTCGGGATACATCTCCCAGAGCACCGGGAGGATCCCCTTGTTGGACCAGAGCATCTTCCAGATCGGCTCGATCCAGGTGGTCTGGCCCGGCTCCTCGCCCATGCGCTCCATGGCGGCCTCGGCGAACTGCTCGTGGACGATCCACTCCCAGGGGTAGAGCTTGAAGGCGGTGCGCACGTAGCGCCCCTGCATGTCGAGGAAGCCCTGCTCCTCGTTGTAGCCCAGGTTCTCGATCGGCATCAGCTCGACCCGGATGCCGGCCTCGTGCGCGGTGGCCGCCATGTAGCCGATCGTCATGAAGTCCTCGCCGGAGCCCTCGGCGGTGGTGTGCAGCATGTGCACCCACTGGCCCGGGCAGGCGGTCGCCCTCGTTGAGCTCGCGCCAGCGCGACACCAGCGCCTCGTGCACGGTGTTCCACTGGTCGCCGCTGGGGCCGAAGACGTCCTGCACCCAGTGCCACTGGATCGCCGTCTCGAGCAGCGCGGTGGGCGTGTCGGCGTTGTACTCGAGGAGCTTCGCGCCGTCGGGGCCGTAGGCGAAGTCGAAGCGCCCGTAGAGCATCGGCGGCTCGGACTCCCAGGTCTCCTTGATGCGAGGGACCGCCCAGCCGGGGATGCCCATCTTGGAGAACAGGTTCTTCTCGATGATGTAGTCGCCGGCCTCGATGAGCATGTCCATCAGCACGCGGACCTGGGCCTCGAGCTCGTACACCTCGGTGGACGAGAAGGCGTAGTAGGCCTCCTCGTTCCAGTAGGACACCTGGCCGCCGTCGGGCAGGTCGGTGCGCCAGTAGATGAGCCCCTGCTCCTCGATTATCGCCGGCCAGCCCTCGCGGGGCTCGGCACGGAGTCGCTCGATCTTCAGCTCCCGCCCGAGAAGAAACCTCCGCCCGAGCTGCGGCCCACGCCGGAGGTCGAGCCGCCGCTGGAGCCGAAGCCGCCGCGGGAGGTGATGGCGGACTTGTTGGTCGAGACGATCTTGGTGCCGCCGGCCAGCTTGGCGCCCTTCTTGATGGCCTTCGAGCCGCCTACCGCGGCCGCGCCGTAGACCCAGTAGTGGCGGTCGTCACCGCCGAAGTTCTCGTCGCCGCAAAAGGAGTTCTCGACGACCTGGTCGTTGTCGTCGACGCAGTAGGCCGTCTCCTCACCGCAGCCGCTGAACGCGGTGGCGAAGCCGGCTACGAGGCCGAGGTTCACCGCTGTGGATCGCTTCAATCGGTTCCTTTCCTAGTAGTCGTGCTCGAGGGCTTCGGCCAGGGTGGCCATCGCCGTGTTGCACTTCTCGCCGTCGGGCTGGGTCTGCCACTCCGCGTAGGCCACGCGGGCCGCCTCCGCGATGCGGTCGTCGGCGCTCTCGTCCTGCTCGTAGCGGCGCTTGAGCGCCTGGAGCTGGCCGATGAGGTGGTCGAAGTCGTCGTGGAGGTCCGGCGTCCCCAGGTGCTCCTCGAACTTGTCCTCGAACAGCCAGGTCGCGAACAGGGCGGTGAGCAGCGCCGCCACCGCGATGCCGTTGACGATCAGGAAGGCGGCGAGGAGCCGGCCCTCGATCTCCGCGGGTGAGATGTCGCCGTAACCCACGGTGGAGGCCGTGACGATCGCCCAGTACAGCCCGTCGGGGATGCTGGTCTTGGTCTCGATCAGCGAGAAGATGATCCCGCAGAAGAAGACGATCCCGATCGAGTAGGCCGCGATGAAGACCACCGGGCGGTTGGCGATCGCCCTGCGCAGGCGCGCAATGCGCATGCGGGTCTTCAGGCTCGTGTGGTGAGCTTCCGGCGTACTGGCGTCCAAGGGGGTCCTCTCGAGTCCTTCTGGCGCGTCCAGAGTACGACGAAAACCGGCGGATGTCAGCGGATCGGAGTGGTCGGCGCGTCGGCCGGATCGACGGGATGCTCGGCGTCCGGCGGGGGCTCGCGGCGCCGGGCCCGCTCCCGGGCTCCCGCGGCCACCAGGATGGCCGCGCAGGCCAGCGCGAGGAGGTTCTGGCCCAGGGGGCGGTCGAACAGCCGGATGACGATCAGCAGGGCGGCCCACGCCCCCGCGGTCGCCACCAGCGTGCCGTCGCCCTCGGGTAGGTGGAAGGTCTTGCCGACGCCGCGCTGGTAGAGCAGGAACAGCACTCCCAGCCCGGTCAGGACGATCGCCGCCTCGATCCAGGAGAACGGGCCGAAGGTGCTGGCCACCAGCAGCAGGGCCGCTGCGCCGGCGATGCGCAGCTCGAGGCTGAGCCCGCGCCACGCCCGCTGGAGGTCGGTCAGGAGCTCCCTAGCCATCCTCGAGCGGTTGCCGGCCCGCGAAGCCGGTCTCGAGGTCGTGCCAGAAGGCGATCTCGGGCTCGCCCTCCTCCCAGCACAGGTAGATCTCCTCCTCGTCGCCCTTGACGGAGGGGAAGTCCACCAGCCCGCGGTCGAGGTCGCGCAGCACGATGTCGCGCTCGCGCAGCTCGATCAGGGCGTTGCGCAGGTCCAGGAACGCCTCCGAGACGACCTTGCCGGGCTCGCCGCCCGCCGTTGGTCGGGGTGGCGTCGGCCAGGGCGTCGCGCGCCTCCTTGTCGCCGAGGTTCGACTTGGCCTCGCGCAGGCGCACGAGGCACTCCTCGACCCAGGCGATCGTCCCGTTGGCCTCCTCGAGCGTGTAGTGGCGCGAGTGGCGCACCGACGGCTAGGCGGGGGCGGGCGCGGCCGCGCGCAGGCGCTCGCCGAGCAGCTTCGCGTCGGCCTCGGAGACCGTGCGCAGCTGGCCCTGGAAGGCGAGCTTCCAGTGCTCGGGCGGCCACTTCTGCACGTGCTCGAGCTGGAGCGCGACGTCCTCGGCCGGCACGAAGGTCTCCTCGTCGAGCACCACCACCGGCTCGGTCTCGAAGCGCCAGGGATAGGGATCGACCCTGCCGGGCTTGCCCGGCCAGACCTTCTCGCGGTCCTCGAACATCTCCGAGGTCACGCGGATGATCCCGGCGAAGACCTGGATCTGGGTCAGGTACAGGACGATCTCGTCGCCCACCTCGATCCGCTCGGCCATCGGGCGCTTGCGCTCCTTGGCTCCGATCAGCCTGAAGCCGCGTTCCCTGGTGGCCTCGAAGTTGTCGGGGGAGCCGGTGAGGATCCAGGTGGCCATGCCCCCAGGGTAAGGAGGTCGAGCGTGCGGTGCTCGCCCGACCGGCGCTCGGGCTGCGCTCCTGCGCTAGCGGATCAGCCGCGCAGGCCTCCGCCGGGCGCGTAGGCGGGGTCGTCCTCGTGCTCGCGGAAGAAGTTCACCATCGGCTCGACGTAGTCCTTGAGGTGCGGACAGCTGATCCCCTGTGAGCCCAGCACCTGCTCGGCGCGGCGGGTGTCGAAGCGCACGGGATGGTTGAGGTACTCGATCGACTCCGCCGGTGCGCCGGCGAAGAACTTGCGCACCGCGGGCACCTTCAGTGAGCCCGCGACGGCCTTGGCCGGCAGGCGGTAGGAGCTCTTCTTGCCGTTGTAGGCCTGGGCCAGGGTGTCGAAGACCTCGATCGCGTTGATCGGCTCGGGGTCGACCAGATGCAGCGTGTCGCCGGGGTGCGCGTGCGCCCCTGCTCGCATCGCGTCGATCACGAAGTCGATGGGGACCACGTTGAACGTCGCCTCCGAGCGCCCGAAGCGCGGTATGGGCTGGTGGAGCCGCGCCGACTGCGAGATCACGCGCAGCATGTAGTAGGGCCCGTCGAACTTGACGGTCTCGCCCGTCTTCGAGTCGCCCACCACGATCGCCGGCCGGTAGACCGTGGTGGGGATGCGGTCCATCTGCTGGCGCACCCAGACCTCGGCCTGGAACTTGGTCGACTCGTAGTGGTTCTTGAACCGCTGGCCGAGCGACAGCTCGTGCTCGTAGACCACGCCGGTGCGCATCCCGGCCACGTAGGCGGTGCTCACGTAGTGCAGGCGCTCGAGGCCCTCGC
This sequence comes from uncultured Thermoleophilaceae bacterium, assembly GCA_963810745.1. Lineage (GTDB taxonomy): Bacteria > Actinomycetota > Thermoleophilia > Solirubrobacterales > Thermoleophilaceae > JACCZR01. The sequence continues at coordinate 175,721 of CAWEOW010000018.1, forward strand.
AGGCGAGGCAGAAGTCGAGGATGTTGCCGGTGCCGTCCACGTTCACGGCCTGCGCGGCCTGGATCGGCACGGCCAGGTCGTAGATCGCAGCCAGGTGGTAGACCTGCGTCACCTCGGCGGCTAGCCGCTCGTAGTCCTCGTCGGAGAGCTCCAGCCGGCGGTCGGTGATGTCGCCCTCGATCACCTCGAGCCGCTCGGGAGCCTCCTCGCGCGCCTTGTCGGCCATCTTGGGCTCGACGAGGGCGACCATCTTCAGCTCGGGGTCGTCGTCGAGCAGCGCGCGGACCAGGCGCGCGCCGATGAAGCCGGGGAACCCGGTGATCAGGGAGGTGCTCATCGGCTCAGTCGATCGGGATGTCTTCGACGCGCTGCTCGGGCTCGGGGCGCTCGAGGCGCTCGAGATACCAGTCGATCAGGCCGCGGATAGTTACCAGGGTCTCGCGGACCATGCGTGTGAACTGGTTCTGCATGTCGCCCGGGATGGCCCGGCGCAGGGCGTCGAGCAGCACGAAGAAGGGCGAGAAGTCCATGCGCCCGGAAGCGGGCGGGGGAGGAGGCGGCGGCGCCTCGTCGCGCGGGGGCGGCGGCTCGTGAGCGGTGGGCGGCTCCTCGGCCGGGCCGTTGGCCCGCCGGCGCCCTGCCCAGGGCTCTCGTGTGCGCGGTTCGTTGTCAGTCCTGTCCATCGTCTTCCTTCGCGAAGAACACCTGGAGAGCCCCCTCCTCGAAGCGTGCGCCGGTGGTCGCGTAGGCGGCCATGGCGGGGGGCAGGATGATAGTCCGCTTCTGGCCGCCGACCCTCACGATGACCTCCAGGCCGATCTTCTTGAGGTCGATGTCGCCGCGGTCGGCGAACGGGAGCGGCAGGCGCAGGGTGGCGCTGCCGTTCTCGCTCGACAGCTCCTGCGAGAGCTCCTCGTGCAGCACGGCCGCGGCGTCGTGGGAGGCGAACAGGGTCTCACCCAGCTCTTCCAGCGACTCCGGTCCCACCACCTCGCGCGAGAACCAGGGCGCGGTGAGGATGGGGACGGGCGAGAAGGCCGAGCGCACGAGCTCCATGTGCTCGGCCTGAGCCTCGCGCCACGCGTCGAAGTAGCCCCCGCCGGCCTCCTCGGGCAGCACCCGGTTCACCACCACGGCGTCGGTGAGATAGCCGTAGAGGTTCAGGTAGGTGAATGTCCGCATCGACTCCTTGACCACCATGCGGTCGGGGTTCATCACCAGCCGCACCGAGGTGGTGGAGCGGTCGCGCAGGATGGCGTTCATCGCGACGAGGTTGCGCACCAGGCGCTCCACGTCGTCGAACACCGCGTCGTCGGGCATCGGCACGTCGAGCAGTCCCTTCGCCAGCGGCCGCGCGGCCGCCATCAGGCGCCGCTCCCAGGGGAACACCTTCTCCAGCCACCACTTGGCCACGTCCGGGAACGACAGGAGGCGCAGCGTCTCGCCGGTCGGCGCGCAGTCGACCACCACGCAGTCGAAGCGGCCCTCCTCGTGGTGGCGCTTGATCTGCAGCAGCGAGAACAGCTCGTCCATGCCCGGCGGCACGGTCAGCTCCTCCGCCGAGATGCGGTCCACGCCGCGCTCGGCCAGCAGCTCGCCCAGCCAGTCGCCCACGGCGTCCCAGTGGGTCTCCATCTGCTCCTGGGCCTGGACCTCCTGGCCCCACAGCCGTTCGCCGATCTGAGTGGGCTCGCCGCCCAGTTCCTCCTCGAGCGAGTCCGACAGCGAGTGCGCCGGGTCGGTGGAGAGCACCACCGTGTTCAGGCCGGCTGCGGCGCAGCGGCGAGCCGTGGCCGCGGCGACGCTCGTCTTGCCGACGCCGCCCTTGCCTGTGTAGAGGATGGTCCGGGGCGCCAAGAACGCCTGAGCCTATCCCCCTACCTGCACCGACCCCTCGGTGCGGCTGCGCAGGCCCTTGCCGGTGCGCAGCTCCTTGGCCGACAGGCGGATGGTGTAGGTCCCGGAGGCGCGCGGGGTCCACTCGAACGAGCCGTCGCCGCGGCGGAAGGTGGCGGTGCGGTCGAGCCCGACGGCGCCCTCGCGCGTGACCACCACCTGCACGGCCGAGCGCTTGTTCACGAAGAAGCGGATGCGCGTGGGCACGTTGCGCGTGGCGGTGGCCGGGCCCTTCAGGTCCAGGACGGCGGGCTGGGTCTGGTAGCCGCGGAAGCGGCGCGCGGTGTCGCAGTAGACCGGGCTGCGCAGCCGGCTGCACATCGAGGCCAGGAACTCGCGCAGGAGCTCGTGGTAGTCCTGGTCGGACTCCGGCCCGCGGTAGCTGTAGAGCGACCAGTCGCCGGTGTCGAACGAGGGCACCTCGCGCTGCGGCCTCGGGCTCGGCGGCGCGCCAGAGGCCGTCCGCTCGCCGGTCGCCGGTGATCTTGGCGTAGTCGTAGAGCCCGATCACCGACTGGAGGAAGGCGTTCATGATCCACAGGCGGCTCGCGAAGGAGTACTGCAGGTAGTGGCGCCCGCCGCGGAAGCCGCGGGCCTTCACCCCGCCGGCGCGGGGCGTCGCCGAGAAGGCGGGCAGCGCCTTGCGGGCCTGGGCGAGATAGCTCGGCCGGTTCAGCAGCTGCGACGCGCGGCCCAGCGCCTGCACGGCGGTGGCCTGCGCCATGCCGCTCATCCACGGCGGCGAGCCGCCGCCGAAGGCGAAGAAGTACTCCCAGGCGATGAAGCGCCGCGAGCGCCGCGAGGCGGTGCGGTTGAGCTCGGAGATCAGCTTGGCCAGGCGGTCGCGACGGCAGCCCGAGCCGCGCACGCACGCGCCGTGCATCAGGTTGGCCCGCTTCCAGTTGACCAGCGGCTGGAGCTGCACGCCGCGCCCGGGGTAGTACTGGAACAGGATCTCGCTGCCGCGGAAGCGCACCTGGGCGCCCGAGCCGGGGAACGCGCGCGAGCTCCAGAAGCTCGCGTTGCGGCGCACGAGCAGGAACACCGCGGGCATGCGGGAGGAGGTCAGGCGGCCCCTGAGCGCCAGGCTCTCGGCCACGCTGACCACGTAGTTCAGCTGGCGCTTGCGCGATCCGCGCAGGCGGCGCAGCGTGCGGCGCGCGCTGAAGTACCAGCCCAGGTAGCGGCGCGCCGCGGAGCGGGACACCTTCCGCGCGCGGCGCGCGCGCGAGACGGCACGGCTCACGGCACGCGCACCGCGAGCGCTGACGGCGCCCCGCGCGCGCACGGATGCGGCGGCCCCGCCGGGGGGCTCGGGCAGGCGCAGGTCGGCCCCGCCTGGGACGAACGGGTCGGCGGTGCGCGTGACGCGCGCTCCGTCCACCACGAGGACCTCGCCGGCGGCCGCCTGGGCGGGCGCGACGAGGGCCGCGCAGAGCAGGGCGGCGAGCACGAAGCTCCTGCAACGTGCGGACATCTGGGCTGACAACTCGTGAGGCGGGGGGAAGTTGCGTGGGCGGGCGGTCGCTTTCACTACGCTCCGCCTTCGTTGCGCGCGCTCGGGCTCCTCTGCACTGCACTTCTCGTGGCCTGCGGCCTCCTCGTCGCGGGCTGCGGCGGGGGCGATGACCAGAAAGAGGTCACCCAGCTCCTCGACCGGGCCTTCAACAAGTCGCTCGACAGCGCGGACATCGACCTGGACAGCACGATCCGCGTGCGCGGCCTCCCGCAGCTCGAGCGGCCCATCCGCATCCGAGCCAGCGGCCCCTACCGCTCGCAGAAGGGCAAGCCGCCGGAGTTCGACATCGACCTGAAGATCGGCGTCGAGGGCGGCGGGGCGTCGGTGGACACCGGCCGAATCTCGCTCGGCGACCGGGCCTGGATCAAGTTCCAGGGCGCCTTCTACGAGGTGCCCGCCGACCAGGTGGAGCAGGCCAACAAGTCCTTCCAGGGCGGCCGCAAGAAGCGCAACGAGGTAAAGGGCGGCGGCGTCAACCCGCGCGGGTGGATCACCAGCGCGAAGGACGAGGGCGAGGAGGAGGTCGCGGGCGTCGAGACCACCCACGTCTCCGGCCAGCTCGACGTGAAGAAGATGGTCGCCGACCTCAACAGGTTCGTCTCGCGCGCCGGGAAGAGCCTCGGCGCGGGCGCGGCCGTTCCCAAGCCGTTGCCGCAGTCGACCCTCGACAAGATCTCCCAGGTGGTTCGCAACCCGACCTTCGACGCCTACATCGGCACCGAGGACGAGCGGGTGCGGCGGCTGTCGGCCAACGTGCAGGTGAGCGTCCCCGAAGCCGACCGCCAGCAGGCACAGGGCATCGAGGGCGGCTCGCTCGAGCTGACGATCGAGTTCCGCGACGTCGGCAAGCCGCAGAAGATCGAGGCACCCGCGCAGTCGCGGCCGCTGTCCGACCTGACCAAGCAGCTTGGCGGAGCCGGCGCCCTGGGCCTGGGCGGCGCGCTCGGCCAGGGCGGACAGGGAGGCCAGGGCGGCCAGGGCGGAGCGGCCCCGGGCGGCGCCGGAGCCACGCCGCAGGTCCCACAGGTCCCGCAGACCCCGCAGACCCCCAGGGCGGCGGCACTGGGGGGAGCAGCGGCAGTGGCGGAAACGACGCCGAGGCCTTCCAGCGCTACGCCGACTGCCTCGACAAGGCGGACCCGCAGGACACCGCGGCGCTGCAGCGCTGCTCAGAGCTGCTGCGGTAGGGCGCTAGGCGCGGACCAGGTCGCGCTCGGGCACGATCCCGTGGCGCGCGGCTAGCTCGGCCTGCCCGGGCTCGAGGTCCCAGCGGTCGGGCCGCTCCTCGCCCTCGTGCTCGGGTGAGGCGCCCTTCAGCGTCATCGAACCGGTGTTGTCGCCGATGGCCCGCAGCTCGTCGATCTCCGCCGCGCTCAGCTCCACCTGGGCGGGCAGCGCCGCCAGCTCCGCCCGCTTGTCCTCGATCGGCCGGGCGTCCGGGCCCTCCTCCTGGATCAGCGTGGGGACCACGCAGCGGACGGGGCCGTGGGCGAGGTTCCAGTGGCAGGCCAGCTGCATCGGCGTCAGCCCGTGGCGCTCGGCCAGCGGGCGCATGCGGTCCAGCTTCTCGCGGCCGCGCTCGATCCAGCCCTCGGGGCGGAAGGAGCGGTGGTCGGTGCGGCCGAGCACGTGGCCGGGAAGGACGTCGTCCCAGAACAGCCCGCCGTAGTCGACCACCCGCGTGACCACCGAGACGTCCTGCGCCGCGCAGGCATCGAGCACCAGCTCGCCGGGCCAGGGCTCGAGCGGCCCGAGGATCACCATCGCCCAGTCGATCAGCTCGCCGTAGCGCTCCAGGCAGCCGATCAGGTCGAGCACGAAGCCGTTGGCCGGGCCGGGGGCGACGCCCAGCGCGCCGGCCAGGCCCTCGTCGCGCACCTCGCGCAGCGCCTCCCAGACCTCGGGGCTCTCGAAGCCGCGCCGGTCGGGGTTGTGCAGAAGCAGCACGTCGAAGCGGTCGACGCCGCAGCGCTCCAGGCTGCGCTCGACCGCCGCGCGCACGTAGGCGCGGTACTCGCTGGGCCTGCGCAGCCGCGGGTCGGTGAAGCGGGGGTAACCGCGCGGCCCCTCGCGCTCGCCGTCGTAGAAGTCGTGCCCGATGGCGCCCACCAGCGCGAGGTCGTCGCGCGGGAGGCCCTTCACCGCGCGGCCCACCACGCGGTCGCCCTCGCCCTGGCCGTAGACGTCGGCGGTGAGCACGGTGCGCAGGCCCTCGCCGGGACGCAGCAGCGCGGCCAGGCGGTCCTCGTCGATCGCCTCTCCGAAGTGCAGGTAGCGCCCGCCGCTCCAGGCGCCCAGTGCCGCGTGGCCGAGCATGTGACCGCCACTCTATGGTCCCCGCAGTGGAGTTCCAGCTGCCGATCCTGATCGTCGTGCTGCTGGTGTTCCTGTGGCTCGACCTGCACTTCTTCGCGCGGGGGCGGGAGCCGAGCTTCAAGGAGTCGGCGATCTGGTCGGTCGGCTGGTTCGTCCTGGCGCTGCTGGCCGGCGTGGTGCTGGCGGTCGTCGAGAGCCCGGACCGCGGGCTGATCTACACGACGGTCTACCTGATCGAGCGCTCGCTCTCGCTCGACAACCTGTTCGTCTTCCTGCTCCTCTTCGCCTACTTCGGCATCCCCTACGACAACCGCCCGCGGCTGCTGTTCTGGGGCATCATCGCCGCGCTGGCGCTGCGAGGCGCGTTCATCCTCGTGGGCGTCGCGCTCATCGAGCAGTTCCACTTCGTGATCTACGTCCTGGGCGTGGCGCTGCTGTTCCTGGCCTACCGGATCCTCCGCGGGGTCGACGAGAACGTGGACCCCGACAAGAACCCGATGGTCCGGCTGGTGCGCAAGTTCTTCCCCGTCACCTCGGACTTCCACGGCAACAAGTGGTTCGTGAAGCTGCAGGGCCGGCGCTACGTGACGCCGGTGTTCCTGGCGCTGACGGCGATCGTCTTCGCCGACATCGCCTTCGCGATCGACTCGATCCCGGCGGCGTTCGCGATCACCCAGGACTCGTTCCTGATCTGGATGGGCAACGTCTTCGCGCTGCTCGGCCTGCGCTCGCTGTTCGTGCTCGTCGAGTCGCTGATCGCGCGCTTTCGCTACCTCGACCAGACCATCGCGATCGTGCTCGGCCTGGTGGGCGTGAAGCTGCTGATCGAGGACCTGGTGAAGGTCGGCCCGGAGGCGAGCCTGGCGGTCATCGCCGTGGCCTTCGCGATCGGGATCGTGGCGTCGATCATCGCCGACCGCAACGACCCGGACGCCGAGGTGAAACACCAGGAGCGGATCGCGGACATGCACCAGGACGCGGTCCCCAGCAACGAGTGACCCGGCGCGTCGCCCTCGCCACCTGCTCGGAGCTGGCCGAGCTGGACGACGACGAGCGGCGCGTGCTCGAGCCGCTGGCCGCTCTCGGCGTGGAGGCCGAGCCCGTCGTCTGGGACGACCCCGCGGTGGACTGGGGCGCCTTCGACCTCACCGTGGTGCGCTCGACCTGGGACTACGTGGGGCAGCGCGAGCGCTTCCTCGGCTGGGCCGCGTCGGTTCCGAGGCTGCACAACCCCGAGCCCGTCCTGCGCTGGAACACCGACAAGCGCTACCTGGCCGAGCTGGCCGACGCCGGTCTGCCGGTGGTCCCCACCTGGTTCGACGAGATCCCCGAGCTGGACGGAGAGCTGGTGGTGAAGCCCACCGAGTCGGCTGGAGCCCGCGACACCGGCCGCTTCGCCTCCGCGGCCGATGCGGCGCAGCTTGCCGACACGATCCGCGCGAGCGGGCGGACGGCGATGGCCCAGCCCTACCTGGAGGAGATCGACGAGCACGGGGAGACCGGCCTGGTGTTCGTGGGCGGCACGTACTCGCACGCGTTCCGCAAAGGACCGCTTCTGCCGCGCGACGCCGCGCCGGTCGAGGGCCTGTTCGCCTTCGAGCACATCACGCCGCGCGAGCCGAGTGCGCAAGAGCGAGAGGTGGCCGACGCGGTGCACGCCTGGGTTCAGGAGCGCTTCGGCGAGCTTCTCTACGCGCGCGTGGACGTGGTGCCGCCGGGCATGCTGCTGGAGCTCGAGGTCACCGAGCCCTCGCTGTTCCTCGGGCAGGACGAGGGCGCGCCCCGGCGCTTCGCCGAGGCCATCGCCGCGCTGCTCTAGGCCAGCGGCTCCAGCCGGGCGGGCACGTGCTTGTGCCACGGCGTGCCCGAGCGCGGGTCGCGCCAGCGCAGGGAGGTGAGCGCGTTGGTGGCGACGCCGCCGTCGTCGAGCCCGTAGCCGTTGGGCAGCGACAGGTGCCCGGCCAGCATCGTCTCGTTGACCTCCACCGTGGCCTCGGCCGCGCCGGCGGCGGTCACGATCCGCGTGCGGTCGCCGGAGCTCAGCCCCATCGCGTCGGCGTCCTCGACGCTGACCCGCAGCGCGCCGTCGGGGTCGCGCTTGCGCCAGGCGGGGTCGCGGAAGATGTCGTTGGCGGTGTAGGCGCGGCGCTCGCCGGCGGACAGCACCAGCGGGAACTCGGCGCTGGTCCAGCCGGCCCGGCGCCCGGACAGCCCGCGCAGGTCCTCGAGCAGCTCGGGGATCTCCAGCGCGAAGCGCCCGTCGGGGTGGGAGACGTACGAGAAGTCGTCCTCGTACTCGTCGACGGTGAACGTGATGCCCGAGGGGTTCGCCAGCATCGCGTCGAACAGCGCGTCGCCGTCGGCGTGGCCCGCGCGCCGCACGGCGTCGGGGTAGGTCATCGCGCAGCGCTGCGCGAGGCCCCATAGCGCCGCTGCGCCCTGCGCGCCCTCGGGGAGGGAGGGGCCGAGCGTCTCATAGAGCACGAAGGGGATCAGCCGCGCGATGTCGGGGTTGGCCGCTGTGGCCTGGGCCAGCGCCTGGGCGTAGGCCTGCCGGCCCTCCTCGGCCGCCGCGCGCAGGGGGGCCAGCTCGTCCTCGCCCAGCACCCCGAGCTCGCGCACCAGCCGCGCCCAGATCTCGGGCTCGGGGAGCGTGCCCTCGAGCGGCTCGAACAGCGGCCGGCGCAGCTGGAAGGTGTTGCGCGGGAACTCGAGGTTGAAGAACGTGGCCTCGTACTTCTCGTACTGGCTGGCGGCGGGGAGGACGTAGTCGGCGCAGCGCGCGGTCTCGGTCATCGCCACGTCGACCACCACCACGCAGTCCAGCGCGGCCAGTGCCTCCTTGAAGCGCTCGGAGTCCGCCAGCGAGTGGGCGGGGTTGGAGCTCTCGATCACCATCGCCCGCAGGCGGCCGGGGTGGTCGGTGAGGATCTCCTCGGCGATCACGTTGCAGGGCACGAGGCCGCCCATGGCCACGGTGCCGGTGACCGGCGTGCGCCGCTCGCGCAGGTCGTAGCTGGCGAGCTGGGCCATCCACGAGTGCAGGTGCTGGGTGCCCGGCCGGCCGAAGTTGCCGGTGAGAATCCACAGCAGCTTGTTCAGGTAGGAGGAGAGGACGCTGTTGGGCGCCTGCTGGATGCCCAGGTCCTCGAACACCGAGACGCTCTCCGCGGTGCCGATCCGCCGCGCGGCGGCCCGGATCAGGCCCTCGTCCACGCCGCACTGCTCGCAGTGCTCGGCCACGGGCACCTCGCGCAGGGCCTCGATCACGGCCTCCGAGCCGTTGGTGTGGCGCTCGAGGAAGTGCAGGTCGAGCAGGCCCTCCTGGACCAGCACGCCGGCCAGCGCCGCCAGGCACCAGGCGTCGGTGCCGGGCCGCACGCGCAGGTGGAAGTCGGCCAGCTTGGCGGTGTCGGTCACCACCGGGTCGATGACGATCATCGAGCGCTCGGGGTCCTTCGCGATCTCCCGCAGCGTCACGCGCGCCCGCGGGAAGCTCTGCGACATCCACGGGTTCTTGCCCACGAAGACCGACACCTCGGCGTGCTCGAACTCGCCCCGCGTGTGGCCGCCGTACAGCTGGGCGTCGACCCAGCCCTCGCCGGTCTTCTCCTGGGCCAGCGCGTTGGACTTCCACTTCGAGCCCACCGCCTTCAGGAAGGCGCCACTGTAGCTGCCGCCCAGGTGGTTCCCCTGGCCTCCGCCGCCGTAGTAGAAGATCGACTCCCCGGGGACCGCTCTCAGCCGTTCCACGATCTCGGCGACGGCCGTGTCCCAGCTGATTTCCTCGTGGGTGCCGTCGGGGCGGCGCCGCAGCGGAGACGTCAGCCGGCGTCCGCCGTTCTGGTAGTGGTCCAGGCGCATCGCCTTGTTGCACGTGTAGCCCCGTGAGCCGGGGTGCGCCTTGTCACCGCGGATGGTCTGAAACCGCCTGCCCTCGAGCTCGACCTCGATGCCGCAGTTGCATTCGCAGAGGATGCAGGCGGTCTGCTGCCAGTCGCGGTCCACGGCTCAGGCCGGGGCCTGCTCGCGCTGCTGCGCCGCGATCTCGCGCAGCTGCGCGAACTGCACGACGTTCCCCGCCGCCCCCCAGTTGCCCTCCGGCACCTCGTTGATCAGCACGAATACGCGCAGGCCGTCCTCCTCGCCCAGCCCCGCCGCGGCGGCGATGGCCTTGGTGGCCTCGGACACCAGCTCCGCCTTGCGCCGCTCCGACAGCGCGCCCTCCGGCACGGTGAACACGACCCGGAAGACCGAGTCGACGCCGCGGGCGGTTGTCGCACCCTGCGGCAGCTCGTGCACGAACGACCAGGTGACCGAGCGGAAGAAGTCGGTGTCGGGCGCGCGCTCGGCGCGGAGCACCACCGCGATCAGCTCCTCGGCGAGCTTGGCGCGGTCGTCGGGGGCGATGGAGCCTTCGGAGAGGGTGAGGTCGATGAGGGGCATGCGGGAGACCGTACTATGATGGCCGTCATAGTCAAGTCAGACCCCCGACAGCAGATGATCGTCAGCGCGGTGGCCCTGATGCGCGAGCAGGGCGTGGACGCCGCTTCCTTCTCACGGGTGCTGGAGCGCTCGGGGGCCCCCCGTGGGTCGATCTACCACCACTTCCCCGAGGGCAAGGCGCAGCTGGTCGAGGAGGCGACCCGATACGCCGGCGAGTTCATCGCCGCCGGCCTGGCCGCCGCCCTGCAGAGCGACGACCCCGTCGCCGCCATCCGTGGGTTCACCGCCTCCTGGAGGCGGATCCTCGAGAAGTGGGACTACCAAGCCGGCTGCACGGTGGTGGCCGCCGCCCTGGAGGGCGATCGCACGCCGGGGGCTCGCGAAGCCGCGCGCGACGCCTTCGCGAGCTGGCAGGACCTCCTGGCCGGTGCCTTCGCGGAGCAGGGGGTGGGCGAGGACAGGGCGCGCTCGCTGGCGGCACTCACCGTCGCTGCGGTGGAGGGCGCTGTGGTGCTTTCGCGCGCCGAGGGCTCACCCGAGCCGCTGGAACGGGTGGCCGACGAACTCGCGGCGCTGGTCGAGGGCGCCGTTCACGCGAAGAAGAAGACCAGCCCGATGACGGCGTAGAGCGCAAGCAGCTGCACGCCCTCGAACCAGTTGCTCTCACCCTCCTGGGTGGCGAAGTTGGCGATCAGCACCGCGAACAGCAGGCCGGCTATCTCGTAGCCGTTGAAGACCAGCGCCATCGGGTCGGGGCCGACCAAGAAGCTGAGCAGCACCAGCACCGGCGCCACGAACAGCGCGATCTGCGCGCTGGAACCGATGGCGATGTTCACCGACAGATCCATCTTGTCCTTGGCCGCTGCCAGCACGGCCACCCAGTGCTCGGCGGCGTTGCCCACGATCGCCACCACGAACACCCCGACGAAGAACTCCGACAGGCCGATCTCCTTCGAGGCCTCCGAGACCGAGCCCACGAGCACCTCGCTCATGACGCCCACCAGGACCGCGGCCACGGCGAGCTGGATGACCGCGCGGCGCATCGTCCAGTCACCGTGCTCGTGCTCCTCTCCGTTCTCCGAGCCCTCGTAGGGGTTGAACACCCGCCGGTGGGTCTTCAGCGAGAAGACCAGGCCGGCCACGTAGCTGAGAAGCAGCACGATGGCGACGCCCAGCGAGAGCTTCTCCAGATCCGAGCCGAAGTCGACCCGCTCTTCGCCGATGCTCGGCAGGCCACCGCCGTGGATGAGCTGGAAGGCCGCGGGGAGGATCAGGGCGGCCAGCGCCAGGAGCAGCATCGCCGATTGCGCGGTGGCTGCCGTGGCGCTGAAGGTCTGCTTGTCGCGCTTCGCGCCGCCCACCACCATCGCCGCGCCCAGCACCAGCAGGATGTTTCCGATGATCGAGCCCACGAGCGAGGCCTTGACCACCTCCTGCAGCCCTTCGAGCAGCGCGAAGAAGGCAATGATCAGCTCCGGCGCGTTGCCGAAGGTCACATTCAGGAAGCCGCCGATGCCCGGCCCGGTCTTGGCGGCGATGACCTCGGTGGCCTCGCCCATCGCGGCCGCGGTGGGGATCACCCCGATGGCCGCGGCGGCGAAGACCAGCACCGGCGCGGCGTGCGCGATCTCCAGCCCCACCGCGATCGGGATGAAGATCCCGAGGTAGTAGACCGGCCTCAAGGCCTCGGCCCTTTAATCGGTGTCGACGCCCTCTTCGAGCGGAGTGGGGGGAGGCGGCTCCTCTTCGACCACTTCGTCCTCGCCGTCGCCGTCCACGGCCTCCGACCCGCGCTGGCGCGGATCGCCGCCGGCGTATTGGGCCTGGAAGTCCTCGAGAAGCTCGTCGCGCCGCGAGTCCTCGACCGGGACCTCGTCCGAGATGATCACCCAGTCGGCGCCCTCGAACTCCTCCAGGTTGAAGATCTCGCCGTCGATCGACGAGGAGTCGTCGACCACCACGAGCACCTCGGTCTGAGGGTTCAGATAGGTCCCGGGACGGACGAGCAGTTCGTCCAGCTCGATGCGGCGATCGGCCATTGCAGCGGTTTGTATACCCGATCGCGGGCCGTCAAGCGCCTAATTCGCTCAGTTGCCGCTCCACCTCGGCCTCCACGTCGAGCGGCGGCTTGCCCTGCCGGGCCCTGCGTTCGTTGCGCGCCAGGACCAGCTGACGGACCTCGTCGCGCAGGGCGGCGTCGCGCGGCGTGGAGGCCGGTTTGCTGAGCGCGGCCATCTCCGCCTCGACGTCCAGCGGGGCCTGCCCGCGGCGCTCTCGGCGCATGGACTTGGCCTCCAGGAGCTGGCGCAGCTCCTCCTGGGCCTCGGCGCCCGCGGCCGCGCTGCCCGGCTTGGGCTGACGGCGCACGTCGGGCTCGTCGAGGGACAGCCCGCCGGTGCGGCCCAGGCCCTTGTAGATGTCGCCGGTGCCCCAGAAGCTGATCACCGCGATCGCGGCGCCGACGACGCAGATGAGGATCAGGACCGTTCCGAATTCCACGGGCTTAGAGTCTGACGGCATGTGGAAGCGCCTCCGCCGGCGGACGTTCGCGCCCAGCCGGCCCGCGCTCTACGCGGACCAGATCGGGCTCTTCCTGATCATCCTCCTGGCGCTGGGGGTGGGGCTCTTCTTCGCCCTCCGAGCGGTGCTCTGAGTGGTGGTTCGCGACGCTCAGGTGGGCGACCTCCCGGGTGTGTTCGCCATCTACAACGAGCACGTGCTCCACGGCACCGCCACCTTCGAGACCGAGCCCTACGAGGCCGGCCGCGACGACGGCTGGCTCACCGGGCGTGACCTCTCCCGCCACCCGGTGCTGGTGGCCGAGGAGGACGGCGCCGTGGCCGGCTGGGCGTCGCTGAACCAGTGGTCGTCGCGCCAGGCCTACGCCCGCACGGCCGAGGCGTCGGTGTACGTGGACCCCGCACACCAGGGCAGGGGAATCGGGCGCCGGCTGATGGAGGAGCTGGTCGAGCGGGGGCGGCATGCCGGGCTGGGCGTCCTCGTGGGCCGGGTCGCGGAGGGCAACCCGGCCAGCATCACCCTGCTGGAATCGGTCGGATTCCGCCGTTTCGGGACCCAGCGCCGCTGCGGGGAGAAGTTCGGGCGGGTGCTCGACGTGGAGTTGCTGGACCTCCATCTCGACGGCGCCTGAGGCGGCTGGTTGTCGCTGTGCGAGGGGTCCGGTACCCTCTTGGAGCAGACTTGACTGACGAATCAATCGGGCCGCCCGGTCGGCGCCCGCTCAAAGAGGAGCAACTCCCTTGGTCGACTTCACCCTGACCGACGAGCAGAAGGACATCCGCGAGATGGCCCACGACTTCGCCACGAAGGAGATCCGCCCCGTGGCGTGGGACCACGACCGCGACGCCAGCTGGCCCCAGGACATCATCGAGAAGGCCTGGGAGGTGGGGCTCATGAACTCCCACATCCCCGAGGAGTACGGCGGCCCGGGCCTCGACTTCCTGACCGGCTGCATAATCGAGGAGGAGCTCGGCTGGGGCTGCTCCGGCATCGCGACCTCGCTCATGGCCAACGGCCTGGCCACCGCCCCGGTGGTCCTCGGCGGCTCCGACGAGACCAAGAAGGAGTTCCTCACGCCGCTGACCGAGGAGCCCAAGCTCGCCTCCTTCTGCCTGACCGAGCCGGACGCCGGCTCCGACGTGTCGGGCATGAAGACCACGGCCGTCAAGCAGGGCGACAAGTACGTCATCAACGGCTCGAAGTGCTTCATCACCAACGGCTCGCACGCCGACTGGTACACGGTCTACGCCAAGACCGACAAGGAGGCCGGCCACCGCGGCATCTCCGCCTTCGTGGTCCCGCGCAGCGCCGACGGCGTCGCCGTGGACAAGAAGGAGGACAAGCTCGGCCAGCGCGCCTCGGACACCGCGACGATCTCGTTCTCCGACGTCGAGATCCCGGCCGGCAACCTGATCGGCGAGGAGAACAAGGGCTTCAAGCTCGCCATGGCCACACTGGACCGCACGCGCCCCGGCGTCGCCGCCATGGCCGTGGGCATCGCCCAGGCCGCCTTCGAGTTCGCCACCGACTACTCGAAGGAGCGCGTGCAGTTCGGCGTGCCGATCGCCATGCACCAGGCGATCCAGTTCATGATCGCCGACATGGCGACCAAGATCGAGGCCTCGCGCCTGCTGGTGTGGCAGTCGGCCGTGCTGCTCGACCAGGGCAAGCGCAACACCCTGGCCTCCTCCCACGCCAAGCGCCTCGCCGCGGACTCCGCGATGGAGGTCGCCGTCGACGCCGTGCAGGTCTACGGCGGCTACGGCTTCATCAAGGAGTACCCGGTCGAGAAGCTGATGCGCGACGCGAAGATCATGCAGCTCTACGAGGGCACCTCGCAGATCCAGCGCCTGGTCATCGCGCGCGAGACGCTGATGCCGCGCCAGGTCTCCGAGCCGGCCGCCGCGACGGCTTAAGGAAGCCACAGGCGGGTGACCATCGAGGAGGTCACCCGCCTGACGCGGCGCTTCGCGGAGGCCATCAACGCGCGCGATCGCGACGGCTGGGTCGCCTGCTTCGACCCCGGGTTCTCCGGCTACTCCGCGCTGGCCACCAGCGAGACCGGCCAGGCCTACCACGGGCTGGAGGGAGCCGGCGCTTGGTTCGACAACCTGTTCGAGGTCTACGACTCGATCGAGGGCCAGCTGACCCAGACCCTCGTAGTCGCGGATCAGGGCTTCCAGATCGTCCGGGTGAGGTACGTCGGCCGCGCCAGCGGCCTGACGCTGGACGCGGATCTCGCGCTGGTGTCGGAGCTGGACGAGGGCGGCTACCGCTATCTGCACTCCTACCTGGACCTGCCCCGAGGCGCTGCGCGGGTTCGCGGACCGGATCGCTACGTGACGAATCGCACAGAGCGGGCGGCGGCAGGGGGGAACCTGCCCGGGTAGGCAGCAACGGGGAGAGCGCTTGAGTCAGAGCCTTCCGCAGGGTCCGCGGGCACCGGCACTCCTTCAGGGAGTGGGCCTCTGGACGCGCCCGCTGGCCTTCGCCGAGCAGTGCCGCCGGCGCTACGGCAAGCGCTTCACGATCCGCTTCCCGTTCACGCCGCCGTTCGTGGTCCTGAGCGACCCGGACGAGATCAAGCAGGTCTTCACCGCCCCGCCCGACGTGCTGCACCCCGGCGAGGGAGCCCGGGTGCTCCAGCCGCTGGTGGGCTCGAACTCGGTGATCCTGCTCGACGGCGACCCGCACATGGAGCAACGCAAGCTCCTGCTTCCCGCCTTCCACGGCGAGCGCATGGAGCGCCTGACCGGGCTGGTGGAGCGGGTGACCCGCGAGGAGGTGCGCGGATGGGGCGCCGGCGAGATCGCGCTGCAGCCTCGCCTGGGCGCGCTGACCCTGGAGATCATCCTGCGCGCGGTGTTCGGACTCGATCCGGGACCGCGGCTCGACGCCCTGCGCGACCAGATCACCCGCCTGCTGCGCTACGGCGAGAGCCCGCTGACGCTGATCCCCGCGCCCACCGACCCCGCTCGCGCCGAGCGACAGCTGAAGCTGCTGAACCGCCGCGGCCCGCTCAAGGGCTTCGTCGACGTGCGCGAGTCGATCGACGCACTGATCGCCGAGCAGATCGCCGAGCGGCGGGCGCAGGGGGACGAGGAGCGCGACGACGTGCTCGCCATGCTGCTCGAGGCCGAGCACGAAGACGGGTCGCCGATGAGCGGTCAAGAGCTGCGCGACGAGCTCATGACGCTGCTGGTGGCGGGCCACGAGACCACCGCCAGCACGCTGGCCTGGGCCTTCGAGCGGCTCACGCGCGAGCCCGGCGTGCTGGCGCGGCTCAGCGAGGAGGCGCGCGACGGGGACGGCGAGGACTACCTGGTGGCCGCCGTGCGCGAGACGCTGCGCAGGCGCCCCGTCCTGCCCAACGTGGAGCCGCGGCTGGTCAAGAAGCCGATCGAGGTCGGGGGCCGGCGCTACGAGCCGGGGCCGTGCCTGGTGCCCAACGCCTACCTGGTGCACCACGACCCCGACATCTACGAGGACCCCTACGCCTTCCGGCCCGAGCGCTTCCTCGACGGCAAGCCGGGCACCTACACCTGGATCCCCTTCGGAGGAGGGCGCAGGCGCTGCGTCGGGCAGAGCTTCGCGATGCTCGAGATGCGCATCGTCCTGCGCGAGGCGCTGCGGGCCTACGACCTCGAGCCGGCGAGGGACGGCCACGAGGCCCCGCGGCGCCACAACATCACCGTGCGTCCCGCCGGGGGCGCGCGGGTCTCCCTGGCGGTGGCGGCGTGACCCAGGCCGACCGCTCGCGGCTGGTGGACACGATGTCCCGGCGCCTGTGGGTGGGCGGCTGGCTGGCCAACGCGCTCGGCGCGGCGGTCGTGTTCTTCGCGATCGGCTTCCTGCTCGCGGTGTTCTTCGACGCCGGCGACCGCGACCAGCTCGGGCGGGACAACCTGTGGATCACGATCGCGGCCGTGGTGGTGATCGGCCTGGTGCTCACCTGGCTGATGCGCCGCCGCACCGCGCGGACCTTCGCGTGGCTGCGCGAGGGGCGCGAGCCGACGAAGGACGAGCATCGCATGACGCTGCGTTTGCCGGGCTACGTGGCCGGGCTCACCGCCACCGCCTGGGCGCTCGGGTCCATGCTCGGGTTCCTCCTCAACCTCGATCACTCGTTCGACGCGGCGCTGCTGATCGCCACCGCACTGTGGCTCGGCGGTGAGACCACCTCCGCCCTGAGCTACCTGTTCTGCGAGCGCACGATCCGCCCCGGCACGGCGCTGGCGCTGGAGGCGCGGGCCCCCACGCGACCCACTCTCGGCGTGCGCAGCCGCCTGGTGATCGCCTGGAGCCTGGGCACCGCGGTGCCCATGCTCAGCATCCTCGGCGTGGGGATCGCGGGCCTGGTGCTCGACGATGTGGACCCGGTCGCCCTGGCCGGCGCGTGCGTCTTTCTGGGCACGGTGGCGCTGGGGACGGGCCTCCTGGCGATCGTGGTGACCGCCCGCGCCATCTCAGAGCCGCTGAACGCCATGCGCACAGCGGTGCAGCGAGTCGGCGCGGGCGACCTCGACGTGGGCGTGCCGGTGGACGACTCCACCGAGGTCGGCCTGCTGCAGGCCGGCTTCAACCGGATGGCCGACGGCCTGCGCGAGCGGGCGCGCATCCGGGACATCTTCGGGCGCCAGGTGGGGGAGGACGTGGCGCGCTCGGCGTTGTCCGAGGGCGTCCGGCTGGGCGGAGAGGAGCGCGAGGTGGGCGCGCTGTTCGTGGACATCACCGGCTCGACCTCGATGGCGCTGGCGATGCCGCCGTCCGAGGTGGTGCGGCTGCTCAACAAGTTCTTCCGCGTGGTGGTCGAGGCGGTGGAGCGCGAGGGAGGCCTGGTCAACAAGTTCCAGGGCGACGCCGCGCTGTGTGTGTTCGGCGCGCCCGCCGCGAGCCAGGACCCGGCGGGCCAGGCGCTGCGGACGGCGCGCTCGCTCGCGCGCCGGCTGGAGCGCGAGGTGCCGGAGATCGGCTTCGGCATCGGCGTGTCGGCGGGCCGGGCGGTGGCCGGCAACGTGGGCGCCGAGCGGCGCTTCGAGTACACGGTGATCGGCGATCCGGTCAACGAGGCCGCCCGTCTGTGCCCGCTGGCCAAGGAGCGCCCCGAGCGCGTCCTGGCCTCGGACGCCGCGCTGCGGCGCGCCTCGCGCGAGGAGGCGGAGGTGTGGGAGGTGGGCGAGCGGACGGTCCTGCGCGGCCGCCTGGAGGCCACCGGCTTGGCCCTGCCCCGCGTCTGAGCCGAGCTCCGTGTCAGGCTTGGGCGGATGGCGAAGACCGGCAAGAGCCGGCGCCGGAGCGAGGCCGTCCGCGAGGCGGTCGCCCAGGCGGGCGCTGATGCCCGCGGCGCCCGAGAAGACGACCCGGCGGGGCGGAGACCCGTTCACGGGTGGGCTGCGGCGGCGCGAGATCCTGCCGCTGCTGGTCCTGCACTTCATCGCCACCGAGGACTCCTACGGCAACCAGCTCATGGAGCGCATCGCCGACGTCACGGCGGGGGTCCTGTCGGTCAACCCCAACACGATGTACCCGCTGCTGCGCCGGCTCGAGAGCCAGGGCCTGATCAGCGGCCACTGGGAGCACCCCGAGCGCCGCACCCGCCGCCTGTACTCGATCACCGACGAGGGGCGCGAGGAGTACGGGCGCATCCGCGAGGAGGTCGAGCCTTTCCTCGACTCAGTGCAGCAGAGCATCGGGGCCATCAGGCGCGAGGTCTACGGGAAGTGAGCCGCACCGTCAGCGCGGCGGCGGTGGTGCCGCTCGCGCCCACGGAGGCGCGCGCGCTGTGGACCGACACCGCGCGCTGGGCCTCGTTCGTCGAGGGCTTCGGCCACGTGGCCGAGACCCGCGGCGAGTGGCCGGGGCAGGGCGCCCAGGTGGTGTGGATGTCCACGCCGGGCGGCCGCGGGCGGGTGACCGAGAAGGTCGTCGACGACTCGGAGTTCCGCTTCGCCACGCGAATCAGCGAGGAGGCGATGCAGGGAGAGCAGAGCGCGGAGTTCGCCCCCGCCGAGGAGGGCGGGACGCGCGTGGACCTGCGCATCGACTACGAGCTGACGAGCGGCGGCCCCTTCCAGGTCGTCTCCGACGTTCTGTTCATCCGCCGCGCGCTGCGCGACGCGCTGAAGCGGACGCTGCGCCGCTACGTGACCGAGGCCACCGAGGAGGCCGAGCTCACGAGCTGAGCTGGCCGGGCGTAGAACCGCGCCACCAGCTGCTTGTTGGCCGAGCTGTTCACGCCGGGGTCCGAGCGCCTTCCTGGGACGCTGACCCTCTCGGCGGCGAGCGAGAGCAGGCTGCGCCCGGTGCGCAGCGCGCCGACCTGCAGGCCGAAGGCTCGCGTGAGCGGCTCCGCCCGGGCGGCGATCCCCTGGGGGCGCCTCCCGGCCTCGATCGGGCCGCGCAGCTCGAACCACTTGCGAAACAGCTCGAAAGACTCCTGCGGGCGCTCCAGCGCGTAGGCGTGACCGGCGCCGGGCACCACCGCCAGCTCGGCGTCGGGAATGCGAGCGGCCAGGAGCTGGGAGTTGGCCAGCGGCGAGAGGCGGTCCTCCGCGCCGTGGAAGACCAGCGTCGGGGCCTGGATGCGGTGCAGGCGGGAGACCGTGTCGTGGTAGACGCTGGCCCACCAGTGCCACGCCACCCCGTGGGGCCGCGCCCGGTGGCGGAAGAAGTACTCCAGGAGCTCGCGCACCCGCTCGGGCTGCTCGCGCCGGAACCGCTCGGAGAACAGCGCAGCGGCCAGCCAGGGCCGGCCCTCCTCGCGCAGGGCGGAGACCGCGCCCAGCGCCAGCGAGCCCAGCTCGCCCAGCGCGGGCCGCACCGCCCTCGGGCCGCCCGGCGTGGTGCAGCCGAGCACCAGGCCCCGCACGCGGTGGGGGAAGCGGATCGCCATCTCCTGGGCCACCATCCCGCCCATCGACACGCCCACGACGTGGGCGCTCTCCACGCCGAGGTCGTCCAGCACCCGGACGGCGTCGGCGGCCAGCTCGGGGATCGAAAGGGGACGCAGCGGGGTGCTCGAGCGCCCCGCGCCGCGGTGGTCGAAGAGGATGCACTCAAAGCGCTCCTCGTAGGGCGCGAGGACGGGCTCGAAGACGGCTCCGCTGATCGCGAAGCCGCTGATCAGCAGGAGCGGCTCGCCGCTGCCCCTGCGCTCGTAGTAGACGCCGCCCGTCCGGGGCAGCTGCCTCAGGCCTCGACCTTCACGTAGGACCCGGGTGCCTCGTCGAGCACGGGGTAGTCGGGCCGCGCGCCCGGCTCGACCGGCGCGTCGACCTCGTCGCCGGAGCGCTCGCCCAGCCACTCGGTCCAGTCGGGCCACCAGGAGCCCTCCTGGGTGGAGGAGTCGCGCAGCCACTGCTTGGCCTCCGGCGGGTTCTCGCCGTTGACCTTGAAGTTGGCCTTGGCGTCGCCGGGCGGGTTGACCATCGCCACCACGTGACCCGAGGTGGAGAGGACGAACCTCGGCTCGGAGCCCAGCAGCTGCGTGGTGCGGTAGGCGTTCTCCCAAGGCGAGATGTGGTCGGCGATGCCCGCCACGAGGTACGAGTCGGCGGTGACCTTCGACAGGTCGACCGGGCCGCCCAGGGCGTTCATGGCCCCCGGGGTCGCCAGCGAGTTCTCCCGCGCCATCTGCACGAAGTCGCGGTGCAGCGCCGCGGGCATGTTCGTCTGGTCGCTGTTCCAGTACAGGACGTCCCAGGCGGGCGGGTCCTGGCCGAGCAGGTAGTTGTTGACCCAGTAGCCCCAGACCATGTCGTTGGGGCGCAGCCAGGCGAACAGGCCCGCCAGGCTCGAGCCGCTCAGGTAGCCGCGGCGGGCCGACTCGGCCATCGCTCCGCCGGCCCCGAGGTCGTCGAACAGCGCCATGGCGTCGCCGGACTGCTCGGTGTCGAGCACGTTCACGCCCAGCGCCAGCCCGGCGATGCGGTCGCCCTCGCCCTCGGCCGACAGCCGGGCGGCCACGATGGAGGCCAGCGTCCCGCCGGCGCACAGGCCCAGGATCTGGGTGCGGCCGGCGCCGGTGATGGCCTCGGTCGCGTACAGGGCCTCGACCACCGCCTCGAGGTAGGTGTCGAGGTTCCACTCGGCGTGCTCCTCGCTCGGGTTGCGCCACGAGATGGCGAACACCTGCTGGCCCTGCTGGACCGCCCACTCGAGCATGCTCTTGCCCGGCGCGAGGTCGGTCACGTAGTACTTGTTGATCATCGGCGGCACGCAGAGGAGCGGGACCTCGCGCACCTTGTCGGTCTGCGGGTGGTACTGGATCAGCTCGAAGACCTCGGTCTTGAGCACCACCGCTCCCGGCGTGGCGGCCAGGTCCTTGCCGACCTCGAACTGCGAGCCGTCGACCGAGCTGGGCAGGAACGGCGGGCGCACGTCGCTCGCCAGGTTGCGCAGGCCCTTGACGAAGTGCAGGCCGCCGGAGTCGATCGTGGCCTTCAGCACGGTGGGGTTCAGGAACGGGCTGTTGGAGGGGGCGAGCGCGTCGAGCACGTTCTCGGCGGAGAAGCGCACCCGGCGGTCGGAGCGCCAGTCCAGGTCGGCGTCGGAGATCGCGCCGTCCACGGCCTCGCCCGCGGCCAGGTAGGCCTGCAGGATGCGGCGGAAGGCGGGGTTGTTCTGCCACGCCTTGTCCTTGAAGCGGCGGTCGCCCTTCTCGGGCTCGAGCTCGGAGCGGCCCGCGGCCACCTTGCCCAGCTCGGCCGCCAGGCCGGCGCCGCGGCGGGCCACCTTGGCCGGCTTGGTGGCCAGCCGTCCGGCGAGCTTGAGGCCGGCCACGCCGGGCAGCACGCGTCCGGGCCCCATGGCCACGTCCTCGATGATCGCCTCGGCGGCGTCGCGCTCCCCGCTGCGGGGGCGGCCGTTGCCCTCTGTGGCCTGCCTGCTCTCCTCCCTCACTGCCATGAGTACAGGCTGCCCGCGCGGGTGCGGGCCTACACTCGCCCGATGGCCCGCTGGTGGGGCAGACACCACGCCGAGCTCCGCTGGCAGCTGGAGGCGGCCCGCCTGCTGGCCGACCCGGTCTTCTACGGGGCCGGCGTGCCGCGCGGCGACGGCCGCCCGGTCCTGCTGCTCCCGGGCTTCCTCGCCGGGGACTACTCCCTGAACACGATGTCCAACTGGCTGCGGCGGATGGGCTACAGCACCGGCACCGCCGGCTTCGTCACCAACTCGGACTGCTCCGAGCGCGCGATGGAGCGCGCCGAGCGCCGGCTCGACCGCCTCCACGATCGCCACGGGCGCCGGGTGGCGGTGGTGGGCCACAGCCGGGGGGGCCACTTCGCCCGCGCGCTGGCCGCGCGCCGGCCCGACGCCGTCTCGCACGCCGTCTCGATGGGCGGCGGGCTGAACCGCCAGCACGCGATCAGCGTGCCCACGCTGGCCGCGCTGGCGGTCGTGCGCCAGTACCACCGCGTGACCACGGACCGCATCGAGCGCCGCGGGTGCCTGACCGAGACCTGCGGCTGCGACTTCGTGCGCGACTACACCGCCCCGTTCCCCGAGGACGTGCGGATGACCAGCATCTACTCCAAGGGTGACGGGGTGGTGCGCTGGGAGTCCTGCGTCGTCGACTACGCCGACAACGTGGAGGTCACCGGCAGCCACGTGGGCCTGGCGTTCAACCGAAAGGTGTATCGAGCCCTCGGGAAGGCGCTAGCCTCACCCGCCGCATAACCAGCGGAAAGGCATCGATTTGTTCGTATACAAAGCCGCCGTCGTGGGCGCGGGACCATGGGCGGGGAGATCGCCCAAGTGGTCGCCAGCGCCGGCGTGCCGGTCATCCTGAAGGACGTCGAGCAGAAGTTCGTCGACCAGGGCCTGGAGAAGGCCCGCGAGGTCACCCAGGGCCAGCTCGGCGGCCTGGTCAGCAAGGAGAAGATCTCCCAGGAGGAGGCCGACAAGCAGCTCGAGGAGATCCTCGGCCGCATCGAGGGCACCACCTCCTACGACGGCTTCGGCTACGTGGACTTCGTGATCGAGGCCGTGCCCGAGCGCATGGAGATCAAGCAGGCCGTGTTCGCCGAGCTCGACGCCATCACGCCGGGCCACGCGATCCTCTCCTCCAACACCTCCTCGCTGTCGATCAGCGGAGATGGCCGAGGCCACCACGCGGCCCGAGCAGGTCGTGGGCTTCCACTTCTTCTACCCGGCGTCGGTGATGCGCCTGATCGAGGTCATCGAGGGCGAGGAGACCTCGCCGGAGGTGGCGCAGGCAACAGCGAACTTCGCCCAGCAGATCCGCAAGACGGCGGTCCGCTGCGAGGAGGTCCCCGGCTTCGTGGTCAACCGCATCCTGAACTCGGCGGTCTCGGAGATCTGGAAGGTGACCGAGGAGGAGGGCCTCGACACCAAGGAGGTCGACAAGATCGTCCAGGAGTCGAAGGCGGCGCCGATGGGGCCGTTCTTCCTCACCGACCTCCTCGGGCTGGACACCGTCCTACACGTGGCCGAGCACCTGAACGAGTCGTACGGCGACCGCTTCTACGTCTCGGAGAAGATGCAGGAGCTGGTGAGCGCCGGCAACCTCGGCCAGAAGACCGGAAAGGGTTTCTATGAGCACGGCGGCTGAGGGTCAGGCGACCGACACGCTGGTCGAGCGCTTCTCGCTGAAGGCGCTCGTGGAGTCGTGCCTCGTCCTCGAGGAGGGCGCGGCGGCGGCCAAGGACATCGAGATGGGGATGATGATGGGCGCCGGCATCCTGCCGGGCCCGTTCTCCCGGGCCGACGAGCGCGGCCTCGACGACGTCCTCGAGGCGCTCGAGCGCGCCGAGTCGGAGTGGGGCCCGAACTTCACCCCGCCCGACGTGCTGAAGCGCCTGGTGGCCCAGGGCCGCCTGGGCAAGAAGACCGGACAGGGCTTCTTCCCCTACGCGCAGCCCGACGAGGGCCAGTCGCGTGAGGTGGTCAAGCTCGAGACCCGCGGCGACGTGGGGATCATCTGGCTCGACCGCCCGCCGGCCAACCCGATCTCCCCGCAGGTGACCAAGGAGCTGACCGAGCTCTGGCACGAGATCGACGGGAAGCTGCGCGCGGTGGTGCTCGCCTCGTCGAACATCTTCACCTTCTCCGCCGGGGCCGACATCAAGGAGTTCTCGAAGATGTCGCCCGACACGGAGGGGGCCGAGCTGCTCGAGAGCGCGCACGGCTTCATGCGCGCGATGGAGGAGTCCTCGACGGTCACCATCGCCGCGGTCAACTCGCTGGCCTTCGGCGGCGGCTGCGAGCTGGCCATGGCCTGCGACTTCCGCATCGCCGCGGAGTCGGCGTCCTTCGGCCAGCCGGAGATCAACCTGGGGATCATCCCCGGCTTCGGCGGAACCCAGCGGCTGCCGCGCCTGGTGGGCGAGGGCAAGGCTCTGGAGATGAACCTGACCGGCGAGCCCATCGACGCCTACGAGGCGCTGCGGGCCGGGCTGGCCACGCGGGTGGTGCCCGACCACGAGCTGTTCGACATCTCGCTGTCGTGGGCGCGCAAGCTCGCCGAGCAGGCGCCGCTGGCGATCGAGCGGATCAAGTCGGTGTCGATGGACGGCGAGCTCGGCGAGGGCCTGCGTCGCGAGGCCCAGGCCTTCGGCGAGGCGTTCGGTTCCGAGGATGCGAAGGAAGGCATCGGGGCGTTCCTTGGGAAGCGCAAGCCTCAGTTCAAGGGCAAGTGAGCTAGCCGACCTCCTCAGCACCGCCGAGAGCGCGGTGGTGCTGACGGGGGCCGGCGTCTCCGTCCCCTCGGGCATTCCCGACTTCCGCTCCCCGGGCACGGGGATCTGGGAGAAGGTCAACCCGATGGAGGTCGCGCACATCGACGCCTTCCGGCGCGATCCCGACCGCTTCTGGTCGTTCTACTCGCAGCGCTTCACGACCCTGCGCGACAAGGGGCCCAACGGCGCCCACCGCGCGCGTGGCCGAGCTGGAGCGCCGCGGGCTGGTGCGCGGGGTCATCACCCAGAACATCGACCGCCTGCACAAGGCCGCCGGCAGCGAGCGGGTGGTGGAGGTGCACGGCTCGATCTCGCACAGCGTGTGCCTGGAGTGCGGCGGGCGCTTCGAGCTGGATCGGTGGTGGCGATGCTGGAGGACGCCGACGGCGCTCCCGAGTGCCCCGCCTGCGTCTCGCCGCTGAAGCCCGACGTGGTGCTGTTCGGCGAGCTGCTCCCCACCGAGGCGATGGCCGAGGCCCACGCCCTGGCCGCGGAGGCCGACCTGATGCTGTGCGTCGGCTCCTCGCTGGAGGTTCACCCGGTGGCCGGGCTGCCCGGCGTGACCCGGGCCGCGGGCGGCCGCCTGGCGATCGTCACCCAGGGCCCGACGCCGTACGACTCCGAGGCCGACGTGCGCCTGGACGGCGACGTCGTCGACGAGCTGGACGCGGTCCTGGCCGCGTTGTCGCGCTGACCGACACCCGGCGCGTCGCGTCCGGCCTGCTCGGGGCCGGCGCCGGCCTGACCATGGCCGCGGGGGCCTGCGGCTCGTTCCTGATCATCGGGGTCGACGTCGGTGCGCTGGCGCTGATCACCGGGATCATCCTGGCCGCCATCCCGGTGCCGATCTACCTCGCCCTGGCGCTGCTGCTGGACCGCTACGAGCCCGAGCCGCTGCCGCTGCTGGTGCTCACCTTCCTCTGGGGCGCCGGCGCGGCGACGATCTTCGCCCTGATCGTCAACAGCACCGGGCAGGCGCTGGTCTCCGGCGCCTTCGGCTCGGACTTCGGCGAGCTGTTCGGCGCGACGATCTCGGCGCCGGTGGTGGAGGAGACCGCCAAGGCCACGGCCCTCTTCGCGATCTACAAGTGGCGGCGCTTCGAGCTGGACGGCATGCTCGACGGGATCATCTACGCGGCGATCGTCGGGCTCGGCTTCGCCTTCACCGAGAACGTCCTCTACTACTCGAAGGCGCTGGCCCAGGACCAGGACGTGCTGGCCGGCACCTTCTTCGCGCGCGGGATCCTGTCGCCGTTCGCGCATCCGCTGTTCACGGCCATCACCGGGATCGGCTTCGGCCTCGCGGCCCGCTCGCGGTCCAACAGCCGCGGCTTCTGGGTGCTGCTCGGGCTCCTGGGCGCGATCATCCTCCACGCGCTGTGGAACAGCTCGGCCAGCGCCGCCCAGGGCACCGGCTTCCTCGGGGTCTACGCGCTGATCATGTTCCCGACGTTCGTGGTGGTGCTGGTGCTGGCGATCGTGGCGCGAGCCCGGGAGGGCAAGACCGTGCGCGAGCGCCTCGGGCCCGAGCTGGCCAACGGGGTGCTGGGGCCGTACGACCTGGAGGCGCTGGGCTCGATGGGCGCGCGCCGCCGCGCGATCCGCGCGGCCGGGCCGGCGCGCAAGGCGCGCAAGGACCTGTACCGCTCGGCCGTGGACCTCGCCTTCCTGCGCCGCCAGCTCGAGCGAGTGCCCGACCGGCTCCGGGCCCGCCTGGCTCAGGAGGAGGCCGACCACCAGCCGGCGCGTGTGGGAGCTGTCCTGGCGGGCAGCGGGGCGGGAGCCGCCGGTGGGCTAGTGAGGCGCATCGCGCACACGCACCGAAACAACTTGTCAGCGCGCTGACAAGTTGCGCGAAGGGGCGAGGCGCTCCACCCGCGGGTGGCGACGGAAGCAACTTGCCCGCGCCCGAAGGGCGCGAGTGCAAGGAATATTCCGGAGACAGGACCCGCGGCCGGGCGGCCGGGTGAGAGTCCTCCGAGCCTCAGTCGTATGAACCGGAGAGGTGGGCGAAGCGCGGGTTAGCCCCGCCCACCTCCCGGCCGTTTATCCAGGCCCGGCCCGATCCGGGACGGACCCGATGGGGAGGGTGCGTGGACCGCCGCGCCCGCTGCCTGCCGCGAGCTCTTCCACGGTCGAGGCTGGTCACGGTGGCGCTCACGTGATCGATGTTGGCGGGATGGGTGCCATGGCGGTATCTACCGCTGTCCAAGATGGCCGGGCGGGCGCTCGACCGTGTGTCGAACCGGTTACCGGGGCGTCAGCCGGCCAGCCGGAGGCGCCGCAGGGAGGCCTCCAGGTGCTCGACGGCAACCGCGACGGCGGCCGCGGCCTCGGAGTCGAGCGGCCCCCGCAGGGCCGCCGCGGCGGCGGAGGCCACCGGCTGGCGGTCGCCCTCCAGCTCCGCCCGTGGGCGATCCGACAGCTTCTCCCCGGACTCGGCCAGCAGCGCCTCCAGGGCCACGCGCGCTTGCAGGGCGGCCTCGCGCAGGTGTCCGGCGTCGAGGTCCAGGCGGGCCCGCAGCACCAGGTCCTCGGCCACGGCGGCCTGCTCTCGGGCCCCGACCAGCGCCGCAAAGCGCTCCTCCGGGCGGGCCATCGACCGCTTGACCTTGGCGCGCTCGCGCGGCGCCTCCCAGGCCTCGTCGAAGCGCCCGTAGGCCACGCTGTCGCCTGAGCCGTAGCCCAGCCGCAGCACCAGCGCCTGGGCCAGCGAGACCTCGCGGAGGTAGGGGTCCCCGGCCGCCGCGCGCTGGGCGCGGATGGCGCCGTTGATGCGCCGCAGGGCATCGGCGGTCTCGGCCTCGCGCGCCTCCTCGTCGCGGCGCACCGACTCGAGCCAGTCGTGAGCCTGCTCGGCGGACTCGAAGGCCTCGCTGCGGATCACGGTGGCCCGGGCGGTCGGCACCGGCTCGGGCTCGGCCTCGGTGATCGTTCGGCCGCGCCGGCCCTTCAGCCGTCGCCGCTCCGGGGCGCCGAGGGTGTCGAGCACCAGGACCCGCTCGGCCTCGCCGTCGGGCTCGCTGCGCAGCAGGAAGCGGCCGTCAGGCGGTCCCAGCGTGAAGCCGAACTCCAGCTGGGTGGCGGCGAAGATGGGGCCGGGCTACTCGCCGCTGTGGGCGGAGCTGGAGCGCTTGCTCTTGGGCACCGGGATCGAGTACTTCGACGGGCTCGTCGGCACCACCGGGTTCTCGATCTTGCGCAGTCGCGAGAGCAGGTCGGACCACTGGCCGGGCTTGAGCACCTCGAGCGCCTGGCGACCCGCCTTGCGGTTGTCGCCGAACAGCGGCCGGAAGCCGACGTGGATGTGGTCGTCGTGGTCGCCCATCGAGACCGTGTTCCCGCCCAGCTCGAGCAGGGAGATGATCTGGTCGGCGCGCATCGTGCCCTGCAGGCGCATGAGGCGCCGCACCGAGACCTCGGTGATGCCGCCCCGCTCCTGGTGGCCGAGGATCGGGATGCCGTTGATCTTGGCGACGTCCATGGCGTTGCCCGAGGAGTGGTGGGAGACGTTGCCGGACGAGGTGTAGAAGCCGTGGCCGCACTTGAGGCTGGTGACGGTCGGGCGCAGGCCCGACTCGGCCAGGTAGGCCATGGTGGCCATGATGCGCCGGTCGATCTGGCCCGAGCGCACGTCCTGGCGGCCACACGGGTAGATGTCGATCCGGTTGTCGGAGAGCACGCGCTTCTGCAGCAGCGGCTTGGGCAGCAGCAGGATCTGGCCGATCGAGTAGCGGCCGGAGTCGTCGCCGTAGAGGGCGTTCTTGCCCGAGGCGCGGTAGACCGCGGTGGCCTCCAGCAGCTTCCAGCCGTCGAGGATCGGCTTCGGGTCGATCCGCGGGGCTCCCTTGCCGGCGGGCCGGATCTGGAAGTTCAGGTGCGAGCCCTTGCCGTTGTCAGCCTTGCCGACGCGTCCCAGCAGCGTCCCGCCGATCACCCGCGCGCCCTTGCGCAGCGGCTTGAGGCGGACGTCCTTGGCGTTCAGCCCGTAGGGCTTGGCGAAGTTCTTGTACTCCTCGAAGCCCTTGCCGCCGCGGCGTGCCTCGGCGTCGAGGGTCTGCTCCAGTCCTCCGTGCTCACGCGCGCCCGGCAGGTCCGGGTGGGCGAAGAGCCGCTGCTTGACCGGGACCGAGGCGCCGGTGTTGCGCGCCCCGCCGACCGGCTTGGAGTCGTCGACGTCCCCCTTGGCCTTGGGAGCGGCGTTGGCCTTCGTGCGCGCCTTCTCGGCCTGGCGACCCCGCGAGGCGGGCCCGGTGGGCTTGGGGTCCTTCGGATCGTTGGCCTTCAGGGCCTTGGCCGAGGCCCCCTTCGTCTGGGCCTGGATGTCGTCCTTGGGCACGGGGTAGAAGCGCGAGACCGAGCCCAGGTTCGAGTACGTGTAGGTGTTGCCGTAGACGTCCTGGAGCTGCATGTAGCGGCCCAGGCGCTTGGACTTGCCGATCTTCTTGATCTCGCCGTCGTTGACCGCCACGACCGGTGAGCCCTGGCGGGCGAAGATGTCGATCGATGAGCGGTCGTCCTTCGACGAGACCACGTTGGCGGCGTTCTGGCCCTTTTTGACCCGCTTGGAGGCCTCGCGCTCGGCGAGGTCGTCGGCGTAACGCGCGTGGGCATATACGGGGAAGCGGCCTTCGGTAAGGCCCGTCAACGAGCCGACGAGGTCGGCGGGAACGCCGGTGATCAGCTTGGCGCGCAGCATCACGGAGTCGACGTACCAGCCGGCGTGGTTGTAGGCGAAGATCGCCTTGCGCAGGTCCTTCTCGCCCCCGGCGGCCTTGAGGTAGCGAGCGGCGGCGAAGATGGCGTCGACGGGGTTGTAGGGGTCCTTCTTGCCGTCCTCGTTGGCGTCGACGCCGTACATGCGCCAGGAGGAGGGGATGAACTGCATCCAGCCGAGGGCGCCGGCGCTCGAGACGTTGAGGTTGCGCCCGTAGTCGGTCTCGATCTCGTTGATGGCGGCCAGGACCTCCCAGCGGATGCCGTACTGGATGCCGGCGGCCTGGTAGATCGGCAGCAGGAAGATCGGGACCCGGAACTTGCGGATGACGAAGTTCGGGACGCCGGTGGTGGTCGAGGGGCCGGGGAGGGCGTCGACGAAGCCGGGGTTCTGCGGCGTGGGGGAGCCGTCGGGCGCGCGCATCGGCGAGCGGCGCGGGCGGCGCGCGCGGCGGCGTGGAGTCTCAGCCTGTGATTGAGGGTCAGCGCCGCCGGTCTGCTCGCGACGCGACTTCTTCTTGCCCTTCTTCTTCTTGGCGCCCTTGTCCTTGCCCTTCGAGCTCTTCTGCTCCTCCCCCTGATCGGCGCTCGGATCCTTGGGGGCGGCCGGCTTCTGCTGGGGGGTGGTCTGCGGGGTGGTTCCCGGCTTCGGATTCGACGGGGTGCCGGGCGGGACGGGAACGCCGGGGAGGGCCACATCTCCGACCGGCGTGCCTTCGGGGCACCTCGACGGTGACGGGGACCACCTGGCCGCTCGGCAGCTTCACGTAGATCGTCCGCTTGACGGCGGAGGCAGGCAGGGTGAACGCCGCGAGAGCGGCGGCGGACAGCAGAGCTGCCAAGGCCAAGATGGTGAGTAAGCGCTTCTTCATCCCCGGGTTCCGTTCCTCCCCCGTAGAGAACCCGCAAAAGGCGCTCTCGGAGCGGCGCACACGGTACCAGTTCCGGTCGCCACGAACGGCAAGCTACTGAGGGTTCTACGTGGGCTTCAAGGGGGAACCGAAAGCGTCCATGCAAGGCACCTCTCCTCTATCGGCGCCCAAGGCGACGAACTTCACCCTGATACCCAATTTCGGGGCGTCCGAGTCCCTGAGCCAATAGAACTTTGACCTCGACTCAAGGGTTAGGTCAACCCCGACCTGCCGGTCCGTTGCTAGCCTGCGGCGCCCGTGAGCGACGCAACGACCACAAGGGGTTCGTGGACCGCCTCTCCCGACAGGGCGAGGAGGCTCTCGGCAAAGTCGCCGAGGAGCTGGTCGCCAACCCGGTGGTGCACGCCGCCATCGCCCGCGCCTTCGGCGCCCGCGACGCCGCCGTGGCCGCCCAGGAGGCGGCGATGGGCGCGCTGAACATCCCCTCCGCCGCCGACGTGGAGCGGGTCACCCGCCGCCTGCGCTCGGTCTCCCAGCGCATGGAGGGCATCGAGGACGCGCTCGATCGCCTCGAGGAGCGCCTGGCCGGCGCCGCCTCCGAGGTGGAGGACGCCGGCAGGCTCGGCTCCATCGAGGAGCGTCTGGACGAGCTGGCCCGCGACGTGGCCGCGGTCCGCGAGGCCGTGGTGGCCGACGAGGAGCCGGTCTCCCGCCGCCAGGAGCGCCTCACCGTCGGTCGCGGCGACGCCGCCTAGCTCAGCGCTGCAAGGCCCAGCTCGCCCAACTTGATTCCGAGGGCCTCGAGGCCCTCGTCGTCGAGCCGCTCTGCTCCTTCAGCGCCGGGCACGTCGGTGACCGCGAGGGCGCAGGCCGCAGCGGCCCCTCGCAGCGCGGCCACCCTCATCACCGCGGCGGCCTCCATCTCCACCACGGAGGCCCCGCGGGAGCGCCACTCCTCCTCGATGCCCTCCCGGGGCTCGAAGAAGAGGTCGGTGGTCACGGCGGTGACCACGCGCGCGCCCGCGCGTGCGAGGCCTGCGGTAAGGCCGGGGTCGGCGTCCACCGCGCCGTCCGCCCCCAGGGCCCGGCTGGCCCCGTCCTCGGCGAGGGCCCGCTCGGCGGCCAGGAGCTCGCCCATCGAGGAGGAGCCGTCCAGCGCGCCGCAGGTGCCGATCCGGACCAGCCGGCGGGCTCCGAGGGCGATGAGCTCCTCGGTCACGATCGCGGCGCTGGCCCCGCCCATGCCGGTCGCCTGGACGGTCACGGGCTCCCCATCGGCGGCCGTCCCGGTGTAGCCCCAGAGGCCGCGGCGGTGGTTGAACATGATCGGCCGCTCCAGCAGGGCCTGGGCCACGAACAGCGCGCGGTGGGGGTCGCCGGGTAGCAGCACGCGCTCGGCCAGCTCTGCCGAGGGGCGCAGGTGCACGGCGCTGATGGGCCGAGGCGGCACCGCCGGTGCATACCATCTGCGCGTGGCCAAGCGGCGGACGACACCGAAGGAGCTCCCCGACGCGGTTCGCGAGGCGGTGGACCGCACCGTGCAGGCCACCCGCGGCTCCGCGGTGCAGACCCGCGACCGCGCCCAGGGCGCGGTGGACGACCTCGTCGACACCGTCGACGACCTGGTCAAGGAGGCCGAGGGCCGCATCACCCGCGGCCGGCAAGCGGCGGCCCGGGTCATCGACGACAGGCGGCCGGTCACCAATGAGGACCTGCGGGAACTGAAGGCCGAGCTGCGCAAGATCAGCCGCCGGCTCGACTCGATCGAGGAGCGGCTCCCGGCCAAGAAGGCCCCGGCCAAGCGCAAGCGCACCCCCGCGAAGCAGAAGAAGTAGCCCCGATGGCGGGCCGGCGGGTGCTGATCACGGGGGTCGGCAGCTACTTCGGGAGCGAGCTCGCCCGGCGGCTCGAGGCCGACGACGACGTGGAGCACATCGTCGGGCTCGACACTCGGCACCCGCGCGTTCCGCTCAGCCGGACGCAGTACATCGAGGCGGACATCCGCGATCCGGATATGGCCTCCCTGCTCGCGCCCACGGGCGTGGACACCGTGGTCCACGAGCAGATCGTGCGCCAGCCGGGGCGAATGATGTCCGCGCGCACGATGCACGACGTGAACGTGATCGGGACCCTGCAGCTGCTGGCCGCCTGCGAGAAGGCGGACACCGTCGAGACCTTCGTGGTGCGCGGGTCGGCGGGCATATACGGCGCCGAGCCCAACGCGCCGCAGTTCTTCACCGAGGACATGGCCCGCCTGTTCCCGCTGCGGACCCGCTTCCAGCGCGACGTGGGCGAGATCGAGAACTACTTCCAGACCTTCGCGCGCCGCCACCCCGGCGTGACCTGCACGATGCTGCGCTACCAGCCGGCGCTGGGGGCGGGCGTGGACACCCAGGTCAGCCGCTACCTGAGCATGCCGGTGGTGCCGACCCACCTTGGCTTCGACCCCCGCCTGCAGGTGGTGCACACCGAGGACGCGGTGGACGCGCTGGTCGCCGCCGTGCGCAACCCGGTGCCGGGGCCGGTGAACGTGGCCAGCCCGGGGACCATCGGCCTCACCCGTGCCGTGCGGCTCGCCGGGCGGCCGAGCCTGCCGCTGCTCAGCCCGGCGTTCGGGCCGGTGACCGGCGCCGCCAAGCGCGTGGGCTTCCCGGGCCTCTCGGACG
This sequence comes from uncultured Thermoleophilaceae bacterium, assembly GCA_963810745.1. Lineage (GTDB taxonomy): Bacteria > Actinomycetota > Thermoleophilia > Solirubrobacterales > Thermoleophilaceae > JACCZR01. Next base: position 208,371 of record CAWEOW010000018.1, read on the forward strand.
ACTTCAGCCGCCTCGTGCGCCACGGGCGCGCGGTGGACGTGACCCGCCTGGAGCAGGAGGTGGGCTTCACCCCGCGCTACACGACCGTCGCCGCGGTGGAGGACTGGGTGGAGCGCAGCCGGAGCGCGAAGGAGGCGGCGTGACCGAGCCGCCGGGGGTGGTGGGAGTCGGGCCGGCGCTGGGCGCGATGCGCCTGGTGCGCGAGGGCCTGCGCTCGGGGCTCGACGCTCCCGAGGCGCTGATCCGCGGCGCCGCGGTGCTGCCGGGCGACGCGCGCCGGGCGCTCGAGCGGGCGGCCCGCCGGCTCGATGGCGACTACCGCGAGGACGAGTGGGGCTTCGACGAGGAGTTCGCCGACCTGGTCCTTCCCTTCCTCGACTTCCTGTACGACCGCTGGTGGCGGGTGCAGACGCTCGGCGCCCTGAACGTGCCCGGCCACGGCCGCGCGCTGATGGTGGCCAACCACGCGGGGATCCTGCCCTGGGACGCCACGATGATCTCCATGGGGCTGCTGCGCGAGCACCCGCTGCCGCGCTACCCGCGCTTCCTCGTGCTCGACTGGGCCTTCAGCCTTCCGTGGGTCTCGGTGGCGATCCGCAAGGTCGGCGGCGTGGCCGCGTCGCCCTTCAACGCTCTGCGGCTGCTGGAGCAGGACCAGCTGGTGGCGGTCTTCCCCGAGGGGGTGAAGGGCACCGGCAAGCCGTACCGCGAGCGCTACCGGCTGCAGCGCTTCGGCCGCGGCGGGTTCGTGGAGATAGCCCTTCGCACCGGCGCCCCGATCATCCCGGTGGCGGTGGTGGGCAGCGAGGAGATCTACCCCAAGCTGGGCGAGGCGCCGCCGCTCGCGCGTGCCATCGGCGCGCCGTTCTTCCCCCTCACGCCGCTGTTCCCCTGGCTGGGCCCCGCGGGGGTCATCCCGCTGCCCAGCCGCTGGATGATCGAGTTCTGCGAGCCCATCCCCACCGCGCATCACGGGCCCGACGCGGCCGACGACCGCTCGCTGGTCCTCGAGCTCTCCGAGCAGGTGCGCGACACCATCCAGGACAAGCTGCTCGAGAACGTCGTGCGGCGCGGGCCCGCCTTCAGCTAAGTGCTGGCGGTCTCGCTCGCCCTGGGCTGCTCGGTCTGTTACGGGGTGTCGAACTTCCTCGGCCCGCAGCTGGCCAAGCGCCAGACGATCGTCGCGGTGCTCGTCCTCTCCCAGGTGGCGGCGCTGCTGGCATGCCTGGGCTACGTGGTGGTGGAGTTCGAGGCGCCGCTGCCCGCCGGTGAGGCCGTGGTGGCCGGAGTGGCGGGGGTGGGCAACGCCCTCGGGTCTGATCGGCTTCTACCGCGCGGCCGAGCTCGGCCCGCTCGCCCTCGTGGCGCCCATCGGGGCCACGGGAGCGGCGGTGCCCGTGCTCTTCGGCCTGGCCTCGGGCGACGCCCTGCATCCCTGGCAGGCCGTGGGCATCGTGCTCGCGATGGGCGGCGGCGCCCTGGCCGCGCGCCAGGGTCCGCAGGAGGACGCGCTGGACGGCCGTTACGCCGACCCGCGGGCCAGCGTGATCTGGGCCGCGGCCTCGGCAGTGGCGTTCGGCGTCTTCCTCACGGCCCTCCCCTCGGCGTCGGATTCGGGGCAGGCCTGGGCGCTGCTCGACGCCCGCCTCGCCCTGGTGGCCCTGCTGCTCGCCTGGGCGGGCAAGCGGCTGGCCGAGGTCCCGCTGGGCCGGCCCAGCTTTCTGCTCTCGGTGCCCGGCCTGCTGCTGGTGCTCGGCACCGCTCTCTACGCCACGGCCGCGGGGCTCGGCCAGCTCTCGCTTGTCTCGGTGCTGGGCTCGCTGTTCCCGGTGGTGACCGTGGGCCTCGGGGTGATGGTCCTGGGCGAGCGCCTCACCCGCACCCAGGCTGCCGGCGTGGCCGCGGCGCTGGCCGGCATCGTGCTCATCGCGGCCTAGCCGGGCGCCACCAAGGGTGGGGAAGGACGCACCCCGGGAGGGGCCAGGACCACCCCTCGGCTGCCTATCTGGATCGGCGCTCCGAATCGACACTCCTGGTGTCGGACCAAACCACCACCACCCAGGAGCCCAAAATGACCCGCACCGCCACCACCAAGCTCGTCGCCACTGCCCTCGCCGTCGCCTCGCTCGGCCTCACCGCCAGCGCGCAGGCCGCCGAGGAGGGCATCGTCGCCGGTGAGCAGGACGTCCAGGTCCAGCAGAACACCCCGGCCCCCACCGAGAACACGGGTGCCGAGGAGCAGGCCCCCGAGAACGGCGCTCAGGTCGCTCAGGAGGAGGAGATCGATTACAACTCCCCCGAGTACTTCAAGAGCGATGAGGCCAAGCAGCGGTTCGAGCGTTACTGCAACATGAAGAACGCTGAGCCCTCGCACAGCGACAAGAAGTTCTGCGAGGACTTCCGCAGGCACAACGGGACCACCACCACGACCACCTCCGGTCACGGCCGCCCTGACTACTGCAAGTACGTCAACGTCCGCTACGACCCGAAGTGCGACGAGTGGAACCACGAGACGCACAAGCCGGACTACCACAAGCCCGGTTACGAGAAGCCGAACTACAAGAAGACCGAGCCGGTGCAGTACAAGAAGGCCGAGGAGCCCAGCAAGGGCAGCCTCCCCTTCACCGGCCTCGAGATCTGGCAGCTCGGCCTGATCGGGATCGTGCTGGCCGGCGGAGGCATCGGCGCCCGCCGCCTGCTGGTCTCCTAGAGACCCAGCTCACATAGCCGAAGCGAACAGGGGCGCCCCGCGAGGGGCGCCCTTTTCGCGTTCTAGAAGTGCACCCCGCGCATCAGGTAGGCCATCGCGACGGCTTCGGTGGACATCTCGTCGTCCTTCTTCTGGCCGTCGTCGCCCGACTCGACCTGCTTCTGCTCGCCCTTGGAGGCCTTCGAGTCCGGGAACAGGTTGTAGGCGGTGTTGAGCACAGCGTCCACGGTCTTGGGCGAGACGGAGTAGAGGACCTCGCCGAAGGTGCCCAGCCGCGAGGCCTTGCGCTTGGGCTTGTCGATCAGCGTGTCGCAGATCATCAGCGCGGCCTCCTCCGGTGAGAGCGTGGGGAAGGCCTTGTACATGTCGGTCGGCGCGATCATCGGCGTCCGCACCAGCGGCATGTAGACCGTCGAGAACTTCACGTTGTCGCCCACGCACTCCGGCGCGACGCAGCGCGAGAAGGCGTCCAGCGCCGCCTTCGAGGCCACGTAGGCCGAGAACCGCGGCGTGTTGGTCTGCACGCCGATCGACGAGATGTTCACGACGTGGCCGTCCTTTCGCTCCCGCATCCCGGGCAGGAAGGCGAGGATCAGCTTGAGCGCGCCGTAGTAGTTGAGCTGCATGGTCCGCTCGTAGTCGTGGAAGCGGTCGTAGGAGCGCGCGACCGAGCGCCGGATCGAGCGGCCGGCGTTGTTGATCAGCACGTCGATCCCGCCGTGCTCGGAGATGACCTCCTGGGCCATCCGCTCGAGGTCGTCGGTGTCGGACAGGTCGGCCGGGTGCACGTGGGCGGTGCCGCCGCGCTCCCGGACCTGCTCGGCCACCTCGTCGAGCTTCTCGCGCGTGCGGGAGACCAGCAGGACCTCGCCACCGGCCTCGCCCACCTTGAGGGCCGCCTCCAGGCCGATGCCGCTGGAGGCGCCGGTGATCATCACGCGCTTGCCCTTGACCGCGCTGGCCAGCGAGCGCTCGCGGAACAGGGCCGGGTCGAGGTTGCGCTCCCAGTAGTCCCACAGCACCGGGGCGTAGGTGTCGAGCGGCGGGCAGGCGATGCCGGTCCCCTCGAGCGCGCGCTGGGTGTCGCGGGCGTCGAAGGTGCAGAAGAAGTCGCGGTTCTCCATCGCGTCCGGCGGGATGCCCAGGTCGCGCAGGGTGGTCTCGCGGATCCGCTTCACGGTGGGCAGCGCCTTGAGCCCCGCGCGTACCTGCTTGGGGATCGCGTTGGTCACGTTGGGGTCCACGCGCATGGCGAACTGCGGCGCGTGGGCGGCCTTGGCGAAGGTGTTCAGCGTCTCGCCGACCGTCTGGGCCTCGGGGTTGACCAGGTGGTAGGTGTCGCTCGGCAGCTCGTCGTCGGGCAGGTGGGCGATGTGGTCCATCGCCTGGGCGACGAAGTCCACCGGCACGATGTTGGTCTGGCCGCCCTCCGGGCCGGCGAGCGGGAACCACGCCGGCAGCGCATGGCGCAGGCGCTTGATCAGCCCGAAGAAGTAGTAGGGGCCGTCGATCTTGTCCATCTCGCCGGTCTCCGAGTGCCCGACCACGATGCCCGGGCGGTAGATCAGCGTCTTGGGCTGGGCCTCGCGGCGAACCAGCTTCTCGGAGTCGTACTTGGACTCGTGGTAGGCGTGCGGGAGCTTCTGGTCCTCGTCGAACATGTCCTCCTGGAACACGCCCTTGTAGCTGCCCGCGACGGCGATCGAGGAGGTGTGGTGGAAGCGCCCGACGTCGTGGGAGTTGACGAACTCGACCACGTGGCGGGTGCCTTCGACGTTGGCCTTGATCATCGTCTCGGGATCCGCGGCCACGTCGTAGATGGCGGCGAGGTGGAAGAAGTGGTCGATCTTCTCGTCGAAGCCCTCGACCCCCAGGCCCTGCTTGGACATGTCCCCGGACACCGGGACGATCCGGTCACCGGCGTTCAGGTCGTCGATGAGCGCGTCGACCTTGCCGCGCGAGCCCTCTCGCACCAGCACGTAGATGGTCCCGTCCCGCTTGAGCAGCTCGCCGACCAGATGCCGGCCGACGAACCCCGTTGCGCCGGTGACGAAGTAGTTCAAAGTCCCTCCACTCTCCTATCTCTCAGGGCCGCGATACTACGCCCGCATGGCCGAGGAGCGCCTGACCCTTGCAGAGGCGGCCCGCGAGGTGGGGGTGTCTTCTCAAACGCTGAGGCGCTGGGCCGAGTCGGGGGTGATCCCCGAGTTGAAGGACGGCCAGGGCGGATGGGGCCCGGCCGCGGTGTCCCACGCGCGGATCGTTGCTCGGCTGCGCGAGCGCGGCCATTCTCTGAAGAGCATCCGCGAGGCGAGCGACCAGGGGCGGCTGGCCTACGGCTTCATCGAGGACGCCTTCCCCGACCGCCAGGGGCCCCATTCGCTCAAGGACGCCGCCAAGGCCACCGGCCTCGAGGCGTCGCTGATCGAGCGCTTCTGGACCGCCTGCGGCCTCCCGCCGGCGGGGCTCGAGGCCCTCACCGACGAGGACCTCAAGGCGCTCGAGTACGTGTCCTCGGTGCTGGCCTCGGGGTTCCCCCTCGTGGCCTTCCTGCAGCTCTCGCGGGTCTACGGGCAGACGCTGTCCCAGATCGCCGACTCCGAGGTGCGCCTGTTCCACATCTACGTCCACGAGCCGCTGATGCGCGAGGGCGCCCCCGGGCTGGAGATGGCCGAGGAGATGGAGACGCTGGCCGGCGACCTGCTCCCGCTGGCCTCGCCGATCATGGACTACGTCCACCAGCGCTTCCTGCAGCACTACGTCGAGCAGGACGTGGTCGGCCACATGGAGATCGACATGGACGGCGACGACCTCGGCCGGGTGCGGGTGGCCATCGCCTTCTGCGACCTCGCGGGCTACACGCGCTTCACCGAGGAGGAAGGGCGAGGAGGAGGCGCTGTCCACCGTCGAGCGCTTCGTGGAGGGGGTCCAGGGCACGCTGCCCGACAGCGCCCGCGTGGTGAAGACGATCGGCGACGCGGTGATGCTCGTGGGCCAGGACCTGGGGGCGCTGGTCGACTGGGCGGTGGGCTTCGTGGAGCTCTTCGACGAGCGGCCCGAGCCGCGCATCGGGGTTCACTACGGCCCGACGCTGTACCGCGACGGGGACTACTTCGGCCGCGAGGTCAACCTCGCCTCGCGAGTGGTGGCCCGGGCCAGGGCGGGTGAGGTACTGGTCACCGACGCGGTGGTCGACCAGGTCGAGGAGAGCAGCGGCCACCTCGCCTTCGAGGGGATCGGCACCGTGAAGCTGAAGGGCTTCGACGAGCCGCGCCAGCTGTGCCGCGCAGTTCCCTCGCACGGGGACTGATGGAGCGTGCGCTGGAGGCCGCCCGCGCCTCGGGCCTCGTGGCCCAGGGCCGCCCGCTGCTGGTGATGCTCTCGGGCGGCGGGGACTCCGTCTGCCTCCTGGACGTCTGCCTGCGGCTGGGCGCTCGGGTCGGCGCGCTGCACGTCAACTACGGCCTGCGCGAGGGGGCCGCCGAGGACGAGGCCTTCTGCCGGGCGCTGTGCGAGCGGCTGGGGGTGCCGCTGACAGTGGAGGCGGTCTCGCTGCCCGAGGAGGGCAACCTGCAGGCCGCCGCGCGCGACGCCCGCTACGCCGCCGCCGAGCGCCACGCCGAGGGTGACTACGCCGCGGCCCACACGGCCAGCGACCAGGCGGAGACCGTCCTCTACCGGCTGGCCACCTCGCCCGGCCGGCGGGCGCTGCTGGGCATGGAGCCCCGCCGCGGCCGGCTGGTGCGCCCGCTGCTGGAGGTGACCCGCGAGGAGGTGCGCGACTACCTGCGCGGCCGCGGCCTGGACTGGCGCGAGGACCCCTCCAACGCCGATCCGCGTTTCGCGCGCTCGCGTGCGCGCGGGGAACTGGTTCCCGCGCTGCGCTCGCTGGGCCCGGCCGCCGAGCGCACCGTCGCCGAGACCGCGCGCCAGCTGCGCGAGGAGGCCGAGGTGCTCGACGCCGCCGTGGACGAGGTGCTGGGCGGCGCCACGGCGGTGGAGGCGGCCCGGCTGGCCGAGCTGCAGCCTGCCCTGGCGCGGCTCGTGCTGCGGCGGCTGGCCGACCGGCCGCTGTCGCGGGCCGACGCCGATCGCATCCTCGCCCTCGGACGCGGCGGAGGGACGCGCTCGCTCGACCTGGGCGACGGCCTGCGCGCGGTCAGCGAATACGGGGTGCTTCGTTTCACGCACGCGCGCGAGGGAGAGCCGCCGCCGGCCGTCGCGCTGGCGGTGCCGGGGGCGGCGCGCTTCGGCGATTGGGAGGTCGAGGCGGCGCTCGGCGCACCCGGCGACGTCACGGTCCGCTCGTCCGCCGGCTTCACCGTCCGCGCCTGGCGCGACGGCGACCGCATCCGCCCGCAGGGCCTCGGAGGGACCAAGTCGCTCCAGGACCTGTTCACCGACCAGAAGGTCCCGCGCGCCCTGCGGCGGGAGCTGCCCGTGGTGTGCGCGGGCGACGAGGTGGTCTGGGTGGCGGGGGTGGCGCTGGACGAGCGCTGGGCGGGCGACGAGGTGGGACTGTCCGCGCGACAGGTAGCGTGACCCGGGTGGCAGCCGTCGGAGAGGTGCTGGTCCAGAGCGACGAGCTCGCGCACCGGGTTCGCCAGCTCGGCGAGCAGATCTCGGAGGACTACGAGGGGCGCGACCTCCTGCTCGTGGGGGTCCTGAAGGGGGCCTTCCTCTTCCTGTCGGACCTGATGCGCTCGCTGACCGTGCCCTGCGCGGTGGACTTCATGGCCGTCGCCTCCTACGGCGACTCCACCTCCACCAGCGGCGTGGTCCGGATCCTCAAGGACCTGGACGACTCGATCCAGGGGCGCGAGGTGCTGATCGTGGAGGACATCGTGGACTCCGGCCTGACGCTGAACTACCTCCTGCGCACGCTGCGGGCCCGCGACCCCAAGTCGGTGGAGGTGTGCGCCCTGCTCACCAAGCCCGAGCGCCGGAAGGTGGACCTCCCCATCCGCTACACCGGCTTCGAGATCCCTGATCGCTTCGCGATCGGATACGGGTTGGACCATGCTGAGCGCTTCCGGGAACTCCCATATGTCGCGGTGCTGGAAGACGGCTGAGAGCCGCCTTTCGGCCTGGAAAGCCGCCGCTACCCCACTGCTACGCTCATGTTTCACCCTCTGGCCTGAACAGGCGGGGCACTCATGAGCCGATTCTTCAAGAGCGCAGCCTTCCCCATCCTCATCGTGGTGGTGCTCGCCTTCTTCGCTCAGAAGCTGATCTCACCGGGTCAGCGGGAGAAGGTTCCGACCTTCAGCGACTTCCAGCAGCAGGTCGCGAAGGGCGACGTCCGTTCGGTCACGCTGAACACCAAGAACAACGAGATCGACGTCGTCACGAAGGGGAACCGCAAGTACCAGACGGCCTACCCCGACAACACCGAGCAGTTCCTCCTCAACACGCTGCGCGAGGAGAGCGTGCCGGTCGACGTCAAGGCCAAGGGGGGTGGGGGCATCGTCAGTGCCCTCATCTACATCGTGCCCTTCGTGCTGTTCCTGTTCTTCTGGCTGTTCATCCTCAATCAGATGCAGGGAGGCGGGTCGAAGGTCATGTCCTTCGGCAAGTCGCGCGCGAAACGGATGTCCGTGGACGCGCCCAAGATCACCTTCCGCGACGTGGCCGGGGTGGACGAGGCCGTCGAGGAGCTCCACGAGATCAAGGAGTTCCTGGAGAACCCCAAGAAGTTCCAGTCGCTCGGCGCCCGCATCCCCAAGGGCGTGCTGCTCTACGGCCCGCCGGGCACCGGCAAGACCCTGCTCGCCCGCGCCGTGGCCGGCGAGGCGGGCGTGCCCTTCTTCTCCATCTCGGGCTCGGACTTCGTCGAGATGTTCGTGGGCGTCGGCGCCTCGCGCGTCCGTGACCTGTTCGAGCAGGCCAAGCAGAACTCGCCCTGCATCATCTTCATGGACGAGATCGACGCCGTCGGCCGCCACCGCGGCGCCGGCCTGGGCGGCGGTCACGACGAGCGCGAGCAGACGCTGAACCAGCTCCTGGTGGAGATGGACGGCTTCGAGATGAAGGACAACATCATCCTCATCGCGGCCACCAACCGCCCGGACATCCTCGACCCCGCGCTGCTGCGCCCGGGCCGCTTCGACCGCCAGATCGTGGTCGACCGCCCCGACCGCAAGGGCCGCGCGAAGATCCTCGAGGTCCACACCCGCGGCAAGCCGCTGGCCAGCTCGATCAACCTGGACAACCTGGCCGCCCAGACCCCCGGCTTCACCGGCGCCGACCTCCAGAACCTGGTCAACGAGGCCGCGCTGCTGGCCGCCCGCACGGGCAAGCGCGAGATCGACCACATCCAGCTGGAAGAGGGGATCATGCGCGTGATCGCGGGTCCCGAGAAGAAGACCCGCGTGATGAGCGAGAAGGAGCGGCGCATCACGGCCTACCACGAGATGGGCCACGCCCTGGTCGCGCACTTCCTCGAGAACACCGACCCGGTGCACAAGATCAGCGTCATCGCCCGCGGGCAGGCGCTGGGCTACACGATCTCGCTGCCCTCCGAGGACAAGTTCCTCACCACGCGCGCCGAGCTGCAGGACACGATGGCCATGACGCTGGGCGGCCGCGCCGCCGAGGAGCTCGTGTTCTCCGAGGTGACCACCGGCGCCTCCAACGACCTGGAGAAGGTCACCGCCACCGCGAAGCAGATGGTGATGCGCTTCGGCATGTCCGAGCGCCTGGGCCCGCGCGTGTTCGGCCACGACCACGGCCAGCCGTTCCTGGGCCGCGAGTTCTCCTCCGAGCCCGACTACTCGGACGACGTGGCGCGCGAGATCGACGACGAGATCCGCCGCGTGGTGGAGGACGCCCACCAGACCGCCCGCACGCTGCTGGAGACCCAGCGCCACAACCTGGACCTGACCTCCGAGATCCTGCTGCGCCGCGAGACGATCGAGCGCGAGCAGTTCATCAAGCTGCTGGAGGGCCAGAGCGAGCTCGAGGTCTTCGGGCCCGACGAGCCCGTCCGTCCCCAGCAGCCGCCCCCGGCGGCCCCGGAGTCCCCGGCCGGCCAGCCGGAGCGCAAGCCGCGACCGCTGCCCCGCCCCGGCTTCGCCGGCGGAGGAGCCTCGGACATCCGCGGCTCGCTGGACTCGCCCGAGAAGCCGTAGAGCGCGCAGGAGGGCCGTCCCCTTGCCGTCGTGACCCGACGGAGGTGGCGGCGACTGGCCCCGAAGGCCCGAACGTTTCACGTCCCCCAGACGGGGTACACCAGATGCGCCCGCAAACGGAGGAGAAACACCATGGACTCGGTGTCTGGCCATCGCCTCTCGTCTGACCGCGCGACTCGCGTCGAGCAACAGGTGAGAGCTCGCGCGGAGCTGATGCGCCCGAAGGGCACGCCGGTGGGGATCTGCCGGATCTGCTCGACGGTCGTCTACGGAGGGGACAAGCTCGTGCTCACGGCAGGCTCGCCGCTGCACGCCGCCTGCCTGCCCCAAGCAGAGACGCTCAGGTAACGGTCGCGCTCTCGGGGTGGATCGGGCCGCTGGTCCGAGCCAGGCTCTCGCCCGCTCGCCCCGTCCTCACGGCGATCACCTCGGCGAGGATCGAGACCACCGTCTCGGGTGGCGTACGGGCGCCGATGTCCAGGCCGCACGGCGCCTGGATGCGCGCGATCGCATCCTCGTGCAGCCCCGCCTCCCGCAGCCGCTCCACTCGCCGGGCCTGCGTCTGGCGGCTCCCCAGCGCACCCACGTAACCCGCGTCGGTGGCCAGCGCCCCGATCAGCGCCGGCTCGTCGAACTTGGCGTCGTGGGTGAACACGAGGACCACGTCCCGGGCCCCCAGGGCCTGGCTCTCCAGGTAGCGGTCGGGCCAGTCGACGACCACCTCTGCCGACCGTGAGAACCGCGGGCTGCTGACGAACGGCTCGCGGGCGTCGCAGATCGTGACCCGGTAGCCGATCTCGCCGGCCACCTTCGCCATCTCGGCCGAGAAGTCGATCGCGCCGAAGATGATCATGCGGGGCTGGGTCGCGAACGCCTGTATGTAGACCACGAGCTCCGAGCCCATGACTTCGCCGCCCACGCCGTAGCGCCGTATGCGCGAGATGCCCTCGTCGAGCTGGCCGCGCGCATCGCGCGCCACGGAATGGTCCAGCAGCTCGAGCCCGAGGCTGCCCACCACGCCGTCGGGCGAGATCGCCATCTTCGTTCCGGCTCCGGGCCCCTCGAGCATCGTGGCCAGGGCCACCGGCTCATCCGCGGCGCGCGCCCGGGCCACGGCCTCGAGCGGCTCGAGGGCGTCCTCGCCCTGCTCGTGCACGAAGACGCGCACGGTTCCGCCGCACATCAGCCCGACGTCGGCGGCCTCCTCGTCGCTGACCCCGTAGGTCACGACCCGCGACTCCTCGCCGGCGAAGATCCGTTGCGCCTCCTCCACCAGCGCGCCCTCGACGCACCCGCCCGTGACCGACCCCTCGATCGCGCCGCGGTCGTCCACGAGCATCTGGGAGCCCGGATCCAAGGGCGCGGAGCCGATGCGCTCCACCAGCGTCGCGCCGACGACGCGCCGGCCGTCGCGCAGCCAGTCGGCCGCGATGCTCTCCGTGCTCGGCAGGGTGGTCACGTCTCTCCTCCATCGCCAGAATAGAACTCGGTCGTCAGAGGAGGAGGGACTGCATGTCGGAGAAGCCCAGCGAGCAGCGCGGCGGCGGCACGCCGGACGAGGAGGAGGCGCGCCGGAAGGGCGAATGGGGCGCGACCGCGGACGAGGGTGTGGTCCCGCCCGACCTCGGCGGCTCCGACGCGCCGCGCGAGATGCTCGACGACGATCCGGAGCTCGGGAGCTCGGTCCTGGGCGGCACCGCGGACAACGACGAGCCCGCGACCGAGGGCGGCATCGACCCCAGCGCGGGCGACGAGGCCGATGCCACGCGCGACGGCGGCCCCGACCTGCCGGAGGGCGAGGAGCCCGACACGAAGGATGTCGGCGCCCCACCGCGCAGGCCCGACGGCGAGTCGGCCTGAGCGACTGGACAGCTTCCTAACGTCGGATTAGTGTGGCGCCCATGGCTGGCTGGGACGTAGGGCTGGTTCTGGGAGTGGTCGTGATCCTCGTCGCCGCGGCCATCGTGATCGTCGTGGTCGCCCTCGCGATGAGGATCTCCAAGCAGGCGCGTGAGGCCGAAGCGGGCGTCGAGACGGTGCGCCGCCAGACCGACGAGTTGCACGGCGTGGGCCGCATCAACGACTCCGGCGTGCGGGTCCTGCACGCGGCGCGCGCGCTGCGCAAGGTGGCAGTAGGCCGATGACGCTGCTGGCAGCGTCGAGCGAGACCTACCGGGCGCTCACGCTGTCGATCGGACTGGCTGCCGCGGTGATCGTGGCGGTGCTCCTCGTGATGCTGCTGGTGAACATCGGCAGGATCCAGCGGTCGGTCCGGGGGCTTCTCGATGTGGCGGGGAAGGTCGCGGGCAACACCCAGAACATCCCGCAGCTCGAGGCGACCGCGCCCGTGCTTGCGGAGATCGTGGACGAGGCCGTCGTGCAGGACGGCTACATGAACGCGCTCACGGACGGGTTCGGCAAGACGTGAGCAACGACACCTTCATCGCCCTGAGCGTGATCCTGGCGGTCGTCGTCGTGGCAGTGCTCGCCGTCGCCCTGATCTTGGCCTGGCGCGGCCTCACGGAGATCTCGCAGGGCCTCGCCACGCTCGAGTCCGCGCTCGAGGACGTCGAGTCCCAGCACCTGCGCCCGCTCGAGGGCGCGGTGAAGGCGATCAACGCGCAGTTCGACGTGATCCTCGGCGCGCTGCCGGAGATCGCCCGCAAGGCGGCGATCGTGGCGGAGAGGCGACCGCGGTGACCCTCCTCTGGATCGGCGACGCGGTCCTGATCCTGGTGATCCTGCCCGTGGTGATCGTGCTGCTGCGCAACGTGCTGAACGCGGCGCGGAGCATCGTGCCGTCGGTCGAGGGCATCGCGCGCGTGGCGGCGGCCGGCTCGAAGGACCTGGACGCGGCGCCCCTGCTGCTCACCACCGAGAAGCAGGTCGAGGAGACGGTCGCCGGCCTGGGGAACTACGGCGGCTCGCTGGACGTGATCCTCGACGACGCGGAGAAGCGATGACCGCCGCCGGCGCCGTCCTGATCGTCGCCGTCGTCCTGATCGTGCTGGCGCTGGTCTACTACCTGGTCTCCACGATCGTCGCGCTGCGCCAGATCAGCGCCGGCCTCGACGACGTGATCGAGGGCGTGGGCGAGCTGGTCGAGAAGAGCGAGCCGGTGAACGGCATCGTCACCTCGATCAACGGGAACCTGGACGCCGGCGTGGACCTGCTCGAGGGGCTGCTGGTCAAGAAGGCAGGGCTCCACGATGCGGTCGGCCTGGTGGAGAGCGTCTACCCGGGAGCCGCTGCGGAGGGCCTGCGCGACTTCCCCGAGAGCAAGGAGATCGACCCGCCCCGGATCGGGGACGTCTACACGCGCGGCACGCTCACGCTGGCGCGGCTGGGCCGCGAGGCCCCGATCGCCGCGGCCAGCCCGGGAAGCGGGGTGCTCCGGGACGTGGAGGGACGCAGCCTGGCCGCCCGCCTGCTCTATCCCTCGGTCCGCCACGACAGCCCCGAGCAGCTGCCGGAGTCGCCGGTGATCGGCACCGGCGCACCGGTCCAGTACGAGGAGCGCGAGGACATCGGCGCCCCGCGCAAGCGGCTACCCGACCGCTCCTGAGCCCGTGCAGACGCCGGCCCCCTTCGAGTACGAGCGAGCCACCAGCGTCGAGGGCGCGATCGCTGCGCTGGAGCGCCACGGCCCCGAGGCGAGGCTGATCGCCGGAGGCCACAGCCTGCTGCCGATGATGAAGCTGCGGCTGGCAACGCCCGAGCGGCTGATCGACATCAACGAGATCGACGGGCTGGAGTACGTGCGCGAGCAGGAAGGCGAGATCAGGATCGGCGCGATGACGCGGCACGTCGACCTGTTGAAGTCGGATCTCCTGGCGCGCCGGTTCCCGCTGTTCCGCGACGCCGAGAACGTGATCGCCGATCCCGTCGTTCGCAACCGCGGGACGATCGGCGGCTCCCTCTGCCAGGCCGACGCCGCGGAGGACCTCTCGGCCGTGTGCTCCGCCGCCAAGGCGAAGGTCGTGATCCGCGGCAGCGGCGGCGAGCGCGTGGTGGGGATGGAGGGCTTCCACGTCGGGCCCTTCACCACGGCCGTGGGAGCGGGCGAGATGCTCACCGAGATTCGTTTGCCGCTGCGCCCCGGAGGCGGGAGCGCCCACGAGAAGGTCGAGCGCCGGGCCGGCGACTGGGCCATCGCAGCGGCCTCGGCCGCACTGTGGATCGACGGCGGCACGATCGCCGACGCCGGCGTCGCCCTCAGCGCGGTCGGCATGACCACCGTCCACCTGACCCGGGGCGAGGAGCTGCTCCGGGGCAAGGCGCCCTCCGAGGACCTGTTCGCCGAGGTGGGCGAGATCGCCTCGGCCGACTGCTCTCCGACCCCGGACGGCCGCGGCCCGGTCGACTACAAGCGCCACCTCGCCGGCGTCCTCACCCAACGCGCGCTCCGTCGCTCCGCGGCCCGCGCCCTGAAACAGGAGGCCTGAGACCGTGGACGTGTCGATGACGGTGAACGGCGAGCAGGTCTCCGCGGACGTCGAGCCGCGCCTCCTGCTCGTCCACTTCATCCGCGAGACGCTGGGCAAGACGGGGACCCACTGGGGCTGCGACACGTCCAACTGCGGCGCCTGCGTGGTGCTGATGGACGGCAAGCCCGTGAAGTCGTGCACCGTGCTCGCGGCCATGTGCGACGGCCACGAGATCCGCACGGTGGAGGGGCTCGCGACCAACGGGCGGCTGGACCCGGTGCAGCAGGGCTTCCACGAGACGCACGCGCTGCAGTGCGGCTTCTGCACCCCGGGGATGCTGATGACCGCCCGCGCCCTGCTGGACGAGAACCCCAACCCGACCGACGAGGAGATCCGCACCGCGATCTCCGGCGGGATCTGCCGCTGCACGGGCTACAAGAACATCGTCGCCGCGATCCGCTGGGCGGCCGAGAACCAGACGGACAGGGAGGTCGCACGATGAGCGTCACCGAGGAGCGCCCCGTCGGCTTCGGCCGGCTCAAGCGCAAGGAGGACCCCCGCTTCATCCGCGGCGAGGGCAACTACCTCGACGACATCCGGCTGCCGGGGATGGTGCACGGCGCCGTGCTGCGCAGCCCCTACGCCCACGCGAAGATCGTCTCGATCGACACCTCGAAGGCGCTGGAGCACCCCAACGTCGCGGCGGTCGTGACCGCCAAGGACCTCGAGACGCTCGGCCTCGCGTGGATGCCGACGATCTCCTACGACACGCAGGCCGTGCTCGCGGGGGACAAGGTCCGCTTCCAGGGCCAGGAGGTCGCGTTCGTGATCGCGACCGACGAGTACTCGGCCAACGACGCCCTGGCGTTGATCGACGTGGAGTACGACCCGCTGCCCGCCGTGGTCAACGCGCGCAAGGCGCTGGACCCCGATGCGCCGGTCATCCGCGACGACAAGTCGGGTCAGAGCGACAACCTCGCCAGCCCGACCTGGGAGGCGGGCGACCAGGACGCCACCGACCGGGCCTTCGCCGAGGCCGACACGGTGGTGAGCCGCGACATCATCTACCCACGCTGCCACCCGGCGCCGCTGGAGACCTGCGGGATCATCGCCGACTTCAACCCGCAGACGGGTCAGCTCGACATCTACAACGGCAACCAGGCGCCGCACGCCCACCGCACGGTCTACGCGCACGTCGCGGGGCTGGCCGAGCACATGATCCGGATCCGCACCAACGACATCGGCGGCGGCTTCGGGAACAAGGTGCCGGTGTACCCCGGCTACGTGTGCGCGATCGCGGGCTCGATCGTCGCGGGCGTGCCGGTCAAGTGGGTGGAGAACCGCTCGGAGAACCTGATGTCCACCGGGTTCGCGCGCGACTACGTGATGCGCGGCGAGATCTGCTCGAAGGGCGGGAAGATCACCGGGCTGCGGGTCGACGTGATCGCCGACCACGGCGCCTTCGACAGCACCGCCCAGCCGACCAAGTTCCCCGCGGGCTTCTTCCACATCGTCTGCGGCTCGTACGACCTCGACGCCTCGCACGTGAAGGTGAAGGCCGTCTACACCAACAAGGCCCCGGGCGGGGTGGCCTACCGCTGCTCGTTCCGGATCACCGAGGCCGTCTACCTGGTCGAGCGCATGGTCGACGCGCTGGCGCTCGAGATGGAGGCCGATCCGGTCGACCTGCGGATGCGCAGCTTCATCAAGCCCGAGCAGTTCCCCTACGAGACCACGACCGGCTGGACCTACGACTCCGGCGACTACGCCGAGACCATGCGGGTGGCGCTCGAGATGGCCGGCTACGAGGACCTGCGCCGCGAACAGGCCGAGAAGCGGGCGCGCGGCGAGCTGATGGGGATCGGCGTCTCGTTCTTCACCGAGGGCGTGGGCGCCGGCCCGCGCAAGCACATGGACATCCTCGGCCTCTCCATGAACGACGGCGCGGACCTGCGCGTCCATCCCTCGGGCAAGGCCACGGTGAGCATCAGCGCCCAGACCCAGGGCCAGGGCCACGAGACGACCTTCGCGCAGATCGTCGCCGAGGAGCTCGGCATCCCGCCTGAGAACGTCGAGGTCCGCCACGGGGACACCGACAAGTCGCCCTACGGCCTGGGCACCTACGGCAGCCGGTCGACGCCGGTGTCCGGCGGGGCGGTGGGCGTGGTGTCGCGCAAGGTGCGCGACAAGGCGCGGCTGATCGCAGCCACGATGCTCGAGACGCGGCCCGAGGACCTCGCCTGGGAGAAGGGCCGCTGGTACGTGAAGGGAGACCCCGAGAAGGGCGCGCTGATCGAGGAGATCGCCGAGCGGGCCTACAGCGGCGAGACGCTGCCCGAGGGCATGGAGGGCGGGCTGGACGGCCAGGTGATCTACGACCCGCCGAACCTGACCTATCCCTACGGCGCCTACATCGCCGTGGTGGACGTCGACCCCGACACCGCCCACGTGACCGTGAGGCGCTTCATCGCGGTGGACGACTGCGGCGTTCGAATCAACCCGATGGTCGTGGAGGGGCAGATCCACGGCGGCCTGGCCGAGGGCGTGGGGATCGCGCTGATGGAGGTCATCACCTTCGACGACGACGGCAACTGCCTCAACTCGTCGTTCATGGACTACCTCATCCCGACGGCGCTCGAGACGCCCGACTTCGAGCTGGGCGAGACCGTGACCCCCTGCCCGCACCACCCGCTCGGGGCCAAGGGCGTGGGCGAGTCGCCCAACGTGGGCTCGCCGCCGGCGATCGTCAACGCGGTCATAGACGCGCTGCACGAGAGCCACGGGGTCGACCACATCGACATGCCCTGCACGCCCGCGCGGGTGTGGGCGGCGATGCAGGGGAGACCCGAGCCGCCGCAATGATGCCCGCCCACATGGCCCGGCGGGCGCAGGAGCTCGCCGCGCAGCGGGAGGACTTCGTCGCCGCGACCGTGGTCCGGGCGCAGAGCCCGACCAGCGTCGAGGCCGGGGACGTCGCGCTGGTGCTGGGCGACGGGACGATCGAGGGCTTCGTGGGCGGGGCCTGCGCCGAGCACAGCGTGCGCGCCTACTCGCTGGAGGCGATGCGCGGCGGCGATGCCGTGCTGCTGCGGATACTTCCCTTCGGGGACGACGACATCGGCCCCGAGGGACGCGAGGTCGCCAGCGAGGACGGCTCGGTGACCGTGGAGAACCCGTGCCTCTCCGGCGGGGCGATCGAGATCTTCCTCGAGCCGGTGCTGCCGGACCCGCGCGTCTTGGTGGTGGGCGAGACGCCGGTGGCCGCTGCGCTGCGCCACCTGGGACCCGAGCTGGGACTCGACGCCGTGCCGGCGGAGGGCGACGCGCTGGAGCTCCAGCCGGGCGACCTCGCCCTCGTGGTGGCCGCGCACGGCCGCGACGAGCTCGGTGCGCTGCGCGCGGCGCTCGAGGCCGAGCTCCCCTACGTGGGCCTGGTGGCCAGCAGCAAGCGCGGCGACGGCGTGCTGGGCGAGCTGCGCGGCGACGGCGTCCCCGAGCACCTGCTGGAGCGCATCGACGTGCCCGCCGGCATCCCCCTCGGGGCGCGGACTCCGGCGGAGATCGCGCTGTCGATCCTCGCGCGGATCGTCGAGGTTCGCCGCGCGGAGGGCGAGGCGCCGGCCCCGGCGACCGCGGTCGACCCCGTCTGCGGCATGACCGTCGCGGCCGTGCCGGGCACGCTCTCGGCGGAGCACGACGGCGAGACCGTGTACTTCTGCTCGGAGGGCTGCCGGGAGGAGTTCACACGGCAGCACGAGCATGTCGGCGACTGACGGGTTCGTCGCCGGGCTGGTGCTCGGTGCCGGCGGCTCGAAGCGCCTGGGCCGCCCCAAGCAGCTGTTGCCCTACGGGCAGGGCACCCTGCTCGGCCACGTCGTGGACACCGCCCGCGCGTGCCCGTTCGACCAGACCGTCGTGGCGCTCGGCGGGGCGGCCGCACAGGTACGCGAGCGGGTCGATCTGCTCGGCCTGGACGTGGTGGTCAACGAGGACTACGGCGAGGGCTGCTCGTCTTCGATCGCCGCCGCCCTGGGCGCGCTCGACGCGCGCTGCGACGTGCTGGTGCTCATGCTCGGCGACCAGCCCGGGGTGACCGCGACGACGGTGGCGACGTTGCTCGCCGGTCGCGGCGACGCTCCGCTGGCAGTGTGCGAGTACGACGACGGCCCGGGACACCCGATCGCCTTCGCGGGCAGCGTGTTCGGCGAGCTCGCCGCGCTCCACGGCGACAAGGGGGTCTGGCGGCTGCTCGACCAGCGCGCGGCGGAGGTGGCGCGCGTGCCGATCGCCGGCCCGGTCCCGCTCGACGTCGACACCCTCGAGGACTACGAGGCGGTGCTCGCGCAGTGAGCGACGAGCTCGCGGGGCTGATCCCCGACGTCGAGACGCTGGCCCAGCGGCTGGGGGCGGTCGACTACCTCGTCGACGAGGGACTGGCGACGTCGATGTTCCTGAGCCTGCGCCTGCCCCAGCCGCTGCTGCTGGAGGGCGAGGCCGGCGTCGGCAAGACCGAGGCGGCCCTGTCCCTGGCCGCAGTGCTCGACACCCCGCTGATCCGGCTGCAGTGCTACGAGGGGATCGACGCGGCCGAGGCGCTGTACGAGTGGAACTACCCCCGGCAGCTGCTGAGCATCCGCCTGGCGGACTCCCAGGACGAGACGCTGAGCGAGGAGACGCTGTTCGGCCGCGACTATCTCCTCAGCCGGCCGTTGCTGCGCGCGCTGGAGCATCCGGGCCCGCGACCCGCGGTGCTGCTCATCGACGAGATCGACCGCGCCGACGACGACTTCGAGGCCTTCCTGCTGGAGCTGCTGGCGGACGCGCGGGTGACCATCCCGGAGCTCGGCACGATCGAGGCCACCCACCCGCCGGCCATCGTGCTCACCTCCAACCGCACGCGCGACCTGCACGACGCGGTCAAGCGCCGCTGCCTGTACCACTGGATCCACTATCCGACCCCGCAGCGCGAGGTGGAGATCGTGCGGCGGCGCGTCCCCGCCGCGTCCGAGACGCTCGCGGTCCAGGTCGCCGACGCGGTCTCGCGCATGCGCGACAGCGACGTGCAGAAGCCGCCCGGCATCGCCGAGGCGATCGACTGGCTCGCGGCGCTGGACCTGCTGGGCGTGGAGCGCCTGGACGCCGAGTCCGCCGAGCTCACGCTCGGGTCGGTCATCAAGTACGACGAGGACCAGGAGGTGATCCGCGCGGCCGGCCTGGACCGCCTCGTGCGCAGCGGTGACTGACTTCGGCGTCGAGACGATCGAGCTCGACCTGCCCGCCCTGGCCGGCGCCTTCAGCCGCCGGCTGCGCGAGGCGGGGCTGCCGGTGACCCCGCAGCGCCCGGCCGACTTCGCGCGGGCGCTGACGGTGGTGCGGCCGGTCTCGAGGCGGCGGCTGTACTGGACGGCCCGCGGCGTGTTCGTGTCCGACCAGGGGCAGCTGAAGGCCTTCGACTCGGTGTTCGACGAGGTGTTCGGCGCCCGCGCGGCCGAGCACGAGCACGAGGCGGCCGAGGACCGGCCACGCGAGGGCGCGGTCATCGGAACCGGCTCTCCCGCTCCGCGGGGCGGCGGGGACGAGGACGAGAGGGACGAGATCGAGGTGCCGCTGGCCATGGCCAGCGCGGAGGAGCGCCTGGGGGACAAGCGCTTCGAGGCGCTCGAGCCGTACGAGCTGGCGGAGCTGTACCGCCTGATGTCGCGTCTGCGCCTGGCAACGCCGGCGCGCCTGACGCGCCGCCGCGAGCGAGCGCGTCACGGCCGCGAGATCGACATGCGACGGACGCTGCGGGCCAGCCTGCGCACCGGCGGCGACCCCGCCCGGCTGTCGCACCGGCGCCGGCGTGTGGTGGCGCGGCGGCTCGTGCTGCTGTGCGACATCTCGGGCTCGATGGAGCCCTACGCCCGCGCGTACCTGCAGTTCCTGGCCTCCGCCGCCGGAGCCGGGCCCAACGCCGAGGCCTTCGCCTTCGCCACCCGCCTGACCCGCCTGACCCGCGCCCTCCGCGCGCGCAACCCCGAGCGGGCGATCCAGCGTGCCGCCGCAGCCGCGCCGGACTGGTCGAGCGGCACGCGCATCGGGGACGCGCTGAAGCAGTTCAACGACCTCCACGGCCGCCGGGGGATGGCCCGCGGCGCGGTGGTGGTGATCCTCTCCGACGGCTGGGAGCGCGACGACCCGGCCCTGGTCGGGCGGGAGATGGAGCGCCTGTCGCGGCTGGCCCACCGGATCGTGTGGGTCAACCCGCGCGTGGGCGCCAGCGGCTTCTCGGTACGGGCCGGCGGGATGGTCGCCGCGCTCGAGCACTGCGACGCGCTGGTGAGCGGCCACAGCTACGCGGCGCTGCGCGAGGTGGCCGAGGCCATCGGCGCAGCCGCCGGCGGGGACCGGGAGCTGCCCGAGCCCGAGCCCGAGCCCGACGAGCCCGAGCCGTGGGCCAGCGCCACGCCGGTGCCCGGGAGCTCCGTCGCCATGCCCAGCGGCTACGGCCCGAGCCGGGGCAAGACGACACCGGGGTGGGGCGATGGCTGAGACCTGCATCTTCCCGGGCTGCGAGCGACCCGCGGCCCCGCCGCACCCCATGGGCGGGCCGCGGCCGGCCTTCTGTGACCTGGAGGAGCACAACGCGCTGACCGCTCACCAGGAGCGCGAGCGCCTGGCGGGGGCCGGAGCCGATCACGACGAGGAAACGGAGGACGAGTGACCGACGAGGCCTATCGCGCGGTGTTCCTGCGCGTGCACCCCACCGGCAAGATGGTGCTCAGCCTGACCAGCGACTCCGACGGCAAGGAGGGCGAGTACGCCGAGCTGGTCGCACGGGAGCTCGGCGTCCCGGCGCTGGACGTGAAGGTCGTCTGCGCCGACACCGACCGCTTCGGCACCGGCCACGGCTACAACACCGCGCCGTCCGACGGGACCTCCGCTGCGATCAGCAGCGCGACCGAGAAGATCCGCGACAAGGGCCGCCTCCTGGCCGGCATGGCGCTCGGCACGTCGCCCGACCAGCTGAAGTGGACGCGCGGCTCCTGGGTGGCGGGGGACGGGGCCGATCCGACCCGCGTCAAGACGCTGGAGGACGTCGCGCTCTACGCCCACGGGACCGGAGAGCTGCCACCCGGCGTCGAGGGCGGTCTCGACGCCCAGACGGTCTACCGCGACTGACCCTCGAGGCGCACCCGCACGTCCTCGTGGACCTTCAGCGCCCCGAACAGGGTCGAGTACGGCTTCATGCCCCAGTCCGGCTGCGAGATCACGGCCTCGGCGCTGAGCTCGCCGTCGTCGCCGACGGCCAGCTCGAACGAGATCGGCTCCGTCCTGCCTGCCAGCGTCAGGTCGCCCTCGACGCTCAACCCGCCGGGCGTCTCGCTCACCCGCGTGGAGCGGAACTCGATCTCCCGGCCCATCAGCACCTCGTCGTCGATCGTCTGATGGATGTTGTCGATGTCGTCCTCGCCCAGCTCCTGCATGCCGCCCGTGCCCTCCTGCACGCGCAGCGAGGACGCGTCGGCCGTCAGGCGCATGCTGGTCTCGGCGGGGTCCTCAGCGGCGTCGATCGTCGCCTCCCAGGAGGTCACGTGCATGGTCAGGTCGTGGCCGGCCTTCGCCGCCGCGCCCGCCCGCCCGGTGTGCACGGAGAGCGTGGCGTCGTCCGGTCCGAGGCGATGAGAGCCTGACCGCAGCGACACGCGGCGAAGATATACCCAGCGAGACAGAGGAGCGAGAGCCATGGCCACCGAGCTGGACCACTCATTCACCACCGACAAGCCGATCGACGAGAGCTTCGCCGCGATCACCGACCTGGAGCGGGTGATCCCCGCAGTCGAGGGGGGAAGCGTGGGCGAGGTCATCGGCCCGGACACGGTCAAGGCCGAGATCCTGGTGAAGATGGGCGCGATGTCGATGAAGTTCCAGGGCACCGTCGAGGTCGTCGAGAAGGACCCCGCCGCGCACCGCGCGCTGCTGCGGGTGAAGTCGCGCGAGGCGCAGGGGACCTCCCACGCCAACGCGGACGTCACCTTCCAGCTCAACGACGGCGGGGGTGAGATCCACACCAGCGCCCAGATCTCGGGAAAGGCCGCGTCGATGGGCGAAGGGGTGGTCCACGGCGTGCTCGACGGGCTGATCAACGACTTCACCACCAAGCTCGGGCAGATCTGACTTGAAGCTGATGGGCATCGTCAACGTGACCCCCGACTCGTTCTCGGACGGGGGCCTCTTCCTCGCGCCCGAGGACGCGATCGCCCACGGCCGCGAGCTGGCCGCCGACGGCGCCGACCTGGTCGACGTGGGCGGCGAGTCCACTCGCCCCGGGGCGGACCCCGTCCCGGCCGAGGAGGAGCGCCGGCGCGTCCTGCCGGTGATCGAGGCGCTCGCGGCCGACGGGATCGAGGTCTCCATCGACACCACGAAGACGGCGGTGGCCGAACCGGCGCTCGAGGCCGGGGCCAAGGTGGTCAACGACGTCTCGGCCTTCCGCTTCGAGCCCGAGCTGGCCGGCCTGGCCGCGAGCTCCGGCGCGACCTGCGTGCTCATGCACATGCTCGGCGAGCCGCGCACCATGCAGGAGGACCCCCGCTACGACGACGTGGTCTCCGACGTGAGGTCGTTCCTGGAGGAGCGGCTGGCGTTCGCCGTGGGCCAGGGAGTGGCCGAGGAGCGGGTCTGGCTGGACCCCGGGATCGGCTTCGGCAAGACCGCCGAGCACAACCTCGAGCTGCTGCGCCGGCTGGACGAGATCGTGGCGATCGGCCGCCCGGTCGTGGTCGGCACCTCGCGCAAGAGCTTCCTCGGCAAGATCACCGGGCGCGGGGAGGAAGGGCGGCTCGCCGGCACCGTCGCCTCGAACGTGATGGCCTTCGAGCGAGGGGCGGAGGTGTTCCGCGTGCACGACGTCGCGGAGGTGGGAGATGCGTTGCGGGTGGCCGACGCGGTGCTACGTTGACCGGTCCCATGGAGCACGACGAAGGGTCCTCCGAGGAGGACTTCGACGACATCGAGGAGGGGGAGCTCGAGCCGTCGGTGACCATCGAGGTCAGCGGCCTGTCGCTCTACACGCGGCACGGCGTGACCGAGGCCGAGCGCGACCTGGGCCAGCGCCTGGTCTTCGACATCACCCTTCGCCTGCCGGAGTGCGACGCGACGGTGACCGACCGCGTCGAGGACACCGCCGACTACGGCGAGGTCTGCGAGCAGGTGGCGCTCGCCGCCCAGGAGCGCTCGTACAACACCCTGGAGCGGCTGTGCACCGCGGTTGCCGACCGCCTGCTGGACCGCTTCAGCGCGGAGGAGATCACGGTGCGGGCGGCCAAGCCGGAGCCCCCGATCGCGCTGCCCGTGGAAGAGGTGGCGGTAGAGGTCTGGAAGGAGGCCTAGCCCTGGGCCCGCGCGCCGGCGGCGGTCAGCGACCGAGGCCGCCGAGCACCCCGTCGGTGATCGGCTTGACGGGCTGCAGCAGCTCGTCGAGCTGCTGCTGGGTCTGGTCCAGCGTGTCGCTCAGCGGGCTGGGACGCGCGGCGACGGAGGGGCGGGTTGCCGCTCGGCGCCTGGCCGGAGCTCGGGGCGCGGGGGCTCGCCGGAGCCGGGGCCGCGCCGCCGCCACCCGAACCGGTCGTGCCGCCGCCCGAGCGGTTTCCGCTCGCGCCGCCCGAGCCGCCGTTGCCGGAGCTCGCCCGCGACGATCCGCCGGCGCCACCGCGCGAGCGCTTCGCGCCGTCCTTCGCGGCCGAGCGGGAAGAGCGCCGCTTCGCGGAGCCGGCGAGCACGCCGCTGTCGAGATCGGAGAGGTCGGCGCCGGCCGCGGCGCCCCGGCTGACGGACTCGACCGAGCTGAGCGGCACCGCGGGGCCGGTGGCCAACTGGCCGAGCGAGCTGAGCGCGTCCGCTCCCGAGCCGCCGAAGGCGACCACCAGCGCAGCCGCCAGCAGCGCCGCGGGGGCGAGTGGCGAAGACGTGATCCCCCTGAGGGCCTCCCGAGCCCGGGTCATACAGGGATGGTAGACCCCGGCACCCGCCGAACGAAGGGCCCTCGCCTGTCGCTGGGCCGCACGCTCACGCTCTCCCTGCTGGGCCTGACCCTGGTCCTGGGCGTGATAGCCACGCTGTCGGTGGGCGACCTGCTCAGCTCGCGGCAGCGCTACGAGGACGCGCTGGCGAGCAGCTACCGCCTGGAAGCGGCTTCGGCGCGCCTGCTGGCTGCCGGAGTGCTCGAGGAGGAGGCGCTCGGGCGCACCGACCGCGGCGGTCCCCGAGCGCGCCGCCGTGCGCGCCAGGCCTTCGCCGCGACGATCGACGAGGCCGGCGCGCTCGCCGGCGGCGACGCCGAGAGCGCCCGCCTCGTGCGCGCCCGGGCCGACTCTCAGCTGCGCACCCGCCGGCTGGCTGCGGCGCCGAGCACGGCGCGGTCGCGCGCGGCCCTGGCCGCCTCGCTGCGTCGCGCCCGCCGGAACAACGACGCCCTGGCGGCGCGCCAGGAGCGGCGCCGGGAGGCCGCGCGCGAGCGCACGCGCGAGGAGACGAGCGACTCGCTGCTGGTGGCCGGGATCGCCGGCGGCCTGGCGCTGCTGGGGGCCATGGTCCTGATCGGCGCCCTGCTGGCCTCGATCCGCCGGCCGCTGGACGACCTGGTGGGCGCCACGCGCCGCTACGCCTCCGGGCGCCTCGACGAGCGCGTGGAGCCGAGCGGGCCCGAGGAGATCCGCGACCTGGGCGGCGCCTTCAACCAGATGGCCGAGCAGCTCGAGGTGGCGCGCAACCGCGTGGAGGAGGAGCGCCAGCGGCTGGCGGTGACGGTCGAGAGCCTGGGCGACGCTCTGGTGGTGGTCGAGGACGACGGCCGCGTGTCGGCCGCCAATCCGCGGGCGGCCACCGTGATGCCCGAGCTGCGCGTCGGCGCAAAGGCGGCGTACGGCGAGGACGGCACCCTGCCGCCGCTGGAGGAGGCGCTGGCCGGCGAGGTGATGCGCGAGCAGGGCGACCGCACACTGTCGATCACCGCCGCCCGCCTGGGCGCCGGCGGCGGTGTGGTGTGGACGATCCGGGACGTGTCCGAGCGGGCCCGCATGGAGCGAGTGAAGTCGGACTTCGTGGCCACCGCGTCGCACGAGCTGCGCAGCCCGCTCACCTCGATCAAGGGCTTCGCCGAGCTGCTGGAGCGCTCGGAGGGGCTGAGCGAGCGCGAGCGCGAGTTCGCCGAGGTGATCCTCAGCAGCACCGACCGCCTGGTCGAGCTGGTCGACGACCTGCTCGACGTCGCGCGCCTGGAGGCCGGCCAGATGGAGGTGCACCCGCGGCTGTTCGACCTGGGGGAGACCGTGCGCGACGTCGTCCGGCTGATGGAGCCCCAGCTGACCGCCCGGCGCCAGCGCCTGGAGCTGGACCTGCCCGTGGACCTGCCGCGCGCCCTGGCCGACCCCGGACATGCGCGCCAGATCGTGACCAACCTGCTCTCCAACGCGAACCGGTACACGGGCGAGGGCGGGGTCATCTCCGTCTCGCTGCGCGAGGACGACTCCGAACTGGTGCTCGACGTCGCCGACAACGGCACGGGCATGAGCAGCGACGAGCTCGAGGTGGCCTTCGAGCGCTTCGCCCGCCGCGGCGGCGAGGGCGGAACCGGCCTGGGCCTGTCGATCGTCCGCTCGCTCGTGGAGCTCCAGCGCGGGGCGATCGAGGTGGAGAGCGAGCTGGGGAGCGGCAGCCGCTTCTCCGTGCGCCTTCCGGCCGAGGCGCCGGGGGCCATCCACCGGCCCGAGCCGCGCGCGGCCATCCGCGGCCGGCGGGTGCTGGTGGTGGACGACGAGCCCGAGTCCGCCGACGTGATCGCCGGGCACCTGCGCGCCTTCGGAGCCGAGACGGTCACTGTCAACTCCGGCGAGGAGGCCCTCGAGCGCCTGCGCGACGACCAGTTCGACGCCCTGACGCTCGACGTGATCATGCCCGAGCGCAACGGCTTCGACGTGCTGCGCGCCCTGCGCTCGGACCCGGGGCTGCGACGCACGCCCGTGGTGGTGGTCTCGGTCTTCTCCGGCAACGAGGCGCTGTTCGGCGAGTGGCGCCTGGCCAAGCCGGTCGATGCCGGGGAGCTGGCCGACGCGCTGGGCTCGGCGGTGCTTGCCGGGCGCACGCGGCTGCTGGTGGTGGGCCGCTCGCAGGTGCGGCCCGAGCTCGAGCCCGCGCTGCTGCGCCTGGGGCTCGACCACGAGTGGGTGACCAGCGGCGCCGCGGCGGCCCGCGCGTGCGCCGACCGGCGCTTCGAGGTCGCTCTCGTGGACGCCGGCATGCGCGAGCCGCAGGCCGTCCTGGACCAGGTGGACCTCCGCGGCCGGCGCCTGGGCCGGGCCGTGCTGGTGTTCTCCTCCGAGGGCGAGGACGCCGGCCTGGCGGACACCGTGCCCCTCCCCGAGGCCGCCGGCGCGGTCCTCGAGGCGCTGACTGAACAGGTGTCCTGATGGGTACAGCCACTACGCTGGGGGGCGATCAAGGAGGGCACCAGGGGTGTCGGTGCTAGGCGAGGACCGGCTACGAGCCGAGAACGAGCGACTGCGAGCCGAGCTCGCGGCGCAGCGCGACAAGTCAGGGGACGAAGAGCGCCAGCTGGAGCGCTACGCCTCCGACCTGCGCCATGTCTTCAAGGAGGAGCGGGCACGCGCGGAGGAGCTGCGCGACTCCTACGTGACCACGGTGCGCGCGCTCACCAACGCCGTCGAGGCCCGCGACGCCTACACCGGCAAGCACGCCGAGCGCGTGGCCGCCTACGGCCTCCTGCTCACCCGCCGCATCGACTCCGCGCTGGCCGACGACCCCCAGACCGAGTTCGGCTTCCTGCTCCACGACGTGGGCAAGGTGGCGGTCCCGGACAGCGTGCTGCACAAGCCCGACGACCTCGGCGACGAGGAGAGCGAGGTCATGCGCAGCCACGTGGTCAAGGGCTGGGAGATCGTGAAGGGCGTCCCCTTCCTGGAGGGAGCCGCCGAGATCGTGCGCTCCCACCACGAGCGCTGGGATGGCGCCGGCTACCCCGACGGGCTGGCGGGCGACGACATCCCGCTGGCCGCACGCATCTTCGCCGTGGCCGACGCTCTCGACGCGCTCACCACCGACCGGCCCTATCGCGAGGGCGTCTCGATGGCCGAGGCACGTGAGGTCATCGCCCGGGGCTCGGGCACCCAGTTCGACCCGGCCGTGGTCGAGGAGCTGCGCACGACCCCCGACGAGATCCTCGAGCACGTCCGCGACGAGACGAGGTAGGCCACCGTGCCCTCGGTGCTGATCGTCGACGACGATCCCTTCATCCGCAAGCTGGTCTGGACCACGCTGGAGGACGTCGCGGACGTGGACCTCGTGCAGGCGGCCGACGGCGGGCAGGCACTCGACGCCGCGCGCGCCCGAGCGGCCGTCGATCGTCTTCCTCGACATCGACATGCCCGTGCTCGACGGCGCGGAGGTGTGCCGGCGGCTGCGCGCCGACGGCTCCGACGCCACCATCGTGATGCTCACCGCCGCCGCCCGCGACGAGGCCGAGCGCGAGTGCGAGGAGGCCGGCGCCGACCTCTTCCTCACCAAGCCCTTCAGCCCGCTGGAGCTGCTGCGCCTGGTCGACGACCTGGGCAAGACCGCGCCCTCGCGGTGAGGGGCTACCTCGGGCTCGGCTCCAACGAGGGAGACCGGCTCGCCAACCTGCGGGCCGCCCGCGAGCGGCTGGCGGGCGAGGTGGAGGTGGTCGCCTCCTCGTCGGTCTACGAGACCGCGCCGCAGGGCGAGGTGACCGACCAGGCCGACTTCCTCAACGCCGTCGTCGAGATCGAGACCGACCTGGAGCCGCACGACCTGCTGGACCTCCTCAAGCGCGTGGAGCGCGAGCTGGGGCGCGAGCCGGGTGGCGTACGCCACGGGCCGCGACCGATCGACGTCGACCTGCTGATCCTGGGCGACCTGCGCGTGGCGGACGAGCGCCTGACGCTGCCGCACCCCGAGATCACCTCGCGCCGCTTCGTGCTGGAGCCGCTGCTGGAGCTGATGGACGACCAGCGCGTGGAGCGCCTGGGCGACTTGTAGGGTCGCCCGAGTGCTGCTCGCGGTCGACGTAGGCAACACCCAGACCCATCTGGGCCTCTACCGGGACGCCGAGCTGGTGGAGCACTGGCGCTTCGCCACCGCGCGCCACGCGACCGCCGACCAGCTGGCGATCGAGGTCGCGGCGCTGCTGCGCCTGCGCGAGGCCGGGTTCCCCGACGTGGACGCGGCGATCGTGTCCTCCGTGGTCCCGACCCTCGCGCAGGAGTACGAGCAGTTCATCGCCCGCTACCTCGACGGCAAGGGCGCCCTCCTGGGCCCGTGGCTGAAGACGGGGATGCCGATCCGGATCGACAACCCCCGCGAGCTGGGGGCCGACCGCCTGGCCAACGCCGTCGCGGCCTACGAGCGCGTGGGCGCGCCGTGCATCGCCGTCGACTTCGGGACCGCCCTCAACTACGACGTGGTCTCGGGAACCGGCGAGTACCTCGGCGGGGTCATCTCGCCGGGCATCGAGATCTCGCTCGAGGCCCTCTCCCAGCGCGCCGCCCAGCTGCCGCGGGTCGACCTCGACCCGCCCCGCCACGCGATCGGCCGCGGTACCCGCGAGGCGATCCAGTCCGGGGTCATCTTCGGCTACGCGGGCCAGGTGGACGGCATCGTCACGAGGCTTCGCGAGGAGATCGAGGGTGAGGCCACGGTCATCGCCACCGGAGGCTTCGCACACGCGATCGTTCCCTGCTGCGAGCAGATCGACGAGGTCGACGACCTGCTGACCCTCGAGGGCCTGCGGCTCATCTGGGAGCGCAACCGGGGCTAGCCTCCGGGGCGTGAAGCGCCTCACCGACAGCTGGACGATCGGCGGTCGCGAGATCGAGAACCGCCTGGTGCTCGCGCCGCTGGCGAACATCGGCAACTGGTTCGTGCGCCTGCAGGCGCGCCGCCACGGCGCGGGGCTCACCGTGAGCGAGATGGTGTCGAGCTTCGGCCTGGCCTACGGCAACGAGCGCACGCACCGCCAGTTCCTGCGCATCGACCCCGAGGAGCACCCGGTGTCGATCCAGCTCTTCGGCCACGACGCGGACATCATGCGCGAGGCCGCCGGCATCGTCGCCGCGGCGGGCGCCGACATGATCGACCTCAACATGGGCTGCCCGGTGCGCAAGGTCTGCAAGACCGGCGCCGGCGCCGCGCTGCTCGAGGACCCCGACAAGGCGGTGGCGATCGCACGGGGCGCGCGCGAGGGGAGCGGCCTGCCGGTGACGGTGAAGCTGCGCCCGGGCAAGAACCCCGGCGACCGCGACGGCATCGTCCTGGCGCGGCGGCTGCAGGACGAAGCCGGGGTGGCGGGCATCGCATTCCATCCCCGCCACGCCTCCCAGCGCCACAAGGGCAAGCCCGACTACGCGCTGGCCGCCGAGCTGGTGGAGGAGCTGGACGTGCCGGTGATCGTCTCCGGCGGCCTGCTCTCCGACGAGCGCGCGGTCGAGGCGCTGGAGCGCAGCGGCGCCGAGGCCGTGATGCTCGCGCGCGGCTCGCTGGGGAACCCGTGGCGCTTCGAGCGCCTGCTCGGGCTGCGCGAGGGCGAGCCCTCGCCCGGCGAGGTCGTAGCCGAGCTGGAGTGGGTCATCGAGGCAGCCGAGGAGCACCTGGGGCCCGAGCGCGCGGGGCGCTACCTGCGCAAGTTCTACCCCTGGTACGCGGAGCGCCTGGGGCTCTCCAGGGACGTGGTCGAGGGGCTCGTGACCGCGCCCACGACGGCCGAGGCGCGGTCCCTGATACGTGCGTCCGCACACCCCATTCCGGCCTGAGGGCCGTTGCTATCCTCCGCCGCCGCTCATGCCGCGCGAAACCGTTCTCACGCCCGAGGGTCTGGAAGACCTGAAGTCCAAGCTGGAGACCCTCTCCACCGTGCGTCGCCGCGAGGTGGCCGAGCGGATCAAGGAGGCGCGCGAGTTCGGCGACATCTCGGAGAACTCGGAGTACGACGACGCGAAGAACGAGCAGATGATGCTCGAGAAGCAGATCGCCGAGATCGAGGAGCGCCTGCGCAGCGCGCGGGTGATCGAGGAGGGCTCGAGCGACGTGGTGAGCGTCGGGTCGACGGTCCACGTCAAGGACCAGAAGACCGAGAAGTCCACCAAGTACCGCATCGTGGGCTCCTCGGAGGCCAATCCCGCCGAGCAGAAGCTCTCCAACGAGTCGCCGGTGGGCAAGGCTCTGCTGGGCCACAAGCGCGGGGAGACCGTGAAGGTCCCCGTGCCGCGCGGGCCCGCCCGCCAGCTCAAGATCACCAAGATCGAGTCCTGACTGCTGCGCACCGGCGCCGTGCGGCGTCATCGCTCGTCAGGGGCGCCGCTTAGGCTCTGGCGCGTGAGCGCGCCCGAGGACGACCGCCGCGCCAAGCTCGAGCGGCTGCGTGAGGGGGGCGTCGAGCCCTTTCCCCACGTCTACGAGGGCGTCGTCCCGGCGGCCGAGGTGCACGCCAACCACGGCGACCTCGCCGACGGCGAGGAGACCGAAGCCGAGTACCGGATCGCGGGCCGCCTGGCCGCGCGACGGGGCCACGGCGGCGCGGCCTTTCTCGACGTGGTCGACCGCAGCGGGCGCCTGCAGGTGCACGCCAAGCGCGACGTGCTGGGCGAGGAGTCCTTCGAGCGGCTGGTCGACTGCGACCTCGGCGACCTCATCGGGGTCGACGGCACCGCCTTCAGGTCCCGCCGCGGCGAGCTGACCCTGCGGGCCACCGGCTGGGAGCTCCTGGCCAAGTCCCTGCGGGCGCCGCCGGAGAAGTTCCACGGCCTGGAGGACGTGGAGACCCGTTACCGCCACCGCGAGCTGGACCTCATCGCCAACGAGGAGTCGCGCGAGCTCTTCATGCTGCGCTCGCGCGTGGTGAGCGCAATCCGGCGCTGGCTCGACGAGCGCGGCTTCCTGGAGGTGGAGACGCCGATCCTGCAGCCGCTCTACGGCGGTGCCCTCGCCCGTCCCTTCGTGACCCACCACAACGCGCTGGACCGCGACCTCTACCTGCGCATCGCCGACGAGCTCTACCTCAAGCGCCTGATCGTCGGCGGCCTGGAGAAGGTCTACGAGATCGGCAAGGACTTCCGCAACGAGGGGATCTCCCACAAGCACAACCCCGAGTTCACGATGCTCGAGTGGTACGAGGCCTACGCCGACTACGGGCAGATCGCCTCGGAGCTCGAGGAGCTCGTCTCCTACGTGGCCGGCGAGGTCGGCTACGAGGGCGAGATCGACTTCTCGACTCCCTGGCGGCGGGTCACGATGCGCGAAGCGATCAAGGAGGCCGCCGGCGTGGACATCGCGTCGGGCGAGGAGCTGCCCGGCGAGGGCACGTGGGCCAAGCGGGTCGACGACCTGCTGTCCAAGCACGTGGAGCCGAACCTGAAGCAGCCGACGTTCATCCTCGACTACCCCAAGGAGCTGTCGCCCTTCGCCAAGGACCACCGCTCCGAGCCGGGCCTGGTGGAGCGCTTCGAGTGCTTCGCCGGCGGGATCGAGTTCGCCAACGCCTTCAGCGAGCTCAACGACCCCGACGAGCAGCGCGCCCGCTTCGAGGCCCAGCGCGAGGAGGCCGACGACGAGTCACAGCCCTACGACGAGGACTACGTGCGCGCGCTGGAGCACGGGATGCCGCCCACGGGAGGGATCGGCATCGGCATCGACCGGCTGGTCATGCTGCTGAGCGGGCGCGAGTCGATCCGCGAGGTCGTGCTGTTCCCGGCGATGCGGTCCTGAAAGACCGCAATTTGTGCCGCTTTGGGGGTGGCAGGGACAGGGGAACCCGTTGGTAGTATCGGTTCACGGCGCGGGTCACGCCAGGACACTCATCCCGGGAGGCGAATCTGCCGACTGACTGGGTACGTAGTTGATCGACGGGACCTGTCCCGTACGAACCCGACTGAGAAGGATTTTTTCGAGTGTTTGAGCGCTTCACAGAACGCGCCCGCCAGGTGGTCGTCCTCGCACAAGAGGAGGCCCGGATCCTCAAGCACAACTACATCGGCACCGAGCACATCCTGCTCGGGCTGCTGCGTGAAGAGGAGGGCCTCGCGGCCCGCGTTCTCGAGTCCCTCGACATCACCGTCGAACGGGTCCGCGCTCAGGTCGTCCGCATCGTCGGGTCGGGCGAGGAGGTCACCTCCGGCCAGATCCCGTTCACCCCGCGCGCCAAGAAGGTGCTGGAGCTCGCGCTGCGCGAGGCTCTGTCGCTGGGCCACAACTACATCGGCACCGAGCACATCCTGCTCGGCCTGGTGCGCGAGAACGAGGGCGTGGCCGCCCGCATCCTGCTCGACTTCGACGCGGACTCCGAGAAGATCCGCAACGAGGTCATCCGCATGCTGTCCGGTCCCGGCGGCCGCCGCCAGGGCCAGGGCCAGGGCCAGCAGGGCGAGGGCAAGAAGTCCTCGAAGCTGCTGGACCAGTTCGGCCGCAACCTCACCAAGCTGGCCGCGGAGGCCAAGCTGGACCCGGTCGTCGGCCGCGAGACCGAGATCGAGCGGATCATGCAGATCCTCTCGCGCCGCACGAAGAACAACCCGGTCCTGATCGGCGAGCCCGGCGTGGGCAAGACCGCCGTGGTCGAGGGCCTGGCCTCGCGCATCACCTCAGGCGAGGTCCCCGAGCTGCTGAAGAACAAGCAGATCTACACGCTCGACCTGGCCGCCCTGGTGGCCGGCTCGAAGTACCGCGGCGAGTTCGAGGAGCGCCTGAAGAAGGTGATGAAGGAGATCACCCAGCGCGGCGACATCATCCTGTTCATCGACGAGCTCCACAACCTCGTCGGCGCGGGTGCCGCCGAGGGCGCGATCGACGCCGCTTCGATCCTCAAGCCGGCGCTGGCGCGAGGTGAGCTGCAGACCATCGGCGCCACCACGCTCGACGAGTACCGCAAGTACCTCGAGCGCGACAGCGCCCTGGAGCGCCGCTTCCAGCAGATCCGCGTCGACCAGCCCTCCACCGAGGAGACCGTGCAGATCCTCAAGGGCCTGCGCGACCGCTACGAGGCCCACCACCGCGTCGGCATCACCGACGAGGCGCTGGACTCCGCCGCGGAGCTGGCCGACCGCTACATCTCCGACCGCTTCCTGCCCGACAAGGCGATCGACCTCATCGACGAGGCCGCGTCCCGCGCGCGCATCAAGTCGATGACCGCCCCGCCCGTCTACCGCGACCTCGAGGAGGAGATCGAGAGCACGCGGCGCGACAAGGAGGCGGCGATCGAGGCGCAGGAGTTCGAGAAGGCTGCGAACCTGCGCGACCAGGAGCGCCAGCTGACCAACAAGAAGCGCGACCTCGAGGAGCAGTGGCGCTCGGGCGAGTCCGGCGAGCGGCCGGAGATCGCCGAGGAGGAGATCGCCGACATCGTCTCGATGTGGACCGGCATCCCCGTCTTCAAGCTCACCGAGGCCGAGACGCAGAAGCTGATGCGCATGGAGGAGGAGCTCCACAAGCGCGTGATCGGCCAGGACGCCGCCGTCGAGGCGGTCTCGAAGGCCATCCGCCGCTCGCGCGCCGGGCTCAAGGACCCCAAGCGCCCCACCGGCTCGTTCATCTTCCTGGGCCCCTCGGGCGTGGGCAAGACCGAGCTGGGCCGCACGCTCGCCGAGTTCCTGTTCGGCGACGAGGAGGCCATGGTCCGGATCGACATGTCGGAGTACATGGAGAAGCACTCCGTGTCGCGGCTGGTCGGCTCGCCCCCCGGCTACATCGGCTACGACGAGGGCGGCCAGCTCACCGAGGCCGTGCGGCGCAAGCCGTACAGCGTGCTCCTGCTCGACGAGATCGAGAAGGCGCACCCGGACGTCTTCAACATCCTGCTGCAGATCCTCGAGGACGGCCGGCTCACCGACGCCCAGGGGCGGACGGTGGACTTCCGCAACGCGATCGTGATCATGACCTCGAACATCGGGGCCAACGAGATCGCCAAGAACACCGGCGTGGGCTTCACCGTCTCCGACGAGACCGGGCTGTCCTACGACGACATGAAGAACCGGATCATGGGCGAGCTCAAGAAGGTCTTCCGGCCCGAGTTCCTCAACCGCATCGACGAGGTCATCGTCTTCCACAAGCTGGCCAAGGACGAGGTCAAGGAGATCGTGGAGCTGCTGATGAAGCGGGTGCGCGAGACGCTGGCCGAGCGCGAGCTGTCGCTCAACCTCTCCGAGGAGGCCGCGGACCTCTTGGTCGAGAAGGGCTGGGACCCGTCGATGGGCGCCCGTCCGCTGCGCCGGGCGATCCAGCGCTACATCGAGGATCCGCTCGCCGACGAGGTGCTGGCCCAGAACGCCGAGCCGGGCTCGACGGTCGAGGTCGACAAGGCCGAGGACGGAGCCGCCGAAGGCGAAGAGGTCACGATCACGATCACCAAGCCGCGCAAGCGCGAGGCGGTCGGGGTCGGTGGCGGAGCGCCCGAGGGCCCGGAGGGGTCGAACGGCGACTCGCCGGAGCCCGAGGCCGACGCCGGCGGTTCGAGCGAGGACCTGCCGGACGATCCGGACGTCCTGCCCGACGTGCCCGACGCCCCGCCGGCGCCCGAGGACAAGACCGACAGCGAATAGCCGTACGGCCGGTTTCGCCGGCCGATCACCGGGCGGCGCTGCGAGCGCTGGGGCGCATCCCCGCGCTGCGACTGAGGCTCTCTAAAT
>CAWEOW010000019.1:0-20655 GCA_963810745.1 uncultured Thermoleophilaceae bacterium
CCTGACTGGCCAGTCAGCCAACCCTCGACTACGCTGCGCCGGGGAGAAGCTTCCGTCACGAGGAGAGAACGTTGTCTGACGCCACCGACGAGCGCACCGAGCGCTCTGACTTCCAGGCCACCAGCGACCCCGCCCTGAGCGCGGCCGCCGACCGCGGCGAGGCGAACCTCCTCTCCTACGGAGAAGCCCCAACAGGCTGTGGGAGCGCGAGCAGTGGAGCTCCAGGGCATCGACTTCAGCCAGGACCGCGTGGACTGGCACGAGCGCATCCCGCCGCCCGAGCGCCGTCAGCGCCTCTACGGGCTGTCCTCGTTCTTCGTCGGCGAGCAGCGGGTCGCCGAGGAGCTCGGGCCGATGATGCGCGCGGCCCCGACGAGGAGATGCGGATCCTCCTCTGCACCCAGATCGCCGACCAGGCGCGCCACGTCGCGTTCTTCAACCGCTTCTACGACGAGGCCGGGACCCTCGAGGCAGACGACCTGGACGGGCGCCTGGAGGAGACCAGCGAGCACCTCAACCCCGAGTTCGGCCAGCTGTTCGACGAGATGCTGGGCCAGAAGGTGGACCGCCTGGCCGCCGAGCCGGAGGACCTGGAGACGCTGGTGGAGGCCGTGACGCTCTACCACATGGTCATCGAGGGGATGCTGGCCCTCACCGGCCAGCACTTCATCATCAGCTTCAACGAGGAGATGGGCACGCTGCCGGGCTTCGTGGCGGGCTTCCAGAACGTGGCGCGCGACGAGCACCGCCACGTGGCCTTCGGCGCGCGCTTCCTGCGCGACATGGCCCAGCGCGACCCGCGCTACGGCGAGGCGATCATGCGCACGCTGGGCGAGGCCGGCCCGGTGGCCGACGGCGTGCTCGAGCCGCGCTTCCTGCGCGAGGAGAATGTGGAGCCGATCTTCGGCTCGGTGGAGGAGACCCGCGCCTTCGCCGTCAAGGCCCTGGAGCGGCGCCTGAAGGTGATCGGGCTGGCGCCGGCGGCCGCCTAGCCGCCGCAGGCCTCCGGGTTGGTCACCTTCAGCCGGCCCAGGCTGCCCTCACCCGGGCGCCCCAGGGCGCGGCAGATGGCGCCGCGGCCCGTGGCGGGGTCGATCAGCGCGCGGTAGGGATAGCCGATCTCCACGCCGCGGTTGCCGCGGGTCGAGCCCGCCTCCGAGGTCACCGCGAGGCAGCTGTAGCGCCCGCGGCCGGCGATGCGCCGGCAGCTGACCCGCATGGGGCGGCGGCGCTCGCGGGCAACGACGTCGGTGGTGATGGCCCGCTCGAGGGCAGGGGTCGTGAGCACCCCGGACACCCGGCGTGGGCGGATCAGCTCGCGCTCGTGCGCCTCTCGGCGCTGAGCGGCCTCGACGCGCTCGCGCCGTTCGCGCTCGGCGTTGCCGCGCCTCGCATCGCGCACACCGGGGATGGAGGCGATCACGGCGGCAAGGAGGGCGAGGGCGAGGAGGGCAACGACCACGCGGCCGACCCGGCCGAGCTTGCGCCACAGGAAGCCCGGCAGCCGAGCCAGGCTCGGCATCGGGTCGTGGCGGTCGCCCGGCGTGGAGATGACCTCACCCGATGCGGTCGCCGGGCGCCACGTCGTCGCGGTCGGGCCGCAGCAGCACCACGCCGTGCTCCTCGTCCAGAGCTCCGAGCACCAGCACCTCGCTCTTGAAGCCGGCGATGCGGCGCGGCGGGAAGTTCACCACCCCGACGACCAGCCGGCCCTCGAGCTCCTCGGCCGGGTAGTGGGTGATCTGCGCCGACGAGCGCTTCTCGCCCAGCTCGGGGCCGAAGTCGATGCGCAGCTTCCAGGCCGGGTTGCGGGCCTCGGGAAAGCTCTCGACCTCGAGGACGCGCCCGACCCGCAGGTCGAGCTTCTCGAAGTCCTCGAAGGTGGCTATCGGGGCTGCAGCAGCGGACGCTGCCGCTGCTCGGGCTGCTGATAGCTCGACCCCGAGGCCGGCTGCGAGGGCTCGGTGGCCGGGTAGCCCGGCGGCGGGGGCGAGGAGAGCTCGTCGCTGGAGTAGTTCTCGTTCGCGCCCGGGAGAGTCACGGTGGATTCGCTCTCCTGGACGGTGGTCGGCGCGGGCTTGACCACGACCGGCTTGGCGGGCGCGGCGACCGCGGGCTTGGGCGCCGGCGCCGCGGCGGCGGGCTCGGCAACCGGCCGCTGCTGGGGCTTGGCCTCTACCTCAGGCTGAGGCTTGGGCTCGGGCTTGACGGCGGCGGGGGCGACGACCGGCTCGGGCGTCTTGGCCGGGACGGGCGCCGGCGCGGCGTGGGCGGGCGCCCTCATGGCCGAGACCGGCGCGGGGGCCTCGGAGTCGGCGGTCACGTGGCGGACCTCGACGGCGCCCACGGTCACCAGCGCGGCTGCGGCCACACCGGCGGCGGCCTTCGAGGCGACGGTGCCGAGGCCGGCGGAGATGGCGGCGGGAGCGCCGGCGGTCGCTGCGGCGCCGCCCAGTGCGGCCGCGCCGCTCGAGCCGCCCGCGGCCGCGCTTGCTCCCCCGCCGGCGGCGAGCTTCGCCCCGATCGCCTTCTTGATGAAGACGAGCGGGCCGAGCGGGTAGATCGCGGCCAGCGCCTTGTTGGTCTTGCGCAGCTCGCCCTTGAAGACGCGGCAGCGCTCGCAGCCGCGCAGGTGGCGACGGGCCGGCGCGGAGGTCTTGCCGAGCCCCTCCGACACCTGACCGAGCTCGAGGCGGACCTCGTCGCAGGTCAGCATCCGGGCCTCGGAAGCCTCGGCCAGAGACACACGCGCGCGTACGAGAAGCGACTTCACGCTCGACACCGTGGTGTCCATCGCCTCGGCGATCTGGTCGTAGGCCAGCGCGTCGATCTCGCGCAACAGCAGCGCGGTGCGCTGGGTCTCGGGGAGGTCCTGGACATCGGAGACGATCTGGCGGAACTCCTCGCGCTTGTGAACCGTGTCGGCGGTGGTGGTGCCGCCGTCGCGCTCGAAGACGTCCATCGAGTCCTGGCCGGAGGGAGCGGGGCGGCGCAGGTGGTTCAGGCAGCGGTTGCGCGCGATGCGGTAGAGCCACGGCCGGGCGTTGATCGGCCGCTCGTCGGCGCAGATGGCGTTGAAGGAGGCGGCAAAGACCTCCTGCAGCACGTCCTCGGCGTCCTCGGTGGAGCCGAGCATGTGCCGGCAGAACGCGAGCAGGCGGGGCTGGTAGCGCTGCACGAGCGCTTCGAAGGCACCGTGATGCCCTCGCCGGATCAGGGCGATCAGCTTCTCGTCGCTCTGGAGGCGGAGGAGAGGCGAACGTCCCGCGAGGGCGGGCAGGCGCGCGGAATGATGGAGAGCGGAAGCTTCCATTCGCGGCAGAAAAACGGTAGCAAGGCCAAAGTTGCTCTCGCCCGGGTAGCCCAATTGGTAGAGGCGGCGTGCTTAAAACGCGCTCAGTGTGGGTTCGATCCCCACCCCGGGCATCACCCAGGGGCGAGCGGGTATAACCCGCCCGTGGCCAAGATCCTGTTCGTCCCCTTCAGCATCATCGGCGGCCTGCTGGCCGGCTTCGTCTCCAAGAAGGTCTTCGAGCAGGTCTGGGGGCTCATCGACGAGCAGGAGCCGCCCGAGGCCGAGCACAAGGAGATCTCCTGGGGCAAGCTGATCGCCTCCGCGGCCCTGTCCGGCGCGATCTTCCGCGTGGCCAAGGAGGCGGCCGACCACGGCTCCCGCCAGGGCTTCGCCCAGCTCACCGGCACCTGGCCGGGGCAGGAACGTCCTGACGAGGAATAAACGGCTCCAGGGCGCCGCTTAACACCAACTCAATAAAACTTCGCGGAAGACCCGGGGGTAATCGGCGCCCGGTCAAGAATCATCGGTTACATTCGCCTCGTTCTGGTCGCGGGACCCTCCCGTGGCGGGGCTAGAGGGAGCTAGGGAGCCAAAGAGGGATGCGTTTGTCCGCCGTCGGACGGGTGGCCGCCTTGGGTGCGCTCATCGCCGCGATCGCGCTCGTGGCGATCATCCTCTTCGGCGGCAGCGACTCCTACAAGGTCAAGGCGACCTTCATCAACGGCGGCCAGCTGGTGAAGGGCAATCCCGTCCAGGCCGGCGGGGTGGCCATCGGCTCCGTGAAGAGCATCAAGATCAGCGACAACGGCCAAGCCGAGGTCGAGATGACGGTGCAGGAGGAGAAGGCCCCGCTCCCTACCGGCACCCACGCCCGGATCCGCCAGTTCTCCCAGTCGGGTATCGCCAACCGCTACGTCGATCTCGACTTCCCGCCCGCCAACGCGTCGAACGACACCATCCCGGCGGGCGGCACGATGCCGGCGAGCAACACCACGACGCAGGTCGACCTCGACCAGCTGTTCAACACGCTGGACCCCGAGACGCGCACGGCGCTCCAGGACTTCTTCAAGGGCTCCTCCGAGCAGTTCAAGGGCAAGGGCGCGCTCGCCAACAAGGGCTTCGAGTACCTCAACCCGGCGCTCTCCACCTCCCGCCGTCTCTTCGGCGAGCTCAACCGCGACACGCCGGTGCTGGAGCGCTTCCTCATCGACTCCTCGCGCTTGGTCACCGCGCTGGCCGAGAAGCGTGACGACCTCTCTGGTCTCGTCGGCAACCTCAACACCACCACCCGCGCGCTGGCGAACCAGAAGCAGGGCCTGGCCGACTCGATCGAGCTGCTGCCGCCCGTCATGCGCCGCGCGAACACCACGTTCGTGAACCTGCGCGCCGCGCTGGACGACACCGACCCGCTGGTGAACGCGTCCAAGCCGGTGGCGCGCCGGCTGCAGCCCTTCCTCTCCGACGCGCGCAAGCTCGCCCGCGACGCCGAGCCGACGGTCCGGGACCTTCGCAAGACCGTCCGGCGCCGCGGGCCCAGCAACGACCTGATCGACCTGACTCGCTCCGTCCCCCCGCTGGCCAAGTCGGCGGTCGACACCTCGCGGCGCACGATCAGCC
Source organism: uncultured Thermoleophilaceae bacterium (assembly GCA_963810745.1). Taxonomy (GTDB): domain Bacteria; phylum Actinomycetota; class Thermoleophilia; order Solirubrobacterales; family Thermoleophilaceae; genus JACCZR01. The sequence continues at coordinate 4,913 of CAWEOW010000019.1, forward strand.
CCGGTGGGACGCCCTACAACGTCGGCACCGACAACGGCGCCTTCCCGGAGGCCAGGAAGGCCTTCCGCGGCGGCACGCCGATCATCGCCCAGGGCCGGCCGTACACCACCGACCTGTTCGGCTGGTTCGACGACTTCTCGACCACCGGCCCCGGCTTCGACGCCCTCGGCGCGAACGCCCGCGCGGCCATTCGCGCGAGTGACGTGGTCTCGCTGTTCCAGAACGGACAGCCGAACTTCAACATCCTCAACCTGCAGAACAACCTCGGTCCGGTTCGGTCCGGCAACTTCCGGCCCTGCCCCGGCGCCTCGGAGGCGCCCGCGCCCGACGGCTCGAACGTCTTCTCGGCCGAGGAGGCCGCCAAGCTGCGCTGCGATCCCGGCCAGCGCCACACGGGGGCCGTGCCTTGAGGCGCCTCGCGGCCATAGCGGTGCTCGCGCTCGCCGGCGTCGCGGCGTTCCTGATGACCGGCGCGTCGGGCGACAAGAGCTCGGCGGCGACCTACAAGGTCCAGTTCGACAACGCCTTCGGCCTGGTCGAGGGCGGCGACTTCCGTGTCGGCGGGGTCACCGCGGGCCAGACCAAGACCTTCGAGATCAAGGAGGAGCCGGGCAAGCGCCCCGTCGCCGAGGTGGAGGTCACGGTCAAGGAGCGCGGCTTCGGGGACTTCTTCGAGAACGCGAGCTGCGACATCAAGCCGCAGTCGCTCATCGGCGAGTACTTCGTGGACTGCCAGCCGGGCGACAAGAGCGCCAAGAAGCTGCCCGCCGACGGCAGCGGCACCATCCCCGTGAAGAACACCACCTCGACGGTCCCGCAGGACCTGGTCAACAACGTCCTGCGCACCCCGTACCGCGACCGCCTGCGGCTCATCATCTCCTCGCTCGGCGCCGGCCTGGCGGGTCGCCCGCAGGACCTGCAGACGGTGCTTCGCCGCGCCCACCCCGGCCTGCGCGAGACCACCAAGGTGCTGCGCACGCTCGGCGACCAGAACGCCACGATCGAGCGCTTCATCGTCGACTCCGACCGCGTGGTCGGCGCGCTGAACGACAACAAGCAGGACGTGGTCCGCTGGGTCCGGGAGACCGGCCGGACGGCGGAGATCACCGCCACCCGGCGGCGGGAGCTGACGCAGAACTTCCAGAAGCTGCCGGGCTTCCTCGACGAGCTCAAGCCGACGATGAAGGGCCTCGAGGACCTCACCGACGCCCAGACGCCCCTGCTCGGCGACCTGCGCCGGGCGGCGCCCGACCTGACCACCTTCTTCAATCGCCTTGGCCCGTTTGCCGAGGCCTCGCGGCCCGCCGTCCGCTCCCTCGGGCGGGCCAGCAAGGTCGGCACTCGGGCCTTCAACCGCGGCAAGCAGGAGGTCGACGCGCTGCGCCGCCTCGCGCCGGACGTGCCGCGCACGGCGAGGCCGCTGCGCCAGTTCCTGCAGGGCCTCGACGACCGGGACCGCGCCATCGAACCCGACAACCGGGCCAAGCTCTCAGCGCCGCCCTCGCCCGACAAGACGGCCATCCCCAACAGCGGTGGTTTCACCGGCATGGAGGCCTTCTGGAACTACTTCTGGTGGCAGACCTGGAGCCTCAACGGCTTCGACAAGTTCGGCCACATCCTGCGCGTGAGCGTGCTGCTCAACCTGGGACAGAACGGCCGGCCGCCGTGCTCTGAGTACATCAACGACGCGCACGACCCCGAGCTGCTGAAGGAGTGCAACCAGTGGCTCGGCCCGTACCAGCCCGGCCTGAAGAATCCCGACTTCACCGACGGCAGCGCCCCGTCCTCACGGGCGGTCAGCAGCCGCGCCGAGAAGCCCGCCGCACGCGCCGGCGAGCGGCGCGGCGCGGGTGAGCCCGACGCCGGCCCCGTCAAGGGTCAGCGCGACATCTCCAAGCCGCAGATCGTGCTGCCTCCCGACCTGCAGCGCCTGGTAGATCGGCTCCCCGCGGGCAAGCGCACGCCGGGGAACGTGGACAAGCTGCGCCAGGGCCTGAAGCAGCAGGTCAACGGGGGACAGCGCGACGGCGGCAACGACGCCACGCAGGATGCCCAGCTCCTCGACTACCTCCTCGCCCCATGACCCGGCGCCGCGCAACAGCCTCCATCGCAGCCAGCCCGGTCCTGGTGGGCGCGGTGACCCTGCTCGTGGCGATCGTGGCCGTGTTCCTGGCTTACAACGCGAACGCCGGCCTGCCGTTCGTGCCCACCTACGACCTCAAGGCAGAGCTGCCCTCGGGCGCCAAGCTCGTCAAGGGCAACGAGGTGCGGGTGGGCGGCTTCCGGGTGGGCGTCATCGACATGATCCGGCCCACCGTTCAGACGGTCGACGGCAAGCAGACGACGATCGCGAAGGTCGACATGAAGCTCGACAAGACCGTCGAGCCCCTATCGGCGGACACCAAGCTGCGGGTGCGGCCGCGTTCGGCCCTCGGCCTCAAGTACGTCGAGGTGATCCCCGGCAAGAGCAAGACCGAGCTCAAGCCCGGCTCGACGGTGTCGCTCAAGAACGCCTCCGAGCCGCTCGAGATCGAGGACGTGCTGTCGACCTTCGACCGCGACACCCGCCCGTCCGCGCGCGTGGCCACGGAGGGCTTCGGCGAGGCGTTCGCCGGCCGCGGCCCGGCCCTCAACGCGACGATCGAGCAGCTGAATCCGTTCTTCGTCTACCTGACGCCGGTGATGACGAACCTGGCGTCGCCGGACACCGACCTGCCCAGCTTCTTCCGGGAGCTCGGCCGCACCTCGGCGCAGGTCGCGCCGGTGGCCGAGGTCCAGGCGCAGCTGTTCACGAACATGGCGGACACCTTCGCCGCGATCGGCTTCAGCCCCCGCGCGCTGCAGGACACGATCGCCAAGGGGCCCGACACGCTCGACGTCGGCACCCGCTCGCTACGCGCGCAGCGTCCCTTCCTCGAAGACTTCGCCGAGCTCTCCGTGGCGCTGCGGCCGGCGGTCCAGGAGCTCCCGCGCTCGCTGCCGGCGCTCAACCAGTCCTTCCGCGTGGGCACCAAGGTTCTGCCGCAGACCGTGCCGCTGAACGAGCGGCTGCAGAGCGCGTTCGTCTCGCTCGACCGGCTCTTCGGGAACCCCAACACGCTGCTCGCGCTCCGCGACATCGGCAGCGGCCTGGCCGTCACGCGCCCGCTGGTCGAGTTCCTCAACCCGTACCAGTCGGTCTGCAACTACCCGGTGTACTTCCTGCACGCGCTGGGTGAGCACATGTCGAACAAGGCCTCGGCCCTCTTCCCCGGCGGCACCGTGCAGGGCCAGGGCGCCAAGCTCTCCAACGTCGCTCAGCCCAACGGCTACGGCCAGAGCGACGCGGCCCGGCCGGCGGACATCCTGCCTGGCCAGAAGGCGCGGGGCGCGCACCGCGGTCCCGGCGGGGCCCCGGAGGGCGAGCCTGCCGGGCGCCTGTTCGGCACGCCCTACCCGCCCGCGATCGACGCGCAGGGCAACGCGGACTGCCAGGTGGGCCAGACGGGCTACCCGAACGGCCCGCTCTACCCGCCGGGGACCCGGTACGGACCGGGCCTGGTTCCGGGTGCTGCCGACCCGACCGGTACCGGAGGCAACGGCGCGGTCGCCACCGACGACTACCCGGTGCTCACGGGCGGCACCTACAAGTCGCGCCAGCTGAACATCGACAACCTGAAGGACGTGCCCTAGGCCATGGCTCTCTTCCGGCGCAACCGCAGCGCTCAGAGCACGGGCATGAGCCGCTTCAAGGCCGGCTTGATCGCCATCGTCGTGATCGCGGTGTTCTCCTACTTCGGCTTCACGAAGGCCAACCCGTTCGCCGACCCCTACGAGGTCACCGCGATGTTCAAGAACGCCGACGATGTCACGCCCAAGTCGCCGGTGCGCATCGCCGGGATCGAGGTCGGCAAGGTCAAGAAGGTGCAGCCGCTCGAAGGGACCGAGACCGGCGCGAAGGTGACCATGGAGGTCAAGGAGAACGCGCTGCCACTGCACGAGGACGCGACCCTCAAGGTGCGCCCGCGCATCTTCCTCGAGGGCAACAAGTTCATCGAGCTCAAGCCGGGCTCGCCCACCGCGCCGGTGCTCGACGAGGACGACGTCATCCCGATTCAGCAGACGTTCGCCTCGGTCCAGTTCGGCGACATCCTGACCTCGCTGCAGAAGGACACCCGCGAGGACCTGCAGTCGCTCCTGAAGGAGTACTCCGCGAGCCTCAAGGGCAAGGGCGCCAAGGGCTTCAACGAGTCGATCAAGTACTGGGAGCCGGCTTACAAGAGCACGTCGCTGGTCAACGACGCCACTCTCGGCCAGGAGCCGACGAAGGACCTGCAGCGCGTGCTGCGCGGGCAGCAGAAGACCTTCTCCGCGCTGGTGGAGAACGAGGGCGCGCTGAAGAGCCTGGTGACCAACCTCAACGTGACCGCCGGCGCGTTCGCCCGAGAGGACGCCGCGCTCGAGCGCAGCGTGCCCGCCCTGCGCGACACCCTGCGCTCCGCTCGCCCGGCGCTGTTCTCGGTCAACAACGCGCTGCCCTCGCTGCGCCGCTTCGCGGTCGACGCGCTCCCCGGCGTGCGCTCCACGCCGGCCACCCTCGACGCCGCGACCCCGTTCATCCGCCAGGCGCGCCTGCTCTTCCGCCGCTCCGAGCTGCGCGGGGCGGCCAAGGTGCTGCGCGGCTACACGCCCGCGCTTGTCAGCCTGAACCAGCGGACCGTCCCGGTGCTCGACCAGGGCCGTGCGCTCTCGGCCTGCACCTCCGGCGTGCTCGTGCCCTTCGCCAACGCGCCGATCCCGATGCCCGAGCTGCCGGGCATCGACGGACAGTCGTTCGCGGTGCAGAGCACGCGCGGCCTGGTGGGCCTCTCCGGCGAGAGCCGCCTCTCCGACGCCAACCTCTCCTACTTCTACGGCCAGGCCACCCCGCCACCGATGCCCGGCGTCAGCCCCTTCCTCCACCCCAGCGGCAACTCGGTCCGGCCCGCGCCGCCGCCCGACGCGGGCCGCCAGCCGCCGCCGCACCGCCCCGACGTGCCCTGCGAGACCCAGGAGCCGCCGAACATGAACGCGCCCGGCGGCCCGGCCGCCTCGTTCTCCAGCGGTGCCCGGCGCAACGAGTTCTCGGCCTCGGACCGCCGCTCGATGCGCCGTCTCTACGACGCCGCGGTGAAGGACAACAAGGAACTGCGCGAGAAGCGGGCAGAGCTTCGCCGCGAGGGCAAGAAGCGCGAGGCGGCTGACCCCAACCTCGACATCCGCTCGCTCAGGGCCAGGGACGAGGCCAGGAAGAAGAAGGCCAAGGACGCGGAGGGCAAGCGATGAAGGCGGCCATCCGCAAGCACCTCGGCGACTTCCTCGCGATCCTCGCGCTGTTCCTGATCGCCGTCGGCGTGGGCGGCTACATCCTGTCCCAGCAGCGTCTTCGCTTCCCGCTGGTCCAGGAGAAGCCGTTCCTGGTCAAGATCGAGCTCCCCAACGCCCAGGCCGTGCAGCCCGGCCAGGGCCAGACGGTCCGCGTGGCCGGCGTGCAGGTGGGCGACATCGGCAAGGTCGAGCTGAAGGACGGCCTGGCCGTGGTCACGCTCCAGATCGAGCCGAAGTACAAGAAGCTGATCAAGAAGGACGCCACGGCGCTGCTGCGCACCAAGACGGGCCTGAAGGACATGTTCCTCGAGGTCGACCCGGGCCGCGGCGAGCCGATGGAGGAGGAGGAGACCATCCAGGTCGAGAACTCCCAGGAGGACGTCGACCAGGACGAGATCCTCGCATCGCTCGACGTCGACACGCGCGACTACCTCAAGCTGCTGATCTCCGGCGCGGGCAAGGGCCTGAAGGGACGTGGGGGAGACCTGCAGGAGACCTTCGCGCGCCTGGGCCCGCTCCATCGCGACCTCGACCGCTTCAGCTCGGCGGTCGCGCGCCGCCGCGGCAACCTCAAGCGCCTGATCCACAACTACGGCCTGCTCACCACCGAGCTGGGCAACGCCGACCGCGACATCGTCAAGCTGGTCGGCGCCTCCAACGATGCCCTGCAGGGCTTCGCCGACGCCGACCAGAGCATCTCGGAGTCGGTGCGCAAGCTGCCCGGCGCGCTCGAGCAGACCAACCAGACGCTGGACAAGGTCGGGCCCTACGCCGACAAGCTCGGGCCCACGCTCGAGGCCCTGCGCCCGCCGTTCCGGCGCCTGGACGAGGCCAACCGCTCGGTGCTGCCGTTCGTGCGCGAGGCCACCCCGATCATCGAGAAGCAGATCCGGCCCTTCACGCGCGCCACGATCCCGTTCACGCGCCAACTCGGGCGCGGCGCCAAGAGCCTGAACCCCGGCCTGCCCGACCTGGCGACCGACTTCGAGGAGCTCAACCGCTTCTTCAACATCGGTGCGTTCAACCCGAACGGCAGCGAGGGCCTCACCGGTGACATGGGGCGTGACCGGGCGCGCCAGGAGGGCCTGCTCTACACGCTCGGCTGGGCGGCCACTCAGACCACGTCCCTGTTCAACACCGGCGACGCCCGCGGACCCCAGCGCCGCTTCTCGCTCGGCGGGCTGCCCTGCGTGGCGTTCGCGCTCGGCGCGGATCCGACCAACGGGCTCCTCCCGATCGGGCTGGTGCTCAGCACCCTCCAACAGGCGGGGGTCTGCACGTGATCAAGCAGAGCCCCAGCATCGGGCGCATCGCGGCGATGATCCTGTTCACCTTCTCCTGCGTCGGGATCCTGATCTTCCTGTGGCTGTCCTTCGGCGGCTCCATCCCGCTGAAGCCGCAGAGCTACCGCTTCTCGGCGAAGATCCCCGAGGCGCCGACGCTGTCCGAGGAGGCCGACGTCCGCATGGCCGGCGTGAACGTCGGCAAGGTGAAGACCAAGGAGCTCGACAAGGGCACCGCGCGCACGATCGTCGAGATGGAGATCAAGCCGGAGTTCGCGCCGGTCGCCAAGGACAGCAGGGTCATCCTGCGCCAGAAGACCCTGCTCGGCGAGAGCTACATCGAGGTCTCGCCCGGCCACCGCAAGCTGAACGGCAAGGACAACGTTCTGGAGGACGGGGAGAGCCTGCCCGTCAGCCACGTGGAGGACACCGTCGAGCTGGACGAGATCTTCTCTGCCTTCGATTCGGACACCCGCGCGGCGTTCAAGACCTGGATCAAGGAGCTGGCCGACGCCATCGAGGGCGGTCGCGGCGAGGACCTCTCCTCGGCCTTCGGCAACCTCGAGGGCTTCGCGACCGACGGCGCCGACCTGCTCAAGGTCCTCGACGAGCAGCAGTCGTCCGTGCGCGGCTTCGTGAAGAACACGGGGGTGGTGTTCGGCGCCATCAACGAGCGCGAGGGCGCGCTGGGCGAGCTGATCCAGAACTCCAACGCGGTGTTCGAGGCGACCGCCTCGCGCGACCGCGCGCTGGCGGAGACGTTCCAGATCTTCCCGACCTTCCTCGACGAGTCGAAGGCCACGCTGGCCCGGCTCGAGCGCTTCGCCAAGAACACCCGGCCGCTGGTCAACGACCTGAAGGGCCCGGCCCGCGACCTCGGGCCGACGGTGCGCGACCTGGGCGACCTGGCGCCTGACCTGACCCGCCTGTTCCGCGACCTGCCGCCCCTGATCCGCGCCTCGCGGACCGGCCTGCCGGCGCTGAGCCGCGTGCTCACCGGGGCCTCGCCGCTGTTCGACGAGATCCGGCCCTTCCTCTCCCAGCTCAACCCGATCCTGTCCTACGCGAACTTCCACCAGGACACGATCTCGAGCTTCCTGACCATCGGCGGCGTGAACTTCGGCTGCACGCAGCGCGGCCAGGGCAACTGCAACCCGGACGCGGGGTCGATTCGGTACCAGGTCAACTTCTCGCTGCTCGAGCCGCGCTCCTTCGACCGCTTCACCAGGACGCCCGCGTTCGAGCGCGGCAACTCCTACATGCACCCGCGCGCGCTGCTGCGCGCCGGGAACCTGGGCGTGATCGAGAGCTTCCGCTGCCCCGGCGGCGACAAGCCCGACCCCGTCGACAACCAGGTCCCGCCGGTGATCGGGACCCCGACGCAGCCGCCCTGCTTCACCCAGCCGAAGTCGCTCTACGACGGCAAGCAGTTCGTGGTCCCGCAGCAGGGCCGGTCGCCCAACGTCCCGGCGCCTCAGGGCACCCGGGGCTCCAGCCCGGCGACGGACCCGCACCCCAACGACCCGCTCCGCTAGACCCACATACGTCACCATTGAGGTGTGCGGAACCCGCTGCCGGGTCTGATGCGGCGCCTTCGGGGGCGCTACCTGTTGCTGTACGTGGCCTTCGACTTGGTCACGTCTCTCGCCATCGGGCTCGGGACGATCGCGCTGTTCTCGCTCTACGAGCCGATGACCGGCGGCGAGTTCGCTCAGCATCGCCCTGTTCTCCGGGGCGGTCACGCTGATCGCGCTGGTCTTCGCCTTCATGCACGCGCGCGGGTCGGCCGAGCCGATCAGGCGCTGGCTGGACGCGGGCCGGCCGGCCGAAGGCGCCCTCGAGGCCTGGAAGGCCGCGGTGGCCGCGCCTCGCCGGATCGTGGTCGCGAACGGCTGGAAGCCCTACGCGCTGGTCAGCGTGCCGATCGCGGTCTTCGTCCCCTGGCAGCTGGACCTGAGCCCGCTGGCCGGCCTGATGGTCGTGGTGGGCGCGCTGATCGCGGTCGCCTACGCGTCGGTGCTGCACTTCTTCGCGTCGGAGGTGTTCCTGCGGCCGGTGGTCCAGGAGGCCGCCGGGCACCTGCCCAACGACTTCGGCGGCGCCGACCTCGGCGTGCCCGTGCGCTGGCGCCTGCTGGCGGCGCTCCCGATCATCAACGTCATCACCGGCGTCGTGGTGAGCGGGCTCAACAACGACGGCGCCAGCGGCCTGGCGGACATGGGCGTGGACGTGGTGATCGCGGTCCTCGTGGCGTTCACCGTCTCGCTCGAGCTGACGGTGCTCGTGACGAAGTCGGTGATGCGGCCGGTGGACGACCTGCTCGAGGCGACCCGGCAGGTCAAGACCGGTGACCTCCAGGCCCGCGCGAAGCTGACCTCCGGCGACGAGCTGGGCGTGCTGGCCGGCAGCTTCAACGAGATGATGGCCGGGGTCTCCGAGCGCGACGCGCTGCGCGACGCCTTCGGCAGCTACGTCGACCCCGACGTGGCCGAGCGGGTGCTGGACGAGGGCGCGCTGCTCGAGGGGATGGACGTGGAGGCCACCGTGATGGTGGTCGACATGCGCGACTTCACGCCCTTCGCCGAGCGCTCGAGCGCGCAGGAGACGGTGACCCGGCTGAACGAGCTGTTCGAGGTCGTGGTTCCGGTCGTGCTCCAGCACGGCGGGCACGCCAACAAGTTCCTGGGCGACGGCCTGCTGGCGGTATTCGGCACGCCCGAGCGCTTCTCGGACCACGCCGACCGCGCCCTGGCCGCGGGGATGCGACCTGGTGGAGGCGGTGACCGAGCGCTTCCGGGGCGAGCTCGAGGTGGGCGTGGGCATCAACTCCGGGCCCGTGGTCGTGGGCTCGGTCGGCGGCGGCGGCCGGCTGGAGTTCGCGGTGATCGGCGACGCCGTCAACGTCGCCGCGCGCGTGGAGGAGTGCACGAAGCAGACGGGCGACTCGGTGCTGCTCACCGAGGCGACCCGGACCCTGCTCGAGCGCTCCGAAGTCCCGCTCGAGCAGCGCACCTCACTGCACCTGAAGGGCGTCTCGGAGCCCGTTCGCTGCTACGCCCCGGCCGGGGTCCCCCGGCTGGGGGTAGACGGACGTTCTATCTCCGCAGGGGCCCCGCTCACAGCCGATGCGTAGAAGCCCGATCCCCAGGGTGTGCCCTCACGCCCGCAGCCTCGTTGGGAGGCGCGGCCGCTCTTGCGCCGCGCGCGCTTCGGCGCGAGCGCGCTCTGCCTCATCGGCGCGCTCTCTGCTGAGCGCGGCCTCGCCGGCCCAGCAGGCCGACACCGCTCAGGCCAAGCCGCTCAAGCAGGGCAAGCCGCCCAAGAAGCAGGGCAAGCCGCCCAAGAAGCAGGGCAAGCCCGGCAAGGCGCTCGGCCCCCAAGCCGAGCAGCCCGCGCCGGTCGACCCGCCGGCCCAGCCCGCGCCGGAGCCCGATCCGGGCCCCGCGGAGCCGCTTCCCGAGGAGCCGGGCCCCGCTCCGACCGACCCGCCGGTCGGGGAGCCGCCGCTTCCCGAGGAGCCGGGCCCCACCGATCCGGGCGGCCGGCCCGCCGAGCCCTCCGGCGAGGAGCCCACCGAGCCCGGCGGCGGGTCCGACCCGCTGCCCGAGCAGCCCGGCGGCAACCCGTCGAACCCGGCGGCCAATCCCAGCCCAGCCCAGCGCCGGCGGGGGCCCCGGTTCGACCCCCACGACCTTCACCCCCGGCGTCACCGTTCCGGGTAACCCGACGCCCCTCGCGGGCTTCAACCCGGGGCCCGGCGCGGCACCCGGCGGGAGCCTGGGCCTTCCCGGCGACGCCCTTGGCGCCGCCCAGAGCGCACCGGGCGGCACCGCGACGGGCGGCCCCTCGGCCGACGACCCCGCCGCCGGCTTCGGCCCGGGCCCGGGCAGCCCCTCGGTCGCCTCGGAGGGCGGGCCGGCCAGCGCCGGGGTGGTCCCGGGCGACGCGCGCGGCAGTGGAGCCGGCGACGGCTCGGGCTCGCCGGTGAGCCGGACCGTGCGCGAGTTCGTCGAGGTGGTGCCCGACTCGGTGAAGACCGCGCTTGCAGCGCTGGGCGCCCTGGCTGCCATGTTCGGCATCGGCTACCTGCTCACCGCGCTCCGCGCGCGGCGGCTGGGCAGGCAGCGCCGCGAGCTGCTCGCCGAGGTCGGCCTCCTTCAGGCCGCGCTGCTGCCGCCGGTGCCCGAGCGCTTCGGCTCGCTGCGCGTGTCGGTGGCCTACAGGCCCGCCGCGGGCCCGGCAGCGGGCGGCGACTTCTACGACGTGATCCCGCTCGAGGGCGGTCGCACGGCCTTCGTGCTGGGCGACGTCTCCGGCCACGGCCGCGACGCGCTCTCCCACACGGCCTTCCTGCGCTACACCCTGCGCGCCTACCTCGAGGCCGGGCTCGAGCCGCGCGCCGCGCTCCGCCTCGCCGGGCAGGTCATCGATGACCTCGACGGCGACTTCGCCACCGTCCTGCTGGCGGTCCACGACCCCGACAACGGCTCGCTGACCTACTCCTCCGCTGGACACCCGGCGCCGATGGTGGTGGGCCCCTCGCGCTTCGACCCGGTGCTCGCCGTGTCCTCGCCGCCGGTCGGCGCCGGGCTCGAGACCGGCCGCCGTCAGACCACGCTGCCGCTCGAGCCGGGCTCGGTGGTCTGCCTGCACACCGACGGCCTCACCGAGGCCCGCACCGCGACCGACCGCATGATGGGCCGCGGGCGCGTGACCGACCTCCTCGACGAGCTCGGGCGCGACGCCACCGCCCAGCAGCTGCTCGACGCCGTAGCCGCCGACGCCGTGCGCGTCGAGGACGACATGGCCGCCTGCCTGCTGGCCCCCACAGCCGGCGTGATCGCCGGCGGCTTCCGCACCGAGCAGATCGAGCTGTCGGCCGACGACCTGGACCTGGGGCTCGGCGAGCGCTTCCTCGAGGCCTGCGGCGTGACCGCCGCGTCCGTCGCCTCGACGGTTGAGCACGCCCGCTCCGAGGCCGACCGGGTCGGCACGCGCGATCGTGCAGGTTCGCTTCGGCACCCGCGGCCCGCAGGCCGAGGTGCTGGCGGGCAACGTCGAGAGCCTCGAGGCCGCCGCCCGCCGCGCTCGCGCCGTGTAGCGGCAGTCGCGAACCCCACACGCGCACCGGCACAACTCGTCAGCCGGCTGACGAGTTACACGAAGGGCTGGGCGCTTCACCCGCGGGTGGCGACGGAAGCAACTTGCCGGCGCCCGAAGGGCGCGAGTGCAAGGAATATTCCGGAGACAGGACCCGCGGCCGGGCGGCCGGGCTGAGTCGGTTAGGCTCGCCGCGCTCATGAGCACGGAGGCGCAGCCCCGCACCGCCCTCCACGGCGGCCGTCTCGTCGCCAAGCGGCTGAAGGCCAACGGCGTCACGAAGCTGTTCACGCTGTCCGGCGGCCACCTCTTCTCGATCTACGACGGCTGCCGCGAGGAGGGCATCGACCTCGTCGACACCCGCCACGAGCAGGGCGCCGCCTTCGCCGCCGAGGGCTGGGCCAAGGCCACGCGCCAGCCCGGCGTCGCGGCGCTCACCGCGGGTCCCGGCGTCACCAACGGCATGAGCGCGCTGGGCTCGGCCCAGCAGAACAGCTCGCCGATGCTCGTCCTCGGCGGGCGCGCCCCGGCCGCGCGCTGGGGCCAGGGCTCGCTCCAGGAGATCGACCACGTCCCGTTCGTCGCGCCGCTGACCAAGCTCGCGCGGACCGCGGAGAGCACGGCGGAGATCCCGGGCCTCGTGGACGAGGCGCTCGCGGCCTCGCTCGAGCCGCCCACCGGGCCGACCTTCCTCGACTTCCCGCTGGACCAGGTCTTCATGGAGGCCGAGGTGGACGCCGACACGCCCGCCTCGCTGCCCGACCCGCTCGCCGCGCCCGCGGCGGAGGGCGTCGACCGCGCCGCCGAGCTCCTGCGCTCGGCCGAGCGGCCGGTGATCATGGCCGGCACGGGCCTGTACTGGGCCCACGGCGAGAACGCGCTGCGCGCGCTCAGCGACGAGCTCCAGATTCCGGTGTTCCTGAACGGGCTCGCGCGCGGCTGCCTGCCCGCCGACCACCCCAACTTCTTCTCGCGCGCGCGAAGCACAGCGCTGAAGGGCGCCGACGTGGCGCTCGTGCTCGGCGTCCCGATGGACTTCCGCCTGGGCTTCGGCGGCTCCTTCGGCGAGGAGACGCAGATCGTGGTGGTGGGCTCCGCCCATCCCGGCCGCGACCAGCCGCGCGAGGTGGCCGCGGAGCTCTTCGGGGGCGTGCCCGCCACGCTCGACGCGCTGCGCGAGGGCGGCGCCGGCGGCCCGGACCGCTCGGGCTGGCTGGGGCAGCTGCGCGCGGAGGAGACCGAGAAGCGCGAGGGCGAGCAGGCGGAGCTGACCGACGACCGCTCGCCGCTGCACCCGCTGCGCGTCTACCACGAGCTGGCGCAGGTGCTGACGCGCGACACCGTGGTGGTGGGGGACGGGGGCGACTTCGTCTCCTACGCCGGCCGCGTGATCGAGACCTACGAGCCCGGCCGCTGGATGGATCCCGGGCCCTTCGGCTGCCTGGGCGCCGGCCCCGGCTACGCGCTGGCGGCCAAGCTCGCCAACCCCGACAGCCCCGTCTGCCTGCTGCTGGGCGACGGCGCCTTCGGCTTCTCGGGCATGGAGTTCGACACGCTGGTCCGGCACGGCGTCCCCGTGGTGGCGGTGATGGGCAACAACGGCATCTGGGCGCTGGAGAAGCACCCGATGGAGTTCCTCTACGGCTACTCGGTGGCCGCCGACCTGCAGCCCGAGTGCCGCTACGACCAGGTGGTCGAGGCCCTCGGCGGCCACGGCGAGCTGGTGCGCAGCCCCGACGAGCTGCGCCCCGCGCTGGACCGCGCGTTCTCCTCGGGCAAGCCCGCCCTGGTGAACGTGCTCACCGACCCGGCGGTCGCCTACCCGCGCAAGTCCAACCTGGCCTAGGCCAGCGTCTCCTCGGCGACCTTGGGGTAGCGCCGCCGGTGCACCCAGGTGGCGATCGCGCCGGCGGGCAGCGGCAGCCAGTAGTTGACGAGGCGGTAGGCGAGCGTCGCCAGCGCGGCGTCGGCGGGCGCGACCCCGGCCAGCGCGAGCAGACCGGTCAGACCCGCCTCGACGAACCCCAGCCCGCCGGGAGTGATCGGGATCTGCGCCAGGATCTGTGACGCCACATAGGCGAGCAGCACCAGCGACGGCCGCGGCGAGGCGCCCACCGCGGCCAGCGCGGTGAGCAGAGTCGCGTAGTCGAGCAGCCAGCGCCCGACCGAGGCGAGCAGGGCCCGCTTCCACTTCTCGCCGACGGCGGCCATCACGCTGTTGCGCTCCGCCAGCAGGCGCTCGGGGAGGTTGGTGCGCGGCTCGCTCTTCGGCTTGAGCTTGTTGCGCAGCCCCTGGACCCACTCGCCCACCTTCACGAGCGGCTCGTTGAAGTAGAGGAACACCGGCCCCAGGGCCACCATCCCGACGAAGACGATTCCGCCGAGCAGCGCCGCGCGGACCAGGCCGTGGCTCACCGGCGCGCCGAAGATCACCGCTGGCAGGGTGAAGACCGGCAACGCCAGCAGCGTGGCGAAGGTGAACAGGTTCGCCGCGGTGAGCGCCGAGGCCGCCCGCCCGCCGGCCACCGTGCCCGACGAGACGAGCATGCCGTACTGCAACGCGGCGCCGGCAGCGCCGCCGCCGGGGACCACGCGCGCGAATGCGTTGCCGGCGATCTGCGACGAGAGCACGGGCCCCAGCCGGTGAGCGTGCAGGCAGATCAGCTGCACCAGCGCCATGCAGACGAGGCTCCCCGCCTGCAGCAGGATCATCGGGATGAACCAGAAGGGCTCGAGCGACCCGAGCCGCGGCGCGGTGGAGAAGACCTCGATGAGGCTCGGCGCCAGCAGGTACAGCGAGACGCCGGTGAGGGCCAGGAACAGCACCCGACGCGTCACCGTGTTCACAGCCGGAAACTACCCCTGAAAAGAGGAACCGCCCGCATCATGCGGGCGGTTCCAGTATCGGCCCCATCAGGACGGGCAGGGGTACGTGCCTTGAAAGGGCCTCGTGGCTCGAACTGCGGGAGGCGCCGAAACGATGCGGCTTAGCCCGAGCCTATGTACAGGTGAGGATCCGCCTAACGGGTTAACCGCGTGGCCTCCCCTCACCCGCCGTCGGAACTATACACCACCCCTGGCGCCCTGACGACCGCCAAGAGGTCGCAAACTGGCCTCTGCTTTTGGCTAACCCGTCTCACCCGTCACGCCTCCCCCCACCGAGCTCAGCGCGGCTCCGTGCAGGAGGTCTGCCTCGCTCACTTCGACCTCCCCGAGGCCGAAGGCGACCATCGATTCGAGCAGGATCGCCGCGCCGGCCACGATCGTCGGCGCGCGTTCGGGATCGAGGCCCTTGATCTGCTTGCGCTGCTCCAGCGGCACCGACGCCACGCGCTCCAGCAACGCCTCGCACCCCTCGCGGGTGAGGCGGTGGCCGTCGGCGCGGTCGGGATCGTAGGGCTCGAGCTCGAGGTCGATCGCCGCCAGCTGCGTGGCGGTGCCGGCCACGGCGATGCCCACGCTCACTTCTTCGCGAACCTCCGCGGGAATCTCTTCGTCGAGGATCGCCCGGGCCTCCGAGCGCAGGGCCCCGAGCTCTTCGTCGCTCGGCGGATCGGAATGAAGATGGCGCTCGGTCTGGCGTACGGAGCCGAGGCGGGTGGAGACCCGGAAGGAGGGCTCCTCGCCGGCGGTCCCGACCACGTACTCGGTGCTGCCGCCGCCGATGTCGATCACCAGGGCGCGCTCCCCGGGCTCGCGGCGAGCGGTCGCGCCCAGGAAGGTCAAGCCGCGCCTCCTCGTCGCCGGTGATCGTCTCCACCTCGACGCCGTAGCGGCCGGCCAGCTCACGGCGGAAGTCGTCGCCGTTCTCGGAGTCGCGGACCGCGCTGGTGGCCACCCCGATCACGCGGTCCACCTCGCCTAGGCCCTCCATCAGCTCGCGATAGCCCGATACCACTCCGAAGACGCGCTCCATCGCTGCGTCGGTCAGCCGCCCCGAGCTGTCGACGCCCTCGCCCAGGCGGGTCACCTCGCTGCGGCGCTCGAGCGGCTCGGCCCGGCCGTCGGTCACGT
>CAWEOW010000020.1:0-146240 GCA_963810745.1 uncultured Thermoleophilaceae bacterium
CGCGAATGCGGGCCTTGTCGCGTCGAAGGTGTTCGACCGGCAGGCTGCGCTCATACGCCCGCCGCGATGGAACCGCGGCGGCGTAGTCGAAGACGTTGCTGTCCGGCGTATGCCGGTCCGCAGCTCGCGTCCGGCGATTCGCAGGGCCTCGCCGCGGTCGCCGCTGCCGCGACCAGGGCGCGGGCGGTCAGCCGCACGAGGCGCCCCGCCCCAAGAGCTCGGCCGGCCGCACGCTGCGCGAGAAGACGTCGAGGAAGGTCGTGCCGAGCCGCCGGTCGCCCGTGGCGACGCGGTAGAGCTCGGCCTCGACCGGGCTCATCGTCTCGGCGCGGCCGAGGCGGTTCGTCCACTGATACGTCTCGATGCACTCGCGGTCGCGGCGGCGCTCCCAGTCCTCCAGCGCGCGGTCGAGCGCCGCGTGCGTCGTCGAGGACCGGCGCGACGGCCTCGCCCAGCATCCGGCCGAAGCGCATCGCGTCGCGGATCCCCTGGGCGGTCACCGGGTCCTTGAAGTGGCCGGCGTCGCCGGGGAGCGCCCAGCCCGGGCCCTGCGAGCGGCGGAAGTAGGACGCGGTCGAGTTCGTGTGGCGGACCTTGCTCACCCGATCGCGGCGCCGTCGAGGCGCGCGGCCAGCTCCGGGGACCGGCCGCCCGGTGCGGCGGTACTCGCCCTCGAGGTCGCCCTTGAAGTCGTCGGCGCGGTCGACCGGCGGCATCAGGAGCACGAGCAGGAGCCCGTCGTCGCAGGGAAAGGCGGTGACGAGCTCGCGACCCCGGCGCCATTGCGCGGCGACGCAGCGCAGCTCGGGCGGCCGTCGCGCCAGTAGGCGAAGTAGCAGCCGCGGCCGTTCGCGTTGTGCAGGCGCGGCTCCTCGGCGCCCGCCTCGCGGGCGACCAGCGAACGCCGCCCGTCGGCGCCGATCACCAGCGGGGCGCGGAGCTCGCGCTCGTTGCCGCCGGCGATCGCGATAGCGGACGCCGGCCATGCGGCCGCCTCCCAGACGCAGCCCGAGGCCCGGCAGCCCTCGCGGATCTCCGCGCCGGCCTCGCGGGCGGTCTCGACGAGCGCGGCGTCGAGGCCCGGGCGGCGCACGCAGAGCGCGTAGTCGAGCCCGTCGACGGGCGTGTAGCCCGTCGCGGATCTCGTAGCCCCCCCAGGCCATCGACGCCTCGTCGAGCCGCGGCGGGCCCGAGCGCGAGACGCGGTCGAGCGCACCGAGGCGCTCGAGCTCGGCGACGCCGCCGAGAAACAGGAGGTGGGTCGAGAGCGTGTCCGCGGGAAAGCTGGCGCGGTCGAGCGCAGATGACCGAGCGGCCGGCGCGCGCGAGCGCGGTGGCCGCCGCCGAGCCGGCGCAGCGAGCGCCGACGATCGACCGCGTCGACGCTCGTCGCGCTGCGCGGCGCGTCACGCCTCGACGTCGAGCGCGTTCGGCAGGCCCTGCTTGTAGAGCTCGCGGTCGGCGCCTTCTCGCCCTCCATCTCGGGCGGGTCGTAGAGCTTGTACATCTGCGGCGGCGTCGGCGTTCGAGCCGGACGCCTCCAGCAGCGCCGCGACGCCGCCCGGCCGGTCTCGTTGGCGCCCTCCATCGTCGCGAGATCGATGTCGTTGCGCACGTAGTCGCCGGCAGAGGAACAGGTTGTGAAGCGCCGTCTTCGCGCTCGGGCCGCTCGTCCCACGAGCCGACGGTGTTGACCAGCAGCGGCGTCGCGTTGCGAGTTGCGCCCGCGGCTCGGATGCCACTGGATCGCCGGGGTCGAGGAAGGCCGAGTGGACAGGTCGGGGTCGAGGATCTCGGGATCGCGTGTCCTTGAGGTGCTCGGTGATCTGGTGCCAGACCTCGCGCTTGATCTCCGCCTGCGTGCAGCGCTTGGCGGCCTTGCCGGTGAGCGGCCCGGGCGTGTCCCAGTCGGAGACGTCGACCGAGAGGCAGTCGACCGCCTCGCCGTCGCCGTAGTCGGCGGGGAAGTCGCGCTCGGCCCAGAACTGAGCCTGCGTCAGCGAGGTCAGCGCCCAGTCCGAGTCCACGAAGGTGACGTGACCCGGGGTGATGTCGATCCGCTTGCGCAGGAAGAACTGGATCCCGGCCATCCAGTCCGTCTCGAGCTCGTTGATCCCCGCGAGCCGCTCGTCGGCGCGCAGGAGCTTCCGCGAGAGCAGCTTGCGGATGCGCTCGGCGGGCATCGCCGAGACGAACCAGTCGGCCTCGATCCGCCGGTGCCGGCCGTCGCGCCGGTCACCGTCGCGCGCCGCGATCGCGCCATCGCCGTCGGGCTCGAGGGCGGTCGACGCGCTGGCCCATGTGGAAGCGCACGCCGAGCTTCTTCAGCAGGCGGACCCACGGCTTGATCCAGGCCTCGTTGGTCGGGCGGTCGAGAATGCGGTCGAGAGCGCCGTCGTTGCCGCGGCCCATGATGTTCATGACGAACGCCTCGGCCATGTTGCCGATCGTCCGCGTCGAGGCGACCGTCTCCTTCGCCGCCACGAGCGAGCGCGTGAGGCCGCGCGCGGCGACACGCTGGTACTCGGCGGAGCGGTCTCGGCGCCGATGAAGTCCCACCACGGCGACGTGCTCCCACTCGCCGAAACGGCGCTCGTCGCAGCTACGTGAAGAAGACCATCAGCCGCTCGGCGAAGTACGCGGCCTCGTGCGGCAGCAGCCACTGCTGCTTCGACGATCTCCTCGATGAGGATGTTCTGCAGCCCGGCGGGGGTGAGCGCCGTCGGGCGGGTTGTAGAGCATCCCGAAGAGCGCGCGTCGGCCCGCCCGTTCGCCCGGACCGACTTGCCCTCGGTGGTGTCGACGAGGTTGTCCCACACGCCGTGCGGGTTCTCGCTGTCCGGGATCCGGCGCATCGAGTCCGGGACGTGGTGATAGAAGCCGGGGAAAAAGCGGAAGCCGTGCTCGCCGGGGAGCGGGCGGCGCCCGCCCGTGCGCTGCCGGGGACGTCGATCGAGCGGGCCTTGCCGCCGAGCGCCACCGGCTCGAAGACGTCGACCTCGAAGCCCCGCTCGACGAGCTCGTGGGCGACCGTGAGGCCGGCCATGCCGCCGCCGAGGACCGCTACGCGACGGCTCGGTGTCGTGGCGCCGATCGCCCGCGCGAGTAGCGGGTTCGCCGCGAGCCCGAGGCTCGCGGCGCCGGCCGCGGCGCCGGCCACGAAGCCGCGCCGGGTCAGTGCCCTGCCGTCCGACTTGTCCACCGGACCGCTCGTCATCGCTGCATACCCCTCCCGTTCGCCCGGCGCGGACGATAACCAACAGCTCTGTTGGTTGTCAAGCAGGGCTAGCCCGCTGTTTGATGCGCCGAATGTCAGCTAACCTACGACTGTGTCAGTAAGCGCCCAAGCAAAGCCGGTGCGACGCCGGATGTCGGCGCCTGCCCGCCGGGAGCGGATCCTGGCCGCGGCGCTCGAGGCCTTTGGCAGCAGTGGCTACGGGGCGACCTCGATGGCCGATGTGGCTGCCAGGGCCGGCGTCACGCGGGCAGTCCTCTACGACCACTTCGCGTCGAAGAAGTCCCTCTTCCTCGCGGTACTCGAGGAGCAGAGCGCGATCTTCATCGGGCACGTCGGGGCATCGATCACCGGCTCGGGCACGCACCGCGACCGAATGCGCGAGACGATGAAGGCGGTCTTCGACTTCGCCGAGCGCCACCCGCAGACCTGGAGTCTCCTGTTCGGGAGCACTTCCAACGGGGACGGCGAGATCGACGACGTCGTGAGCCAGGCGCACCGGCGCCGCGCCGCGGCCGTCGGCATGATGCTCGCTGCCGATCTCGAGGACGCAGGCATCGACCCTGGCGGTCGTCGGGCAGAGATCATCGTCGAGATGCTCATTTCGGCTTTGCGCGGTGCGGTCGAGTGGCGGCGGGTCAACTCCGGCACCGGCATCGACGAGTTGATCGACGGGGGGACGGACCTGCTCTGGACCGGCCTCGGGCAACTCCGCGGTTGAGCTGAGCTCGGCCCGGCGAGCGGCCACGGAGCGAGCCCGATCGGCGAGGCTGTGGCGCGCAAGGCGGCTGCCCCGCTGCAGAGCGCGTCTGCGGTGGGCTCGAGGGCGAGGTCGTCGAGGTCGGATTCGGCTCGGCCTCAACCCTCCCGTTCTACCCGGACTCGGTGACGCGGGTCGCTGCGGTGGAACCGGCCCACCTCGGCCGCGATGATGTTGTCGGCGTACTGCGGAGCCCCAGGGATACACGCCCTCCCGGCTGCTGCTAGCCCCACCGGCGACAACCTGGTGAGGGGCTTGTCTGGAAGGAGGACCTTTCCTATTGGAGGACTGGCCCTCGGCTACGCCCTAGTACCCCCTAGAAGGCGTTAGGGAGCCCCGCGATGGGGTACCAGCTGGGGTACCAAACTGAGCGAACGTTGCAGAAGCGAGAGGTCTCAGACGGCTTTCTAGAGCCCTACCGTCATGACACACCGGGGAACGGCGTTCTCATAACCCGAAGGTCGCGGGTTCGAATCCCGCCCCCGCTACTAGAAAGGCCCGCAATGCGGGCCTTTCGCCTTGAAGGGCCCGGTGTTCTGGGTCGACACCGAAGGCCTTCGGTTGCCCTACGAGAACGACCGCAAGAACCGGCCCACTCGCCGGAGTGCTCCTGGAGAAGGCTCGACGAAGCGTGTGCCGCCCTCGTCGGGGACACCTCGGCGGGGCTTGTCGCCTTCGCGGCTCCGGCCGCTGGTCGCTGCTCGCTGAGCGCGCCGGTATCTCTCCTCACGCCGGGCGGCGAACACCTGGCGAATCCGCTCTCGGCCCTCGGTATCAGCCACGACGTCGTTCCAGTGCACCGCATCTGGCGAAGGCGATCAGCCAGAGCGCCGAGCGCGAGTCCTCGGGCAGATAGCTGATTTCGTCGATCAACGACTCGACGTGTTCGAACGGCATTCCGTCCTCGACCAGCTCCGCGACGGCGTCTCGGTAGCTGTCGAAGGTAGTCCCTGCGTCGGGCGCACCCATGGGCAACCCCCCCTCGGTCCCGTCGCTGCCGCGATCCGCCTCAGCGCCCAGTCCCTTTGATTGGGACGGACTATGGCAACTGTTCCCCGCGGGCATGTTGCCGGGCTGCAACTTGCAGACCGGTGGGGGACCACCGGCCGGGCGGCTAGTCGCCCCCCTGAGCCGACGGGTCGGTCACCTCGACGGCGCCGAAGCCGTCCAGCGGACGGTCGACGAAGAACACCTCCATCGTGATGTCGGGCTCGACGTGAGCCTGGCTGAGGAAGGCGACCACCCTGCGGTGGGTCAGCTTCTCGATCGTGTCCTTGTAACGCTCTGCCATCACGCGCTGGAAGTCCTCGCGCATGTCCACCACTCGCTCCGGCTCGCCGCTGTCCATCATCGTCTGCTCGATAGCGCTGAAGCCGCTGTCGCGGAGGACGCAGACGATGATGTCGTCGAGCGCGTAGGTCTTGGCTCGCATCGGTCCGCGCCCGTAGTGCTCGCGAAGCAGCGCGACGATGCTGTTCGAGATCGCCGACAGCAGCTGACCTCCGCTGAGTGGCTGAACCTCCGGACCCATCTGTCTCCTCCCTCGGGGTCCGCCGGAGCCCGCTTGGCCCCGTCCGTCCCTCGATGTCGTGCGAGGCCGGTCGCGAGAGCGTCAGCCCGGCGACCCAGCCGCTTGCCGAAGGCAATGCTAGCCCGCAGGTTCGAGCACGAACACTTCGACGGATGCGTCGGCGCCGGTGCTGGTGCCGCTGATGAAGCTCGCCACGCGGCGCCCGGTCAGCCGCTCTACGACCTCGATCATCTCGTCCTCCGCCGCGCGCTGCACGCTGTCGCGCAGCTTTCGGACCGCCTCGTCGTCGCCGGCGGCGACGAGGTTTCGCTCCACCTTGCTCAACGTCTCCTCCAGCAGGCATACGACGACGTCGTCGTGGACGAACGCCCGCGACCGGGTGGGGCCCCGCCCCGCGAGATCCGACATGATCCCCACGACCGCATTCGCGATCGCCGAGTTGAGCTTCCCTTTGTCCTGGCGGCTCTCGGGTGGAGGCATCGTGTCCTTCCTGCGTCTCTCGGTGGGTGGGCCGCCGGAGGGCGAAAGAGCAGGAAAGTGTCCAACGAGGCCTGAACTCCGAGCATAGTCGCGCGTAGGGGCTCGGCGCCTGAGTTGCTAGCCTTTTCGCCAACGCTCAGCGCGCCCCGCTCCTCGGGGTAGGGCCCGCAGAAAGCGTCTTGGCTGGTGGACACGGCGGCGGTCACTTCGTGGCTGCCCATGTGGACGACGGCGCCACTGTTTCGACGGTTCCGAACAGAGAGGTCCACCAAGCCGTGTCCGTGTCTTCCGCTTCTCAGACTCCACGTTGAGAACGGTCATTGGCGGCCACCGGAAGGGCGGGGCCGAACTGAACGGTCGTGACGTCAGTCACGCGTCGGCGCGGGGGTTGTCGCGCCATGCATCTCAGGGGGTGCACCAGGGCTGGGTGAGCCCGTTCGTCTGGCGGTCTACCGATCTACGGCAGACGTTCGCTGTGTGGGCCGGGGGGCTGCCCGGCCGTGTGCTCGGTTTCAAGCACACGGCCGGTTGCACCCCCCGGCCTCCGCGGTAGCCGAACCTCGCTGGAGCACTGACAATCGCTGTTGCGGATGTCGAGCGAGCTCCGCCGGCTCCGTCTCTGGGGCAAGACCGCCCATTGGGGGCGGGCACGAAAGGAGACCAGTCATGAAGTACCTGCTGCTCAAGCACTACCGCGGTGGCCCGCAGCCGCATCACCCCTTCCCGCCGATGGACCAGTGGAAGCCCGAGGAGGTCGACGCACACATCGGGTTCATGCGCGACTTCGCCGCCCGCCTCGAAGGCACCGGCGAGTACGTCGACGGCCAGGCGCTGGCGCCCGACGGCGCGTTCGTCCGCTACGACGGTGAGGGCCGCGCCCCCGTCGTCGACGGCCCGTTCGCCGAGACGAAGGACCTCATCGCCGGCTGGATGATCGTCGACGTCGAGTCCTGGGACCGCGCGGTCGAAGTCGCCGGCGAGCTGTCAGCCGCTCCCGGCCCCGGCGGCGAGCCGATCCACGAGTGGCTCGAGGTGCGTCCGTTCCTGACCGAGCCGTCCACGATCAGCGAGTGAACGAAGCCCTACTGCGGGAGCTCGTCCCCGCGGTGATCGCGGCCCTCGTCCGGCGCGGAGCGGATTTCGCGTCGGCCGAGGACGCCGTTCAGGAGGCGCTGGTGAGCGCGCTGGCCAGCTGGCCGGAGGACCCTCCGCGCGATCCCAAGAGCTGGCTCATCACCAGCGCCTGGCGGAAGGTCCTGGACGAGTTCCGGGCCGGCTCGTCGCGCAGGGCGCGCGAGCTGGCGGTGCACGCCGAGCCGCCGCCCGGGCCCGTGCCGGACGCCGACGACACGCTGCAGGTCTACTTCCTCTGCGCGCACCCCTCGCTGTCCCCGGCGTCGGCAGTCGCCCTCACGCTGCGCGCCGTCTGCGGCCTCACCACCGAGCAGATCGCGGCGGCCTACCTCGTCCCCGAGGCGACCATGGCTCAGCGCATCAGCCGCGCCAAGCGCCGCATCGCCGGGCAGCCGCTCGACCAGGCGGGCGATCTGGGGACGGTGCTGCGCGTGCTCTACCTGCTCTTCAGCGAGGGCTACGGCGGCGACGTCGACCTCGCGGCCGAGGCGATCCGGGTCACGCGCCAGCTCGCCGCGCTCACCGACGAGCCCGAGGTGTCCGGCCTGCTCGCGCTCATGCTGTTGCACCACGCGCGGCGCGCCTCGCGCACCGGCCCGGACGGCCGGCTCGTGCCGCTGGACGAGCAGGACCGCGCCACGTGGGACACCGCGCTGATTGCCGAGGGCGTCGGCCTCCTGCAGGCCGCCCTCGCCCGCGACCAGCTGGGGCAGTATCAGGCTCAGGCGGCGATCGCCGCCCTGCACGCCGATGCGCCCACGGCGGAGGAGACCGACTGGGTCCAGATCGTCGAGTGGTACGACGAGCTGGTCCGGCTGGCCGACACGCCGGTGGTGCGCCTCAACCGCGCGGTCGCCGTGGGGGAGGCCGACGGGCCGCGAGCCGGGCTGGCCGCCATCGCCGAGCTCGACCCGGCCCTGCCCCGCTACGCCGCGGTCGCCGCGCACCTGCACGAGCGTGCGGGAGACCTGACGCGCGCGGCGGACCTCTACGCCGAGGCGGCCCGCACGGCGGCCAGCGCCGCCGAGCGCGACCACTGCGTCCGGCAGGCGGCGCGGGTGCGCCAGCTGGACGCGGTCCGGGACGGTGGTTAGGAGTGCTCCACCGCGATGATCGTGAGTGAGCGCTCGCCCTGTGGCGTCTCCAGCGTGCGCCGGTCGCCGGGCTTCCCGCCGGCCAGCGACTTCCCGACCGGGGAGGCGATCGAGATTAGGCCTTCGCTTGGCCGCGCCTCGACCTCGGCGACCAACGTGTGGGTCACCTCGCGTTCGGTCGTCTCGTCGCGGTAGGCGACCTTCGACCCGATGCCGGCGCCGGCGGAGCCCGATGCGGCCTCGACGATCTCCGCAGAGCGCAGCTGGTCGCGGCGGCGCTCGATCTTGAGCTCGAGCATCGCGGCGTCCTCCTTGGCCTGGTGATACTCGGCGTTCTCCTTGAGGTCGCCCAGCTCGCGCGCGGCCTTGATCCGCGCGGCCATCTCGTCCCGGGCCTCTCCCTCCAGCCGGGCGATCTCCGCCACGAGGTCGTCGCGGGCGGCGGCGGTCATCTTCGCAGTCTCTGCCACGACCGAGACTCTAGGACCGGTCCCCGTGCACGCTCGGCTCGACCAGGTAGGAGAGGACGCGGTTGGCCATGGCGGTGAGGCGGCGGTGCTCCTCGCCTTCGGGCGGCGGCTCGGCCTCCAGCAGCGGCTCCGCGCGCCCGGCGAGGTCAGGCGCCTCACCGGCAGCCAGGTCCACGGCCGTACGCGCGGCTTGACGGACGGCCGCGGCGTCAGCCGTCCATACCAGCTCGAAGCGACGGTGCTCGTCCGACCCGGCGTGCTCGTCGACCAGCTCCCAGGCCGCGAGGCCGACCGCGAAGCCGGGTGCGTAGCAGCCGAAGACCCACTCCCGGGAAGCCGGTTGTTCGGGATCGAGCGGAACCTCGACCAGCCGGCCTGACTCGCGCACGGAGGGGAAGTCTGCTCGCACCAGCACCAGCTCGGCCGAGCGCGCGATCTCGCGGTAGCGATGTTCGGACTGCGTGAAGAAGCGTTCGCGCTGAAAGGACGCGAACACGAGCGGTCGAGCCCCCGAGGCCAGCATCTCGTCCTCGAGCCCTCGCACCACCAGCGTCAGGGCACGCTTGGCGATCGGCAGCGGACGGGCGCCACGGCGTTGGGCCAAGCTCGCGAAGATCGTGGTGGGAACGGCGGGTGGAGCCTGCGCGGCTCGGGCCACGGCTGCCTCCAGCGACAGGCCGGCCTTGCGGCTGTTCTTGATCTGCCACAGCTGGTCCACCTGCTCGGACGGGTAGCGCCGCCGGCCCCCCGGGCCGCGCACCGGTTTCGGGTATCCGAAGCGACGCTCCCAAGCCCTCAAGGTCGGCTCGCTGAGCCCCGTCTGCTTGGCCACCTGGCTGATCGTCAGCAGCGACTCCTCCACGAGCTGACCATTTTGGCGGAGCGCCCGGCGTCAATTTGTACTTTCACGCTAAGTCCAAGCAGGATTGAACAGCGTGTTCAAGTAGCCGCGCTCGGGGGCCGATAGCTGCCTTGCAAGCTCCGCGGCCGAGACCTGCCGTCGGGGAGACGGCGCTCGACCCAGGAGGGCAAATGAGCAAGTCCCGCAAGATCCTGCGCACGCTGGCTGTCGCCGGCGTGCTCGCCGCACTGGCCGGTGTCGGCGCGTTCTCGGTGTTCAGCGACTTCACCGAGAACGAGAACAACCAGGTCAGCGCCGGCTCGGTGAGCATCGACGACAACGACGGTGGCTCGGCGCTGTACAGCATGACCAACGCCAAGCCCGGCCAGTCGGCGCCGGCCAAGTGCATCCGCGTCGACTACACCGGCTCGCTGCCGGCCGACGTCAAGCTCTACACCACCAGCACGATCGGCGCCCTGGGCCCCAACGTCAACCTCAAGGTCGAGGCCGGCACCCAAGGCACCTTTAACTCCAACTGCTCGGGCTTCTCCGCCCAGCAGACGCTGTTTGACGC
This sequence comes from uncultured Thermoleophilaceae bacterium, assembly GCA_963810745.1. Taxonomy (GTDB): domain Bacteria; phylum Actinomycetota; class Thermoleophilia; order Solirubrobacterales; family Thermoleophilaceae; genus JACCZR01. The sequence continues at coordinate 10,120 of CAWEOW010000020.1, forward strand.
CGCGCTGTCGACCTTCCCCACCTCCTACGGCGGCGGGGTGTCTGACTTTCCCGCCAGCGAGACCTCGTGGGACAGCGGCGAGTCGGTGGTCTACCGCTTCACCGCCACGCTGAACGCCAACACCCCGGACTCCCAGCAGGGGGCCTCCACCGGGCAGCACACCTTCCGCTGGGAGGCCCAGAACCAGCCTTAGGCACGGCGCGGCCACCCCTCCACTGCATGCGTCGCGTCAAGGATCATCGGGTCGCCACAGGGGCTGCGGTGCTGACCTTGGCAGTCGTCGCTGCCCTGGCCTTCCACGTACCGGCGACGTGATCCTGGTCCAGCAGACCGCGCCTCTGGCGGTTGTTCCGGCGATGTGGTCACCTAGCGGCAGGCCGGGGAGCCTGCATGCTGCGGCGAGCTAAGAGGCGCTACGCCTGGGCTGCGCTTGTCGTAGTGGCCGGACTCGTGGCCCTGACCTGGACGGGCACGGTCGCCGCCTTCTCCGACTCGACCGACAACACGCTGAACAACGTCAGCGCCGCACCCGACTTCGTAGCCCCGGACGTGACCTCGGCGGTGGTCGCCAAGACGCCGGGCTACGACGCGTCCTACCTCAAGCAGGCGAGCAGCTACTACGTCTACGCCAATGTGGCGGCCGATACCGGCAACCCGGCCAGCGGCCTGGCGACGGTACGGGCGAACACCTCCGCCTTCGACACCGGCCAGACCTCCGTGGCGATGACCGCCGGCGCCTACAGCGTGGGCGGTGTCTCCTACAACTACCGCAGCGCCGCGCTGTCGGCCGACACTCCGCTGGGGGCGGGGAGCAGGTCGTTCACCGTCACGGCGACAGACGGCGCGTCCAACGCCGACACGTTCAACGGGGCGCTGGACATCGACAACAGCGCGCCGACAGCGTCCGACGTCCAGACGGCCAACGGCGCGAGCATCGTCGGCCGTCCCGAGCTCAACGACACCGTCACCCTGACCTTCAGCGAGCCCATCGATCCTCAGTCGGTCTTGGCCGGCTGGACCGGCGCCCAGACCGACGTGACCGTTCGCGTCAACAACGGCGCGCCGGCCGCCAACGATCAGCTGCAGATCTACAACAGCGCGAACAGCGCGCAGCTTCCGCTCGGCACGATCAACCTGGGCCGCACCGACTACGTGGGGGCCAACCGGACGTTCGGCGCCACAGGAACGAAGGCCAAGATGACCCGCTCGGGCAACTCGATCACAGTGGTGCTCGGCACCCAGAGCGGCGCCGGAACGACCGCCGCGGCGAACGGGACGATGGCCTGGACCCCGGCGGCGACACCCTATGACCGCGCGGGCAACAGCGCGACCACGGCCAACGCCAACGAGAGCGGCTCGGCCGACCGCGAGTTTTGATCCTCAGCCTTGACTCACTCCAAACCTGGATACAGTCGACGCCGTGGCCCCCGAGCCGAGCGCGGTCCTTCGTCAACGCGGCCTTCGCGTCACGCCCCAGCGGCTGGCGGTGCTGCGGGCGGTCTCTGACGTACCGCATGTGACGGCAGACCTCGTGGCCGACCAGGCCAGGGTCGAGATCGGCTCGATCTCGACCCAAGCGGTCTACAACGCCCTCGCGGACCTCACCGACAGTGGCCTCGTTCGGCGCATCCAGCCGGCCGGGTCGCCGGCTCGGTACGAGGACCGGGTCGGGGACAACCACCACCATCTCATCTGCCGAGTCTGCGACCGGATGCTCGACGTCGACTGTGCGGTCGGCGAGCGGCCTTGCCTCACGGCCGCCGAGGATCACGGCTACGAGATAGACGAGGCAGAAGTCATCTACTGGGGGCGGTGCCCGGAGTGCGCCGCCGCGGAGAGCAAAGGAGCGACGTGAGCGAGAGCGAGAACCCTGCAGTTGCCGCCCCGACCGCCGAGACGGATCGGCCCCACACGATCAACGACTGGTGGCCGAACCAGCTCGATCTCAGCGTTCTGCACTGGCACTCGTCGTTCGCGAACCCGCTGGACGACGACTACGAATACGCCGAGGCGTTCAAGGAGCTCGACGTCGAGGAGCTCAGGCGAGACCTAATCGAGCTGATGACGGACTCGCAGGAGTGGTGGCCGGCCGACTACGGCCACTACGGGGGGCTCTTCATCCGGATGAGCTGGCACGCCGCGGGCACGTACCGCGTCGGCGACGGCCGCGGCGGCGGCGGGCAGGGCGCACAGCGCTTCGCTCCGCTCAACAGCTGGCCCGACAACGTGAGCCTCGACAAGGCGCGGCGGCTGCTGTGGCCGATCAAGCAGAAGTACGGCCAGAAGCTCTCGTGGGCCGACCTACTGGTCTTCGCCGGCGACGTGGCCATGCAGTCGATGGGCTTCAAGACCTTCGGCTTCGGCTTCGGGCGCGAGGACATCTGGGAGCCCGAGGAGATCTTCTGGGGGCCCGAAGACGAGTGGCTCGGCGACGAGCGCTACAGCGGCGACCGCGAGCTCTCCGGTCACCTCGGCGCGGTGCAGATGGGCCTCATCTACGTGAACCCGGAGGGCCCCAACGGCGACCCGGACCCGGTGGCCTCCGCGCGGGACATCAAGGAGACCTTCGGCCGCATGGCCATGAACCACGAGGAGACCGTCGCGCTCATCGTCGGCGGCCACACGTTCGGCAAGACCCACGGCGCGGTCGACCCCGAGAACCTCGGGCCCGAGCCCGAGGCCGCTCCGATCGAGCAGCAGGGCTTCGGCTGGAAGAACAGCGCCAACGGCGGCAACGGCGCCCACACGCTCACCAGCGGCCTCGAGGGCGCATGGACCCAGGAGCCGACCAAGTGGGACAACGCCTACCTGGAGAACCTGTTCGAGTGGGACTGGGAGCTCACCGAGAGCCCCGCCGGCGCGAAGCAGTGGACGCCCACGAACCCGGAGGCTCAGGACACGACCCCGGATGCCCACGACCCCTCCAAGCGCCGGACGCCGATCATGCTCACCTCCGACCTGGCGCTCCGTTTCGACCCCGAGTTCGAGCCGATCGCGCGGCGCTTCTACGAGAACCCCGATGAGCTCGCCGATGCGTTCGCCAAGGCGTGGTACAAGCTGCTCCACCGCGACATGGGCCCCGTCTCGCGCTTCCTCGGCCCGTGGGTCGCGGAGCCGCAGCTGTGGCAGGACCCGGTTCCGGAGGTCGACCACGAGCTGATCGACGAGGCCGACGTCGCGAGCCTCAAGGGGACGATCCTCGGCTCGGGCCTGTCGGTCCAACGGCTGGTCGCCACGGCCTGGGCCTCTGCCGCCTCGTTCCGTGGCACCGACATGCGCGGCGGTGCCAACGGGGCCCGGGTGCGCCTGGAGCCGCAGAAGGGCTGGAGGCAGAACGAGCCGGGCGAGCTGGCCGGCGCGCTCGAGACGCTCGAGGGGATCCGGCAGGACTTCAACGGCTCCCAGTCCAACGGCAAGAAGGTCTCGCTGGCGGACGTGATCGTCCTGGGCGGGTGCGCGGCGGTGGAGAGGGCCGCCGAGGATGCCGGGCACGACGTGACCGTCCCGTTCGCCCCCGGGCGCACGGACGCCTCCCAGGAGGAGACGGAGGTCGACTCGTTCGCGTACCTCGAACCGAGGGCCGACGCCTTCCGGAACTTCTTCCAGGACGGCGACCCGCAACCGCTGGAGCACGGGCTCCTCGAGCGCGCGTACATGCTCACGCTCAGGGCGCCGGAGATGACCGCTCTGCTCGGCGGCATGCGGGCCCTCGGGGCCAACTTCGAGGGGTCGGCACACGGCGTCTTCACCGACCGGCCCGGGACCCTGAGCAACGACTTCTTCGTGAACCTGCTCGACATGAGCACGGAGTGGGAGAAGTCGGGGGACAACCTGTACGAGGGCCGGGACCGCGGCACGGGCGAGGTCAGGTGGACCGCCACCTCTGCCGACCTGGTCTTCGGCTCGCACTCCCAGCTCCGAGCCCTCTCGGAGGTCTATGCGTCCGACGACGCCGGCGAGAAGTTCGTCCGCGACTTCGTCGCCGTGTGGGACAAGGTCATGAGCCTCGACCGGTTCGACCTGCGCTGATCGGGCTAGGGGCCTCCGCCTCCGGGGGGAGGCCCCGCTGCCGATCTGGTGCCTTGTTCAGGCCCCCGGCCGGGGGTTAGGGTCGCCGAAGCGTCCCTGTACGCGCGGGAGGTAGTCACCCCAACCCTTCGAACGGAGGCTGTCATGGGTACTGCCGTCGAGTCCGGTACCGACGTACGTCCTTTCCACGTAGAGATTCCCGGGGAGGAGCTGGCCGAGCTGCGGCGTCGGATCAAGGCGGCACGCTTGCCTTCCGAGGAGCTCGTCTCGGATCGGATGCAGGGCGTCCAGCTGGCGACCGTGCGTGAGCTCGCGCGCTACTGGGCCACCGACTACGACTGGCGCACGGCCGAAGCGAAGCTCAATGCGCTCCCGCAGTTCACGACCGAGATCGACGGGGCGGACATCCACTTCATCCACGTGAGGTCGCCCCACGACGACGCGATGCCGCTGGTCATGACGCACGGCTGGCCCGGCTCGGTGATCGAGCTGCTCGAGATCGTCGGCCCGCTCACGGACCCGACGTCGCACGGCGGACGGGCCGAGGACGCATTCCACCTCGTGCTGCCGTCCATGCCGGGCTACGGCTTCTCCCCCGAGCCGACCGAGCTCGGGTGGAACGCCGGCCGCATCGCGGTGGCGTGGGCCGAGCTGATGCACCGCCTCGGCTACTCCCGCTACGTCGCCCAGGGTGGCGACGTGGGCGCCGCCGTCACCGACGCGATGGGCCGCCAGGCACCCGAGGGACTGGCCGGGATCCACGTGAGCCTCCTGATCACGGTCCTCGGCCCCGCCCCGCTGCCCTCGGAGACCGAGGAGGAACGCGCGGCGCTCGAGGCGGTCGAGACGTTCAAGACGGACGGGTTCGGCTACTTCCTGGAGATGGCCACGCGGCCGCAGACGATCGGCTACGCCCTGCTGGATTCACCCATCGCCCTGGCGGCGTGGCTGCTCGACCACGACACCGACTCCTACTACAAGATGTCCAGCGCCTTCGTGAACGGTAAGCCCGCCGGCAACCTCACCCGGGATCACATCCTCGACAACATCACGCTGTACTGGCTGACCGGCACCGGCGCCTCGGCAGCGCGGTCGTACTGGGAGGACGGACGTGTGCAAGCAGCAGCCGCCGCGTCCGGTGAAGCGCCTCCGCCGGTCGCGGTGCCGGTCGGCTTCAGCGCGTTCCCCGGCGAGCTGTGGCAGGCCCCGCGCAACTGGGTGGAGCAGTCCTACCCCAGCCTCACCTACTACAACAAGCCCGAGACGGGCGGCCATTTCGCCGCCTGGGAGGAGCCGGAGGTCTTCTCCGCCGAGATGCGCGCTGCGTTCAGCTCACTGCGCTGACGAGGAGCATGCGAACATGCGTTCGTGTCTTCCCAGGGTTCCCCGCACGCCCGGTTCCGCCGGGCGCTCAAGACGGGCAACCCGACCATCGCCTCGGCCGCCGCGGCCGAGCTCGGGCGCCTGAGCCTGGCTGACGCCCTCGGCCTCTGCCTTCTCTACCGCGACTCGGACCCGGTCCGCTTCCGGCGCGCGGCGGTGCGTTGGCACGGCCGCCTGTGCCTGGAGGTCAAGGGCCTTGCACCAGCGGATGCCGAGCTTGCTTTCGCCGCCGTCCGGGGCGTGGGGGACGGACGCGCCTTCGCGGCGGCCAGGGCTCTGGAGGAGGTCCTCAACGCCTACGGGCAGAGCGAGGCCGCGCGCGTGCTGGAGGAGTGGATCGCGCAAGGCCCGTGACCGGCCGAAGCCGCGGGCCCTGGGCGCTATCTGACCCGCCCTACTCGCGGTGCTCCGGCTCGAGGAAGAAGACCTCGGTGGAGATGTCGTTGTGAGTGTCGGTGGCGCTGGTGAAGCCGCGCACCTTTCGTCCGGTGATCTCCTCGATCGTCGCCCGGAACTCGTCTTCGCTGGCGTGCTGGAAGAAGAGGCGGATGTCGCGCAGGCGTTGGTGCTCGCCGAGCTCGGCCATCTTGCGCTCCGCCGGAGTGAGCGAGTTCTCGAGGACCGCGACGATGCAGTCCGGGCCCGCGTAGTAGGTGGCGGCTTTCGTCGGGCCTCTTCCGAACTGCTTCTTGAAGAGGCCGACCATGGCGTTCGAGATCTCCGCGAGCTGGAGACCGTGCTGCTCCTGCTGAGAGGGCCCGGGGGGCGAAGTTTCCGTGCTCATGGATTCACTCCTGGTTTCCACTCGGCTCCAAAAACGGGTTCATGATACGCGGGCTACGCGCCTGGAGTGTCAATGGATTGCCCTCTTCTGATCTCCTCCGTAGGCTGCGTCCGATGAGGCGAACGACGCCCCGCACAGCGATCGCGGTGCTCGCGTTGCTCGCCTTCGGTTCGGCCCTTCTGCCGGCCTCAGGGCAGGCGGCCCGGTACAGGGTGTGCGACCCGGTCCGGGACCCCTATCCCGGGACCCGCTACGAGGGCGTCGACCTGAGCCGCGTCCGCGCGCTCGACGTGTCCTGCCGGCGGGCCCGCCAGGTTGCCCGCGGCGCGCACCGCAGGGCGATCGGCTTGACGCCGCCCGAGAGCGGCATCCGGACGTTCACCTGGGGGCGCTGGAGGGTCACCGGCGACCTCCGCGGCTCGGTGGACCGCTACATCGCCCGCGCTCGCGGCGGCAAGCGCGTTCGCTGGCGCTTCTAACGGCCCGACGCCTGGCGGGTTTGTGCCTCTCCGGCACGGGTAGCGAAGCCGCGAGGCCTGCGGCAGCGTAAGTCGCTTTCTCGAAGGGGCGGCGGCACATCGCGATCCACCCCCGGGGGGAACGTCGATGGATCGTCGCCCCGCCCTATTCGCGCTACCTTGGTGGAGCACCAAGTCGCGGGCTGGTTCTCAGCGTTCCTCCTCCTTTACGCGGCACATCTCAGAGGAACGGGACAGGCAGTGAACAATGGACGCGGAGTCCACCACTCGCGCACCAAGCGGCCACGATCGCAGCGGCTTGGTGCTCTCGGAGATCTCCAACGCGATGGTCCGCCTCTACAAGGAGCATTTCGGACGGGGACCCACCAAGGCCGCCACCCACTACGCGGGGCCGGACTGCATCATCTCGACCCTGGAGAACTCCCTCACCCCCGCCGAGCGCAACATGGCTGCCCTGGGCGAGCACCAGCGCCTGCGCGATGTCCGGCTGTTCTTCCAGCACGCCACCGAGCAGCAGTTCACGGACACCGTCGAGGACATCACCGGCCGGTCGGTGCGCGGGTTCGTCAGCGGCATGGACACCCACCACGACATCGCCACCGAGGTCTTCTACCTGGAGCCCGAGGCCCGCCCGGGGTCAAGCACCCCGGCCGACTAGACCCATCTGGCTACCCGCTCCAGCCGGAGCGCCTCGTCCGCGTGACCTTCGGGGCCGCTGGCGAACGCCGCGGCCCTGAGCTCGCTCGCGAGCGCCTCCCGGAGAGCACCCGTCTCGACCAGCCGTGCCAGCACGTCGGCCACGCGGCCGGTCGCCCGCCAGAGCTCGGCTTCGTCGACGCCCCGGCTGAGGAGCAGCTCCTCGGCCAGGTCGGTCAGGCAGCCGCGGTCCTCCGCCGACACGAGCTGCGGGTCGAGGGCCTCGAGCAGGTCCAGGGCCCGGCGGTAATTCAGGTAGCGACGGGTATTCATGCCGCCTGCGGAGCTCCTCATTCGATGTGGAGGACCGTCCGCGGCGGCTACCGGTGGGAGGCCGCCCGTCCGCTGCCAACGCTGTTCCTGTTCCCAGCGTCGCACTACCCGACGGGCGCGCGCTCGCTTGGCTCAGTGCGCCAATGTTACGCCGAGCCAGACCACAGCGAGCGAGACGACGAAGATCGCGCCGTCCAACACGCGCCACGCGGGACGCCGCATGTGCCAGACGATCAGCGCAGCCACGAGCGCGACCAGCCCGAGCTTGAGGTGCAGGGTGGACGACCCCCACTGGTCGTATTCGGTCGCCAGGACCGCGCCGGTGATCAACAGCACCGCGATCGCCACCAGCGTCCCCCAGGCGAAGCGGCGGGCTATGGCCCTCAACCGGCTGCGGTCGGTGGCGTCGCGCTCGACGGGCACCACGGTTGCGGCGAGCATCAGCTGACCGCCGACGAAGAAGGCCATCGCCAGCAGGTGCAAGACGCGGATGGCGGTCATCCCGTCGCCAAGCGCGGGGCCACTTCCACCCCGGCCGCAGCCTGCGAGCCGGTGCCGCACCCGATGTCGAGCGCACGCCCGAGCGGGCAGCGCGCCGCTGCCTTCCACCAGGTTGCTGAGCTCTCCTGGGACCGCGTCGTTGTCCCAGGGCGTGAACCCCACGCGGTACATGGCTTGGTACGCGAGGGACACGGGCGCTCATGGTCGCAGGGCTTCGTGCGTCCTGGGAACTCGTCAGATGAGCGGCCGGCGTTTGTGGCGTAGCGCCTGCTTGAGGGCCAGGACGATGGCCCCCACGACGACGATGATCACCACGTCGACCGCGAGCCGCTCGGCGCCCTCGAGCATCAGCCGCGGCCTCCCCGCCGCGGCGGCGACGCCGATGAGGGCGGCCGCCGGAATGATCACGAGGGCGATCAGAGGACCGGCGATCACGCTGTCCCTACGGGCGGCGAGCATCACCAGGCCCGCCGCCGCCGCGGCGGCGGACTTGAGCAGGTCGAGCCAACTGGGATGGGATATCCGGCCGACCTCGGTCAGGGCGAGGAGATCGGGCGCCGAGTACGCGACTTCCGTCAGCCGCAGGAAGCCGTAGGCGAGTCCGGCCGCGACCACCAGGGCGACATAGCCGGCGGCCATCGAGCGAAGGCCGCGCCACAGGAGGTCGGGCCGGCGAAGGACCAGCCCCAGGGGAAGCTTCGCCACCGGCTCGAAGCCGGGAGCGATCACCGAAGCGGCGATGAACGCGATGGTCTGCGGCACGGGCTTCGATGCGAAGCCGGTGGCGGCGACGACGCCGCCCAGCGCCATCAGCGCGAGGAAGTTGCCCGACAGCTGCGCCTGGTGGCGCATGGTCGTCTCGGTCTCTTCCCACAGCCCCTGGTCGATGTCATCCGCGACCCGTTCCTGGCGCTCGGGGTCGATGATGCTGGCGAGCTCCCCTGTCGCCACCGAGATCGCCCCGTGCTCGTGCGCCCTCTCCACGAGCCGCATCACCTCGTCGCCGCCCCGGTTCAGCGCCTGCACCAGGAACACGTCGCCCTCGGGCTTCAGCGACGCTCCGCGGTGCAGCGTCAGGCCGATGACGGCGTCGAGCTCGACCAGGGCCTCGGCCATCTCATCGGTGGCCGAGGGGTCGACCGTTATCTCGAGCGAGCGGTGCAAGGGCCACTGGATACCCGGAGAGCCGGGCCCCGACGCCTACTACCCGCCCGTGCGGGTAGGCGCCCTCCAGGCGGGACTGGCCGGGGGGTTGAAAAGAACCGCGGCCAGGACCGCCTTAAATCTGCATGGCATGAACGGTCACGAACCCGTCCGGCTCGAGCTCGATCGGATCCGCGCCGCGGGCGGCGAGATCGACCCGGTGTTCCTGGACACGCCCGCGTGGGAGTGTGCGCCGCTCGGCCGGGCGCTCGGATGCTCGGTGACGCTGAAGGTCGAGACGCTCAACCCGGTTCGCAGCTTCAAGGGACGCGGCACGGAGACGGTGGCGGCCGCAGCGAGCGAGCAGGGAGCGTCGAGGGTGGTGTGCGCGAGCGCCGGGAATCTCGGGCAGGCGCTGGCCTACAGCGGGACGCGCCGAGGGCTGGAGGTGACCGTCGTGGCGGCGAGGACCGCCAGCCCGCTCAAGCTGCGGCAGATCGCCTCATTCGGCGCGGACGTGCAAATCGAGGGCGAGGACATCGAGTACGCGCGAGCGCTGGCGCGGGAGATCGCGGAGGAGGGCGACGCCTACCTGGTCGAGGACAGCCTGGACCTCGCCACCTGCGAGGGCGCCGGCACGATCGGCCTCGAGCTCCTCCGAGCACGATCCGCAGGTCGACGTGGTGCTCGCGGCCCTTGGCGGAGGAGCGCTGGCCAGCGGGGTCGGCTGCGTCATGCGCTCGCTCGCCGAGGGAGCCGAGGTGATCGGGATCCAGCCCGCGGGCGCGCCCGCGCTGGCGCTGTCCTGGCGCCGGCGCGCGGTGGTCGAGACAGACAGCATCGACACGATCGCCGACGGCGTCGCCGGCCGCTGCCCGATCCCCGAGGTGCTGGAGGACCTCCTGGTCCTCCTCGACGACGTGATCCTGGTGAGCGAGGACTCCATCAAGGCAGGCATGCGCGCGATCCACGAGCACGCGGGGCTCGTCGTCGAGCCGTCGGCGGCGCTGGGGATCGCCGCCGTTCTCGAGCAACCCGACCGCTTCACCGGGCGGCGCATCGCCACGATCCTGTGCGGGAGCAACGTCGACCCCGCCGACTTCGCACGGTGGGCGGTGGGGCAGGCGTACGCTCCCACCGCACCCGGCTGAGGAGATGACAGTGGCTGGACCCCTGGCGTCGGCACACGCCGTCGCGAAGCTGCCCGCGCAGGACCTGGATCGCGCTCGCCGGTTCTACAGCGAGCGGCTGGGCCTCGACCCGGTCGAGGAGCGCGACGGTGGGCTGCGGTACCTGTGCGGAACCACGGAGTTCCACCTGTTCCTGTCCTCCGGCGCCGCCTCGGGAGCCTCGACGCAGATCGGCTTCGAGGTGGAGGACATCGACGAGGTGGTCGGCGATCTACGCTCACGCGGCGTGGAGTTCGAGCCCTTCGACATCCGCGGCTTCGAAGTCGAGAACGACGTCGTGGTAGTCCCCGGCAACTACCCGAGCAAGGGCAGCGGCGAGAGGGGCGCGTTCTTCCGGGACAGCGAGGGGAACCTGCTCGCCGTGGGTCAGGCCACCCGCTGAGGCTCCTTTGACCGAGCCGGAGTGGGACGTCATCGTCGTCGGGGCCGGCCTGGCCGGTCTCGTGGCGACGCACGAGCTGGTGAAGGCCGGCCGCCGCGTGCTGATCGTCGAGCAGGAGAACAGCAACAACCTCGGTGGCCAGGCCTTCTGGTCCCTCGGCGGACTGTTCTTCGTGGACAGCCCCGAGCAGCGTCGCCTGGGGATCAAGGACTCCCGTGAGCTCGCGCTGCAGGACTGGATGGGCTCGGCGGGCTTCGACCGGGAGCGCGAGGACCACTGGCCGCGGCAGTGGGCGGAGGCCTACGTGGACTTCGCTGCGACCGAGAAGCGCGACTACCTCCACGACCTCGGGCTTCGCGTCGTGCCGATCGTCGGCTGGGCCGAGCGCGGCGGAGGGAGCGCCTCGGGCCACGGCAACTCGGTCCCGCGCTTCCACCTGACCTGGGGCACCGGCCCGGAGACCGTCCGCGTCTTCGCCGAGCCGGTGCTGGCGGGGGAGTCGAAGGGGCTGGTCTCGTTCGCCTACCGCCACCAGGTCGACGAGCTGCTGATCGAGCAGGGCGCGGTGGTTGGCGTGCGCGGCACCGTGCTCGAGCCCTCGGACGCCGCGCGGGGCGTGAAGAGCTCACGCGAGGCGGTGGGGGAGTTCGAGCTGCGCGCCGGGGCGGTGGTGGTGACCTCGGGCGGCATCGGCCACAACCACGAGCTCGTCCGCCGCAACTGGCCCGCCGACCGGCTGGGTCCCGCGCCCGAGCACATGATCTCGGGAGTGCCCGCTCACGTGGACGGGCGGATGCTCGAGATCAGCCAGGGCGCCGGGGCGAACATCGTCAACTCGGACCGGATGTGGCACTACGTCGAGGGCATCCACAACTGGGACAGCATCTGGCCCGACCACGCGATCCGGATCATTCCCGGGCCCTCGTCGCTCTGGCTCGACGCGACGGGCAGGCGGATGGAGGCCCCGAATTTCCCGGGCTTCGACACGCTGCAGACGCTGCGGCGGATCCTCGCCACGGGTTACGACTACTCGTGGTTCGTCCTGACCCAGTCGATCATCGAGCGCGAGTTCGCGCTCTCGGGGTCCGAGCAGAACCCGGACATCACCGGCAAGGACCGGAGGCTGATGCTGCGCTCTCGTCTCTCTTCGGGTGCGCCCGGCCCGGTAGAGGCGTTCAAGGAGCACGGGGTCGACTTCGTGGTCCGTGACTCGCTGCCCGATCTGGTCGAGGGCATGAACGAGATCGCTCGCGGGCCTCAGCTCGATGCCGCCGCCGTCGAGCGCGAGATCGTGGCCCGCGACCGCGAGGTCGCCAACAAGTTCTCGAAGGACCTGCAGCTGATGGCGATTCGCAACGCGCGCGCGTACAGGGGTGACCGCTTCGTGCGGGTCGCCAAGCCGCACCGGCTGCTGGACCCCGACCACGGCCCGCTGATCGCCGTGCGTCTCAACATCCTCACCCGCAAGACCCTCGGAGGACTGGAGACGAACCTGGACTCTCAGGTGATGCGAGCCGACGGCTCGCCGTTCCCCGGCCTCTACGCGGCAGGCGAGGTCGCGGGGTTCGGCGGAGGCGGCGTCCACGGCTACAACGCACTCGAGGGCACCTTCCTGGGAGGCTGCATCTTCTCCGGCCGCGCCGCCGGCCGCGCGCTGGCGCGCCGCTAGCCCTCGGCGCCCGGGTGACCGGTGTCGAGCACGCCCTCGCGCGCCTGGCGGTCCACGGCACCCCAATCCGGCCGCTCGCCGTCCACGTCGGTGAGGCCGTAGTGGCGCATCAGATCCCAGGAGCCCAGGCACTGGCCCGCGAAGCGAGCACGCTCGGGGTCGGCCGCGAGGGCGGCGACGCCCCGGCCGAGCAGATGGGGGGTCTCGGAGTGCTCGAAGTAGGGGACCCGCTCGGCCGCCTCGCGCCAGGTCTCCTCGGTCACCCCGAAGATGTCGAGCATCGACTCCGAGCGGAGGAAGCCGGGACTGACGCTCAGGGCCGTCACGCCGTGCGGCCGAAGCTCCCACGCCAGGCCCTCGCCGATCCGCACCACGCCGGACTTGACCAGGTCGTAGGGGAGGTTCGCCCGGTACGGCGCGTCCCCCTTGCCGTCGCCCACCTCGACGACGAGGCCCTCGCTGCTCTCGAGCACCAGGGGGATCGCGGCGTGACTGGTGATCAGGTGCGTCTCGATCCCGTTGCGCACCACGGTCAGCGTGGCGTCGAGATCGTGCTCCCAGATCGTCTTGCCCCAGGTGACGAGGTAGTCGCCTCCCCAAACGTCGTTGACCAGCACGTCGAGCCGGCCGTGGTCGGTGCGGATCCGGTCCACCAGTTCGGCCACGTCGGCCGGCTCGCTGTGGTCACAGCGGACGGCGATGCCGGTGCCGCCCGACGCGGTGACGCGCTCGGCGGTCTCCTCGATCGTCTCGGGGCGGTCGATCGGTGAGCGGCCGGCGCGGGTGCTGCGACCGCTGCCGTAGACCGTGGCGCCGAGGGCCCCCAGCTCCACGGCGATGGCGCGCCCACAACCCCGGGTGGCGCCGGCCACGAGCGCGACGCGGCCGGCCAGCGGTCGGTCCTCGCCGGCCACGGCCTAGGGCGCCTGGGGGATCTTCTTCGCGCCGCGCTTGGTGACCGGCCGCGAGGGCGGCGGCACCACCGGGCCGATGTCCCCGTCGGGGGCCTCGTCGAGGTCGACCATCACCGGGGCGTGGTCGCTGGGCCCGCTGCCCTTGCGCGCCTGACGGTCGACCCACGCGGCCTTCACGCGCTCGGCCACCGATACCCCGGCGAGCACGAGGTCGATCCGCATCCCGAGGTCCTGGTGGAACATGCCGGCCCGGTAGTCCCAGTAGGTGAACACGCGCTCCTCGGGCCAGCGGTCGCGCACCACGTCGCGCAGCCCCACTGACTGCAGCTGAGCCAGAGCGTCTCGCTCGGGTGGGGTCACGTGGGTCTGGCCGACGTAGGCGTCGGGGTCGAACACGTCGTCGTCGGTGGGAGCGATGTTCACGTCGCCGCACACCACGGTCGCCTCCGGGTCGGCCGCGACCATCTCCCGCAGCGCGGCCAGCCAGGCGAGCTTGTACTCGTAGTGCTCGGAGCCGGGCGTGCGCCCATTGGGCACGTAGACCGAGACGACCCGGATCCCGCCACACGTGGCGGACACGGCGCGGGCCTCCGGATGCGGGAAGCCGGGGCCGTCCGGGATGCCGGCCACCACGTTCTCCAGGCCGACCCGCGAGAGGATGGCCACTCCGTTCCAGGTCGCCTCCCCGTGCAGCGCCGACTCGTAGCCGCGCTCGGCCAGCTCGTCGCCGAGGAGACCGGTGAAGGCCTCGTCGGTCAGCTTGGTCTCCTGCAGGCAGACGACGTCGGGCCGGCGCTCGTCGAGCCAGGGGAGGAGCCGGGGCATGCGTTGCTTGACCGAGTTGACGTTCCAGGTGGCGATGCGCATCGAGCTCAGTGTGGCGAAGGTGCGGGCAGGTGTACTCCTGGAGAGGCACACCCCCTTGCCGGGAGGGTGGCCGGCCACCGACACTGACCTCCCGTGAGCATCGTGCAGATCCTCCCGATGGCGTTCGTGATGGTCGCGGGCCCGCAGATCCTCAGCTCGATCTTCTTCGCGACCAGTGAGCGCTGGCGCGTGACCTCGGGCGCCTACGTGCTCGGCGCGGCGATCTCGATCAGCATCATCGTGTCCGCCGCCTACCTGCTCGCCAGCGGGGCCAAGGAGGGGGGCGCCTCCAACAAGACGATCTACTACGTCATCCTGGCCCTGCTGCTGTTCGCGGTGGTGCACACCTTCCTCACCAGGAAGACCGCCGAGCCGCCGAAGTGGATGGGCAGGCTGCAGACGGCGAGCCCCCGGTTCGCGTTCACGCTGGGCGTGCTCCTGCTCGGGGTCTTCCCGAGCGACCTCGTCACCTCGATCACGGTCGGCTCGTACCTCGAGGCGCGCAACGACCCGCTGTGGCATTTCGTCTTCTTCCTCGCCCTGACGCTCCTGTTCCTGTCCATGCCCGCGCTGCTCGCCCTGGTGATGGGCAAGAGGGCGGAGCGCTTCCTGCCCAAGGCGCGCGACTGGATGAATCAGAACTCGTGGATCATCAACGAGCTGGTCCTGCTGCTGTTCGTTGGCATCGTGATCAGCAATATCGCCGGCTGAGCGGGCGTCCCACGCTCACGAGCCGTACTCGTCGTGGCGCCGCACCCACACATTGGGCGGGGTCTGCGGATAGCCCTCCGGCGAGTCCTCCCACTCCTCCTGGCGGCCGAGTGCCGTGATGTCGAGGTACGCCCAGAGGCCGCCCAGCGCCTCGTCGCCGCGGCCGTCGGTGAAGTAGGTGCGGAAGACCCGGTCCTCGTCGTCGCGAAAGAACACGTTGTGCCCGTGCCACTCGCCGACGCCGAAGTCGGCGTCGAAGTCGTCGGTCAGCGTGTACCAGGGGATCTCGTCCCACCCCATGCGCGCCCTCCAGCGCTCGATGTCGGCCTGCGGCGCGCGCGATACGAAGGCGATCGTCGTGTCGCGGGCGTTGAGGTGGGCGGGATGCGTCACCTGGTCGGCAACCCAGGAGCACCCGGGGCAGCCGCTCTCGGGCCAGCCGCTGACGCCCGGCTCGTAGAAGAACCGGTAGACGATCAGCTGGCGACGCCCTTCGAACAGGTCGAGCAGGCTCGTGGTGCCGTTTGGCCCCTCGAACGCGTACTTCTTCTCCACGAGCATCCTGGGCATGCGCCGGCGCCGGGCGGCCAGCGCGTCGCGCGCGTGGGTGAGCTCCTTCTCCTGCTCCAAGAGCTCCTGGTGTGCGGCCTCCCACTCTTGTGGCGAGACGATCGGTGGCATCTTCATCTCAGTGCTGCCTTCCTTCGGGATCTCTGTGTCTGTTGTGACACCGCCCGCGCCGATACCGGAACGGCGACGTGTCGACCGATGACACGCTCGCGCGGGCGCGCGCGGGTGACCACGACGCGTTCCGCGAGATCACCGAGCCTCACCGGCGCGAGCTGCAGGTGCACTGCTACCGCATCCTCGGATCGACGCAAGACGCCGAGGACCTCGTGCAGGAGACGCTGCTGGCCGCGTGGCGCAGCCTCGGCACGTTCAAGGGCAAAGCGTCGCTGCGCGCGTGGCTCTACCAAATCGCCACGAACCGCTGCCTGAACGCGCTGCGCGCGAGGTCGCGCCGGCCGAGGGAGGTCCCGGTCATGGATGCGCCGGAGCCCACGCGCACGCGGGACCCGATGTGGCTCGAGCCCTACCCCGACGCGCTGCTCGAGGGGGTGCTGGACCACGCCCCGGGCCCTGCGGCGCGTTACGAGGAGAGGGAAGCCACCGAGCTTGCGTTCGTGGTCGCGCTTCAGGAGCTGACTCCTGGGCAGCGTTCGGCCCTCGTGCTGCGCGACGTGCTCGGTCTCGGCACGGCCGAGGTGGCCGAGATGCTCGACACCGGCGAGCTGTCGGTGAAGGGCGCTCTCCAGCGCGCCCGGGCGGCCGTGGACGCCCGCGGGCCGGCCCGCCGCGAGGACGCTCCGCTCCCAGACAGCCCCCGCGAGCGCGAGCTGGTGGGCCGCTTCGCCGACGCGGTCGAGAGTGGCGACGTCGACGAGGTCGTGGCCCTGCTCACCGACGAGGCGCTGCTCACGATGCCCCCGCAGCCGCTGGAGTACCAGGGAAGGGAGTCGATCGGTGCCTTCCTCCGCCATCGGGCAGAGCTGCGCGGGGCCACGCTGCGGATCGTGCCGACCCGCGCCAACACTCAGCCCGCCCTCGCCTGCTACCTCCCGGATGCTCAGGCGGCCCGGCCCTGGGGGCTCATCGTGCTGACGCTCGAGCGCGACGCCGTTGCGGGGATCACGTGGTTCGCCGATACGGGAGTCTTCCCCCGCTTCGGTCTGCCCGCGGAGCTCATATAGGGTCGCCCGATGGTTCGCCCAGCGGTGCTCAGCGTCCTGTTAACCGCGCTGCTCGCGTTCTCGGGCGCGGCCGAGGCGGCGTCGCTGCCGCGCCTGGGCCATCACGGGCGTTGGGTCACGGACGCCGACGGGCGCGTCGTGACGCTGCACGGCTGGAACATGGTCAACAAGCGCCCGCCGTACGCGCCGGACGCCGTGGGCTTCGGCGAGGACGACGCGCGCTTCCTCGCCGACCAGGGTTTCAACAGCGTCCGGCTCGGGCTCACCTGGAAGGCGGTCGAGCCGCGACCCGGCGTCTACGACCAGGCCTACCTCGATCGGATCGCGCGGACCTACCGGGCATTGCACAGGCGAGGGGTCTTCGTGCTCCTCGACTTCCACCAGGACCTCTACAACGAGCGCTACCAGGGCAACGGCGCGCCTGACTGGGCGATCGTCGGCCGCGCCGCGCAGGAGGGTCGCGGCGTCCAGGCGGGCTTCCCCTCGAACTACCTGGTCAACGACCAGCTCAACCACGCCTACGACGCGTTCTGGAACAACGCCCCGGTGCCAGGCACGGGCAGCGGAGTGCAGGACCGCTACGCGGCAGCGTGGGCCCAGGTGGCGCAGCGCTTCCGCCGTTCGCCGGGCATCGCGGGCTACAACCTCTTCAACGAGCCCTGGCAGGGGACGGACGTGCAGCGCTGTGCCTTCGCGGGCAAGGCGACGAGCCCCGACGGCGACTGCCCCGCCGCCAACGAGTTCGACCGCACGAAGCTGACGAGCTTCCACCGGCGGGTGATCGCGGCCATCCGAGGGGCCGACCGTCGCACACTGGCGTGGTGGGCACCGGTGCTGACGTTCGACTTCGGGCTGCGCACCTCCCACGCTGACACCGGCGACCGGAACGCCGGCTTCGCCTTCAACTCGTACTGCGGCCAGGCGGATCCCCTGACCACGACCATCCTGCCCTTCGCGCGCGGCAAGCCCTGCAGCTACACCGCCGAGCTGACCTTCGACAACGCCGAGATCGTGCGGCGACGCACCGGTGACGCTCTGCTGAACACCGAGTACGGGGCCTCGGACGATGCCAAGAACTGGATCGACTACGCCGCCGCGGCCGACCGGCACATGGTGGGCTGGCATTACTGGGCCTACTGCGGCTGCGACGACCCGACCACAAGCGCCCAGCCACCGGAGGCCCAGGGCGTCGTGCTCGATCCGGCTCGCCCGCCGTCGGGGGGCAACGTGAAGCAGGAGAAGCTCCGCCAGACCGCCCGGCCCTACCCGTCGCTGGTGTCCGGCGTTCCGCGCCGGTGGAAGTTCCGGCCCAACGGCCGCCAGTTCCGGTTGCTCTACTCGACCCACCGCCTCGGGACGCGGCGGCGCTGGGCGCCCGGCGCGGTCACCAAGGTCAAGCTGCCGGCGGCCAACTACCCCGGCGGCTACACGGTCGACGTCCGGGGCGCCCGGGTGGCATCGCCGCAGAGCGCGCGGACGCTGCGGCTCAGGTCGTGCCGCGGAGCGCGTGCCGTCAGCGTCCGCATCCGGCCCGGCGGCTCGACGCAGCGAGCCGAGCGCCGTTGCTGACGCCGGTCCGCTGTGCCGCCAGGGGGTAGGCTCGCGGCCGTGACCGCCGGTGACGCGCCCGTCCTGATCGCCTACGACGGCTCCGAGCTGTCGAAAGCGGGGCTGCGTAACGCCGCCGAGCTGTTTGCCGGCCGCCCCGCCGTGATCGCGACGGTGTGGGAGCCGGGCCTGGCGGCTGCTCCCGTCGGGCAGCCCGAGTCGCTCGGCTTCGGCACCATCCCGCCCGACCCGGCGACGGTCGAGGCAGTCGACGACGCCCAGAAGAAGCACGCCTCCCACCTGGCCGACGAGGGCGCCGAGCTGGCCCGCTCGCTGGGCCTCCAAGCCGAGGCCCACCCGGTGCCCGACGAGCTCGACGTGGCCGACACCCTCCTCGACATCGCGCGCGAGCGGAACGCCGCCGCGATCGCCATCGGCTCGCACGGTGTCTCCGGCCTGCGCTCGCGGCTGATGGGAAGCGTGGCCCGCAGGCTGATCGAGCACGCCGACCGGCCCGTGCTGGTCATCCGCGGCTGAGCCCTCGTCGATACGGCAGCGAGCGGGCGAAAATACGGTATTCCCACGGTAGTGCCGGGTTCCGCTTCAACCGTACGGTCGCGCTGTAAGGCAAGCGACCGAAGGAGAACACGATGGACCTCTACACGATCAGGCGACGCAACGCCTGGGCCACCGCCCAGGAGCTCGAGGCCGCCGCCGCCGTCTCGCAGGCCGAGGGCGACAAGGAGGGCTCCGGCGTCCGCTGGATCCGCAGCTACGTGGTCGAGGAGGACGACGGCCGGCTGGGCACGGTCTGCGTCTACGAGGGCGACAGCCCCGAGACCATTCGCGCCCACGCCTCGCGAGTCGGCATGCCCGCCGACGAGATCACCAAGGTGGCCGACACGGTCGTGGTGCGCCCCGACCCGGTGGCCTCCGCTGTCTGAGGGGTGCTTCCGCCGGCGGGCCCGGCCCGCCGGCGGAAGCTAGCTCCATGGCCCCGACCGCCATGGTGGGACGGCAGGCCGAGCTCGAGCGGCTCTCGGAGTCCCTCGGCCTCCCGGGGACCTTCGTGTTGCTCGCCGGCGAGGCCGGCGTGGGGAAGACCCGCCTGGTGCACGAGGTGGCGAGGGCGTCCGGCCGGCCGGCGCTCGTAGGGCGCGCCGCGCAGAGCGCCACCGCGCCGTACGGGCCGATCACTGAGCTGCTGCGGAGCCACCTGCGCTCCCATCCCGACACACTCGATGCCGCGGGCCCGCTGGCTCCGCACCTCGCCCCGGTCCTGCCGGAGCTCGGCAAGGCGGGTGAGGACACCGACCGGGTGGCGCTGCTGGAGGCGCTGCGGCGCATGCTCGCCGCGACCGCCGGCGACGGGCCACGGCTCGTCCTCCTGGACGACCTGCACTGGTCGGACGAGGCGACCCTGGAGCTGATCCCGGAGCTGGCCGGCGCGATCGCCGACCTGCCGCTGCTCGTCGTGGGCTCCTACCGGTCCGACGGACTGCCGCGCGACCACCTCCTGCGCCGCGTCAGGCACGAGCTCCGCAGGGCGGGGCGCCTGGACGAGATCGTGCTGGCGCCGCTCGACCGGCAGGGCACGGCGAAGCTGGTGGCGAGCGTCGTGGGAGAGGAGCCCGAGCCCGAGCTCGTCGCGACGATCCACGACCGCACCCAGGGCCTACCGTTCTTCGTGGAGGAGCTGGCGCGCGCGCTGCAGGTCACCGGCGACGCCGCCCCGCTCCCGGACACGATCCGCGACGCCGTGATGGTCAGCACCTCCGGCCTGTCGGCGGAGGCCAAGGCCGCGGCCGATGCCGCGGCGGTGGCGGGAGACCGCTTTCCTCTCGACGTGGTCGCGCAGGTGGGCGGCGCGGACGGTCTCGCCGAGCTCGTCGGCAGCGGCCTCGTGGTCGAGCGCGACGACGGCACCGGCACCTTCCGGCACGCCCTGACCCGGGAAGCCCTCTACGCCGACATCCCGTGGCTGCAGCGGCGCTCGCTGCACCGCCGGCTCGCCGAGGAGCTGGAGTGCACGGGGGCGGGGAGTGGAGAGCGCGCGGCCCAGTGGCTGGGCGCGCGGGAAGAAGGACGCGCGCGCGAGGCGCTGCTCGAAGCGGCCCGGGAGTCCTGCGCGGTGCGCGCCTACCGCGACGCCGCCCGCGCCGCCCAGCAGGCGCTCGAGCTGTGGCCGGAGGGCGAGGAGCTCGAGGGCCGGCTGGCCGCGCTCGACCTGTACGCGCGCAGCGCCGAGTACTCGGGGCAGCTGGCCGAGGCAGCACGCGCGCTGCGCGAGGTGTGCGCCATCGAGGCCGCGAATGGCGCCGGCCTCCAGCTGGCGGAGGCGCAGCGGCGTCTGGGCGGCGTGCACGACCTGCGCGGCGACCGCGACGCCGCGGCCACGGCTCGCCGGGCGGCCGCCGACGCCTTCGCGTCGCAGGGCCGCCCCGCCGAGGCGGCCGTCGAGCTGATGGCCCTCGCGAACTACCTCCGCGCGAGCGCCGACTACTCCGCTGCAACGGAGCTGACGCAAGCGGCGCTGAGGGAGGCCGAGCGCGCCGAGCGGGTCGACCTGCGCGCCCGCGCCCTGGGCCTGGACGGGGTGGTGCGAGAGAAGGGGGGCGACCCCGACGGGCTGCAGACGGTGCGGGAGGGTCTCGCCCTCGCACTCGAGCACGACCTGACCTCGGTGGCCGCCGAGCTCTACCAGAGACTCAGCCTCGCGCTCTACGACTCGGCCGACTACCGCCGCGCACGCGAGGCCCTCGACAGCGCGCTGGAGCTGTGTGAGGCGGGCGACTCAGGGACCGAGGTGGCCTGCGTCACCTGCCTCGTCTACGTGCTGCGCGAGAGCGGCGAGTGGGACGAGGCGCTGTCGCTGAGCCGCGAGCTGATCGAGAGCGACACCGCGGTCTGGGTGGCCGAGGGGCTGATGGGCGTCATCCTCGGCTACCAGGGCAAGTTCGCCTCGGCCCGCAGGCTGTTGATCCCCGCGCACGCCGCGGCGACCAAGGTCGATCACTTCAACATGTCGGTGGACACCGCCTCGGGGCTCGCCTGGGTGGCCGCCGCACAGGGCGAGGCCGAGCAGGCGGCCGAGCACTACCGCTGGCTGCTCGACCGCTGGGAGCGCAGCGAGGACCATCACTACGCCGTGCGCGGCCTGCGTCAGGGGGCTGCGTTCCTCGCACGGCAGGGAGACCTGCGCGCCGCGCAGGGCTGCTCCGAGGTGCTGGCCACGATCGCAGCGGACACGGGCGGCCGCGAGGCGCTGGCGGCGCTGGCGCACTCGATCGGCGAGGCGGCGCTGGCCGAGGGCGACGCCACCACGGCAGCGGAGCAGATGGGCCACGCCGTCGAGGCCCACCGCACGCTCGACACGCCGCTCGAGCGCGCTGAGATCTCGCTGCGCGCCGGGGTGGCCGCCGCTGCGGCCGGGGACCGCGAGCTGGGCCTGGAGCGACTGGGCGACGCCTACCGCCTGGCGCGCAAGCTCGGCGCGCGTCCGCTGGCCGCCGAGGCAGCGGACGAGGTGTCGGCCCTGGGCGAGTCCGTCGTCGGGCGGCTGGGCCGGCGCGCGGACGCCGGCGAGCACGGGCTCACCCGCCGCGAGCTCGAGGTGATGCGCCACGTCGCCTCGGGGCAGACGAACAAGGAGATCGCGCAGGAGCTGTTCCTGAGCCCGCGGACCGTCGACATGCACGTGCGCAACATCCTGCGCAAGCTGGACTGCCCCTCGCGGGCCGCCGCGGCGAGCCGGGCCGGCGAGCTGGGGCTGCTCGCCGGTTAGGGTCAGCCACATGCTGCGCGTCGCGGTACCGGCAGCTCTCGCCGTCGCGGCGCTGGTGGGTTGCGGCGCCGAGGAGAAGCCGGCGCCATCCCCCGCGGCGACGACGGAGGCGAAGAAGGCAAGGAAGGCGCCCGCGCCCCGCCCGGGCACCATCGTCCACGTGGACGGCTCGGAGTTCGGGCCCATGATCTATGGGCCGCGCAATCAGGCGATCTACATCTTCGAGCGCGACTCGAGGAACAAGACGAACTGCTACGGAGAGTGCGCCGCCGCGTGGCCGCCGGTGCTCACCCGCGGCGAGCCGCGGGCCCGAGGCGGCGCGAAGCAGTCGTTGCTGGGCACCGTGAAGCGGCGTGACGGCAGCCTGCAGGTGAGCTACGCCGGGCGGCCGCTGTACTACT
Source organism: uncultured Thermoleophilaceae bacterium (assembly GCA_963810745.1). Lineage (GTDB taxonomy): Bacteria > Actinomycetota > Thermoleophilia > Solirubrobacterales > Thermoleophilaceae > JACCZR01. Next base: position 32,625 of record CAWEOW010000020.1, read on the forward strand.
ACGCCAACGAGGGCCCGGGGGAGGTTCGCTGCCACAACGTGAACCTCAACGGCGGCCTCTGGTGGGTGATCGGCCCAAACGGCAGGCGCCGCGCCTAGGCCGGCCGAGACAGCTGGCCGCTACGAGCCACCGCGGCTGCGCGCCTTCAGGCGCGCCGGAACCCCGATCTCGCGAACCGTCACGCCGCTCGCCACCGGCGGCCGATCTCGCGCAGCATCTGGGGATAGACCAGGAGGTGGCGGAACGGCGCGATCGCCGCCATGTAGGCCCATCCGAAGAGGCCGTTGCGCTTGACCAAAACCGCCATCTGCCCGCGGTACCCGCCGCCCTCGGCCTCGACCCAGCTCAGGTGCAGCACGCCGTGCATGGTGCGGTTGGCGATCTCGGCGGCGAACTCGTCGTCGGTCATGTAGAGCGGGGAGAACGGCAGGGCCCCGAACTCGGGAATGCGCGAGTCGTCGCGCAGGTCGGCCGGCAGGCGGTCGCGCAGAGTGGGCACGCGTGAGCCGATTCCGTCGCCGGGGTCGTCCCAGCCGAACAGCTCGCCGAGCTTCCAGCGCAGCGCGAACAGCGAGCGGGCGGCGCGGGAGGGGGACTTCTCCGGGTCCATCGCCGCCATCCCCTGCACGAGCTTCGGGAAGTCGTCGGGGCCGCCCGGCGTGTGCAGGGCCCATACGTCCTCGAGCTCGAAGTCGGGGGTCAGCCCGTGGATGCGCCACGGCTTGGAGTTGTGGGCGCTGTCGGGAAGTCGCATTCTGTCGGCCTCGGTCTATACGGTACCGTATATGGCGCTCGTTCGCACCCCCCGCCGGGCCTGGATCGACCAGGGCCTCAAGGCCCTGGCGCAGGGTGGCCCCGAGGCGGTGCGGGTGGAGGTGCTGGCCCAGGCGCTCGGCGTGACCAAAGGCGGCTTCTACGGCTTCTTCGCCGACCGGCGGGCGCTGCTGGAAGCGATGCTCGACGCCTGGGAGGAGGAGATGATCGACGAGGTGATCGACGAGGTCGAGAGCGGGGGAGGCGACGCCCGCACCCGGCTGCGGCGGCTGTTCGGCCTGGCCGGCTCGGCCGATGCGCGCGAGCTGCTGGCGGCCGACCTGGCGATCCGCGACTGGGCGCGACGCGACGGGGCCGTGGCAGAGCGCCTGCGCCGCGTCGACGATCGCCGCATGTCCTACATGCGCTCCCTGTTCGCCGACTTCTGCCCGAGCGACGAGGAGATCGAGGTGCGCTGCATGATCGCCTTCTCGATCTGGATCGGAAACCACTTCATCGCGGCCGGCCACGAGGGCCTCAGCCGCGAGAAGGTGATGGCGCTGACTCTTGAGAGACTGGAGACCTGATGCACCCGTTCCGTGCCGCCGTGGAAGGCCGTGACTGGGAGGCGGCCATCGCGCTGCTGGCCGACGACGTGGTCTTCCGCAGCCCGATCGTGTTCCAGCCCTACGAGGGCCGCGAAGCCGTCGGGATGATCCTGCGAGCCGTCTCGCAGGTGTTCGAGGACTTCCGCTACACGCGCGAGATCGGCGCCGAGGGAGCGAGCGACCACGCTTTGGTCTTCGAGGCCCGCGTCGGCGACCGCGACGTCGAGGGCTGCGACTTCATCCACATGGACGAGAGCGGCTCGATCGCCGAGCTCATGGTCATGATCCGCCCGCTGACGGGGGCGCACGCCCTCGCGGAGGCGATGCAGCAGAAGCTGGGCGCCCGTGAGCGCTGACGGCAGCCTGGCCGGCCACGCCGGGAACCTCTACACCTGCAGTTGGGCGCGCGAGGACCCCACGCACATCGTGGTGATCGCTCACGGCTACGGCGAGCACATCGGGCGCTACGACCATGTCGCCGCAGCGCTGGGGGAAGGCGGCGCGGCGGTGTACGGGCTCGACCACGTGGGCCACGGTCGCTCGGACGGCGAGCCGGCGCTGATCCACGACTTCGACCCGGTCGCCGACGACCTGCACCTCCTCGTCGAATCGGCGCGTGCCGAGCATGCCGGGCTCCCGGTCGTTCTGCTGGGGCACTCCATGGGCGGGCTGGTCGCCACGCGGTACGTCCAGCGCTACGGCGAGGGCCTGGCGGGCCTCGCGGTGTCCGCGCCCCTGGTGGGCGACCCGGGCACGGGCGCGATGCTCGCGATGGATCCCCTTCCGGAGATCCCGATCGACCCCGCGGTGCTCTCGCGCGACGAGTCGGTGCAGCGCGCGTACGCGGAGGACCCGCTGATCTACCACGGTGGCTTCCGGCGCGAGACGCTCGCGGCGATGGCGGGGGCGCTGCTCACGTCGGCCCTGGAGTCCCAGCGCGTGCGTGGGCCGGTGCTCTGGCAGCACGGCGAGGCCGACCAGCTCGTGCCGCTCGAGGGCAGCCGCAAGCTGATCGAGCTCCTGCTGAACGCCGAGGTGACGGTGCACCACTACCCCGACGCCCGCCACGAGATCTTCAACGAGACCAACCGCGACGAGGTGCTCGCGGACACGGTCGCCTGGATCCGGCGGATTCTCGGCTAGCGCATGGCCGGGCCGCATCGTCCTCTTCGGAGCCACCGGCTACACCGGTGACCTCGTGGCCCGCGCGCTCGCGGCACGGGGCGCGCAGCCGGTGCTCGCCGCGCGCTCGGCCGAGCGCCTGGAGCCGCTGGCCACCGAGCTCGGCAACCTGGAGACGCAGGTCGCGGACGTCTCTCGCCCCGAGACGGTGGAGGCCCTGGTCGAGCCCGGCGACGTCCTGATCTCGACGGTGGGGCCGTTCACCCGCTGGGGCGACCCGGCGGTCGAGGCGGCGATCGCCGCGGGGGCGACGTATCTCGACTCCACCGGCGAGCCCGCGTTCATCCGTCGGGTGTTCGAGCACCACGGGCCCGCGGCCGAGCAGGCCGGCGCCGCGCTGCTCACTGCCTTCGGCTTCGACTGGGTGCCCGGCAACCTGGCCGGTGCGCTGGCGCTGCGCGAAGCAGGCCCCGAGGCGGTCCGCGTCGAGGTCGGCTACTTCCCTCGCGGCGGTGGCACCAGCGGGGGCACCCAGGCCAGCGGCCTGCAGGCGGCCATCGAGCCGTCCTTCGCGTACCACGGCGGCCGGCTTCGCAGCGAGCGCACCGGCGCTCACGTCCGAACATTCGAGTTGGAGCCCGGCAAGGAGCGCCGCGGCGTTAGCGTCGGCGGCTCCGAGCACTTCGGCCTGCCGGCGGTGCACCCGACCCTGCGCGACGTCCAAGTGATCCTCGGGATGGCGGGGTCGCTCACGCCCGCGATGCCGCTCATCACCGGGGTGACGAGCACGGCACTGAAGCTGCCGCCGCTGCGCGCCGGGGCCCGCGCCGCCCTCGGCCGTTTGGCCAAGGGGTCGACGGGCGGCCCGGACGAGGAGGCGCGGGCGCACAGCAGCGTGACGGTCGTCGCCGAGGCGTTCGACGACTCCGGCTCCCTGCTGACCACCGTCCGTCTGGACGGGGTCAACGCCTACACGTTCACCGCCGACATCCTGGCTTGGGGCGCGGCGACGGCTGCTGCAGAGGGCGTCGACGGCGCCGGCGCGCTCGGGCCGGTCGAGGCGTTCGGCCTCGATGGGCTCCGGGCCGGAGTGGCGGAGGCCGGTCTCCAACCTGCCGAGCGCTAGGTCTGTGGGCATTTCGGGGGCGCTCCGGCGCTGGTGGGTGCTGCTGGCGCTGTACGTCGTGCTCGCCGTCCTGGTCACGTGGCCGCTGACGGCTCACCTCGGCGGCTCGCTGACCTTCGGCGGGGAGCTGGTGCGAACGGTCCCGCTCCTCAACCTCTGGACGCTGGAGTGGAATCAGCACGCGATCGGCGAGCTCTACGCCGGCTACTGGGACGCTCCGATCTTCCATCCCGTGCATGGAGCGTTCGCCCTGTCGGAGCCGCAGCCGCTCACCGGCCTGGCCTTCGCCCCGCTGGGCTGGCTCAGCGGCAACCCCGTACTGGCCTACAACCTCGTCGCGCTGGCCATCCTGGCGCTCAACGGCCTCGCCGGCGCGCGGCTGGCGCGCGCTCTGGGCGCCGGCGGCGGGCCGGCTGCGCTGATCGGCGCCCTAGCGGTCGGCCTGCCGTTCGTGGCCCATCAGATGGGCGTGCTGCAGCTCACCGTGGTCTTCCCGCTGCTGCTGTTGATCGAGGCCATCCTCCGGTGGGCGCCCGAGGGCGGGAGCCGGCAGGCGGCTCTGGTGGGCCTATGGCTGGCCGTGGCCTTCCTCACCTGTGGCTACTACGGCCTGTTCGCCGTGGCCGGCATCGGCGCGGCGAGCCTCGTGCTCGCCCGGCGAAGCTGGTTCACCCGCCGCCGGCTGCCCGACCTCGCCGTCGGCCTCGGGGTCTTCGCGGTGCTGGCGCTGCCCGTGGTGCTGGGGCAGGCCCAGTACACGGGCGGATACGAGCGCTCGGACGAGGAGATCCGCGAGCTGAGCGCCGGGTTCGGCGACTACTGGCGGCTCGACCGGCACGCCCTCGGGAGCGGCGTGGCGCCCTGGGTGCGCGACGTGGACGAGGGTCACGGCCTCTATCCCGGCACGTTCCTGCTCGGGCTGGCCCTCGCCGGCCTGGTGCTGGCAGCTCGGCGGGCCCGGGGGTCGGAGGACGTCGACGAGCGACGGCGGCCCTGGTTCCTGGCCACCGGGGTGGTCCTGGCCTGGCTGCTGAGCGCGGGGCTCAAGCTCGATCTGGGGGGCTTCCAGCCCTACGACGTCGTGCGCGCTCTGGTCCCCGGCTTCGGCGAGCTGCGCAACCCGGCCCGCTTCGCGGTGCTGGGAGAGCTGTTCCTCCTCGGGCTCGCGGCCTACGGCCTCGCTGCCCTGTGGAAGTGGCGCGGCCGGGCCGGGCCGCTGGTGGCCACCGCACTGGTGGCGCTGGCCGTGGCCGAGACCAGCATCGCCCCGGCGCGGCTGTTCGACGTCGCGCCGAAGGCCCGCTGGGCCGAGTGGCTGGACGCCCACGCGGGCCCGTCCGGACGCGTCACCGCCTTCGTTCCCTTCCCGGGCGGCGGCCTGGTCTCCGAATACCAGGAGACCGCGGCGCGCATGGTGCAGACGGTGGACACGACGACGACCAGCGTCAGTGGCTACTCCGGGCTGTTCCCGCCCACCTACGAGGAGCTCACGAACGCGATGTACGGCTACCCGTCCAGCCGGGGCGACGCCGCGATGCGCGCCCGCGGCGTTCGCTACGTGGTGGTCGCGGCGCACTGGCTGCGGGGCGACCCCCGCCGCCGGGCATGGATGAACACCCGACACCGTCGCGTCTACGACGACGGCGACACGGCAATCTTCGCGCTGGGATATTTGAGGGCGCCATGACCGACGAGCGCCCCGTCCTCATCTGCTTCGACGCCTCCGAGGACTCGCGCCGGGCGACCGCCCAGGCCGCGGCGCTGATGCCGGGGCGTAGGGCCCTGGTGGCGACCGCCTGGCAGTCGCTCGCCGGGATGATGCTCCATACCGACGTCGCCGGCCTGGGCGGCACCATGCGCGAGGCGGCGGACGAGGTCGACGCCGCCGACCGCGAGGGCACCCATCAGACCGCCGAGGAGGGCGCCGAGCTCGCGCGCTCGCTGGGCCTCGACGCCGAGGCGGTGAGCCTCCGCAGCGACCACCGCATCTGGCCCGGGCTGCTGGAGCTCGCCGATGATCGCGACATGGCGATGGTGGTGGTCGGGGAGCGCGGGCTGACCGGGATCGAGACCGCCCTGCTGGGCAGCGTCGCGCACGGCCTGCTGCACCACAGCGAGCGCCCGGTGCTGCTCACCACCACCCGGGCAACGGAGGCCAGCGAGCGACTGCTGCTCTGCTACGACGGCTCGGACGCCGCCGAGCGCGCGATCGCCGAGGCGGCGCGGCAGCTGGGCCCCCGCGAGGCGGACGTGATCACGGCGTGGCGGGCGATCGCCTCGGTGGCGCCCGCGGCGCGCATCGGCGCGCCCGACGACGTGGTGCTGACGGCGACCCACAAGCTGGAGGCCGAGTCCGAGCGACGGGCCCTGGCCCTGGCCGAACAGGGCGCCCTGGAGGCCGAGCGCCAGGGCTTCACCGGCGTGCGGGCCATCTCCCACCGCGGGACCCGCAACGTGTGGGCGTCGCTGGTGTCCGCCGCCCAGGAGCACCAGCCGGCTGTGTTGGTCACCGGCTCGCGCGGGTACGGAGCCGTTCGCTCGGCGCTTCTGGGCAGCGTGTCCCGGGGCGTGGCCACGCACGCCCCGGTGCCGGTCCTGGTGGTCCCGCCGGGGCGCTAGACGCCTAGCGCCAGCGCCACCGAGGCCAGCACCGCCTTGACCTCGGCCACGTTCCCGCGCGCGGCGTTCTCGATCAGCTCCTCCACCTGGCCGTCGCACGGTAGCCGTCTGGTAGGTCTGCGCCCGTGAGGCCGGCCGTCCCGATCATCGCGGTCGCGCTTGCGCTCGCGCTGGCCACGTGCCTGATCGCGCCCGCGGCGGCGGACTACGACCCGCTCGCCTGGCTCAGCTGGGGGAGGGAGCTCTGGGCGCTCGACCTCAACACGGTCGAGGGACCGGCGTTCAAGCCGCTGCCCGTGGCGGTCACGTTCGCGCTGTCGCCGCTGGGGGACCTGGCCGCGCCGGCTTGGGTGGTGCTCGCTCGCGCCGCCGCGCCGGTGGCGCTGGCGCTGGCGTTCGTCGCGGGCCGGCGGGTGTCCGACACCTGGCTCGGCGGCGTGGGCGCGGCGGCCGGGGTGCTGGCCACGGGGGGCTTCGTGGCCAAGGCCGCGGGGGGCAACTCGGAGCCGCTGCTGGTGGCGCTGGCGCTCGGCGCCTGGCTTTGCTCCCGCGAGGGACGGCCGCGCGCGGCGGTACTGCTCGTGGCCGCTTGCGCCCTGCTGCGGGTGGAGGTGTGGCCCATCGCGGCGGTGGCGGCCGCATTCGCGTGGCGCGCCCGGCCGGCCCTCCGCCCTTCGGTGGCCGCGGTCGCCGTGGCCGTGCCCGCGCTGTGGCTGCTTCCCGAGCTGCTCGGCTCGGGCCAGCTCTTCCGCTCCGCCGCGCGAGCGCGCGACCTCGAGCCGGGGCAGCCCGCGCTGGCCTCCCGGCCCGCCCTGACCTCCCTCGAAAGCGCGCTCGGGCTGATCCCGATCGTGGTCGTCCCCGGTCTGCTCGCGCTTCTGGCGTGGAGGGGCGATCGCAGGTGCCGCGAAGGCCTTCTGCTGGCCGGCATCGGCGCTACATGGCTGGGCGAGGTGGCCCTCATGGCCGAGCTCGGCTTTTCCGGCGAGCGGCGTTACGCGCTACCGGGCGCGGCGCTGATCGCCCTGGCGGGAGGGGCGGGCGTGGCGCTGGCGGTGACCCGGCTGCGCGCGCCCGAGGCTTGGCGGCGGGTCGCGGCCGGAGGCGCGGTGGCGCTCTTCGCGCTCGGCCTGGTCGCGAGCATGGACAGCCCGCGGGCCACACGGGACTCGCAACGCTGGCGCGCGGGCCTCGACCGCGACCTGCGCGCGGGGATCGACCGCGCCGGTGGTCGGGACAGGTTGCTCCGGTGCGGTCGCCCCTACGTCGGGCGCTTCCGCGGCACCCTGCTGGCCTACCGGCTCGAGGTGTCGAAGGAGACCGTCGACTTCGCGCCCCGGGCGCCCGGTGTGGTCTTCGCCTCGAGGCTTTCGCCCACGAGCACGGAGCAGCCGGAAGCTCCGCCGGGCTTCGGCCCCCTGGCGCGGGTCGGCAGGTGGCGCCTTGCCGCGAGCTGCCGTCGCTAGTTAGGCAACCCTAATAGGCTGCCCCGTCCGTGAGGACTCGCCGACTGCTCCTGGCCCCTGCCGTCGCTGCCTGCCTGGGTCTGTCCGCCTGCGGTCAGGACGACCCACCGCGCGACCCGCTGGCCGGTGTCAAGCCGCCGCGGCTGCCGGCGGCGGGCGGCAAGTCCGAGATCGTGCGGCTGGACACCGTGGCCCGCGGATTCGTGCGGCCCACCTGGGTCGGCGCTGCGCCCGGGGACGACCGGGCGCTGTGGGTGCTCGAGCAGCCGGGGCGGGTGGTCCGCGTGGTCGGCGGCCGGCGCTCGACGGTGCTCGACGTGAGGAAGGAGACGAAGGTCGGCGCCGAGCAGGGCCTTCTGGCGGCCGCCTTCCACCCCGACTTCGCGCGCAACCGACGATTGGTACTGCACTGGACGAACCGCCGGGGCGACACGCGCGTGGTGGAGTTCCGGCTCCCGCGGGCCGGGGGCAAGCCGCGCCGCCGCCTCTTGCTGGCGGAGAAGCAGCCCGAGGAGAACCACAACGGGGGAACGGTGCTCTTCGGACCCGACGGGCGCTTGTACCTCGGCCTGGGCGATGGCGGCGGAGCCTTCGACCCGCACCGCAACGCGCAGGATCGACGCGAGCGCCTCGGAAAGATCCTCACCGCGGACATCGACGCCCCGGGAAGGCCGCGTTGGACGCCGCTGGTCATGGGGCTGCGGAACCCGTGGCGCTTCAGCGTCGACGTCGCTCTCAACGAGATGTGGATCGGCGACGTCGGCCAGGACGCGGCCGAGGAGGTCAACCGCATCCAGCTCGAGCCCGACGAGCCGCCCAAGAACCTGGGCTGGTCGCCGTTCGAGGGCACCACGCGGGTCGGCAAGGGCGGGTCCCACCTCGATCGCAAGGGGAACCTGGTCTGGCCGGCGTTCGCCTATCGCCACCGGCGGGGCCGCTGCTCGGTCACCGGCGGGGTGGTCTACCGGGGCAGCCGGGTGCCGCGGCTCGCCGGCCGTTACGTGTTCGGTGACTTCTGCTCCGGCGAGGTCTGGACGCTCAAGGCCAAGCCTGCTGGGGGGGTCGAGGACGTCAGGCGCGAGCGCGCGAACGTGCCGCAGCTCTCGCACATCGGAACCGACGCCCGGGGCGAGCTGCTCTTCGTCTCCTCCGCAGGCTCGATCTCTCGAGCGGTGTCCCGTTAGGCTGCCCTAACATGCGGCTGCCGATGATCCGCATCGAGGACGTCTCCAAGTCCTTCGGGCCCGTCGCTGCACTGCGCGGCGTGAGCCTGGAGGCGGCCCGGGGGGAGTGGGTGGTCCTGCTCGGCCCGAGCGGCTGCGGCAAGACCACGCTGCTGCGCAGCCTGGCGGGCTTCGAGCGCCCCGAGGAGGGCACGATCGAGGTGGGCGGGCGCCGGCTGTCCGGTGACGGGACGTTCGTCGCTCCCGAGGACCGCAATCTCGGCACCGTGTTCCAGGACTACGCGCTGTTCCCGCACCTCGACGTCGCTGCCAACGTGGGGTTCGGCCTGCCTCGCCGGCTACGCGCTGGGCGCGTCGAGGAGCTCCTCGAGCTGGTGGGCCTCGCCGGTCTCGGCGGCCGCTACCCCGACCAGCTCTCCGGCGGGCAGCGCCAGCGCGTCGCGGTGGCGCGCGCGCTCGCGCCGAGCCCCGAGGTGGTGCTGCTCGACGAGCCCTGGAACGCGATCGACCCGCTCATGCGCGCGGACATGCGCGAGGAGGTGGCCGAGATCCTGCGCGCCGCCGAGGTGACCGCGCTGATCGTGACCCACGACCGCGAGGAGGCCTTCACCCTCGCCGATCGCATCGCGGTGATGCGCGACGGCGAGGTGGCCCAGGTGGGGCGCCCCGAGGAGCTCTACTACCAGCCGGCCGACCGCTGGGTGGCCGAGTTCGTGGGCGCGGTGAACGTGGTGACGGGCGACCAGGCCGAGGCGCTCTCGCTGCCGGTCTCGTCCGGGGCCCGCGAGGTGGTCGTCCGACCTGAGCTCGTGGGCCTCGAGCCCAGCGAGGAGGCGGCCAACGAGGTGATCGATCGCACCTTCCTCGGGCACGACGTGCTGTACCGCGTGAGGCTCGCCGACGGCTCCACGCTGATCTCCCAGCGTCCCTCCAGCGAGCCCGTTGAGTTGGGCGCGCGCGTGCACGTGCGTGTCCATGAAGGCCCCGTCCCCGTAGTCGCCTGAGGTTCCAGCGGTGCGTCGCCCGACAGCCCTGTTGCTCGCCCTTGCCTGTGCCGTGCCTCTCGCCGCCTGCGGCGAGGACGAGGGCTCCGGCGCCAAGGAGGGCGAGCCTCAGCTCACGATCTACTCGGGACGCAACGAGAAGCTGATCGGCAAGCTGATCGCGCGGTTCAAGCGCGAATCCGGCCTCAACGTGAAGGTCCGCTACGGCGACTCCGCAGAGCTGGCCGCGACCATCGCCGAGGAGGGCCCCAACTCCCCCGCGGACGTCTTCTTCGCCCAGGACGCGGGCGCGCTGGGCGCCGTAGAGGAGCAGCTCTCTGCGCTGCCGAAGAACGTGGTGGACAACATCCCCGAGCGCTTCCGCGACCCTCGCGGGCGCTGGTCGGGCACCTCGGCCCGGGCCCGCGTGGTGGCTTACAGCACCGAGCGCGTGAAGGAGTCCCAGCTCCCCGACACGGTGTTCGGCTACACCGACCCGCGCTGGAAGGGCAAGGTCGGCTTCGCCCCGCCCAACGCCTCGTTTCAGGCGTTCATCTCGGCCATGCGCCTCGAGGTGGGAGACGCCCGGACCCGTCAATGGCTGGAGGCGATGAAGCGCAACAAGCCGAAGCTCTACGACAACAACATTCAGACCGTGGAGGCGATCGCGCGCGGCGAGGTCGACGTGGGCTTCGTCAACCACTACTACCTCTACGAGCTGCGCCGCGAGCGCCCCAAGCTGCCGGTGGAGAACTTCTACCTGCGCCGCGGCGATCCGGGCGCGCTGGTGAACACTGCGGGCACCGGCATTCTGAAGTCCGCCGAGAACAGGCCGGAGGCCGAACGCTTCGTGCGCTTCCTCCACGGCAAGGAGGCGCAGACCTACTTCGCCGAACAGACCTTCGAGTATCCGCTCACCGCCGGTGTGCGCCCAGTGAAGGGCCTCCGCCCGCTCGATGAGGTGATCGGCCCGGGCTTCGCCCTCGGTGAGCTCGGCGGCGAGCTGCGGAGCACCCTTCAGATGCTCGACGAGGTCGGCTTCCAGACGTGAACCGGCGGCCGCCGGCCGCCCTCTGGCTGCTAGCCGTAGCCGTCACCGCAGTCCTGGCGCTGCCGCTGGTCTACCTCGTGGTCCGGGTCCTCGGTGCGGCGGATCCGCTCGAGGTGCTCGGACGTCCGCGCACCCTCGGGCTGGTCCTGCGGACGCTCGCGCTCACTGCCGCCGTCACCACCGCATCCACCGTGATCGGCGTGGGGACGGCGTGGCTCGTGACCCGCACGGACCTGCCGCTTCGGCGCACGTGGACGGTGGTGCTGGCCCTGCCGCTGGTCATGCCGTCCTACGTGCTGGCGCTGGCGCTGCTGGCGAGCTTTGGGCAGGGCGGGTTCCTGCAGGAGCTGCTCGGCGTGGGAGGCGGCCTCTCGATCGGGGGCTTCGGAGGTGCGTTCGCCGCGCTGACGCTCGCCACCTATCCCTACGTGCTGTTGCTGTGCGCGGCAGCGTTGCGTCGCTCCGACCGCAGCCTGGAGGAGGCCGCGCGCTCACTGGGTCAGGGCCGCCGGCAGGTCTTTCGCCGCGTGACGCTGCCGGCGCTGCGTCCCTCGATCGCGGCCAGCGGACTGCTGGTCGCGCTCTACACGATCTCGGACTTCGGCGTGGTGTCGCTCATGCGCTACGACGTCCTCACGCGGGCGATCTACTCGGGCTACCGCGCGGCGTTCGACCGCACGCCGGCGGCGGTGCTCGGGCTGCTGCTCGTGGCGCTCACCGCGGTGATACTGGTCTTCGAGGCGAAGGCCGCGGGCCGCGCCCGGGCCTCGACCGCCCCGGGCGACGCGCGCCCTGCCGCTCCCGCTCTCCTCGGCCGGTTGCGACTCCCGGCGCTCGCGCTCTGCGGGGCGTTGGCGGCCGCCGCGCTCGTCCTTCCCGTGGCCGTGCTCGTGTGGTGGACAGCCCGCCCGAGCGGCGGCGCCCCGGCCTTCGTCGCCGACGTGCTCACGCCCGGCCTCAACAGTGTCGGAGTATCCGCTGCGGCGGCTCTCGTGGCCACGCTGGCGGCGCTACCCGTCGCCGTGCTGGCCGTTCGCTTTCCGCGGCGCTCGACGCGGGCGCTCGACCGGGTCGCGTTTGCGGCCAACTCGCTCCCGGGTGTGGTGATCGGCCTGGCGTTGGTGTTCTTCGCGGCCCGCTACGTGCCCGCCCTGTACGGGACTCTGGCAGTGTTGATGGTGGCCTACGTGGTGCGCTTCCTGCCCCAGGCGCTGAGCGGTGCGCGTACCGCGCTGCAGCGCGTTGACCCGTCGCTGGAGGAGGCCTCGCGCGGCTTGGGCCGTGGGCCGTTGTCCACCCTGACCTCGGTGACCGCGCCGCTCGTGGCGCCGGGCCTGCTGGCCGGCGCCACGCTGGTCTTCATCTCGACGATGAAGGAGTTGCCGGCCACGCTCCTCCTGCGCCCAATCGGCTTCGAGACGCTCCCCACGGAGGTGTGGACCGCCACCGGGAGCTCCTCCTATTCGGAGGCAGCCCCCGCAGCGCTCCTGTTGATCCTGCTGGCCGCGCCCGTGGTCTGGTTCGGCGTCGTGCGCGGCGGGCGGGATCCCAGCGGGCTGGAGGCTTAGCCTCCCCGGAGGTGCAGGCCGGAGTGACTCATCGGCGCTCGTCGATCGCGCTCGTGCTCGAGGGCATGCGCCCGCGCGAGTGGACCAAGAACGCCTTCTGCCTCGCAGGGGTGGTGTTCTCGGGCCGGCTGTCGGAGGGCTCCGCGCTGGCCGACGCCCTGCTGGTGACCTTCGCCTTCTGCCTGGCCAGCGGAGCCGCCTACCTGGTCAACGACGTCATGGACGCCGAGGGCGACCGACGCCAGCCTCGCACGGTCAACCGGCCGATCGCGCGCGGCGACCTGGCGCCGCGCCTCGCGCTGGGCGCCGCCCTCGTAAGCGCGGTCGTGGCCTTGGGAATCGCCGCCGCGCTTAACCCGAAGACGCTGGCCGCGCTCGGCGGCTTCCTCGCGCTGCAGGTGGCCTACTCGGTGCTGCTCAAGCACCTGATCTTCGTGGACGTGATGGCCATCGCCTCGGGGTTCGTGCTGCGCGCGGCCGCGGGCGCGCTCGCGGTGGGCGTCTACATCTCGCCCTGGCTCCTGCTCTGCACGGCGCTGCTGTCGCTGTTCCTCGGGCTGTCCAAGCGCCGCGGCGAGGCGGTGGCGCTGGGCGGTGAGCAGAGCCCGGACCGGCGTGTGCTCGAGGAGTACTCGATCGCTCTGCTCGACGAGCTGATCGCCGTGGTCACCCCGTCGGTGCTGATGAGCTACACGCTCTACTGCATCCTCGGCGCGGAGACCGACGCGATGCTGCTCACCGTGCCGTTCGTGCTCTACGGCATCTTCCGGCTGCTGCTGATCATCCACCACCGCCCCCGGCAGACCGAGGAGCCGGCGGTGATCGCCGTTCAGGACCGTCCGCTGCTCGCGTGCGTGGTGCTCTGGGGCGTGGTCGCCGCGGTCATCACGTTGCTGTCCTGAGCCGGGCCGGCCGCTCCCGCCACAGCTTCGCTCCCCAGCGCGTCAGCGCCACGGCCAGCGCGATCCAGATGGCGATCATGATCAGCGCGTAGGGGATCAGGATCGCGTTGCCGTCCCAGGGGCGCATGTAGAAGATCACCGCGGGCACCAGGTAGGCCGCCTGCAGGAGCGCCACCTTCTTCACGTAGCCCGCGAGCAGGAAGAAGGGCAGGCCCCAGATCACGTACTGGAAGAAGAAGCCGGTGGTGAGGACGTAGACCGAGAGGAAGACAAGCACCGACGCCTCCACCGGGCGGGGCCGGCAGCGCAGCAGGAACAGCGCCAGCCCGATCAGCACCAGCAGGTTGATGACCTGGCCGTGGGCGATGACCCGCACCAGCAGCCAGTTGGCCTCGACGTCGGGCGGGTACGGGCCCAGGAAGTTCTCGGCGAAGCCGGGCTGCATGGCCAGGGTCGGCCCGCCCAGGCCGGAGATGCCCGAGTAGCCCAGCACCTCGCGCACCTCGCTCTGCTCGCTGATCATCCATGGCGCGAGGGCCAGGATCCCCACGGCCGCGGCGCTGCCGATGAGCGTCGCCGCCTCCCGCCAGTTGCGAATCGTGGGCAGCAGCGCGAGCACCGCCAGCAGCGGGAAGATCTTGAGCGCGCCGCCGATTCCGATCAGCAGCCCCGCGATCAGCGCCCGGCGCGGGTGGTCGCGGTCCCACACGATCACCGCGATCACGGCGGGCAGGATCGCGACCGAGTCGAGCTGGCCCTGATAACCCGAGATGATCCCGAACGAGGGGCCGAAGGCGACGGCGGCCGCGGCGCCCAGGCGGACGCGGTCGCTCTTGCCGCGGCGGCCGAGGAAGTCCTGCACCAGCCAGGCGATGGCGGCGTCGGCGGCGATGGGCGCCAGCTGGATCGTCCCGTGCATCGGCAGGCCGGTGACCCTGCTGAGGCCCTCGGCCACGGCCACCCACGGGAAGTAGCCCGGCGGGTAGAACCAGCGCGCGTCCGGGGCGTGGTTCAGCGCGGTGTAGACGTGCAGCGGGTCGTCGAGCAGGGCGTCGCCGACATAGCCGAACATCCTGATGTCGGGCCCGTCGCCGAAGGTCGCGAACGCGAGCGCCACCCGGATCGCGACCCCGGCTCCGATGATCAGCCAGAGGAGCCTCTTGGTGGAGAGGGTCAAGGCGCCTGCACGGTAGCCGCCACGAGGTAGTGCGGATACGGACTGTGGCGGTCCATGCGCCGGACGTCGTCGACCCGGTAGCCCGCCCGCTCGGCGAGCGCGGCCATGTCCTCGGGCGAGCGGCAGCTCAGCTCGGTATCCCCGGCCACGAGGCGGTCGTGGAAGCGGTTCCACAGGTATTTGGCGCGCGGCTCGGTTGCGATGTCCTTGACCAGCAGGCGGCCACCGGGGCTGGTGTGCCGGCGCAGGGTCTCGAGGATCACGCCGTGGCGGCTCGCGGGCAGGTGGTGCATCACGTCCACGGCCAGCGCCGCGTCGAACTGCTCGACCGGGTCCAGCTCGGTCACATCGGCCGCGTGCACGCGCACGCGCGGACTGCGGCCCTGCGTGCGTCGCGCCTGCTCGACCCGGCCCTGGTCCAGCTCGTAGCCATCGACCTCGACCGACTGATTGATCTGCGCGAGGTAGCGCTCCAGAAGCCCGTGCCCGCAGCCCAGCGACAGCACGCGGCCGCTCAGCGAACGAAGGTCGGTGTCCAGTGCGCCCAGCGGCACCACCGCCAGGCGGGCCAGCAGAAAGGCCTGCGTGGCCGGGCCCGAGCCGTCGAAGCTCCGCCAGGCGGCGAGGGCGGCGCGCTGCCGGTCGGTAATCATGGACCGAACCTATGAGCTCCTACGAGCACGTGACCCTGGAGCACCACGACGGCGTGGCCGTGGTGCGCATCGACCGCCCGCCCGCGAACGCCATGGACCTATCGCTGCTGGAGGAGGGCCACCGGGTCCTGGAGGAGCTGGCCGCCAGGCCGCCCGGGCCGGTGGTGCTCGCAGGCCGCGAGGGGTTCTTCTCCGCGGGCATGGACCTGAAGGTGGTGCCCACGCTCACGCCGGAGGAGCAGCCCGCCCTCGTGACGGGCATCAACCGGCTGTTCGCGGCCTGGTACGCGCTGCCGCGACCGGTCGTCGCGGCGGTCACCGGCCACGCCATCGCCGGCGGCCTGATCCTGGCCCTGTGCGCCGACCGCCGAGTGGGCACGCGCGGCCCGGGTCGCTACGGGCTCACCGAGCTCGGGGCGGGGATCCCGTACCCGGCGGTGGCGATAGCCGTGGTGAAGGCGGAGCTGGGCCCGGCGGTGGCGCGCGACCTGGTGCTGCGAGCCCGGCTGGTCGGAGCGGCGGAGGCCGCGGAGCTGGGGGCGCTCGACGAGTTGGTCGAGGGTGACCCCGTGCCCCGGGCCATGGAGCTGGCCGGCGAGCTGGCCGAGCTGCCGGCGGAGACCTACGGGCGCGTCAAGCATCAGCTGCGGGCGGAGACGATCGCCGCGACCGCGGAGATCGTCGCGACCGGCAGCGACCCGCTGCTCGACGGCTGGCTCGGGGACGAGACCCGCGAGGCCGCGACCCGCACGCTCGGCGGCTAGGGTCGGCGCCGCATTGGCCTCGAAGATCTTCGCCCCGGACCTGCTCGCGGGACAGGTCGCGCTGGTCAGCGGAGGGGGCTCGGGATTGGGTCGCGCCTCGGCGCTGGAGCTGACCAGCCTGGGCGCGCAGGTGGTGGTGTGCGGCCGCCGGCCCGAGCCGCTCGAGCAGACTGTTTCGCTGTGCCCCGAGGGGACTTGCAGCGCCCACACCTGCGACATCCGCGAAGGGGACCAGGTGGATGCGCTGGTCGGCGCGGTGCTGGACCGCCACGGCCGCATCGACCTGCTCCTCAACAACGCCGGCGGCCAGTTCATGGCGCCGGCGGAGACCATCTCGCCGAAGGGCTTTCGCACCGTGGCCCGTCTGAACGTTGAGGGCACGCGGACGATGTGCCGTGCGGTCGCCGAGCGGGCGATGCTGCCTCAAGGCGGCGGCACGATCGTGAACGTCACGCTCTCCCCGCACCACGGCCTGGCGGGTATGGCGCACTCCTCCTCGGCGCGCGCGGCGGTCGAGGGCCTGACCCGCCAGCTGGCCGGGGAGTGGAGTGACCTGACCGTTGTGGCCTTGGCCGCCGGCCACTTCGCCACCGAGACGCTGAGGACCAAGTACCCGAAGGTCATCGTCGACGGGGTGGCGCGCACCGTGCCCCTCCAGCGGCTGGGCACCGAGGAGGAGTTCGGCTGGACCGTCGCCCTGCTCGCGTCTCCCGCGGGGCGCCCGCTCTCGGGCTCGGTGGTCACGATCGACGGCGCCCGCGACAACAACTTCGGCCCGTGGCCGCCCCCGGCGGTGCGCGACGAAAGCGGGGCACCCCCTAGCGAGGAGCGGAGACGCCCAGGATGAGCTGGGCGGTCTCCAGCGGCACATCGAGCTGGGGCGAGTGCCCGACGTCGTCGAGCACGACCCAGTCGGCGTGCGGCAGCCAGGTGTCGCGGTAGCGAGCGGCGGCCCCGGGCCAGGGCAGGAGCCGGTCGGCAGTGCCCCACACCACGCGGACCGGGCAGGTGACCTGCTCGGCGTCGAGCGTCCAGCCGGCCCGTGTCGCCTCCTCGATCAGCGGCTCCACGGACGTGCAGGCGGCGGCACCGCGTATCTGGTGGGCGATCAGGTCAGCCGGGATGTGCTCATAGCTCACCGCTATGTCGACGGTGGCGCGGCGGCGGCCCTCCGGCGAGGCCGCGATCGCGGCCGCGTGGGGGGCGGCGGCCGCCAGCGGCTCGCGCAGCGCGCGGAAGTGCTCCAGCGCCGCTCGCCACGACTCGTCGCCCTCCGCCCAACCGCCGGCGGGGGCCAGGGCCGTGGCGGTGCGGGCGCGGCCCCGCGCGGCGAGCTTGAGCGCGAGGTACCCGCCGAGCGAGTTGCCCGCCACGTGCGCGGTCTCGAAGCCGGCATCGTCCATGGCCTGCTCGACCGCGTCCAGCGCGCCCCCTTCGCCACCGTTAAGCGGTGGACCCCCTGCGTGGCCGGCCAGGGTGGGGGCGAGCACCTCGTGCCTCTCCTCGAGAGCCGGGAGCACGAGCTCCCACGTCCGCCACGTGTCGGTGAAGCCGTGCAGCAGGACGAGCGGCGGGCCGGAGCCCGCGTGGTGGTGCGTGGTGAACAAGGAGCTAGAGGCTGACGATCTGGTCGCGCCCGGAGCGCTTGGCGGCGTACAGGGCGGCGTCGGCGCGCCCGATGAGGTCCTCGGCTGCCTCCTCGCCGTCCCAGCGGACCAGCCCGGCCGAGCAGGTCACGCCCTCGGGGGTCACCGCCCGCACCCGCTCGATGATGCCGGTGTCGGCCTGGGGAGACCCGCTGGAAAGCGCCAGCACGAACTCCTCGCCGCCGTAGCGGGCCAGAAGGTCGGTGGTGCGCAGCACCTCGGACCAAGCGCCCGCCGCCTGCTTGAGCAGGCGGTCTCCGGCCTGGTGGCCGAACTCGTCGTTGAAGGTCTTGAAGCGGTCGAGGTCGAGCATCGCCACCGAGAGCTCGCGGCCGTCGCGCTGGGCGCGTGCCATCTCCCGCGGCAGCTGGTCCTCCAAGGCGCGCCGGTTGGGCAGGCCCGTGAGGTCGTCGGTGCGGGCCATCGCCTCCAGGCGCTCGAGCAGCTCTCCGCGCTGGAGGGTCACCGCCGCCTCCGCGGCCAGCAGCTCCACCACGGTTCTCAGCGACCGCCGGTCGAGATCGACGCTGGTGCCGAAGTAGAGCCCGACCACGGCGACCGGCTGGTGGTCGCGCATGACCGGCTGCCAGAGGCACGAGCTGGGGAGCAGCCCCACGCCGTGGCTCTCGGGGGTGGTCTCGCGCACGTCGTCGGCGCCCTCGGCGATGACCCGGTCGCCGCCGGTGAAGGCGCGGGCCGCCCCGGCCGTCGGGCCCACGAAGGGCAGCGCGCGCTGGTCGGGGCCGACCCCAGCCGAGCCGGTGGCCGTGAGGCTGGCGCCGTCGGACGAGGGCTCCCACAGGGTCGCGGACATAGCGCCGGTGATCTCGCGAGCGGCGTCGCACAGCTCGGCGCGCGCGGCGGAGCTGTCGCTCAGGCGTGCAAGCGCGTGAGATACCTCAGCCACCGCGGCCATGCCCGCGGCGCTTTCCTCGGCGGACTCGGCCTGGCGGCGGGCGTGGCGTACCAGGGTGTCGATGAAGACGCCGGCGACCACGAGTGTCGCGACGGTGGTGAGCCAGCGGGCCACGGGCGCGGTGCCGGGCTCGTCCATCAGCGTGAGCGCGAAGACCGCCGACACGAAGGCCACGTGCGCCGCGGCGGCCGGGCGGCTGAAGAAGTAGAACGCGAACAGGCCCACCCAGATGAACCAGACGCTGTAGAAGCTGACCTCCTCGCCGCTGAGGAAGACCGCGCGGGCGATGATGAGGGTGCCCGCGACCAGCGTCACGTGCATGGCCCAGCCCGGCACGCGCGAGCCGCCCGCGATCAGCGCTACGCCGGCGATCAGCGCGATGGCGATGTTCGACCACAGGCCGACCTCGCTGGCGCCGGGCGCGTGGGGGAGGACCATCGAGACGGTCCCGATGACCCCGCCGGCGATGAACAGCCAGCCCAGGGCACGAGCGCGGATCCGGCGATCGTGCTCGCGGGTGGAGCTGTCCATGCGATCCTGTCGGCACCCCGGCCGGGTGCCTTGAGGATGCCTGACTCCAACCAAGAGCTGATCGAGCGCTTCTACCGCGCGTTCGACGCGCATGACGGAGAGACAATGGCATCTCTGTACGCCCCGGGGGCGCGTTTCTCGGATCCGGTGTTTCCCGAATTGCGAGGAAACCGACCGGGAGAGATGTGGAAGATGCTCACCGGCGCCTCCGACGACCTGCGGGTGGACCTGCTCGAGCACGAGGCCGCCGACGACCACGGCTCGGCCCACTGGCGCGCCCACTACACGTTCACCCAGACCGGGCGCCCGGTGGTCAACGACGTCCGTGCGAGCTTTCGCTTCGAGGGCGGGCTGATCGCCGAGCACCGCGACGAGTTCGACTTCCACCGCTGGGCCCGCCAGGCCCTCGGCCCGGTCGGCCTGCTTCTGGGCTGGACGCCGATCGTGCGCAACGGCGTGCGCAAGAAAGCTGCCGCGCGTCTGGACTCGTACGCCGCGGGCGGTTAGCGTCGCCCCATATGGCTCCTTCCTTCCTCCAAGCCCTTGCCCGCTTCTGGTGGCTCTTCATCGGCGCCGGGGTCGCCTGGGTGATTCTCGCCCTGGTGATCCTGCAGTTCGATCAGGCCTCCATCAACACGGTCGGAGTGTTGATCGGGCTTCTCCTGATCCTGTCCGGCTTTCAGAACTTCGCGCTCGGAGCCATGACCGGCACCGGCGTCAAGTGGGTGTTCTGGGCCTTCGGCGTCTTCCTGCTGGTCGGCGGAGTGATCGCGCTGATGAGCCCCGAGAACACGTTCGCCGCGCTGGCCGACATCATGGGCTTCATCTTCCTGATCATCGGCGTCTTCTGGACGATCGACGCCTTCATGAGCCGCGCCGCCAACCCGATGTGGTGGCTGGGGCTCATCTCGGGAATCCTGCTGCTGATCCTGGCCTTCTGGACCAGCGGGCAGTTCTTCATCGATAAGGCCTACCTGCTGCTCGTGTTCGCCGGAATCTGGGCGCTCTTGCACGGCATCACGGACATCGTCCGGGGCTTCCAGCTACACGCGCTCACCAAGGCCTGAGCGCGATCGCCGAAGGCAAGGCGGCGCGCCAGGCGTCGCCGCGAAAGGCCCACGGGGCGTGGGCGGCCGATCCCGGCCGCCCCGACCCGGTGGCCGTGCTCGAGGCACAGGACGCCACGCGCGAGCCCGAGCTGGTCCCGCTACGCCACTCGCGCATGGCGGCGTCGCCGTTCACCTTCTACCGCGGGGCCGCCGCGATCATGGCCCGGGACCTCGCCGCCGCGCCTTCGACGGGCCTGGTCACCCAGCTCTGCGGGGACGCGCACCTGTCCAACTTCGGCGTGTTCGCCGGCCCCGACCGGCGGCTGCTCTTCGACCTCAACGACTTCGACGAGACGCTGCCGGGTCCGTTCGAGTGGGACGTCAAGCGCCTGACCGCGAGCCTGGCGATCGCGGGCCGGGATCGCGGGCTTCGGCCGCTCCGCCCGCCGCCGGGTCGTGCTCCAGGCCAGCGCGCGCTACCGCGAGACCATGCGCGAGCTGGCGGCTGCATCCGACGCTCGACGTCTGGTACGCGCGCATCGAGGCCGAGGGGCTGCTGGAGGTCGAGGGGAGCAGGCTGGGCGCCAAGGCGGTGCGGCGCGCCCGCCGCAATCTGGCCAAGGCAATGGGCAAGGACAGCGCGCGCGCGCTGTCCAAGCTCACGCGCGAGGTGGAGGGGGAGCCGCGCATCGTGAGCGAGCCTCCGCTGATCGTGCCGCTGGAGGAGCTGCTCGCGCCCGCGCCGGCCCACGAGCTTCACGGGCGCTTCCAGGAGCTGTTCGCCTCCTACCAGCGCACGCTGTCGTCGGAGCTGCGAGCGCTTCTCGGGCGCTTCCGCTACGTGGATGCGGGCCGCAAGGTCGTCGGGGTGGGCAGCGTGGGCACGCGTGCCTGGATCGTGCTCCTGCTCGGGCAAGACCACGGCGAGCCGCTCTTCCTCCAGGTCAAGGAGGCCCAGCGCTCCGTGCTCGAGCCCTTCGCCAAGCGCAGCGCCTACCGCAACCAGGGCCGGCGGGTCGTGGAGGGCCAGCGGCTGATGCAGGCGGCGGGCGACCTGATGCTGGGCTGGCTGCGCACGGAGGGCCCCGACGGCGTGGAGCGCGACTTCTACGTGCGCCAGCTCTGGGACGGCAAGGGGTCGGCGCTGATCGAGGAGATGGACGAGACCGACGCTGGCCACCTACGGCGAGCTGTGCGGCGCCACGCTGGCGATGGCCCACGCCCGGGGCGGGGACCGGACAGCGATCGCCTCGTACCTCGGCCGCGGGCGACAACTTCGACCGCGCGATGGATCGCCTTCTCCGAGCGCTACGGCGACCAGAACGAGCGCGACTACGAGGCCGTGCTGGCGGCTATCGACTCGGGCCGGCTCAGCGTCGCCTGAGCGAGCGCTTCGCCACCTCGCGGCCGGCCACCGCGCCCAGGCTCAGCGGGACCACGAAGTCGAGGCAGCAACCGTCGCCGCAACTGGCGGCGTCCACGGCGTCGCCGGTCCTCTTGATGGCCTTCTTGCGGCGCCGCTTGCGGCGGGTCTTCTTGTCGCCGAAGAGAGACTCGATCAGGCCCACGGAGCAGACCCTCTCAGACCCGGCGGCGGATCCAGACGCCCACCCCGACCGCAGCCACGACCCACCCGAACGCGTCGAGGCAGCAGCAGCCACCCCACCACGCGGTCTCCTCCGCGACGCCTGCCGCGCGGTCGCGGCGCTTCTGCTTCCGGGTCCTCGTATCGGTCACGGCACGAGATTCTGGTCACGATCGACGCGCGTTGCGGTGAGGCCCGCCCTCACCGCCTCGAGCTGAGCCGCCACCGCCAGCCCGGCGAACACCGCGACCGAGCTCAGGAACGTCCACAGCAGAATGCCGATCGTGCCCGCCAGCGGGCCGTAGGTGGCGCCGAAGTTCGCGGTCGCGTCGATGTAGACGGCCAGCACGCCCATGAAGCGCGATCCACAGCACCGAGGAGACGACCGCCCCGAAGGCCAGCCACGAGGCCTCGGGCTGGGGGCGCTTGGGCGCCCACTCGAACAGCACAGACACCGCGGTGACCACCAGCACCGCGCCCAGGGGCCAGCGGGCCACCGACCACACCGAGTCGAAGCCCTCGCCGCGCGCCCAGGGCGTTGCGCACCGAAGAGCCCGCCACCAGCACGACGATCGAGAGCAGCGCGAGCACGCCCGCCGTGGCGGCGAGCAGGCCGGCGACCACGTACTTGCGCAGGAAGGGCCGGTCGACCTCGGTGCCGTAGATGCGGTTCGCCCCGCGCTCCACCTGGGCCATCGCCGTCGCGCCCGACACCGCCGCGGCGATGCCGCCCGCCACGAGCGCGGTCTCGCCGTTCTCCTCGCGCGCGCCGGCTCGCGCCCTGGCGCAGCGCTGAGGTGAGCAGGTCGCCCGCGGCGCCGGGGGCGATGGTGTCCACCGTCTCGCGCACCGCGCGCGTGAAGCTCTCGATCTCCAGCGCCGCGGCCAGGCCGACCACCGCGATGAGCGCGGGCAGGAGCGTGAGCGTGAGCTGGAACGCCAGCGCCCGCGAATGGCTGAAGCCGTCGGCGGCCCGGAAGCGGTCGATCGAGTCGACGATCAGCCGGCGCCGTCCGCAGTCGCGGAGCGTCTCGAGAGCCTCGTCGCCCTCGAGCTCGTCGCGCGTGTGAGGGACGGCGGTGGCGGTCGTCACGGCGCGTAGTGTCGCGATCCATGCGGCAGACCACGTGGAAGGAAGGAGTCCGCGCCGGCCTGCCCTACGCCCTCGCGGGCTTCCTCCTGTCGATGTCGTTCGGGGTGCTGGCCCGCAACGCGGGCTTCTCCGAGGTCCAGGCGATCATCGCCTCGATCATCATCTACGCGGGCTCGGCCCAGTTCGCGATGCTGTCGATCATCGCCAGCGGCGGGGGCCTCGCTCCGGCCGTGGCCGCGGCGGCGCTGGTCAACTCGCGCTTCCTGCCGATGGGCATCGCGCTCGCACCCTCGCTTCCGGGCGGGCCGGCCAAGCGAGCGGTCCAGGGTCAGCCGGTGGTCGACGCGTCGTGGGTGCTGGCCGGGCGCCCCGACGGGACGTTCGACCGCGCGATGCTCTTCTGGTCGTCGGCGATCCAGTACCTGACCTGGCAGACCGGCACGATCGTCGGCGCGTTCGGCGACGACCTGCTCGGCGACCCGGAGAAGCTCGGCCTGGACGCGATCTTCCCGGCCTTCTTCCTGGCGCTGCTGATCGCCGAGCTCAAGGAGGGCCGCGGCCGGCTGACCGCCCTGGCGGGCGGCCTGATCGCCTTCGTGCTGATCCCCTTCACGCCGGTGGGCGTGCCGGTGCTGGCCGCGAGCGCCGCGGCCTTCCTGGGGCTGAGGCGAACGTGATCTGGACGCTCATAGCGCTGGTGGCGGTGACCACCGTCGCCATCAAGGCCTTCGGCCCGATCACCGTGGGCGGCCGCGAGCTGCCGCCGTGGTCGGCCAGGGTGATCGCCTCGATGGCGCCCGCGCTGCTGGCGGCCCTGGTGGTCACCGCGGCGCTGGCCGACGGCGAGGAGTGGGCGATCGGCCCCGACACCGCGGGGGTGAGCGTGGCCGGCGTCGGCGCTGTGGTTCGGCGTGCCGGTGCCGGCCGCCGTGTTCATCGCGGCGGCCGTGACCGCGGTGCTGCGGGCGCTCTAGCGCCGGGAGCGCAGGCCGGGCGTTGGCCGGCCGAGCACCCCGCGCTCGATGTCTAGCGGCGGGTGAAGACGCGGCCCGCGGCAGCGTCGACCAGCTTCTTGGGGGTCAGCCGGGCGATGCCCTCGGCGCCGCCGGGGTTGAGCACCTCGTCGTCTGACTCGATCGCCTCGACGACCTTCTTCGCCCAGTCCTCCGGCTCCACGTGGTCCCACCCCGAGGTGTCGCTCACGTGCGCCTCGTAGTCGGACTGGACCTCGTCCATCATGTCCGTGTCCAGGCCGGGGGTGACCAGCTCGAGCACGGAGATGTCGGTCTCCTCGAGCTCGCGGCGCAGCGCCTCGCTGAAGCCGTGGAGGCCGGACTTCGTCGCCGAGTAGGCGCTCGCTCCGGGGAACGGCGTGCGCGCGGCGATGCTCGCGTTGTTCACGATCTTGCCGCGCCCGCGCGTGAGCATGTGCGGCAGCACGCGCTGGGTGAGGTGGATCGGGGCGGCCAGGTTGACCTGGACCACGTCGTAGACGTCGCTCGTGTCCTGCTCCTCGAGCTGGCCGCCGGCGAACTGGCCCGCGTTGTTGACCAGCACCGCGATCCGGCGCAGGTCCTCGCCCAGCTCCTCGAGGCACGTGTCGATCGACTCCCGCGAGGAGAGGTCCATGCGGACCGGCTTGACGTCGAGGGCGTTGTCGCGCTCGATCGGCTCCCAGCCCGACGGGTCGCGCACCCCCACGAGCACGCGTACCTCGCGCTGGGCGAGCTCCGAGACGATGTGGCGGCCGAGCCCTCGGCCGCCACCCGTCACCAGACAGGTCTCTCCAGAGAGGTTCACGCCGCGGCGGTCGCGCCCTCGTCGTGCACCTCGTGCTCGCCCTCGGCGAACTCCTCGACGATCTTGTCGCAGAAGGCGGGCAGGTCGTCCGGGTTGCGGCTCGTGACCAGGCCCTTGTCCACCACGACCTCCTCGTCGACGACGTTGCCGCCGGCGTTGCGGATGTCGGTGCGGATGCTCGGGTACGAGGTGAGCGTGCGGCCGCGCACGAGGTCGGCCTCGACCAGCGTCCACGGTGCGTGGCAGATCGCGCCGACCGGCTTGCCGGCCTTGAAGATCTCCTGCACGAAGCGGATCGCGTCCTCGTCCACCCGCAGGTTGTCGGGGTTGACGGCGCCGCCGGGGAGGACCAGGCCGTCGTAGTCGTCCGGCGAGGCGTCGGCGACCTTCTTGTCCACCGGGAACTTGTCCGCCGGGTTGATGTCCGAGTTCATCGCCTGGATCTCGCCGTCGTCGAGCGACAGCAGCTCGACCGTGCCGCCCGCCTGCTCGACCGCCTCGCGGGGCTTCTCGAGCTCGGCCTGCTCGACTCCGTCGGCCGCCAGGAAGGCGATCTTCTTGTTCTTGAGTTCGTCAGCCATGTTCATCCGCTGCCCGGGCGTCCGAGGGCCGAAACCGGGCTCGAGAAGTCGTCGCTCCAGGCGTCGCGGCCCGGAGTGCGGCGGCATGGGGCCCAGCGCGGATCCGCGGCCAGAGAGCCGAAATCAGATTGGCGCGCGGCCACTGCCACCCAGTGCGACGCCCTCTTCCCGCGGGGCATGTTGGGCCGTTTGAGCTCGTTCTGAGCCAGGCACTTCAGGCCCTCCGCCGCGGCGACCTCGCCCAGCACGGGCTCGAGATCGAGGAAGCGGTTGGAGATGTGAAAGGCCAGCATGCCGTCGGGTCTCAGCTTGCTCCGGTAGAGCCGCACCGCCTGGCGCGTGAGCAGGTGGGTGGGGATGGCGTCGGAGGAGAAGGCGTCGGCCACCAGGAGGCCGAACTCGCCGCGCCGGGCGCGCCGCAGCGACAGTCGCGCGTCGCCGCGCACCACGTCGAAGCGGCCCTCGCAGTCGCGCAGGTAGGTGAAGAGCGAGGGGTCGCGGGCGATGCGCTCGACCGTGGGGTCGAGCTCGTAGAAGGTCCAGTGGTCGCCGGGGCGGCCGTAACAGGCCAGCGATCCGGTGCCCAACCCGATGATCGCCGTCCGGCGGGCGTGGGCCGCCGACATGATCTGGCCGGCCGGGCCGCTGGGATGGAAGTAGGTCAGCGGCGTGCGGCGCTGGACGGCGTCGCGGAACTGGGCGCCGTGCGTGGTGGTGCCGTGGATCATCTCGTTGACCTGACCGTCCTCCGAGCGCTCCACGCGCACCACGCCGAAGAAGCTGCGGTCCTGGCGCAGCTCGATCCCCTCCTCGAGCAGGGGCACCGAGCCCGCCAGCACGATGGCGCCCAGCGCCAGCCCGAAGCGCAGCGGCCGGCGCACGAAGTTCAGGGCGATGCCGGCGCCCAGGCCGACGGCGAAGCTGAGGCCCGCGCCCTTGTACTCGGTGCCGGCCAGGCTGACCAGCGCCAGGACGCCCAGCACGAGCAGTCCGATCACCAGCGGCAGGCCGAAGTCCAGCCAGCGCACGTACTTGCTCGGGGGCACGCGCGGCTCGCGCTTGGGCAGGCACAGGCAGGCGGCGATGATCGCCAGCGGGTACTCCGGCAGCGTCTCGAACACCGCCGGGACCAGGATCCCCGTGACGATCCCGCCCAGCGCCCCGCCCACGGCCACCAGCAGGTAGAAGCTCGTCAGCTCGCCGGCGGCGGGGCGGTCGCGCGCCAGCTCGCCGTGGCAGAACAGCGCGATCGCTCCGAAGCACAGCAGGTGCAGGGGCATCACCAGCCACAGCGGCTCGCGCGCGTGGACCAGAAGGAGGATCGACAGCCCGATCGCGACCCCGGGGAGGACGAACACCATCGCCCGGTGGAGCTTCTGGGCCCGCGGCGTGGCCGAGAAGGCGACCACGAACGAGAGCAGGTAGAGCGACAGCGGCAGCGCCCACAGCAGGGGGACGGGCGCGAGGTCGATCGTCATGAACGACGTCACGCCCAGCATGAGGCTTGAGGGCACGAAGGCCAGGCCCACCCAGCGCAGGCGGCGGCGGGTGGTCAGCTTCTCGCGCGGCTCGGGCCGGGCGTCGGGAGCGGGCGCCGAGCGCCACAGCGCGACCGCGCAGACCACCAGCAGCAGGGCCAGCAGGCCGTAGGCCACCGACCAGGCCTCGCCCTGGGCGGCCAGCCGGACGTTGGGCTCCATGGCCAGCGGGTAGCCCAGCAGGCCGATGATGCTGCCCAGGTTGCTCGCGCGGTAGAGGAAGTAGGGGTCGTGGGCGGCGGGGTGGTCGGTGGAGGCCAGCCAGCGCTGGAGCAGGGGCGCGGTCGAGGAGACCACGAAGAAGGGCAGGCCCACCGAGACCGCGAGCAGGCCCAGCAGGGCGGGGACCGGGGCGCCGCCGGGCCGGAAGTCGTCGGGCACGGCGATGGGGAGGACCACCGCAGCCGCCAGCACCAGGGCCAGGTGCAGGATCGCCTGGCGGCGGGCCCCCAGCCGCCGCGTGGAGGCGTGCGCGTAGAGGTAGGCCAGCAGCAGAGCGGTCTGGAAGAAGACCAGCGAGGTGTTCCAGACCGCCGGGGTGCTCCCGAAGCTGGGCAGCACGAACTTGGCGAACATCGGCTGGATCAGGAAGACCAGCCCGGCGCTCAATCCGAGCGTTATGCCGTACAGAATCACCATTAGGGTGGGGCGCCCCCGTTTTCGAGAAAGGAACCGCAGCAATATGAAATATCTGCCTCGCTGCGCTGTTGGCGCAGCAGCAGTCGTGTCCGCCGTGCTCCTAGCAGCATGTGGATCGACGACGGTCACGGGCCCCGGCCTGGAGGCCAAGATGAAGGCGAAGGGCTGGCGCCGAAGGGCATCACAAACGCGACCGTCCAATGCCCTGCTGAGACCGAGGTCAAGGTCGGACGCAACCGTCGAGTGCTCGGTCACCGCCGACGGCAAGAAGGGCAAGGTCACGGCCCGAGTTCGCCGATGACAAGGGCGGCCTGACCGACTACCAGCCAACGTCGACGAGATCCTGATCGCCAATCATCGAGAAGAACGTCGAGGAGGCAGGAGAGCAACATCTCCGGCGTCGCCTGCCCGTCGAACATCAAGCCCAAGGCGGGCGGCCGCTACGTCTGCTTCGGGACGATCTCCGGAAGCGGGCTCGGCAAGGTTGCCGTAACTCAGACGTCGGAGGACGCGCAGCGTCACGGTGCAGGCGCAGAAGCGCAAGCTGCGCACGAACCAGATCGAGCAGAACATCACCAAGGCCGTCAAGAAGCGCGGCATCAACGCGCAGGTGGACTGCCCGAACACGGTCACGTCGCAGAAGGGCAGCGTGTTCCGCTGCAAGGTGCGCAACCCGGCCAACGGCAGGGAGATCACCATCGTCGCCACGCAGAAGGACAGCGCGGGCAACTTCGACCTGAAGGTCGAGAACTAGTCAGTCGGAGGACTGCGCCGCGTAGACCCTCAGGTCGCGCGGCGCCCCCTTCGCCTTGAAGCGCAGGCGGCGGCGGAGCTTGACTTCGTCGCCGCCGAGCTTCTCCTTGGCCGCCTCGGAGACCAGCAGCTGGTTGGGCCCGGCCGCCTCGGCCACGCGCGCCGCGGTGGTCACGTCCACGCCGAAGTAGTCGCCGCCCAGCTTGCGCGGGGTGCCCACGTGGAGCCCGGCCCGCATCTGGGGTGAGTAGCCGCCGACCTTGACCTTCGCGGTCTCGTCGATGGCGGTCAGCGCCGCCTCGACCGCCGCGGCGGGATCGTCGAACACCGCCATCAGGCCGTCGCCCAGGCGCTTGACGATCTCCCCGCCGCAGTCCTTGATCGGGGGCTCGGCCGCCTGGCCCACCTTGCGCAGCAGGTCGAGGGACTGGGTGTCGCCGGCTTCCAGCGCCCAGTCGGAGAACTCCACGAGGTCGGTGAACAGGACCGTCTTCTCCGCGTGACCCCGGCCGCGCCCCTGGGCCTCGGACACCGATTGCCAGACCTGGAAGGCGCTGAGCCCGACCTCGCGCAGGGCGCTCGGGCGCTCGGCGGCCACCTCGGTCAGGCGCTGGCCGACCGCCGTGCCGGTCATCGAGAGCGGGTCGCCCAGCTCCTTGTCGCCGGGCAGGCGCTGGCGCAGGAACTGCGCCGCCTTGATCAGGTTCGGCTGCCCGTCCAGGGCCTTCAGGCGCTCGCGCCAGGTGGGCATCAGTCCTCCGGCAGGCCCGGGATCTTGCCGTTGCGGAAGGCGTCGACGAAGCGGCGATGGTCCTCGCGGACCATCTCGCCGTACTCGGCGCCGAAGGTCGCGAGGTCGTCGGCGAACTGCTCGTCGCGGTCGCCGACCACGTCCACGATCGCGTTCTCGGTCTGGAAGTCGACGAGCTCCTGGTCCGAGCCGGCGTCGGAGACGCAGTGGACCTTCGCCGTGGCCTGGCCCAGGGAGCGCAGCAGGGGCAGGATCTCGTCGACGTCGGTCACCGCGTCCCAGTCCACGTCGGCCGTGTAGGGCGAGATCTCCTGGACCACCTGGCCCGAGCCGTTGAGCTCGGTCCAGCCCAGCCACGGGTCGGCGTGGGCCTGCAGCGCTCGCTGCGAGACCGCCGTGCGGTGGCCGTGGTGCTGGAAGAAGCTCGAGATCTTCTCGTCCTTGACCACCCGGCTGGGCGCGGCGACGTTGCCCTGCTTCATCGAGAGCATCACGTCGTTCTCCAGCGCCTGGCTCGGGCCCTCGATCAGGAGGTTGTAGGCCGGCAGGCCGGCGCTGCCGATGCCGAAGCCCTTGCGGCCCACGACGTCCTTCACCTCGTACGAGACGCTGTGCTGGCGCTTGCGCTCGGGGATCGTCTCCAGGTAGCGCTCGTAGGCCCGGAGCACCTCGTTGCGCTCCGCGTCGTCGAGGCGACGCGAGCCGCCGCCGTCGCTGAACTGCCGTTCCTCGCCCTCGATGTGCGTGTTGGACTCGAGCAGCCGGATGCGGGTCTCCATCCGGGCGTCGACCAGCGCTTCGTGCAGGGCGCCGTCGGTGTTGTCCAGCGTGAGGCTGAACTCGTCGTCGCGATCGCCGCTGGCAAACGCCCGCACCTGGTCCAGGTACGAGCGGGCGTAGGTGTGGATCATCTCCCGGATCACGTTGTCCGACAGCGCCTTGGCGAAGCCGAGCAGCGCCAGGCTGGCCGACATGCGCTGCAGGTCCCACGTGTAGTGGCCCAGGTAGGCCTCGTCGAAGTCGTTGACGTCGAAGACGAGCTTCCCCTGCGAGTTCATGTAGGTGCCGTAGTTCTCGGCGTGCAGGTCGCCCTGGATCCAGACGCGCGAGGTGCGCTCGTCGACCCAGGGGTCCTCGCGCTCATGGACATCGGCGTAGAAGAGGCAGGCCGTGCCGCGGTAGAAGGGGAACGGGGCGGCGGCCATCTTGCGGAACTTCTTACGGAAGGCGTGGGGGTCGCTCTCGATGAGGTCCTCGAAGGCGTCGACCAGGACGTCGACGATGTACTGCTCCCTGTCTGCGGTCATGGCCGCCAATCTATGGGGTCGAACTTCTCCAGAAGTTCCGCTGCCGTTGAAGCGCTCCCCAGACCGAGGCTCTCGGCCATCCAGTTCAGGTCGCGGGGCTCGCCCTCGGTGCGCTTCGCCATGCGCTCGCCCTGCTCGTTCATGACCAGCGGGACGTGCGTGTAGAGCGGGGTGGGCAGGCCCAGCAGCTGCTGCAGGCGCACCTGGCGGTGCGTGGTCTCCAGGAGGTCGTCGCCGCGTACGACCTCTTCGACGCCCGCATCGGCGTCATCGACCACCACCGCGAGGTTGTAGGCCGGGACGTCGTCCTTCCTCCAGAGCACGAAATCGTCCACTTCTCTTTCCTGCCAGCCATGCAGTCGGTCCTCGAAGCCCGTCACTGCCCTTGCATCGAGCCGGATTGCCGCCGGGCGGTCCTCGCGCTTCCTTCCGCGGCAGGTGCCCGGGTAGGGGGCCTCGGCGCCGTGGGGGGCCTGGGTGGCCTCGCGGATCTCCTTGCGGGTGCACCAGCACGGGTAGGTCGGCAGCTGCTCGAGCGCCTCGCGGTGGCGCTCGCGCCGCTCGGACTGGCGCACCACCGGTCCGTCCCAGTCGATGCCGAGCGCCCTGAGGTCGGCCAGCTGGCCCTCCTCGTACTCGCGCTTGGACCGCTGCGGGTCCAGGTCCTCGATGCGCATGAGGAAGCGCGATCCCTCGGCCCGCGCGTAGAGCCACGCGAGCAGCGCCGTCCTCAGGTTGCCGGCGTGCAGGGGCCCGGTGGGGCTGGGGGCGTAGCGACCGTCCACGGTGGCCAGGATGGCTGACCTCCCGCGCGCCGACCGCCTCGCCGCCGCCATCGAGCGCGACGGCCCCGACTGCGTCTGGTGCCGGCGCCCCTTCGCGGACCGCTTCGTGCGCGCCACCGTCGACCACGTGATCCCGCGGCTGAAGGGCGGCCCGGCGTGGCTGGAGAACGAGGTCGCGGCCTGCTCGCGCTGCAACCGCGAGCGCTCGCACCAGTCGCCGGTCGACTGGCTTGCGGCCTGCGAGGACCGCGGCTGGGAGCCCAACCGGCGGGCCATCGCCGCCCGCCTGCGCGAGCTGGCCGACGCGATCGGCTCCCGGGGCGGCCAGCGCCGGGCGCGGCCCTACCTCGAGTCTCAGCTGCGCCGGATCTAGAGCGCCTTCGTCAGGAGGCGCTGCAGGTGCTCCCGCTCCTCGATCGTCAGGCGGCTGAGGGCTTTTTCATGTGCTGTACGTGCGATCTCCGCCGCCCGCTCCGCGGCGCGCGCCGTTTCTGGGCTGGCAAGGAGGAGCAGTTTCCGCGTGTCCCTCTCGCTGGGCCTCCTCCCTAGTTGCTGCCTTTCCTCGAGCCGCCGCGCCGCCTGCGAGGCGGTGGTTCGGTCCAAGCCGGCGCGGTCCGCCACCGCCTGCTGGGACAGGCCCGACCCCTCGTGCGCGAGCACGACGAGAATCCGGTGCTCGGCGAAGTCGTAGCTCCTGAGTGCGACGAAGGAGCACCGAGAGCGTGAATTCCAAGCTCCCTCGCAGCTCGGGATGCCAGAGCGGTCCGACCCTCACGCCTGCCTAAGTGCGCAGAGCGGAAAGCACGTCCCCGGCTGGAAAAAGTCGTCAGCGGGCTGACGACCTGTTCACAGGGAAACGCACCCCTCCCGGTCCAGGTCGAAGGGGAGCTCGGGCACCCCCGCCTCCGACATGGCGGAGCGCAGGCGGGCGGGGTCTTCCGCCAAGCACCAGCAGGAAGCCGCCGCCGCCGGCGCCCATCAGCATCGCGCCGGTCCCGCCGCTGTCGAGTGCGTGGTCGCGCAGGTCGGCCAGGGCGGGCGGCACGACCCCGACCGCGCGCGCCCGCTTGGTCTCCCACGAGCGGTTCATCAGCTCGCCGCAGCCGTCGAGGTCGCCGGCCTCCAGGGCGGCGCAGGTCTCGCGGGCCAAGGAGGCGGTGCGGCGGAGGTTGTCGCGGACCTCGGGGTCGCCGGCGAGGGTGCGGGTCACCTGGTCGCTCAGCACCCGGGAGGCCGAGCGCGAGCCGCCGGTGTAGAAGAGCAGGAAGCGCTCGCGCAGGGCGTCGGACGACTCGGCCGGCAGCGAGAGGGGGCGCACGTCTACTGCGTCCGGCCGGAAAGTGAACGCATTGATCCCGCCGTGCACGGCCGCGTACTGGTCCTGCTTGCCGACGGTGCGGCCGAGCAGGTCGATCTCCAGACGGCAGGCCGCCTCCGCCAGCTCGGCGCCCGCCAACCCCGCCAGGGCGCGGACCGCGCAGACCGCGTAGGCGCCCGAGGAGCCGAGGCCGGTGCCGGCGGGGACGTCGGCCATCGAGGCGAGCTCGAGCGGGTCCCCGTTCCAGTGCTCGCCGAGGGCGACGCGGAGGATGGGGTGCTGGACGTCGGCCGCGTCGGCGACCTCCTCCCAGGCCAGGTGCTTCAGGCGGATCCCCTCGCGAAACGAGGTGCTGAGCAGTACCCAGACGTGCTTGTCGATCGCCGCGGAGAGGACGAAGCCCTCTTCGTCGGCGAAGTACGACGGTAGGTCGGTCCCCCCGCCGCCCAAGGAAACCCGAAGCGGCGCGCGGACGGCGATCACGAGGTCATCGTGCCACGCGCCCGCGCGCCGGGGGTGTCAAGCGATGGGCTCTAGGCCTTCGCCTTCTGTGAGACGCACTTGCCGAACGCGTTCTTGTCGTTGGCATTCGTGCCGTACTTCGTGGCGAAGGCAGTGCGGCTGGTGGGCGTGTCGCCCCGCTCCTCGTCGCACTCCTTCGCGGCGTTGCGCTGCTTCACGCGGGCGGCGCGATCGGCGCGGTCCAGCTTGCGCTTCTCGGCCTTCGCCTTCTTGGAGACGCACTTGCGGAAGGCGGCGCCCCGCTTGCCTTCGGCGCGGCAGTCCTTCTGAGCCTCGCGCTTGGCGGCGCGACGCTCGCGCTGCTCCTCGCGGGCCTTCTGGGACACGCACTTGCCGAAGGCGTTCTTCTTGTTGGCGTTCGTGCCGTACTTGGCGGCGAAGGCCTCGCGGGTCGCGGAGGTGTCTCCGCGCTCGGCGCGGCACTGCTTCGCGGCGTTGGTCTTGTCGGCCTTGCTGGGCCCGGCGGCCAGAGCCCCGGCGGGCACAACCAGGCTCGCGACGATTGCCACGAGCAGGACGATTCGCTTATGCATCGGTTCAGGTCCTTCTCTCGGGTGCATTGCTCACAACGCCCGGCCAGACGCGAGGTTCGTAGGTTTCAGGCGAACCTGACCGGTCGGGTGGCGTTCAGAGGACATGCGGTTGACACCGGCCGGCCGGCTCAGGAGTCTCCCTGAATGGCCTCGACACCCATGCCCGCCTCCGGCGCCCGGCCCCTGCTGGGCTCGCGGCGCGTGCTCGGGCTCGCGAGCGACAAGCGCCTGGTCGCTCTCATCCGCGCGGGAAGCGAGCCCGCCTTCGAGGTCCTCTTCGAGCGCCACGGCCCCGCCACTGCTCGCCTACTGCCGCCAGATCCTCAGCTCCCACGAGGAAGCCGAGGACGCCGTGCAACAGACCTTCGCCTCGGCGCACCGCTCGCTCGAGGAGTCCGATCGCCCGATCGACGTCAAGCCGTGGCTCTACGCCATCGCCCGCAACCGCTGTCTCTCCATGCTGCGCGCCCGCAAGCCGGATGCCCTGCCCATCGAGGACGAGGTCCTTCCCGGCGCTGCGCTGGCCGAGCAGGCCGAGGTCCGCGACGAGCTGCGCGACCTGGTCCGCGACCTCGCCGACCTGCCCGAGCAGCAACGCTCCGCGCTCGTCCTCTTCGAGCTGGGCGACCTCTCTCACGCGGAGATCGCCGAGGTCATCGGCTGCGAGGAGAGGCAGGTGAAGGGCATCGTCTTCCGTGCGCGCACCGGCCTGAGCGAGCGCCGCGAGGGCCGCATGGCCCCCTGCGGCGAGATCCGCGAGGAGCTCTCCACTCTGCGCAAGGGCGCCCTGCGCCGCAGCCGCATCCGGCATCACCTGCGCGAGTGCCCCTCCTGCGCCGCTTTCCGCGACGACGTCCGCCGCCAGCGCGCCCAGATGGCGATGCTGCTGCCCGCCGCCCCGTCGGCCGCGCTCAAGGCCGGGGTGCTGGGCAGCGGCGCGGCCGCGGTCGGGTCCACCGCCGCCACGAAGCTGGCGATCGTCGCGGTGCTGGCCGGCTCGGTGGGCGGAGCCGGTGTCGCGGTGGAGGAGATCCGGGAGGCCGAGGAGAGCCCCGCCCCCACGGCCGAGGTCAGCCGCTCCGCTGCGGACGGTCACTCCGCGCTCGGCGCCACCGTGGCCACGGTCCGGCGCCAGGTTCGTAGAGCAGCATCCGCCCAGACGCCGGCCGCGGCGGCGGCCAAGCGCCGGGCGCAGGGCCGCAGAACCGCCCTCCCCGAAACCCCGGGCAGGACCAGGGGCATGAGCAAGGCCGCCGACCCCGGCAAAGGCCGCCCCCGGCCGCACCCGCTCGCAGCAGACCCCCGGAGCCGCGAAGCGCCCGGCCGCTCCGCCGGGCCTCGCCAAGCCGAAGCCGGTGACGCCAACCACGCCGGCCAAGCCGGCGCCCCCCGCTAAGAAGGTGCTTCCTGAGCCCTCACGCGGCCGCCGATCTCCACCAGACCTCCCTCCACGGGGGCCGCGTAGATAAGGGACCCGACGCCCTGGTGAATCTCCAGGGGCCGGCCCAGAGACGAAGCGAGCACCACCGCGGCCGCGCCTGTCGCCTCGTCTTCCTCGATGCCGAGGTCCAGCGGGAACACGCGCGCCCGGACGACCCCCGGCTCCATCCAGGCCCAGTAGGCGTCCAGGCCGGACGACGGCGGCTCTAGCGCGTCGACCTCCTCGGCCGAGCCCAGCTCGTGCCACGAGAAGTCGGGCGCCCACTCCGGGCGCCCGGTCACGAACGAGAGCTCGCCTTCGCGTCGCGCGGGCACCTCGCCTGCGGGCGGCCGTAGGACGTCGACGCCGAGCAGCCAGGCCGTTCCGACCAGCGGGTGACCCGCGAAGGGAAGCTCGGCCGCCGGCGTGTAGATGCGCACGCGGCCCGTAGCGGCGTCGTCGACGAAGACCGTCTCGCTCAAGCCGAGCTCGCGCGCGACGCGCTGGCGCTCGTCCGGAGTCGGAGGGCTCGCCGTCCAGTGCCACGGCGAGCGCATTGCCGCCACCGGACTCGCCTCCGAAGACGTGCAAGAACTCCACCAGCGGGACGCTATCCGCCGGGCGGATCGCTAAGGTGCCCGACTTCGCCGAGCCCTCTTCGCCGTGGAGGGGGACGGGGGACCCACTGGCCGAGAGGTCGGGGCGAATCGCAGCCAGAGCGCTGCGTAGCGCAGAACCGCGCGAGCCCGACAGCTAACCCCGTAGGCGAGCAACCAATGCGCCCTCGTTCGCTCATAACGACGCTCGTGCTGATCGTCGCCTCCCCTGCCGCCGGCATCGCCGTCGCGCAGGCCGCGCCGAACGGTCCCGTGACCCCGAATGTCGCGCGCTACGCGCCGCCGCTCGTGAAGATGGCGGCGACGCGCACGCTCAAGCCCGTGGGCAAGTTCAAGCCGCGGCCGAAGTCCGCCTTCCCCGTGAAGGCGCAGGTCGGCTACGGCGAGAGCGGGGCCCGCTACGGCACCGACCGCGGCGGCCGGATGCACGAGGGCCAGGACATGTTCGCCCCGGCCGGCGCCCCGCTGGTCGCGATATACGACTCGGAGGTCGTGGAGGAGGGCAACGGCGGCGGCCGCGGCAACTACGTCGCGCTGTGGAGCCCGTCTGTGAAGCGCACCTTCGTCTACCTCCACATGCAGTCGCCCTCGCGCGTGAAGACCGGTGAGAAGGTCACGGCCGGAGAGAGCGTGGGCGAGCTCGGTTGCACCGGTTCGTGCTTCGGCGACCACCTTCATCTCGAAGCCCGCACAGGAAAAGGCGCAAACGGTGCACCGAATGACCCGATGCCTTACCTATCACGAGCTAAACGCAGGTAGCTTTACCGGGCAGTGGACGCGGCTGCCCTCCGCAACCGTCTGATCCTCGCGTCGAGCATGTGGCGGCAGGCGACCGACGAGCCGCTTCCCAAGATGCCGCCGGGCGATCCGGTCGAGCAGATCCAGGCCTTCGAGCTTCGGCTCGTCGACCTCCTGTGCTCGCAGGCCACTCCCGAGACCGCGCGCTCGGTCGCCGATCAGACCTGGGACCTCGTCCACGACCGGCCCGACGACGAGCCGGTCAAGCGGCGGGTGTCGGAGTGCCACGAGGAGCTCGCTCGCCTGTCGGCGAGCGGCGGGCTGGGGGGCGCCGCGTGACGCGCCGCTCGGAGATGTTCGACCCCAAGCTGCGGGCCTTCTCGCTGGCCGGCCTCCTGGGGGTCATCGTGTTCATCGTCCTCGTCACGCTCGCGCTTCCGCACGCCAAGGACGTGCACGAGGTCGAGCTGCTGGGCCTGGTGGCGCTGCTGACCCTGCTGGCGCTGGTGCTGTGGCGCTTCGGCGCCGAGCTCGACCGGCGGCAGATCAGCATCGCCGTGGCGCTGACCACGGTCGTCATCGCGCTCCTGAACTTCGCCGCGGGGACCACCGCCGGCTTCGGCCTGCTGTTCGCGATGACGGTGATCTACGCCTTCTACTTCCTCGATATCCGCTTCGCGGCGGTGAACGTGCTGCTGGCCCTCACGGGCTATGTGATCCAGCTCGGGCTGAACCCGGGGCCGAGCCCCGTGAGCCGCGTCCTCCTGGTGATCGGCACGCCGACCGTGATCGGTCTGCTCGTCGCCCGCCTGCTGGGATTCCTGCAGGGGGAGAGCGGTCGTGCCCGCCGCGTGCTCGAGACGACCAGCGACTCCTACGCCGCACTGGATCTTGACGGGACCATCGTCGAGTGGAACGCCGCGGCCGAGAAGCTGTTCGGCTATCCCCGTGACGAGGCGATCGGGCGGTCCTACGCGGAGCTCCTGTACCCACCCGACGGCGTCGAGGCCCACCGCGGGCGCCTGCGCGCGCTGCGCGACGCGGAGGAGGTGACCGGCTACGGCTTCGAGACCGAGTACATGCGCGCGGACGGGACCCGCTTCCCCGCTGCGGTGACTGTCTCCCGCGTCGAGGGAGGAGCGGGCCAGCCGATCTTCGCCAGCTTTGCGCGCGACCTGACCGACGAGCGGCGCCGGGTCGCCGAGCAGGCCCAGCTGGCCAGCGAGCAGGCGGCGCGGCGCGAGGCCGAGCACGTGGCCGAGATGGTCAGCGGCATGCAGCTGCTGGTGGACGCCGCTCTCTCCCACACCACCACCGAGGGGATGATGCAGGCGCTGATCCCGCGCGTGCGAGCGGTGCTCGACGCCGACGCGGCCAGCGTGCTCCTGCGCGAGGAGGGCGAGGACGCCGTCGTGGTCCGGGCCTCGACCGGGGGAGACCCCGAGGAGCGGCGCCGGGTGGAGTTCGGCGAGTACTTCAGCGGCATGGTCGCCGCCGAGGGGAGGCCCAAGCTCGAACAGGACCCCGACCTGCCGCGCCTGGCCGACCCGGCCATGCGGGAGGCTCGCGTGCAGAGCATCATGGGCGTGCCGCTGATGGTGGCCGGCGAAGTGGCCGGCGTGCTCACGGTGGGCGCGCGCTCTCGCCGCTTCACCTCGGACGACCTCGGCATGCTGCGCCTGGCGGCCGACCGCGTGGCGCTCGCCCTCGACCACGCGCTGATCTACGAGCGCGAGCACAAGATCGCGGAGACGCTGCAGCGCAGCCTCCTGCCCGAGGTCATGCCCACGCTTCCCGGCATGGGCGTCGCCGCCCGCTACGTGCCGGCCGCCTCCGAGGCCGAGGTGGGCGGCGACTGGTTCGACGTGATCACGATGCCCGGCGGCCGGGTGGGGCTGGTCATGGGCGACGTGGCCGGCAAGGGGCTGAGCGCCGCATCGATGGTGGGCAGCATGCGCAGCGCGCTGCGCGCCTACGCCCTGGAGGGCCACGAGCCCGCGGTGGTGGTGGAGCGGCTGAACCGCCTCGTGTGGGCCGAGCTCGAGGAGAGCCAGATGGCCACGCTGATCTACGTGGTGTTCGAGCCGCTGGAGGGGAGGGTCTGCTGGGTCAACGCGGGCCATCTGCCGCCCCTCCTCACGGATTCCAACGGCGGCACGCCGGAGTTCCTGCAGGGCGCGCGCTCGGTCCCGCTCGGGGTCATGCCCTTCCCCTCCTTCGAGGAGGGCGAGGCCGAGCTCGACCAGGGCTCGACGCTCCTGCTCTACACCGACGGGCTGGTCGAGCGGCCCGGCTCGGTGATCGACGCCGGCCTGGACGCCCTGGCCGACGCCGTCAAGGAGGGCCCCGACGGCACCGACGAGCTGCTGGACCACCTGCTCGAGCGCCTGTCGCCAGAGGGCGGCGCGCCCGACGACGTCGCGCTGCTGGCCTTCTGCAACAAGCCGGTGCACGACCACTTCGAGGTGGAGCTGGCCGCCCAGCCGGAGTCGCTGGCGTCGGTGCGCGGGCTCATGCGCCGCTGGCTGCGCCACGCGGGCAGCAGCGAGGAGGAGATCGCCGAGGTCACGACCGCGGCGGGGGAGGCGTGCACCAACGCCATCGAGCACGCCGGCGCGGGCGGCTCCGCCACCTTCCAGATGGAAGGCGAGCTCATCGACGGCGGCATCGAGGTGACCATTACCGACTTCGGCGCGTGGCGTCCCGGCAGGGAGGACGACCAGGGTCGCGGGCTCGAACTGATGGAGGCCCTGATGGACGAGGTGCAGGTGACGCCCAGTCCGGAAGGTACGGTCGTGCGCATGCAACGCAGGCTCAACGGGGCCGTCACCACGTGACCGAGCTGGGCAACGTGGAGGTTCGGGAGGACGACGGCGTAGTGGTGGCCTCGATCGCGGGCGAGCTCGACCTGTCCAACTCGCCCGCCACCGGCGACGCCATCGAGGCCGCGCTGCCGGCCTCGGCGCGCTCCCTCGTAGTCGACTTCAGCAACCTGACCTTCCTGGACTCGAGCGGGGTGGCGATGCTCTTCCGCCTGGTCCGCCGGCTCGGCGACCACCGCCAGCAGCTGCACGTGGTGGCGCCTTCGGGCGAAGCCGTGGGGCGCGTGCTGGAGATCGTCGAGTTCGACCGGGCCGCGCCCGTTCACCCCTCGCTGGACGCCGCGATGGCGGCCGCTACCTGAGGAAGCCCAGCACCAGCTCGTTGAACTCCTCGGCGCGCTCCAGGTTCGCGCCGTGAGGCGAGCCCTCGATCACCGAGAGCTTGGCGCCCGGGATCAGCTCGGCGAGCTCCTTCGACTTCCAGATCGGCACGAGGATGTCCTGCTCGCCGCCGATGACGTGAGTCGATATCGCGATCCGCTCGACCTCAGCCCCATGCCGGCCTGACGCCGCCAGCTGCCGCACGAAGGCCTCGGGCGGCTGTGGGTTCGGGTCGGCAAGCGTCGCGTTGCGCAGGAACTCCACCGCGCCCTGGTTCTCGTAGAACGCCTCGGAGACGTTGAGCAGCAGCAGCTCGTCCACGAACTCCTCCCAGCTCTGCTTCATGCGGCGCGCGCCCCAGACATCGCTGAGCTTGCGCGCCCACGCGCCGCCGCTGGCGAAGGTCACCGCCAGCGTGAGCGTCTTGACGCGCTCGGGGGCGGCGAGCGCGACCTCCTGAGCGATCGCCCCGCCCATCGAGACGCCCAGCAGGTGGAACTCGTCGAGGCCGAGGTGGTCGGCCAAAGCGAGCGTGTCGGCGGCCATGTCGGTGATCTCGTAGTCCCCCGTGGCCATCGAGGACCGTCCGACGTCGCGGTTGTCGAAGATGACCGTGCGGTGCTCCGCGGCGAAGGCCTGGACCTGCAGCGCCCAGGCCATCGTGTTGGCCGAAAGGCCCATCACGCAGAGCAGCGGCTCGCCCTCGCCGTGCTCCTCGTAGTAGAGCGTCTGGCCGTTGCAGTCTGCGGTGGGCATGCGCGGCAGCTTATGCTCTGCCTTCGACCTAGCTAGGAGGAAGAGTGGCTCAGACAGCCGAGGGCACGCCGACGCAGAGCAACGGCTCGTCGGGGAACGGCAACACCATCGAGGTCAACAACCCGGCGACGGGTCAGACCATCGCGCGGGTCCCCGCCATCGGGCCCGAGCAGGTGGCAGAGCTTGCCGCGCGTGCTCGCGCCGCGCAGCCGGGCTGGGAGGCGCTGGGCTACGAGGGCCGCGCCAAGGTCCTCAAGCGCGCGCAGAAGTGGACGACCGACAACGCCGACCGCATCGTGCGCACGATCGTCTCCGAGACCGGGAAGACCTACGAGGACGCTCAGCTGGCGGAGGTCTCCTACGCCGCGCAGGCCTTCGGCTTCTGGGCCAAGAACGCCGAGGACTACCTCGCCGACGAGAAGATCCGCTCGACCTCCCCGTTCGTCGCCGGCCGCAAGCTGTTCGTGCGCTACCGCCCCGTCGGGGTCGTGGGCGTCATCGGGCCGTGGAACTACCCGCTGACCAACTCCTTCGGCGACTGCATCCCGGCGCTTGCGGCGGGCAACTCCGTGATCCTCAAGCCGGCGTCGCTGACCCCGCTCACCTCGCTGCTCATGCAGGAGGCCCTGCGCGAGTGCGGCCTGCCCGAGGACGTCTTCCTCACCGCGGTCGGCCCGGGCGAGGTCGGCTCCGAGCTGATCGACCACGTGGGCTTCGTGATGTTCACCGGCTCCACCGAGGTCGGCAAGAAGGTCATGGAGCGCGCGTCCAAGACGCTCACGCCGGTCGGCCTCGAGCTGGGCGGCAAGGACCCGATGGTCGTGCTCGCCGACGCCAACCTCGAGCGCGCCGCCAACGCGGCGGTGCACTACTCGATGCAGAACGGCGGCCAGACCTGCATCTCGATCGAGCGGGCGTACGTGGAGGAGACGGTCTACGAGCAGTTCGTCTCCCTGGTCGAGCAGAAGATGCGCGAGGTGCGCCAGGGCGTGCCCGGTGACCCGGGCGTGACCGACGTGGGCGCCGTGACGTCGCCGCCGCAGGTGGACCTGATCGACGGGCACGTGCGCGACGCCGTCGACAAGGGCGCCAAGGTGCTCGTGGGCGGCAAGAAGGGCGAGGGCCCGGGCGACTTCTACGAGCCCACGATGCTCGTCGACGTCGACCACACGATGGAGGCGATGACCGAGGAGACCTTCGGGCCGACCCTCCCCGTGATGAAGGTGAAGGACGCCGAGGAGGCCATCCGCCTGGCCAACGACTCCCCCTACGGCCTGCAGGCCTCGGTGTGGACCGAGGACACGGCCAAGGGCGAGCGCCTGGCCCGCGAGATCGAGGCGGGCGTGGTGTGCGTCAACGACGCCCAGGTGAACTACATCGCCCTCGAGCTGCCCATGGGCGGCTGGAAGGACTCGGGCATGGGGACGCGCCACGGCAAGGACGGCATCCGCAAGTACACCCAGAAGCAGACCGTCCTGGTCACCAAGTTCGCTCCGACGAACAAGGACGTCCACATGCTCCCGTACAAGGCGAGGACGACGAAGCTGATCGGCGGCCTGATCAAGTTCCTGTACGGGCGCGGCAAGCGGGACTAAAGCCCCGGCTCGAGCCGGTCGACATAACCGGCTGTGCGCCGGTGTCTCGTAGCGGTCCTCGCTCTCGCTTGCCTCGCGTCTGTCGAGCCGATCGACGACTACCGCTACGACCGCGCTACGCGCTGCGTGAAGAGCGCGACGCCGGGAGCGAAGGCGATGGTGCGCTGGCTGAAGCGCAACAGCCGCGGACAGTTCTGGGGAATCATGCGCTGCGAGAAGCTCACGCGCAGCAGCTACAGCCTGCACTCCGAGGGTCGCGCGATCGACTGGCACCTGGACGCGCGCAAGCCGCGTGACCGTCGCGCGGCGTCCAAGCTGATCCGCCGCCTGCTGGCCACCGACGGTCAGGGCAACGCGCACGCGCTGGCCCGGCGGATGGGCATCCAGGAGATCATCTGGAACTGCCGCTCGTGGTGGTCGGGCAGCGAGGGGATGGAGCCCTACTCGCTCTGCTACGACCGCCGCGGCAGGCGCAAGCGCACCGTCAACCGCACGCTCGCCCACCGCGACCATGTGCATCTGGGGCTCAACCGGGCGGGCGCGCGCAAGCGCACCTCGTTCTGGCGCCGCTAGGGGTAGAGGTCGCCGGTCTCGTCGGCCACGAAGATGGCCGTGACCGGGCAGTTTCCCGCCGCCTCCAGCACGTCGTCCAGCGGGGCGCCGTTGGGGTCGATCACCACCGCCTTGTCCTCGTCGTCGAGCTTGAAGACGTCGGGCGCGGTGTCCACGCAGTCACCGGAACCGATGCACAGGGCCCGGTCCACCGTGATCTGGACTTCGCTCAACGGCGGCGGAACAAGATGAGCGCCACTACGAATCCGATCGCCGCCGGCACCAGGAAGCGGGCGGGGCTGCTCGAGGACTGGGCGCTGATGTCGGCCTCCGCACCCGGGGCCGGCATGCCGAACTCCTCGGCGGCCAGCACGTCGTGCGGCTGGGTGGTGCCCAGCGGGTCCGCGGGGAAGCGGTTGTCGCGTGTCGGCATCGCGAACTCCTCCGCGGCCAGCACGTCGTGCGGCTCCTCGATGCCGGTGGGGTCTTCGGGGGGCTTGGCATGATCGGCCATGGGAACCATCGTGGCAGACCACCGGAAATCGCTACCTTGCGCAGCGTGAGGAGGAGTCTGCTCACCGCTCTGGTGGCCGGCCTGCTCGCGTTGGCCCTGACCGCCTGCGGGCGCGAGCCCGAGGCCAAGCGGGCCACGACCCAGGCCAAGCCGCCCCCCGAGGAGCCGGGCAACTTCGACCTGTCCACGCGACCCAAGGCCGTCGACCTGGGCGGCGCCGGCGCGGCGCCCAAGCCCGAGGGCGGCGAGGACGGGATCAGCCCCGGCGCCCAGTCCGACGACGAGGTCCGCCGCGAGGTCAAGCAGGCCGACAAGGAGCTGGCGCAGTTCTCCGACCACCTGGACGGCGCGTCGCTGACCACCGGCGCCCGGGCCCGGGTGCTCAGCGACGGGACCGCCGTCGCCCCCCGCAACGCGCCCGACGTGGTCAAGCGGGTGATCCTGGCCGGCAACCAGATCGCCAAGTTCCCCTACAAGTGGGGTGGCGGCCACGGGGCCTGGCGCGACAACGGCTACGACTGCTCGGGCTCGGTGTCCTTCGCCCTGGCCGGCGCGGGGCTGCTGCGCGCTCCGATGGCCTCGGGGCCCTTCATGCGCTGGGGCGGCCGCGGGAGCGGGCCGCTGGATCACGATCTACGCGAACCCCGGCCACATCTTCATGGTCGTGGCGGGCCTGCGCTTCGACACGAGCGGCCGCGGCCGCGCGGGCACCCGCTGGCAGGACGCCGGGCGCCCGGCCGGCGGCTTCGCGGTGCGCCACCCCCCGCGCTTCTGATGCGCCGGGCCGTTCTGCTGGCGCTGCTCGCGCTGGCGGCGTGCGGGCAGGACGAGCGACCTCAGCCGCGGCCGGCGGCGCAGAAGGGCGACCCGCTCGACGAGGCCTACAAGCCGACCGAGAAGACCGGGCCGCGCGCCGTCCAGGCGGTGCCGCCCGGCGCGGGAGGAGAGCCGAGCACCGTCGCGCGAGGAGCGCATCCGCAACGAGGACAAGGGGCTCAAGCGCCAGCTGGAGGACCTGCGCGCGCTCGAGGCCGCCGACCGCCGGGTGCGCAAGCTGCTCAACGTTCGCGGCGCCGGGCCGATCGTCCGCTCGGGCGACCTCGTGCTGCCGGTGAACGGCGGCATCGTCTCGCCCTTCGGCCAGCGCTGGGGCAGGTTGCACGCGGGCATGGACATGGCCAGCCCGGCGGGCACGCCCATCCGCGCGGCAGCCGACGGGCCGGGTGGTGATCGCCGGCCCGTGGTAGCGGCTACGGCAACTACGTCTGCGTCCAGCACGGCGGCGGCTTCAGCACCTGCTACGCGCACCTGTCGCGCTTCCTCACGCGCAAGGGGGCCGGTGTGCGCCAAGGCCAGGTGATCGGCCTGGTGGGCTGCACGGGCCACTGCTTCGGCGACCACCTGCACTTCGAGACCCGCGTGAACGGGCGCCCGGTCGACCCCCAGGGCTTCCTCTAGAGCTCGGCGGGCACGAGCTGCAGCT
This sequence comes from uncultured Thermoleophilaceae bacterium, assembly GCA_963810745.1. Taxonomy (GTDB): domain Bacteria; phylum Actinomycetota; class Thermoleophilia; order Solirubrobacterales; family Thermoleophilaceae; genus JACCZR01. Next base: position 76,826 of record CAWEOW010000020.1, read on the forward strand.
CGAGCTCGCGGCCCTGGCGCAGCACCCGGATCCTCACCGACGCGCCGATCAGGTCGGCGACCATCAGGCGCTGCAGCTCGCCTACGCCAGGCGTGGGCATGCCGGCGACCTCCACGACCAGGTCCTCCGGGCGCAGGCCCGCCCGAGCCGCGGGGCTGCCCTCGACCACCTCCACCACCTCGATGCCGCTCACGGCTCCGAACCGGCCGTGCGCGTGGGGCGGCAGCGGCCGGGGACCGCCTGCCAGGCCGATGTAGGCGCGGCGCACGCGGCCCTCGGACATCAGCGCGCCGACCACGCGAGCGGGTGGCCTCGTTGACCGGCACGGCCAGGCCCAGGCCCACGCCGGCCACGGCAGTGTTGATGCCCACCACGCGCCCGGCGCTGTCGGCCAGCGCGCCGCCCGAGTTGCCGGGGTTCAGCGCGGCATCGGTCTGGATGACGCTGTCGATGATCCGCGCGTGGCGGCGCGTGCGGGCGGGCAGCGAGCGGCCGAGGGCGGAGACCACGCCGGCGGTCACCGAACCCTCGAAGCCGTTGGGGTTGCCGACCGCCACCACCAGTTGGCCCACCCTCAGCTCGGCGGCGTCGCCCAGCTCGGCCGCGGTGAGGTCGCCCTCCTCGGTGCGCAGCACCGCCAGGTCGGACAGCGGGTCGCGGCCCACCACCTCGAAGCGGCGGTCCGCGCCGTCGGAGAAGGTGGCCCGCCCGCGGTCGGAGTTGCCGACCACGTGGGCGGACGTGAGCAGGAAGCCGTCGGGGGTGAGCGCCACCGCGCTCCCGGCGCCGCGGCGCATCACGCGCAGGCTCGCGACCGACGGCGTGACCCGCTCGGCCACGTCGACGACGGCGCGCGAGTAGGCGTCGAGCGCCTGCGCCTCGTCGACGGCGCTCATGGCCCGAAGGCGACCTCGACCTCGCGGTCCTCGGTGCCGCGCACCACCGTGAGGGTCAGCTTGTCGCCGCCGGCTGCGTCGAGCGCGGCGTAGAGGCCGTCGATGCCGTCGAGCTCGCGCCCGGCGGCGGCCGCGAGCAGGTCTCCCTTCTGGATTCCGGCCCGCTCGGCCGGCGACCCGTCCTCCACGGCGCGGACCAGCAGCCCGGCCCGCTCGGGCAGGCCGACGGCGCGGCGCATCCGGCGCGCCACCCGCGGCGGCGCCACCGCCACGCCCAGCCGCGGCGGGCCCGGCGGCCTCGCCGCCGGCCTGGCCCAGCAGGCGGTCGCGGATCGAGGCGGTGGCGGGCACGGCCAGGATCAGGCCGCCCTCGAGCCGGATGGTGTTGATGCCCAGCAGGCGGCCCTCGGCGTCGACGAGCGGGCCGCCGGACGAGCCACGGGGGAGGGGGGCGGTGTGCTCGATCGCGCCCTCCACTCGCCGCCCGCGCGGGCCGCGGAAGCGGCGGCCGGCGACGCTGACGAAGCCCAGCGTGGCGCGCAGGCCGCGTCCGCCGGGATCGGCGAGGGCGACTACGGGAGTGCCGAGGGCGGGGGCGCCCTCGTCGCTCGGGCCACTCGACGGCAGGCGCCTCGCCGGTGTCGAGGTCGAGGACGGCGAGGTCGAGGTCGAGGTCGGTCGCGCTCACGCGGGCGCCGGTGCGCTCCCCGTCGGCCCGGACCACCGTGGCCTCCTCGCCGCGCAGGTTGTGGGCGCTGGTGAGCACGTGGCCGGGGGCGATGACCACTCCCGAGCCGCGGCCCCAGCCGCGCCCGAGGCCCACGACGGAAGGGCCGACCCGCTCGGCGACCTCACCGATCGTGGTCTGAAGCTCACTGATGATCGAGCTCAAGAGGATCCTTTCTGGTGAGTCACTTGCGACTTGCAAGTGAGCACCATAACAGCCGATCGAGGCTAACCTCTGGGGGTGGCCGACTCGCCCCTCGCCGCCGCTCTCGATGCCGTGGGAGACCGCTGGACGCTGCTCCTCGTGGAGGCCCTGCTCGACGGCCCGCGCCGCTTCGGGGAGCTCGAGGAGGCCCTGAGCGGCATAGCGCCCAACGTCCTCACCCAGCGGCTGCGCCGCCTGGAGTCGGAGGGGCTGGCGGTGGCCGAGCCCTACTCCCAGCGCCCGCCGCGCTTCGTCTACGAGCTGAGCGCGAGCGGCCGCGAGCTGGCGGGAGCCCTGCGGCTGCTGGCGGACTGGGGCGCTCGCCAGCACGAGGGGACGGATGGGCCGCGCCACGAGGCCTGCGGCAGCGTGCTGGAGGCCCGCTGGTGGTGTCCCACCTGCGAGCGCCCTGCCGAAGGCGAAGAGGCCGAGGGCCTGCACTTCGCCTGAGCAGGGATTTTTCTCGATACGGTCCCGAAGGCCATGCGCGAGCCCCCTGAGGTCTACCGCCGGCGCCGCCTGGTCGCAGTGGGTGTCGCGGCAGTCGTTCTCCTCCTCCTGATCGTGGTCATCGCCTCGGCCGGCGGGGGAGACGACGAGAAGGCGAAGACCACGCCCGCGCCGGCCCTGAAGGACGACACGAGCACCACCGACACGACCGATCGCGACCGCACGGAGACCGACACGACCCCGAGCGGAGGGTCGGGCTCCGGCGGAACCGGAGGCGGCACCGCGAGCGGCGGCGGGACGGCCGGCGGGGGCGGCGCCACGGGCGGCGGCGGAACGTCCGGTGGCGGCACCGCCGGTGGCGGCACCGGGACAGGGGGCGGCGGCACCACCGGCGGCGGAACCGGCACGGGCGGGGGCGGAACCTCCGGCGGCAGCCCTCAGGGCGGCGCCAACCCCGCGCCCCGCGACCCCTCCGGGGGCACCAGCGAGGGCGGCGCCAGCGCTCGCCCTAGCTAGTCCTCGGCGTTCGGGCGACGGCGCATCTGCTTGCGCTCGCTCTGTCGCCGCTTGGCCTGCGCGCGCTTGCGCCGGGAGGCCGCGGTGGGGCGCGTGGAGCGGCGTTTCCGCGGCACGCTGAGCGCTCCCGCCAGACGCGAGCGCAGCCGCTCCAGCGCCAGCTCGCGGTTGCGGGCCTGGCTGCGGGTGTCCTGAGCGGTGGCGCGGGCCACCGGGCCCAGCCGCGCGCACAGGCGCCGCTTCTGCTCCTCGCTGAACGCGCGGGAGGACGGGATGTGGAGGGTCGCCTCGACCCGGCTGGCGGTGACGTTGGCGTGCTGTCCGCCGGGCCCCGAGGAGCGGCTGGTGCGCAGCTCGACCTCGCTCAACGGGACGCGCACGCCGGGAACCAACTCCATCGGATCGTCGATCACGCCAAGCTACCCGTGTGCGCGCCGCCGTGGTGGGACACGTGGAGTGGATCGAGTTCGCGCGCGTGGAGCGCGTGCCCACGCCCGGCGAGATCGTCCACGCCTCCGACGTCTGGGAGGAGCCGGGTGGCGGCGGGGCGGTCAGCGCGGTGCAGCTGGCCAAGCTCGGCGACGGGGCCGACTTCTTCACCGCGCTGGGCGACGACGAGCTCGGCCGGCGCGCCTTCGACGAGCTCACCCGCCTGGGCCTGACGGTCCACGCCGCCTGGCGGCCCGAGCCCCAGCGGCGCGCCTTCGTGCACGTGGACCGGGCGGCCGAGCGGACCATCACCGTCATCGGCGAGCGCCTGGGCCCCCTGGGGGCCGACGACCTGCCCTGGGAGCTGCTCGACGAGGTGGACGCCGTCTACTTCACCGCGGGCGACCCCGAGGCCGCCCGGCAGGCCCGGCGCGCGCGCACGCTGGTCGCCACCCCGCGCGGGCTCGAGACGCTGGTCGCCTCCGGGATCGAGCTCGACGCGCTCGTGGCCAGCGGCAGGGACGAGGGCGAGCGCTACAGCGGCGAGCTGAACCCGCCGCCGCGGGTGGTGGTGCGCACGGCGGGCGCGGGGGGCGGCGAGTGGAGCGCCGACCGACGGGACCGTGGGACGCTACGAGGCAGTGGCGCTGCCCGGCGATCCCTCCGACGCCTACGGGGCGGGCGACTCCTTCGCCGCGGGGCTGACCTTCGGCCTCGGCGAGGGTCGCCCTCTCGATGAAGCGCTCGGGCTGGGCGCCCGCTGCGGGGCCGCCGCGCTCTGCGGGCGGGGCTGCTTCGCCGGCCAGCTGGAGGCCGCGTGAGGGCGCTCGCCGGGCTGTTCGTGCTGGCGGGCCTCGCGCTCCCGGCGCCGGCGCTCGCGCAGTCGGACTCCAGCCCGCCGGGCTGCGTGGGCGACACCGAGGCGGAGTCCGTCCCCCAGCGCCCCGGCGGCGAGCGGCTGCGCTTCGGCGCTCACCCCGGGCGTCCAGACCGGTCAGATCGGCACGGCGCCCGCGCCGGCGGTGGCCGAGGACCGCCCGCGCCACGACGCCGCCCTCGCCGAGCTGCGCCCGCGCCACGGGCCGTTCGTGCTGCGGCTGAACCGCTTCTTCTGGTCGGACCGCGAGGCCGGCTTCACCCGCTTCCTGGCCACCGCCCGCCGCTACACCGCCGCGGGCTACGGGGTGGAGCTTCAGGTGCGCTACCACCCCGACGCCGCGCAGGAGGGGAACATCGGCGCCTGGACCGCGCACGTGCGCGAGGTGGTGCGCCGCTTCGGGGCAATTCGCGGCGTGGTGGCGCTGCAGATCGCCAACGAGGTGAACATCGCCTTCTCGCGCGACTCCTCCGACGGCGCCTACCGCGGCGCGCGCGAGGCTCTGGTGCAGGGCGTGATCGCCGCCAAGGACGAGGCGCGCCGGCGCGGGCTGGACCACCTGGAGATCGGCTTCAACTGGGCCTACCGGCTGGACCCGGCCACCGAGACCAGCTTCTGGTCCTCGCTGCGCGACCGCGGCGGCGCGGCCTTCGTGCGCTCGCTCGACTGGATCGGCCTGGACGCCTACCCCGGCACGATCTTCCCGCCGGTGGAGGCCGACCTGGACGGCTATCGCGACGGGATGGTCAACGCGATGAGCACCATCCGCTGCTACGCGAAGCTGCCCGGCATCCCGCCCTCGGTGCCCGATCAAGGTCGAGGAGAACGGCTGGCCCACCTTCCTCGGGCGCAGCTACGACTTCCAGGCCGCGGTGCTCGAGCGCATGGTGCGCGCGGTGCAACGACTTCCGGGCCACCTACGGCGTCAGCGACTACCGCTGGTTCAACCTGCGCGACTCGGACACGTCGTCCAACGCGGTGTTCCAGCGCGCCGGGCTGATGGAGAGCGACTACGACCGCAAGCCGGCGTTCGGCGCCTACGAGCGGCTGGTGGAGGAGCTGAGCGTGCGCAACCCGCCGGCGCGGCGCCCGCGGCTGACCCTGCGGGCGAGCTACCGCCGCGGGCGCTGGCACGGACGCAGCTGCGCGCGCGGGAGGGTCCGCGCCACGGTGGGCGGCGCCGACCGGCGCCTGGCCCGCCGGGCGGACTTCCGCCGCGGCCGGCGCCGGGTGGCCCGCGATACGCGCCCGCCGCTGAGCCGGATCGTCGATCGCCGGCGCCACCGGGGTCGCAGCCACCGCCACGCCGTGGTGGCCAAGGTGCGGCTCGCCGACGGCCGCCTCGTCCGCGTGCGGAGGGTCTATCGCGTGTGCTCTGCGAAGAGTTAGGGTCCGCCCATGACCCCCATCCCAGGCCAGAAGATCCTCATCACCGGAGCGGCGCGCGGCATCGGCGCCGAGAGCGCGCGGCGGCTCGCCGCCAGGGGCGCACAGGTGGCGCTCGTGGGGCTCGAGCCGGAGGAGCTGGAGCGGGTCGCCGCCCAGTGCGGGGGCGGCGCGTTCGCCATCGAGGCCGACGTGACCGAGCGCGAGGGGATCGAGAGCGCCATCGAGGAGGCCGCCGAGCGCATGGGCGGCATCGACTGCGTGATCGCCAACGCAGGCGTGGCCTCGGCGGGGTTCGTCCGCAACATGGACCCCGATGCCTTCGAGCGCGTGATCGAGGTCAACCTCGTCGGCGTGTGGCGCACGGTGCGCGCTGCGCTGCCGCACGTGCTGCAGCGCCGCGGCTACGTGCTGGTCATCGCCTCGTCGGCGGCCGCCCTGCACGGCCCGGGCATGGCTCCCTACGCGGCCAGCAAGGCCGGCGCGGAGGCGTTCGCCAACTCGCTGCGCTCGGAGCTCCACCATCACGGTGTCGCCGTGGGAGTGGGCTACTTCCTGTGGATCGGCACCGACATGGTGGCCGGCGCCGACGCACACCCCGCCTTCGCCGGGTTCAGGGCCAAGCTGCCCGGCCCGTTCAAGACCACCCACCCGGTCTCGAAGGCCGGCGACGCGGTGGTGGACGGCGTGGAGAACCGCCGCCGCTGGGTCACGGTGCCGCAGTGGCTGCGCGGCCTGCTCCTGGTCCGCGGCATGGTCGGCCCGCTCTTCGAGGCAGGGTCGCGCGACGACACCCAGGCGATCGACGAGCTGATGGAGCGAGACATCAGCGACCGCGGCGCGGAGGAGTCCTCCGCGCTGGTGGGCGCCGGCGGCGCCGCCAACCGCTCCCGGGTCTAGCTCTCCTCGGACTCCTGGTCGGACTGCTCCTCGGACTCTCTCGCTGTCGTCTGAGTCCTCGCTGTCCCCCGTGTCGACCGAGGAGCTCTTCTCCGACAGGTCCTGCTCGCCGGAGGTGGCCGGTGTGTTGGGGTCGGTGGGGCCGCCGGGGATCGGCTCGCCCTTGTAGTCCTCGGGGTTGTCGACCTTCTCGCCGCCGACCTCCACGGTGCCGTCCTCGTAGTGGCGGACGTCGGAGGGGCCGAGATTCGCGGTTGCCGCGTCGTCGTAGCCGCTCTCGCTGTCGGCTCCGCCGAGGGTCTCGTACTTCGCCTTCCCGGTGGGCCAGTCGGAGAGGTCCTGGGGCGGGTCGTCCTCGAGCGCCTCGACCTCCTTGCGGGCCTCCTCCTTCTCCTGCTCGATGTCTGTCTTGCCCTCGTCGTCCTCGTCGTCGGACGAGCTGTCGTCGTCGGAGCTGTCGTCCCCCGAGGCCTGGGAGTCCTCGTCGCTCTCCTGCTCCTCGCGGGTCTCCTCGTCGGCGGCGGAGTCGGCTCCGCCCTGCTCTTCGGCCTTCTCGGGCGAACCCGCGCCGACCTCCATGTCCTGGGGCTGGTCCTGGCGCTCCTCGGTGCGCTCCTCCGTGCTCTCTTCCTGCATTCGGCTCCTCCTCCGTGTCTGTTCCCGCTGGGTACCCGAAATCTCCGAGCCTCATGCCACCATTGACACGTGGCCTCTCGCGACGCGCGCATGGTGGCGCTGGGGTACGGCAAGTTCGTCCGTGCGGACCGAGTCTTCGCGCTCGTGCCCCTCGACACCGAAGAACGCGGCGACGGGCGCCGCACCTACGTGCACGTGGAGGGCCTGGCGGAGCCGCTCGTGGCCTCGCGCTCCGAGCGGGCGATCATGGCCGACGTCGAGGCCGCGCTGGCCGAGGCGGCCGGCGTCCCCCGCAGGCGCTCCCGGCGCGGCGCCACACCGGGCCAAGAGTCCCTCAGCCTGGGCTAGCCTCTCCGCGGTGAAGCTCTCCGTGATCGTCGCGGCCACGGATCAGCCGGCGACGCTCGAGCAGAGCATCGCGGGCATCCGGGCGGCTCAGGCCCCCGGCGACGAGCTGCTCGTGGTCGACTCGCCCGCCCAGCTCGGGCCCGCCGCGGCTCGCAACGCCGGGGTGGCCGAGGTGCTCGGCGACGTGCTGGTCTTCGTCGACTCCGACGTAGTACTCCACCCTGACGCGCTGCGCCGCATCCGGGAGCGCCTGGAACAGGAGCCCGGGCTGGCGGGGGTGTTCGGCTCCTATGACTCCCATCCGCACGACGGCGGCATCATCTCCACCTTCCGCAACCTGCTGCCCCACCACGTGCACCAGGCCTCCGCGGGCCCGAGCGGCAGCTTCTGGGCGGGGCTCGGCGCCGTGCGGCGCGAGGCCTTCCTGGACGTGGGCGGCTTCGACGCCGAGCGCTACCCGGGCCCGCACGTGGAGGACATCGACTTGGGGATGCGGCTGGCCGACGCCGGTCACCGCGTGATCCTCGACCCGGCGATCCAGGGCACCCATCTCAAGCGCTGGGGGCTGCGCGACACCGTGCGGACCGACCTCTTCTACCGCGGCGCTCCTTGGGTCGCCCTGCTGCTCCACCACCGGCGGGTCCCGCGCGAGCTGAACCTCGCCCATCGCCACCGCGTGACCGCCGCGGCCAGCGTGGTGGCGGTGGCCGGCGTCGTCGCGCGCCGTCCGCTCGCCGCCGCGGGCGCGGTGAGCGTCCAAGCCGCCCTGAACCGCGACCTCTACGCGCTGATGGGCCGGCGGCTGGGCAAGCGGGCGATGGCGGCCTCGGTCGCGCTCCACTCGCTGCACCACCTCACCGGCGTGGCGTCGATCCCCGTGGGGGCACTGGGCTACGCGCGCGAGCGGCGCCGCCCGCGCTCCGGGACGCCGCGCTTCCGGCCCCGCGCCGCGCGCCGCGCCTCGCGCGAGGCCGCCGAGCGCTCCGGCGCGGAGGCCGCTCCGGCGACGAGGTGAGCGGGTGACCGGGGCGCTGGTCGCCGCGCTGGCGGCCGTGGCGGCCTCGATGGCGGCGGGCGCCGGGCTCGGCCGGGCGGCAGGGGTGAGGGAGTGGCGCGGCTGGATGCCGGCGCTGGGGCTCGCCGGCCTGTTCGTGCTGCTGCTGGGCGCCGTGTGGCTGCCCGGGCACGGGGCTACCGCGGCCGTGATCGCGTTGATCGCCGCGGCCGCCGGGGCGTGGGTCGGCCGCGAGGCACTGCGCAGCGTGCCCGGGCCCGAGGTGCTCGGCGTGACGGTGGCACTGCTGCTGTTGGCGGCGGTGCCCTTCCTGGTGGACGGGCGCTTCGGTCCGCTGGGCCAGTCGGTCAACAACGACCTGGCCTTCCACATGACCTGGGCCGACTGGCTCGGCATCGGGCGCTCCTTCGACTCCTCGGGCTACCCGCTGGGGCCGCACTCCCTGGTGGCAGCGCTGGCGCGCGTGCCGGGGGTGGACGTGGACCAGGCCTTCGCGGGGCTGCTGATGGCCGTGCCGGCGCTCACCGGCATCTGCGCCCTGGACCTCGTGCGCGACCTGTCGGTCCGCCTTCGGGTGCTCACCGCGCTGCTGGCCGGGGCGCCCTACCTGGCGGTCTCCTACTACGCCCAGGCCTCGTTCAAGGAGCCGCAGGTGGCCCTGTTCTTCCTCGCCGCCGTGGCTGCACTGCGCGACGGCGGGCGCCGAGCGACCGCGGTGGCGCTCGCGGTGCTGGGGGCGGGATCGCTGGCGTGCTTCAGCGCCGCCGGGCTCGCCTGGGTGGCCGTGGCGGCCGTGGCGGCGCTGCTGGTCCGGCGCGGAGGGCGCATCGGGCGGCGCGCCTGGATCGCGGTGGGGGTTCTGGTGGTGATCGGCGTGCTGGCCACGGTGCCCACCGGCTTCTTCGACTCCGGCCCGGGGCGCTACCTGTTCGACTCGGGGGCGGGGCCGGGCGGCAACTTCAAGGGCGAGCTGAACCCGATGGAGGTGCTGGGCGTGTGGCCGAGCCCCGACTTCCAGGCCGCGCGCTCCGGCCCGGGCTGGGTGGCAGCGCTTGTGGTGGCGGTCCTGGCCGCGGTGGCGGGCGTCTGGCTGTGGCGACGGCGTGAGGATCCGCTGCCGCTCGTCGCGCTGCTGCTCTCGCTGGCGTTCGCGGCCGTGACCGCGGCGGTGACGATCCCCTACATCAGCGCGAAGGCGCTCGTTGCCGCCGCGCCGCTGCTGATGGTCGTGGTGGTGGGCGGTCTCCTGTCGGCGCGCCCGCGGAGTGCCACGCGCGGGGCGGCGTGGGCCCTCGGCTGCGCGGTGTTCGTGGCGCTGGCCGCGCACTCCTCGCTGCTGGCGCTGCGCGGCGCCGCGGTGGCGCCACCGGGGGCGGGAGACGAGCTGAGCGCGCTGGGGGAGCAGGTCCGCGGCCGGCCCACGCTTTTCCTGGGCAAGGAGCCCTACGCGCCCTGGTACCTGCGCGAGGCGCGCCTGACCACCGTCCCGCGGGTCGTCCCCGACGGCGCCGCGCCGGGGGTGTTCCCGCGCCGGGGCAAGCGCCCCGGGCCGGAGGGCGGGCCCTCGGACTTCGACTCGCCGCCCGATTCCGCGCTGGCCGCCACGCGCTTCGTGGTCGCGCCGAGGACGCAGTACGCCTCGCGCCCGCCGGACTCCTTTCGCCTGGTCCGCGCGGGGCGCCGCTACCTGCTGTTCGAGCGCACGGGCCCGGTGGCGGCGCGCGGGGTGGTGGGTGAGGGGACGGCCCCCGGGCGGCTGGTCCGCTGCGGCGGGCGCGTGCCTCCGCGGGAGCTGAACGCCTCGGTCCGCGGCGTGCCCGTGGTGGCCCCGGCCCACAGCTGGCGGCAGCTCGACGGCGCGCCGCTGGCCCTGGAGGGCCCCGAGGCGGTGCTTCCGCCCACCTTCACCGCCCGCACGCCGCTGCGGCTGCCGCCCGGGCGATGGAGCGTGGCTCTGTCCTACCGCGCCCGCTTCGACACCAACGCGAAGCTGGACGGGCGCCGCGTGGCCCTGCCCGCCTTCCTCGGGGATCGCTTCGCGCAGCTCGAGCTGGGGGAGGTGGAGGGCGGGCGCGAGGTCCCCGTCGAGGCCACCGCCGCCTATCGCTCGCGCGGAGTGGCGAACGTGGCCTCGTTCCTGGGGGCCGTGACCGCCGTACCGGCGGGCGAGCGCTCCCGGCTCATCCCACTGACCCGCGCCTGTGAGCGCTACGTGGACTTCGTCACCCCCCGCTCAGGATGATGCGGCTCGGCGAGAGGGCCCTGCGCCGCTTCGCGCGCAACGGCATTCCCACCGGGCCGCCCCTCCACCCGCGCCGGCGCGTGCGGCTCATCGCTCTGCTCGCCTTCCGCAACGAGGCCGAGCACCTGCCCGGCTATCTGCGCAACGTGACACCGCACGTCGACGGCATCGTGGCGCTGGACGACGGGTCCACCGACGGCTCGGCCGAGCTGCTCGAGGGCCGGCCCGAGGTGCTCGAGCTGCTGCGAGTGCCGCCCGACCGCCCCGCCTGGGATGAGCCCGCCAACTACCGCGCGCTGGTCGAGGCGGCGCAGCGGTACGGGCCGGGATGGGCGATCTCTCTGGACGCCGACGAGCGCGTGGAGCGTCGCTTCCGCGCCCGCGCCGAGCGCGCGATCGAGCGCGGCCGGCGGCTGGGCCTCACCGCGTACGCGGTGAGGCTGCGCGAGCTCTGGGGGTCGCCGGACACCTGGCGCGCGGACGGCGTGTGGGCGCTCAAGGGACCGCCGCGGATGTTCGAGCTGCGTCCCGACCACCGCTTCGACGAGCGCGCCCTGCACGCGGGCAAGGTGCCCCTGCAGGCCCGCCGCCTACGCGGAGGGGTGCCGCGCGCCGATCTCATCGTCTACCACCTGCGCATGGTGCGCGAGGAGGATCGCCGGGCCCGGCGAGAGCGCTACGAGCGGCTGGACCCCACCGCAGAGTTCCAACCGCGCGAGGGCTACGCCTACCTCACCGACGACACGGGGATCGAGCTGCGGCGCGTGGGACGCCGGCGCGGCTACGAGGGCTAGGTGCCGAGCAGCGGCGCCAGCGCGCGCCAGTTGTCGTCGTGGTCGCGCCCCAGCGTGAGTCGCCACACCTTCGCGCGGCGCAGCAGCGCGGCGCAGGCGGCGCTGCGCACCGCCGCGGGCCCCGCCTGCCGCAGCGTGTCGACCGCTCCGCGCTGCAGCACGAATTCCATCCCCTGGTAGAGGCCGACGCCCACCACTGCCTCGCGCAGCAGCGTCCCGGCGGCGGCGCGGCGCGGCAGCGGCTCGAGCCGGCCTTCGGTTCCCAGCGACCGCCGCCCCACGACCAGGTGGGCCACGGGCTGGGGCTCGGCCACGATGCGGTCGGCGAAGGCCTCGACCTCCAGGGCCAGCTTGGGGTGGAACTCCATCCGCTCCAGCCGGCGCAGCTTGTCGGCGGGCAGGCCCTCGGCGCTCACCTCGTTCACGCCTATGCGCAGGGGGAACGGGTGGAGGCGCCCCTGGCGGTCCATCAGCGGGCTGTCCTCCGACAGGAGGCCGACGCCATCGGCCTCGATCGCGCGCAGCGCCAAGGTCGACTTGCCGCCGCCGGAGGGCAGCATCACCGCCACCGCGCCGCCGGGCGTGGCCAGGCCCAGGGCGTGCAGGCGCGGCAGCCCGATCCGGTCCAGGTGCTCGCCGATCCGCGAGAGCAGGAAGAGGTAGCCCGCCTCGTGCACCAGGTGCTCGTCCTCGCCCTGGATGGTGAGCTTGCCGCGCGCGCGGTCGAGCACCGAGAGCGCCCGGCCGAAGTAGTCGATCACCGTCAACCCGCCCTGGGCGTACACCACGTTGCGTGGGGTGACGAACGACGCCTCCAGCGGCCCGAAGGCGTCGAAGTCCGGCGGCCGGCGCTCCACCTCGACCTCCACGTCGGGGGCTGCACTCGGCTCGGCGCGAAACCAAGCGAAGTCCAGCAGGAGCTGGTCGAGGACCTCGGGCCAGTCACCGGCCAGGGACGCCCGCAGGCCGTAGACGTCCAGGCCGCTCACGGCGGCGAGGCTAGTCGAGCGTGCCGCCCAGCCGGGCGGCGCGGCGCTCGAGCTCCCACTGGCCCAGGCGCCCCGGCAAACGCCGCACCAGGGCCACCTTACGACCCTCGATCGTGGCCGGCGCCACCGGCCCCAAGGTGCGCGTGGCCCAGTCGGCTTGCACTCTGCGCAGTTCTTTCTGCGGCTCGCCGTCGATGCTGACCAGGGCCGGGTCCAGCCCTGCCGTGAAGTCGAACCCCGAGGCCAGCAGCGCCCGGATCAGCGCCTGCTGGCGGTCGATCCGGCGCAGGTCCCCGGCCTCGCGCGGGTCGGCGGCGGACCGCGCCCCCATCCACTGGTGGACCCGCTCGCCGTGGAGGCGCTCGGCAGGAGGCGCGAACTCGACCCAGCGCCAGCCGTCCTCGAGCAGGGTGAGGGGATGCAAGGGGTAGCGCAGCCGGAGAAGGCGCTCGACGGGGACCTCGACGTCGACCCGAGCGACGACTGCCTCGGCCGCCTCGCGCTGCAGGCAGACGCTATGGCGCACCCGCAGGCCGAGGTCGCGCAGCGCGGTGCGCAGCCCGTCGTGGCCGGCGTTCTCGAAGACGCCGTTGATGCGCCGGCCGTAGCGCTCGGACCAAAGGTCTCGCGGCACCCACACGAGCTCGCGGCGGCGCGGGCGGACCACCACCACGTTGTCGGTGTTCTGGTCCCAGCCGGGCCGGTCCATCACGGCGACGACCGTGCTCACGAGTACATCTCTTCCACCTTGGCCCGCAGCGGCTCCAGCACGTCCGGGTCGGCGGGCGCCTGTGCGAGCTCGGGCTCGCCCAGCGCCTCGGCGGTGGCCGCGACGGTGAGAGCCAGCGACCCCTGCCCACGATCCAGGCTGTCCAGGAACAGCGCCGCCCGGGCCGCGGTGAGCAGCAGGCCGAGGGCGCGCTCGTTGACGTACATCGGGTCGGACTGGGCAGCCAGCCACGAGCGGTGCTCTGCCACCGCACGGCGCGCGCAGTCGCGGGCGGACCAGCCCGGCAGGCCCGGGAAGAACGCGCTGTCGCGCCCGTCGAGCACAGCGAACGACACAGGGTCGGTGGCCGGGCACTGAACGCCACGGAGCGATCCGACCGCGGAGCCCGCCTGCACGAGCACGTCCGCGTCGCGCACGCAGCGCACCTTGCCGCGCTCCGCGCGGGCCAGCCCGAGCGGGTCCCCGGGGTGCCCGGGCTGCAGCGAGAAGGCCTCGTCGGGCAGCTGGGGCACCGAGCGTGCGTTCCAGTCGGCCAGGGGCAGGTCGCCCTCGCCGTGCGCGGCCAGCGGGCCGCCTGCGCCGGCGAGCGCCACCTCGGTGCCGGACCCGGCGGCGGTCGCCATGCGCTGCGCCACGTCGGCGGTCGCCAGCAGCAGCGCCTGGAGCCCGGGCTCCAGGGGGCGCACCCCCGCCGCCGGCAGCACGGCCTCGATCGCCAGCGCCTGCTCTGCCAGATCCCGCTCCCGGGGCCCCAACTCGGCGAGGCGGGCGAGCGCTTCGACCCGCGTAGCCGGCCACGGCTCGCCGGCCAGCCACAGCCGCACGCGCGCCGACTCGGCCGTGAGCTTCACCGCCATGTACGAGCGCAGGTCGCCGGCGGGCGATGCCGCCGCGCGGGTGGCGTGGCGCCACCAGTACTGCAGCTCGAGCCAGGCGGCGGTCAGCCGGTCCGCGCCCTCGGCCTCGGCGACCGGTCGGAGGCTGGCGGCGCCCGCCAGGCGCCGCCAGCCCGCCCAGGGGCTCGGCAGCGGCGGGCGCCGGCGCAGGCCGAGCTCATCGGCGGGAGCGCGGGAGCGCAGGCGCGTGGCCAGCTCGCGCGGCGCGGCTGATCGCCCCAGGCCGAAGCGCAGCTCGTCCACCTCCGCGGCCTCCTCGATCCGGCCTTCTTCGTAGAGGTCGACGGTCACCAGGCGGCCAAGCCCGGCGCGGCTCTCGGCCAAGCGTCGCCGGCGAATGTGCGTCAACGCCTGGCCCAGCTCGTCGGCGCCGGTGGCGGCCACCAGGTCGATGTCCGAGAGGCCGGGAACGGCGTCGCCTCGCCCAAAGCTGCCCCGCAGCCATACGGTCGTGCCGGTCCCGGCCGCCAGCCAGCGGGCAACGGCGTGGGCGCAGAGCAACATCGCGCCTCGCCACGCCTGCCAGGCGAGCCGGTGGCGGGCGGTGCGCACCATGAGGTCGCGCAGGGCGAGGGCGAGCCGCACGAGGCGGGCGAGGATACCCTCGCGCCGTGCGCGCGGACACGCCCCCCACGGTGGCCTCGCGCAGCTACCCGGCCCTACGCGACGCCGGGCGGTGGGTCCTCGGCCCGCTCCTCGGCACTCGCGCCTGGGCGCACGCGTTCGCCGCCGCCACCCGCGGGCCGCTGCCGGTCCCGGAGGTGGTGGCGCGCCTGTCCACCGCCGCGCGCGACTGGGGGCTGCCCCCGCTGCTGGTGGTCGGCGTGGCCCTGACCGAAACCGGCCTGCGTGGCACCGACGAGCGCGGCAACCTCGGCCGCGGCTGGTTCCAGATGTACGTGCACCAGCCGCCCTACCGGACCTCCGAGCGCGCGCCGACGCTCGAGGAGGCGCACGACCTCGACTTCTCGGTGGCGGAGTTCTGCCGGGCTGCCATCCACCGAGCGAACTACGACCCCGCCGTGCGCCGCGACCTGTGGCGGTGGGCGGTCGAGACTCAGGGCGTGACCCGCTTCCTGGACAACAACGTGCCCTATCGCCCCATCAACTTCGCCACCCTGCTTCGCGAGGCCGACGGCCTGATTCGCGCGTTCGGCTAGAGGCGCTCGGCGATCTTCGGCGCCTCGCGGGTGAAGAACCACAGCCCCACCGCGACCAACGCCAGCGTGATCCCGATCGGGATCAGGATCATCAGCGGGCCGCCCGCCGTCTCCACCGCGGTGGGCGCCGAGGGGTCCAGCAGCGCGTGCCGCATCTGGGTGAAGATCGCCGTGAGCGGGCTGAGGTTGAAGATGCCCTGCACCGACTCGGGGTAGCGCGAAGCCACGTAGATGATCGGCGACCCGAAGAACAGCAGCTGCTGGGCGACGTTCCACACCTGCTGGGTGTCGCGCAGGCGCACGTAGAGGGCGGACAGGATCATCGCGAAGCCCGAGGCCAGCAGGCCCAAGGCCAGCATCAACAGCGGCAGCTCGAGCCACGTCCAGCGGGGCTCCACCTGCGCCAGTGCCACGGCGATCACCACCGCGACGAAGTTCAACATCAGGTTGAGGCCACCCTTGGCCATCACCGAGGCCGGGATGACCAGCCGTGGAAAGCGCATGCGCCGCAACAGCGCGGAGTTCGCCACCAGGGACATGACGCCGCCCGAGGTCGTCTCGGTGAAGAACGTCCACATCACGATCGCGCACAGGAGGTAGACCGGGTAGTCGCTCACGCCCCGTCCCAGGTCGGCCGCCTTGCCGAACACGAGGTAGAGGACGGCGAACAGCGCCAGCGGGCGCAGGATCGACCACAGGTAGCCGAGCACGGAGTCCTCGTAGTGCTGCTGTAGGTCGGCGCGCGCGAGCGTCCCGGTCAGCGAGAGGAAGCGCCGCACACCGCCGCCCAGCGCCGACGGCCGGTACACGGCGGGCTTGCCCGCCGTCGCGAAGGCGGGTTGCTCGGACTGGCGGGTGGGGGCGAGGTCGGCCCGGGCAGCCTCGTCCTCCCGCGCCTTGGCCTCTACCGAGCGCTCGTTGAGCTCGTCGTAGCGGCGGGCGATCTCGTCCGGGGTTCCCATCGCCACGACGCGCCCTTCCTCAAGCAGAAGAACGCGGTCGCAGTGACGTTTGAGCGCCGCCATGTCGTGCGTCACGAAGAGGACGGTTCGGCCCTCGGCGCGCAGGCGGTCGAACTGGGCGTAGCACTTGAGCTGGAAGGCGGCGTCGCCGACGGCGAGGACCTCGTCGACCAGCACGACGTCGGCCTCGACCTGGATCGCCATCGAAAAGGCCAGGCGGACCGTCATCCCCGACGAGAAGTTCTTCAGCTTGAGGTCGGCGAACTCCTCCAGCTCGGCGAAGGCGAAGATCTCGTGCAGCCGGGCGCCGATCTCCTTGCGCGACAGGCCGAGTATCGCGCCGTTGAGGAAGACGTTGTCGCGCGCGCTCAGCTCCGGCCGGAAGCCCACGCCCATCTCGATGAACGGCGACAGGCGGCCGGTCACCTCGACGAGGCCGGAGTCGGCTCCGTAGATGCCGGCGGTCACCTTGAGCAGGGTGCTCTTGCCGCTGCCGTTGCGGCCCACGATCCCGAAGAATTCGCCCCGGCCCACGTCGAAGCTCACGCCTCGCAGGGCCTCGAAGCGCTCGGTCTCGATGGGCCGGAAGCGCTCGGCGATGCCTTCCTTGAGCGACGTCCGCTGGCGCTGGGGGATGTAGAACCCCTTGTGCAGGCCTTGCACGCTCACTGCGGGGGCCAGGCGGGGGTACTGCTCCCGGGGAAGTGAGGGAGCTGATGCCTCCAGGGCGCCGAGGATAGCCCTATCTTCTTCGGGTGCTCAACGGTCGCGAGCTGGGTGTAGCCGTCCTCAGCCTGGGGGCTGAGGAGGGGCTGGAGGAGGCCGTCGTCTCGCTGCTGGAGCAGGAATCGCGGCCCGAGATCGTCGTCGTCAACAGCGGCGGGGGCGGGGCCGAGGACCGCCTCCGGGCCGCGGGCCTCGACGTACCGGTGATCGAGCGTGAGGAGCGCCTGCTTCCCGGGGGAGCGCGGAACCTCGGCCTGGCCGCGACCGAGGCTCCCTACGTCGGGTTCCTGGCCGCCGACTGCCGGGCCGAGCCGGGCTGGGTGGCCGGTCGGCTGCGCAAGCACCGCGAAGGAGCCCTGGCGGTCTCCAGCTTCCTCACCAACGCCTTCCCCGAGAGCCGTACCGCCAGCGCCGCCGCGCTGCTGCTGCACCACCGCCGGATGGTGCACGCGCCGGAGTTCGAGCGCCTGCACAACGGGCTCTCCTATTCCCGCGAGCTGTTCGACCGCTTCGGGCAGTTCCGCGAGGACCTGCGCACCGGCGAGGACACCGAGTTCAAGCGCCGGCTGGTCGGTGTGGAGGTGGCCTGGACACCCGAGGTGCGGACCGCGCACCGCAACCCCCGCCGGCCGGCCGACCTCCTGCGGGAGCAGTACGGCCGCGGGCGTCGCACCGCCCGCGCCCGGCGGACGCTCGACTCCCCGGTCGGGCGGCCCGGCGGGCTGCCGCTGGAGGTTCTGCTCGATGCGCGCCGTGCTTGGAGCTACACCGCGCTCGAGCCTGACCCCTCGACCCGGCGCGCGCTGCGCCGCGGCTGGCCGTTGGTGGCACCCGCCGCCGTCGCCTACGCCGCCGGAGCCCTGGCGGCCTGACGTGAGAGTCCTGCTCTCGACGCCCTACCCGGTAGGGCCGCCGACCCACGGCGGCCGGGTGCGGGTCGCCGGCCTCGCCCGCGGGCTCGCGGCGGCCGGCGCGGAGGTGACGCTGCTGGCTCCCTGGCACCCGGCCCGCGGCTCGGGGCAGGCCCCCGAGGGCGTGAGGCTGCGCCGCCACGTGCTGCCCGCCAACGCCCTCCCCGCGCTTACGCCGGAGCGCCTGGCCTCGCCTCAGGCGCTGCTCTCGCTGCAGCCGCCGGCCTGGGGGCCGCGCCGTCTGCTGCGCGAGCTCGGATCCTTCGACGTCGTGCAGTTCGACTTCTGCTCCCAGGCAGCGTGGATGGACCTGGTGGCGCCGCGGGCCAAGGTCGTCTATTCGTCGCACAACGTAGAGGCGGACTTCGTCTCCCTGCAGCCGCGCCCGCGCCTGCTGGCCGCTCTTGCGCGCCGCCGCATCGAGCAGCTGGAGCGCCGCGCCGTGAGGGGTGCCGACCTGGTGCTCGCCTCGACTCACGCCGACGCCCGGCGCCTCGAGGAGCTCTACCGCCCTCGGCGCACCACCGTGGTCGCCAACGGCCCACAGGCGGCGCCTGACGGCGCGCGGCGGTCGGACATGCGCCGGCGGCTGAAGCTGGACCCCGACGACCTCGCGGTGCTGTTCGTCGGCGGCGGCTCGGAGCACAACCGCGAGGCCGCTCGCTTCCTCGCGCGGGAGGTCGCTCCGCGGATGGACGAGCGGACCCGCCTTCTGCTGGCCGGACGCTGCTGCCGGCCCTCGCCCGGCGGGGCCGAGCGCGTGACCGAGCTCGGCTGGGTCGACGATCTGCCCGGCCTGCTCGCTGCGGCCGACGTCGGGGTCAACCCCGTCGCCCGGGCCGCCGGGGCAAGCATCAAGGTGGCCGACTTCCTTGCCGCGGGGCTGCCGGTGGTGGCGACCCCGCAGGGGGCGCGTGGCACCGAGGGCCAGCAAGGGCTCAGGGTGGTGAGCCGCGAGCGCTTCGCCGAAGCCGTGAGCAGGCCGGCTCCCGCCCCGGCTCGCCCGGCGCGGCCCTCCTGGGAGACGATCGGCGCGGAGCTGTTCGCCGAGTTCGCGGCCCTGCTCAGAAGTCGTCGTCGATGACCCGGAACGGGGCCCCGCCCTGGGGGCGGTAGAGCCACCAGCTGCCGTCGCGGGAAGCGCTCACCTCGCCCGGAGCCGGGCGGCGGAAGCCGTGGTTGCGGCACCAGACAGCGAGCGGGCCGGTGTCGGTGAGGATCACCTCGGCGCCACGGGCGCGGCTCTCGGCGAAGGAGACGTCGCACATGGCTGCCGCCACGCCCCGCCGGCGGGCTGACGGGTCGACCACCGTGTCCCCGAGGCCGACCAGGCCGAGGTCTGGCTCGCTGCGCAGGGGCATTGCGCTGGTGTGCCCGACCACCCGCCCACCCCGGCGCGCGAGCACGCGGAAGGTGGGCCGGACGAGGCGGTACCCGCGCTCGGCGTAGTCGGCCTTGCTGCGGCTGATGTTCTCCGCGAGCAATGCGAAGGCCTGGTCGCGGTCCGCCTCGCTCAGCTCGCCCTCCGCGACCACCTCGCAGCTCACCTCGGGATCCGGCCGCGGGGTGGAGGCGTGCCACCAGAAGGCGGGTCCGTCGGCAAGAGGCGCCGGCTGCAGGCCGCGGCTGCGCGCCTCGTCGAGCAGCGGCCCGATGAGGGCCACCGTGTCGGCACGTGAGCCCGAGCCCTCGGGGCCGTCGTGCATGACCACCACGTTGCCGGGCTTCATGTCGGGCCGCGCGGCCTCGAGGGCGGCAGCCACGCCCGCCTCGGCCCAGTCGCGTGGGTCGCAGGAGACGCCCGTGAGTCGCAGCCCCCGCTCGGTCAAGACCTCGCCGCTCCACCACTCCGTCACGCCGTAGGGCGCGCGTAGGCGCCGCGGCCGGGCGCCGGCCGCCCGGAGCACGGCGAGCCCCTCGTCGGTGTCGGCCTCCACCTCGGCCCGGGTCTGGAGCGTGTGGCGGCGGTGGCGCATGCAGTGGAGCTCGACCTCGTGGCCCTCGGCCAGCGCGCGCTCGATCAGCTCCGGATGCCGCGCCGCGCGCTCCCCGATGACGAAAAACGTGGCGTGGGCCTGCTCACGCGCCAGCGCGTCGAGAACCCGCGGGGTCCACTCCGCGTCGGGGCCGTCGTCGAAAGTTATGTAGAGGCGCCCGCTGCGGCGGGCCGCGATGCGCGAGTCGCCGTCTCCCCGCCAGCCGCGCAGCTCGCGCAAGGCGCGGAGGCGGAGGGCTCGAAGCGACGGAGCTACAGGTCCTGCACCTCGCCGGTGACCTTGGCCACCGACTCCTTGGCGTCGCCGAACAGCAGCGCCGTGTTCTCGTTGTAGAAGAGCGGGTTGTCGATGCCCGCGAAGCCCGCGCTCATGCCGCGCTTGAGGATGATGACCTGGCCGCAGCGCTGCACGTCGATGATCGGCATGCCCGCCTCGGGGTTAACCGTGTCGTTGGCCCCGATCACCAGGGCGACGTCGATCTGCGGCAGCTCGGGATTGATGTCGTCCATCTCCTTGAGCTGCTCGTAGGGCACGTCGGCCTCGGCCAGCAGGACGTTCATGTGGCCCGGCATGCGGCCGGCGACGGGGTGGATGGCGTAGACGACCTCCACGCCGCGCTTCTCGAGCTCGGTGGCCATCTCGCGCACGGCGTGCTGGGCCTGGGCGACGGCCATGCCGTAGCCCGGCGTGACCACCACGCGGCGCGCGTAGGCGAGCTGGATGGCGGCGTCCGAGGCGTCGGTGGAGCGCACGGGGCGGCCGTCCTCGCCGCCGCCGGACGTCAGGTCCACGCCGCCGAAGCCGCCGGCCACGATCGCCGGGATCGAGCGGCTCATGGCCTCGGCCATCAGGTTGGTGAGGATCGAGCCCGAGGCGCCGACGATGATGCCGCCGACGATGAGGGCGGTGTTGTCCAGCGCGATGCCGGCCGCGGCCGCCGAGAGGCCGGTGAAGGCGTTCAGCAGCGAGATGACGACCGGCATGTCGGCGCCGCCGATCGGCAGCACGAACATGTTGCCGAGGATCGCCGCGGAGACCAGGATCGCGATGAACAGGAGCTCGGACTCCTCGCCGGCGGCAATCGCCACCGCGCACCCGACCGCGATCAGCAGCAGCGCGGCGTTGACGAACTGCTGGCCGGGCAGCTGAATCGGCCGTCCCGGCAGGATCTCCTGCAGCTTGCCGAAGGCGATGTTCGAGCCCCAGAAGGAGATCGAGCCGATGATCGCCGCGAAGAGGATCGGGACACCCTCCTCCAGCGGCAGGTCGCCGCCGGACTTGCG
Organism: uncultured Thermoleophilaceae bacterium; assembly: GCA_963810745.1. Taxonomy (GTDB): domain Bacteria; phylum Actinomycetota; class Thermoleophilia; order Solirubrobacterales; family Thermoleophilaceae; genus JACCZR01. Next base: position 97,900 of record CAWEOW010000020.1, read on the forward strand.
GAACTCCGCCCAGGCGATGAGCGCAACGGCGCCGCCGCCGACGCCGTTGAACAGCGCCACCATCTGCGGCATCTGGGTCATCTGCACCGAGCGCGCGGCGGGGATGCCGACCGCCGTGCCGATGGCCACGCCGACCGCGATCAGGCCGTAGTCACCGACCTCGGGGATGAGGAGAGTCGCGATGACCGCGATGGCCATGCCCACCGCCGCGATGACGTTGCCGCGCCGTGCGGTCTTGGGGCTGGTGACCCCGCGCAGGCCGATGATGAACAGCGTGAAGGCCACGATGTAGAGGACCTGGATGAAGTCGTCGTCCTGCAGGAAGCTGGCGAGCGGCAGCGTCATTCGTCCGCCTTGGGTCGCTCGGGCTTCTTGGAGAACATCTCGAGCATGCGGTCGGTGACCAGGAAGCCGCCGACCACGTTGATCGTGCCGAACGCGATCGCGATGACGAGGATCACCTTGTTGAACACGCCATCGACCTCGCCGATCACCAGCAGCCCGCCCAGCAGCACGATGCCGTGGATGGCGTTGGTGGCCGACATCAGCGGCGTGTGCAGCGTGTTCGGGATCTTCGAGATGACCTCGAAGCCCACGAACGCGCCGAGCACCAGGATGGCCAGTTCGGTTACGAGGTCCATCAGCCCTCCGCCGCCTTCTTGGCGCCGTCGTGGACGATCTCGCCGTCGCGCGTGATGCAGGCGCCGGCCAGGATCTCGTCCTCGAAGTCCAGCTTCAGCTCGCCCTCCTCGATCATCAACTCCAGCAGCGACTGCACGTTGCGCGCGTAGAGCGACGAGGCGTGGTCGGGCATCGTGGACGGCAGCCCCAGCGGGCCGACGATCTTCACGTCGTGCCTGACCACGGTCTGTCCCGGCTCGGTCAGCTCGCAGTTTCCACCGGTCTCGGCCGCGATGTCCACGACCACCGAGCCCGGCTTCATCTGCCGGATCGCGTCCTCGATCACCAGCAGGGGCGCGGGGCGGCCGGGAATGGCGGCGGTGGAGATCACCGCGTCCATGCCGCCGATGGCGTCGGCGAGCAGCTCGCGCTGCTTCTGCTGCTCCTCCTCGGTGAGGGCGCGGGCGTAGCCGCCGGCGTCCTCGGCGTCCTCGAGGCCCAGGTCGAGCTCGAGGAAGCGAGCACCCAGCGACTCGATCTGCTCCTTGACCGCGCTGCGTACGTCGAAGGCCTGTACCGAAGCGCCGAGGCGGCGGGAGGTGGCGATGGCCTGCAGCCCGGCCACACCGGCGCCCAGCACGAGCACCTGCGCGGGCCGGACGGTGCCGGCGGCGGTGGTGAGCATGGGCAGGAAGCGGGGGAGCTCCTCGGCGGCGATCAGCGCGGCGCGGTAGCCGGCGACCGTGGCCTGGGACGAGAGGGCGTCCATGGACTGGGCGCGGGTGATGCGCGGGATGGCCTCCATGGCGAAGGAGGTGACCCCGGCGTCGGCCAGAGCCTTGGAGGTGTCGCCGTCGGTGAGCGGCTGGAGGAAGCCGATCAGCACGCTGCCCTGCTTCATGCGCCCGATCTCCTCGGGGCTGGGCGGGGCCACCTTGGCCACCACGTCGCCGTCGAAGCCGTTGCCGGACACGCTCACGCCCGCCTCTTCGTAGGCGTCGTCAGGGTGGTGCGCCGCTTCCCCCGCGCCCGACTCCACCGCCAGCTCAATGCCGGTCGGAGAGAGGCGTTTGGCGACTTCGGGGACGAGGGCGACCCTGCGCTCGCCCTCGGCGACTTCCTTGGGTACCGAGACCTTCATGCGAATCCGAAGCCGGGCAGGGTACTCGACGAAGCCGTAAAGTCTGGAATCGGTGGAGGGATCGCAGCGGCCGCTCGAGCTCATTCATGCTCGAAACCTGCTCACGAGCCTGTCGACGGCGGGCATCTTGATGGGCCACGAGGGCAACATCGTCTTCTACAACGAGGCTGCCGGCGCGCTGCTCGGCCGGCGGTTCGAGGACATGGGGCCGACCTCGGCCGACGAGTGGATGCACGTCTTCGGCCCCCGCGACGAGTCCGGCGAGCCGGTCCCCTGGGAACAGCAGCCGCTCACCAAGGCGCTCCAGGCGGGCCGCGCAGCCCACGAGTCCACCGAGATCCGCGCGGCCGACGGCTGCGACCACACGATCGAGGCCAGCGGCCTGCCGATCTACGGGACCAGCGGCTTCCAGGGCGCGCTGATCTTCTTCTGGCGGGTGACCGATTGAAGGCAACGATCTGGGGTGCTCGCGGCTCGGTGCCTTCGCCCGGACCGGAGACCAACCGCTACGGCGGCAACACCTCCTGCGTGCAGGTCAAGCTGGAGGACGGCTCGACGCTGGTGCTGGACGGCGGCACGGGCATCCGCAGCCTCGGCATGACGATGCCCAAGACCAACGGGCCGCTTCACATCCTGCTGACCCACCTCCACCTGGACCACATCCAGGGCCTGATGTTCTTCGCGCCGCTGTTCGACCCCGACTCGGAGGTGGTCATCTGGGGCCCGGCCTCTCCCGAGGCGCCGCTGCGCGACCGCATCGCCCGGTACATCTCCGCGCCGCTGGCGCCCGTCGAGGTGCGGGAGCTCCCCTGCACGCTGAACTTCCAGGACGCCGAGCCCACCGAGTGGGAGGTGGGGGGTTGCAAGATCCGCGCGGACTCGGTGACCCACCGCGGGCCCACCCTGGGCTACCGCGTCGAGTGCGGTGGCAGGTCCCTCTGTTACATCCCCGACCACGAGCCGGGGCTCGGCGAGCCGCTGGCCCAGGCCGAGGACGAGTGGATCTCGGGCTTCGACCTCGCCCGCGGAGCCGACCTGCTGCTCCACGACTGCCAGTACACCGACGAGGAGTACGGCGACCATCTCGGCTGGGGGCACTCGCCGCTGAGCGACGCGCTGGAGTTCGGTCACCGCTCCGGGGCGGGACGGGTGGTGCTCTTCCACCACGATCCCCTGCACAGCGACGACTTCCTGGACCGCTTCGCTGCGCAGGCCTGCGAGCGGTTCTCCGGGCTGGGCGGCGACCCCGCCCAGCTCGTGATGGCCACCGAGCGCTGTGAGCTCGAGGTGGGGGCCGCGCCGGTCAGCTAGGCGTGGCGCGTCGCCGGACGGCGACCAACCGGAACACCACGGCGGCGGCGAAGGCCAGCCAGAACGCGACCCCCGACCCCGAGACCACGCCGGGCTCGAGGCGCCAGGCGAGGTCGGGGCGCGGCGAGGGCGAGTTCGCGCGCACCACCCAGCCGTCGCCGGCGCGCTGGAGCGCCCAGGAGCTGGGGACACCGTCCCCGTGGAGGTCGGTGACGTCGCCGGCGTTGGTGAGCAGCCCCGGGACCAGGACCCAGGAGCGCACGCGCAGGGTGTCCTGCGGCGGGCAGCACTCCCCGAGCCCGAGGTGGCTGATGGGGTGCTCGTAGAGCCGAAAGGAGAGCGGCGGATCCGAGTGCACGCGTTCGCGGCTCGGCACGGCCGGCCCTGACGACGCCGGGATCGGCTCGGCCCGGACACCGAACGGCTGAGCCACGGTCACGGCGGTGAGCAGGGCGACGGGAAACGCCAGCCGCATCAGGGCGGGGTGCCCGGACGCCCCGAGGGCAACGGCCAGGGCAACGACCCCGATCACGACAGCGACGGCCACCACGGCGGTCGCCAGCATCGAGACGAGCACGACGAGGACTCCGACCGCCACGGTGGCCCAGCCCGCCGCGCCGCGAGGGCGCCGAGCGCGCACTTCGCCGAGCCCGCACGCCGCCGCCAGCAGCCCGAGGCTGAGCGGGTAGAGGACTGCCTCCGCCACCCCCGCGATGTCGTCGAGCGCCTCCGTGGGGGAAAAGGTAGGGCGCGATCAGGCGGCCGCCGCCGCGACCATCCCCGCCGCCACGGACACGGCCTCGTCGTCGCTGAGCCCGCCCTCGCGCGTGAGCGCCCGCCACGTGGCGAACGACGCGGCGTGCGTGACCGCCGCCTGCACGCGCTTTCGCTTCCTCCCGCGCTCCGGGCGCCCACGCACCATTGCCGCGACGTCCTGCTCGAACTGCTGCGCCATCGCCCCGACCGGCTCCTGGACGGCCGGGACCAGCTCAGCGTCGCGGAAGATGTTCACGAACATCTGCTCGTCGCTGCCGTACCAGGCGTAGAGGTCGCCGAGCGCGGTTCGCAGGCGCTCGTCGGGATCGGCGATCGACCCCCACCCCGAGGTGTCGGGCGCCGGATGCTGCGCCTCCCAGTGAGCAGAGCAGGCGCCTATGAGGGCCTGCTCGTCGGGGAAATGGCGGTAGACGGTCGCGCGCTGCACCCCGGCCCGCTCGGCCACCGAGCTGATCGTGGTGCGCGCCGGCCCGACGCTGCCGTGCAGCTCCACCGCGGCCTCGGTGATCCGCTGCCGGGTCTCCTCCTCCTGCTGGGCGCGAGCGCGTTTTCGATATTCGCGAGACATTGACGTTCAATCAATCTTGACAGATCCCACTGGCGGATGGTAGTTATTTCATGCAACAGCAATGTTCAGCGAAATAACCAAGGAGGACTCGCCATGAAGAAGACCCTTGCCGTGCTCATCGTCCCGGCCCTGCTGGCCGTCGCGCCCTCAGGCGCCGCAGCCGCGAAGGCAGTGCCCTACGTGGGCAAGACCAGCTCCGGTCACAAGGTCACCTTCAAGGTCAAGCGCGGGCGCATCCACGACATGCGCGCCGGGATCCGCATGGCCTGTATCCCGATTCAGGGCGGAGGCCGGGCGCTGGGGGGCTCGGAGCTCTTCGGCTTCAGCGGCTCGCTGCGCCTGAAGCGACACAACAAGTTCCGCTACATGGACAAGCCGGCCTTCCACTACAAGGAGGCCACCTGGACCAACGAGCTGTGGCTCAAGCGCCGCGGGCGGCGGATCAGCGGCCGGATGCGCGTGCAGTACTCGTTCCTGGTGCCGAAGTTCACGCCCGGCACCTTCACCATCTACTCCTGCGCCGGCGGGGGGACGTTCAGGGCTAAGCCACGGCGCTGAGGCGGCGCTCGGCAAGCCGCGACGTCAGCTTGGCCATCAGGCGATGTGCAGGGCGGTTGTCGCCCTGCATCGTCGCCGTGAAGCGCTCGACCCCGTGACGGATGGCTTCCTCCACCAGGGCGTAGCCGAGGCGGGTGCCCAGGCCCTGGCCCTGCAGGGGGTCGGCGACCACGATCGCGATCTCGGCCTCGGTGGGGTCCTCGAGGCGGACGAAGCGCCCGACCCCCACCAGGTCGCCGTCCTCATCGATGGCGACCAGGGCCACGTGGTCATGGCCGTCGACCTCGGTGAGGTAGCGCAGCTCGGCGTCGGTGAAGCGCGGCTTGGGGGAGAGGAAGCGCCGCTGCACGGTCGCTTCGGACAGGCGTGACAGGCCCCAGTTCAGGAGCGCCTTGTCCTCGGGTCGGATGGGCCTGATGCGAACGTCCATATATTTCGATGGTGGTCGAACACCCCAGGCCCCTGTGTGGTGCTGGTCACGGAGGCGGTGGTCCGCGCTCCAGGTCCAGCTCGGTGGTCACGCCGAGCTCGTTCAGGAGCCCGTTGGCGTGCTCGAGGCTCTCCGCGTCGCGCACGGCGGCCGCCAGGCGGGCGCTGGACTCCAGCGCCACCACGACGTCGAAGAAGAAGCTCGCCGCGGCCACCGCGGTCAGCTCCACCGTCCGCCTTCCCCCGCGGATGGCGGTGGGGCCACGGGCGCCACGAAAGGCCCTCACGGCCTGAGCGCTCGCCTCGGTGGGCACCTCGGCCAGCGCGCCCTCCAGGCGCTCGGCCACGGGACCGGTGAGGCCCCGGGCCCCGGCCAGCCCGCCGGCCTCGGCCACCTCGCCCAGGCGCTCGAGCGTCTCGGAGGGGGTCAGCTCGCCGTCGCAGCCGACGCCGAAGACGGCGCCCAGGACGGGCGCCGCGCCCACCCGGCCGGCGGCGCTCAGCAGCACCGCGTCGCACAGCGGGCTGCCCAGGCCCGGCTCGTCGCCGTGGGCCAGCGCGTCGCCGCCCACGTCCAGCGCCACCAGCAGGTCGCACCCCAGCTCGCGGAGGGCGGCGTCCAGCCCCTCGGCGATCGCGCGCGGACCGGGGTGGGGGTCCACCAGCACCACCTGCTCGCCCAGGAATCGGGCCATGTGCGACTCGGCGAACAGCGTCCCGTCCGCGCGTACGCGCGTCTCCGGCGAGGCGGCCAGCACCGGCCCGGCGATCACTCGCGCGCCCTCGATCTCCTCCGTCGCCCTCGGCCCGGGCCGAGGGTCGATCGGGCGCCGTTCCCAGGTCACGCCGCCCACCACAGGATCGGCGCCGTGCAGCAGGCGACACGACTCGGCCACGGCCAGCGCGCCGACCACATCGCCGCCTCCGCCCACGCCGATCACCAGCGGCCGCCGCGCGGCGGCGAGCATGGCGTCGGCGTCGATCACCGGGCGATGCAGGTCACGACGCGGTCGTCCTGCCGCCACGAGCTCTCCGAGGGAGCGAAGAAGAAGCTCTCGCGGCAGCGCCGCCCGGCCTGCGCGATGACCGCCTTCCGACCCGGCCAGCCGCCCTCGGCCAGCTGCACGCGGGCGCGCACCTCACCCTCGTGGCGGGAGCGGCACGGCACCACCTGCACGGCCGCGGACTCCCCGTCGGCGACCCCGGTCAGGCAGTCGCCGACGCGCAGGTCGCTCACGTTGATCCGCGTCGGCTCGATCACGCGGCCCTGCGGGTCGCGAATCTCCTCCTCGGAAGCGACCAGGAAGCCGGCCGCGAAGCCGGCGCCCAGCGCCAGGAGCACCGCGAGAAGGGCGAGGGCCCACTTCAAGATGGGCCCCCGCCCGGTCCTGGGTGCCTACTTGATGAAACCGGCCTCGCGGAGGTAGGCCTTCGCGACCTTCTCCGGCTCCTCCTTGTCGAGGTCGACGCGGGAGTTCAGCTCGCCCATCACCTTCTCGGTGAGCGGCCGCTGGACCTCCTCGATGACCTTCTGCCCCTCGGGCCCGATCTCCTTGAACGTCTCGTTCCGCATCAGCAGCGAGGCGTTGTAGGGCGGGAAGAGGCTCTTGTCGTCGTCGACGGTCACGTACTTGCCGGTCGTCAGCTCACCGTCGGTGGTGAAGCCGAAGATCACGTCGGCCGAGTTGTTCTCGATCACGTCGTACTTCTCCTCGGAGGCGACGAAGCCGCCGAACTTCAGCCCGTAGGTCTTCTCCACCCCGAGCAGGCAGTCGATGCGCTTCTTGCACTCCGGGAAGCCCGAGATCTTGAGGTCCTCGGTCTTGCCCTTGAGGTCCGACATGGTCTTCGGCTGTCCGAGCTTGTTGTAGAGCTCCTTGCTCATCGCGAGCCGGTAGGTGTTCTCGAACGGCGTCGGCGGCAGCGCGGTGATCTGGTCCTTGGCCGCCTGGGCCTTGACCTGGTCGAAGGCCGCCTGCTTCTCCTTGGGCACCTTCTGCACCGGCACCTTGTAGAACGCGGTCAGCGCCGTGCCCGTGTACTCGGGGTACGCGTCGACCTCGCCCTGCTGCAGCGCCTTGTAGGCCACTACCTCGGAGCCCAGGTTCAGCTTCTTCTTCACCTTGAAGCCGGCCGCCGAGAGTGCGTCGGCGTAGATGTTGCCCAGGATGTACTGCTCGGTGAAGTTCTTCGAGCCGACGGTGATCGTGGGCTTGGATTCCGCGCCCGAGATCTTCTGGATCTGGTCGGCCGAGGCGCCCTGGCTTCCGCCGCCTCCACCCTTGTCTTCGTCGTCGTTTCCGCAGGCTGCCAGGCCCAGCGCCAGCAGCAGCGCCGAGACGAGCCCCAGCATGATCTTTCGTGCGGTCATGGTGTAGCTGTTTCCCTCCTTCGTAGCTTCGGCAGGAAGCGCCGACGTGGCGGCTTGCCTGCCCCCAACTTCAAACCTTCTGGCGTAACCGTCTTCTGGAGGCGCGCCAGCAGCGCCGACACCAGCAGCGTCAGGACGCTGACGGCGATGGCCGCGCCCAGCCGGCCGTCCGCGCCGTAGACGTTGCCGGAGATGATCGGCGTGCCCAGCGAGTCGACGCTGCCCAGCGGCGCGATCGTGGCGGTGGCGACCACGTTCACGGCGGCGACGCGGATGCCCGCGAAGATCGTCGGCAGCGACAGCGGCAGCTCGACCTTCCGGATGATCTCCCCGTGGGTCATGCCCATCCCGCGGGCGGCGTCGACGGAGTCCCGCTCCACCTGACGCACGGCGACCCAGGTGTTGGTGAGCACGGGCGGGAGCGCCAGCAGCGCTAGCGAGATCATGATCGGGACGAAGCCCACGCCCACGTACGCGATGAACACCGTCAGCAGCACGAGGGTGGGGACGGCACGGCCGACGTTGGAGATGTTGATCGCCGCGAACTCGCCCTTGCCGTGGTGGCCGAGGTAGAGCCCCAGCGGTAGCGCGACGGCGATGCCGAGAGCCAGCGACGAGACCGACAGCACGATGTGCTTGAGCGTCAGGTCCAGCATCTCCGGGACCCCGCCGACCTCGGTGTTCGGGTCGAGCTGCGATGGCTGGGGCTTGAAGAGGAACTCGATCGCGCCCCCGAAGTCCTTGAAGAACGAGCCCACGTCGAGGTTCACCGTCGCCGTGGCGAAGAGCGCCACGATGCCGACCACCGCCCAGACGGCCGACAGCGCCAGCCCGGCGTAGGCGAACCCGCGGCCGCGCTGGCCGCGGCTCTCGATGCGGCTGAGAGCGATCAGTGCGAACGGGATGGCCAGAATCAGCGCCCCCACCAGCCCGAGGACCGCCGACACGACCGCGAGGACGCTCAGCGGCTGCCTTTCGTTCATTGGGACGCCCTTCGCCAGGGCGTCGCCACGCGCTGCGCGATGAGGATCAGCAGGTCGAGCACGAGCGCCAGGGCGATGGCCAGACCTCCGGCCACCGCGATGTTCGACTGGAAGCCCTTGTCGCGGGTGATCTCTTCGCCGAGGCCTCCGGCCCCGCCGAAGAAGGCGAGCGCGGCAAGGCCCACCGTGGTGGTGGTGGCGATGCGCAGGCCGGCGAAGATCTCGGGCAGAGCCAGCGGCACCTCGACCCGCCAGAGCAACTGGCGCTCGGTCAGACCCATCCCGCGCCCGGCGTCGACCGCCTCCTCGGGAACCCCGTCGAGGCCCGTGGAGACGTTGACGAAGATGAAGATCAGCGTGTAGGAGACGAGCGCGATCAGGCCCGTGGTGAAGCTGAGCCCGGTCACGGGGAGCAGCAGCAGGAACAGGGCCACGCTGGGAATGGCGTACAGCACCTCGGCCGCGCCCGAGAGGGGCGGCAGCAGCCAGCGCTTGCGGTGGGCGAGCAGCGCGAGCCCAAAGGCGATCACGAAGCCGATGGCCACCGAGAGCAACGTGAGCTCGACGTGCCGTATGAAGGGATCGACGTAGCGGTCGAAGTTGTCGGCGATCCAGTCCGGGCAGAAGCCGTTGTTGGCCTCGCACGTGCCGCCCTCGCGCTCCTGGATCCTGATCTGAGCGAACTGCAGCCAGTCAGCCATCGGCCACGAACGCGTCGGCTCCGTGCGGCACTTCTTCCGGAGGCGCCTGGAGGATGTGCCCGATCAGCTCGAGTGAGAGCACGCCGGCCACGCAGCCCCTCTCGTCGACCACCGCGCCGTAGCGGGTCTCGCTCTCCAGCAGGTCCGAAAGGGCGTCGCGCAGCACGTCGTCGAGCTCGACGAGCGGCTCGGCCTTCGAGCGGAAGTCGTCGGTGACCCGCTCGCCCGAAAGCGCGCGCTCGCTGAGCCAGCCGAGCGGCTTGTTGCTGTCGTCGACGGCCAGCAGGTAGTCGATGTCGGCGTCCTCGAGCTTCTTCCGCGCCTCGGGCACCGGCTCGCCGATGCGCACGGTGGCCGCCTTCCACAGGTCGATGTCGCGCACCCGCTGCAGCGCGAGGCGCTTGAGCGCGCGGTCGGCGCCGACGAAGTCCTCGACGAACTTGTCCGCGGGGTACATGAGCAGCTCCGCGGGGGTCGCGTACTGCGCCAGGTGGCCGCCCTGCTTCAGCACGGCGATGCGGTCGCCCATCTTGATCGCCTCGTCGATGTCGTGGGTAACGAAGACGATCGTCTTGCGCAGGTCCTTCTGGAGGCGCAGGAACTCGTTCTGCAGGCGCTCGCGGTTGATCGGGTCGATCGCGCCGAAGGGCTCGTCCATGAGCATGAGCGGCGGGTCGACTGCCAACGCCCTGGCCACCCCGATGCGCTGGCGCTGGCCGCCCGAGAGCTGCCCGGGGTAGCGGTCGCGCGTCTCGGCCGGGTCGAGCGAGACCAGTTCCAGCAACTCGTCCACTCGCGCGCTGATGCGCTGCCTGTCCCAGCCCAGCAGGCGAGGCACGGTCGCGATGTTGTCGGCCACGGTCAGGTGGGGGAACAGGCCGATCTGCTGGATCGCGTAGCCGATCTCGCGGCGCAGGTCGGAGGGCTCGCGCCGGGTGATGCTCTCTCCGTCGAGCAGGATGTCGCCGCTCGAGATGTCGATCATGCGGTTGACCATCCGCATGGCCGTGGTCTTGCCGCAGCCCGAGGGGCCGACGAGCACGCAGATCTCACCCGAGGGAACGGTCAGGGAGAGCTCGTTCACGGCCGGCTCGTCCTGGCCCGGGTAGACCTTGGTGGCCCCCCGGAACTCGAGCGTCGCCGCCTCAGCCACGGCCCGTCACCGGCCGCAGGTTATTGCGTGCGCTCGCGAGGTGCGGTCTTCGTGACCTTGACGTCGGCCTGCGCGAGGCGGTCGAGCTCACGCCGCAGATCTGCCCGAAGCGAGGCCACCTCAATCTCGTCCACCTCGGGATCGGCCTCGGCCGAGGCGACGATCGCCGCGGCCAGGCTCTCATTCGCGGCGTTGAGCTCGCGCTCGGCCTGCTCGCGGCCGGCCGAGGTCCCGCGCAGGTCGAGCGCCCGGTCGCGGGCATCGCGCGCGAGCGGGGCCAGCCGCTCGCGCTCGGCCTCGCCCATGCGCTGCCAGCGGCTGTGGAGGGTGCGGGCCAGCCGGACCGGGAGCGAGACGAAGCCCATGCCCGGGCATGGTCGCCCTCGTGGCGGACGGATCTACAGGACGGCTTCGGCCAGCAGCTCGACCTGCCCGGGGTCGGGTGAGGTCGGGAAGTAAGGACGAACGCTCAGGCGGCGCGGTGCAGCCGCGCGGGGCGGCGCCCCGCGGCCTTGCCCGCCCCGCCGGCGGGGAAGTCGCGCAGGGCGTCGGCGATGCCCCGGTAGGCGTCGGGATGCATGCCCATGCCGCAGTGGCTGGAGCGGATCTCCAGGTGCTCGGCGCTGGGGTCCAGGCACGACCGCCAGTCGACGATCCCGTCGGTCTTCGAGTAGACCGCGAGGTAGCCGATGGAGGGCTCCACCGGGGCCGCCAGCAGCTCCCAGAAGGTCTCGCAGCAGTCGCCGCCCAGGCAGTCGCGGCTGAAGAGGCGCGGGAATCCGCAGGCTGCCGCCGATCGCCACCGCCTCCACCTGCAGGCGGACGAGCGGGTGGACCGCCAGCGGATCGACCTGCGGGGTGCCGAGGGTGATGACCCCCGAGACGAGCTCCGGGCGGATCTGCGCCAGCACCTTGGCGAAGGTGCCGCCGCGGCTCTGGCCGATGATCACCGCGGGCCGGCCCTGACGCTCGACGAGCCGCTCGAGACAGCTCTCCAGGCGCGTGAGCGCCCGGCCCGAGCAGTCCACGTTCACGCGGATGCCGGCCTTGCGCGTGTGGTAGCCGCTGCGGCGCAGCCAGTGGGTGAGCATGCTCAGAGAGCCGTCGCCGGCGAGGAAGCCGGGGATCAGCAGCACCGGCTGGCCGCGGCCGTCGGTGACGCCTTCGCCGCGCCAGACGCGGCTGCGCACGAGCTTCGCGGCCTCGAGCCCCATGCGCGACTCGCGCCAGAGAGGGGGGTGGGAAAAGCTGGGCTTCACGTTCAAGATCAACCTCACCTTCGCGCTGCTCTCCCCCTGAACAGCGGGGGCACCCTACCCGACGGCAGACCGGGCAAACCTACGCCGCGTACCGGCGGGATAGGGTGCCTCGCCTGTGAGAGCGGTGGTCATCGAGAACGAGGAGCTCGGCGTGGCCGAGCGGCCGGATCCCGAGCCGGGCACCGGCGAGGTGCTCGTCAGGGTGCATGGTGCAGGGATAAACGGGGCCGACCTGCTGCAGCGGCGCGGCCGCTATCCCGCCCCGCCCGGCTCCCCCCAGGACATCCCCGGGCTGGAGCTGGCCGGCGAGGTCTTGGCGCGCGGGCCCAAGGCCGAGCGCTTCGCCGAGGGCGACCGGGTCGCCGCCATCGTGGGCGGCGGGGGCCAGGCCGAGCTCTGCGTGGTGCACGAACGTGGCGCGATGCCGCTCCCCGACAGCCTCGACTGGCCCGCGGCCGGAGGCTTCGCCGAGGTGTTCACCACCGCCCACGACGCCCTCTTCACCCAGGCCGGCCTCAAGCCGGGCGAGCGCCTGCTGGTGCACGGCGGGGCCGGGGGAGTGGGCACCGCAGCGGTCCAGCTGGGCCGCGCCTGCGGCGCACAGGTGACCGCGACGGTGCGCCGCGAGGAGGCCCGCCCCGAGGTCGAGCGCCTCGGGCGCCACGGCGATCGACTCGGAGGGCTTCGCCGAGCAGGGCCCCTTCGACGTGATCCTCGAGCTGGTGGGAGCGCCCAACCTGGGCGACAACCTCAAGGCGCTGGCCACCGGGGGCCGCATCGTGGTGATCGGCATCGGCGCGGGGGCGAAGGGCGAGCTCAACCTTGCCGCGCTCATGGGGCTAGCGCGGGCGCATCATGGCCTCCACGCTGCGCGCGCGGCCGCTGGAGGAGAAGGCGATCGCCACGCGGCTGGTGGAGCGCCACGTGCTGCCGCTGCTCGAGTCCGGCGCGCTGGAGGTGCCGGTGGCCGCGACCTACGCGCTCGACGACGCCGAGGCCGCCTACGAGCGCTTCGCCGAGGGCGGCAAGGTCGGCAAGATCGTCCTCACGCCCTGAGGCCCTCTAGCAGGGCCAGCAGCGACGGCTCGACCTCTTCGCGCGCCGCCTGCGGGTCCTCGGCGTTGGCGATCACCATCGCCGCCTCGCCCAGCGCGCCGAGCATGAGGTGGGCGAGCGGCTTGACCGGCTGGGGGCGCAGGCTGCCGGCGTCCATCGCGCCCTGCAGGCCGGCCATCACCAGGCCCAGCCCGTAGCGCTCGTCGATCTCGCGCCACTCGGCCCAGCCGAGCACGGACGGCGCCTCCAGCAGCACGATGCGCGCCAGGCGCGGATCCATGCACGCGTCGAGGAAGCTGCGCACCCCGGTGGCGAGCGCCTCGACGGGGTCGTCGGCCGCGGCGGAGGCCAGCTCGGCGGCCACCGCCGCGGTGATCTCGGCCTCCATCTGCTCGTGGACGCCGCGGAACAGGTCCTTCTTGTCGGCGAAGTGGTGGTAGAGCGCACCGCGGGTGACCCGCGCGCGCTGCACGATCTCCTCGGTGCCCACCGCCGCGTAGCCGCGCTCGGAGAACAGCTCGCGCGCGGCGGCGAGCAGCGCGGCGCGCGTGCCCTCGGTCTGTTCCTCCCTCCGGCCCACGTCGTGCCGCACCCTACGGGCGGTCCTTGACGTACATGCTGCCTGTATGTTACATACTGACTGTATGCCGACGCGAGCCGAAGTCATTCGAGAGTTCGTGCCCGCCTCGCCGTTCGCCGGCGAGCTGGGGCTGCGCCTGGAGCACGCCGGCGCCGACGAGGCCGTCCTGGTGTTGCCCTTCCGGCCCGAGCTGGCGACGATGGGAGACGTGGTCCACGGCGGCGCGATCAGCACGCTCATCGACACGGCGGGCATGGCCGCGGCCTGGGCCGACGACACGGAGCCCGAGGCGCTGGCCGGCTCGACGATCGGCCTGACCGTGGACTTCCTGGCCGCGGCCCGGGGGAGCGACCTCACGGCGCGCGCCCGAGTGCTGCGCCGCGGGCGCTCGCTGTGCTTCTGCGAGATAGACGTCACCGACGCCGCCGGGGAACCGGTGGCGAAGGGCCTCATGACCCACCGCTACGGATAAGGGAGAACCAGATGGACGACAGAGGACGCTGGCGCGCCGCCGAGCTGGGCGAGCGCGGCGAGGTGCAGACCGACCTGGGGCCGATCCGGTACTTCAGCGCCGGCGAGGGCCCACCCGTGGTGCTGGTCCACGGGGTGCTCGTCAACGCGAACCTGTGGCGCAAGGTGGTCCCCCGGCTGGCCGAGTCCGGCCTGCGGGCGATCACCCTCGAGCTGCCGCTGGGCTCCCACGAGCGGCCCGCGCGCGCCGACGGCGAGCTCTCGCCGGGCACGGTGGCGGCGGCGATCATCCAGGTGCTCGACGAGCTGGGGCTGGAGGAGGTGACCCTGGTCGGCAACGACACCGGGGGCGCGCTCTGCCAGCTGGTGGTGACCACGAACGCCGACCGCATCGGGCGGCTCGTGCTGACCTCGTGCGACTACCGCGACAACTTCCCGCCGAAGGCCTTCGACTACCTGAAGCTGCTGGCGCGGGTTCCCGGCGTGATCCCGCCGCTGATGGCGCCGATGCGCATCCGTCGCGCCCGACGGATGCCGCTGGCCTACGGCTGGCTGGCCAAGCGGCCGATCGACAAGGACGCCGAGGACTCGTACCTGATGCCGGTGCTCAGCGACCGTGGCGTGCGGACCGACCTGTCGCGCTTCATGCGCAAGGTCGACAAGCGCGACACCCAGCGCGCCGCCGACCTGCTCGGAGGGTTCGGCAAGCCCGCGCTGGTGGCGTGGTCGAAGGACGACAAGTTCTTCCCGCCCGCGCACGCGGGCAAGCTGGCGGAGGACCTGGGCGGCGCCCGCGTGGAGATGATCGAGGACAGCTACACGTTCTCGATGGAGGACCAGCCCGAGCGGCTGTCGGAGCTGATCAGCGCGTTCGCGCGCGAGTCGGCGCCGGCCGTGGCTTGAGCGAGGCCGAGGACTTCACCCGGCGCTTCGGCGAGGCCTGGGCTGCGCCCAGCGGCTCGCGCCTGGCCGCCCTGCTCACCGAGGACGTCCACCTCGCCCAGCCGCTGATGCGCGAGATCCGTCACCGCGAGGCGGCAGTGCGCGCGTTCGACGAGCTGTTCGCGCTGGTGCCCGACCTGCACAGCGAGGTCCTGCGCTGGGGCGCCACGGAGGACGGCGTGCTCATCGAGCACCGCATGCAGGGCACCCTCGGCCGCCGCCCCTACAGGTGGGAGGTGGTGGACCGGATCCTGCTGAGGGAGGGCCTCGCCCGGGAGCGGATCGCGCACTTCGACCCGCTTCCGGTGCTGGCTCAGCTGCTGCGGCGGCCGGAGCGGATCCCGGCCGCCCTACGGCTCCTGCGCTAGTTCAGCGGCTGGACCGAGGGCTGGTAGACGCGGTAGCCCGCCCGGCCCTCGCCGCCGGTGCGCTCGGTCTTCTGGACCGTGCCGTCCACCCGGGCGCTGTAGATGATCGAGTTGCCGTTGAACCGCTGGTACAGGATCCGCAACCCGTCCGGACGCCAGACGGGCTCGGCGATCCCGCCCTTGCGCGACAGGCGCCGCAGGCCGCGGCCGCTGGGACGCACGCGGTAGAGGTTCCCCTCGCGCGTGAACACGATCTGGCTGGCGTGGGGCGACCAGTCCGGGGTCGCGGCGCCGCGCGAGGTGACCCGCCGAACGCCCGAGCCGTCGGCGTTCATCACGTAGAGGTTCCTCGAGCGGCGGAAGGCGATGCGGTTGCTCGTCGACCACGAGGGCTGGCCGCCGCCCCGCCCGGTGAGCCGCCGGAGGCCGGTGCCGTCGGCATCGACCACGTACAGCTGGCTCTTGCCGCCGGCGACGCCCTCGAACACCAGCTGCGCCGCCGGTAGGCGAGTAGGCCGGCCGCCGGGCGACCAGGCCGGGGAAGGAGAGCGAACGGCGCGCGTTGCCCCGCGGCCTGCTGGTCATCAGGCGGCCGTCGCTCAGGTCGTAGGCCAGGCGCTCCCCGTTCGGCGACCAGGCCGGGTTGTGCCCGCAGGGCCCGGGCAGGCCCTCCTGGCAGAACGGGCCGACGACGTCGTCCTCGCCGTCGACCCGGATGCCGAACGGCGAGACGCCGCCGCTGTCGCCCTCGAACCAGGCCACCCGCCCGTTGCCGCCGGGCCAGGCGGCGCCGGCTCCGGCGGGAAGGGCCAGCGCGGCCAGCAGAGCGATCAGCAGGGTGCGGCGCACCATGCTGTGAGAACCCGCGTGCGTTCTAGTTGATGCGCTCGACGAGCATGGCCTCGCCCTGCCCGCCGGCCACGCACATGGTCTCGAGGCCGATGGTCTTGTCGTCGGTCTCCAGGCCGTTGAGGAGCGTGGTCATGATGCGGGCCCCGGTCATGCCGAACGGGTGGCCGAGGGCGATGGCGCCGCCGTGCGGGTTCATCTTCTCCTCGGGGATGTTGCACTCGGACATGATCGGGATGACCTGGGCGGCGAACGCCTCGTTGAGCTCCACCTGGTCGACGTCCTCGATGGTCATGCCGGCCCGGTCGAGCACCTTCCTGATGGCGCCGATCGGGGCCACGCCCATGATCTCCGGCTCCAGCGCCGCGGTGGCCGCGGTGATGATCCGCGCGCGGGGCTTGAGGCCGAGCTCGTCGGCCTTCTCGCGCGACATGACCAGGGTGGCCGCCGCGCCGTCGTTGAGCGGGCACGAGTTGCCGGCGGTCACGCCGCCGCCACCCTCGAAGGCCTCGGGCAGCGACGACAGCTTCTCGAGCGTGGAGGAGGCGCGCGGGCCGTCGTCCTTCACGACCTCGTTGCCCTCGGCGTCCTTGACCGCGACGATCTCGCGGTCGAAGAAGCCGTCCTCCTGGCTCTTGACGGCCAGCTCCTGGGAGCGCTGGGCGTACTTGTCCATGTCCGAGCGGCTGACCTCGTACTTCTTGGCCACGTTCACCGCGGTGTCGCCCATGGCGATGTAGGCGTTCGGCTGCCCGTTGTTGCCCTGCAGCTTCTCGTTCTGGTCCGCGGCGCCGGCGGGCTCGGTGCGCTCGTTGAAGCGGCTGACCCACTCGAGGCCGGCGGCGATGTAGGTGTCGCCCTGGCCGGCGGTCACGTTGTTCGCGGCCTGCTTGATGGCCTCCAGCGAGGAGGCGCAGTAGCGCGAGACGGTCACGCCGTTGACCGAGTCCGGCAGCTTCTCCGACAGCAGCACGGAGATGCGGGCCACGTTGAAGGCCTGCAGGCCCTGCGGCATGCCCACGCCGGCGATGACCTCCTCGACGGTCTCGGGCGAGACGTCGGGGTTGCGCTCGAGCAGCTGGTCGAGCACGTAGGCCGTGGTGTCGTCGGGGCGAAGGCCGGCCAGCGAGCCCTTGAAGGCGCGGCCGATGGGGGTGCGGATCGAGTCCACGATCACTGCTTCAGGCATGAGAGAGAGGTGCTCCTGAGTCGCTTGCGGGGCTGAGAGAGGGCGGACAAGGCTATTCGGCTGCGGCTCGCGGCGCGCCACCAAGGGTGGGGACGGAGCACCCCGGGTGGGCTCGGACCACCCCTTGGCTGCCTGGCCGGGGCGCCGCCCGGAACCGAGGCTTCTCCTGTCTCGCCGAACACGACCCAGGAGATTCCGATGACCCGCACCGCCATCACCAAGCTCGCCGCCACCGCCCTCACCGTCGCCTCGCTCGGCCTCACCGCCAGCGCGCAGGCCGCCGACCAGAGCATCGCCATCGGCGAGCCCACGCCCGGCTCGGGCGTGCCGGCCCAGCCCGCGCAGCCCACCGGCGGCGACGGCGACTACCACGGCCCCGAGGACGGCTCGCAGGCCAAGCCGGCCGAGCGCCCCAAGACCTGCAAGGAGCTGCAGGAGATGGGCTACCGGATCGGGTGCCCCACGGACCACCGCCCCGAGCCCCGCCCCCATCCGAAGCCGCATCCGACGTACCCGACCACGCACAAGCCCGGCTACGAGAAGCCCCACTACAAGGAGACCCACTACCGGGAGTACAAGCCGGCGTACAAGAAGGCCGAGGAGCCCAGCAAGGGCAGCCTCCCCTTCACCGGCCTGGAGATCTGGCAGCTGGGCCTGATCGGGCTCGTGCTGGCCGGCGGAGGCATCGGCGCCCGCCGCCTGCTCGCCTCCTAGAGGCTCAGGTCACGCGGCTGCGGCGGCCAGCGCGAGGGCGAACAGACCCTCGTCGTCGGTGAAGAGCCGCCGCAGCCGCAGACCGGCATCGTCCAGGGCCGACTCGATGTCGGCCCGGCGGAACTTGCACGAGATCTCCGTGCGCATCTCCTCGCCGCGCGTGAACGAGGCCTCGATGCCCGCCACGCTCACCCGCTGGTCTCGCAGCGAGCGCAGCCGCATCTCGATCCACGACTCGTCGGGGTCGAAGAAGGCCACGTGCTCGAAGGCGCCGGGGTCGAAGTCGGCGCCCAGCTGCTCGTTGATCGCGTGCAGACAGGTTGAGGTTGAACTCGGCCGTGGCCCCGGCGGCGTCGTTGTAAGCGGCCTCGAGCACCTCCTGGTCCTTCAGCAGGTCCATGCCCAGCAGCAGGTAGTCGGAGGAACCCATCTGCTCGCGCACGCGCGCGAGGAAGGACGTGCGCTCGGCGGGGTAGAGGTTGCCGACCGTGCCGCCCAGGAAGGCGATCAGCCGGTGCTCGCCGCGGGGCAGGTGCTCGAGGTCGCGGCCGAAGTCGCCCACCACCCCGTGGACGTCCATGCCGGGCAGGATCCGGTGGAGCTCCTCCGCGCACGCCTCGACCACCGAGTCGTCGATGTCGAAGGGCACGTAGCGGTCCAGCGTCCCGGCGCCGGCCATCGCGTACAGGAGCGCCCGGGTCTTCGAGGCCACGCCGGAGCCCAGCTCCACCAGCTCCTCGGCGCCGGACTCGCTCACGATCTCCGGCGAGTAGCGGTTGAGGATCGAGCGCTCGGCGCGGGCGGGGTAGTACTCGGGCTGGGCGGTGATGCGGTCGAAGAGCTCCGAGCCGCGCGCGTCGTAGAACAGCTTCGGCGGCAGCTCCTTGGGCTCGCCGGTGAGCCCGGCGCGCACGGTCTCGGCCAGGTCCGCCTCGACTCCGTGACGCTCGATCGTGATCACGCGGGCACGTCCGAGGCCAGGCGGAAGCCGGCGAAGATCTGGCGCCGGTAGGGGAAGTCCCAGTTGCGGAAGGTCGCGCGCGCGACGCGCGGGCGCGTGGCCCAGGAGCCGCCGCGCAGCACGCGGTAGCTGCTTCCGAAGAAGACCTCGGAGTACTCGCGGTAGGGGCCGTGGCGGAAGCCCGGGTAGCCCTCGAAGTTGCTCGAGGTCCACTCCCAGGCGTCGCCGAGCATGCCCAGCGCTCCGACCTCGGAGGGGGCGCTCGCGGGCTTGGGGCCGAAGGCGAGCTGGTCGAGGTTGGCCTCGGCCTTCTCGGTGCCGAGCGCGGCGCGCTCCCACTCGGCCTCGGTCGGCAGCCGCCGCCCGGCCCAGCGCGCGAAGGCGTCGGCCTCGTACCAGGAGACGTGCATCGCCGGCAGGTTGGGATCGAGCGGCTCGAGGCGGTCGAAGCGCCGCTCCTCGCCGTCCTCGGTCCAGTAGAGCGGGCGCTCGAGCCCGCGGCGCTGGACCCAGTCCCAGCCCTCGGGGTCCCACACCTCCCTCCAGCGGTAGCCGCCGTCCTCCACGAACTCGGCGAAGCCGGCGTTGCTCACCGGCCGCGAGTCGATCTCGTAGGCGGGCAGGTCGAGCTCGTGGGCGGGCCACTCGTTGTCGTAGGCGAACCCGTCGCCCGGTGCGCCCAGCGTGAAGCTCCCCGCGGGGATCGCCACGCGCGGCGGCGTGGTGATCACGTCGTCCCAGTCCTTCTCGCGCTCCGGGGCGTACGTGCCCGGCTCGGCCAGCTGGAGCGTCTGCAGCATCGTCTCCCCGTGCTGGTGCTCGTGCTGGATGACCATCTCGACCAGGTACGGGTCCGCGCGGTCGATCACCTGGAGGGTCCGCTCGCGCACCCCCTCGAGGAAGCGCAGCGCGTCGTCGCGCCGCAGGTAGGGCATCGCGCCGCGGTCCGCGCGCGGCGTCTCGCACGCGTCGTAGACCTCCAGCAGCTCGGGATGAAGCGCGGGCAGCCCGGCCTGGTTGCGGCACAGCCAGAGCTCCTCGAAGGCCGCGATGTGGCCCAGGTCCCAGACGAGCGGGCTGTTGAGCGGGTCGTGAACCCGGTTGAGGTCTTCCTCGTCGACGCCCTCTACGAGCGCAAGCGTGCGCTCGCGGGCCTCGGCCAGCACTTCGGCCCCTCCGGGGGGCAGGGTGTCGCTCTGTTGAGGCGCCATGGGACGGGGCGTTATGTACACCCTAATCGGTCACGCGATCGACGAGGAAGGAGATGCGCACGAGCGCGCGCCATTCGTCGAGATTGGCGCCCCGGAGCCCGGTGGAGACCACGTCCACGGCCTTGATGTTCCGCAGCGACTCGCGCGCTTCGTCGAGCGCCGCCTGGACCGCCGCGTCGGAGCTCTCGCTCGAACTTCCAACCACCTCGATGATCTTCGTCACGGCCACGCGAGCCTCCCTTTCGCTCTCCGAGCGGGGAGTGTAGGTTTCGCGGCGAGTGGAGGCGAGTGCGGAGAAGAAGAAGGAGCCCTACCTCAAGCTGTCCCGACTGACGGCCGCGGAGGGGGTCGGGATCCTGTTCGCCGTCATCTTCGGGATCTCGCTGTTCCTGCCCTGGTTCGAGACCGACTCGCAGAACCCCAACTCGATCATCACCTCCGCCAACCCGGACATCGGGCCGGGCCAGCAGGGCTCGGCCTGGGACGTGTACCCGTGGGTCAAGTGGGCGTTCCTGGCCGCGGTGATCGCGCCGTTCATCCTCGCCTGGATCGTGGCGCGCGGGCACTCGCTGAGCTGGAAGCCGGGCGAGGTGACGATGATCGTGGGCATCACCGCGTTCATCCTCGTGCTCTGCAACGGGGTGATCCTCGGCAAGCCCGAGCAGAAGATCGAGATCGGCTTCAGCTGGGGCTACCCGATCGCGCTCCTCGCGGCGCTGGGCATGGCCGTGTGCGGCTTCATCCGCCAGGCCTACTACGTAGACGCGAAGAAACCACCCGGCGTCATTTGAGCGACCAGCAGCCCCGTCGCGACCGCAACCTCGCTCTCGAGCTGGTGCGGACCACCGAGTATGCCGCGCTGGCCGCCTCCCGCTGGGTGGGCCGCGGCGAGAAGGAGACCGCCGACGGCGCGGCCGTCGACGCCATGCGGCTCATGCTCGACACCGTCGCGATGAACGGCACGGTGATCATCGGCGAGGGGGAGAAGGACGAGGCGCCGATGCTCTACAACGGCGAGAACGTGGGCGACGGCTCGCGGCCGGCCGTCGACGTCGCCGTGGACCCGCTGGAGGGCACCGAGCTGTGCGCGAACGGCCAGCCGAACGCGCTGGCCACGATCGCGGTCTCCGAGCAGGGCACGATGTTCGACCCGGGGCCCTGCGTCTACATGGAGAAGATGGCCACGTCGCGCGACCTGGCCCACTTACTGGATCTGGAGCGGCCGTTGTCGGAAACGCTGAAGGCGATGGCCTCCGAGAAGGGCGGCGACGTCGGCGACATCGTCGTGATCATGCTCGACCGCCCGCGCCACGAGGACGCGATCCGCGAGATCCGCGAGCTGGGCGCGCGCATCCGCCTGATCCCCCACGGCGACGTCTCGGCGGCGCTGGCTGCCGTCACCGAGGGCTCGACGGTCGACGTCCTCTACGGAATCGGCGGCACCCCCGAGGGCGTCCTGGCCGCGGCGGCCATCCAGTGCACCGGGGGCCAGATCCTCGGCAAGCTGTGGCCGCGCAACGACGAGGAGCGCCAGGCCGCGCTCGACGCCGGCTACGACCTCGACGAGGTGCTCGACAAGGACCGCCTGGTCTCGGGCGAGGACGTGTTCTTCTCCGCCACCGGCGTCACCGACGGCGAGCTGCTGCAGGGCGTGCACTTCGCCGCCGGGGCGGCCTACACCGAGTCGATCGTGATGCGCTCGCGCTCAGGAACCGTGCGGACGGTCAGCGCGAAGCACGACCGGGAGAAGCTGCGGGCTCTGATCGGGGAGCGCTTCGGCTAGCCGGCGGCTCGGGCTCCCTTAGCGCTCCCACCTTCGACTCCTCCAGGTCCAGCCGCGCCAGCGAGCGAAGGAACGCGTGGGTCACGATGATGTGGATGCGGTACTGCGTCATGCGGTAGATCGTCCGCCCGATGCGCGCGAACCAGCCGCGCCCGGCGATGGTGGGGTAGAAGTTCGCCACCTCTGAGCTGACCTCGCCGACGGCGGTGTCGCCGGACTCCTTCTCGGGGAAGCGGCGCACCGAGATGCGCAGGAAGCCCTTGCCGCGGCCCCGGCTCTGGACGAGCAGCCCCTTCTCGATCGGCCAGGTCACCACCCCGCAGTTTTCGCCGATGTCGTACTCGGGCTTGTGGAAGCGCAGCAGCACGAACGGCCGGGTGAAGACGGCGATCTCGCGCGCGTCCTCGGTGTAGAGCACGCGCAGGATCCCCAGGGACACCCGGGAGAGGAAGCGCCAGTACGTGCGGGCCAGACGCTCGAGGTACTCGGGTGACCAGATGCGGTCCAGCTCCTCGCGCGGGAGGGTCACCTCGGCCGTCTGCTTGGTCGTCACGCCGCCGTCCTCGGAGTCCTCGGACTCGGGGACCTTCACGATCTCCACGCGCGCACGCGCGTCGCGCGACCGCTCGAGGAGCCTGCGGGGATCGCGTGGTCTCACGGCAGAAGCTCTACCACTACCTCGGAGCCGGCAGCGAGCTCGGCCTCGATCAGCGCCAGGCCGTCGGCGCCCAGCATCGAGGACAGCCGGTGCGATCCCTGGTCTCCTGTCGGCTCGGCGAGCAGGCCACCCGGGCCGGACGTCAGGCGGCAGCGCACGGCCTCCGTGCGGCCCGCGGCGCCCTTCCAGGGGACCGCGAGCCGGGCCCGGGTGCGCACCGCGTCCGGCGACGCGCCCTGCAGCGCCCGCAGGGCGGGGCGCGCGAAGAGCTGGAAGCAGACCATGGCGGACACCGGGTTGCCGGGCAGGCCGAAGACCAGCTTGCCCTCGCGGGTGCCGAACCAGGTCGGCTTGCCCGGTTTGAGCGCCACGCGCCAGAAGCGCTCCTGCACCCCCAGCGCCGCGAGCGCCGGCTTGACGTGGTCGTGCGGCCCCACCGAGACCCCGCCGGAGACCAGCACCACGTCGGCGCTGTCCAGCGCCGCGCCGAGGGAGGCCTCGGTGGACTCGCGGTCGTCGGCGACCTTGACGCGCAGGGTGACCTCCGCGCCGGCCTGGGCGGCCTGGCCCGCCAGCGCGGCGGAGTTGGAGGTGTAGATCCGACCGGGCTCGAGCGGCTCGCCGGGCTCGGCCAGCTCGTCGCCGGTCACCAGCAGCGCCACGCGGGGGCGGCGCGCGCAGCGGGCGCGGTCGCGGCCCAGAGAGGCCAGCACGCCCAGCTCGGCCGGGCCCAGCTCCGCGCCTGCCTCCAGCACGGTCTGCCCCCGGCGCAGGTCCTCGCCGGCCCGGCGGATGTTGGCGCCGGGCTGGGAGTCCCCGATGCGCACGCGCCCGTCGCCGGCCTCCTGCGTTCGCTCCACGGGCACCACGGCGTCCGCGCCCTCGGGCACCGGGGCGCCGGTGGAGATCGCCACCGCCACTCCGGGTCGCGCGCCCTCAGCCGCCGGGTGGCCGGCGCGCGACTCGCCCCGGACCTCCAGCTCGGCCTCGGGCCCGGCCACCACCGCGTAGCCGTCCATGGCCGAGCTGTCGAAGGGGGGCACGTCCAGCGGGCTCTGGACGGCCTCGGAGAGCACCCGGCCCAGCCCGGCCGACAGGGCCACCCCCTCGCCCGGCAACTGCTCCACAGTGGACAAGACGGCCTCGCGTGCTTCGCCGGGAGAGATGAGATTGGGCACCGCCCCATCCTTTCAGCCGCCAGATGGCGCAAGATTCCGTGCAGGAAGCCGTTCCAAATCCGTGCGAAGTAGGCAACCACTGGCCCAGACCGACAAGAGAATCGACTCGTGACACCTCCGGAGGGCCATCTGGCCCGCCTCGAGCACGCGCGTGAGGAGATCGCCAAGCGCTGGCTCGTCCGGCTGATCGAGCACTCCAGCCTCGACGAGATCGAGGGCCTGCCCACGGAGCGGATCGCCCGCGAGCTGCCCGACCTCATCCTCGACCTGGTCAGGTCGGCCGCGGCCGGCCCGGGGGACCCGCTGGTCGAGTCCGCCGAGCAGCTCTCCGGCGCCCGGCGCTTCGCCGACCTGATCGGCGGGGGCGAGCCCACGCCCGCACGCATCGCGCGTGACGCCGCGGCGCTCCAGGCGATGCTGTTGCGCAAGCTGCTCGAGGACTTGCCCGAGGGCAGCGACCCCGAGCGCGTCGCCGACGCCGCCGAGCGGCTGGCGCTCGCCGTGGGGTCGATCCAGACCGCCGCGGTGGAGGAGGTCACCTCCCGGCGCTCGCGCGAGCTCGAGTCGCAGGCCAACACCGACTCGCTCACCGGCCTCTACAACCTGCGCTACCTGCAGCGGGTGATGGAGCAGCTGGTGAGCTACCACCAGCGCTATGAGCACCCCTTTGCGATCCTCCTGCTGGACGTCGACGGGCTCAAGCGCATCAACGACTCCCACGGCCACGCGGCGGGCGACCGGCTCCTGGTCCAGGTGGCGATGGCCGTGCGCCGCGCCGTGCGCACCGTCGACACCCCGGCGCGCATCGGAGGCGACGAGTTCATCGTGCTGGCGCCGCACCAGAGCGCGGAGAGCGCCGGGATCCTCGGCGAGCGCCTGGCCACCGCGGTCGAGCGCGAGGCCGCGCCGCCCGAGGGGCCCAGCGTGGGCGTCTCCATCGGCGTGGTCGCCTGCCCCGAGCACGGGACCGAGGCCGCGCCGCTGATGGAGCTGGCCGACCAGGCGATGTACCGGGCCAAGGCGTCGGGCACCAGCGTCGCGCTGGCCGAGCCCACCGCGGATACGCAGAACTAGTCGATCAGGCCGTGCCGCAGGCCGATGGCCACGGCCTCGGTGCGGGTCGAGGCCTCCAGCTTGGCCAGGATCCGCTTGGTGTGGGTGCGCACCGTCTCGGTGGACAGCCCGAGCTGCTGAGCAACCGCCTCGGTCTGCATGCCGTCGGCCAGCATCTGGAGGATCTCGCGCTGGCGGACGCTGAGGTTGCGCTCCGAGTCGTCGAGCATCAGCGACGAAGACACGCCCGGGTCCACGTAGAAGTCACCCGCGGCGGCGGCTTCGATGGCGCGCACGAGGTCCTCGGCGGGCGAGTCCTTGCGCACGTAGCCCTTCACCCCGGCGTCGAGGGCCTGGCTCAGCAGGCGGGCACCGCCGTCGGAGGTGAAGACGACGATCGGCGCGTCCGAGCGCTTGCGCAGCTCCTCGACGGTCCCGGTCACGTCGACACCCGGGGCGCCAGGGGTCCACCACGATCACGTCGGGCCCGTTGCCGTTCGCCTCGAGTGCGGAGTCAACGGTCTCGGCGTCGCGCACCGAAGCCTGCTCCATGCGGTCCTCCAGCAGAGCCCTGACACCGGCCCGGACGACCGGGTGCTCGTCCACGACCACGATCTTCATTGTGATTCGGAGCATAAACCCGTTCAGGTCTCCTGTGATCCCCCCGACGGGTGAGCCCGGTAGGCATTGAGCACGGCGCCCAGCAGGATCACCATCGCCAGCACGTAAAACCAGACGAGGACTATCAGGACGAAGACGAACGTGGTGCCGAACTCGTCGATGGTGGAGACATTGGAGAGGTAGGCGGGGTAGGCGTAGTCCACCACGCCGATGGCCAGCGTCGCGCCCAGCGCGCCGGGCCAGATCGCCCGCCAGGGCATGCGCTCGTTGGGCACCGTCCAGTAGACGACGCAGAGGATCCCGAACAGCAGCAGGAGGCCGGCGAGCAAGCGTGCCCACGTAGAGGAGCCCGGGCACGTCCGACAGCCCGAGGGGCAGGTCCTGCGCGCTGGACACGAGCAGGCTCTGCACGGTCGGCACCAGCACGGTCGCGGCCATGAACAGCAGGACGATCACGAGCATCAGCAGCGCGAAGCGCTTCTGCTCCCACCACGAGCGGCAGCGCAGGTGGTAGATGCGGCAGAAGGCGGTGTCGAGCGCGCCCCAGAAGGTCGAGCCGATGTAGACGCTGGAGATCAGCGCGAAGACGCCGAAGCTCGTGGAGCGCTCGCGCACGTGCTCGAGCGCGCTGGTGAGCGTGTCGTCCGTGGCGGTCGGGAAGAGCTGTCGCAGGTCGGCGAGCACGCTCTGCTCGAGGCTGGGCTCGCTCAGGACCCGGCCGGCGATGAACAGCGCGAGCAGCGCCAGCGGGAAGACCGACAGCAGCAGTTGGTAGGCGACCATCCCCGAGAGCCCGGTGAGGCCGTCGTCGTTGATTTTGCGCGCGAGGTCGGTGAGGACCCGTCGCTGCTTCGCGAACCTCAGGGCTTCGGCAACCGGCGCAGGATGCCGCGCGTCACGCTGGAGGCGGTTCCCAGCACCGCTCCGGCCGCGCCGCCGGCCAGGCGGAGCGCTTCCTCGGCGGCGCCGGGCGCGGGCTCGCGGGGCCTGGGGGCCTGCCGTGGCTTCGCGGCGGCTTCGGAGCGACCTTCCGAGCGGCCTTCGGCTTCGGCTTGGGCGCCGGGGTGGCCTTCGTGGCGCTGGTGCTCGCCCGCTTGCCGCTCCGCACGCCGGGTCGCGAGCGGGGAAGCCCCCCGAGCAGGTCGCCTTCCTCGTCGGCCACGGCGGGGAATGGTACGCCCGCAGGCAGGGTAAGGTCGATTCACGCAGTAGCTGGGATTTCTTGACACTCATTAGACCCCGAATAAAGTCATGAGCGCTTGGATGGATGCCGCGCTGCGTGCAGCCCGGAAGGCTGAGAGGGGCCGATGTCGGTAGGAGAACTGCAAGAGCTGGAGGAGGTAAAGCTCCTCCTCACCAAGGGCCAGACCACTGGCGTGCTGACGTACGCCGAGGTGGCGACCGCCCTCGCCGAGGTGGAGCTGGACGAGGGCGACGTCGAGGAGCTGCACAGCTTCATCGAGAAGAAGGAGATCGAGCTCGTCGAGGAGCTCGACCCGGCGATGCGCGCCAACCAGGAGGAGCGCGCCGTCGACCGCAAGCAGCCGGCGCAAGTCGCGCGCCGTCGACCTCAAGCCGGACATGACCACGGACAGCCTCCAGCTGTTCCTCAAGGACATCGGCAAGGTCCGCCTGCTCACCGCCCAGGAAGAGGTCATCCTCGCCAAGGCGATCGAGCGCGGCGACCTCGACGCCAAGCAGAAGATGGTCGAGTCCAACCTGCGCCTGGTGGTCTCGATCGCCAAGAACTACCGCAACCAGGGGCTGCCCTTCCTCGACCTCATCCAGGAGGGCACGCTCGGCCTGGTCCGCGCCGCCGAGAAGTTCGACTACCGCAAGGGCTTCAAGTTCTCCACCTACGCCACCTGGTGGATCCGCCAGGCGATCGCCCGCGCGCTCGCCGACAAGGCGCGCACGATCCGCATCCCGGTGCACGTGGTCGAGAAGCTGAACAAGATCGGCCGCGCCGAGCGCAAGCTCGTCACCGAGCTGGGCCGCGAGCCCACGCCGGAGGAGATCTCCGAGCACACGGGGATCGACCCGGATGAGGTCGACTCGATCAAGCGCTCGGCCCAGGCGCCGGTCTCGCTGGAGAAGCCGGTGGGCGACGAGGAGGAGTCGGAGTTCGGCCAGTTCATCGCCGACGAGCGGGCCGAGTCACCGTACGAGCGCGCCGCGGAGATCCTCACCAAGGAGGCGCTGCGCGAGGCGCTGGAGAACCTCTCCTACCGCGAGCGGCGCGTGCTCGAGCTGCGCTACGGCCTAGGTGGGGAGCATCCCCGCACGCTGGACGAGGTGGGCCGCACGTTCAACGTCACGCGCGAGCGCATCCGCCAGATCGAGAACCAGTCGCTCAAGAAGCTTCAGAGCCTCGCCGAGGCCCAGAAGCTCCGCGACGTCGCCTAGCTGCGCAGCGGCTGAAGAGCCGCGCCGCCGCAGTTGCCGCACCGGCCCTTGCCCTGCAGGGCGTCCCCGGGCACGTCGGCGACCGCTGACGACACGGTCTGTATGCGGAGGTCCAAGGGCCAGGGCGTGTCTAACCCGCAATTTGCGCGTTCAAGCCTCCGGGCGAGAAAGCCGATGCAAAAGCCATGTTCGATCTCCCCGAGGCGCTGCGCTACCTGGCCGAGTCCGAGGGCTCGGATCTACACCTGAAGGTTCCCAGCCCGCCGATGGTCCGCCGGCACGGTCGCCTGGAGCCGATTCCGGGCTCCGAGCGGCTCACGCACGAGGTCCTGCAGGAGATTCTCCAGGGAATCCTCGCCTCCGACCCGCGCAAGCAGGAGGAGTTCTCAGCCGAGCGCGAGGTCGACCTCTCCTACTCGCTGCCGGGCGTCGCGCGTTACCGCGTCAACGCCTTCCAGCAGCGCGGCTCTATCTCCATGGTCTTCCGCGCGATCCCCTTCGACATCAAGACCAGCGAGGAGCTGCTCCTGCCGCCGGTGATCGACGAGCTGGCCGACGAGGAGCGCGGAGTGATCCTCCTCACCGGCACCACCGGCTCGGGCAAGTCGACCACGCTCGCGGCGATGCTCAACCGCATCAACCGCACGCAGGCGAAGCACATCGTCACGATCGAGGACCCGATCGAGTACATGCACGACGACGACAAGTCGATCATCAACCAGCGCGAGGTCGGCGAGGACACGAACTCCTTCGGTCGCGCGCTGCGGCGCGTGCTGCGCCAGGACCCCGACGTGATCCTCGTCGGCGAGATGCGCGACGAGGAGACGGTCCGCACCGTCCTCTCGGCCGCGGAGACCGGCCACCTCGTGCTCTCCACCGTCCACACCGTCGACGCCTCGGAGACCGTCAACCGCATCATCGACTTCTTCTCCGAGGGAGAGCAGCGTCAGGCGCGCGCGATGCTGGCCGGCACGCTCAAGGGGGTCGTCTCCCAGCGGCTCGTGCCCACGCCCGACGGCCATGGGCGCGTCGCGACCTGTGAGGTGCTGCGGATGACCGGCCGGGTGAAGGACATGATCCTCAACCCCGAGGAGACCGGGAAGCTCCCCGAGGTCATCTCCGAGGGCGCCTACTACGGCATGCAGACCTTCGATCAGGCCCTGCTCAGCCACGTGCAGAACGGCCGCGTGGACATGCAGACCGCCCTGCGCTACGCCACCCACCCGCACGACTTCAAGCTGCTGGTCTCCTCCGACGGCCAGCGCTCGACCTCGGTCGACCAGGTGTTCGCCGGGGCCGGCGAAGCCGCCTAGCGGATCTCGACCCGCACGCTGCGGCGGTCCGCGTCGCCCTGGTTGCCGGACCTGACCGGCCTGGCCTGCACGTCGAGCTCATAGTCCCCCGAGGGGAGCGGACCGCGCTCGGCCGGTGGGTTGACTATCCGGCCCCTCACGCGCGCGGTGTGTCTTCCGGCCTCAACATCGAGGGGCTGCCCGGCGGCACCTGAGCTGTACTGGCGCCCGCCGATGTCCTCGAAGCGCGCCGGCCCCAGGTGGAAGTCCACCTCCGCCTCGCGGTCGAGCGTGAACGTGACCGGGATGCCCTCGCGACAGGGCGCGGCGCAGCTGCCCGCGCGGACGTTCGTCAGTCGGGGCTCGGTCTTCTCGCCCACCCGCACGCCCTGGATCGCCACGGTGGCGGCCACGGCCGGCAGCGCGACCGCCAGCGCCACCGACGGCGGGCGCAGCGAGGCCTTGACCATGCCCCACACCACGCCGACCAGGCAGCCCAGGGCCGAGCCGAGGAACAGGAGCGCCTGGAGGCGGACCCACCAGGCGCCGCGCTCGTCGTCGCAGCGCACCGTGTCGAACGCCGGAGTCTCCGCGTCCTCGCAGCCGAGGCTGCCCGCCAGCCACAGGAGGCCACCGAGGAAGAACAGGCCGAGGGCCACGAGCGCGATCGCGCCCACGAGCAGGCGCTTGGCTGTGTCGCTCACCGCCGGCGGGCGACGCGGAGGGGCACGCTGATCTTGCCCCGGAAGCGGGTGTCCGAGCGCAGGACGAAGCGCCGCTCGGAGCCCGAGAAGCGGGCGTTGAGGCCCTGGCGGGTGCGGATCCCGGCGATACGCCCGGCGAGGCCGCCGAGCGTGCGGATCACGGGCTGGTCGGCGGGGTCCTCCTCCATCGTCTCGATCGGATCGTCCTCCGCCAGGCCCAGGCCGCCGCGGGCGAACGCGCCCTCGAGCAGCTCGAGCAGCACTTCCTCCTGCGAGGGGGAGGCGGTCGGGCCCACCACCAGCGAGCGCCGGCCGGGCCGCAGGCCGCGCGGGACGCGGGTGACGAACGACGTGCGCAGCCGTCCCCCGCGGCGGGGCTGTGCGACGACGCGGATGCGGACGCGCCGGCCGGGCCGAACGAGGCGCGGAGCGCGCCCGCGAACCAGCAGCGCCTCGCTGACGCCGCGGCGCACGCGCAGGCGAGCGCTCACGTCGGTCACGGTCAGCCGGCCGAAGTAGCCCTCGAGCAGCTCGGTCGCCCGCTCGAGGTCGAGCGTGGGCCCGCCGGAGTCGAAGTAGGAGTTGCAGAAGGAGAAGCGGCGGGGCGTCTCGCGCACGCGCACCTTCAGGCACATGGACGTGGTGACCCGGGTCGGGCTGCTGCGCAGGACGCGCTCGCTTGCCTGGCTGAGGGCGAGGCCGGCCACCGCGGGGAGGTTGCTGGGCCGGTCGAGCGAGCGCTCGTCGGCCACCCGGGCCTCGATGCGGCTGCGGCGCCCGCTCGGCCCGCGGGCGGTCACCACGAGGTTGGTGCTGCGCGGCAGCGGCCCGAAGCGGCCCGTCACGGCGGTCAGGCCGTCGAAGCCGACAGTGCCCACGTCATGACCGGGGCTCGCGAGCTTGTAGGAGGCGAAGTCCGGGGTCGCGCCCGGGTTGGCGATCACCGAGTAGACGTAGGCGTCCTGCATCAAGAGCGAGCGCGTGCCCGCGCTGTCGAGTGGGTGGCCGAACGCCACCACGCGCTCGCCGTCGCGATAGGTGACCGTTCCCACCGCGCCGAGGCTGATGTCCCCGCCGGCCAGCGAGGCGGACACCGCGGCTCCGGGGGCCAGCGACTGGCGCGGGAAGGATCCGAGCGGGCCGGCGGGCGGGGTGAGCACGCGCGCCCCGCGTCGCCGGGCGGCGCGGCTCAGCACGCGGCGCGTGCGTGGGGTGAGGCCGGTGGCGCTGAGCGCTGTGGAGAGCGGCCTGCCGTGCGCGGGCAGCCGCTTGGCGCCGCGCGGGGCGGTCACCGGCTCGCCCAGCATCTGCTCGATGGGCGACGCCAGCACCGTCTTGTTGCCGTACTCGTTGACGGTCTCCGAGATCGCCCCGATGGTCCGCCGCACTCCATCGCGCCCGGGGCAGAGGATCGGCGAGCCCGAGAAGCCGAAGCCAATGCCCGTCGCATCGACGGCGGGGCCCGACGCGCGCACGAGGATCTTGGGGGAGTCCGAGGCGGCGTCCCCGGCCACGACGTCGACCACCTCGACGTCGAAAGAGGAGATCGCGGTGCCGCGCACCACCGACAGCCCGGTGCAGCGCATGCCGGAGCGAACCTCGGACAGTGGCATCACGGGCGCCGCCGCCCCCGCGGGGGCGGCCGTGGCCAAGGCGACGAGCGCTATGGCGAGGGCGACTACGCGTGTACTAGGTTGCACCCCAGGTACCGAACCAGACCACTTCCAAGGAGGACAGGTGCAGAGCACCCTAGGCGAGTACCAGGAGACGCAGAGCCAGGAGGCCTTCGCGCTCCAGAACTCGAAGCTTCTGAAGGTCAGCCTCAACCAGATCACGATCCAGGCCAAGCTCGGCTCGATGGTGGCCTACCAGGGCGAGGTGAGCTTCGAGCACGCGGGCTCGGGCGGCATGGGCCGCTTCATCAAGAAGGCCGTGAGCGGCGAGGGCACCTCGCTGATGAAGGCCCACGGCACCGGTGAGATGTTCCTGGCCGACCAGGCGCAGGACATCCACCTGATCAAGCTCGAGAACGACGCGATCACCTGCAACGGGACCAACGTGCTCGCGTTCGACGCGGGCATCGACTGGGACATCACCAGGGTCGGCGGGGGCATGGCCGGCGCGATGGCGGGCGGCCTGTACAACATGTCGCTGCAGGGCACCGGCTGGGTTGCGGTTCTCTCCGACGGCCCGCCCGTCCTGCTGAACACCGGCCAGGCGCCGACGTTCGCCGACCCGCAGGCGGCGATCACCTGGTCGAGCGGCGTGACCACGAGCGTCAAGTCCGACTTCAAGGCCAAGGACCTGATCGGCAAGGGCTCGGGCGAGCAGCTGCAGATGGCCTTCCAGGGCGCGGGCTGGGTGCTCGTGCAGCCCAGCGAGGGCCGGCTCGCCGGCGTGCCGACCGCCGGTGGCGGCGGCGGAGGCGGCCTGCTCGGCCAGCTCGGCGGCTGAAGTCTCAGAGCGGGGCGCCCGGGCGCCGGGCGCCCCGCTTTACCAGCCCGGAGCGCAGCCCGGGCGTTGGCCGGGCGAGCACCGGAGCTACTTCAACTTGTGAAGCTTTGAGCTAGAATCAGGCGCATGGCCAGTCGAGCCAGCGAAGAGGTTTGCCCTGTCTGTGCCACCGCAGACGTGATCTGCGGCAAGTGGACGATCCTCGTGATCCGCGACCTCGCCGACGGCCACAGCCGCTTCGGTGAGCTGCAGCGCTCGCTGGAGGGCATCAGCCCGCGGACCCTCTCCCTGCGCCTGCGGGTGCTGGAGGAGCAGGGCATCGTCGAGCGCCACACCTACCCCGAGGTTCCTCCGCGGGTGGAGTACTCGCTCACCGAGAAGGGCGAGGCTCTGCTTCCCCTGATCGAGGACATGCGCTCCTACGGGCGGCAGTGGCTCGCCGAGAGCTGCTCCCCCGCCGCCGTTCCCGCCTAGCGTCCGGCAGGACACCACGCGCGGGCGGCGAACCCGCCCGGCATGAGAGATCAAGGCCTCCGGGACGCTCTGCGGGCCTTCGCCCTCGAGGCCGCCGCCTTCCTCACCGAGGAGCTCGAGAAGAACGGCGCGGAGCTGGCCTTCGACCTCGAGGGCCAGAGCTCGCGCCGCGGCCCCGCGCTCTACCGCTACCGCCCGCTCACCGAGGAGTTCATCGCCGAGCGCTGGCTGCGCCTGCGCGGGCTGCCCACCTACCACTCGGCCGCGCTCGCGCTGGGCACGGGCGCCGCGCGGCTTGATGCGCGCGCACGGACTGCGCGGCGAGGACGCCGAGCCCGCGCTGCGGGCGATGCTCGAGCGCCTGTACGAGGACGCAACCAGCTTCCGCTTCCCCGAGGAGCGCTTCGAGCGCGTGATGGCCGACGTCGAGCAGACCCTGGAGCAGGGCGTGGCGCCGGCGATGATCGTGG
Organism: uncultured Thermoleophilaceae bacterium; assembly: GCA_963810745.1. Taxonomy (GTDB): domain Bacteria; phylum Actinomycetota; class Thermoleophilia; order Solirubrobacterales; family Thermoleophilaceae; genus JACCZR01. Next base: position 131,206 of record CAWEOW010000020.1, read on the forward strand.
CCGCGCTGCCGGGCCTCGAGCTGGCCGCCGACGTGCTGGAGCTGGGCGGAGGCCTCTCGATCGAGCAGGGCCCCGACGTGGACGCGCCGCCCGAGGCCGCCTGGTCGGAGGACGGCGAGACCCCGCGCGCCGTGGTGGTGCTGCGCTTCGACCTCGACGACGGCGACGACCTTCCCGTAACCGAGGCCCGCGACCGCTTCCGTGGGCTCGTCGAGGGCCTGCGCCTCTACCGCGCGGGCGCGGTGACCCTGCCCGGCATCGGCTTCGCGCGCGAGAACGAGGGCCGCTGGCAGCCGCTCGAGCTCGAGGGCGCCGGGGCGGCCCGGGGCGAGCCCCTGCTGCTCACCGCGGACGACTCGGCGGCTTTACCGGGCTTCCTGGAGGCGGTGGAGCGCTCCCCGCGCCGGCCCCAGGTCGCGTGGGCGATCAGGCGCTTCGACATGGGCTGCTCGCGGCCGCTGGAGGCCGAGGCGCTGTCCGACCACCTGCTGGCCCTGCGCGCCTTGCTCGACGTGGACGGCGACAGCCTGCCGCTGCGCCTGGCGGCGCTGTGCGCCGAGGAGGGCGAGCGGCGCGGGCTGCAGCGGCGCCTGGAACGGGCCGTGGAGCTGGAGCGAGCGCTGATGGGCGGCGGCCACGACCCGGGCCTGCGCTCGGGCGAGTCACCACGGGCGCTGGCCTCCGAGCTGGAGGCCCACGTGCGTGCCCTGCTGCGCGACGTCCTGTGCGGCTACCTGGACGCCGACCTGGGCGCGGTGGCCGACGACATCCTGCTGGAGGTGCCCGAACCGGCCCCCGGCGAGGTGTCGGCCCGCGACATGCGCCGGACGCAGGAAACCAACGAGATGGACGCCCTGGATCCGGCGCTGTTCGAGGACGAGCCGGCCGAGGACGACTCCGTCGAGGGCGTGACGCCCTCAGCCGACTGGCAGACTCCGCACCCGTCTGACGAGCGGGCGCTCCACCCGCGGGTGGCGACGGAACAACTTGCCCGCGCCCGAGGGCGCGAGTGCAAGGAATATTCCGGAGACAGGACCCGCGGCCGGGCGGCCGGGGGAGTCAGTTGAAGAGGTACTCACCCATCCGAGTGAGCCCCTCGAGGTCGTGGATGTCCTCCTCCATGTCCGGCACCTCGATCATCGGCTTGCGGCCCAACCGCTTGCTGAGGGTCTCCAGGCTCAGCCGGTCGCGCTCGGCCAGCTGCGCGTAGTCCTCGGCGTTCGACGCCACCTTGCGGCCCAGCTCGGGTCCGAGCAGCTTCTCGATCTCATTCGTCCCGCCGAGCTTCACCGGCTCGTGCATCCGGTTGACCACCGCGGCGCCGAAGGGCATGCCGGCGTCCTGCAGGCGGTGGTGGAAGAAGACGGCCTCGTCGACCGCGTCGTAACGCGGTGAGGTGACCAGCAGGAAGGTGGTGCGGCTGTCGGCCAGCAGGTCGGTCACGCGCTCGGCCCGCTCGCGGAAGCCCGAGGCCATGTCGCCGAAGCTCTGGAAGAAGTCGGAGAGGTCCTGCAGCAGGTCCACGCCGGTGAGGCGCTTGAGCATCGAGAAGACCACGCCGGTGCCGCGCGAGAAGATCTTGACCCCGAACAGGCCGCCGCTGGTGAAGAACTGCAGCGACTTCGAGTCGATGAAGCGCGACAGGCGCTTGGGGGCGTCGAGGAAGTCGAGCGCGTTGCGGGTGGGCGGGGTGTCGAGGACGAGCAGGTCGTAGCGGCCCTCGTTGTGGAGCTCGTGGAGCTTCTCCATCGCCATGTACTCCTGCGAGCCGGCCACCGCGTTGGAGAGCTCCTGGTAGATGCGGTTGTTGAGGACGGCGTCGCGCGTCTGCTCGTCGGGCGCGTGCCACTCGACGAGGTCGTCGAAGGTGCGCTTGGCGTCGAGCATCATCGCCCACAGCTCGCCGTCGCCGGTGTCGATCGGGACCTGCTTCTCCTCGTTGCCCAGCTCGGGCAGGCCGAGCGAGTTGGCCAGGCGCTTGGCCGGGTCGATCGTCAGCACGATCACCTTCTTGCCGCGCCGGGCCATGCCCAGCGCCACCGCGGCCGAGGTGGTGGTCTTGCCCACGCCGCCCGAGCCCGCGCAGACGCAGATCTCCTTGCGCTTGAGCAGGTCGTCGACGCTCACAGCCGCCGCTCCAGCTCGCGCGAGAGGGCCTCGACCTGCTCGGCGCCGATCGTCGGCTCGAACAGGAAGGGCAGGGTGCTGACCGGAGCGTCGGCGTCTCGCTTGAGACGGCGCAGGTGGCTGCGCTGGGAGCGAGCCCGGCCGTGCTCGGACAGCGCGGCGGCCAGGGCGTCCCGCGCCGCCGGGGAGGGCTTCCCGTTCGCCTTCGTGATCGCCTCGACCTCGGCGCCGTTGAAGCGCTCGGGGTAGAGGGCGTTGACCACGATCGCCTGCAGGTGCTGACCCATCTCGTCGCGCAGGCGGTCGCCCAGGTCCAGGGTCTCGTTCACCGGCATGTCCTCGGCGAGCGCCACCGCCACCACCGCGGTCTGGCGCGGGTCGGCCAGGAAGGTGTGGATCTGGTTGGCCTGGCTGGCGATCGGGCCCACGCGGGTGGCGTCGCGGAAGGTCTTCGGCGCGCGCAGCATCGCGATGCCGTGCCCGGTGGCCGGCGCGTCGACGATCACCACGTCGTAGGGCGAGGCCTTCGACTTCTTGCGCTCGAGCTGGGCGAGCTCCCAGACCTTGCCCACGGTGACCAGCTCGGACAGGCCCGGGCGCCGCGGCGGCCAGGTAGCTGAAGATGCGGCTGCTGTTGAGCATCCCCGCCGCGACGCCCGACCGCAGCTGGAAGCGCAGCCACTCCTCGCGCGCGTGCTCGGGGTCCACCGAGATCGCCCACAGGTTCTCGCTGACCTCCACCTCCTCGAAGCCCGCGCCGTCCATTCCGAACAGGTTCGGGACGCGGCTCTGCTCGGCGACCTCGCACACCATCGCGCGCTTGCCCTGACGTGCTGCGATCAGGCCGAGCGCAGCCGACACGGTGGTCTTGCCCGTGCCGCCTTTGCCGGTGACGAAGATGAGCCGCGTATCAAGCACTTCGGAAGGAATACATCAGGTACGTGCGAATAGGCCCTTTGCGATGGGACTCTTCGAGCGCAAGCCCTCACCTACACCCGCACCTGAGCCGCAGCCAGAGCCCGAGCCCACCCCGGCCGCGGCGCCGAAGGCCCAGGTGATCGCCTTCACCAACCAGAAGGGCGGCGTGGCCAAGACCACCACCACCCTGAACCTCGCGGCCGCCTTCTCCGAGCGCGGCTTCCGGGTCCTCTGCATCGACCTGGACCCGCAGTCCAACCTGACCATGAGCCAGGGGATCGACCCCGACTCGCTCGACGTCTCGATGTACGACGTGCTCGTCCACCACACGTCGATCCGCGAGGTCATCCGCCGCCGCGAGGTGGACGTGGCCTGCGCCTCGATCGACCTGGCCGGCGCGGAGATCGCCATGTCCACGCAGATCGGCCGTGAGCGCTCGCTGCAGAAGGCTTTGGCCTCGATCGAGGAGGACTACGACTACGTCTTCATCGACACTCCGCCGAGCCTCGGGCTGCTCACGATCAACGCCCTGACGGCGGCCACGAAGGTAATCGTCCCCGTCCAATGCGAGTATCTGTCGATGAGGGGGCTCGTACAGCTCCAGAACACGCTGTCGATGATCCGCGAGAACCTGAACCCGGATGTCGAGATCGAGGGCATCCTGCCCACGTTGGTCGACAACCGCACGGTGCACGCCAAGGAAGCCATCGAGATTCTCGAGGAGAACTTCGGCGACCGCGTGTTCGCTTCCCGAATCAACAAGACGGTGCGCTTCGCCGAGGCTCCGGTGAAGGGAATGTCCGTCCTCAAATACGACCCGGACGGCAAGGCGGCATACGCCTATCGCCAGCTGGCAAAGGAGGTCCTCGCGAATGGACAACGCTAAGCGGGCGAGCATGCGCGAGGGCCCGCTGGCCCAGCTGTTTCGCAAGACGGAGGACGAGGGCGCTCCGCAGGAGGAGCCCAAGCGCGAGGAGCGCAAGCCCGAGCCCCGTCCCGAGCCTCCGCGTCAGGAGCGGCGCCGCGAGCCCGCGGCTCCGCCAACTCCGTCGACGCCGGCCGGCAGCCGCTACGAGGGCACGCCCACGCCCGAGCAGCGCCTGCGCACGGTCTTCTCGTCGGACATCCCCGAGAACATCATGGAGCGCGAGGTCGCCCCGGTCATCCCGGCGCCCGACCCCGAGCCGACGGTCCCCGCCTGGTCGGTCAACCAGAGCGAGACCCGCCAGCCCGTCCTGCGCGTGATCGGCGTGGGCGGCGCCGGCGTCAACGCCGTCGACCGCATGATCGAGGCCCAGATCGAGGGCGTCGAGTTCATCGCCGTCAACACCGACCTCCAGTCGCTGGAGGGCTCGGCCGCGCCCACCAAGCTGCACATCGGCAGCCACGTGACCCGCGGGCTGGGCTCGGGCTCCGACCCCCAGATCGGCCGGCAGGCCGCGCTGGAGGAGTACGACGAGATCAAGGCGCTCCTCAAGGGCGCGGACATGGTGTTCATCGCCACCGGCGCCGGTGGCGGCACCGGCACGGGCGCCGCCCCGATCGTCGCGCGCATCTCGCGCGAGGTGAAGGCACTGACGGTCGGCATCTGCACCAAGCCGTTCTCCTTCGAGGGAGCCCGCCGCGGCGCCCAGGCCGACGACGGGATCGACGAGTTCGCCGCCGAGGTGGACACGCTCATCGTGATCCCGAACTCGCGGCTGCTGTCGGTACTCGACAAGAAGACCTCGATGGTGGAGGCCTTCCGCGTCGCCGACGACGTGCTGCGCCAGGGCGTCCAGGGCATCAGCGACCTGATCACCCTGCCCGGCCTCATCAACCTCGACTTCGCCGACGTGCGGACGATCATGAACCAGGCCGGCCAGGCACTGCTGGGCATCGGCATGGGCACCGGCGACACGCGGGCGATCGACGCCGTCGAGCACGCCATCGAGTCGCCGCTGCTGGAGACCTCGCTGGACGGGGCCCAGTCGATCCTGCTCTCGATCACCGGCGGGCGCGACCTGTCGCTGTTCGAGGTCAACGACGCCGCCAAGGCCGTGGCCGACGTGGCCCACCCCGACGCCAACATCATCTTCGGCGCGATGGTCGACGAGAAGATGGGCGACGAGGTGTGGATCACCGTGGTCGCGACCGGATACGGCGAGCAGCCGAGCCGCCGCGAGATCGCCCGCCCCGAGCGCGTGCGCGAGCCGACCCGCATCCCCGCGGATCACGAGCCCCGCGTACGGCGCGCCCCTCGCTCCACCTCGCTGAGCGACGTGGACGTGCCCGAGTTCCTGCCCAGGGGCTAGCGTCGAGCCCCTCTTGAGGGGCGTAGTCGCAGCCGGTCATCCACTCACCGCCCAGGCGGGGGCCGACGTCCTGCGCGAGGGCGGCAACGCCGTCGATGCCGCGGTGGCCTCCGTGCTCATGTCGTTCGTGGCCGAGCCGCCGCTGACCGGGCCAGGGGCGGGCGGCTTCATGCTCGTCCACACCGCCGAGGGCGAGACCTCGCTGCTCGACTTCTTCGTCGCGGCGCCCGGGCTCGGCCAGGAGAGCACCAGGCCCAAGACGCTGGTGCCGATCGACGTCAAGTTCGCCGAGGGCGCGGTGCAGCGCTTCAACGTCGGCCCGGCCTCGTGCGGCGCCTACGGCACCACTGCCGGCATGGCCGAGGCGCTGCGGCGCTTCGGCACGCTGGAGCTGAGCGACCTCTGCGGCGCGCCCGCGCAGGCGGCGCGCGAGGGCATCGAGGTGGTGCCGATGCAGGCCTTCCTGTTCACCGTGCTGGAGCCGATCTTCCGCTCGAGCCCCGAGGCCACGGCGCTGCTCACGGTGAACGGCGAGCTGGCGAAGGCGGGGGACACGGTGCGCTTCCCCGAGCTGGGCGACCTGCTCGAGCGCCTGGGGCGGGAGGGACCGTCGTTCCTCTACAGCGGCGACGTGGGCCGCGCGGTGTCGGAGTGGGTGCTGGAGCGCGGGGGCCGGCTGAGCCAGGAGGACCTGGCGAGCTACGAGGTGGAGGAGCGCGACCCGGCGCGCGTTCGGTACTCGGGCCGCGAGGTGCTGACCAACCCGCCGCCCTCCAGCGGCGGCATCCTGATCGCCGACGCGCTGGGGATCCTCGAGCGGGTCGGCAGCTCGTCCGACGCCGCCTCGGTGGCCGAGGTGATCGCGACCACCAACCGGGCTCGCGACGAGGCCTTCCTGGCCGGCCTGTCATCGGAGGGCTTCCTGGAGCGCTTCCTGGCCGCGGACGCGCTGGACAACGTGGCGGGCGAGGTGCGCTCGCGCCTGGGCAACACCACGCATATCTCCGTCCTGGACGCCGAGGGCAACTGCGCCACGGTCACGTGCTCCAACGGCTCCTGCTCGGGCGTGGTGGTGCCGGGGACCGGCGTGCACCTGAACAACATGCTGGGCGAGGACGACCTCAACCCGTTCGGCTACCACCTGCACGCGCCTGGCGCGCGCGTCCCGAGCATGATGGCCCCGACCGTGGTGCTGCGCGACGGCGACCCCGAGGTGGCGCTGGGCTCGGCGGGCTCCAATCGCATCCGCTCGGCGATCCTCCAGACGATCCTGGGCGTGGTGGACGCCGGCCTGTCGGCCCAGGAGGCGGTGGACCGCCCGCGGCTGCACGTGGAGGGCGACGTGGTGGAGGCCGAGCCGGGGATCGACCCCGACGCCCTGGACCGCCTGCAGGAGCGCGGCTACGACGTGCGGCGCTGGAACGAGACCAACCTCTTCTTCGGCGGCGTGCAGGCGGTGGCCCGCACGGACGGCGAGCTGAGCGGCGGCGGCGACCACCGCCGCGGCGGGACGGTCGCTACAGCCTGACTTTGCCGTTGGAGCGCGCCTGCTCGGCGGCGTTCTCGGCCTGGTCGATGCGCTTCAGCGCCTTCTCGAACAGCCCGCGCAGGCGCACCAGGCGCTCGGACTCCGAGCGCAGCTCCAGCAGGTCCTGCTTGCTCTCCATCTCGAAGTCGACGGTGCCCGCCATCCCGTAGGCGTCGAGCTCTCCTTCGGCCGGGCGCGAGTCGGTCACGCGCTCGACGAGGTCGGCGTAGCGCGCGTGGGTCTCGGCTGCCTCGCCGCCGTCGTCGGGGTCGTCGTCGAGCAACTCAACGTCGCCGGCGGGGTAGGGCAGGTCGTCCAGGCGGCGCACCAGCCGGAAGGGCTCGGTGCCCTGCACGAGGATGTTCATCCGCCCGTCCTCCGAGCGCTCGAGCAGCTGCGTGACGTCGGCCGCGCAGCCCACCTCACGCAGGCCACCGGGGGCCATCCAGACGATCCCGAACGGCTCCTCCTGCTCGAGGCACTCGTTGATCATCGTCTTGTAGCGCTCCTCGAAGATGTGCAGCGGCACGACCTCCTCGGGCAGCAGGACCAACCCGAGGGGAAACAGCCGGAAACGCTCGATCAACTCTCCCACGGCCCCAAACGTAACCGCTGTGTGACAGCGCTCGTCTGGTTCAGGCGCGATTTGCGCCTCCACGATCATCCCGCGCTCCGGGCAGCGCTGGACGCCCACGACGACGTGGTGCCGTTCTTCTGCCTCGACGACCGGCTGCTGCACGGCCGCCACGCCTCCGGGCCGCGCACGCAGTTCCTGCTCGAGTGCCTCGAGGAGCTGCCGCTGGAGATCCTGCACGGCAAGCCGGAGGAGGAGATCCCCAAGCTGGCGAAGCGGGCCGGCGCGACGGAGGTGCACTTCACCGCCGACGTGAGCCCGTTCGCGCGCCGGCGGCGCCTCAGCGGGCTCGATGTGGTGGGCCACCCGGGGCTGACCGTCGTCGACGACGTCAAGGACATCAAGCCGTACAAGGTCTTCAGCCCGTTCTACCGCTACTGGAAGGAGCTGCCGCGGCGCGACGTGATCGGCAAGCCGCGGATGTCCGGCGAGGCCAAAGTGCCCACCCTTCCCGAGCTGGGGTTACAGCAGGAAGTCGAAGAGCCGATGCCCGGAGGCGAGAAGGCCGGGCGGAAGCGCATGCTCGACTGGGTCAAGAACGGCGTGCACGAGTACGACCGCCGCCAGGACCAGCTGGCCGCGGACAAGACCTCGCGCCTCTCGCCCTACCTGCACTTCGGGTGCGTCTCCCCGCGAGAGCTCGAGAGCCTGGTCCCGGACGGCGCCTTCCGGCGCCAGCTGGCGTGGCGCGACTTCTACCACCACGTCATCTACCACTTCCCCGACAACGCCAAGCGCGAGTTCCAGACCCGGTACCGCGATCTACGCTGGAGCTACGCGGAGAAGGCGTTCGAGAAGTGGACCCAGGGCCAGACGGGCTACCCGCTGGTGGACGCGGGGATGCGGCAGCTGCTCCGCGAGGGCTGGATGCACAACCGAGCGCGGCTGGTGGTCGGCTCGTTCCTGACCAAGGACCTGGGCATCGACTGGCGCTGGGGCGAGCGCTGGTTCATGCGGCTCCTGATCGACGGCGACGAGGCCAACAACAACGGCAACTGGCAGTGGATCGCCAGCGTGGGGGTGGACCCCCAGCCGGCCTTCCGGCGCATCTACAACCCGGCGCGCCACATGGAGCGCTTCGACGCCGACGGCGAGTACGTGCGCCGCTACGTGCCCGAGCTGCGCGACGTGCCGGACAAGTACCTGGCCGAGCCCTGGGAGATGCCCGAGGAGGTGCAGCAGGAGGTGGGCGTGGTGATCGGCCGCGACTACCCGGAGCCGATGGTCGACCACAAGGAGGCGCGCCTGGCGGCGCTGGAGCGCTACCGGGTCTGAGGCCCGGCTCGCTACCGTGCGGCCGGTGGTGAAAACCGCTGGGCCGACCTCCGCCGCGGGACCGGCCTACGTGGCCACGGTGTCCTTCGTCGCCTCACGTGCGGTGCCGTTCGGCGGCTTCTTCGTAGCCCTGCCGGGGGGCGTCGCGCTCGCCCGCGTGGCCCAGCTGCGGGGCCTGCGCCACGGCTTCGGCGCGAGCCTGGCCACGCTGATCGAGACCGTCGCGCTCATGGGCCCGGCGCGCTTCGGGGTGCCGTTCACCCAGGCGCTGAGCGCACCGGTCCTGGGCCGCATGGAGGGCCGCTCGGCTCCGCCGCTGCTGCAGATCCTCGCCTGCCTGGCCATCCGCCTGTTCCAGAACGGCCTGGGCGCGCTGTTCTTCATCTTCGTCATCGCCGGCGGCCTGGACGCCTACGCCGGAAGCGCCGAGAACGTGGCCGACCTGGCGGGGCTCAGCCTGGGCCAGGCCGACACCCTCCTGCTGACCTTCGCCGGGATCCTGGCCTGGAGCGTGTTCGCCTCGACGGTGCAGGTGACCGTCTACCGCCGCGGCTTGACGCGCTGGCACGCCACCGAGGCGAGCACCGTCGAGGAGCCCGAGGACCTCTCCGCCCACCGCGGGCGCTTCGACCCGCGAGCGGTGGCCCTGGCCGCGGCCATCGGCTTCGGCCTGCTGCTCGCCTCCACCGAGTGGGCGCTGCTGGCCTCGGTGGCCGCCGTGCTCGCCGTGGCCTGGGCGCTGTCGAAGCCCGACAACTCGACCGTTCCCACCGGGCTCGCGCTCGCGGCGATCCTGTCGCTGGGCGCGCTGACCTTCGCGCTGGTGGGCGGGCTGGGCATCGAGGTGGCCCTGCGCCGCGCGCTGCGCGCCGCGCTGCTGATCGCGGTGGCCACCTGGCTGCGCGCGGCGGCGGGCGCTTCGGGCCTGCGCGAGGTGGGCCGCCGGGCGCTGTCGCACGCGCGCGCCGTTCCGGGCGTGCCCGAGGCGGCGCGGACCCTGGACGAGATCGGCTCGGAGGGCCGGCTGCTGGCGGCGGGGCGCTCGCTCGTGCAGCGGCTGTCCGGCGTGCCCCGCCGGCCCGCGCCGTTCCTCGACGCGGTGCTCACCTGGGTCAACCGCGAGGCGAGCGCCTTCCGGCCCGCGCGGCCCGCTCAGCTGCCGGACCTGCGCCTGCGCGCGATGGACGTCGCGCTCGTCCTGGCGGCCGCCGCGCCCGCGGCGGCGCTGTTCCTCTAGGCCCGGGCCGAGACCAGCAGGTTGTAGAAGAGCGCCGGCGGCAGCCGGCCCTCGAGCACGGTGCGGTCCAGCGCCTGCAGGGCCAGGTAGCCGCGGTAGGCGTACTGGCGCCACAGCCACGGCACCTCGGTTGGCTCGGCGCTGCCCTCCAGCGTGCGGTTGACCCAGCCGAACAGGCTGGCCGCAAGCTCTTCTCCGCTCACGCGTACCTCGGCGAAGCCGGCCGCGTCCGCCGCCCGGTCGAGGTCGCCGGGGGTGAAGGCGTGCACGTCGACCACCTGCTCGAGCACGTCCTCCTCGTGCTGCTCGCTGGCGCGCTCGCCGCGGGCGCTGGCCCCCATGGCCGCCCGCCACAGCGGCGCCACCCGGTAGGCGGCGCGCTTGGGCCAGGAGGAGAGGCGGTCGCCGTAGAGCGAGGGCTCGCCGCAGAAGGCCAGCGACCCGCCGGGGCGCAGCACGCGGTGGAACTCGCGGAAGCAGCCCTCGAGGTCGGGCAGGTGATGCAGGACCGCGTGGCCGAAGACCAGGTCGAAGGAGTCGTCGGGGAAGGGGAGGGACCCGGCCTCGCACGCCGCGCACTCCACGCCGATCCCCAGGCGGTCGGCGGAGGCCTCGAGCTGGGCGAGCATGCCCGGGGAGATGTCGACGGCGGCCAGCTCGCCGACCACGCCCGCGCGCGCCAGGTTCAGGCCGAAGTAGCCGGTGCCCGCCCCGATCTCCAGGCCGCGCGGGAAGTGCTCGGGCCGGCGCCCCAGCGCCTTGCCCAGCTTGCCCCTGACCTGCGACTGCCCCAGCTCGCCGTAGGAGATGCCCCACTTGGCGTCGTAGTGCTCGGCGGCCAGGTCGTGGTAGCGGACGTTGGCCTCGTGGATCTCCTCGGTTTGAACGAGTGTCACAGCGCGTGGACTCTAGCCTCAGGCCGATGGCCGTCGCCGAGCACGTTCAGCGCGACCAGCCGGCGGGCGTGCCCCCACTGGAGCTGACCGGGGAGCGCACGCTCCCCGACGTTCCCGCCGAGAACTACTGGTTCCAGCGCCACCTGGTGGTCTACCGCTGGATCGCCGACCGCTGCGCCGGCCTGGACGTGGTGGACATGGCCTGCGGCGAGGGCTACGGCGCCGATGTGCTGGCCTCGCGGGCGGCGCGGGTCACCGGCGTGGACGCCAACCCCGAGGCCCACGAGCACGCCAAGGCCAAGTACACCCGGCCCGGCGTGCGCTTCGAGCGCGACCTGATCGACCGCTACGAGCAACCCTGCGACGTGGTGGTCTTCCTGCAGACCATCGAGCACCTGGAGGACCCGGGCGCGGCGCTGGACCACTTCCGCGGGATGGCCGAGACGGTCTACGTCTCCACCCCCAACGTGCTCACGCTGGCGCCCGAGGGCGCCGAGCGCTCGGGCAACCCCTGGCACGTGCACGAGTACCGCGCGGAGGAGTTCCGCGCAGCTGTGCCGGGAGCACTTCGACGCAGGTGCGAGCTGCTGGGCCTCTTCCACGCGCGCAAGCTGCGCGCGCACGAGCTGGCGCTGAAGGCCGGCTGGGATTCGCTTGCATCCGCGGCTGGGCGTCACCGGCGCGTTCTACGACCGCTTCACCCCCGCGATCTCCTGCGGGGACTTCGCCCTGCGCGAGGGTCCGCTGGACCGCGCGCTGGACTTCATCGCCGTCCTGCGTTGAGCGCGCTCAGCTACCCCGAGCTGCCCCAGGCCGCCCGGCCGCGCTGGCCGGCGTGGACGGCCCCTGCCGCCTTCTTCTCCGCCCTCGGCGTGACGGTCGCCGCCGGCTTCCCGCTGCTGCCCGTGGCCCTGCTCACCGAGGCCGGGGACGCCGTCGCCGGCGTGGCGCTGCTGGTGCTGGTCCTCGTGCAGGACGCCGCGCTGCTGGGCGTGGCGGTCTTCTTCGCCGCGCGGAGCGTGAAGCCCCAGCCCTGGCACTTCGGCCTGCGCCGGACGGGCTTCTGGCTCACCGCCGGGCTGGCGCTGCTGGCCGGCCTGCTGATCCTGGGCTTCGAGGTCGGGCTCCTCGAGCTGCTCGGGACCGACGCGCCCGAGGACGAGCTGCAGTCGAGCAACATCATCGGCGCGATCGCCGTCGGGCTGGCGGTGATCGTCGTCGCCCCGGTCACCGAGGAGCTGTTCTTCCGCGGCTTCTTCTACCGCGCGCTGCGCAGCCGCATGAGGGTCGTCTGGGCGGTGCTGATCGACAGCCTGGTCTTCGCCTCGATCCACGTCCAGTACATCGGCACGCCCGAGGTCTTCCTCGTGATCGGCGTCTTCGCGGCCATCGCCTGCCTGGTCTACGAGAAGACCGGCTCCATCTTCGCCTGCATCGCCATCCACGCCGTCTTCAACACGGTCGCCAGCCTGGGCAGCTTCCCCGTGGTGGCGATCGTGATCGGCTCGCTGGTGCTGCTCGCCTGCGTGCTGCTGCCGCGGCGTCTCGGGCCGGCGCCGTCTCCCTTCCCCGCATGAGCCGGCTCGCGCTCGTCCTGCACTCGCACATGCCGTACGTGGAGGGCTTCGACACCTGGCCCTTCGGCGAGGAGTGGCTGTGGGAGGCCACCGCGAGCGTCTACCTGCCGCTGCTGGAGCGCCTCGAGGACGCCCGGCCGCCGATCACGGTCGGCGTGACGCCGGTCCTGGCCGACCAGCTGGAGGCGATGCGCGACGGCGAGCCCGGCGAGCGGTTCCTGAGCTTCCTGGGCGACGTCCGCACCGCGGTGCACGACGAGGACGAGCGCGGTCTGCGCGACACCGGCTTCGGCGACCTCGCCGACGAGGTGCGCCGCGCGGCGGGCGACTACGAGCGGGCCGGCGCCGCCTTCGAGGCGCGCGGCCGCGACCTGCTCGGCGGCTTCCGCGACCTCGGCGTGGAGCTGTGGACCTCCGCCGCCACCCACGCCCTCCTGCCGCTGGTGGCCACCGAGCCCGGCCTGGCGCTGCAGCTCAGCAGCGGCACCCGCTCCCACGAACGGCGCTTCGGCCACTTCGGCGGCGGCTTCTGGCTGCCCGAGTGCGCCTACGTGCCCGGGCTGGAGCGCGACCTGGCCGACCACGGCGTGCGCGTCTTCTGCGTGGACCAGCCCGGCGAGTCCCTGGAGCCCGTGGCCACCGAGGCCGGGCCGGTCGCCGTGCCCATCGACTGGGAGACGATCTCCCTGGTCTGGAACGAGACCTCCGGCTACCCGACGCATCCGGTCTACCGCGACTACCACCACCGGACCACCCACGACCTGCGCCCGTGGAGCAACGGCGGCGAGCCCTACGACCCCGAGGCGGCCCGCGACCAGGCGCGCGAGCACGCACGCGACTTCGTCGGGCGCGTCGCGGACAAGGACGGCCTGGTGTGCTGCGCCCTGGACACCGAGCTGCTCGGCCACTGGTGGTACGAGGGGCTCGACTGGCTCAGCGCCGTGTTCGAGGAGGCACCGGCCCGGCGGCGTCGAGCTCGTGACCATGAGCGAGGGCGTCGAGCGGTCCGAGCCGGTGCAGCGCGAGCTGCGCACCTCGAGCTGGGGCTGGGGCAAGGACCTGTCGACCTGGGATTCACCTGCCGTCGCCGAGCTGGCCTTCGCCGCCCGCCGGGCGGAGCTCGACCTGCTCGCGGCCGGCTCTGCAGCGACCGCGCGGGCGGCGCGCGAGCTGCTGGCGCTGCAGTCGAGCGACTGGGCGTTCCTGGTGACCCGCGACCTCGCGGGCGACTATCCGCTTCGCCGCGTCCAGGCGCACGAGGCCGGCATCCGGGAGGCTTTGGCACACTCACGCTCCGATCCGGAGCTCCACAACCTCGCTCCGGACCTCGACCTGGCTTCGTTCTGCGCGCCCTGATCCTCACCTGGGAGTACCCCCCGCTCATCGAGGGCGGGCTCGCGCGGCATGTCCGCAAGCTGGCCGAGGGCCTCGTGGCCGAGGGCGTCGAGGTGCACGTGATCACGCGCGGCCACGAGGAATCGCCGGCCGAGGAGGAGCAGGGCGGCGTCTTCGTCCACCGCGTCCGCGAGCCCGACCGCCCGCGCGACCTGGGCGAGTTCGTCACCTGGATCGAGCACATGAACGCCGACATGCTGGCCCGTGGCGTCGACCTGGGCGACCGCCTCGTCTTCGACCTCGTCCACGGCCACGACTGGCTGGTGGCCAGCGCCGGCGACCACCTGGCCAAGCGCTTCCGCTGCCCGTTTGTCACCACCATCCACGCCACCGAGTACGGCCGCCACCAGGGCTGGGTGGACAAGCACCCGCAGTCCTACATCCACGGGGTCGAGCGCTGGATGGCCAACCGGGCCGAGCGGGTGATCGCCTGCTCGTCCTACATGCGCGAGCACATCGCCGACATCTACGGGCTCGAGTACGAGCGCATCTCGGTGATCCCCAACGGCATCGACCCCGACGAGCTCACGCCGGTCGACGACCTCGACGCGCTGCGCTCCCGCTTCGCCGAGCCCGACCAGCGGCTCGTGCTGCTGGTGGGCCGGCTGGTCTACGAGAAGGGCTTCCAGCTGGCGCTGGAGGCGATGCCCGACCTGGTCGAGCGCCTGGGCAACGTGCGCTTCCTGGTCGCCGGCTCGGGCACCGCCGAGGCCGACCTGCGCCGCCAGGCCTCCGAGCTCGGCCTCGACCCCTACGGCACCTTCCTGGGCTGGATCGGCGACGACGTCCTGCACTCGCTCTACCGCATCTCCGACCTCACGGTGGTGCCCTCGCTCTACGAGCCCTTCGGCCTGGTGGCCCTCGAGGCGATGGCCTCGGGCTGCCCCTGCATCGTGGCCGACACCGGCGGCCTGCGGGAGATCGTCCCCGAGGGCGAGCGCGTGGGCCTGCGCTTCCACGGCGGCGACCCCGCGCACCTCGCCACGATGGCCGAGCGCCTCCTGACCGACGACGACCTGCGCGACCGCCTGGTCATCGAAGCCTCCGAGCACGTGTTGACGTTCGACTGGGCGGACGTTGCACGTCAGACTGCCGCGCTATACGGCGACTTGGTCGGGCAGCCGGCCGGGGCCTGAAGCGCGCACTCGGTTCGA
>CAWEOW010000021.1:0-26278 GCA_963810745.1 uncultured Thermoleophilaceae bacterium
ACGGCCGGCCCCCGCCCGGCGCGACGTGACCGCCCAGCGCCGCAGCCCGCGCCGCCGGACCACCGCGGCTATCCGGGCACGGCGCCACAGACCGATGCGCACCTTCATGCGGCGACTCCGCGAGAGGTCGACCTTCCGCGTCGCGCGCAGGAACGATGCACAGGGCGGCGGGGCTGTGTTCGCCGAGGACGGGCCGGGCTTGAGAGCCGACGTGCTGCCCGAGGGCAGCGGCGGCGTGTCGTCGACCAGCAGCCCGCAGCCCTGGCGCAGGTCCTCGCAGTGGATCTGCCCGCCGCCGACCTTGGGGAAGTCGTAGCGCGAGCGCAGGTTGGCCGAGAACAGGTTGCCCCGGCCCGCGGGGTCGACCTCGAAGTCCCTGCGGTCGCGGTGCCAGCGCGAGGTCAGCAGGCGTGCCTCGGCCGACTCGTCTCCCTTCACCCAGCGGTCCAGCCAGGCGACCGTGTACCAGGCGAGCTGGTCCATGCCGCGCAGCGTGGCGGGGAAGATCCCGTTGGGGATGAGCGCGGACTCGAAGTGCGTGCCGGCGCGGGTGTTGATCTGACCGGTGGGGACGCCGGCGCCGCTGAACGTGTGCGACGCGCCGTTGGCGGCTTGCGGGTCCAGGGGCTCGGTGCAGGGGGTGGGCGTCACGCCGGTGGAGCACCCGCCACCGATGCCGTAGTCGCCTGAGAGGCCCAAGCCGGGCACGCGCGGCGCGAAGGAGCCGCTCAGCGCGTCCCAGGCCACCACCGCGTCGACGCGAGTGTCGGTCGAGGCGATCTCCGACACCGCGCGAGCGCCGAGCGAGTTGCCCGCCAGGCCGATCCGGCCCGGGTCGAGGCTCGCGTGCAGCGGGTTGTAGGGGGCGTTCTTGCCCGCCGTGACGCGGGCGTTCTGCTTCGCGGCGTGATTGACGGCGCCGTTGGTCCGGCTGTTGCGCGGCGCGAACGGCGCCGAGGGGGTGCTCGTGAAGAAGTCCAGGGCGTCGACCGTGCCGTCGGTGAAGGCCCCGACGCTCTGGGGCAGGGCGTTCTCGTCCTGGGTCGGCGCCTCGCCGGAGCGGTCGGAACGGCCCTGGGTCTGCGGGTCCCAGGTCAGGACCACGTAGCCCGCCTTGGCCAGCTCGGCCGCGGCGTTCCAGTAGAGCTCCTCGGGCGCCTGCACCGAGCCGTTGGTGATCACCACGCCGGGCTTGGGCGCGCTGCCCGCGCCCTGGACCTCCCAGACGTGACCGGAGATCGTTGCGCCGCTGCGCGCCGTCCACAGCACGGGGCGGCGGACGTTGCCCGGCTGGTCGTCCCAGTCGTAGTACCGCACGTCGCCGGCGCAGCCGTCGATGTGCTGGTGGCAGAGGTTCTGGGTCATGCTGGCGCGCGCGGGGTCGTCCAGCAGGATCTGCGCGACCTCGCCGGCCGAGGCGGCGTTGGCCTGCTGCAGGCGAGCGGAGAAGGCCGGCGACTTGGTCAGGAGCCGGTCGCGCTCGGTGGTCTTGGCGAAGTTGCGCGCCTCGTCGTCCACGAACGCCGCCGAGGCGGGCTGAGCGGCCGCCAGGAGCGAGCAGCGCGGCAACGACGACCAAGCGAAGCCTCACGGCACGAACCTCACGCGGCGGAAGACGGTCTGCGGACGGCGGCCGGCACAGGAGATGCGGACCTTAAGGCGGTGGCGCCCGGGCCGCGCCAGTCGGCTCACTCGCAACGTGATCAGCTTGCGGCCGGCGTTTGCGCGCCGCGAGGTGCGCGCAAAGCGTCGCGGCCCGCGGCGGCGAACGACCGCGGCGATGCGCGAACGACGGCGCAACCCGACGCGGATGCGCAGCCGCCGGTGCCGCGAGAGGTCGTGGCGCCGCGTGGCGCGCAGGAAGGACGCGCACGGCGGCAGCCCGCTCGAACCCGCGCTCTGGGAATCGCTCGATCCACCGCTTCCGGAGCCCGGTCCTCCGTTGCCGCCGGATGGGCCGCCGCCCACGGATGGAGGGGGCTCTCGGACCGGGATGTCGGCACTGACGCCCTGGATGGTCAGCGACGACGGCTCCGAGGAGGGCTTGATGTAGGGAGCGTCGCCCTGGGCGATCTCCAAGCGCACCTTGTGGCCCGCGGCGAACCGCCAGCCCGCGCCGTGCAGGTCCAGTGTGGTCGGGCCCGTCGTGGAGGTGATCCGCTTGACGCCGCGGTCGACCATCACCTGCTTGCCGCCGGGGAAGACGTCGTAGAGGCGTGCGTTCAGCTGCTTGGCGTTGCCGGTGCCCATGTGAGTGACGACCAGGCGGGTCTGCCCGAGCATGGTCAGGGTCCGAGGGAGGGCCCCGGAGTCGTAGGTCGCCACCCCGGGGCCCGCGGGAGAGGTCTCCGTGGGGCAGGCCCCGCCGTTGTCGGCCAGGTTGCCCACGGGGTCCGAGTTCACGGCGTGGGGGTCGCCCGCCAGATTGGCGGTGGACTGCGCGCCGGTGGCGCTGAACCTGAACGAGTGGGGCGCCAGCTTGGCGAAGGTCGGCGCCGTGAAGCGCAGCCCGGGCTCGTCGGTCTGACGCCCCATCGCGCCCGCGTTGTCGGGGCAGACCTGCAGGGCTCCGGTCACGTCGAACGCGGGCGTCGCCTGCCCCGTGTTGACCGGAGGCTTGGCGTAGTGGTCGACGAAGCGGTTGAGCCGGCTCGTCAGACCCGGCTCGAGGCTGCGGCCGGCGGGATTGGCGTTGAGGTTCCTGGTGCCGGCAGGCCCGCCCAGCGGGTAGTCGTCGTAGGTGCAGACGTGATGGTCACTGCCGCAGACGTCCGCGAACTCCTTGCGCTTGGTCTGGACAAAATGGTTGTAGTCGCCGTAGTACTCCTGGACCGGGTAGTTCGCCCGGGAGGCCTTGAGCCGTTCCACCATCCGCCGATGCTCGGCCGCGGGGAAGAGCTTGTCGGTGAAGGTCCCGGCGCTGAAGACCGGGACCGGCGCGATCGATCCTCCCTGCAGCCCACTGAAGAACGCGCTCTGGAAGTAGGCGGATCGCTCGTCGATGAAGCGGGGCAGCGTGTTGTTGAGCGTGTTGGTGCACAGCGGGTTCGCGGGCCCCGGGTCCGCGGGCGCTGTGAGGCAGGCCTGGGCGTCGTCGATCTCCGCGGGGAAGGTGGTGTGGGAGGTCCCGGGCGGGACGCCCGTCTTGCCCGACGCGTACAGCGCGGCGTTGATGCTCTGCTTGGGGAAGCCCGGCGTGCCGGCCACCGTGCTCTTGACGATGGCGGGGTTGGACTGGGGCAGCGCGTCGCGGCGGTCGTCTCCGCGCGGCACGAGCGCCTCGACCAGGTTGGTCCAGCCGTACTTCGTCGCGGCGGCCGCGACCTTCATCGGGGTCGAGCCGGGACTGTTCCAGGTGGGATCGGTGAGCGCCAGCCAGGTGAAGCCGCCCCCGTAGCTGCCGCCGGTCGGCACGACCCGCTGCGGAGCGACCCTCACCACCCCGGAGCCGGGGTCGAGGTCGCCGGCATCGGCGAGCTGGCCCACGAGGTGCTGGTAGTCGTTGATCTCGTACTTGGCCGAGTCCAGCTGCGTCTCGCCGGTGGAACCGTGGTTGCTCCCGTCGACGAATCCTCGGGCGGTGTAGTTGACGACGATGTAGCCGCGGGAGGCGAACCAGGCGTTGTTGTAGTGCCAGTTCTCGGCGCCCGCAGGGTCGATCGTCGTTCCCTCCCAGCTGGCCTTGCTACCCGAGCAGCAGCCGTGCATGAAGACCACCACCGGGTATTGGTTGCCGGTCGTCGGAAAGCGAGTGGAGTCCGGCAGCGAGACGTCGACGTCGAGAGCGACCGTGTTGTTGGCTGGATTCTCGCCCGGCACGGCCTCACCCCCGTTCGTCGCCGGGAGGCCGGTGATCCCGTTGTAGGCGCTCGGCACCTCGACTGCGCTGTCGGCGGTCAGGTTCGGCGTCGTGCCGCCCGCGGCGGATGGCTGGCCGTCGGTGCAGAGCTTGAAGGGAAGCGTCGTGCCGTTGCCGGTGTTCCCATCCAGCGCGTCCTTCTGGGTGCAGCTCGAGCCCGAGAGCAGAGTGGACAGGCTCGCCGAGGCAGGCGCCGCGGAGCACATCAACGCTGCGCCCGCCAAGGCACACACCACGAACGCCCTCATCCCGGCACTGATGCTAGAGCGGCGGCTAACCCAGCGGGCCGGTCAAGCCCCGGCGCGGCGTGCGGCCGTGCTCGCGGCGCGCGATGCGCACCGCCTCGCGCTGCTCGCGCGTGCCCGAGCGCGCGGCGGCGACCTCACGGGGCAGCGCCCGCGCGAACACCTCCTCGCTGAAGCGCTCGGCGTTGGCCACGCAGTCTCGAGGGTCCACGGCGGAGTCGTCGAAGGCGGCGACGGTCGCCGCCAGGTCCTCGGGCCCACCCTCCCAGAAGGCGCCGGTCACGCCCTCCTCCACCGTCTCCAGCGCGCCGCCGCGCCGGACGGAGATCACGGGGCGCCCGGCGGCCTGGGCCTCGACCGCGGCGATGCCGAACTCCTCGGCGGCGGTGACCACCAGCGCGCGGCAGCCCTGAAGCAGGCGAGCGGCCTGGGGGTCGCCGATGCGGCCGGTGAAGGTGATCGTGGGGCCGGCCATGCGGCGCAGGTGGCGGCCGTCGGGGCCGTCGCCCACCACCACCAGCGGCTTGCGCAGCCGGTTGAAGGCCTGCACCGCGTCTTCGATGTGCTTGTGGGGCATCAGCTCGCTGAGCACGAGGTAGTAGTCGCGGACGGGGCCGGGCTCGAAGCGGTGCGTCTGCACCGGCGGATGGACGACCGTGGCGTCGCGGCCGAAGTAGGAACCGATGCGCGCCTTGGTGGTGCGCGAGATCGCCAGGTAGCGGTCCACGCGCTGCGCGGCGATCCAGTCCCACTGGCGCCAGCGGCGGAAGAGGCTGCTCAGGACCGCGCGGCTGACGGGCTCGCGACGGGAGGCCAGCGTCCGGTCGCGGTCGTTCCAGGCGTAGCGGAACGGGTTGTAGCAATAGGAGACGTGCACCGCGCCCTCGGGCGGGAGCACGGCGTGGGCCCACGCGCTCGAGCTCGAGAGCACGAGGTCGTAGCCGGTGAGATCGAACGACTCGATCGCCGCGGGGTAGAAGGGGAGCAGCGCCCGGAAGGTGCGCGCGCTGGGCCGCGTCTTCTGCAGGAAGGTGGTGTGGACGTTGCGCTCGGCGAAGCGTCCCTCGGTGCCTTCCTCGTCGTAGACCGCGGTGAAGACGTCGGCGTCGGGGTAGAGGTCGCAGATCGCGCGGAAGACGCGCTCGGCCCCACGCAGGTCGATCAGGAAGTCGTGGACTAGGGCAACCCGCCCGGCTGCAGCTCCCTCCATGGACTCCAAGCATACGTTCAGGCGCGGCTCGGCTCGTCGGGCGGGGAAGGAGACCCGCCCCGGCTGCTAGAAATTCCCTCCATGCCGACCCGCCGCCTGGCCCTCTTCGCCGTGCTCGCGCTCGTCGCGATGCCCTCGTCCGCGCTCGCTCAGAGCGCGGGAGACGACCAGTACACGAACCCTCTCCCGCAGACGGAGGCGCCGTCCAACAGCGGCTCCGGCAGTGGCTCGGGCAGCAGCGGCTCGGGGTCGGGCGCGGGCAGCGGAAGCGGCTCGACCGCCGGCACCACCGCGGGGACCACCCAGTCCGACAGCGGCACTACCTCCACGGACACCACGGACTCCGGCAGCGACAGCTCGGGAACCTCTTCGGGCGAGAGCCTCCCGCGCACGGGCCTGCCGCTGGGCGTGCTCGCCGCACTCGGCCTCCTCTTCACCTTCACCGGCCGCCGCCTGCGGCGCGCCGGCGAGGAGCCCGCGCCGGATCCCTACGCCGAGCGGGCCGCGGACGTGCCGGACTCCTCGCCCGTAGCGCGGGCCGCGCGCCGGCACTCTGACTGACCGCGCCGCGGTTGCGATAAACGGCCGCGCCGCCCGACGCGCGGAAGTCGGCGGGGTCGAGCGCGTGGCGCGCGAGCTGTCGGCCCGGCTCCCTCGCCTGCGCCCCGGCGGCTACCGGGTGCTCTCGCCTCCATCGGCCCTTGCCCACCGGGCCGGCCATCTCTGGGAGCAGGCCGCCCTCCCGCTGGCGGCGCGGGGCTTCGGCCTGCTGCTGTCGCCCGCCAACACCGCTCCGCTGGCCGCGGCCAACAACGCCGTCTGCGTCTTCGACGCCGCCGCGGTGCGCCATCCCGAGTGGTACGGCGGCGCCTACGCGCGCTGGCAGGCCGAGCTGCTGCCCCGTCTCGCTCGCCGTGCCCGGCTGCTGGTCACGGCCTCGTCCTTCGGCCGGGGTGAGCTGGTGGAGGTGCTCGGCGCGGCGCCGGAGCACGTCGCGGTCGTGCCGCTGGGCGTGGATGAGCGCTTCCGCCCCGAGGCCGACCCCGCGCCCGCCCGCCGCGCGCATGGGCTCGACGGCCCGTACGTGCTGGCGGTGGGCACCCGGGTGGCCCGCAAGAACCTCGACGTGCTGCGCGAGTCCGAGCGCCGCCTGCGCGCGCTGGGGGCCGAGCTGGTCGTGGCCGGCAGTGGGCGCGGTTACATGCGCGCCGAGGACGCGCCGCCCGGGCGGCCGCTGGGATACGTGGCGGAGGAGCACCTGCCCGGCCTCTACGCCGGCGCCCGGGCTGTCGTGGTGCCCTCGCTCTACGAGGGCTTCGGCCTGCCCTGCCTGGAGGCGATGGCGTCCGGAACTCCTGTCGTGGCCTCGTCGGCGACCGCCCTGCCGGAGACCTGCGGCGATGCGGCGCTCCTGGCCGACCCGCGCGATCCGCGCGCCTTCGCGGATGCGCTGGACGCCCTGCTCGAGAACGAGGAGCTGCACGCCGAACGCCGCGCGGCGGGCCTTGAACGGGCCGCCGGGTTCAGCTGGGACCGGACCGCCCGCGAGCTGGACGCCGCGTTGATGGCGCAGCTGAACGCCGCACCTTCCGGAGGCCGTTCGGTATAGACAGAGCGTGAGGCGAACTCTTCTGGTCCTCGTCGTGCTGGCCGCCGCCCTCGTGGGCCCGGTGGCAACAGCCGATGCCCGACGCGTGGTGCCCGGCGGCTTCTTCGGCACGGTGATGGACGGCCCCATGCAGGACACGAGCTTCGACCTGAGCGGCGAGACCGCCCAAATGTCGCGTAGCGGCGTCGAGTCGGTGCGCTTCTCGGCCTTCTGGAACGTGGTCCAGCCGTACTCCTCGTTTGCCGCGCTCCCCGCGAGCGATCCGCGTCGCTACCGCGACGAGGGCGGCGTTCCCACTCGCTGGGTGGAAGTCGACCGCATGGTGCGCGCCGCGGCTCAGCGTGGGCTGCGCGCCTTGCCGACCATCCTCAACCCGCCGGCCTGGGCGCGGCAGTACCGCGACCGTCGCGGCTCCCCGCCCGTAGCCGAGGCCTACGCGCGGTTCGTGGCACTGATGGTCCGCCGCTACGGCCCGAACGGGGCGTTCTGGACCGAGAACCCGACGCTGCGCAAGGTCCCGGTGCGGGAGTGGCAGCTGATGAACGAGGTGAACCACACCTACTACTGGAACATTCCGGGGTCGGATCCCGACAACATCGACAACACCGCGTCGGCCCCGGGCTACGTGAACCTGCTCCGCGTGACCCGGCCCGCCATCAAGGCCGTCGACCCGCGGGCCCGGATCGTGTTCGCCGGCACCGACAGCAAGGCCTGGCGCTATCTGCGGGCGATCTACAACGCGGGCGGGCGGCGCCAGTTCGACGTCTTCGCAGTGCACCCGTTCACCGACGTGCCGCACAACGTGATCACGATCCTGCGCTACGTGCGCCGCGAGATGAACCGCCGCGGCGACCGGCGCAAGCCGATGTACGTGACCGAGTGGTCGTGGCCCTCCTCGCGCGGCAAGGCGCCCGACCCGGGCAAGCTGAGCCGCACCACGCGCGGACAGGCTGCCGCCATCACCCAGACCCAACGGCTGCTGGTGCGCTGGCGCAAGCGCCTGCGCCTGAGCCGGGCCTACTACTACAGCTGGCTATCGAGGCCGATCCGCGGAGTGCGCTTCACCTACGCCGGCCTGCGCTCACTGGAGGGCAACCGGATCAGGCGCAAGCCGGCCCAGACGGCCTACGCGCGCTCGGCGCTGGCCTACGAGGGCTGCCGGCGGAAGTCGGCCACCTCGGCCACCCGCTGCCTCAAGAGGAGGCGGTGACCTCCTTCGCGGAGCCGGACCCCGCGATGTAGTAGATCGCCGGCAGCAGCGGCACCTGGTACAGGCTCGCCGCCTCGGCCCGCGCGTTGCCGATCTCGTCGGAGTACCAGTAGCGCTCCCACGATGCCTTGTCGGGAAACACGGCGTGCTGGATGAAGTCCAGCTTGCCGTCGCTCAGCCGGTAGAACGCCCAACGGGTGGCGCCGTAGTCCAGCGCCGCCTCGGCGGCAGGCAGCCAGGCCGCCTCGAACTTGTCGCCGCGCAGCGGGTTCGCCGTCCAGCGGACCTCGACGAGGTACGGGCCGGGGCGGGCCGGCATCAGCCGGCCTCCGCGTAGATCGCGCCCGGACCTTCCTCGGTCTTGCCCTCGCCCTCGCCCTCGGCTCCCACCAGGATCGAGATCTTGCCGAGGTGCTTGTTCTCGCGCATCAGCTGGTGGGCCTCGGCGACCCCGTCGAAGCCCATCGTGCGCCACAGCACGGGCTGGATGAGGCCTGCCTCGATCAGCTCGTTGGCCTTCATGCACTCGTAGGCGTTGGCGAAGTGCGAGCCCAGGATCTCCTTCTGGCGCATCCACAGGTAGCGGACGTCGAAGTCGAGGTTGTAGCCGGTGGTGCCGGCGCAGATCACGACCTTGCCGAAGGGCTTGACCACGAACACCGAGGTGGGGAAGGTGGCCTGGCCGACGTGCTCGAACACGATGTCGGGCGAGTCGCCGAGGATCTCCTTCACGCGCTTGCCGAACTGGCGCGAGACGCCGAAGCGCTCCTTCTCCTCCTCGGGCGTCTCCTTGCCGGTGCGCATCATGCCCGTGAACTCCGCGCGGTCGATCACGTCGACGGCGCCGAGCTTCTTGACCAGCTCGGCCTTCTCGGGCGAGGAGACGACGCCGACTGCCTCGGCACCTGCGGCCTTGCACAGCTGGGTGGCGAACACGCCCAGGCCGCCGGCGGCGCCCCAGATCAGCACGCGGTGCCCCGGCTGCAGGTTGCAGCGGTTGATGAGCATCCGGTAGGCGGTGAAGTAGACGAGGCCGTATGAGGCGGCCTCCTCCCAGGTCAGGTTCTTGGCCTTGGGCAGCAGCTGCTGGGCCTGCACCTTGGTGAACTGGGCAAACGAGCCCCAGGTGGTCTCGTAGCCCCAGATCTTCTGCGAGGGGGCGGCCATCGGGTCCAGGCCGTGGACCTCGGGGTCCTCGTAGGAGGCCTGGTTGCAGTGGATGGTCACCTCGTCGCCGGGCTTCCAGCGGGTGACGCCGGCGCCGACCTTCCAGACGATGCCCGAGGCGTCGGAGCCGCCGATGTGGTGGCCGAACTCGGGGTGGTCGCCGTAGCGCCACACGCCCACGGGCTCGCCGAGGGCCGCCCAGACGTTGTTGTAGTTGACCCCGGCGGCCATCACGCGCACGACCACCTCGAAGGCGCCGGGCTCGGGGACCTCGATCTCCTCGAGCTGGAAGGCGTCCTTGGGCTCGCCCTCTCGCTCCTGGCGGATGACCCAGGCGGCCATCGTCTCGGGCAGCGTGCCGGGCTCCACGTCGAGCTCGGTCACGTTCTTCAGGTCAACGGCCATGGGTTCTGACGGTCCTCCGCGAGTCGATTTCGGGCGCGGAGAGCCTACCGAGGGTCAGGCGGGCACTTCGGCGGCGGCCTCGGCGGCGCCCCGCTCGGTGCCCTCGCGCACCCGCGAGCCCGCGGGGCGGATGAGCAGCGCGGCGATCGCGATGCCCGCGATCGCGACGCCCACGGAGAGAAGCATTCCCTTGGAGAGCGCGTACAGGAAGGCGTCGCGCCCCGCGGCGGCGACCCGCTCGGCCAGGGCCGGGTCGAGGTTCTTGACCGCGGCGCCTCCGCCCGAGGCGAGGTTCTCGACCATCGACTCGCGCTGGGCGCGCGCCGACCGGCAGGCCCGAGAGCGTGTCCGCCAGCCGCGCGGAGGCGAGGCTCTGGAACAGGGCGCCCAGCACGGCGATGCCGAAGGTGCCGCCCACCATGCGGCTCATGGAGAGCACGCCGGACGCCGCGCCGGCCTTCTCGGGGGAGACCGCGTTCATCGCCGCGGTGGACATGGGCGACATCGTCAGCCCGATGCCGAGGCCCATGACCATGAAGGCGGGCAGCAGCAGCCCGTAGCCCGAGGTGGCCGAGATGTGGGTCTGGATGTACAGGGAGACCGACAGCAGCACCATGCCGGCCACGATCAGCGGCCGGGGCCCGAAGCGGTCCGCCAACCGCCCGGAGATCGGCGCGGTGACGATGATGACCAGCGTCGCGGGCAGGAAGCGCACGCCGGCCTCGAGCGGGCTGTAGTCGAGCAGGTTCTGCATGTACAGCGCGACGAAGAAGAAGACCGCGAGCATCGCGAACGAGATCACGAAGCCGACGAGGTTGGCCCCCAGGAAGGTGGCCGAGCGCAGCTGGTCGATGTCGATCATCGGCGCGCGGACGCGGCGCTCGATCACGAAGAAGCCGACCAAGGCGATGACGCTGGCGGCGAGCAGCCCGATGATCTCGGGGGAGCCCCAGCCCCAGGCGTTGCCCTCGACGAGGGCCAGGACCAGCGCGGTCAGGCCCGTCGACAGCGCGGCGATGCCAGGGAAGTCGACGGTGCGGGCCACGGTCTCGTCGCGCGACTCGCGCGTGGCGAAGAGGGTCACGACCACCGCCAGGACGGCCACCGGCAGGTTGATGAAGAAGATCGCTCGCCAGGACACGTGCTCGGTGAGCGCGCCGCCCACCACGGGCCCGATGGCCAGGGCGAGGGCCGAGACGCCGGCCCAGGTGCCGATCGCCCTGCCGCGCTCCTCGGGCGGGAAGGCGTTGGAGATGATCGACAGGGTCGCGGGCATCATGAACGCCGCGCCGATGCCCTGGATCGCCCGGCCGGCGACCAGCCAGGCCTGGTCGGGGGAGAGGCCGATGGCGGCGCTGGAGACCGCGAAGACGATGACGCCGAACAGGAACATGCGGCGCCGGCCGAAGATGTCCCCGAGGCGGCCGCCGGTCACCAGCAGCACGGCGAAGGTCAGCGTGTAGGCGTTGACCGTCCACTCGAGCGACGAGATCGACGCGTCGAGGTCGCGCTGGATCGAGGGCAGCGCGACGTTCACGACCGTGTTGTCGAGCATGATCATGAACAGCGCGAAGCACATGGCGCCGAGCGTCCACCAGCGGCGGTTGCCCTCGTTGAGGCGGACGCGGTTCATGCGCGCCTCGCCAGCGGCGCGAGGCCCCGCATGAGGGTCTCGCGCTCTTCGGGATCGAGCTCGGCGAGCAGCTCGCGCAGGCCCGCGACGCGCAGTGCGTGGAGCTGGTCGAAGGTGCGCCGGCCCTGCTTGGTCAGGCCGGCGAGCTTGCTGCGGCGGTCGCGCGGGTCCTCCTGGCGCTCGAGATCGCCGCGCTGGACCAGGCCGTCGACTGCGCGGCTGACCGCGGCGGGGGAGAGGCCGATCTGATCGCTCAGGGCGCCGATCGAGCAGGGCTCGCCGTTCTCGTCGAGGAGGTTCAGCAGCTTGACCTGGGTGAAGGTCAGGCCGCGCTCCTCGACGCCGGCGAAGAAGTCGCGCCCCGTGTTGGTGATGACGTGGCGCAGGACCTCGGCCACCGCGGTGGTCAGCTCTTCGAGGCCGACGGCTTCCTTGTGCGAAGTAGATGCTTGCACGCACACAAATAGTAGCAAGCCCGTAGGATCGCCCCGTGCCCGCCACCGCAACGCTCGTCGGTGTCCCCGCCTCGCACCCGTCGCTGGCCGCCGAGCTGATGCTCCAGCGCAAGGGCGTCGATTACCGGCGCGTCGACCTGGTGGCCGGGGTGCACCGGCCGCTCATGCGGCTGCTGGGCTTCCCCGGCATCACCGTGCCGGCCGTGCGCTTCGCCAACGGCGTCCGCATCCAGGGCTCGCGCAACCTCTCGCGCGCGCTCGACGTTCTGTACCCGCAGCGGCCGCTGTTCCCGGCCGAGCGCCGTAGAGAGGTCGAGCAGGCCGAGCATTGGGGAGACCTCGTCCTTCAGGAGGTGCCCCGCCGCCTGGCCTGGTGGGGCCTGCGTCGGCGCCCGGAGGCGGTGGACACGTTCCTCGTGGACGCGAAGCTCGGCCTGCCTCCGCAGCTGGTCTCGCCGCTCACGTTCCCTGTCATCGTCCTCGCCAGGCAGCTCAACCACGCGACCGACAAGGCGATCGAGCGGGACCTGGCCGCCCTGCCCGGGCTGCTGGACCACGTCGACGAGCTGATCGCCGACGGCGTGATCGGCGGCGAGGAGCCGAACGCGGCGGACTTCCAGATCGCCGGCAGCGTCCGCCTGCTCATGAGCTTCGCCGACCTGAGGCCGCGGATCGAGGACCGGCCGGCGGGCGAGCTGGCGGTGAAGGTGGTGCCCCGCTTCCCGGGGAACATCGCGCCCGTGCTGCCCTAGCGCCCATTCCGTCAGATCACGGGCGTAGCGTGCGACAGCTACCCCATGGAAGCCGCAACCCCACTTCGCCGCAGCAACGTCAGCGCCGACGAGCAGCGCCTGCGCGTGCACGAGCTCGTGGTGGAGGACGAGACCGTCGTTCGCGTCGTGCGCGAGCGCATCGAGGCGGGCGAGGATCCCGCGCGCGTGGTCACCGACGCCGTGGAGATCGGCGCCCGCGTGCTCGACCGCGAGCAGGCAGCGGCGAACACCGAGTTCGTCAAGACCGAGTTCGAGCGCGCCTCGCGCGACCTGCAGGCGCAGTTCACCGAGCACGCCGGCAAGGTCGCCGAGCGGCTGGACCAGAAGGTGGACGAGGTCTTCGGTGAGGAAGACGGCCACCTGGCCAAGGAGCTCGACAAGCTCTTCTCCGACGGCTCCTCGGTGGCGGTGCAGAACCGCGTGCGCGAGCTTGTCGCCCAGACGATGCAGCACGCGCGCGACGACCTGCTCAAGCAGTTCTCCGCCGCAGACGGCAGCAACCCGCTCGCCGACTTCAAGCAGGGCGCGCTCGAGACCATCCAGGCGGCTGCCAAGCGCCAGGACGACACCTCGCGGGCGCTGCTGGTCAAGCTCGGCGAGCTCGACAAGCAGGTCCAGGGGCTGCGCGACGAGAAGCAGCGCCTCGAGGAGCTCGCCTCAGAGCGCGAGCGGGGCACGGCCAAGGGACGCACGTTCGAGCAGCAGGTCGCCGAGGCGCTCGACGAGATCGCCGCGGGCCAGGGCGACTGCGCGGAGGCCGTGGGCGACGTGCCCGGCGCGATGGGCAAGACCGGCGACGTGACCGTCGACCTGGCCGCGGCCGACGGCCCCGCGCGCGGACGCCTGGTCTTCGAGGCCAAGGACAGCAAGCTGGCCCGCCCCGAGGCCATCCGCCAGCTCGACCGCGCCCTGGAGCAGCGCGACGCCGACTTCGCCGTGCTGGTCGTGCCCGGCGACGAAGAGGTGCCCGCGAAGATGCAGCCGCTGCGGGAGTACAACGGCGACAAGCTGATCGTCACGCTCGACCCCGACGAGGATCGCCCGCTGGCGCTCGAGCTCGCCTACCGCCTGGCCCGGGCCCGCGTCCTGATGGATCGCGCGGAGGGCGACGGCATCGACGCCGGGGCGATCCGCGGAACCGTGGAGCGCGCGCGCCAGGCGGTGGAGGACGTGCGCATGGTCAAGAGCCAGCTCACCGGCGCGACCACGAACATCACGAAGGCCCGCGAGCTGGTCGAGATGCTCGCCGAGCGCGTGAAGAACCACCTCGACGAGGTGGAGCAGCTGGTCTCAGCGGACGCGCCCGACGACGAGCGCCCCAGCGAGCCGCCGCAAACGACCCTCCTGTCCTAGGACCAAGCCAGGCGAGGAAGACGCGGCCGATGACGCCGCATGGCGCCGGTACTAGGGCTGGAGCAGCTGGTCGCTGGAGTCGCCGCGCGACTCGCCGACGTCCAGCTCGGCGGGCTGGATCTCCTGGGCCACCGCCTGCGAGGAGCCGGCGCGCACCTCGTAGGTGCCCGAGTCCACGTTGGCCTGGATCGTCGCCGTGTCGAGCGGGTTGATCGGCCCGACGCGCTCGCGCAGGCTCTCGCCCTCGAGCGTGACGGTGTGAGCTTCCTTGGTCTGGTTGGAGATCGTTAGGAGGATCGGGCCGGCGCCGAACTGGTCGGGCGAGATCGTGACCTTGTCCTTCTGGATCACGCCGGTGATCTCCAGTGCGCTCGCGGGACGCGGCTTGTTCTGGAAGTCCTCGCTGCCGCAGCCGGCGAGCACCGCGACGCACAGGACTGCGGCGAACAAACCGGCAGCTCGTGTCACGCGCGTCGTCCTGATCGCCACAGACCCCATCCCTCGCGGCGGAACCCTAGCCGAACCACACGGACGAACGCCGCTGCAGCATGTGCTGCAGGCGGGTCTGGATGCGGCCGCGGACGTCGTCGGCGATCGACTGAACCAGCGCGGGATCCTCCGCGTCATCGGGGCCGAGGTGCGACGTGTCGATCGGGTCCAAGAATTCGATCCGGAACTTCGCGGGCAGGTACATAACCGCGGCGGCGAGGCCAAGGTGCGGGAACGCGTGGTTGATCGGGAAGTAGGGGAGGCCGGTCAGTCGCTTGAGCAACGGCACGTGGGCGAAGATCGGCATGGCCTCCTCGGCACCCACCACGGCCACGGGGACGATCGGCACCTGCGCGCGGATCGCCGTGCGCACGAAGCCGCCGCGCCCGAAGCGGCGCAGCTTGTAGCGCTGCCAGTAGAGCTTGCGGGTGGCCTTCATTCCCTCGGGGAAGACCAGGGCGAGGCGTTCCTCGTCGGCAAGCAGGCGCTGCGCGTTGGCCGGGTGCGCGGCCACCAGGCCGATCTTGGCCGTCAGCGCGCTGACGCCGGGATAGCCCTTGAACCAGTGCTCTCCCAGCATGTACAGCGGCCTCGGCCGTGGGTGCTCGCGGCGAATTGCCTGCATGATCATCGGGGCGTCGGGGGGCAGCGCACCCGAATGATTCGAGGTGATCAGGGCGCCCCCTTCCGAGGGGACGTTCTCGATCCCGTCGACGTCGACCCGGAACCAGACGCGGTAGTAGAAGTCGAGCAGCGGCTCGACGAGGTCGAAGACCCGCTGCGAGCGCCCCCAGTCGTCGAGCTGGCGGCCGGTCTCGGCCGGCGGGATCAACTCGCGCAGCTGGCGCTCGTCGGGCGCCTGGCTGGGCGCCGGCTCGGAGGTGACGGGAAGGTCCAGCTCGCCCGAGCGCGGGTCGTAGCCGCTCGCGTCGCGTGCGCCGCTGGTGTCGCCGCCGAGCAGCGGGCTGTGCTCGCTCAGACCGCGACGGCTGGCCGGCCTCCGCGGCGCATGCCTCGTTCTCTCTCCCGTCCTCACCGCGCGAGCTTATCCCCGCGCACGGCGGCGCGACAAACGCTCAGTCGCCTGAGAAGGGGAGGTCCACGACCTCGGCGGTGATGCCGTTCGACCCCACGGTGAGCGTGTCGCCGGGCCCGGCCTCGCGCCGGACGATGGCCAGCGCCACGGGCCCGAGGGCGGGCGACACGCACGCCGTGCCGATCTCGCCCACCTCGCGCTCGCCGAGCGTGAGCGTGTCGCCGTGCTCAGCGGGCTCCGACAACCTCAGGCCCCGCAGGTGCCGGTTGGGCTTGCCGCGCCAGTGCAGGCGGGCGACCGTCTCCTGTCCGATGTAGCAGCCCTTCTCGAAGTTCACGGCGCGCTCGTTGAGCCCGGCCTCCTGGGGGATCGTCTCGCCGCCCATGTCGCGCCCCAGGCGCGGGCGCCCGGACTCCACGCGCACGCACTCGGCGGCCTCCTCGGAGACGGCCTCCACGCCCAGCGCCTCGGCCAGGCCCGGCTCGCCGATCACGTCGACGCCGAGGTCGGTGGCCACGTACAGGCCGTGCTCGCCCTCGACGAACGAGTGCTCGGTCTCCGGCACGTCCACCCCGAGCGCCTCGCGGGCGCCGGGGCCGATCAGCGACACGATCGCGCGCTGCTCGGTGACGTCCTCGTGGCTGACGTCGCGGCCCAGGCTGTAGACCTCGCACGTGTGGCGCATCGGCGCCAGGCCCGCGGCCTCGGTGTCGATCCAGATCCAGTCCTCGCCGCGCAGGATGCGCATGTCGGCGCGCAGCTTGCCCTTGTGGTTGAGCAGCGCGGCGTACACGCCCTGGCCCGGCTCGAGCGCCTCGACGTCATTGGTGACCTGCCCCTGGAGGAAGTCCGCGGCCTCGGCTCCGCGCACCAGCAGCTTGCCGCGCTCGGAGCGGTCGACCAGACCTACCGACCGGGTCAGCAGCTCGTATTCGTCGGTGGCGATCACTGGCTTCCCAGTGTAGTTTTAGCCGTGCCTAACTTCTGCTTCAATAAGCGCTCATGTCGAAGTTGTGGACCAAGAAGCTTTCTCGCCGGCAGTGGCTCGGCGGTGCGGCCGCCACCACGGCCTCGCTGCCGCTGCTCCACGAGGCCGTGCCGCACCAGTCGCTGCACGACAGCCTGGCCGCGGCGACCCAGGGCAACGGGCACGAGGACCACGGCGGTGGCGCAGCGCACAAGGGCTCGGGGCACCGCGGCGCTGTGGGGAAGGTCGACCACGCCGCGAACGGCTTCGACCCGACCGAGCTCCTGCGCGACTTCGACGAGGGACGCGTTCGCAACGGCGTGCGCGAGTGGGAGATCGTGGCCGAGGACAAGGAGATCGAGGTCGCTCCGGGCGTCAAGTACGCCGCGTGGACCTACAACGGCCGCGTCCCCGGGCCGACGCTGCGCGCTCGTGAGGGAGAGCGCCTGCGGATCAACTTCGTCAACGCCTCCTCACACCCGCACACGATGCACTTCCACGGCATCCACCGCGACGTGCAGGACGGCATTCCGGGAGTGGGGGCCGGGAACATCGCGCCGGGCAAGAGCACGACCTACGAGTTCGACGCCTCGCCGTTCGGGCTGCACCACTACCACTGCCACTCGACCCCGCTGGCCGACCACATCGCCAAGGGCCTCTACGGCATGTTCATCGTCGACCCCAAGAAGGGCCGGCCGAAGGCCGACGAGCTCGTGATGGTCATGAACGGGTTCGACACGAACTTCGACCGCGAGAACGAGGTCTACGCGGTCAACACCGTCGCCTTCGAGTACGAGCGCAAGCCGGTCCGCGTCAAGCGCGGGGAGCTGGTGCGGATCTACCTCCTGAACATCCTCGAGTTCGACCTCCTGAACTCGTTCCACGTGCACGCGAACTTCTTCGACGTCTACCCGACGGGCACGTCGCTGCAGCCCACCGAGCTGACCGACACGATCGTCCAGGGCCAGGGACAGCGGGCGATCCTCGAGCTGCGCTTCCCCTACACGGGCAAGTACATGTTCCACGCCCACGTCTCCGAGTTCGCGGAGCTCGGCTGGATGGGCTTCTTCCAGGTCGATCGACTGATGGAGGCGCAGAGCGCCTCGGCTCCTCGCGGCGCGCGGCTGCCGGGCTGGCTCGCCGGGCTGCTCCCGCTCGCGCTGCTGGCCGTCGCCATCGGTCTGTTCGTGGCGCTCGACGCGCCGGGCCTCGGCGACCGGCCGGGAGTCCCGGTCGAGGAGCTCGCGGTGGAGCGCACGGTCCTGCGGCCCGGGGAGATCGAGCTGCACGTGCGCAACGACGGGCCGGACCCGGTGGCGGTGCGCCAGGTGATCGTCAACGACGCCTTCTCGAGCTTCTCGCAGTCCAAGGACGACCTCGGCCGCCTGGGCGGCGACACCCTCCGCGTGCAGTACCCGTGGCTGGAGGGGGAGGCCTACGAGCTCAAGCTCCTGACCGCCACCGGCGCGACCGTCGACCACACCATCGACGCCGCCGCCGAGAGCCCGGACGGCGGCACGGGGTTCCTGGGCTTGATGGCGCTCATCGGCGTCTACGTCGGCGTCATCCCCGTGGCCATCGGGATGGTGTGGCTGCCGTGGCTGCGGACGATCGACCCGCGCTGGGTGCAGTTCCTGATGGCGCTGACGGTCGGCCTGCTCGCCTTCCTGGGCATCGACGCCCTGCTCGAGGGCACCGAGCTCGCGGGGGAGGGGGCGCAGGTGTTCGGCGGCGCGGCGCTGGTGTTCGTGGGCGCGGTGGTGGCATACCTGGCGCTGGCCGGCGTTGGCTCCTGGGTGGCCAATCGCCGCGCTGACGAGCAGCAGGCGGGCGCCGGCCCGTGGCGGCTGGCGTTCCTGGTCGCGCTGGGCATCGGCCTGCACAACCTGGGCGAGGGGCTGGCCATCGGCTCGGCGTACGCGGTCGGCTCGCTGGCGCTGGGCGCCGCGCTGGTCGTCGGCTTCGCGTTGCACAACACCACCGAGGGGCTGGCCATCGTGGCGCCGGTCTCCAAGGGCGCCCAGCCCAGCCTCAAGCGGCTCGCCGGGCCTCGGCGTGCTCGCCGGCGCGCCCGCGATCCTCGGCGCCTTCATCGGGGCCTCGGCCTACGACTCGAGCCTCGCCGCGTTCATGTTCGGCCTCGGCGCAGGAGCCATCGCGCAGGTCATCGTCCAGATCGCCCCCACGCTGCGCGACAAGGCGGGCCAGCTGCTGAACCCGCTCGCCGTCAGCGGCCTGCTGACGGGCATGGCGGTGATGTACGTCACCGGGCTGCTGGTCTCGGTATGAGCGTCGACCCCGCCATCTCGCAGGCCGTGCAGGACTACGCCAAGGCGATCTGGTCGCTGCAGGGCCGCGAGGAGGGCCCGGTGGCGACCTCCGCGCTGGCCGACCGGCTCGGCGTGTCTCCGGCCTCGGCGAGCGCGATGCTCAAGCGCCTGGAGGAGCTCGGGCTCGTCCGGCGCGAGCCCTACCACGGCGTGCGCCTGTCGCGCGCGGGCGAGCGCGTGGCCCTCGAGGTCGTTCGCCACCACCGGCTGCTCGAGCTCTACCTGGCCGAGGCGCTCGGCATGCCCTGGGACCGTGTGCACGACGAGGCCGAGGTGCTCGAGCACGCGATCTCGCCGGAGCTGTCGGAGCTGATCGCCGAGAAGCTGGGCAACCCGACCGTGGACCCGCACGGCGACCCGATCCCCGGGCCCGACGGCGAGGTCGAGGAGGAGCCGACCCGCGCGCTCGGCGACCTGGAGCCGGGTGAACGCGGCGTGTTCACGCGGGTGTCGGACTCGGACCCGGACATGCTGCGCTGGCTCGCCGAGCGTGGAATCGCGCGCGGGGACGAGCTCGAGGTGGTCGAGAAGGAGCAGTTCGGCGGGCCGGTCACCGTCGACTTCGGTGGACGCGAGCATGTGCTGGGCGAGCGCGGTGCTCCGGGCCATGCGCACTGCGCCCGCCTGACGACGTCAGCGCGGAGGCATCCGCAGCGCGCCGTCGAGGCGGATGACCTCGCCGTTGAGCATCTCGTTCTCGACGATGTGCGCGGTGAGCGCCGCGAACTCGTCGGGCAGGCCCAGCCGCTGCGGGTTCGGGACGCTCTGGCCCAGGGCGGTGCGGGCGTCCTCGGGAAGGGCGGCCAGCAGCGGCGTGTCGAACAGCCCGGGCGCGATGGTCAGGACGCGGATGCCGTCGCGCGAGAGGTCGCGCGCCGCGGGCAGGGTCATCGAGACGATGCCGCCCTTCGAAGCCGCGTAGGCGATCTGGCCGATCTGGCCGTCGTAGGCGGCGATCGAGGCCGTGCTCACGCAGACCCCGCGCTGACCCGAGCCGCGCGGCTCGTTGGAGCGCATGGCGTCGGCGGCGAGCCGCAGCAGGTTGAACGAGCCGACGAGGTTCACGTTCACCACGGTCTGGAAGGCGTTGAGGTCGTGAGGGCCGTTCTTGCCGGCGGTCTTCTGCGCCCAGCCGATGCCGGCGCAGGCCACGCTCACGCGCAGGCCGTCCTGACCCGCCTCGGCCGCCTTGGCGACCGCGGCCCGGACCTGCTCCTCGTCGGTGACGTCGGTGGCCACGAACTCCACGCCGTCGCCCAGCTCGCCGGCCAGCTCGCGGCCCTTGTCCTCGTTGAGGTCGGCGATGACGACGGGCAGCCCGTCGCCGTGCAGCCGGCGGGTCACCGCCTCGCCCAGACCCGATGCTCCACCCGACACGATCGCGCTCATGGCCGCAGCCTATGCATCGCGGTAGGTTGCCCCTCAAGCGAGAGAGAGGGGAGATCAGATGGCGGAGAGCGTGTACCGGGTCACCGAGGTGATCGGGGTCAGCACGGAGTCGTGGGAGTCGGCGGCCCGCAGCGCGGTCGAGACCGCGGCGAAGTCGGTGCGAGACCTGCGCATCGCCGAGGTGGTGCGTCAGGACGTGACCATCGGCGAGGGCGGCGTGGCGAACTTCCGCGTCCGCCTGGCCATCTCGTTCAAGTACGAGGGCGGCGAGTAGCCGCCTAGGAGCCGGGCGCGGCCGCCTCCAGCATCTCGGCAAGCCGCTCCTCGGGCAGTCCGAGGGGCAGCACGAGGCTGAGGGCGTCCGCGCCGGCATCCAGCCACTCCCGCACCAGCGCGGGCGCGTCGTCGTAGGTGCCCATGAGCGTCACGTCGCGAGCCAGCGACTCGGACGCGGCGGGTAGCTGCGGCGCGCCGCCGCCGGCGTTGGCCTCCAGCAGCGCGTCCACCTCGGACGCGTAGCCGAAGGTCTCGCGCAGGATGCGGGGATAGATCGGGCCCATGCGGGTGCAGTAGGCGACCAGCCAGCCGGCCGCCATCTGCCGCGCCGCCTCCTCGTCCTCTCCGAGCGCGACCGGCACGCTGGCGGTCACCGTGGTGGGGCGGCTCGCCGGCGCAAGTGCTTCGCCCTCCGCCACCAGCTCGCGTCCCTGGCCGAGGTGCGAGCGCGCCCACAGGAACGGCAGCCACTCGTCGGCCAGCTCGCCCGCGAGTCGCACCGAGCGCGGCGCGAGGGCGGCGACGAGGATCGGCACGGGTTGCTCGGGCGGCGTGCCGAGCCGCAGCGGCCTGACGCCCTCGCGCTCGAGGGGAAGGCGCTCGCCCTCCAGGAGCGCCCGGACCGCCACGAGCGTCTCGCGCATGCGCGCGACCGGCGAGCCCCAGGTCAACCCGTGCAGGCCCTCCACCAGCGGCGGGCTGCTGGCGCCCAGGCCCAGCGCGAAGCGCCCGCCCGAGGCCGACTGCAGGCTCGCCGCCGACATCGCGATCGACGCCGGCGTGCGGCTCCAGACCGACAGGACCGACGTGGCCAGCCCGATGCGCGACGTGACCCCGGCGATGCGGGCCAGCAGCACCACGGCGTCGTGGGTCCAGCCCTCCGCGATCCCGAAATCCGAGTAGCCGAGCTCGTCGGCGCGCACCGCGAGCCGGACGGTGCCCTCGCTGTCGGTGTGGAACGGCGTGATGCCTGCGCCGACGCGCACGTGGGCAACCTACTCCGGTCTGACCCAGCGGCCCAACACGATCAGCGTCTTCGTGCCGGTCACGTTGGCCAGACGGCGCAGCTGGTTGACCACCCGCTGGAGGTGGTCGACGTCCTCGACCCGCATCCGCACCAGCGCGTCGGGGTCGCCGGCGATGGCCAGGACCTCGAGCACCTCCGGAAGGCCGGCGGCCGAGTGCAGGATCTCGTCGACGTCGGTGTCGCCCGAGAAGCGCAGCTCGGTGTAGGCCTCGATCGAGGGGCCGACCTTGCCGTGGTCCAGCACCACGGTGTAGCCGGCGATCACGCCCAGGCGCTCCAACCGGTCGATCCGCCGCTTCACGGGCGCGGGGGAGAGGCTCACGCGCTCGGCGATCTCGCTGACCGGCCGGCGCGCGTCCTCGCGCAGCAGGTCGATGATCGCCTGATCGACCTCATCGACAACTTCCCGGCTCGCCATGGCCCCAAAGCTTACGGAATATTGCGCACAAGGGCGGGTTTCCGGCGTTCTGCTTGTCCTTGTGCCGATAGGCGCTAGACCTCGCAGTAGGCGAGCGAGAGAGGGCGGATGGCAACCGCAGTGACGTGTCGTGACGTATCGGTCGGCCTGGAGGGCGTGATCGTGATCGACGACGTCACGCTGGGCCCGGGCCTCG
Source organism: uncultured Thermoleophilaceae bacterium (assembly GCA_963810745.1). GTDB lineage: Bacteria > Actinomycetota > Thermoleophilia > Solirubrobacterales > Thermoleophilaceae > JACCZR01. Next base: position 22,048 of record CAWEOW010000021.1, read on the forward strand.
GCGGGGTCCGCTTCAAGCCCTATCCCACGCTGGGCGACGGCGAGCGCGAGTGCCGGCGCCTGGCCGCGGCGATGACGCTCAAGAACGCGTTCGCCGAGCTGCCCTTCGGCGGGGCCAAGGCGGTGATCCTCTCCGGCGGGGAGATCTCCGACCGAGCCGCGCTGATGCGGCGCTTCGGCGAGTTCGTGGCCGGCTGCGGCGGCGACTACCTGCCGGGTGTCGACATGGGCACGACCGTCGCCGACCTCGCGCTGATGAGCGAGGCCGGCGCGGTGGTCTCGTGCTCGACGGAGGACCCCTCGCCCTGGACGGCCCTCGGGGTCGAGTCCGCGGTGCGCGCCGCGGTGGCCCACGTCGAGGGAGGCGACGACCTGCACGGGGTGCGCGTGCTGATCCAGGGCGCCGGCCACGTCGGCGCGGCGCTCGCGGCGGCGCTGGCCGGCGACGGGGCCTCGGTGCTGATCGCCGACGTGGACGCCGAGCGGGCGCGGGCGGTGGCCGCGCGCACCGGCGGCGTGACCGTCGACCCGGACGAGGTGATCGGCACCCCGTGCGACGTCTTCGCCCCGTGCGCGGTGGCCGGGGTGCTGAACGAGCGGACGATCGAGCGGCTGGACTGCCGGGCCGTCGCCGGCGCGGCCAACGACACGCTCGGCGACCGCCGGACGCGGACGCCCTGGCCGAGCGGGGGATCGCCTACGTGCCCGACTTCGTGGCCAACGCCGGCGGCGTGGTCCACATCCACGCGCTGCGCAGCGGCTGGAGCCGCGCCCGCCTGCGGCGAGAGGTGCTGCGCATCGGCGAGCGAGCCCGCTCGGTGCTCGAGCAGGCCGACGAAGAGGGCACCACCCCCCTGGAGGTGGCGGAGCGGATCGCGACGCGCAGGCTGGCCGCCGCGCGCTCCGCGCCGATGGAGGCCGTGGCCTCGTGAGCGTCACCGCCGACCGCCCGGAGGTCTCGCTGTCGGACCGCTACACCGCGGAGCACGGGCCGGTGGTCATGTCCGGCATCCAGGCGCTGGTGCGGCTGATGCTCGACCAGCGCCGGCTCGACGAGGCCCGCGGCCTGGACACCGGCCTGTTCGTGAGCGGCTACCAGGGCTCGCCGCTGGGCGGCCTGGACAACGAGCTGCGCCGCGCGGCCGAGCACACCGCGCGGGCCGGCATCGCGTTCCAGCCCGGCCTCAACGAGGAGCTGGCCGCGACGGCCGTCGCCGGCACGCAGCTGCTCGGCGAGCTGGGCGGGCGGCGCCACGATGGCGTGACCGGCATCTGGTACGGCAAGAACCCCGGCTTCGACCGTGCCGCCGACGCCGTGCGTCACGCCAACCTCAGCGGGACCGCGCCGCTGGGCGGGGCCGTGGCCCTGATCGGCGACGACCCGTCGGCCAAGTCCTCCACGGTGCCCAGCTCCTGCGAGCCGATGTGCCGCAGCCTCCTGGTCCCCGTGCTGGCCCCCTCTTCGGTGGCGGAGCTGCTGAGCCACGGCCTGCACGCCGTGGCGCTCTCGCGGCACGCCGGCCTGTGGGCGGGGCTGAAGGTGGTGGCCGACATCGCCGACGCCGCGGGGACCGTCGACGTGGGCGTGCCGCGCACGCTGATCCCCGACCTCCCGCCGCGCGAGGCGTCCGGGCCGCCCGTGCTCCTGCCGCCCCACAACCTCGAGGCCGAGCACGACCTGATGACCGCGCGCCTGGAGCGCGCCCGCGAGTACGCCCGGATCGCCGGCCTGAACCGCATCGCCTTCGAGCCCGGGAGCCCGCGGCGTGGCGATCGTGGGCGCAGGACTGGCGTGGGCCGCCGTGGTGCGCGCCCTCGACGACCTCGGCCTCGGCGAGGCCGAGCGCGAGGCGCTGGGCCTGCGGCTGGTGCAGATCGGGATGCCGTGGCCGCTGGAGGACGCCGAGGTCCGCCGCCTCACGGCCGGGGTCGAGACCGTGCTCGTGGTCGAGGACAAGCTCGCCTTCCTGGAGAGCCGCATCAAGGAGGCCCTCTACCGCACGCCCGCCGCTCCGCTGGTGCTGGGCGAGCACGACGCGGAGGGCCGGCCGCTCGTGCCGGTGCGCGGCGCGGCCGCCGCGGACGACGTGGCTCGCGCTCTCGGCCGCGTGCTCGACGACGCCGACCTGCCCGAGCAGGTGCGGGCCCGGCTGGCGGCGCTGGAGCCGACCGGCCGCGCGCTCGAGCTGCCGCTCGCGCCGCTGCCCAAGCGCACGCCCTACTTCTGCTCGGGCTGCCCGCACAACACCTCGACCCGCGCGGAGGCGGACGACCTCGTCGGCGTGGGGATCGGCTGCCACACGATGGTCGCGCTCGACGGCGGCGGTCGCCGCGGGCGGCTCGTGGGCATGCCGCAGATGGGAGGGGAGGGGGCGCAGTGGATCGGGCTGGCGCCGTTCACCGACGACGCCCACTTCACCCAGAACCTCGGCGACGGCACCTTCCACCACTCGGGCTCGCTGGCGATCCGCGCCGCCGTGGCGGCCGGGGTGAACATCACCTACCGGCTGCTCTACAACGACGCCGTCGCCATGACCGGCGGCCAGCAGCCCGAGGGCAAGCTGGCCGTCCCCGAGCTCACCCGCCTGCTGGAGCTCGAGGGCGTCGCCCGCGTGATCGTCACCACGCCCGAGCCCGAGCGCTACCGGGGCGTCGAGCTGGCGCCGTCCGCGGAGGTGCGCCACCGGGACGGCTTCGAGGGGGCCGCCGCCGAGCTGGCCGCTCTGCCCGGCGTGACGGTCCTCATCCACGACGACCAGTGCGCGACCGAGAAGCGCCGCCTGCGCAAGCGCGGGAAGCTGCCCCAGCCGGCCGAGCGCGTATGGATCAACGAGCGGGTGTGCGAGGGCTGCGGCGACTGCGGCGAGAAGTCGTCCTGCCTGTCGGTGCAGCCGGTGCAGACCGAGTTCGGCCGCAAGACCCGGATCCACCAGGCCTCGTGCAACAGCGACCTCTCGTGCCTGAAGGGCGACTGCCCGTCGTTCGTGATGGTCACGCCGAAGCGCGGAGCCAAGGCGCCCGCACGGCCCGCGCTGCCCGTCGAGCTCCCCGAGCCGGAGCTGCGCGTGCCCGAGGACGTGCTGGTGCGCATGCCGGGGGTCGGGGGCACCGGCGTGGTCACCGTGTCGGCGATCCTGCAGATGGCCGCCCACCTCGACGGCCGCCACGCGGCCGGTCTCGACCAGACCGGCCTCGCCCAGAAGGGCGGGCCCGTCCTCTCCGACGTGCGCATCGCCTCGCGCCCCGTCGAGGGCCAGCTGAGGGCGGGCGCCGGAACCGTCGACGTCCTGCTCGGCCTCGACCTGCTCGGCGCCGCCGCTCCCGACACGCTGGCGATGCTCGCCCCGGAGCGCACGGTGGCCGTCATCAACACGACCGAGACGCCGACGGCGGCGATGGTCACCGACCCCCGCGCCGGCCTCACCGATGCCTCGCAGGCGCTGCGCCGCATCCGAGATGCCACGCGGGGCGAGGACGGCGTTGCCCTCGACGCGGGTGGCCTCGCTCAGCGCCTCTTCGGCGACCACATGCCCGCGAACGTGCTCATGCTCGGCGCCGCCTACCAGCAGGGCTGCCTGCCGGTCTCGGCGGACGCGATCGAGCAGGCCATCGAGCTCAACGGGGCGGCCGTCGAGGCCAACCGGGACGCCTTCCGCTGGGGCCGGGCCGCGGTGGCCGACCCGGAGGCGGTGGAGCGGGCCCTCTCGGCGGGCGAGCCGCCCGAGCCGGAGGTGGACCCGCGCGCGCTCGAGCTCCTGGAGGGCGCGAGGGTCGAGGGCGAGCTGCGCCGCCTGCTCGAGCTGCGCGTGGGCGAGCTGATCGCCTACGGGGACGTCGCCTACGCCGAGCGCTACCTGTCCGACGTGCTGCGCGTGGCCCGGGTCGAGCACGAGCAGACCGGCGGCGGCACCGCCGTGGCCGAGGCCTATGCCCGCGGCCTGTTCAAGCTGATGGCCTACAAGGACGAGTACGAGGTCGCCCGCCTGCACCTCGACTCCGTGGAGCGGGCCCGCCGCCGGGCCGAGTTCGGCGACGAGGCCAAGGTGCGGCTCCTCCTCCACCCGCCGCTGCTGCGCGCGCTGGGGCTGAAGCGCAAGCTCGAGCTTCGGGCGCTGGGTGTTGCCCGTTGCTGCGCGTGCTCTACCGCGCGCGGCGCCTGCGCGGCCGCCGGCTGGACCCGTTCGGCCGCTCGGAGGTCCGCCGCACCGAGCGCGCGCTGATCGAGGAGTACC
>CAWEOW010000022.1:0-468708 GCA_963810745.1 uncultured Thermoleophilaceae bacterium
CGCCGGCAGCGAGGAGTTCAAGACCGTGCAGAGGGTGATCAAGTGAGCGGCGCGTATCTCCTGCTCGAGGACGGCACCCGGCTCCACGGAGAGCTGGTGGGCGCGACCCCGCCGGCCACGGGCGAGGTGGTCTTCAACACCTCGATGTCGGGCTACCAGGAGGCGGTCAGCGACCCCAGCTACCGCGGCCAGATCATCGTCTTCACCTATCCGCACATCGGCAACTACGGGGTCGCCGCTGCGCACATGGAGTCGGACTCGGTCCACGCGCGGGCGGTGATCATGCGCGAGGGCATCGACCGCGAGGGCGCCCCGAACGCCGAGGGCGGCTGGCTGACCTGGCTGGCCGACTGCGGCATCCCGGCCATCAGCGGCGTCGACACCCGTGCGCTGGTCCGCCACCTGCGCAGCCGGGGCGCGATGCGGGGCGGGGTCTTCACCGCGGAGACCTCGGAGGGCGAGGCCATGGAGCGCGTCCGTGCCGAGCCCGAGATGGCGGGCCAGGACCTGGCCCGCGAGGTCACCCCGGCCGAGCCGGTGATCCTCGAAGGGCCCGGGCCCGCGCGTGGTGGCGCTCGACACGGGCATCAAGGACTCGATCGTCCGCAACCTGCGCGAGCGCGGGGCGACCGTCGAGCTGCACCCCTGCGACACCTCGCCCGAGGAGCTGCTGGCCCGGAACCCCGACGCGGTCTTCCTGGCCAACGGCCCCGGCGACCCCGCCGCGCTGGACTACGTGGTGGAGAGCGTGCGCGGCGTGGTCGGCAAGGTGCCGGTCTGGGGGATCTGCCTCGGCCACCAGCTGCTGTGCCGCGCGGTGGGCCTGGAGACCTTCAAGCTGCCGTTCGGCCACCGGGGCGCGAACCACCCGGTCAAGGACCTGGAGACGGGCAAGATCGAGATCACCTCGCAGAACCACGGCTTCGCGGTGCTGGGGCCGCACGGCGAGCGGACCGTCGACACCGACGAGCCGCTGCGCTGGGAGACCGACTTCGGGGCGGCCGAGCTGCAGCAGCTGAACCTCTACGACCGCACGGTGGAGGGCCTGATCCTGCGCGACGTGCCCGGCAGCACCGTCCAGTACCACCCCGAGGCGGGCCCGGGGCCCCACGACGCCCTGCACCTGTTCGACCGGTTCCTGGAGCGCCTCGTTGCCGCGTAGGGACGACATCCAGAAGATCCTGGTGATCGGCTCGGGCCCGATCGTGATCGGCCAGGCCGCCGAGTTCGACTACTCCGGCGCGCAGGCGTGCAAGGTGCTGCTGGAGGAGGGCTACGAGGTCGTGCTCGTCAACTCCAACCCGGCCACGATCATGACCGACCCGGAGTTCGCCACCGCCACCTACATCGAGCCGCTGGTCCCGGCGTCGGTGGCCCGGGTGATCGAGCGCGAGCGCCCGGACGCGCTGCTGCCCACCCTGGGCGGGGGCACGGCCCTCAACCTGGCCCGCGACCTCTCCGACGACGGCACGCTGGCCCGCTTCGGCGTGCAGCTGATCGGCGCCGACTACGAGGCGATCCGCCGCGCCGAGGACCGCGACGAGTTCCGGCGCACGATGGACCGCGCCGGCCTGCGCACCCCGCGCAGCGCGGCGGTGAAGTCCATCCGCGAGGCCGAGCAGGCGCTCGGCGACATCGGCCTCCCGGCGATCGTGCGGCCCGGCTTCACCATGGGCGGCGAGGGCGGCGGCACCGCCTGGACCGAGGAGGAGTACCGCCAGCGGGTGGCCGAGGGGTTGGCCGCGTCGCCGATCAACCAGGTGCTGGTGGAGGAGTCGGTGATCGGCTGGGGCGAGTTCGAGCTCGAGGTCATGCGCGACCACAACGACAACGTGGTGATCGTCTGCTCGATCGAGAACGTGGACCCGATGGGCGTCCACACCGGCGACTCGGTCACCGTCGCCCCGCAGCAGACGCTGTCGGACCGCCAGTACCAGGCGCTGCGCGACCAGGCGCTGAAGGTCATCCGCGCGGTGGGGGTGGAGACCGGCGGCTCGAACATCCAGTTCGCGGTCAACCCGCATACCGACGAGATCGTCGTCATCGAGATGAACCCGCGCGTCTCGCGCTCGAGCGCGCTGGCCTCGAAGGCCACCGGCTTCCCGATCGCCAAGATCGCCGCCCGGCTGGCCGTGGGCTACGCGCTGGAGGAGATCGACAACGACATCACCAAGCTGACGCCCGCCTCCTTCGAGCCGACCATCGACTACGTGGTGGTCAAGTGGCCGCGGTTCGCGTTCGAGAAGTTCCCCGGCGCGGAGGGCGCGCTCGGCACCTCCATGCACTCGGTGGGCGAGGCGATGGCCATCGGCCGGACCTTCAAGCAGGCCTTCATGAAGGCGAGGCGCTCGCGCGAGCTGGACGTGGACGGCGCCCCGGAGGGCACGCTCGACGAGCTGCTCAAGCGGCTGGAGACCCCCAGCCACGACCGCTACGAGGTGCTGTTCGAGGCGCTGCGCCGCGGCGCGGCCGAGGACGAGGTCCACCGGCGGACCGGCATCGACCCCTGGTTCCTGGCCGAGCTGGCCCCGCTGGCCCGGGGCTTCGACCCCCAGGAGGGCCTGCAGCGCTCGTTCAAGTCGGTGGACACCTGCGCCGCCGAGTTCGCCGCCGAGACGCCGTACTTCTACTCGGGCTGGGAGCGCAACGCCGTCCACGAGATCGACCGCGGCGACCGCGCCAGCGTGATGATCCTCGGCTCGGGCCCCAACCGCATCGGTCAGGGCATCGAGTTCGACTACTGCTGCGTCCACGCGGCGATGACCGTGCGCGAGTCGGGCCGCGACGCGGTGATGGTCAACTGCAACCCGGAGACGGTCTCCACCGACTACGACACCTCCGACCGCCTCTACTTCGAGCCGCTGACGCTCGAGGACGTGCTCGGGGTGGTCGAGCTCGAGCAGCCCGAGGGCGTGATCGTCCAGTTCGGCGGCCAGACGCCGCTGCGCCTGGCCCAGGGCCTGGCCGACGCCGGCGTGCCGCTGCTGGGGACGCCGGTGGAGTCGATCCACCGCGCGGAGGACCGCCCCAGCTTCGGCGCCCTGCTCGACGAGCTGGGGCTGATGTCGCCGCCCTACGCGGTGGCCGAGTCGCCCGAGGAGGCACTGGAGAAGGCCGACGGCGTGGGCTACCCGCTGCTGGTGCGGCCCTCCTACGTCCTCGGCGGCCGGGCGATGGAGATCTGTTACGGCCGCGACGGGCTGGCGACCTACCTGGAGCGCACCGACCGCGGCGAGGGTGAGATCTTCCTCGACCGCTTCCTCGAGAACGCGATCGAGATCGACGTCGACGCCCTCTGCGACGGCGAGAACGTCCGGATCGGGGCGATCATGCAGCACGTCGAGGAGGCCGGCATCCACTCCGGCGACTCGGCCTGCGTGATCCCGGCGATGTCGCTGGGCGACGAGATGCTCAGCCAGGTCGAGCAGGCCACCGAGGCGCTGGCCAAGGCCCTGGGCGTGGTGGGCCTGATCAACATCCAGTTCGCGGTCCGCGGCGAGGACGAGCTGTACGTGATCGAGGCCAACCCGCGCGCCTCGCGCACCGTGCCCTTCGTCTCCAAGGCCACCGGCGTGCCACTGGCGAAGGTCGCCTGCCGGCTGATGCTGGGCGAGCGCCTGGCCGACATGGACATCGACCTGCCCGCGCGCAGCACCCACGTGTCGGTCAAGGAGGCGGTGCTGCCCTTCGGGCGCTTCCCCTCGGCCGACTCGCTGCTGGGGCCCGAGATGAAGTCCACCGGCGAGGTGATGGGCGTGGCGCCGGACTACCCGGCCGCCTTCGGCAAGGCCCAGACCGCGGCCGGCGTGCAGCTTCCGACGGCCGGAAGCGTGTTCATCTCGGTCACCGACGGCGACAAGGCGGGCGCGACGCAGGTGGCCGCCGCGCTCCACGACCAGGGCTTCCACATCCTCGCCACCGGCGGGACCGCGCAGGCCATCCGCGGCATGGGCGTTCCGGTGGAGCGGCTGCTCAAGCTCACCGAGGGCTCTCCCAACGTGGTGGACCGCATCGAGGCCGGCGAGGTCGACCTGGTGATCAACACCCCGACCGGCTCCGGCGCCCGCGCCGACGGCTACGAGATCCGCCGCGCCGCCGTGGCTCGCGGTGTGCCGTGCATCACCACGATGAGCGGCGCCAGCGCGGCCCAGCGGGCGATCCGCGCTCGGCGCGAGGGCCTGCCCGAGCCGATCTCGCTGCAGGAGCTCCACCGCGCCGCCGCCGCGGGGCGCGCCGCCGCTCCGCGGTGAGCCGCACGCTGGCACCGCCCGAGCGGCGCACGGTCGAGGTCGCCGGCTGCGAGACCCTCGGCGCCTACTCGCTGCTCTGGGGGATCGACCGCGAGGGGCCGCCCGACCCCCGGCCCGGCCAGTTCTACATGCTCTCCGTCCGCCGAGCGCTGGGGCGGAGGCGCCTCCGAGCGGCCCTACCTGCCGCGCGCGTTCTCCTACGCGCGAGCGGAGCAGGACACCGACGGCATCCGCCTTGGCTTCCTGCTCGAGAACGTCGGCCCCGGGACGGAGCGCCTGGCCGAGCTGGAGGCGGGGGAGGGGCTGGAGCTGCTCGGCCCGCTGGGGATCGGCTTCCGGCCCGCCCGCGACGGGCGCCGGCCGCTGCTGGTGGGCGGCGGCATCGGGACCGCGCCGCTGCTGTGCCTGTCCGACGAGCTCGGCCATCCGCCGGTCCTGCTCGGCTTTCGCTCTGCCGCGCACGCCGAGGCCGCGGCGCTGTTCCACACCGAGGTGCAGCTGGCCACCGACGACGGCTCGATCGGCCGCCCGGGGCTGGTCACCGAGCTGCTGAGCGCCGAGCTCGACGCCGACGCGCAGGCCGAGGTCTTCGCCTGCGGCCCGCCGCCGATGCTGGAGGCGGTGCGGAGGCTGTGCGCCGAGCGCGGGGTTCCCGCCCAGCTGGCGATGGAGTCGGGCATGGCGTGCGGCTTCGGGGCCTGCTTCGGCTGCGTGGTGCCCACCCGGGAGGGCTACGTCCGGCTGTGCGTCGACGGGCCGGTGCTGGAGGGCGATGCGCTGGACACGGCGCTCGCGCCCGGCGGGGGACACCAGGGATGAAGCTCTGCGGAGTGGAGCTGGGCGGCCCGGTCCTCAACGGCTCGGGCACGTTCGACGCCATCGCCGCCCGGCGCGCGTTCGGCGACGCGCTGCTGGAGCGCTTTCCCTTCGACGCCTTCGTCTCCAAGACCATCACCCTCGAGCCGCGCCAGGGCAACCCGCCGCCGCGGCTGTGGGAGGCGCCCGCCGGGCTGATCAACTCGATCGGCCTCCCCAACAAGGGCCTCGAGGGCTTCCTGGCCCAGGACCTGCCCCAGCTGGCCGAGCTGCCCGGTGCCGCTCGTGGTCTCGGTGATGGCCTACTCGCCGGCCGACCTGGCCGAGCTGGCGGCCCGGGTGGCCGAGCGCGACGAGGTCTCGATGATCGAGCTCAACGTCTCGTGCCCGAACGTGGAGAGCGGGCTGATCATGGGCGTCGGACCCCTCGGAGACCGCCCGCGCGATGGGCGCCGTGCGCCGCCGCTGCGACAAGCCGGTGATCGTGAAGCTGACCCCCAACGCGACCGAGCCGGCGGCGGTGGCCGCGGCGGCCGAGGGCGCCGGGGCCGACGCCGTCTCGCTGCTGAACACCCTCAAGGGCATGGCGCTCGACCCGCGCACGCGGATGCCGTGGCTGGGCGGCGGCAGCGGCGGCCTCTCGGGTCCCGCGGTGCGCGCCGTGGCCCTCGAGCAGGTGGCCGCGGTCTCGCTGCGGGTGGGAATCCCGGTGGTCGGGATGGGCGGGATCGCCTCCGGCGCGGACGCCGCGGACTTCATGGCCGCAGGGGCCACGGTGGTGGCAGTCGGCACGGAGAGCTTCCGCGACCCGGCCGCCGGCTCGCGCATCCGCGCCGAGCTTGCCCCCGAGCAGGGACAAGGCCACCCCGACAAGGGTGAGGCCCGCGTCGAGACCGCACAGAATGTGCGGAAAACCGAGGCGCGAACTGCCTAAAAGCCCTGCAAAACGAGGGGGGAGGGGTCAAGTAGCCCGAACCACCTTCGAGCTTAGGTCGAGGTCGAGATGAATTGGCCGATTTTCTGGCCTTCACGGGTTCTCAACGGGTGGCCGGTGTGTAGTATCGCCGCCCATGCCGGCCGCCTCCGAGACGCCCGCGAAAACCTCCTCCGCGGGCCCGGCGCCGGAGCGGACCATCACTCAGAGGATGGACGCGCTGGCCCGCGCGAACGACATCCGGACCCGCCGCGCGCGGCTGAAGAAGGACCTCAAGGCAGGCCGTGTTCAGATCCACGGATTGCTCCTGGATCCCCCGGAATACCTGCAAACGGCCAAGGTCTTCGACCTGCTGCTGGCCGTTCCGAAGTACGGGCGCGTGAAGGTGAATCGCATCCTCACGCACTGCCGGATCTCGCCGAGCAAGACCATCGGCGGCCTCTCGCAGCGCCAGCGCCAAGAGCTGGTCTCTTACCTGCGCCGCTAGAGCCATAGCCCCGCCGGTCCTCGTCATCACGGGCCCTTCGGGCGTGGGGAAGGGGACGCTGATCCGGGGCCTGCTCGAGCGCATGCCCGGGCCTGCGGTTGTCCGTTTCGGCCACGACCCGCGAGGCGCGCACCGGCGAGACCGACGGCAAGGACTACTGGTTCCTCAGCCAGGGCGAGTTCGAGAGGCGTGTGGACGCAGGGGAGTTCGTCGAGCACGCCGAGTACGCGGGCAACCGCTACGGCACGCTGCGGGAGGAGCTCGAGCGCCCGGCGGAGGGCATCGTGCTGGAGATCGACGTCCAGGGGGCCCGGCAGGTCCGCGAGACCTTGCCCGGGGCCACTCAGGTCTTCATAGCCCCCCCTCGGTGGACGATCTGCGCCGCCGCCTGGAGGGGCGGGGGATGGACTCCGAGGAGCAGGTGCGCCGCCGGCTGGCCGCGGCCGAGGACGAGCTCGCGGCCCAGGGCGAGTTCGGCGAGGTGATCGTCAACGACGACCTGGAACGGGCCTTGCAGGAGCTCACGGAGCTCGCCGCTAGAGTCTTCCGGCGATGATCAAGCCCCGCTTCGACACCCTGCTCGAGAAGGTCGACTCCCACTACGCCTGCGTGCTCGTGGCGGCCAAGCGGGCGCGTCAGATCAACGCCTACTACCACAACCTCGGCGAGGGAACCTTCGACGAGTACCCGCCGCCGATGGTCGAGACGGCGTCCAAGAACTACCTGAAGATCGCCCTGGACGAAGTGGCTCAGGGCAAGATCCAGTACCGGTACCGCTAAGGCCGCGCTGATGGCCCGCATCCTGCTCGGAGTCTCCGGGGGGATCGCCGCCTACAAGGCGGTGGAGGTGGTGCGCCTGGCCACCGCAGCCGGGCATTCGGTACGGGTGATCCAGACGCCGGCGTCGCAGCGCTTCGTGGGCGCGGCGACCTTCGAGGGCGTCACCGGCGCCCCCGTGCTGGTCGACGAGTTCGAGCGCGATCCCGCTCGTGGCGCCTTCCCGGGCGACCCCGCGGCCGACCACGACCCGATCTCCCACCTGGAGCTGGTGCGCCGCGCCGACGTCTTCGCGGTGGTCCCCGCCTCGGCCAACACCCTGGCCAAGCTGGCCGGCGGCCACGCCGACAACCTGCTCACCAGCGCCGCGCTGGCCAACACCGCGCCGCTGGTCCTGGCGCCGGCCATGAACAACCACATGTGGGAGCACGCCGGCCACCCAGGCCAACCTCGAGCTCCTACGCGCGCGCGGCGCGCGCGTGGTCGAGCCCGGCACCGGCCGCCTGGCCTCCGAGGGCGAGTGGGGCGTGGGCCGGCTGGCGGACCCCGCCGAGGTCTTCGGGGCGATCGAGTCCGCGCTGGTCGCCCAGGCGCCGTCCACGCTGCTGGGCCGGCGCGTGCTGGTGACCGGCGGCGGCACCCGCGAGCCGATCGACCCGGTGCGCTTCGTGGGCAACCGCTCCTCGGGCCGCATGGGCGTCGCCCTGGCCGCCGAGGCGGCCCGGCGGGGGGCGGAGGTGACCTTCGTCGCGGCCAACGTCTCGCTGCCCATGCCCGACGGGGTTCGGGTGGTCGAGGTGACCACCGCGGCCGAGCTGGCGGAGGCCACGCGGGCGGAGTTCGCGACCGCCGACGTCCTGCTGATGGCCGCCGCCGTGGCCGACTACCGCCCGGCCCAGGCCGGCGAGTCGAAGCTCAAGAAGGCAGACGCCGAGCGGCTGCAGATCGACCTCGAGCCCACGGAGGACGTGCTGGCCTCCCTCGGGCGCGGCGCGCCGCGAGGGCCAGACCCTGGTCGGCTTCGCGGCCGAGCACGGGGGCGACCCGCTGGCCGAGGCGCGGCGCAAGCTGCGCGACAAGGGCGCCGACGCCATCGTGCTCAACGACGTATCCGGCGAGGGCATCGGCTTCGAGGCCTCCGACAACGAGGTGGTGGTGGTGAGCGCGGACGGCGAGCGCGAGGTGCCCAAGGCCTCCAAGGGCGAGGTGGCCGCGGCCGTGCTGGACGAGGTGGAGCGGCTCCGCTCCGCGAGGGCCGAGGCATGAACGAGACTCCCGAGCAGCGTGGCGAGCGCGTCTACGAGCTGTTCCAGAAGGGCAGCGCCCTGCTGGAGGCCGGCGACTTCGCGGCAGCGGCCATCCCGCTGGAGCAGGCCCGCGACCTCGAGCCCGACAAGACCTCCATCCGCGAGGCGCTGGGGCGCGCCTACTTCCGCTCGGCCCGCTTCGAGCAGGCCCGCGAGGAGTTCGCCGCCGTGGTCGAGCGCCAGCCGGTCAACGACTACTCGCACTTCTGCCTGGGCCGCGCCCTCGAGAAGACGGGCCAGCCCCGCGAGGCCCGCCGCCACGCGGCGCTGGCGGTGGGCATGCGGCCCGACCGCGAGGACTACCGGGCCTTCAACGAGTACCTGCGCAACGCCGCGTAGGTGCCCGAGGTCACCGTCTCAGAGGGCGGCGCGGAGCTGCTCGAAGTCGTGCGGCCGCTGTGGCTGTCGATGTTCGAGTGGCACCGCTCGCTGCCGCCGGAGGCCAGCAGCGCGATCGACCCGCTGCCCGCCGACGAGGCGCTGGATCGCCGCTTCGCGCGCTTCCGGCGCGAGCTGGGGGAGAGCAGGGTCACGCTCTTCCTGGTCGAGGACGGCGGCGAGCCCGTGGCCTTCGCCATGGTCCGGATCCGCCCCGAGGGCGAGGCTTCGTTCGCCACCGGCAACGGCGTGGTGGAGGTCGACGCGATGTCCGTCGCGCCCTCGCACCGCGACCGGGGCCTGGGCAGCCTGCTCCTGCGACGCGTGCACGAATGGGCCGCCGAGCGGGGCATCGAGTACGTCTCGCTGAGCGTGATGGCCGGCAACGAGGAGGCCGAGCGCTTCTACCGCCGCTTCGGGATGGCCCGCAGCGTGGTCCGGATGCTGGGCCCGGTTCAGCCCAGCCAGGACGAGGACGCCGTCGGCTCGTCCCGCGAGCGCACGTAGTCGCGCGCGGCCACTGCTCCCTCGCACACCAGCCCGAGCAGCCGGTCCACGCCCTGCTCGTCGGCCGCCGCCACCGGCAGGTCGGCGTGCACCCACACCTCGCCCGACTGGGTGCAGCCGAAGCGCACGAGCCGGGTCTGGCGGTTCCACCACAGCAGCATCCGCGGGTCGACCCCCGAGTCGGCGTCCAGCACCGCGGCCTTGGCGGTGAGCAGGCCGTCCGCCAGCCGTAGCCCCACGTCCAGGGGCCAGCCGCCGGCCGACTCCGCCGGCACGGTCAGGCCCCACTCGCCGGGGGCGACCCGCCGTCCGGGCAGCCCGGCGAGGTAGGCATCGATCACGTCGGGGACGGCCATCGACCTACAGTGTCGCGATGCGCGCCCTGGTGCAGCGGGTGAGCGAGGCGTCGGTGTCCACCGACCGCGAGCTGGCCCGCATCGGCCCGGGCCTGCTGGTGCTGCTCGGCGTGGCCCGCGGCGACACCCCCGAGCAGGCCGACCGGCTCGCGGCGAAGGTGCTCAAGCTGCGGGTGTTCGACGACCGCTCGGTGACCGACGCCGGCGGGGAGCTGCTGTGCGTGAGCCAGTTCACCCTGTACGGCGACACCCGCAAGGGAAACCGCCCCAGCTACACCGGGGCGGCGCCCGGCCCGGAGGCCGAGCCGCTCTACGAGCGGGTGTGCGAGGCGCTCGGCGCCCGGCGCGGCGCGTTCGGCGAGCACATGCGCGTGGCGCTCGTGAACGACGGCCCGGTGACGCTGATGATCGAGGTCTGAGCGCCTATACTCGCCTCAGGACTTTCAGACGTTGCGGCCGCTCGGCCGCGCCTGAAGGTGGGCTTTCGCGGCCCACCTTTTTTTATCCCATGAGCGTGGAGACACAGATCGAACAGAAGCTCGCAGTCGCAGAACCCGAAGTGGAGGTGCTGGCCTGCGAGCAGATCGCGGCCGAGCGCCTGCGGCTGACGATCGACCACCCCCGAGGGGTGGATCTCGCTCTGTGCGAGCGCGTCACCCATCACCTGCGTGACGTGCTCTTGGACTACGGCCTCGAGGTGTCCTCACCCGGCCCGCAGCGCCCGCTCACCAAGCCGGAGCACTTCCGCCGGTTCCTCGGTCGTCGCGCGCGCGTGCGCACGCGAGAGCCCAAGGACGGCCACAAGAGCTTCACCGGAGAGCTACTCGGAGCCACGGACCAGGAGGTGACCGTGGCCGCCGACACCGGGGTCGTATCGATCCCTTACTCGGAGATCAATCGCAGCAACCTCGTGGAGGAGGGATCCAATGTCTAAGGAAATCGTCGAGGCCGTCGGGGTGCTCGAGCGCGAGAAGGGCATCTCGGCCGACCGCCTGATGGAGGCCCTCGAGGACGCGCTGCTGTCCGCCTACAAGAAGACCCCGGGCGCCGCCCGTTACGCGCGCGTCGACATGGAGCACGACACCGGCGACTTCCGCGTCTACGAGCTGCTCCTGCCGCCCGACCTCGAGGAGCAGCTGCTCGACGAGGTCGAGGAGGAGGCCGGCGAGGCCCAGGTCGACCCCGAGACCGGCGAGCTGGTGGAGCCCGAGGCGCCCGAGATCGGGCAGGACCGCCTGGCTCAGTACAAGGACCAGATCGACGAGCGCGACGTGACGCCGGACGACTTCGGCCGCATCGCCGCCCAGACCGCCAAGCAGGTGATCCTCCAGCGGATCCGCGAGGCCGAGCGGGACATGACCTACGACGAGTACCAGGACCGCGTGGGCGAGCTGATCACCGGCATCGTCCAGCAGTCGGACTCGCGCTACACGCTCGTCCAGCTGCGCGAGCGCGTCGAGGCGCTGCTCCCGCGCTCCGAGCAGGTGCACGGCGAGCGCTACGAGCACGGCGCCCGCGTGAAGGCGATCATCTCCGACGTCTCCAACCAGGCGAAGGGGCCGAGCATCGTGGTCTCGCGCCGCTCCCCCGAGCTGATCTCGAAGCTGTTCGAGCTCGAGGTCCCGGAGATCGCCGACGGCCTGGTGGAGATCCAGAATGTCGCGCGCGAGCCGGGCTACCGCTCGAAGATCGCGGTCGTCTCGCACGCCTCGGGTGTCGACCCGGTCGGCGCCTGCGTGGGCCCGCGTGGCTCGCGCGTGCGCATGGTCGTGTCCGAGCTGCGCGGCGAGAAGATCGACATCATCCCCTTCAACGACGAGCCCGCCCGCTTCGTGGCCAAGGCTCTCTCGCCCGCGCGCGTGCGCGAGGTGCTGGTGGACGACGACGGCCGCCAGGCCACGGTCATCGTGCCCGACGACCAGCTGTCGCTGGCCATCGGCAAGGAGGGGCTGAACGCCCGCCTCGCCGCGCGGCTCACCGGCTGGCGCGTCGACATCCGCTCGGAGACCGAGTTCGCCGAGGACGAGGCCGAGATGGGCTACGAGGAGGAGGAGACGGCGACCGGCCGCTGCGCGGCCATCCTCACCAACGGCCGCCGCTGCCCCAACGCCGCCCTGCCCGGGTCGCGCTACTGCGGCCTGCCGGCCCACCAGGCGCTCGTCGACCAGGAGGGCGACCAGCTGGCGGCCTCCGACGACGGCGACGAGCCGGAGGAGGCGCCCGAGGCCGAGCCCGTCGAGCCGGACGGCTCGCCGGCGAGGGGCTCGGTCACCCAGCCGCCCGCATCCGAGGAGACCTCGTAGAGCGGACGTGCGTCGCGTGCGGGCGCACGGCGGAGCAGCGCGAGCTGCTGCGCTTCGTCCGCCTCGCCGACGGTGAGGTCAGGCCCGACCCCGAGCGCACCGCGCCGGGGCGCGGCGCCTACCTGTGCGCGCGCGAGGATTGCGCCGAGCGCGCGCTGGGCGGCCCCGCGGCCTTTGCAAGGTCGTTCCGCAGCCCGGTGACGATCGCCCCCGAGTCCATACAATCGGTCAGTCGATGGCGAAGAAGCGCGTTCACGAGATAGCCAAGGAGAGGGGGATGCCCTCCAAGGAGGTCATCGCCAAGCTCCAGGCAGCGGGCTTCGACGTCAAGGCGGCCGCCTCCAGCGTGGACGAGGCCGACGTCAAGCGCGCCTTCGACGGGCCTCCGCCCGAGGCCGCTTCCGGTAACGGCGCGAGCGAGGCCGCCGCCGAGACCGCTCCCGCGCCCGCCGCTTCCGGCGGGGACGGCCAGCAGCAACAGCAGCGTCCCGCCCGCCCCACTCGCGGCGGCCGGGGAGGCGAGCAGGCCCCTGGCGCCGGAGGGCGCCGCCGCCGCGTGGTGATCGACTCCCAGGCTTCGCGCGGCCGTCCCGGCCCGCCGCCGCCCCAGCAGCCCGTCCGCCGCGGCCGCGGCCGCCGCCGGCGCACCCCGTGGGTGGAGCCCGACCTCAACGCGCCGCCCGAGGAGCCCAAGGAGCAGCCGCCGACGGAGATCAAGTCCGGCGCGACGGTCAAGGAGGTCGCCGAGTCGCTCGGCATCGCCACCTCCGAGGTGATCAAGAAGCTGATGACCCTCGGCGAGATGGCCACGCTGACCCAGACCCTGCCCGACGAGGCGATCGAGGTCCTGGCCGACTCCTTCGAGAAGAAGGTCAACATCGTGCACGCGGCCGAGGAGGTCGAGGCCGAGCCCGAGTACGACGACGCGGACGCCGACCTGGCCTCCCGCCCGCCGGTGATCACGATCATGGGCCACGTCGACCACGGCAAGACCTCGCTGCTCGACGCCATCCGCGAGACCGAGGTCGCCGCGGGCGAGGCCGGCGGCATCACCCAGCACATCGGCGCCTACCAGGTCAACCACTCAGACCACCCGATCACCTTCCTCGACACGCCCGGCCACGAGGCGTTCACCGCCATGCGCGCCCGCGGTGGCCGCGCCGCGGACATCGCCGTGGTGGTCGTGGCGGCCGACGACGGCGTGATGCCCCAGACCGTGGAGGCCATCGACCACGCCAAGGCGGCCCAGGTGCCGATCATGGTCGCGGTCAACAAGATCGACAAGGAGGGCGCGGACCCCAACCGCGTCCGGGGCGAGCTCGCCCAGCAGGAGCTGACGCCGGCCGACTGGGGCGGCGACACCGAGTTCGTCGACGTCTCCGCCAAGACCCACCAGAACCTCGACGAGCTGCTGGACACCATCATCACGCTGGCCGAGATCCAGGAACTGAAGGCCAACCCCGACACCGAGGCGTCGGGCATGGTGATCGAGTCGAAACTGGACCCAGGCCGCGGCGCCGTGGTCTCGGTGCTGGTGCAGCGCGGCCGCCTGCAGGTCGGCGACGCCATCGTGGCCGGCGCCCACCCGGGCCGCGCCCGGGCGATGCACGACTTCCGCGGCAACCGCGTCAAGGAGGCCACCCCCGCCCAGCCGGTGGAGCTGCTGGGCTTCGACGGCGTGCCCGAGGCGGGCGAGCACTTCCGCGTCGTGAGCAACGAGCGCGAGGCCCGGCGCATCGCCGGCGAGCGCGCCAACCGCCTGAAGACCGAGGCCCTGGCCCGGCGCGCCGGCGTGCGCGTCTCGCTGGAGGACGTCATGGCCCGCGCCCAGCGCGGCGAGAAGGAGCTCAACCTCGTCCTCAAGGCCGACGTCGCGGGCTCGCTGGAGGCCCTCGCCGACGAGATCGCCAAGCTGCCGCAGGACCAGGTCGTCGCCAACGTGATCCACGACGCCGTGGGCGGCATCAACGAGTCCGACGTGATGCTGGCCGCCGCCTCCGAGGCCGTCGTGATCGGCTTCAACGTGCGCCCCGTGGGCAGCGCGACCGAGGTCGCCCGCCGCGAGGGCGTCGAGATCCGCACCTACTCGGTCATCTACAAGGTGATCGAGGACCTGCGCGACGCCATGGAGGGCCTGCTCGACCCCGAGGAGATCGAGGAGACCGTCGGCCAGGCCGAGGTCCGCGCCACCTTCCGCGCCTCGCGCGTCGGCACGATCGCCGGCTGCCAGGTCACCGACGGCACCATCCGCCGCGGCGCCCAGACGCGCCTCGTGCGCGACGGCACCGTCATCTACGACGGGCGCATCGGCTCGCTGCGGCGCTTCAAGGACGACGTGCGGGAGGTCACCGCGGGGCTGGAGTGCGGCATCGTGCTCGAGAACTACGCCGACGTGAAGGAAGGCGACATCATCGAGGCGTACGAGACCAGGCAGCGGGAGCGGGCGCTTTGATCCCGTGCCCTTCGTCTCCCTGATCCGAATCGACTTGCACTTTCCCGAGAACGGGAGCCTGAAGGGCAAGCGCAAGGAGGTCCAGTCGGTCAAGGCCCAGCTGCACCGGCGCTTCGGCGCATCGGTGGCCGAGACCGATCACCACGAGCTGTGGCAGCGCTCGGAGCTCTCCGCTGCCCTCGTCGGACGCGAGGCGCGCTCCGTTCAGACACTCCAGAATGACCTGGAACGGTGGATTTACGCCCGTTATCCAGACGGCTCTTCCGTCCGGGGGAGCCTTGTTTCCTTCGGCGACGTGGCGGATAGATAACGTGGCGGGCGACCGCATGAGAAGGGTCAACGAGGCGGTGCGCGAAGTGCTGTCAGCACGCCTCGCAGAAGGCCTGAAAGATCCAAGGATCGGATTCGTGACCGTTACCTCCGTGGACACCAGCCCCGATCTCCGACACGCCCGTGTCTACGTCAGCGTGCTCGGAGGCGAGGAGGAGCGCACCGAATCGCTCGCCGGGCTCGAGGCCTCGCACGGCTTCCTGCAGGCCCGGGTCAACGACGAGCTGCACATGAAGCGGACCCCGCGCCTGGAGTTCGTCTACGACGACTCCGTGGACCGCGGAATGCGGATCACCGAGCTCATCGACCGCGAGGCGCCCGAGTGAGCGTCCCCGCCACCGAGGTGGACGAGGTCCTCGCCGAGCTGCGGGTGGCCGACAAGCTCCTCCTCACCACACACGAGAACCCCGACGGCGACGCCCTGGGCTCGCTGCTGGCCATGCACCACACGCTGCAGCAGCTGGGCAAGGACTCGGTCATGTACATGTCGCCGGACGAGTTCCCGCTGCCCTACGAGTACCGCGACATGGTCTTCGACGGCCTGCTGGGCGCCCCGCCCGACGACCTCACCGAGCGCACGGTGGTGTTCCTGGACTGCGGCAACATCGACCGGATGCCGGTGGACTTCCTGCGCGCGCAGGGGCTCCACATCCTCAACATCGACCACCACCACGACAACACCCGCTTCGGCACGGTGAACCTGGTGGACGCGGGCGCTTCCTGCACCGCGGAGATCGTCTGGCGGCTGGCCCGGGAGCTCGGCGCCGAGCTGACCCCCGACATCGCCGAGGCCCTCTACGTCGGCCTGGTCACCGACACCGGGCGCTTCTCCTACGAGAACACCTCGCCGGACTCCCACCGCATGGCCGCCGAGCTGATGGAGGCCGGGGTCAACCCGCACCTCGTCTACCGGCGCCTGTTCGAGGACCTGCCCTTCCGCCGCCTGCAGCTGCTCCAGCGCGCCCTGTCCAGCGTCCGGCGCGAGGACGACGGCGCGATCACGCTGGCCAGCCTCTCCAAGGCGGACTACGAGGAGACCGGCGCCCAGGAGACCGACTCCGAGGGCATCGTCGACCACATGCGCGCGGTGGAGGGAACCGCCGTGGCGGTGCTGGTGCGCGAGCTGCTGGCCGACGACCGCGACGGCCTGCGCAAGGTGAGCCTGCGGGCCACCGACGGCCGCGTCGACGTGTCGAGCATCGCCCGCTCGCTGGGCGGAGGCGGCCACCCGCAGGCCGCCGGCTTCACCACCGAGCTGACGGTGGACGAGCTCGTCGAGCGGCTGCGACCCGAGGTCGCCGCCCAGGTAGGCCGAGCGTGCGGTGCTCGGCCGGCCAACGCCCGGCCGGCTCCGACGCTCTGACCGACGGCGTCCGGATAGTCGACAAGCCCGCGGGCGTCACCTCGCACGACGTGGTGGCCTCCGTGCGGCGCTCGCTGCCGCGCGGCACGCGCGTCGGCCACGCCGGGACGCTCGACCCCTTCGCGACGGGTGTGCTGCTCGTGCTGGTGGGAAGGGCCACCCGCGTGCAGCGCTGGCTGATGGCCCTCCCGAAGACCTACCGCGCGGTGGCCCGCCTGGGCTGGGCCTCGGACACCGGCGACCGCGACGGGACCCTCGAGCACACGGGCCGCCTGCCGGCCGAGCTGACGCTGCCCGTGGGCGAGATCATGCAGGCCCCGCCGGCCTACTCGGCGGTGCGCGTGGGCGGGCAGCGCGCCTACGAGCGGGCCCGGAGGGGGGAGGAGGTGGCCCCGGCCGAGCGCCCGGTGACCGTGCACCGCGCGGAGCTGCTGTGGCACGAGGGCGAGCGGGCGGCCTTCGAGCTCGAGGTCTCGTCGGGCACCTACGTGCGCTCGCTGATCGCCGGCCTGGGCGACGCCTACTGCGATGAGCTGGAGCGCACCGCCGTGGGGCCGTTCCGCCTCGAGGACGCCGATCCACAGCGCACGGTGCCGCTCGAGGAGGCGCTGGCCTTCCTGCCCGAGCGCGCGCTGGGCGCCGGGCGAGGCCGCCGACGTGCGCCACGGCCGGCAGCTGGCCGGGGCCAGCGAGCACGACGCGCTGCGCCTGACCTACGAGGACCGGCTGCTCGCCATCGGGGTGCCGCACGGCGGAGGGACCAAGCCGGACGTAGTGTTCGACCCCGCATGAAGGTCACATCCCTGCCCGAGCTCCCGGTCCGCCCCCCGGGCGAGGCCGGGCCGCGCAAGGTCGCCATCGGCACCTTCGACGGCGTCCACCTCGGTCACCGGGAGGTCATCCGCGGCAGCGACACCGTCCTGACCTTCGACCCGCACCCCACGGCGGTCACCCACCCCGAGGCCCTGCCCAAGCTGCTCACCAACTTCAACACCAAGCGCGACCTGATCGCCGGGCTGGGCGTGGAGGAGCTGGTGGTGATCCCCTTCGACGAGGAGTTCGCCTCGCGCAGCGCCGAGCGCTTCGTGCAGGAGGTGCTGATCGGCCAGCTGGGGGCGACCCGGGTCTCGGTGGGCGAGAACTTCCGCTTCGGCCAGAAGGCCAAGGGCACGCCCGAGTTCCTCGCCTCCCACGACGAGTTCGAGACCCACGTGGTGCCCATGGTCGAGGTGGACGGCGAGAGCGTGTCCTCGACCCAGATCCGCGCGCTGGTGGCCGCGGGGGAGGTGGACCGCGCCGCCCGCTTCCTGGGCGGGCCGTTCCTGCTGGAGGGCGAGGTGGTGGGGGGCGACCGCCGCGGGCGCGAGCTGGGGATGCCCACGGCCAACATCGTCCCCGACGACCGCCTCGTGGTTCCGGGCCACGGCGTCTACGCCGCCTGGGCCCACGGCCATCCGGCGGCGGTGAACGTGGGGGTGAGGCCCACCTTCGAGTCCGGCCGCGGCCTGCTGGTGGAGACCCACCTGATCGACTTCGACGCCGACCTCTACGGGCAGACCCTGCGGGTGGCTTTCGTGGAGCGGATGCGGGGTGAGAGGCGGTTCGAGTCGGCCGACGCGCTGGTCGAGCAGATGAACAAGGACGTGGAAAAGGCCCGGGAAATCACGCGGGCCGCTGCTACCGTTTCGCGCCGATGACGCTGACCGTCGAGGCCAAGCAGGAGATCGTCGCCAAGCACGGGCGCGACGGCCAGGACACCGGTTCCACCGAGGTCCAGGTCGCGCTGCTCACGGCGCGGATCAACGAGCTCACCGAGCACCTGCGCGAGCACAAGCGCGACCACCACTCGCGCCGCGGCCTGCTGATGCTGGTGGGCAAGCGCCGCCGGCTCCTGAAGTACCTGGCGCGGAAGGACATCGACCGCTACCGCGCCCTCATCGCCGAGCTCGGCCTGCGTCGCTAGCGATGATCGAGGCGGGCGCCCAGGCGCCTGACTTCGCCCTCCCCGACCAGGACGGCAAGGAGGTCTCGCTGTCCGACCTGCGCGGACAGCGCGTGGTCCTGGTCTTCTATCCCGCGGACTTCTCGCCCGGCTGCACGGACCAGCTGAACGTCTACCAGGAGGTCCTGGGCGAGCTGGAGGCGCGCGGGGCGAAGCTGCTCGGGGTGTCGGTCGACTCGTCCTGGTCCCACCGCGCCTTCCGCGCGCACCTGGGCATCGACATCCCGCTGCTCGCGGACTTCCACCCCAAGGGCGAGGTGGCCAAGGCCTACGGCGTCTGGGTGGAGGACCACGGCGTGGCCGCCCGCTCGCTGGTGATGGTGGGCCCCGACGGCACCGTCGAGTGGGCCTACCGCCCGCGGTCCCCGCTGGAGATCCCCGGTGCCAACCTCATCTTCGACGCCCTGGACCAGCGCCGGGCCGCCTGAGCCGGGGCCCCGACGACCACCGCCGCGGCGAGGGGCCGCTGGTGGTCGAGTACGCCGACTTCGAGTGCCACCACTGCGCCCTGGCCCACCTGGCGCTGCGCGATCGGGCCGTCACCCGGGTCTTCCGCCACTTCCCGATGAAGTCCAAGCACCCGCGGGCCCGCGTGCTGGCCCACGCCGCCGAGGCGGCCGCTCTCCAGGGGCGCTTCTGGGAGATGCACGACCTGCTGCTGGAGGACCAGGCCCACCTCGACGACCCGCACCTCTGGCAGCGCGCCGAGCGGCTGGGCCTGGACCTGGATCGCTTCGAGCGCGACCGGCGCTCGGAGCCGGTGGCAGAGCGGGTGGAGCGCGACTTCAGGTCGGGCATCAGGGCCGGAGTGACCAGCACGCCCGCGTTCTTCGTGCAGGGGCAGACTGCTAGCCTCGATCCGACCCCTTACCGGAGAGTCTTAGAAAAGTTGCCGCCAACCGGAGGCGGCCGAAAGGAAGCAGATGAAGCCTGAAGCAACCCGCGTCTCGGTCGAGATTGGCGATGCCGAACTCACCCTGGAGACCGGAAAGTACGCGAAGCAGGCCAGCGGCTCGGTAGTCATTCAAGCGGGGGACACGATGGTCCTCGGCACCGCCACCGCAGGCAACGAGCGCGACGTGGACTTCCTCCCGCTGACCGTCGACGTCGAGGAGCGCATGTACGCCGCGGGCAAGATCCCCGGCTCGTTCTTCCGACGCGAGGGCAGGGCCGGCGAGAAGGCCACGCTCACCGCGCGCATGATCGATCGCCCGCTGCGCCCGCTCTTCCCCAAGGGCTGGCACCGCGAGACGCAGCTGGTCGCAATCCCGCTGTCGATCGACCACGAGAACCCCTACGACATCCTGGCCATGAACGCGGCCTCCGCCGCGCTGACGGTCTCCGACATCCCGTTCCCGCAGCCGGTCGGCGCAGTGCGCATCGGCCTCAGCGGTGACGGCGACATCCTCGTCAACCCCGACGAGGAGACCCTGCAGTCCAGCTCGCTGGACCTGGTCGTCGCGGGCACCGAGGAGGCCATCCTCATGGTCGAGGCCGGCGCCAGCGAGGTCTCCGAGGCGGAGATCCTCGACGCGCTCGACATCGCCCACGGGCAGATCAAGAAGCTCTGCCAGGCGCAGAACGAGCTGCGCGAGAAGGCCGGCAAGGAGAAGACCGAGATCGCTCCGCCGCAGGTGGACGAGTCGATCCTCTCCGAGCTCAAGGAGCGCTTCGGCGACGCGCTGTCCGAGGCCACCCAGGTCGAGGACAAGCTCGAGCGCCAGGACGCCACCAAGCGCGTCGAGGAGGAGGTCCTGCAGGGCCTCGCCTCCGACGAGGACGACTCCGAGCGCCGCAAGGCGGTCCAGCTCGCCTTCGACAAGCTCGAGAAGGACACGATCCGCCAGCGGATCGCCGTCGACAAGAAGCGCCCCGACGGCCGCAGCGCCGACGAGATCCGCGACATCTGGATCGAGGTGGGCGTCGCCCCGCGCACGCACGGCTCGGCCGTGTTCACCCGCGGGCAGACGCAGGCCCTGTCGGTCGCCGCGCTGGGCACCACGCGCGACGAGATGCGCCTGGACACGCTCGGCATCGAGACCGCCAAGCGCTACTGGCACCACTACAACTTCCCGCCCTTCTCGGTCGGGGAGGCCGGCTTCATGCGCGGCCCCAAGCGCCGCGACATCGGCCACGGAGCGCTCGCCGAGCGCGCCCTGGTCCCGGTCGTGCCGGACCCGGAGGAGTTCCCGTACTCCGTCCGCGTGGTCTCGGACATCCTCGAGTCCAACGGCTCGAGCTCGATGGCCTCGGTGTGTGGCTCGAGCCTCGCGCTGATGGACGCCGGCGTGCAGATCAAGGCTCCGGTGGCGGGCATCGCCATGGGCCTGATCAAGGAGGGCGACGACTACATCGTCCTGTCCGACATCGCCGGGGTGGAGGACCACCTGGGCGACATGGACTTCAAGGTCGCCGGCACCGAGAACGGCATCACCGCCCTGCAGATGGACATCAAGATCACGGGCGTGACCTTCGACATCCTGCGCGACGCGCTCACGCAGGCCAAGGAGGGCCGCACGTTCATCCTCGGTGAGATGGGCAAGGCCATCGAGGGCCCGCGGCCCGAGCTCTCGCGCCACGCGCCGAGCATCGGCCAGATCCAGATCGACACCGAGAAGATCGGCATGATCATCGGCAAGGGCGGGGAGACCATCCGCGCCCTGTCCGAGGAGTTCGACGCCACGATCGACGTCGACGACGACGGCATCGTCCGCGTGTTCGCCGCCACCGGCGAGCAGGGCGACGCCCTGGTGGACCGCATCCGCCAGATGACCAAGGAGGTCGAGGTCGGCGACGAGTTCAGCGGCAAGGTCGTGAAGACCACGACCTTCGGCGCGTTCGTCGAGCTCGCGAAGGGCACCGACGGCCTGCTGCACATCTCGAACGTCTCGCCCGGCTCCCGGGTGGACTCCGTCGAGGACGTGCTCAACCGCGGCGACGAGATCGAGGTCAAGGTCGTCGAGGTCGACAAGGAGCGCGGCCGTATCGGGCTGCGCCTCGCCGAGGACCCCGACGTCGCCGGCAAGTCGGCCGAGGAGCTCGCCTCCGTGGGCACGGGCGACAAGGGCCCGCGCGGTGGTGGCGGCGGCGACCGCGGCGGACGCGGACGTGACCGCGACCGCGGCGGCAACGGCCGTGGCCGGGGCCGCGACGGCGGTGGCGGTGGGCGTGACGCCCGCCGCGACCCCGACCGGGGTTGACCCAGACGCATCAGATCGCGGACCTCGATTCGGGGCTCCGCGTGGTCACCGAGCGCATGCCCAGCGTGCGCTCGGTGGCGTTGGGCCTGTTCGTGAGGACGGGCTCGCGCGACGAGGTGCCCGAGCAGGCGGGGATCTCCCACTTCCTCGAGCACCTGCTGTTCAAGGGCACCGACCGCTTCTCCTCGGAGGAGATCGACCAGATCTTCGACGGGATGGGCGCGGAGGTGAACGCCGGCACGGGCAAGGAGACCACCTCGGTCTACGCCCGCTGCCTGGACCGCCACGCCGAGCGGGCGCTCGACGTGATCTCGGACATGATGCTCGCGCCGGCCTACCGCGACGTGGACTCCGAGCGCCAGGTGGTGATCGAGGAGATCGCCATGTACGAGGACGAGCCCTCGGACAAGGTGCACGACGTGCTGGCCGAGGCCGTCTTCGGCAGCCACCCGCTGGGACGCCCGATCATCGGCTCGGCCGACGTGGTCGGCTCTGTCCCGGTGCCCGACATCGCCGCCTACCACGACTCGCGCTACGTGGGCTCGAACCTGGTCCTGGCGGCCGCGGGCAACCTCGAGCACGACGAGGTGGTCGCGCAGGCCGAGCGGCTGCTCGGCAGCCGCGACGGCCGGCTCGAGAACGGCTCGGACCCCGTGCGCCTCGAGGGCCCCGAGGTGCGCTTCCACTCGAAGGACACCGAGCAGTACCACCTCGCCCTGGGCGGCGCCCGGCCTGGCCCGCGGCGACGACCGCCGCTTCGCGCTGCGGGTGCTGGACACCCTGCTGGGGGGCTCCAGCTCCTCGCGGCTGTTCCAGGAGGTGCGCGAGAAGCGCGGCCTGGCCTACGCGGTCTACTCCTACGCCAGCAGCTTCGTGGACATCGGCCAGGTGGGCATCTACGTCGGCACCCGGCGTGACAACGTGGGCGAGGCGATGGGGATCATCGGCGAGCAGCTGCGCCGCCTGCAGGACGAGCCCGTCCCGGCGGACGAGCTCGAGCGGGCCAAGGAGAACGTGAAGGGCCGTACGGTGCTCTCGATGGAGTCGACGCTGGCGCGCATGAACCGCCTGGGCAGCTCGGTGCTGATGGACGTGCCGATCCTGACCCTCGACGAGCTGCTGGCCGCGATCGACGCGGTCACCGCCGAGGACGTGGCCCGGCTGGCGCGCGACGTGTACGGGCCCCAGGCCATGTCCGCCGCCGGGCGTGGGCCCCGACGAGTCCGTCTTCCGCGACGCCCTGACGGGCGCGGAGCTCGCCGCGGCGTGATCTCCGTAGCGGTCTCCGGCGCCGCCGGGCGCATGGGCCAGACCGTGTGCGCCGCCGTGGAGGGCGCCGAGGACATGCAGCTGACCGGCCGCGCCGATCCCTCGCTGGGGACGTCGCTGGCCGACGTGCTGAACGACGCCGAGGTGGTCGTCGACTTCACCACCCCGGACACCGCGCTGGCCAACGCGCGCGAGTGCCTGGAGGCAGGCGTTCATTGCGTGGTGGGGACCACCGGCGCCGATCTCGCCGAGCTGGAGGGCGTCGGCTCGGCCAACCTCTTCTACGCCCCGAACTTCGCCATCGGGGCGGTGCTGATGATGGAGGCCGCGAAGCTGGCCGCACCGCACATGCCGGAGTGCGAGATCACCGAGCTCCACCATCCGGCCAAGCTGGACGCCCCCTCGGGAACCGCGCTGCGCACCGCCGAGTTGATCCGCGAGGCGGGCGGCGAAGTGCACGAGCCGATCCACTCGGTCCGGCTGCCGGGGCTCGTAGCCCATCAGGAGGTGGTCTTCGGCGGTCTGGGGCAGACCCTCACGATCCGTCACGACACCATCTCACGGGAGTCCTTCATGCCTGGGGTACTGCTCGCGGTCAGAAAGGTCGGAAACCTCGACCGCCGCTTCGTCATCGGGCTGGAAAACCTCCTCTAGACCCGCAATTGGCCGAAAAGTGGAGGCTGTCCTGTAGAGGACTCGGGGCGGTCTGCCGATAGCGAGAGTGGATCCTCTTGGGCCCCTCGACTCTCAGCGCTTCCTCCTCGGCCACGGCGCGCGCGCAAGCCCCGCTGGCCGCCGCCGGCGACGCCGAAGGTGCAGAGGCGACCTCGTCCGCTGTCCAGCGCGCCGTAGCCGGGCTCGGCGGCCCGCGGCCCTCGCTCGTGCTCGTGTTCCCCGACGGGGGGCTCGACGCCGGAGAGCAGATGACCCAGGCCGTGGCCAACGCCGCCGGGGCGCCCGTGGCCGGCATGACCGGCAGCGGCGCGTTCGGTGGGGATGGGCCCCTCGACAGGGGCAGCTCCGCCATCGCCTTCGGGCCCGAGCTCCACGCTGCCGTCGGGGTGGTGGGCGGCGCTGCGCGGGACCTTCGCGGAGCGGCGCGCGACGCAACCAAGGCCGCGCTTCGCGACCTCGGCGAACCGGACGGCGGCCACGTCCTGATGGCGCTCTTCCTCGACACCCCAACCGGGGATCATTCCGACGCCCTCGCGGGTGCCTTCGAGGCCGCCGGCCCGTCGGTGCCGCTCGTAGGCGGAGGGGCGGGAGGCGACTCGGCCTGGCAGCTCGCCGAGGGCTCCGCCCTGTGCGACTCGGTGGTGGCCGTGGCGCTGCAGTCGCCCGAGCCGATCGGCGTGGGGCACGCTCACGGGGCCTCGCCCTGCGCCAGCCCCTCGGTGGTCACCCGCGTCAAGGACCGGACGCTCGTCCAGCTCGACGGGCTCCCCGCGGCCGAGGTCTACCTGGGCAAGCTCGGCTACGCCGGGGCCACCCTGAGCCACGAGGACTTCCACCAGCTGGCGGCGGTGCACCCGCTCGCACAACCCGAGCTGAGCGGGGACGTCCGCCTGCGCCGCGTGCTCGGGCCCGGGCTCCAGGGCGGCCTGGAGTGCGCCACCTACATCCCCGTCAACGCTGCGGTGGAGTTCACCGAGCAGACGCCCGAGGCGATCGTGCGCAGCACGTGGATCGCCGTCAGCGACGCCCTCGCTCCTTTGGGGGGCCATCCCGCCCGCGCCGCCCTGGTCTTCGACTGCGCCGGCCGGCGCGCCGCCCTCGGTGGCCCGGGTGAGCACCTCGACGCCGAGGCGGCGGCCCTGCGCGCCTCGTTCGGCCAGTCCCCGCCGCCGCTCGCCGGCCTCTACACGCGAGGGGAGGTGGGTCGTGTCCGAGGAGCGAAGGGAGACCGCAGCCACGCGGTCGTGGTCGCAGCTTTCGCCTGAGCGGGAGGGGCTCGAGGATGCCCTTGTCCGCCGCTTCGTCGAGGCCTCGCGCCGCGCGGAGATCATCGCGCTGGTCAACTCCGCCTCCTCCGCCGCCGAGCTGGGCGCGGCGGTCTGCGACGAGCTGTGCGAGGCCTTCGAGGCCGAGAAGGCGTTCGTGATGGCCGCGCGCGACGACGGGTCGCCGCCGGCGCTGGTGGCCAGCGCCGGGCTCTCGGACCGCGAGCGCGAGCGGATCGTGCACGACCCGCTGTGCGTGGGAAGCCTCGCCGGGGGGAGCGTCCGCGCTCTGGTGGGAGAGCGGCTCGGCGGGCTGGACGCCCGCGCGCTGGCACTCGCGCCGGCCGGCGACAACGGCGACCGCGTGCTGGTGGGCGTGGCGCGCTCCTACGAGCAGGACTTCGACCCGGCGGAGTCGGCGCTGCTCGAGACGGTGACCGAGAGCACGTCGCACGCGCTCCAGCGCTTCTGGTTCTCCCGCGACCGCGAGCTGCACGCCACGCGACAGGCCGCGCTGGCTCGCGCTGCCAAGGCGCTGGGCGAGTCGCTCGACCCCAAGCGGGTGCTGAACACCCTCTGCGCGGAGGCCTCGCACGCCACCGGCGGCGAGATCGTGGTCGTGTACTTCGGCGACGGGCGCGACGGGCTGCATGCCGTTGCGGCCCACGGCGTGCCCGAGGAGTTCATCGGGCACCACCGCGGCCCCGACCAGGGGCTGTGCGGCCGGGTGATCGCCACAGGACGGGCCCAGTCCTCCAACGACTACGTGGCCGACGGGCTGGCCTCGGGCACCACCACCGCGCTCGACGGCGTGCGCTCGGGCATGGCCGCGCCGCTGCGCCGCCGCGGGGGTCTGGACGGAGTCATCTCGGTGGGCTTCCTCGACGGCCGCTGGGTCACCGACGCCGACACCGAGCTCCTCGCCGCCTTCTCCGAGCTGGCGTCGGTCGCCTGCCGCAACGCCGACGACCACGCCGCCGCCAAGCACGCCGCCTCGCGCGACGCCCTCACCGGCTGCCTCAACCACGCCGCCTTCCAGGGCCGGCTGCGGGCCGAGGTGGCCCGGGCCGACCGCGGGTCGGGTCCCTTCACGCTGGTGCTGCTCGACCTCGAGGACTTCAAGTCGGTCAACGAGCGCTTCGGGCACCTGAGCGGCGACGCCGTGCTGCGCGCGGTGGGCGAGGTCCTGCGCTCGTCCGTGCGCGAGCAGGACCACGTCGCGCGCTTCGGCGGCGACGAGTTCGCCCTGATCCTCCCCGACACCGAAGGCGGCGAGGCAGAGCCGCTCGTGGCGCGGCTGGTCAACCGCCTGCGGCAGGTCAGCGTGCCGGGCGGTGGGACGGTGGGCGCCCACGCCGGCCTCGCCGAGTGGCGACCGGGCGAGGGGCCGATCACGCTGATCGAGCGATCCGACCAGGCGCTCCTTGGCGCCAAGCGGGGCCGGTACTCCCGGGCCCGGCGCGAGAGCCCGGTCGTCACCGGCTCGAAGGCGCGCCTCTCCGACGAGCGCTCGGACTCGCGTCGCCGGCGCATGGCGATCGCCTCGCGGGTGGGCGGAAAGCTCTCGCGCCTGCTGGAGGTGGACTCGGTCGCCCAGGCCACGACCGCCGAGCTGACCGAGAACCTCGACTACGACTTCGCGGCGATCATGCGCCTGAGCGGCGACGGGGTCCTGGCCGCCGTCAGCTCCTCGTCGCGGCTGCCGCACGACAACGGCAGCTGGACCTGGGCGCTGCCCGAGGATGAGGGCGCGGTGGGCCGCTGCCTGCGTGAGCGCCGCCCCGTGCTGGTGGGCGACCTGACCGACGACCCGGCCTCCTCGAGCTGGCCAGGGCTGAACCTGCGCTCCGAGCTGGCGGTGCCGCTGTTCGTGGGCAGCGAGCTGTGGGGGGCGATCGTGCTCCAGGCGAGCGAGCCCGGCGCCCTGGAAGAGGAGGATGCGCGGCTGGTGGAGCTCGTGGCCGACCACGCCGGTGCGGCCCTGCGCACCGCCGAGCTGTACCGCAAGCTGGAGCAGACCCACCTCGGGGTGGCCGAGGCCCTGGCCGCCGCCCTGGAGGCGAAGGACGGCTACACCGCCGAGCACGCGCGCTGGATCGCCGAGCTCGCCGTGGAGGTGGGGCGCGAGCTGGGCCTGCCCGAGTCCGAGCTCGAGGCGGTCCGCTTCGGGGCGATCTTCCACGACATCGGCAAGATCGCCGTGCCCGACGCGATCCTGAACAAGCCCGGGCCGCTCACCCCCGAGGAGTTCGCGGTGATCAAGCGCCACCCGGTGGTGGGGGAGCAGATCCTCGCGCCGGTCCCCTTCCTCAGCGACGTTCGCCAGATCGTCCGCCACGACCACGAGCGCTGGGACGGGGGCGGCTACCCGGACGGGCTACGCGGCGCGCAGATCCCGATCGGGGCGCGGATCGTGTTCGTGGTCGACGCCTACCACGCGATGGTCTCCGACCGCCCCTACCGCCGGGCGATGAGCGAGGCCGACGCCCGGGCCGAGCTCGAGAAGAACGCCGGGTCGCAGTTCGACCCCGAGGTCGTGAAGGCGATGATCGCCGCGCTGGACCGCGACGCCGGGGCGCCGCTGAGCTAGGCCGCGGCTTCGCGCGCGGGCTTGCGCAGCGCGCGGGGGACCACGAAGCGGATGCCGGAGCGCTCGTCGTCGATGGAGCAGGTCTTGTTGTCGATCAGCCCGTGGGCCTTGCCGCGCGGGACCAGGGTCATCTGGTTGATGTAGCCGTCGTGCCCGCGCTTGCGGGTGATGATCCACAGGCAGCCGGTGTCGCGCAGGCGCGGCCGGTAGTCGGAGAGCACCTGCTCGGCCTCCTCCGGGGTCGAGACCGACACGATCGCCGCGTCGAGCTCGCCGGAACGCACCAGCCCGCGCCCGATCGCATCCTTGACGTCGCGCCGCAGGCCGCTGCCCACGTCGCCCGCGATCTCCACGCGCTGATCGGGTGCGACGCCGAGCTTCTGCACGGTCGTGCGGTGGCTGTAGTCGCGTTCCGGGGCCATCGGACCGCACCATTCTATGCGCCAGAAAGCGCTCAGCTATGGTCCGATCCTCCAGAGGAAAAGGAGAGCCATATGGGCTTCATGGACAAGGCCAAGAAGCTCGCCGACCAGGCGCAGCAGAAGATCGACGAAGCGCAGAGCAGCTTCAACGAGAACCAGCGCCAGCAGGCCGGCGGCCACGGGGCGGCGCCCGTTCAGTACGACCAGCACGGCCGGCCGATCCCCCAGGAGGGCCAGCCGCAGCAGCAGCAGGCCCCGCCACCCTCGTCGCCGCCGATGCCCGGCACCGAGCCCGCCGCGGCCGAACCCGCTCCGCCGGCCACCCCCGTGGCGCCGGAGGGCCAGCCCGCAACCGGCTCTGCGCCCCCCGCTCAGACCGAGGAGCCGGCCCCCGAGGAGCAGCCCCCGCCGGTGCAGGGCGAGAACAACTCGACGCCGGACCCGTTCCGCCCGATTCAGTAGGCGCGCGCTGACATAATCGCCCCGTGGCGATAGGCGGAATCCTCACCGCGATGGTCACCCCGTTCGGGGCGGACGGCGCGATCGACGAAGACGCCTTCGTCTCGCTCGCCCGGCACCTGCTCGACGAGGGGGGCTCCGACGGGCTCGTCGTGGCCGGCACCACCGGCGAGGGCTCGACGATGGACGACGACGAGAAGTGCCGCCTCTGGGAGCTCGCGGTGGCAGAGTCGGGCGACGCCCCCGTGATCGCCGGCACCGGCTCCAACGACACCAAGCACAGCGCCGAGCTGACCGAGCGCGCCGCCGGGATCGGGGTGGACGCCGTCTTGGCGGTCACTCCGTACTACAACCGGCCCAACCGGCGGGGCCTGGTGGCCCACTTCCATGCGGTCGCCGCCGCCAGCGACCTTCCGGTGGTGCTCTACAACATCCCGCAGCGCTCGGCGATCGACATGCCCAACGACCTGCTGCGCGAGCTGGCCGAGATCGAGAACGTGGTCGCGGTCAAGCAGGCGCGCTACGAGGAGCTCGAGCCGATCGAGGGCCTGACGACGCTGGCCGGCAACGACGACATGCTTCCCGACGTGCTCGACATGGGCGGCACCGGGGGCATCCTGGTGGCGTCGCACCTGGCCGGCCGCGAGATGCGCCGCATGATCGACGAGCCCGACAGCCGACGCGAGATCCACGCCTCGCTGCAGCCGCTCTACAAGGCCCTGACCGTCGCGCCTCCGGCGTGCTCGGTGAAGGGTGCGCTGCGCCTGCTCGGCCGTGACGTCGGGGTGCCGCGGCTTCCCTACGTCGAGGTCAGCGACGAGGAGGCCGCGACTCTGCGCGAGGCCCTCGAGCGACAAGGGCTGCTGAGCGCGGTTTGAGCTCCACCCTGCGAGTGCTCCCGCTGGGGGGCCTCGGCGAGATCGGCAAGAACATGACGGTCGTCGAGTACGACGGCCGCATCGTCGTCGTCGACACCGGGCTCATGTTCCCCACGCCCGACCAGCTCGGGGTGGACCTCGTGCTGCCCGACTTCACCTACCTGCGCGAGCGCGCCGAGGACATCGAGGCCATCGTGCTCACGCACGGGCACGAGGACCACGTGGGCGCGCTGCCCTTCGTGCTGCGCCAGCTCGACCGCACGCCGCCGATCTACGGCGGCCCCCTGACCGCGGCGATGGTGCGCTCGAAGCTCGACGAGCACCACCTGCGCGACGTGGACGTGACCGACGTCCATGCCGGCGAGTCGCTCGACGCCGGCCCGTTCGACGTCGAGCTCGTGAAGATGGCCCACTCCATCCCCGATGCGTTCGCGGTGGCGCTGAAGTGCGAGCTGGGCATCACGCTGATCACCGGCGACTACAAGTTCGACCAGACTCCGGTGGACGGGGTGCCCGCCGACGTCTCGCGCCTGGCCGAGCTGGGCCGCGACGGGCTGCTGCTCCTGTGCGGGGACTCCACCAACGCCGACCGCCCGGGCATGTCGCCCTCGGAGTCCAGCGTCGGGCCCAAGCTCGAGGAGACCTTCAGCCGCTGCTCGGGGCGGATCGTCGTCACATCGTTCGCGTCGAACATCCACCGGGTCCAGCAGGTGGTCGATGCCGCCTCGAGCCTGGGCCGCAAGGTGGCGCTGGTGGGCCGCTCGATGCGCAAGAACGTGAACATCGGCCGCAGCCTCGGCCACATCCAGATCCCCGAGGGGATGCTGGTCGGCCCCAAGGAGATCGAGGACTTCCCCGACGAGAAGGTGGTCGTGATCTCCACCGGCTCCCAGGGCGAGCCGCTGTCTGCGCTGCGCAGGATGGCCCACGGCGACCACCCCAACGTCTCGCTGCACGACGGCGACACCGTGATCTTCTCCGCCACCCCGATCCCGGGCAACGAGCGGGCGGTGAACGAGACCGTCGACCGGATCTTCCACCTGGGCGCCGACGTCGTCACCACGCGCGACGCGCCCATCCACGCCTCGGGCCACGGCTACGCCGAGGAGCTCAAGCTGATGGTCAACCTGACCAAGCCGCAGTACGTGCTGCCCATGCACGGCGACTACAAGCGGATCCGGCTGCACTCCGAGCTCGCCACGGCGGTGGGCGTGCCGCCCAAGAACGTCTTTCGGGGCGAGAACGGCCTGCCGCTCGAGCTCACCGCCGACCGCGCGGGCTTCGGCGAGCGCGAGCAGGCGGGCCTGGTGTTCGTGGACGGGGTGGACGTGGGCGACCCCGAGGACATCGCCATGCGCGACCGGCGCATGCTCTCGGCCGACGGCATCTTCATCGTCGTGGCGACCATCTCCGAGCAGGACGGCCGCTCGGTGGCTCCCCCGGAGATCATCTTCCGCGGCGTGCCGTTCATCGAGGAGGGCGACGAGATGATCGACGAGCTGCGCGAGGCGGTGGAGCGCTCGCTGGCCCGCTCGGCCAAGGACGAGATCAGGGAGATCGACCTGCTCCAGGACCACCTGCACGACGACCTGGCGGAGTTCGTCTACGACCGCCTCAAGCGCCGGCCGATGGTGCTGCCCGTCGTCGTGGAGGTCTAGCGCCCGGCCTTCAGCATCGCCGGCAGCATCCGGGGGATGTCCCTGCGGCTGCGGGCCAGGCCCTCCTGCAGCGCCGGCGTGGCGCCCGAGTGCAGCGTCGGGCCGTGGCCCACGAACAGGCTCTCGGGAGCGAAGCGGCGCAGCGTTCCCGGCGGCTTGAGCCTGAGCATGGGGTGGACGCCCACCTGGGTGTCGCCCACCGCCATGTAGGCGCTGGTACCGACCGCCTCGGCCACCACCAGCGCCTGGCGCTCCTCCCACCACAGGCACAGCTCGCGCCAGCCGGGCCACCACACCATCCGCCGGACCTCGAAGGGGCTGCCGGGAAGGCCGTCGGGCAGCCGCAGGTGGGGGACGGAGAAGCGCTGGGCCACCTGCTCGCAGTCGCGCGCGTGGCGGTCGAGCAGCTGGACCACCGCGGCTACCTCGCCCAGGGCCACGGCGGCGCGCAGCGCGGCCTCGTCGGCGAAGGGGTCGATCAGCCAGACACGGCCCTCGTGGAGAAGGGCGTGCGAGGAGCGCGCCATCGCCTCGTCGGCGGTCCAGGTGACCGCCCAGTCGACGGAGTCGTCGATCTCGACGGAGCTCACCGCGGGGCGGCTTCCACCGGCGCGGCGGCCGGCGTCTGAGCAAGCGGAAGGCGCAGCACGAAGCGCGCGCCGCCGCCCTCGGCGTCGTCGAGGGACACCGAGCCGCCGTGGGCCTCGGCCACCGCGCGGACGATGGCCAGCCCGAGCCCGCTGCCGGTGGGCGGGCCGGTGTCGCCGCCGCCGCGTGAGAAGCGCTCGAAGACCCGGTCGCGCAGCTCCGCCGGCACGCCCGGTCCGCGGTCGGCCACCTCGAGGCACGCGAAGCCGTCACTGCCTCGCGCGGACACCGTCACCGGCGTGCCCGAGGGCGTGTGGGCCAGCGCGTTCTCGATCAGGTTGAGAGCGGCGCGGTGCAGGTCGTCGGGCACGCCTTCCACCCACAGCTGCCCCGGCGCGTCCAGGGCGAGCTGGTGCTCGACGGCGAGAGGAGCGGCCTCCGCCACCGCCTCGCGGGCCACCAGGGCGAGGTCGACCGGCTTGCGCGGCGCCTGGCGGCCGGCGTCGGCGCGGGCCAGGAGAAGCAGGTCGGCCACCAGCCGGCGCATCCGGCGCGAGGAGCGCAGCGCCGAGCCGGCGATCTCGGCCTGCTCGCCCTTCAGCTCGGTCTCGAGCAGCTCCAGGTTGGCCAGGATGCTGGTGAGCGGCGTGCGCAGCTCGTGGGAGGCGTCGGCCACGAACTCGCGCTGGCGCGTGAGCGCGGCCTCGGTCTCCGAGCGCGCGGCGCCCAGCTCGCCCAGCATGTCCTCCAGCGTGTGGGCCAGGTCGGCCACCTCGTCGTTGGCCTCGGGCTTGGGCAGCGTCATGGCGGGGTCGCGGGTCCGGGCCACCTCGCGCGCCGCGCCGGTGAGGCGCGTGACCGGGCGCATCGCGCGGCGGGCCACCGCGATCCCGGCGAGGAAGGCGAGCGCGGTGCCGCCCAGCACGCCGAAGCCCAGGAAGGCCTTGATGCGGGCCACGGTCGAGGTGAGGCCGCCGCGCGGGCGGGCGTACTGCACGTAGCCCACCGGCTCGGCGAAGCGTCCCTGCAGCGGCTGCTGGAAGTTGCCGCCGCCCACGTTGCCCACCAGCAGCGGCCGCGACGCCACGCGGAAGCGGCTGACGTCGCGCAGGTCGTCGCTGGGCGGCCCGAGGTCGGCGCCGTTGAGCGGCGCGGAGCCGATGACCCGGCCGGAGCGGTCGAGCACGCGGATCTCGGAGCCGCCGGCCGACGCGGCGCTCAGGAGGTCCTCGGGCACCGTGGGCTCGGGGCGCAGGCGGATGCGGTCGGCCAGGCTGGCGGTGGCCGAGCGCAGCTCGGAATCGAAGCTCGAGTTCAGGCGCCGCACGGTGAAGGTGCCGACCACCACCGCGAAGAGCAGCAGGATCACGAAGGTCAGGCCGGCGGAGACCACCGCCAGCTTCACCCGCACCGGAAGGCGGAGCCGTGCCTCGGAGAGCAGGTTCACGCCGGCCTCAGCACGTAGCCCGCGCCGCGCACGGTGTGCAGCACACGAGGCTCGCCGCCCTCCTCGAGCTTGCGGCGCAGGTTGGAGACGAACACGTCCACGGTGTTGGTCTCGGCGTAGGGGTGGTAGTCCCACACCTCGTCGAGCAGGTTCTGCCGCGAGACCACCAGCCGCTCGTTGCGGACCATGTGCTCGAGCAGCTCGAACTCGCGGCTGGTGAGGTCCAGCGCGCGGTCGCCGCGGAAGACCTCCCGGGTCGCCGGGTTGAGCCGGATGTCGCCGCTGGTGAGGAAGGCGCTCCCGCGCGGCGGCCGGCGGCGCAGGAGGGCGCGCAGGCGCGCCAGCAGCTCCTCGCGCTCGAAGGGCTTGACCAGGTAGTCGTCGGCGCCCGAGTCGAGCCCCTCGACGCGGGAGTCCAGGGACTCGCGGGCGGTGAGGATCAGGATCGGCACGTCGCCGCCCTCGCGCAGCCGGCGCGAGACCTCGACGCCGTCGATCCCGGGCAGGCCGAGGTCGAGCACCACGGCGTCGGGCTCGAACACCGCGGCCTCCTGCAGTGCCTGCTCGCCGTCGGCCGCTATCCGGACTTCGTAGCCCTCCATGCCCAGCGAGCGGCGCAGGACGCCCGCGATGTCGCCGTCGTCCTCTACGACGAGCACCCGAGGTTCATCGCTCACAGGCCGCATGGTAGGGCGCAGGGGCGGGCGGACCGGCGTCGAAAGACGCTCCGTAGCCGTGCCGACCCGCAAGCGCACCAAGGGCAAGCGCCGTCGCAGGGCCTCTCGCAGGCCAGGCCCGTCCCTGCCGCGGCCCAAGCTGCCGCGCCTCCAGCAGCACCAGCTCGACCTGATCGGCCTCGGGCTGGTGGCCTTCGCGGCCTTCTTCGCGTGCGTCTTCTACCTCGGCTGGGCCGGGGGAGAGGTCGGCGAGGCGATGGCCGACGGCTTCCTGACCCTGTTCGGCGGCGCGGGCTACCTGGTCCCCGTCGCGCTCTTCGGCACCGGCGCGGTGCTGGTCCTGCGCCCGATGCTGCCGGCCGTCCACCCCTTCCGCACCGGCGCGCTGTGCCTGGGGGCCGCCCTGT
Source organism: uncultured Thermoleophilaceae bacterium (assembly GCA_963810745.1). Taxonomy (GTDB): domain Bacteria; phylum Actinomycetota; class Thermoleophilia; order Solirubrobacterales; family Thermoleophilaceae; genus JACCZR01. The sequence goes on from CAWEOW010000022.1 coordinate 33,798, forward strand.
GCCTCGGGCTCGCGGCCGGCTCGCTGGGCCTCGGCCCGGGCGACACCCCGCGCAACGGCACCTTCGACACCGAGTATCTGCGCACCCACGGCGGCCTGGTGGGCGAGGCCCTCTTCTACGGGATCAGGACGCTGTTCCAGGAGGTCGGCGCCCACATCCTGTTCCTCTTCCTGCTGCTGGCAGGTGTCCTGCTGCTCACCGGCGCGTCGGTGGCGGGCGTGGTGAAGGGCACCCGCGAGAGCGTGGCCTCGACCACCCGCCGCGTGCGCAAGTCCACCGGCGAGTTCGCCTCGGTCCTGCGCACGGAGCGCACCCGGCCGTTGCCCGCCCGAGGAGCCGCCCGAGGTCGAGCCGGTGGTGCGCGCGACCCACGTCGAGGTGCCCAGCGAGGAGGACGAAGAGGAGGACGTATACGAGCTCGAGGAAGAGGAGGACCTCGAGCCCGAGCTGATCGAGCCGGAGCCCGAGCCGGACCCGCTGCCCGAGCTCGAGGAGCGACGAGGAGGAGAGCCCGCAGGAGGAGCTCACGCCGATGGGCAACCGGCGCTCACCGGTCACCGAGTCCGACGACCTCGATTACCGGCTCCCGCGCGACAAGATGCTCACCCGCTCCAGCGGCACCCAGAAGACCGACGTGAAGGGCATCGAGCGGGGCGGCCGCCAGGTGGTCGAGGCGCTGGCCCACTTCAACGTCGACGCTCAGGTGACCGGCACGGTCAGCGGCCCGCACGTGACCCGCTACGAGCTGCGCCTGGCGCCGGGGATCAAGATGTCGAAGGTCGCCAACCTCAAGGACGACCTGGCCTACGCGATGGCCGCCGAGCACGTGCGCATCCTCGCGCCGATCCCCGGCAAGCAGGCCGTGGGCGTGGAGGTCCCCAACCGGGTCCGCAAGATGGTGCACCTGGGCGACGTCTTCCAGGAGGCGCCCGAGAAGTGGTCGCCGCTCACCGTCTGGCTGGGGAAGGACATCGCCGGCAAGGCCATCGGCACCGACCTCGCCAAGCAGCCGCACGTGCTGGTGGCCGGCACCACCGGCTCGGGCAAGTCGGGCTGCGTGAACGCGATGCTGTCGTCGATCCTGCTGCGGGCCACGCCCAACGAGGTCCGCCTCGTGCTGGTGGACCCCAAGCGCGTCGAGCTCAACCACTACGAGCACATCCCGCACCTGCTCACGCCGGTGATCACCAGCCCGCGCCTGGCGGCCAACGCGCTGGCCAACCTCATCAAGGAGATGGAGGAGCGCTACGACGTGATGAGCGCGGCGCGCACGCGCAACCTCGAGGAGCTCAACCGCGCGCGCACGCGGGCCGGAGAGCCGCCGCTGCCCTACATCCTCTGCGTGATCGACGAGCTCGCCGACCTGATGATGATCGCCCCCGGCGAGGTCGAGGACTCGATCATCCGCCTCGCGCAGAAGTCGCGGGCGGTGGGCATCCACCTGCTGCTGGCCACCCAGCGCCCGAGCGCGGACGTGATCACCGGCATGATCAAGGCCAACGTCCCGGCGCGCATCGCCTTCGCGGTCGCCTCGCAGACCGACTCCCGCGTGATCCTCGACCAGAACGGCGCCGAGTCGCTGCTGGGGCAGGGCGACATGCTCTTCCGCCCGGCCGGCGAGTCGCGCTCGGCCCGCATCCAGGGCGCATTCATCGACGAGGACCAGATCCTCAAGCTGACCGACCACTGGCGCAGGCAGGGCGAGCCCGAGCTGCAGGAGGAGCTGCTGGAGGCCGTGGAGGGCGAGGACGAGCCCGACTCCGAGGAGGAGTTCAGCGCCGATCAGGACGACCTGCTGGCCGAGGCGATCTCGACGGTGGTGCAGATGGGCACCGCCTCCACGTCCATGCTCCAGCGGCGCCTGCGGGTGGGCTACACGCGCGCGGGCAGGCTCATCGACATGATGGAGCGCCGGGGCGTGATCTCCGGCTACGAGGGCTCTAAGGCGCGCCAGGTGCTGGTCACCGAGGCCGACCTTCCGCGGGTGCTGGAGCAGCTGGCCGACCCCATGGTCGCCACCGCTGACGAATAGCCCGCCTCGATTTCGCCAAACTACCGGGCGTGCCACCCATTGGGGAGACGCTGCGCCAGGCGCGTATGCGTCACGAGCTGGACATCGCCGACGTGGAGGCGCGGACGAAGATCCGCGCGAAGTACCTGCGAGCGCTGGAGAACGAGGAGTTCGGCGTGCTTCCGGGGCCCACCACCGTCCGGTCCTTCATCCGGACCTACGCCGAGCTGCTCGGCCTGGACCCGCACCCGCTCGTCGAGGAGTACCGCGCGCGCACCGAGGACCGTGAGGAAGTCGAGACACAGCCCCTGCCCGCGGCGCCCAGGGGGAACCGCCGGGAGCGGAGGGAGCGCCGGCCGGCGCCGCCTCCACGCTCGGGCCGCGGCGGCCCCAGCCCGCTGATGCTGATCGCCGGGACGATCCTCGTCGTCCTGGTGGCGCTCGCGATCATCGGCCTGATCGGCGGCGAGGAGGAGGGCGGCGGCAACCGGGCCTCGCAGGAGGGGGAGACCACGCAGGCGCGCGCAGCCGGCGCGCAAGCCGAAGCGGCCGCAAGAAGCCGGCGACCCCCACGGTCGCCACGCTCAACGTCGCGCCGACGGTGCCGACCTACGTGTGCGTCGACACCGGCCCGGGCACGGAGATCCTCTTCGAGGGCACGCTGGACTCCGCTCGCCGCTTCCGCGGCAAGCGCGTGCGGCTGAACCTGGGCAAGACCTCGGCCAAGCTGACCGCCAACGGCAAAGGGGTGCCGCTCGAGCCCTCGCCGACGCCGGTGGGCTACGACGTGACGCCGACGCGCGTGCAGGAGCTCGAGGTGGGGCAGCGTCCATGCGCCTAGCCAGCGGCTAGTGCCCGCGCGCGCGGGAATCGTCGTAACGGGCACCGAGGTGCTGACCGGGCGGGTCCAGGACCGCAACGGCCCCTGGCTGTCCGACCGCCTGCGCGAGCTGGGCGTGGACCTCGCGCACATCACGATCTGCGGCGACCGCCCGGAGGACATGGAGGCCCAGCTCTCGTTCCTGGCCGCGCAGGGCGTGGACCTGATCGTGACCAGCGGCGGCCTCGGGCCGACGGCCGACGATCTCACCACCCAGGTGGTGGCCGGCTTCACCGGCCGGCCGCTGTTCCTCGACGACGAGCTCGAGGCGCAGATCGCCGAGATCCTGCGACCGCTCATGAAGCGCTGGCCCAACCTGGACTTCGACGCGGTGCGCACGGCAAACCAAAAGCAGGCGATGGTCCCCGAGGGCGCGCGGGTGATCCCGCCGGCCGGGCACGGCGCCCGGGCTGGTGGTCCCTCCCCGCGACGGTGTCGGGCCGACCGTCGTGGTGCTGCCGGGGCCACCCCGCGAGTTGCACTCGATGTGGGAGGAGGCCGCGGAGACGCCCGAGTTCCGGGCGGCGGTGGAGAGCCGCACCGCGTACGAGCAGCGCATGCTGCGGCTGTTCGGCATCCCGGAATCGGAGATCGCCGAGACGTTGCGTGTCGCCGAAGGGACGCTGGGCGGCCTCGACGAGCTGGAGATCACCACCTGCCTGCGCCGGGGCGAGGTGGAGGTGGTCACCCGCTTCGAGCCCGTGCGCACCGACCTCTACGAGCAGCTCGAGCGGCTGGTGGCCGAGCGCCACGGCGCCTACCTGTTCTCCAGCGACGGAGCCTCCGTCGACGACCAGGTGGCCGAGCTCCTCGCCGGCCGCCGGATCGCGCTGGCCGAGTCGTGCACAGGCGGCCTCATGGCGGCGCGGCTCACCGAGCGGGCGGGGTCCTCGGGCTACGTGGTGGGCGGGGCGGTCACATACGCCGACGAGGCGAAGGTGCAGCAGCTGGGCGTCGACCCCGAGCTCATCCGGGCACACGGGGCGGTGTCGCCCGAGGTGGCCGCGGAGATGGCCGAGGGTGCGCTGAGCCGCTTCGGGGCCGATACCGCGCTGGCCATCACGGGCATCGCCGGGCCGGGCGGCGGCAGCGAGGAGAAGCCGGTGGGCACGGTCTGCTGGTGTGCCCGCCTGGACGACGGGTCCACGCTCGCCCGCCAGACACGGCTGCCGGGCGACCGCGCCGAGGTCCGCGACCGCTCCACCACCGTGGGCATGCACCTGCTGAGGCGCCTGCTGCGTGGAGAGGACCCCGCCTTCTAGGCCCAAGGCACGGCTGTTCGTCGCCCTCGGGCTCCCGGAGGCGACGCGCAGGCGCGCGGCCGGGCTGCTCCCCGCGCACGACGGGTTGCGGCCCGCCGCCGAGCGCTCGCTGCACGTCACGCTGGCCTTCCTGGGCTGGCAGCGAGAGGAGGACGTCGAACGCATCGGCGACCTGACCGGCGCCGCGGTGGCCGGGCACCGCCCGGTGCCGCTGGCACCCAAGGAGGTGCGTGCGGTGCCGCCGCGGCGCCCGCGGCTCTTCGCCCTCGATCTCGACGACCCGGCGGGAGCGTGCGCCGGACTGCAGGCCTCGGTACAGGCCGCACTCGCCGGCGCGGGGCTCTTCGAGCCCGAGGAGCGGCCGTTCTGGCCCCACGTGACCCTGGCCCGCGTGCGGAAGGGCCACCGCGTGCGCGAGCTGCGCAGCGGCTGCCGGCCACCGGGCCCGTTCACGGCCGACAGCGTGGTGCTCTACCGCTCGACCCTGCGCCCCGACGGGGCGGTCTACGAGCCCCAGCGCGGGTTTACGCTTGAGCCATGAGCGAGCCGATCGCCTGCAGCTTGAGCGCCGAGGGCCAGAGAGAACGCCGCAGCGAGGCGGCAGCGCTGATGACGCGTTCTCTCCTCGCCCGCGAGCCGCTGGAGGGCGGCGTGCGCCTTCGCCTGCGCCGCGACTCGGAGGACGAGTTGCGCGACCTCGTCCGCCGCGAGCAGGAGTGCTGCCCGTTCTTCCGCTTCTCGTTCCGCGACGAGGGTTCCGAGCTCGTGCTGGACGCGACTGCTCCCGCGGAGGCGCGCGAGCTCCTCGACGAGCTGTTCGCGGTTCGCTAGGGGGCGGTGCCCGCCCTGCACTACCCCGACCCGCCGCTGGGCACGGGCGAGGTCTGGCTGCGGCCCTACCGCCGGGGTGACCTCGACGACCTGGTCCGCGAGCTGTCGGACCCCGAGGTGCCGCGCTGGACCAACGTGCCGCCGAACTACGGCCGCGACGAGGGGGAGGCCTTCCTGGGCCAGGCCGAGGCGCAGCGGCTGGCGGGCCGCGCCCTGACCTTGGCGATCGGCGACCCCCTGCAGGGGGCGGTGGGCCTGACCGACGTCGACTGGCGCGAGCGGCGGGCCGAGGTGGGCTACTGGGTGGCCGCCTCGTCTCGCGGGCGGGGCCTGGCCTCGCTGGCCGTGCGGATGCTCTCGGACTGGGCGCTGTCCCAGGCGGGCCTGGAGCGCCTGGACCTCTACGCCAACCCCGCGAACGAGGCCTCCCAGCGGGTGGCGGAGAAGGCGGGCTACACGCGCGAAGGGCTCTTGCGCGAGCTGCGCTACCGCCAGGGCGAGCGGGAGACGCTGTACGTCTTCTCGCGCCTGGCGAGCGACCTGTAGGCCCTGCCTTCGGGGGGCGAAAAGACGTCCGACCCCACTCCTACGGTGCAGGTTCCAGAACTTCGCGTAGGAGAGGGCATGGACAAGGAACAAGAGAAGGCCGCCAAGGCCCGTGACACAGCGCTGAACGGCGCGCTCACCCAGATCGAGCGCCAGTTCGGCGCCGGCTCGATCATGAAGATGGGCGACGACGCCGCGCAGGTGCGGGTTTCGGCCGTGCCCACGGGCGCGCTGTCGCTCGACCTCGCGCTGGGCGTCGGCGGCCTGCCTCGCGGGCGCATCGTCGAGGTCTTCGGCCCCGAGTCCTCGGGCAAGACCACGCTGCTCTACCACGTCCTGGCCAACGCCCAGAAGATGGGCGGCATCTGTGCGTTCATCGACGCCGAGCACGCGATGGACCCCGCCTACGCCAAGCGCATCGGCGTGGACATCGACGAGCTGCTGGTCTCCCAGCCCGACCACGGCGAGCAGGCGCTGGAGATCGCCGACCTGCTGATCCGCTCGGGCGCGGTCGACGTGGTGGCGATCGACTCCGTCGCCGCGCTCACGCCCAAGGCGGAGCTGGAGGGCGCGATGGGCGACCAGACGGTCGGCATCCAGGCGCGGATGATGAGCCAGGCCATGCGCAAGCTGGCCGGCAACCTCAACCGGGCGAACACCATGTGCGTGTTCACCAATCAGATCCGCGAGAAGGTCGGCGTGATGTTCGGCTCGCCGGAGACCCAGCCCGGTGGCCGCGCGCTGAAGTTCTACTCGTCGGCCCGCCTGGACATCCGCCGCATCGAGACCCTCAAGGAGGGCACCGAGGCGGTCGGCAACCGGGTGCGGGTGAAGGTCGTCAAGAACAAGGTCGCGGCACCGTTCCGCCAGGCCGAGTTCGACATCGAGTACGGCGAGGGCATCTCCAGCGAGGGCTGCCTGATCGACCTGGGGATCGAGCACGACATCGTGCGCAAGTCCGGCTCGTTCTTCTCCTACGGCGAGGAGCGCCTGGGGCAGGGCCGCAACAACGCCAAGGGCTACCTGCGCGAGCACCCCGAGATGGCGGCCGAGATCGAGCGCAAGATCTACGAGGCGGTGGGTGCCGAGCCCCCGATGCCGCTGGTGGGCCTGCCCGCCCAGGAGGAAGCTGCCGCCGCTCCGGACGCTCCGGAGGAGGCTGAAGAGCAGGCCGCCTGATGTCGTCCGTGACGGACTCCGAGCGCGCCGTCGCGCTGGCCTGGAAGGCCGTGAGCCGGCGCGAGCGCACCGAGCACGAGCTGCGGGCGTTCCTCGAGGACAAGATGATCGAGCCGGCCGCCATCGAGGAGGCGGTAGCCGAGCTCGCCGAGGCCGGGTTCGTGGACGACGCCCAGTACGCGCGGCGTTTCGCCGAGGACCGCCGCACGATCCAGTCCTGGGGCCGCGAGCGCATCGAGCGCGACCTGCTGCGGCGCGGCGTCGACCGGGTGCTGGTCGAGCGGGCGCTGGCCGAGGGCGAAGACCACGACGAGCTGTCGGCCGCGCTGGGCGTCCTCGGCGAGCGCTTCTCCGCCGCTCCGGAGGACGACCGGGAGCGCAACCGCGCCTGGCAGCTGCTCGTGCGCCGGGGCTACAGCCCGGACCTCGCGTACGAGGCCGTGCGGCGCCACGGCCGCGCCGCCTAGGCCTCCCGCCCAGGGCCGGCCGCCAGTGGCTTGCGTGTCCCGGAAGGTGGGGCTACTCTCATTTCGAGCGGTCAGTTCTGGCCGCCGTGACGTGATTTCCGTGCAAATGGCTGCTTTCCGCGAGATGACACCCACCTTCGACGACCTTTACGGCGGATCGGAAAGGAGCCGAGCGACGGACCGCTGACGTCGCGCGCAGTTCGCGCGCGGCAGACAACCCCTCAGCCAGGAGCCGAAGTCCCACGGCGCCGAGCCGGACGCTCGACGACAGACAGCTACGGCGCGCGCGCCTGAGGAGAGGGTTCGATGGAGATCGTCCTGGCGGCCTTGGTGGCCGCGGCAGTGTCCGCGGGGGTGGTGCTAGTGATGGGACGCGCCCGTCGGCCCGCCACCGACGCGCCGGCCGTCACCGCCGTTGCGCGCGCCCCGGAGGCTGCGCGGCCCGAGACAGGCGGAGGCTCGGCCGTGGTGGCCCTGCCCGCCGAGGACGAGGGAGCGGTCGAGGACGAGCTTCAGGCCCGGCGGGCCGAGCTGGGGCGCATCGAGGAGCGGCTGCGTGCGCGGGAGTCGGCTCTCGACGCGCGGGAGCAGTCGCTCGACGACCGCCAGCGCAACGTGGATCACGAGGCGTCCAAGCTCAAGCAGGGCCGCGCGCAGCAGGTGCGCGAGCTCGAGCGCGTGGCCGGGCTGAGCGCGGGTCAGGCCAAGCAGCTGCTGATGCGGGAGCTCGAGGACGACCTACGCCACGAGTCCGCCCGTCAGATCCGCCAGGTCGAGGAGGAGACCAAGCACGACGCCGAGCGCCGCGCGCGGAGCATCCTCTCGACCGTCATGCAGCGCATCGCCGGCGGCCACGCCACGGAGACCACGGTGTCGGTCGTGGAGCTGCGCTCCGATGAGCTGAAGGGGCGCATCATCGGCCGCGAGGGGCGCAACATCCGCACCCTCGAGACGCTCACCGGGATCGACTTCATCATCGACGACACGCCCGGAGCTGTCCTGCTGTCCGGCTTCGACGGAGTTCGCCGCGAGATCGCGCGCCTGACGCTCGAGAAGCTGCTGTCGGACGGGCGCATTCACCCCGCGCGCATCGAGGAGGCCTACGAGCAGGCCCAGGGTGAGATCGACCAGTTCGTGGTCGAGGAGGGGGAGAAGGCGGTCTACGAGGCCAACGTGGGGACGCTGCACCCCGAGCTGATCCGGCTGCTCGGCCGGCTGCGCTTCCGCACCAGCTACGGCCAGAACGTGCTCGCCCACTCGGTCGAGTGCGCCCGCCTGGCCTCCCTGCTCGCCGCCGAGCTGGGCGCGAGCCCGAAGACCGCCGCCCGGGCCGCGCTGCTCCATGACGTCGGCAAGGCGGTCTCGCACGAGGTGGAGGGGCCCCACGCGCTCGTCGGTGGTCAGCTCGCCCGCCGCTACGAGGAGACCGAGGCGGTGGCCCACGCGATGGAGTCGCACCACAACGAGGTCGAGCCCCAGACGGTGGAGGCCGTGATAGTGCAGATCGTCGACTCGCTGTCGGGCGCGCGGCCGGGGGCCCGTGGCGAGTCGCTGGAGCACTACGTGACGCGGCTCCATGAACTAGAGGCCGTTGCCACCCGCCACGAGGGCGTGGAGAAGGCCTACGCGATGCACGCCGGGCGCGAGATCCGGGTGATCGTCGAGCCCGATGCGCTGGACGACGACGCCGCGGCGCTGCTGTCGCACCAGATCGCTCGCGACGTCGAGCGGGAGCTCGAGTACCCGGGTCAGATAAAGATCACGGTCATCAGAGAGAGCAGAGCCACGGACTTCGCAAAGTGAGGCGCGTGACCGCGCGAGCGACCCGGCGCATCCCGGCGCCGCCGGAGCGGGTGTTCGAGTACGTGCTGCCGGTCGACCTCAGCACCGTCATCAAGCGCTGGGGGCCGCTGCCGGGCGTCAAGGGAGTCCGCGACCAGTCGGGCGAGTGGGACCACGTCGGGGCTACCCGCACGATCCTGCTGGAGGACGGCTCGGAGGCTCAGGAAGAGCTCGTCACCTACAACCCGCCGCACCACTTCGGGTACACGCTGGCTCTGGGGGTACCCACGAGCCTGCTCGCCTCGAACGCCGCGGGGACCTGGTGGTTCCATCCGGCCGAGGACGGCGACACAGACCTGGAGTGGGCGTGGGCCTTCGCGCCTCGCCCGGGGCTCGGACTGTTCATCGAGGGCGTTCTGGCGCCGCTGTGGGAGCGCTACGCCGACCAGGCCCTGGCCGCGATAGCCACCGAGCTCGCGCGCTAGCCGCCCAGAAGGCGCCGCAGCCTCCCGAAGCTCTCGCTCCATCCGCCGTCGTGGAGGGCCAGGCGCTCATCCGTCGCGAACGGGCCCTGTCCGAGCCTGACCTCCGTGGAGTCGTCGCGGGCGGCGAAGCCGAGCTCGGCCAGCGTCTCGCAGTCGTCCGGGCTCGGAGGGTCCCAGACGAAGGTGAACGCCAGCCGCGCCGGCGGGTCGACCTCGCGGAACTCTCCGGAGAGGTGGAACAACTCTCCCTCGGGCGGCTGCATGGCGATGCGGTACGACGCGCCGATGCGTGGGTCCCAGTCGATCCGCGGAATGCGGAAACCGTCGGGCCCCCACCAGCGGGAGAGCGCCTCGGGCTCGCTGAAGAAGGCGTAGACGCGCTCGCGGGGAGCGGGGAGGACGTGGGTCTGCTGCAGGCGGAGATCGCCCACAGGCGGACTATCCTCGATCGCGCCGTGGGAGGGAAGAGCTACCACCTGACCACCTTCGGGTGCCAGATGAACGAGCACGACTCCGAGCGCATGAAGGGCATGCTCGAGTCGCTGGGCTACAGCGAGGCGCCGGCCCGCGACGGCGCCGACCTCATCCTCTTCAACACCTGCTCCATCCGCGAGAAGGCCGACAGCCGCCTGGTGGGTCACCTCGGCGAGGCCAAGCGGCTCAAGTCCGAGAACCCGGAGACGGTGATCGGCGTCGGGGGCTGCTGGTCGCAGTCCCTCAAGGACAAGGTGTTCGAGATGTTCCCCTTCGTGGACGTGGCCTTCGGCCCCGGGCAGATCCACCGGCTGGCCGAGTTCCTCACCAGCGACTCCCTCACCGCCCAGGGCTACTTCGAATTCGAGGGCTTCCCCGGCCATCTGCCGGCTCGCCGCGAGCGCGAGTTCCAGGGATGGCTCCAGATCTCGGTGGGCTGCAACTGCCGCTGCTCGTACTGCATCGTGCCCTCCACCCGCGGGCGCGAGGCCTCGCGCCCGCCGGGCGAGCTGCACGACGAGCTGAGGCGCCTGGCCGCCGACGGCGTCACCGAGGTGACCCTGCTGGGGCAGAACGTCAACTCCTACGGCCGCGACCTGCCGAAGGGCGAGAAGACCACCTTCGCCGAACTGCTGGCGCTGGCGGACTCGGTCGAGGGCATCGAGCGCGTCCGCTACACGAGCCCGCACCCCAAGGACATGAAGGAGGACGTACTGCGCGCCCACGCCGAGCTGCCGAGCGTGTGCGAGCACATCCACCTGCCGCTGCAGGCGGGCTCCAGCCGCATCCTCAAGGCGATGCGGCGCACCTACGACAAGCAGCGCTACCTCGACCGCGTGGCGATGATCCGCGAGCACGTTCCCGACGTCGCGCTGACCACCGACATCATCGTGGGCTTCCCCGGCGAGACCGAGGACGAGTTCGAGGAGACGCTCGAGGTCGTTGACGCGGTTGGCTACGACTCGGCCTTCACGTTCATCTTCTCCCCGCGGCGCGGCACCGAGGCCGCGGACCTCCCCGGCCAGCTGTCGCACGACGTCAAGCGTGGTCGCATGGAGCGCCTGGTCGAGCTGGTGCAGCTCCGCGCCACCGAGCGCTCGCAGCGCTTCGTCGGCCGCGAGATGGACGTGCTGGTCGAAGGCGGCTCGCGAACCGACTCCGAGCGCCTGCGCGGGCGCATCCGCCACAACAAGACCGTCAACTTCTCCGGCATGGCCGCGCCCGGGGAGTACGCGCGGGTGGAGATCGAGTCGGCCACGTCCACCACGCTGGCTGGCTCGGAGAGCCTGCTGTCGCGGGTGGCCTGAAGCTCCTAGCCCTCTTCGGGCCCACGGGGGTGGGCAAGACCGCCGTGGCCCAGGCGACCATGGGGCTGCTGCGCGAGAGGGGCGAGAACCCCGTGGCCATCTCGGCCGACGCGCTGCAGGTCTACCGGGGGCTGGAGGTGCTGACCGGCGCGCACAGAGGCGACCGGCTGGTCGGGATCCTGCCCGTGACGCAGAGCTTTTCCGCGGGCGAGTACGCGGCACTGGCCCACGCGGAGATAGACGCTGCGCTGGAGGGCGGGCGCCGGCCGGTCGTGGTCGGGGGAACCGGGCTCTACCTGCAGGCCGCCCTGACCGACCTGGAGCTTCGTCCCCCGCCGCCCCCGGGCATCCGCGAGGGGATCGCCGCGCGCCTGGAGGCCGAGGGCGCGGAGGCCCTGCACGAGCAGCTGAGCGAGCGCTCGCCCGAGGCGGCCGCGCAGGTGACCCCGGGCGACCGCACCCGGCTCATCCGGGCGCTGGAGCTGCTGGAGATGGGTCACGACCCCGCGCCGGTGGGCGAGGAGTCGCGGCTGTGGACCGCGCGCCTGCGCCACCCGACGCTGCTGTGCGGGCTGACGATGGAGCGCGAGGCGCTGTACCGCGCGATCGACGCCCGCGTGGGGGAGATGCTGGCCGCCGGCGCGGAAGAGGAGGTGCGCCGGGCGGACGCCGCGGGCGCGAGCAGGACGGCCAGTGCGGCACTCGGCTTCGAGGAGCTGCTGGAGGGCGACGCCGAGGCCATGGGCCGCAACACCCGCCGGCTGGCCAAGCGCCAGCTCACCTGGCTCCGCCGTCTCGACCCCGAGCTGCTGATCGACGTGACCGGGCGCGATCCCGAGGACTTGGCGCAGGAACTGCTTCCTCACTTGACGTAAGCCGGTACGCTGCCCGCCGGGGAAGGAGGACGGAGTAAGGAAGCTCGTCATAGGTGGGCTGATCGCAGTGGCCACCGTGGTGCTGGCACCGCAGGCTGCGTCCGCGCGCGACTACGCCGAGACCGCGCTGAACATCCTGCCCGCCGGCCAGTACGGCGCCGTTCCGCCGCCCTCGGGCGCCGACCGGCAGGCGAAGATGTACGACGGCCTGACCCCGCTGTTCAACCGGGTGACCGAGAGCGACCTCACCCGCTACTTCAAGCCTGCCGCTCTGGGCAAGGCGCCGGGCGTCACCCGCAACGACCCCGTGCCCGGACGGCCCGGCATCAGCATCCAGCGCGACGAGTTCAACGTTCCGCACATCAGGGGCGAGACCGACGACGACGTGACCTTCGCCGTCGGCTGGGTGTCCGCTCAAGACCGCGGCTTGCTTGGCGAGCAGGCGCGCTACAACTCGCGGGCCGCGGCGGTGGACGCTCCCGGCCTGAGCGCGCTGGAGCTGACAGCCCAGCTGCTCAATTTTCAGCCCTCGGCGCAGGCCGAAGCCGAGGTGGCCAAGCAGTCCCGCGTGCTCGAGTCCAAGGGCGAGAAGGGGCGCCAGGTGCTGCACGACATCGACGTCTACGTCGCCGGCATCAACGCCTACAACCGCTCGCAGGGGCGCACCACCAAGCCCTGGACCCGCAACGACGTGTTCGCGCTCAACGCGCTGAAGGGCCAGTTCGTGGGCCAGGGCGGAGGCCGGGAGACATCGGCCTCGATGTTCCTGAGCGGCCTCCGGAAGGAGCTGGGGTCGCGCAAGGGCAAGTCGGTGTTCAACGACCTGCGCCAGCGGCGCGTTGACGGCACGCCGGTGACCGTCGACGGACGCTTCCCCTACGCCCAGATCCCCAAGCGAACTCGCGGCAACGTCATTATCGACAACGGGTCCTTCAAGTCGACCGCCGTGGAGGGCGCGCCCGGGACCCCTGCCACCCAAGCCAGCAACGTGATCATGGCCGCGCCCAAGCGCTCGACCAGCGGCAGGGCCATCATGAGCGGGGGGCCCCAGATCGGCTACTTCTACCCGGGCTTCGTGCTCGAGGTGGATATCGCGGGGCCGGGGTACGCCGCGCGCGGGGTCACCAGCGCGCCGTTCCCGGGCTACGTCTTCATCGGCCGGCGCGAGGACTTCGCGTTCACGCTGACCTCGCCGGGCGCCGACAACATCGACCACTTCGTCGAGACGTTGTGCGAAGGCAGCGACACCAAGTACCTGTACAAGGGCGAGTGCCGGGACATGGAGCGCTTCGATGCCGGCAAGCTGACGGGCACCGACGGCGAGACCCGGGCGGTGGTGTTCAACCGCACCGTTCACGGCCCCGTCATCGGCTACGCGAACGTCGGCGGCCGCCGGGTGGCCATCTCACGCAAGCGCGCGAGTTATGGGCGGGACACAGAGGATCAGCTCCTTTACCACGACGTCACCAAGGGACGGATCGACGGACCGCGCGACCTCTTCCGCGCTGCCAGCCAATCGCCGCAGACCTTCAACACGTTCTATGTCGACCACCGCAACATCGCCATGTACATGTCGGGGAGCCTGCCCCTGCGGGCACGCTCGGTCGACTCGGGATTGCCCGTGGACGGTCGAGGCGACTACGAGTGGCGCGGGCGCCTCCCGGCCAGCAAGCACCCCCAGGGCATCAACCCGCGCAGCGGGCTGATCGTCAACTGGAACAACAAGCCCGCGGCGGAGTTCCCGGGCGCCGACGACCAGTTCGGCTATGGCACCGTCGGCCGGGTCGACCTGCTGAGCGGCCGTCTGAAGGGGCGCCGCCGACACGATCACGCGTCGATCGTCGCCGCTCTAAACGCCGGCGCCACCATGGACATCCGTCAGCGAATCGTGCCGGTCCTGGCCCGGGTCCTGCGTAGCGGCCCGGCGCCCAGCGCTCGGGCGGAACGAATGCTGCAGCTGCTGGAGGAATGGCGGGCCAAGGGCTCCAGCCGTCTGGACGTGGACCTCGACGGCAAGATCGACGACCCCGGGGCCGCCGTGATGGACGCGGCCTATCGCGGAATGGCCGACGCCGTGGTGAAGCCGGTTGTGCGCGGGCCGCTCGCCAATCAGTTGGCGGGCCTGTTCTCTCGCTTCAACGCCCCGCCCGGAGGGCAGTTCAACGGCTGGTACCAGTACATGGACCGCGACCTGCGCAAGCTCATGCGCCTGCGTGTGCGCGATCCCTTCCGAAACCGCTACTGCGGGCGCGGCAACCTGACACGCTGCCGCGACTCACTCTGGCGTGCGATCGAGGAAGCGGGCGACGAGATGGCAGCCGTGCAGGGGCCGAATCCCGACGCTTGGCGCTCGAACGCCAACAAGGAGCGGATCACGTTCCGGCCCGGCCTGCTGTCCACCACCCTGCGCTACGCCAACCGAGCCTCTGGCATTCACCAGGTGCTCGAGTTCAGGGGCCACCGCTAGCGGGGCGCTAGCCGGGCAGTGAGCAGGCCAGCCCGAAGGTTCGATGGGCGCGGTAGCTCGCGCTCTGGACCAGGCCTTCGGTAGGCGCCTCGACGGTCGGGGTGCCCGCGCCTACGCGGCCCAGAAGCTGCCGGCGGTGGCCCAGTAATCCCTAGAGTGGCCGCCGCGTGCGCTTCGAGAAATGGCAGGCCCTGGGCAACGACTACGCGATCGTCGAGCAGCGCGAACTAGACGCTGAGCTGACCCCTGCGCGCGTGCGCGCGCTGTGCGCGCCGCACACCGGCATCGCGAGCGATGGCGTGCTGCTGCTCTCCGAGCCGAAGGACAGCGGCTTCGTCGCCGACTTGCGCATTTTCAACCCCGACGGCTCCGAGGCCGAGCTGTCAGGCAACGGCGTCCGTGAGGCGGTCATGTACCTGCGCCGCAACGGGTGGACCGACAACGACACCTTCTCGATCTCGACCGCCGCCGGCGAGGTCCGCCCCCGCATCACGGGCGAGCGAACCTGCACCGTGGACATGGGCCGGGCCAAGCTCACCGCGCCCGACTTCCCGTCGGGCGGCGACGACGGCCGCGGGAGCCTCGAGACCGCGGGCCGCACGCTCGACTTCCAGTTCGTCTCGATCGGCAACCCGCAGGTGGCCGTCGAGGTGGGGGAGGAGCTCGAGGAGCTCGACCTCCCCGAGCTCGGGGCGCCCATCGAGCGCCACGAGCTGTTCCCCAACCGCACCAACGTCTCGTTCTGGCGCCGCGAGGCCGACGACCGCATCCGCGCGCGCATCTTCGAGCGCGGCGTGGGGGAGACGATGGCCTCCGGCACCGGCGCCACCGGCGCCGCGGTGGCGGCCGTCCTGCGCGGCGCCGACAGCCCCGTGACCGTTGTGCTCGACGGCGGGGAGCTGGAGGTGGAGGTGGGGGAGGACATGCACGTCGACCTGACCGGCTGGGCCGTTCCCGTGTACCGCGGGACGCTCAGCGACGAGTTCGTAGAGGAGCTGAATGCAGCCGAGTAGTCGCCTGGACCGCCTCCCGCCCTACCTCTTCGCGGAGCTGGAGCGAAAGATTGCCGCGAAGAAGGCCGAGGGGGTGGACGTCATCTCGCTCGGCATCGGCGACCCCGACACGCCCACCCCGCCCCTGGCCGCCGAGGCGCTCGCAGCCGCCGCGGCCGACCCCGGCACCCACCAGTACCCGTCCAACCGCGGGCGCCTCGAGCTGCGCGAGGCGCTCACGCGCTTCTACGACCGCCGCTTCGGGGTCGAGCTCGACACCGACACCGAGATCGTCCCGGCGCTCGGCGCCAAGGAGTGCGTCTTCAATCTCAACTTGGCCTTTCTCGATCCCGGCACCGCCGCCCTGGCCGCCGACCCGGGCTACCCCGTCTACACCGGCGGGCCGCTGCTGGCCGGCGCCGAGGCCGTGCTGATGCCCCTGCTGCCCGAGCGCGGCTTCGCCCCCGACCTGGGCGCCATCTCCGCGGAGGACGCCTCGCGCGCGCGGCTGATGTACCTCAACTACCCCAACAACCCCACCGGCGCCGTGGTGCCCGACGGGCTTTTCGAGGAGGCGATCGAGTTCGCCCGGGCCAACGACGTGCTCGTCGTCCACGACGCCTCCTACACCGAGACCACGTTCGACGGCTACGTGGCCCCGAGCTTTCTCGCCACGCCCGGCGCGAAGGAGGTGGGCGTCGAGGTCTTCTCGCTCTCGAAGGGCTACAACATGACCGGCTGGCGAACGGCGGCGATCGTGGGGAACGCCGAGGCGGTGGAGACCTACTGGAAGCTGAAGACCAACATCGACTCGGGCATGTTCGAGGCCGTGCAGCTGGCGCAGGCCGCTGTCCTCGACCAGGGTGACCACGTGCCGAAGGAGATGAACACGATCTACGCGCGCCGGCGTGACCTGGTCTGCTCCGCGCTGGAGGAGATCGGCGTGGAGGTCACGCGCCCCAAGGGCACGATCTACGTCTGGGCCCCGGTTCCTGGGGGCCACACCTCGGCCTCGTACTGCGAGATGGTGCTGGAGGAATCCGGGGTCGTGGTATCGCCCGGCGGCGCCTACGGGCCCAACGGCGAGGGCTTCTTCCGCATCTCCCTGACCATCGACGACGAGCGGTTGGCCGAGGCCGTGGAGCGGCTGCGCTCGTCGCTCACGCCCGCCTGATGCGCTACGCCGGCGTCGCCCCGCTGGGCCCGAGCCACCTGCAGCTGGTGGTGGTCGAGGAGCTGCGCGATCCCGATCCGCCGATCCGGCTCGTGGCGAGCTTCTTCGACCCCGGCACGGGCGACGAGGTGGCCTCGCAGCTCGAGCTCTGGCAGGGCGAGCTGGTGGTGGCGCTGTGCGGCCCTGCGCAGCCCGACGCCGGCGAGCGGCCCTGCGACGAGATGCTGGCCGCCCTGGGCGTGCCTCCGGCTCCCTCGTCGCCAGAGCTGGCCTCGCTCGCCTCGCGCCTCGAGTCACTCGGCCGCTTCTCCGCGGAGGAAGAGGGCAGCGGAACCGTCGGCGACGGCGCCTACACGCGCGCGCCGCTGATCGAGACCAACGCCGACGGGGTGTTCTGCGCCCTGCAGAACCGGCGCCTGCCCGCCCGCCGCCACCCGCTGGGCATCCAGATGCGTATCGAGGAGCTCGAGGCCGAGGAGGTCATCGACGACGGCGGCGACCTCTGGCACCGCCGGATCGAGGAGCTGGAGGCCGCGGCGGGAGCGCTTTGCGCGCACCGCTACGCGGTCGGCCACGCTTCCTG
Source organism: uncultured Thermoleophilaceae bacterium (assembly GCA_963810745.1). Lineage (GTDB taxonomy): Bacteria > Actinomycetota > Thermoleophilia > Solirubrobacterales > Thermoleophilaceae > JACCZR01. Next base: position 51,113 of record CAWEOW010000022.1, read on the forward strand.
GCTGGGAGGGCCCGGCGGGGCGATCGTGCTGCCCGGCTCCGCCCCGCCCGAGAGCTTCGAGACCCGCGGCGTGGTCCCGCCGGTCGAGCGCCTACCGCTCGCCGGCTCCTAGCGTCTGGCGCAGCCCCGTGTCGAGGTCGCGGGGCTGGAACCCGAGCTCGCGGCGGGCCTTGTCGTCGGTGGCCCAGTAGGTCACCCCGTCGGAGACGCTCACCAGCTCCTTGATGTTGGGCGGGAACCCGAGTGCTGGGCCCACCAGCGGGCCCAGCGGCGCCGTGACCTTGATAAGGCTCGTGGGCATGGTCATGCCGGGCGGCTTGCGGTCCGCCAGCTTGGCGGTGCGGCTGATGATGTCGTCCATGGTCGTCTGGTCGCCCGCCAGCACGTAGGAGTCGCCGATCTCACCCTTGTCGAAGGCGAGCAGCACGCCGTCGGCGATGTCCTCGACGTAGCCCAGCATCATGCCCATGTCGGGGAAGGCTTTCGCCTTCAGCTTCCCGGTGCTGACCTGCTCGATCACGTTGCCCACCTCGGAGTGGTCGCCGGGCCCGTAGACGGCGCCGGGCTGCGCGATCACGATCGGGTAGCCGCGGCCGATGCGGTCCTCGGCGACCTGGTGGGACCGGTACTTCGTCTCGTCGTAGTAGGAGAGGAATCCCTTCGACTCGTCGCGGCGGTAGCTCTCGTCGACCACCTTCCCCTCGGTATTGCCGAACACGTTCACCGTCGAGACGTAGAGGACGCGCGGAACGCCGGCCTCGTGCGCGGCGTCGAGCACCCGCTCGGTGCCCCTCACGTTGGCGTCGTACATACCCTCGCGGTCCTTCTTGGGGATGCCGATCTTGTAGATCGCGCCGACGTGGAAGACCGCCTCGGCGCCCTCGACGCCGCGCTTGATTGCCTCGGCGTCGGAGAGGTCTCCCTCGATCAGCTCGGCTCCCTGCTCGCGCAGGTCGCCGGCCTTGTCGGGAGACCTCACGAGCGCGACGACCTGGTCGCCCCGCTCGGACAGCTTGCGCGCCACGTGGGCGCCTATGAAGCCGGTTGCACCGGTGACGAAAGCACGCATGCCGGGAACCTACACTGGACGAAATGGAGAACGGAGCCCGTAACCCACGCGCGCGCCAGCGCGCGCTGCTGGTGGCGGCGGGCCCCGACGAGCCGGAGCTGGCCGAGCTCTCCGAGCTTCTCCGCACGGCCGGGGTCGCCTCCGCCGGCGAGCTGACCCAGCGCCGGGAGCAGCCTGATCCCGACCGCTACCTGGGCAAGGGCAAGCTGGCCGAGCTCAAGACCGCCATCGGGGAGGCCGACGCCAACCTGGTCGCGGTCGACGACGAGCTGGCGCCGCGCCAGGAGCGAAACCTCGAGCAGACCCTGGGGGTGCCGGTGATCGACCGCACCGCCGTGATCCTCGACATCTTCGCCGACCACGCCAGCTCGGCCGAGGGCAAGCTCCAGGTCGAGCTCGCCCAGCTCGAGTACAACCTCGCGCGCATGAGGGGGCTGTGGACCCACCTCGAGCGCCTGGGCGCGGGAATCGGGACCAGGGGTCCCGGCGAGTCGCAGATCGAGACCGACCGCCGCCTGGCGCGCGACCGCATCGCCGCGCTGCGCCGCCGGCTGGAGAACACCAAGGGCACCCGAGCGACGATGCGCCGGGAGCGCGAGCGGGCCGGCCTGCCCACCGTCGCGTTGGCCGGCTACACCAACGCCGGCAAGTCCACGCTGCTCAACGCCCTGACCGGCGCCGAGGTCGGCGTGCGGGACCGCCTCTTCCACACGCTCGACCCGACCACCCGCTCCTTCGAGGTCGGTGGGCGCACCTTCCTGCTCACCGACACCGTCGGCTTCATCCGCAAGCTGCCCCATCAGCTGGTCGAGGCCTTCGCCGCCACGCTGGAGGAGGCCCTCGAGGCCGACCTGATCGTGCACGTGGCCGACGCCTCGGTGCCCGAGGACGAGCTGGTGGAGATGCTGGACGCCGTCGAGCAGGTGCTGGTGGAGATCGACGCGGCCGAGCGTCCGCGGCTGCTCGCGCTCAACAAGGTCGACCAGCTGGACGACGAGGCCCGGCGTGCCCTGGGCTTCCGCTACCCCGACGCCGTGCAGGTCTCAGCGGAGACGGGGGAGGGGCTGGACGAGCTGCGCAACGCCCTGGAGGCACGCTTCCTCGCCACGCTGCAGCCCATGGAGCTTCTGCTGCCCTACGAGGAGGGCGGGCGGCTGTCCGAGCTGCACGACCTGGCCGGGGACGTCGAGCGCGAAGATACGCCGGACGGCGTCCTCGTCCGGGCCCGCGTGCCCGCCTCGGTGGTGTCGCGCTTCGAGCGCTTCGAGCGCAACGGCCACCGGTGAACCTCCGCTACCGGCGCCTGACGCCCGCGGCGCGGCCCCCGGGGCGCGCGCACGAGGGAGACGCCGGCTACGACCTCCACGCCGCCGAGACGGCGTCCCTGGGCCCGGGCGAGCGGGCCAGCGTGGGAACCGGCATCGCCGTGGCGATCCCAGACGGCTACGCAGGCCTGGTCCTGCCGCGCTCCGGCCTGGCCGCCCGCCACGGCATCGCCCTGGTCAACGCGCCCGGGCTGATCGACTCCGGCTACCGCGGTGAGCTGCGCGTGTTGCTGCTGAACACCGACAGCTCCGAGGCGTTCGAGGTCGCCGAGGGCGACCGCATCGCCCAGCTGCTCTTGGTGCGCGCCGAGGCGCCGGAGCTGGAGGAGGCCGAGGAGCTCGACGAGACCGCCCGGGGCGACGGCGGCTTCGGCTCCAGCGGCCGCTAGCTCAGCCCCGCCAGGCCCTCTTCCACCGAGATCACCGGGCGGTAGCCCAGCTCCGTGCGGGCCTTGGTGATGTCGATCGTGCACTCCTGGGAGGTCAGCCAGAAGGCCAAGCGGGTAAGCGGAGGCGCGCCGGGCAGAGGCAATGCGCGCCACAGCGCCTCGCCGCCCCTGGCGACCGCGGCCGCCACGAACGCCGGGACCTCGCTGTCGCCGGGATCCTCGCTCGCCGTGGCCAGCAGACGGGTCACGAAGTCGCGGAACACCAGCGGGTCTCCGTCGGTGACGAAGTAGGCCTCGCCGTGACGTCCCTCGCGGGCGCCCAGCAGCAGGCCCTCCACGACGTTGTCGACGTGGGTGGTGGAGGTGCGGTGGCGCCCGCCCCCGATCCACGCGAACTGGCCCGAGCGCACAGCCTCCAGCAGGCCGGGCAGCACCGTGCTGTCGCCCGGTCCCCACACGAGCCGCGGGCGCACGACGACGGTCTCCATGCCCTCGAAGCGCCGGACCAGGCGGTCCGCCATCGCCTTGGTGGCCGGGTAGTAGGCGGGGGAGTCGGGGCGCAGCTCGGTGGTCTCGTCGGCGTTCACCAGCGGACGGCCCGCCAGGAGGGCGGCCTCGGTGCCGACGTGCACGAAGCGGCGCACCCCGGCGTCGCGAGAGCCGTTCAGCGCGTTGAGCGTGCCCTGCACGTTGCCGCGTACGAAGTCCTCCCACGGTCCCCACTCCTCCACCTCGGCCGCCGCGTGGAAGGCCAGCTCGCAGCCCGCTGCGGCGCCGGCCAGCGAGCCGCGGTCCCCGAGGTCGCCCTCGACCGGCTCGGCGCCGGCCTGGCGGACCTTTTCCGCCGAGCTCTCGGAGCGGGCCAGGGCGCGGACCTCGTGTCCCTCGCCCACCAGGCGGCGAATCAGGGCGCCGCCGATGAACCCCGATCCTCCGGTGACGAACGCGCGCTCGACCATCACACGCCCGCCGCTCGCCGGGCGGACTCGTGCGCGGCGCGCTCGAGCCGGTCGTCGAGCGGCTCCAGTTCTATGTCCAGGGCGGTCGCGATCAGGTGGTCGGCCAGCCAGGCGTTCTTGGGGAGCAACGGGCCATGAAGGTACGTGCCGATCACCTTGCCACGCCGGACGCCCTCGTGACCGTCCTGCCCGTTGTTGCCGTGGCCGCTGAGCACGCGGCCCAGCGGCTGCTCGTCGGGTCCCAGGTAGGTCCGCCCGCCGTGGTTCTCGAACCCGGCGATCACGCCCCATTCGGACTCGATGGCGCAGTTGCCGATCAGCCGCGGCCCCTCCTCGCGCACGGTCTTCAGGTCCACCAGCCCGACGCCGGGCAGGGTCTCCGCGCCCAGCTGGTAGGAGTGCCCGAGCAGCTGGTAGCCCCCGCACACCGCGAGCACCACCGCGCCGCGGTCCACTGCCGCGTGCATGGCCTCGCGCTTGGTCGCGGCCATGTCCTCCGAGACGGCTATCTGGTCGCGGTCCTGGCCGCCGCCCATGTACAGCAGGTCGTGGGCGCCGGGGTCGAGCTCGTCGCCGATCGACGCCGCCCCCAGCTCGAAGCCCAGGCCGCGCCACTCGCAGCGGGCGCGCAGGATCGCGATGTTGCCGCGGTCGGCGTAGATGTTCATCAGCTCGGGGTAGAGCGCCCCCACGCGCAGCGTGCTCATGTGCGCTCCAGCACCACGACGGTGCTCCCCACGTAGTCCTGCGTTGCCTCTACACGCCGCCGCTCGCGGGCGACGAAGCCCTGCTCGGCGGCTTCGGCCTCGAGCTCATCGGGGCCGAGGTGATCGAGCGTGATCGTGACCAGCTCCTCGGTGAGGTCACCGTCGGGCGAGACGGCCTGGCGCACGCGATCGATCGATACCCCTTGCTCTTCGCTGCGCACGGCGACTGGCTGGCTCGAAAGCACCCATTCGTCCTTCTCGCGCACATCGGGGAGAGGCAGCAGGGCGTCCTCAGGGGGGAGCTCCTCGAAGGGGTCGGCCAGGGCGATCGCGAACGGCGCCCCATGCTCGAGGTGGCGCGCCACGCCCGCAAGCATCCCCGCTCGGCCCTGGGCCCCTCCCATCAGCTGTACGACCTGCATGGGCGCGATCGCCAGCGCGAAGCGGCGGCCGAGGTCCAGCGTCCGGGCGTCGGCCGCCTGGCCTCGCACGGGAAGGTTGCCGGCGCGGTGGAGCAGCGCGCCGATCAGGGCCTCTTCCGAGTCCACGCCGGTCACCTCGTGCCCGCGCTCGGCGAGGTCCAGCGCCACGCGGCCTGAGCCGCAGCCCAGGTCCAGCACCGGGCCGTTCGCCTCTGCGGCCAACTCGCGCCAGAGATGCAGATCAGCGGTGTAGCTGCCGCATTCGGCGTCATGCCAGGCGATCGTGAGGCCCTTGGTGCTCAGTCCGACCACCTCCGGGCCAGGCCGCGGCGGGCCAGCAGGTCGCGCAGCTCGAGCATCGCGGTGTAGGTGGGCAGCGCGAAGAGTGGCCGGCCACCGTCGGCGTCGGCCACCGCCGACTCCAGCGAGGTCTCCAGATCGCGGTCCACCACCGGCTCGGCCTCCACGCCGGCGTACTTCAGGCGCAACGCCATCTCCTCGGCGCGGGTGCCCGAGCACGTCACGCGACGGGCCCGTCCCGCCAGCAGCTCGAAGTCGGCATCCCAGACCCAGGACACGTCGCGGCCGTCGGCGATCTTGTCGTTGAGCGCGAGCCAGAGGTCGAGCTCGCCCTCCTCCAGTGCCAGCGTGCGCAGGACCTCGTTGGCTCCGGCGGGGTTCTTCACCAGGAGGATCGAGACGTCGCGGCCCTCGACGGCAATGGTCTCGACGCGGCCGAAGGCGGCCCCGAAGCCCTCGAGCGCGGCCCTGATGCTCTCGGCTTTCACGCCCAGCTCCAGCGCGGTTGCGGCGGCGGCCACCGCGTTGTAGACGTTGTAGAGGCCCGGTACCGGCAGGCGGGCGGAGATGTCGCCGGCGGGAGTGGAGATCTCGAGCTGCGAGCCGGACATGCCCTCCAGCACCACCCGCCGTGCCACCACCTGCGGCTCGGGGCGCGCCCGGCCGCAGTTGGGGCAGTGCCAGCGGCCCAGGTGCCCGAGGTAGACGGCGTCGTAGACGTACGCGTGCCCGCAGTTACGGCAGTGCTTGGAGTCGGCGGCGTGCTGGAGTCCAGGGAGGGCCTGGGAGTCGTCCTCGAGGCCGAAGAACGTGACCCCCTCGCGTTCGCGGCCGAGGTCGGCGACCAGCGGGTCATCGGCGCACAGCACGAAGCGGGAGCGCCCCTCGTGCTCGTCCACCACACCGGCCCAGTGGTCGGCGAGGACCTCGAGCTCGCCGTAGCGGTCGAGCTGGTCTCGGAACAGGTTGGAGAGCAGGATGAGCTTCGGATCGACCTGCTGGGCCACTCGCGGCAGCCACGCCTCGTCGACCTCGAACAGCCCCAGCTGGCTGCTGCCCCGGTCGGCATCGAGCAGCGCGGTCGCCACGCCCCAGGCCATGTTGGACCCGGCCCGGTTGTGCACCACGGGGCGGTCCTCCCCGGCCAGGCAGGCGGACAGCATCGCCGAGGTGGTGGTCTTGCCGTTGGTGGCGGACACGAGCACGGAGCCCTCGTCGAGCCGCCCCGAGAGGCCGGCCAGCGCCTCGGGATCCGCGCGTAGCAGGACGCGCCCGGGCACCGTGGTGCCGCCGGTGCGGCCGACTATGCGGCTCAACCCGCGCGCCAGCCGGGCCAGCAGCCGGCCGAACCGCAGCCTCATTCCGGCACCAGCACGCGCAGGCAGCGCGGCTCGACGGTGACCGTCGTGGGCGTGCGCCCGATCGGGTCGCCGTCGGCGAAGACGTCGTAGGGGGGTGCGGAGTCGACCCGCACCTCCGTGGCCCGCATGACCTCCGTGTAGCGAGGGTCCAGGTGCCTGCCGCTGAACACCTGCGTGAGGCCACGCGCGTAGCGCCACTTCGAGTGGGCCTTCGTGAGCAGCACGTCGAGCTGCCCGTCGTCCACGTCGGCCATCGGCAGCAGCTCCATGCCGCCGCCGAACACGCCGGTGTTGGCCACCGCGGCGGCGTAGCCCTCGTAGGCGTGACGTTCGCCGTCGACCACCACGCTGAAGCTCGCGCCCTGCCACTTCCTCAGCGCGTGAAGGACGCCATACAGGTACACGAGGCCGCCGCGCACGACCTTCGTGCTGTTGGCGTAATGCTGCACGTTGGAGTCGATCCCGTAGCTGGCGATGCCAAGGAACGGCTCATCGCCGACGAAGCCCACGTCCACCATGCGCTCTTTGCCCTCCACGGCCACGCGGGCGGCCCCGGCGGGATCGCGGGGGATGCCCAGCGCACGGGCGAAGTCGTTGCCGCGGCCCCCGGGGAGGACGGCCAGGCGCGCCTCGGAGTTGCGCAAGGCCCCGGCCAGCGGCCGCACGAAGCCGTCGCCGCCGATGGCGCCCAGCGTGCCGCCCTCGCGGCCCACCGCCTCGGCCTCCTCGCGCGCGTGCTCGAGCGAGCGGGTCTGGATCACGACGGGGTCCACCCCGAGACGGCGCAGCTCGTCGGTGATCGCCGGCAGGCGCCGCAGGGCGCGACCGTTGGCCGCGGCGGGATTGACCAGCAGGTGGAAGCTCACGGGTGATCCACCCGTGTCAGGTCCCAAACGGGCAGCCCCTCCGTCGGGATGCTGCGCCCGAGTGCACGTTCCACGTCCGCCAGGTAGGCCCGGCAGACCACCGCCGTGCCCTCGCGCCGGCGCCTGCGGCCCTCGGGCGAGCCGAAGTAGGCCCACACGCGTCCCTCGGCTCCCTCGATCAGGTCGGTCACGTCCTCACGAACGTAGTTGCGCTCGCGGGCGTCGAGCTCGTCGGACCTCCCAAGCGGCAACAGCACGCCGGTCACGGTCGTGTCCGGGTCGGGCTCGAGGTCGAGGAAGCAGACCCGTACCGCCGGGCGCTCGCCCCCCGGGGTCTCGTAGTGCTTGTACCCCGGCACGTCCTCGCTGTTGTCCATGGCGACACCCCACGTACGCCGGTGGCGCCGGAGCCGAGCGGGCTTTCCTCGGGGGTCCGCCGCCAGCGATCCGTAGCCGAAGACGAACTCAGCCGCCGGCGGCAATGCGCTGGGCGCGCTCGGCGGCGAAGCGCCCGCGGTCCTCGCCGGTCAGCTCGGCGCCCTGGTTGAGGGGGTCCAGGCGGGCCCGGTCTACGATCTCGTCCCCCAGCAGACGCTCCGCGTGCGGCTCGGGCCTGCCCGGCTCGAGCACCAGGAGCACGTCCTGCTCGACGGTGTGCCAGGTCTCGTCCTCGTCGGTCTGCTCCGAGGAGACCACGAGCTGGCCGGGCCTCGACAGCCAGAAGAGGTCGAACAGGCCGAAGCGGTATGCGTAGAGGCGATAGCCGTCGCAGAAGAGGAAGTTGAGCGCCGAGAAGACCGACGCATCGACCGCCGCGGCCACCATCCCGCGCAGCGAGCCGATCGGATCGCGCCCCTCGAAGTGCATCATCAGGTACCGAAACAGGTGCTCGGAGTCGGTCTGGCCCTGCACGCCCTCCGCGCCGAGCCGCGGGTAGTCGATCACCGTCCCGTTGTGGCCGAACGAGTAGCTCCCGAGCGTGAACGGGTGGGTGTTCTCGGGCGTCAGGCCGCCCACGGTCGCGCGGCGCACGTGCACGTTGAACAGGCGCCCCGTGGTCTCGGTCGCGCGCGCGAAGTCCTCCCCGGCGTGAGCCGCCTCGGGTATGCGGATGAGCTGGGGCTCGGAGCCGTCCGCGCGCTCGTGGACGGCCATGCCCCAGCCCGAGTCGTGGTGTTCTGACTGGCGGATGAGCGGGTTCGGCGCCTCGAGGAGCTCGTGGCGCAGCGACACCGGCTCGGCCGCCACGCAGCCGAAGATCCTGCACACCGGCGAGAGTCTATGTCGGTGAGCCGACGAGCGGACCTCGTGCTGGAGCGCGTGCGTGCGACTCCGCCCGGCTTCGTGCGCAGCTACGGCGACGTCTCGCCGGGGGCGCCGCGCTTCGCGGGGACCGTGCTGTTCGGCTGCGACGACCCCTCGGTGCCCTGGCACCGCATCGTGAGGGCCGACGGGTCGCTGGCCAAGGGCTCGCGCCAGCGGCGGCTCCTGGAGGCGGAGGGAATCCCGTTCCGCGGCTCGCGAGTGGACATGCGGGCCGCCCGGCTGCCCTAGGGGCGAGTTTCCCGCTGCCGCCCCTTAGCGCGGCATGGAACCCAAGCGAACCTGGTGGGCCCGGCCCCGCAAGCTCCTGCTCCTCGAACGGCCCGGTGGGGGAGGGCGCAGCCACCGGCCCGAGCGCCGCGAGGCCGAGATCGCCTGGATGCGGGACTCGGGCGTGCGGCTGGTCGTCTCCTGCATGACCACTCGCCACAACCTGGCGGCCTACGAAGCGGCCGGCCTGGACTGGCACCACGTGCCGGTGGTGTCAACCGACCGCGGCTCGGCGGCCCTTGACGAACTACTGCCCTTCCTCAAGCGTGAGCTGCGCCGGGCGGGGGCCGATCGCTGTCCATGGCAACCGCCACACGGACTTCGTGGCCGCCCTGGGGGCTGCCCACCTGCACCACGCCCGGGGCGTCGACCCCACCGAGGGCCTGCGCCGCGCCGAGGACGCCGGCCTGACGGTGACGCCGGAGGCCTGCGCGCTGCTGGGGGTCGAGGTGGTGGGCGCTTCACCCTGAAGGTGCCTTCTGGGGGCGGCCTGTGCGACCGACCATCTATCGGGCAAGGCAACCACCGGAGGAGACCCCAGATGCCCAGCCTCAAGCCCCGTATCGCCCTCGCCGCCCTTGCGGCCACCCTCGCAGTCGCCGGCATAGGCGCAGGGACCGCCGACGGCCGCATGGCGGCCAAGAGCTACGGCGACGTGCCCACGTTCGAGCAGGTCCAACCCCCGGGCAGTGTCGCGGAGCTGGAGGTGTTCCCGACCGGCGACGGCCCGGCCGACGAAGAGACCTGCCAAGGGTTCGAGAGCCGCCTCTTCGCGATCTCGCTCGACCTCAAGGAGGACATGAGGGAAGGCGACGGGGAAGGCGCAGTCCTGAACGCCGAGGCGATGCAGAACGTCGAGGACATGGCGACGGAGGCCGGCTGCGCGATCATCTACTGAGGGCCGGCGAGCGCCGCGCGCGCGAACCCCGCACATCCCCCGAAAAGCCCTCCGGCCGCGGAGGGCTTTTTCGTAGGGGAAGGGCGCTCCACCCGCGGGTGGCGACGGAAGCAACTTGCCCGCGCCCGAAGGGCGCGAGTGCAAGGAACATTCCGGAGACAGGACCCGCGGCCGGGCGGCCGGGACAAAGTCAGTCCTTGGTCCAACCCCGATCTGCCATCGCAGCAGCCACCTCGTCAGGCCGATCCGTCACAACGTAGGCATCGATGATCGCCCCATCCGTGTTGATCGTGATCGACAACCCCGACTCGGTCGGCCGCACCTTGGAGATCGGCGCAACCGGCCGCCCGGACCCCATCCGCGGCTTCACCCGGCCGGTCGCGACCCGGTGCACCCCTTCCAGGGCGGCCAGCGAGTCGAGCAGCTTGCGGTAGCCCTTCGAGGACGAGTGCTTGTGGTGGGTCTTCTTGGCCATCAGCGGACGGCGCCGTTGACCAGCGAGGCGAGATCGTCGGCCACCTCGACCGGCTGAGGGGAGTCGGCGTCGCGCGCGGCGGCCTCGGCCTGGGTTCGCGACGTCCCGCCGCTCAGCACCAGGGCGGCGTCCAGGCCGGCGGCCGCCGCAGCGGCCACGTCGCTGTCGAGGCGGTCGCCTACCACCAGCGTGCTGCCCGTCGCCCATGCGGTCGATGGCGGTCAGGAACAGCTGCGGCTCGGGCTTGCCCACCAGCTCGGCGGTCGCTCCCGTCGCGGTCTCCACCGCGGCCAGCAGGGAGCCGGTGCCCGGCCAGAGGCCGTCGGGCATGGGATGGGTCGGGTCGCGAGCGGTCGCCAGCAGCTCTGCGCCGCGCTGAACGGCCAAGGCCGCGCTGCGCAGGTCGTCGTAGGTGAACTGCTCGGTGGCGGCCACCACGACGACCTCGGCCCGCGAGGCCAGGTCGGTGCCGTTCATCACTTTCAGCCCGGCCTCTTCGACGTGGCGGTGCATCGCCTCCGTGCCGATCACGAACGCTGTGCGGCCCGTGCGCGTCTCGGCCAGCAGGTGCTGCATCGCTCCGCCCGAGGTCACCACGTCGGCCAGGGAGGCCTGCACACCGGCGCGCCAGAGCTGGGCCACGTAGTCCTCGGTGGTCTCGCGCGAGTTGTTGGTGGCGAACGCCACCCGCAGGCCGGCGGAGCGCAGCGCCTCGATCGCCTCGATCGAGCCCTCGATCGGCTCGCCGCCGGTCCACACGCAGCCGTCCAGGTCAAGGATCACCTGCTCATAGCGAGAAAGCAGCGGTGAGAGGGACACGGCTCCTGACAGTAGACCGGTAGGTACCCTGCGCGACCGTGCGCTGGCCCGCCCTCACACTCCTCTGCCTGCTCGTGGCCACCGGCTGCGGCGCCGACGAGGAGACGAAGACCTCCCAGGGCGGCGACACCACACAGGCGACGACCACCCGCGGTGGCTGCAAGGACGTCAAGCAGCCGAAGGCCAAGCCCGACGGCAAGGAACAGCGCCCCTCGGGCCCGCTCGCCTCGGGGAAGAGCTACACGGTCAAGCTGCAGACCAGCTGCGGTGACTTCACCATCGGCCTCGACCCGAAGGGGGCACCGCAGGCGTCGGCGTCGTTCGTGGCGCTCGCGCGCGACGGCTTCTTCGACAACACGGTCTTCCACCGCATCGTGCCCGGCTTCGTGATCCAGGGCGGCGACCCCACGGGCAGCGGCACGGGCGGACCCGGCTACAGCACGCGCGACGTCCCGCCCCCCGACGCCCGTTACACGCGCGGGCGTGGTGGCGATGGCCAAGACCCAGGAAGAGCCAGCCGGCACGGCCGGAAGCCAGTTCTACGTGGTCACGGGGGCCGACGCCGGCCTGCCCGCGGAGTACGCCCTGCTGGGCAAGGTCACCGACGGCATGGACACCGTCGAGCGCATCGCGCGACTGGGGGACCCCAACAGCGGCGAGGCGGGCACGCCGACCCAGCCCGTGGTCATCGAGCGCACCAGCGTGACCGAGGCGAACGCGCAGCGCGAGAGCAAGAAGAAGAAGCGCAAGCGAGCGCGATAGCGTCAATGGGGTGGACGCCTCAACCGCCGTTATCCACGACGTCGACGAGGCCGGCTTCGCCTCGCAGGTCGTAGAGCGCTCGAAGCAGCTGCCCGTCGTCGTCGACTTCTGGGCCGAGTGGTGCGGGCCCTGCCGCCAGCTGACGCCGGCCCTCGAGCGGGCCGCGAACGCCCGCCCGGGCAAGGTCGAGCTCGCCAAGGTGGACACCGACGCCAACCAGGCCCTGGCTCAGCGCTTCCGCATCCAGGGCATACCTGCGGTGAAGGCCTTCAAGGACGGCGAGGTGGCCGCCGAGTTCACCGGCGCGATCCCGCCCGCCGATGTCGAGCGCTTCTTCGACGCGCTGGTGCCCTCGGAGGCAGACGAGCTGGCGCGGTCGGGCGACGAGGAGTCGCTGCGGACGGGCGCTGCAGCTCGACCCCCGGCACGTCGCGGCCCGCCGCGATCTGGGCCGGATCCTCCTTCGCCGCGGCGAGGGCGAGGAGGCCCGCGAGGTGCTCCAGGGCATCGCCGGGGACTTCGAGGGCGAGGGCCTTGCCGCCCGCGCCGAGCTCGACGGGCCCGAGGAGGCGTTCGCCGCCTGGGACGAGGGCGACCACGAGCGCGCGCTGGAGCTGCTGCAGGAGGAGATCGCCGCCGAGGACGACCAGGAGCGGCGCGACCGGCTGCGCCGCGTAATGGTCGCGATCTTCACCGAGCTCGGACCCGACAGCGAGCTCGCGCGCACGCACCGCCGCCGCCTGGCGGCCGTGCTCTAGAGCGCTAGCGCCGCTTCTGCTGGGCGGCCAGCTCGGCCGCCTGGGCCGAGCGGTCGGCCTTGGCCTTGGCCTGGCGTCTGCGCCCGAAGAGGACCAGCACGCCGATGGCGATGCCGACGACGAGCACGCCGATGAGCGCGGTGATGCCGGCGTTGAAGCCGCCGAAGGGCAGCCCGATCAGCAGGGCGATCCCGTAGCCGAGCGCCAGCACGACCACGACGAGGACGATCAGCAGCAGGATCCCGCGCACGCGGGCGGCGAGCCCGGCGCCCGCGGGCGGCGCGATGAGCCCCATGGCCCGCAGAAGGAACAGCTGGCGGCTGGAGGGCGCCTCCTGGCCCATCTTCTGCATGGCGTCCCGGAGCTCGTCGGGACGGCGCTCGGCGAGCGCGAGCGAGGCCTTCATCATCTGCCGCAGGGCGGGGCGCTCCTGCGGGTGCACGCCGGCCATCGCCTGGTTGAAGTAGGCCTTCGCGGCGGGAACGTCGTAGCGCTCAGCGGCGCGGGCGCCGAGGATCGCCTTGGCCGCCACGCGGTGCTTGGACTCGCTCTCGAGCTGCTCGTCGGTAGCGCGACTCCAGCGAGGGGATGGCCGCAAGCGCACCGACCTGCATCTGCATCTTGACCTGCTTCTGCTTCTGCTTGGCCATCGGCGGTCAGTCTAGAGCTCGATCAGGGCCAGAAGGCGGCGTCCCAGCAGCTTCGAGCCCTCCAATCGGACCCCTCCGCGGGCGATCGTGGCCAGCGCCGCGCGGCCCCTCCGATCCCGGAAGCTGGGCAGCCCGGCGGCGCGCGGAACGGTGGCCAGCTGGAGCACCGTGGGCAGCGGGCCGGTGACCACCAGCTCGGGATGCGGCGAGTCGTCGTGGACATCCTCGACCACCAGCCATCCCTCGCTGTCGGGGGCCACGCTGACCGGCGGGTAGCCCTCGTCGAAGCGCAGCTCGACCCGCCCGCGCAGCTCGTGGGCCGCTGCGGGGGAGCGCGCCGCGCCGCGCTCGACGAGGGCGAAGAGCGCAGGCGCGATGCTGTTCTCGGCCTGGTGGCCGAGGCGTACCGGCGTGCGCTCGCGACTCACCCCGAGGCGAGCTCCGCGTCGAGGGTGATCTCCGGTCCGGCGAGCGCCCGGGAGATGATGCAGTTCGCCCTCGCCTCCTCGGCGACGGGCTGGAACTCCTCGTCGTCGAGGCCGGGGGCGGTCACCTTCGTGTCCAGGTGGATCCTTGTGATGGTCGGCAGCCCGTCCTGCTGGCGCAGGGTCACGCTGGCGGTGGTCTCGACGGAGTCCACGGTGTGGCCGGCCTGGTCGAGCTCGTTGGCCACCTGCATCGAGAAGCAGCCCGCATGAGCGGCCGCGACCAGCTCCTCGGGATTGGTGCCGCCCTCGCCGTCCTCGAAGCGCGAGCGGAAGTTGTACTTGCCCTCGTAGGCGCCGCTACCGAGGCTCAGCGTGCCCTCGCCGCCCTTGAGGTCGCCCGTCCAGCGGGCATCTGCCTTTCGGTCTGACATCTCCGTACCTCCGTTGTCGAGGCCCCCTGGGGGGCCCGGGTTCCGTCAGCCCTGGCGGCGCTCTGGCCCGACTCGCCGCACGGCGGGCTGGTCGTCGGTGTCCGTCTCGGAGGAGATTCTCGGGAGGTATGTCGAGCGGATCACCGATCGGGCCGATGTTCTTGCGCTGGGGCGGGCTCGCCGAGGACTCCTCGTCACCGTTCTCGGCCACGCCGGCCGGCTCAGCGCCGGTCTCGGTTTCGAGTGTCTCCGCGGTGGGCTCGCCGGTGTCGGGCCGCTCTGAGCGGCCGGTCTTGCCCTCCTCGGGCGGCTCCATGCGCTCCAGAGCGTCGTCGGCGACGGTGAGGACCTCGTCGGAGAAGCGGCGCAGCTCCTCGATCAGCCGGCCGCGCTGCTGCCAGACCCCGCGGGTGTCGGTCCGGATGCGCGACGCCTCGGCCTCGGCCTCGGCGACCATCTGCTCGGCCTCGCGCTCGGCCCGGGCCAACCGGCCCTCGGCCTGCGCGCGCGAGTGCGAGGAGATCTCCTCGGCGGACTCGTGGGCCTGCTGGAGGATGCGGCTCGTCTGCTCGCCGACCTCCTCCAAGCGCGCGCTGCACGGTGCCCTCCCGGGTCTGGGTGGCCTCGAGCTCGGTGATCAGCTCGATGACCGACGCGACGTAGCGGTCCACGGCCTCGCGCTCGTAGCCGCGGAAGACCATCTGGAACTCCGGGTTGCGCGCCTGCTCGACCCCGAAGCGCCCGCGCGGCGCCCGCTGGCGCTGGCGTGGCGGCCCTTGCGGGCGCTGGGGCTGCGGCTTCCGCTGGGGGGGCCGCTGCGCTGGCACGGATTGTGTCGGCTGGTCCTCTGGCGCCGGGCGATCGCCCGTTCCTCGCTCCATGCACAGGAGTATTACGAAAGCGAGGACAGCACCTTGCGTACCTTCGGGTATTCCGATACCGTCCGGTATCTAAGTGGCGGGCAGCACCCACACTTTCCTCTTCACCGACCTCGTCGGATTCACCGCGCTGGCGGCCAGCGAAGGTGACGATCGGGCCGCCGACGTGGCCCTGGAGTTCGTCCAGTGCGTCGAGCCATTGGCCGGCGACCACGGGGCGGAGGTGGTCAAGCGTCTGGGCGACGGCCTCATGCTGCGCTCGCCCGAGCCGAACCGCGCGGTGCGCCTCGGCCTGGCAATCGTCGCCGAGCAGAACGACCGCGTACCGGTCCGGGTGGGCATGCACACCGGCCCGGCCGTGGAGCGAGGCGGCGACTGGTACGGCACCACGGTCAACGTGGCCGCCCGGCTGTGCGCAGCCGCGGGCGGGGGAGAGGTGCTGGTCAGCGAGACCACGCGCGAGAGGGCCGGCCGGCTGCGCAAGCTCGAGGTGGGGGACCACCGCCTGCACTGGCTGAAGAACCTGGACGAGCCGGTGGCCGCGAGGCTGATCGCCGAGCCCGAGCCGCGCGCGCCGCGCGCCTGGCGCGAGCAGATGACGCGCCTGCTGTGCCCGTCGCCCCACATGAAGGAGGCCCTGTGAACGCCACGCCTGCCCTTCCGCCCGGCCCGCGCCTGCCGCGCGCGGCCCAGACGCTCGGCTGGGTGACCCGGCCCGGCCCGTTCCTGGCCAAGGCGCGCAAGCGCCACGGCGACACCTTCAGCGTGAAGATCGCCCAGGAGGGCAACTGGGTGATGCTCACCGACCCCGAGGACGTCGAGAAGGTGTTCAAGGGGGATCCGCGCCTGCTGCACGCCGGCGCGGCGAACCGCGTGCTGCTGCCGCTGCTGGGCCACCACTCGGTGCTGCTCCTCGACGAGGAGCGCCACATGGCCCAGCGCAAGCTCCTGCTGCCGCCCTTCCACGGCAAGCGCATGCGCGGCTACGAGAGCCTCATGAAGCAGGTAGCCCAGCAGGAGCTGGAGTCCTGGCCGCGCCGCGAGCCGTTCGCGCTCTGGCCGCGGATGCAGGCCGTGACGCTCGAGGTGATCATCCGCGCGGTCTTCGGCGTGCGCGGCGAGGAGCGCCTGGAGCGGATGCGCTCGCGCCTGCGCGAGACGCTCGAGCTCTCGACCGACATGAAGACCTTCCTGGCCGTGGCCGCGCTGGGCCCCGACCGCCTGGACCGCATGCGCTTCTTCCAGCGCCAGCTCGACCCGGTCAACGAGGTGCTGCTGGACGAGATCCGCGACCGCCGCGGCTCGGCCGACCTCGACGAGCGCGACGACATCCTCTCGATGCTGCTCGGCGCCTCCCACGAGGACGGCTCGCCGATGAGCGACCAGGAGCTGCGCGACGAGCTGATGACCCTGCTGGTGGCCGGCCACGAGACCACCGCCACCGCGCTGGCCTGGGCGATCGAGCGGCTGGTGCGGCATCCCGAGAAGCTGCGCCGCCTGGCCGAGGAGGCCGAGGCCGGCGAGGACGAGTACGCCGACGCGGTGATCAAGGAGACGCTGCGGCTGCGCCCGGTCATCCCCCTCGTGGTGCGCGAGCTGCAGGAGCCGATGGAGTTCGGCGGCTACCTGCTGCCCCAGGGCGCGCGCGTGACGCCCTGCATCCTGCTCATGCACCGGCGCGAGGACATCTACCCCGAGCCCAACCGCTTCCGTCCCGAGCGCTTCCTGGAGCAGCCCGCCGGCACCTACACCTGGATCCCGTTCGGCGGCGGCGTGCGGCGCTGCCTGGGCGCGAGCTTCGCGATGTTCGAGATGAAGACAGTGCTGCAGGCCGTGGCCACCCAGCTCACACTGGAGCCGGCCCAGCCCGAGCCCGAGCGCATCCGCCGCCGGGCGATCACGCTGACCCCCAGCGCCGGCGCGCAGGTGGTGGCCGCCTGATGCCGCGCCTGACGCGCAAGCAGAAGCAGGAGCAGACGCGCTCGTGCCTCATGAAGTCCGCCGCGCGGGTGTTCGCCCGCCGCGGGCTGTCGGGCGCCTCGATCGACGAGGTCGCCGAGGACGCCGGCTACACCAAGGGCGCCTTCTACGCGAACTTCAAGAGCAAGGAGGAGCTGTTCCTGGCGATGCTCGACGAGAGCTTCTCGGAGCGCATCGCCGAGACCGAGCACGCCTTCGCCACGGACGAGTCGCCCCCGGAGCAGGCCCGCCACTCGGCCGCCCACTTCGCCGAGGCCATGCGCTCGGATCCCGAGAAGTCGCGCCTGAGCGTCGAGTTCGCCGCGCAGGCCATGCGCAGCGACGCCTTCCGCGACGAGCTGCTCACGCGCTTCGCCACGCTGCGCAGCCGCATGGAGGCCATCTTCCGGCGGCGCCTGGAGGACCTCGGCCTCGAGCCGGTGGTCTCGCTGGACCGGATGGTGCTGATGGTCATCGCCATGGCCGACGGGTGGAAGATGTGGCACACGCTGGACCCCGAGTCGGTCGACGACGCGATGCTCGAGGAGATGATGGAGATCTTCGTCACCGGGTTCGGCGTCATGTCCGGCGCGCTCGAAGTGCAGCCAAGCCGGGCGTAGAGCCACCCTTTGGCGGGTAGACCCTCAGTGGGAGGGTCATGGCTAAGACGAAGCAGTCCAAGAAGCAGGGCAGCAGCAACGGGCACCGCTCGCAGGCCGAGCAGGCCGCTGAGCGGGCGCGCAAGAAGACCGACGAGCGCAGGGAGCAGGCCGACGGCGCGGCAGGCTGGATCGCCGACCGCGCGGGCCAGTGGGACCTCGAGGGGTTCGACCACGGCTTCATGCACAAGCAGAAGTACTTCTGGAACCCGCTCATGGACTTCTACTTCCGCCAGGAGGTGGAGGGCTGGGAGCGCATTCCCGAGCCGCCCGCGCTCCTGGTGGGCATCCACTCCGGCGCGCCGTTCGTCTGGGACGCCTGGACGGTCGGCATCCAGTGGTGGCGCCACTTCGGCGAGGAGCGCCCGCTGCACGGAACCGCACACGACGTCCTCATGGCCGCCCCGGGTATCGGGTCCTACTTCCGCAAGATGGGCGTGCTGCCCGCGGCCCCCGACAGCATGACCGCGGCGCTGGCCGCCGGCCGCGACGTGGCCCTCTGGCCCGGCGGCGAGGTCGACTCGCTGCGGCCCTGGACCAAGCGCGACCAGGCGGTGCTCGCGGGGCGCACCGGCTTCATCAAGCTCGCCATCAACTCCGGCGTCCCGATCGTCCCCATCGCCACCGTGGGCGGCCCTGACTCGATGCCGGTCCTCTTCAGCGGCCGGCGCCTGGCCAAGGCACTGCAGCTGGACAAGATCGCCCGCCTCAAGGTGTTCCCGTTCGCGGTAAGCGCGCCGTGGGGCATCGCACCCGCCGCGCTGCCGGAGATCCCGCTGCCCACGAAGATCCGCACCTCCTTCCAGGAGCCCGTCAAGCTCTCGAAGGACCCGGCCAAGGCCAAGGACGACGACTACGTCGACCGCAAGTACGACGAGGTCCAGAAGAGCATCCAACGCGGCATGGACGAGCTCGCCCGCCGACGCCGCTTCCCACTCTTCGGATGAGCACCCAAGAGACGACGGGCACGATGGCCGACCTGGTGCTCGGCGGTGCCGAGAGCTACGGCGACGGAGCGGCCCTGAAGTGGAAGGACGGCGACAGCTGGGTCGAGTCCTCCTACTCCGATCTCGCCGAGCGCGCCCGCGCGGTGGCCAAGGGGCTGATCGCGCTGGGCCTGGAGAAGGGCGACGCGGTGGCGATCTTCGCCGACACCCGCCACGAGTGGGTGGAGGCCGACATGGGGGCCGCCTGCGCCGGCGCGGTGGTGGCGACGATCTACCACACGGGCTCGGCCGAGGAGGCCCGGCACGTGCTCGAGGACTCGGAGTCCAAGCTCTGCTTCGTCGAGAACGAGGAGCTGCTCGACACGGTCAAGGAGGGCGGCGCCGACGTGGAGCACCTCGTCCTGTTCGAGGGCTCCCACGACGACGCGATCACCCTTGACGAGCTGGTCGAGAAGGGGGAGGGGGTCGACGACTCCGACCTCGACTCCCGCGTCGAGGAGCTCGGAGCGGACGACCTCTTCACGCTCGTCTACACGTCCGGCACCACCGGCGCGCCCAAGGGCTGCATGCTCACCCACGGGAACTTCCGGGCCGGCCTGGAGATGCTCGACGAGGTGGTCGACATCGGCGAGGACGCCGTCTTCTACGCCTTCCTGCCGCTCTCGCACGTGCTCACGCGGCTGATCGAGCTCGCCGCCCTGCACACGGGCGCCACGCTGGCGTTCTGGCAGCGCGACAAGGACAAGCTGCTGGAGGACCTCAAGGAGATCCAGCCGACCCATCTGGCGGCGGTGCCGCGGATCTTCGAGAAGATCTACAACGAGGCCGCCGCCAAGGCCGAGGGTGGCGTCAAGGGCAAGATCTTCTCCAAGGCGGTCGAGGTGGGGCGCGAGGTGCGCCAGCTCGAGCGCAAGGGGGAGAGCCCCGGACCCGTGCTCAAGGCCGAGTACCAGCTGGCGGACAAGCAGATCTTCTCCACGGTGCGCGACCTGTTCGGCGGCCGTCTTGAGCTCGCGCTGACCGGAGCAGCCCCGGTGGCCAAGGAGATGCTCGAGTTCTTCGACGCCTGCGGCGTTCTGGTGCTGGAGGGCTACGGGCTGACAGAGACCTCGGGCGGCGCGACCGTCAACCTGCCCGACGACTTCAAGTTCGGCACGCAGGGCAAGGCGCTGCCGGGCGTGGAGCTGAAGATCGCCGAGCCCGAGGAGGACTCCGGGGAGGAAGGCGAGGACCCCGGCGGAGAGGTCCTGATCCGGGGCCCGAACGTCTTCAAGGGCTACTACAACAACGAGGAGGCGACCGAGGAGGACCTGGACTCCGACGGCTGGTTCTCCTCGGGCGACGTCGGCTCGATCGACGACGACGGCTTCCTGACCATCAGCGGGCGCACGAAGGACATCGTCGTGACCTCGAGCGGCAAGAACATCCCGGCCGCGCGCATCGAGAACGAGATCTCCGACAACCGCTGGATCTCGCAGGCCGTGGTCTACGGCGACGAGAAGAACTACCTCGTCGCGCTGATCACCATCGACGAGGACGAGCGCTCGGAGCTGGCCTCACGCGCCGGCGTCGACGACGACCCGGAGACGATGGCTCAGTCCGACGAGGTGCGCGAGGAGATCTGGAAGGCCATCGAGGAGGCCAACGGGAACTTCGCCAAGATCGAGCAGGTCAAGAAGTTCACGATCCTCGAGCACGACCTCTCACAGGACGAAGGCGAGATCACGCCGACCATGAAGGTGAAGCGGAACGCGGTGTACGACAACCACCGCGACCGCTTCGAGGCGCTCTACGAAGAGGACTGACCGCCGTTCTGGAAGCCGGGCTTCTCCCGGCTGAACTCCGTGGTCTCGATGACCCGGTCGATCAGGCCGTACTCGTGCGCCTGGTCGGGCGTGAAGAAGCGGTCGCGCTCCATGTCCTCGTGCACTTCCTCCACCGGCTTGCCGGTGTGCTCGGCGTAGATCCCGTCGATCCGCTCGCGCATGTTGATGATCTCGCGGGCGTGGATCTCGATGTCGGCGGCCTGGCCCTGGAAGCCGGCTGAGGGCTGGTGGATGAGGATGCGCGCGTTGGGCAGCGACATGCGCTTGCCCTTGGCGCCGCCGACCAGCAGCAGTGAGCCCATCGACATCGCCACGCCGAAGCAGATGGTCTGAACGTCGGGCTTGATGTACTGCATCGTGTCGTAGATCGCGAGGCCCGAGTAGACGTCGCCGCCGGGCGAGTTGATGTAGAGCGAGATGTCCTTGTCGGGATCCTCGGCCTGCAGGTGCAGCAGCTGGGCCACGATCAGGTTCGCGATCTGGTCGTCGACCTGCTGACCCAGGAAGACGATGCGCTCGCCCAACAGCCGGGAGTAGATGTCGTAGGAGCGCTCGCCACGGGCGCTCTGCTCGACGACGGTGGGTACCAGGGGCATGCGGGCTTTCTCCAATCGGTTCGCTCGATGTGCAACTATACGGTTGCACATGAGAAGGATAGAGCGAGAGATCACTGTGGCAGCCGAGCCCGAGGACGTGTGGCGGGTGCTGAGCGACGACAGCCTGCGCCGCGACTGGCTCGAGCACGACGTGGAGCCGGACGAGGTCGACGAGGGCCGGCGGCTGACCTACCGCTGGGAGCGCGACGGCCTGGGGGAGAGCCACGTGGAGCTCACGGTCGAAGCGGTGTCCGACGGCACCCGGGTGCGGGTGGTCGAGACCGCCATGCTCCCCGTGGGCGACTGGGGGCCGCGCCTGAGCGCCCTCGCCTCGGCGAGCGCGCTCGCCCTGGCGTGACCGACCCGGTCGGGCCGGTGTTCGCCGCGCTGGCCGACGGCACGCGGCGCCAGCTGGTCCAGACGCTGGCCGGGGGCCCGGGGGCCACGGCCACCGCGCTGGCCGCCGAGCTGCCGATGAGCCGCCAGGCGGTGTCCAAGCACCTCGCGGCCCTGGAGCGCGCGGAGCTGGTCCGCTCGGCCCGCCACGGCCGCGAGATCGTCTACGAGCTCGAGCCCGAGCCGCTGGGCGAGGCCGCCTCCTGGCTGGCGCAGGTGGGCGGCGAGTGGGACGAGCGCCTGCGCCGCCTGGAGCAGCTGCTCTCCTAGCGCCGTGAGGCCCGGCGCAAGCGCGGCCCGACGCGCTTGCGCACCGTCCGCTTGTTGCCCGCCGGGTCCTGGACGCGCAGCGCCAGTCGCAGCGACACGCGGCCGCGGCGGGCGAGCACCCGGCGCAGGTAGCGAGGCAGCCGCAGCCGCACCGTGCGCCGCTTGCCGGCCTCGACGCTGAAGGCGCGCGACGAGGGCAGCTTCACGAACCTCCGCGGGCGGCCGCGGCGGGTGCGGTAGCGCGCGGTGGTCTGGCCGGCCAGGCGGCCGCTGACCCGGAAGGCGTTGCCGTTCGCGATGCGCACCGGCACGGGCCCACGCGAGCGGATGCGGCGCGCCGCCAGGGCGATGGTCACGCGGGTGCGCGAGCCGAAGGCCGGCTGCGTGCCCGTGTTCCGCCGCCGGCCCCGGGCGGGCCGGCGCCTGGCGCTCGACGGCGCCGATGTCCGAGCCGTCGCCGGCGTTGGCGACGCCCGGGAGGTCCGAGGGCCGGGCGAGGCCGCGCTGGTCGCGGCCCAGGCCGAACGCCGCGCCGGCGTCGATCGCCGGGCTGTTGGCGGCCGGCGCCATGGTGGCCGTGGGGCCGCCGTTGTTGCCCAGCGGGCCGAGCAGGGGGTCGCCGGTCAGCGGGGTGCCGCTGACCGTGGCGCCGCCCTGCACGCTGTTGCCGCGCACGATGTTGCGCTCGCCGACGCTCGCGGAGGCCGAGCCGAGGTTCGGCGACGGGTGTGATGAGGCCCGAGCGGTCGGACACCAGCGCGTCGTCGCCGGTGCCCTCGCCGAGGATCGTGTTGCGCAGCGTCACCTGCCCGGTACGCGCGGTGTTGGCGTCGTAGCCGAGGTTGTAGATCGCCGTGCCCTCGCCGCCGGTGGTGTTCGGCGCCGCCGTGTTGCCGGCCAGGGTCGACCCGGTGGCCGCCACGCTGCCGTTGAGGTTGAAGACCGCGCCGCCGAAGCCCTTGGCGACGTCGCCCGAGGGGTTCGCGCCGCCCTGCTCGCCGCCGCGGGCCGTGTTGGCCGCCAGCGTGGAGTTGCGGATGGTGAGCGAGCCCTGCATGTTGAACATGGCTCCGCCCATGCCGGCGCCTGCGCCGCCCCGGGCCGGGGTGACCGACGCCGCGCCTCCGCCGCCGAAGCCGGGCTGACCAGCCGGGCCAGTGGCGCCGGTGTCGCCCGCGCCTCCGCCGAAGCCGCCGCTTCCGCCGCCCACGAGGCCCCAGCCGCCGCCTCCGCCGAAGCCGCCGCCGCCACCGGTCGCGCCGGGGCCGCCCGTGGAGCCGCCACCTCCGCCGACACCGCCGCCGCCGCCGGAGTTGGGGCCGGTGCCGCCCTTGCCGAAGTCGCCGCCGCTGCCGCCGACCAGGGATCCGGTCCCGTTGCCGTTTCCGCCGCCGCCGGCGCCGTTGCCGGCCGCCACGGTGGCGCCGCCCGCACCGCCCATGCCGTTGGCTGGCCCGCCGCCCGGGCTGCCCGAGGAGCCGCCGCCCGGAGCGCCGTTCTCGCCCGTCCGGAAGCCCGCTCCACCGCCGGCGCCGCCGCCGACGGGGCCGCCACCGCCGCCCTGAGCGCCGCCTGGGAAGGGCCCACCGCCCATGCCGCCGCCGGAGCTGCCGTTCGAGTTGACCCCCAGGCCGCCGCCGCCGTTGCCACCGACAGTGCCGCCGGCGTCGCCGCCCTGAGCGGTGTTCGCGTGCAGGGTGCTGTTCTCGATCACCAGCCGGCCCTGGCTGAAGACCGCGCCACCCAGCCCGGCGCCGCCGCCGCCCGCGGTCGCCGAGCCGCCCTTGGCGATGCCGCCGCGAAGGGTGACGTCGCGCAGCGTGAGCTTGCCTGCGCCCGGGCTCACGTAGTTCTGCGTGGCGGCCGCGGAGGGGTCCGCGCCGACGAAGAACAGCCGCGCGGGCGGGGCCGTCGCGGCGCGGGTGATCGTGGCCCCGTTGCCCTCGATCGTCACGTCGCTGGCGATGGGCGGCAGGGCGGTGGGGCCGTACCAGCCGTTGTCGGGGTTGCCGAGCTCATAGGTGCAGCCGCGGCTGAGCCGGACCACGTCCGGGCCCCCGGCGGTGTTCGCGCTGCGGATCGCGGTCTTGAGCGACTCCGGGCTGCAGCCCGCGTCGATGTTGGCCGCAGAGGCGGGCGCAGCGGAGAACGCGAGCGCAAGGCCCGCGGCGAACACGACTGTCAGATGGGGCTTCATGCCCCGATCTTGGCGCGGTGGCCCGCGGCTGACGACCACCCTGAGGATGGCGCGCCTCACCCCTGGAGCTCAGCGCACGACGCGGTACTTCAGGTGCGTCACGGCGGGGGAGTGGACCACCCGCAGCGGCTCGAGGTCACCCTCGGTGCCGTCGAACAGGGGCGTGCCTTCGCCAAGGAGCACCGGGGCCACGTGGAGCTGGATCTCGTCGAGCAGGCCGGCAGCCAGGTACTGCTGGGCCACCTCGGCGCCGCCCGAGATGCCCACGTCCTTGTCGCCCGCCGCCGCCCGCGCCTGCTCGAGGGCCGACTCGATGCCGTCGGTGACGAACGTGAACGACGCGCCGTTGGGGAACTCGATCCGCTCGCGCGGGTAATGGGTGAGGACGAACACGGGCCAGTCGAACGGGGGCTCCTCGCCCCACCAGCCCCGCCAGGACTCGTCCCAGGGGCCCGGCCCGCCGCCGAACATCTTGCGGCCCATGATCGAGGCGCCCAGGCTCGCGCTGCCCTCCGCGAGGACCTCGCCGTCCCGGTTTTCCTCGCCGCCCTCCTTGCCGTGCGGCTCGCGCCAGGACCGGGTGCGGACGGCCCACTCGTGCAGCTTCTCGCCGCCGGCGCCCAGCGGCTCTTCGGGACTCGGGTCGGGGCCGGCCACGTAGCCGTCGAGCGATATGGAGATGTCGAGCGTGAGCTTGGTCATGTAGAGGCGTCGAGTGGGCGTCCCCTCCTTCGACACCGATCGGTATCAATGTCGGCGATGAGCTGGCAGCCCGGCTGGTACGACGACCCCTGGACCCCCGGCGGACAGCGCTGGTGGGACGGCAGCGGGTGGACCGAGCACACCTCGGCGGCCTCACAGGCCGCCGCCGGCCGGCGCAAGCGGCGCGTCTGGCCGTGGGTGGCCGGCGCGGCGGCGCTGCTCCTGCTGATGGCGGGCGGAGCGGTGGCGCTGGTGGTGGCCATCTCCGCCGACGACGACGAGGCGACGCGGCCCGCGATACGGCCGCCGCGCACGGAGCGCACGTCTCCCGACTACGAGGAGCCGGCCAGCAATCGCCTGCCGCCGCGCCCGGTCGGCGAGTCCGTGACCCTGCGCAACCAGGACGGCGAGCGGGTGCGGGTCACGGTGACCGGCGTCAAGGACCCCGTGCCGCGCGGCAGCTACTTCCGCGACCCCAAGCGGGGCACACGCTGGGTGGGCGTCCAGATGCGCTTCGAGGCGCTCGGTCCCGGCACCTACGACGACAGCGCCTCGAACGGCCTGCGCGTGGTGACCGAAGGCGGTCGTTACGAGGCGGACTTCGCCGAGCTGGACGCGTGTCCGCCGATCGGCGACCTGCGCCTGGCGCCGGGCCGAACCGAGGACGGATGCATCGTGGTTCCGGTGCCGCGAGGCGAGGACCCCGAGAGCGTCCGCTTCACGCCCTCGAGCGGATACGCGCCCGACGTGGGGACGTGGCGGCTCCCCTGAGCGTTGTTTCGCGCAGGTTCACATAAGCGATGTTATGAGGCATTGCTTGGGCCGGAACCTCTGGAGATGGCGCTGCTCTTGGGTGTGAAGCCCCTCTCGACTTAGACTGCCTGGCATGGACCTCAAGCTGGAATTGGTTGCGGTCCCCGTGAGCGACGTGGACCGGGCCAAGTCCTTCTACTCCGAGCGCGCCGGCTTCGACGTGGACAACGACGTCACGGTCCGGGACGGCCTGAGGTTCGTGCAGCTGACGCCACCCGGCTCGGCGTGCTCGATCTCGATCGGCGAGGGCATCACGCAGATGGAGCCGGGCTCGCTCGAGGGGCTGCAGGTGGTCGTCGACGACATCGAGATCGCCCGCAAGGAGCTGTCGGCGCGTGGCCTGGAGGCCTCGGACATCCAGGACTTCCCCTGGGGACGGTTCATCTTCTTCAGCGACCCCGACGGGAACGGTTGGGCGGTTCAGCAGCTCCCGGACTACGGCGAGGGCAAGACACAGCCCGATTAGCGCAACTCTCTCAGCCGGCGCTCCAGCAGCCGCCGCTCGGCGTCGTCCTCGGCCAGCTCCAGCGCGCGCTCCAGCGCGGCGCGCGCCTCCTCGGTCCGCCCCAGCCGGCGCAGCAGCTCTCCCCGCGTGGCGTGCAGGTAGCGGTAGTCGCCCAGCTCCAGCGCGTCGGCGATGGCCAGGCCCGCCTCCGGGCCCTCGGCCTCGGCGACGGCCACCGCGCGGCTCAGCTCCACCACCGGCGAGCCGGTGGCGCGGGCCAGCTCGCCGTACAGGGCGGCGATCTGAGGCCAGTCGCGCGGCTCGGAGGCGTGCAGCGAGGCGATCGCGGCCTGGAGCACGTAGGGGCCGCGCCCGCGCAGGGCCAGCGCGCGGTCCAGCTCGGCGCGCCCGGCGGCGATCTGCTCGCGGTCCCACGCGGAGCTGTCCTGCTCGTCGAGCAGCACGAGCTCCCCGCCGCTGAAGCGAGCCGCGCGGCGGGCATCGTGGAGCAGCATCAGCGCCAGCAGCCCGCGCGCCTCGGGCTCGTCGGGCATGAGCTCGCACAGCGCTCGGCCCAGCCGCAGCGCCTCGGTGTTCAGCTCGGAGTCGCCGGCGTAGCCCTGGTTGAAGATCAGGTACACGACCGCCAGCACCGCCTTCAGCCGCTCGGGCAGCAGGTGGCCGGGCGGGACCCGGAACGGGATGCCGGCCGCCTTGATCTTGCGCTTGGCCCGCACCAGGCGCTGGGCCATCGTGGGCTCGGGGACCAGGAAGGCCGCCGCGATCTGCGGCGTGGTGAGCCCGCCGAGCGTGCGCAGGGTCAGCGCCACCTGCGCCTCGGTGGCCAGCGCCGGGTGGCAGCAGGTGAACAGCAGCTCCAGCCGCTCGTCGGGGAACGCGGCGTCCTCCAGCTCGTCCTCCACTGCCTCGGGCACCTCCAGCAGGCGTGTCTTCTCGGCCAGCGTGCGGTCGCGGCGGGCGCGGTCGATCGCCCGGTTGCGGGCGGTGGTGATCAGCCAGCTGCGCGGGTTGGACGGCGTCCCGTCACGGGGCCAGCGCTCCGCGGCGACCGCGAACGCCTCCTGCGCGGCCTCCTCAGCGAGCTCGAAGTCGCCGAGGAGGCCGATGAGCGTGGCGAGGACCCGCCCCCACTCGTCGCGGAAGACCTGCTCGAGGGTCACCCGACGATGGGGCGCACCTCGACGGCGCCGCCCATGGAGGCGGCGGGGATCTTCGCCGCCACGGCGAGCGCGGCGTCGAGGTCGTCGGCCTCGAGGAAGCCGTAGCCCCCGATGGCCTCCTTGAGCTCGGCGAAGGGGCCGTCGGTGGTCAGCGTCTCGCCGTCGCTCACCCGCACGGTGGTCGCCGTCTCGGGACCGTCCATGCGCTCACCGGGCGTGAAGCCGGGCGTCTCGTTGAGCTCCTTGTAGGCGGCGTAGACCTTCCCCTGCTCCTCCTGTGACAGCTCGTCCCAGGCGTCGGTGCCCGGCACCGGCGTGGTGCCCTGGTGGATCAGCAGCATGTACTTCATCGGGTCTCCTCTGTGTTCGGGAACGCCCCTTGGACGAACGGGAGAGGCGGAAATCGACAGCTACCGCGTCCGGTACAGCCTGGTGGTGATCGGAGCGAAGATCGCGGTGAGCACCAGGGCGGTCGCCAGCACGATCGTGATGTCGCCGCCGTCGGCGTTGCCCTCCATCAGCCCGCGCGAGCAGGTGGCGAGGATCGAGATCGGGTTCACGTCGACGAACGCCTCGAGGCCCTTGGGCAGCGTCTCGGGGTCGACGAAGACGTTGGACAGGAACGTCAGCGGGAAGATCCCCATGAAGCCGGCGTTCAGGACCGCGTTGGGCGTGCGCAGCACCAGGCCGAGCGTGGTGAACACCCAGGAGAGCCCGAAGGCGAACACGACCACCAGGCCGAGGGCCGCGGCCGCGCCGGGCAGGCCGGCGCCCGGCCGGAAGCCGAGGATCATGCCCAGCACGATGATCACGATGCCCGCGAGCACGTAGCGGACGCTGTCGCCCAGCAGCGAGCCCACCAGCGGCGCCGGCCGCCAGATGGGCAGCGAGCGGAAGCGGTCGACCACGCCCTTGGTCAGGTCGGTGTTCAGCGCGACGCCGGAGTAGACGGTGGTGAACAGCACCGACATGACGAGGATGCCGGGCAGGATGTAGTCCAGGTACTCGCTGGTGGAGCCCGCGACCGCTCCGCCGAACAGGTAGGTGAACATCAGGACGAACATCACCGGCGTGATCGTCACGTCCAGCAGCTGCTCGGGCACGTGCTTGACCTTGAGCATCCCGCGCCAGCCGAAGGTGAGCGCCGACGACATCGCGCTCGCGCGCTTGGGGCGCGCGGTCGACGCGATCGCCTTGCGGACGGCTTCCTGGTCGGCCTGCGGGGCTGCGGCCTCGGCTGCGGTGGTCATGCGGCGGCCTCCTCCTTCTCCTCCTGGTCCTCGGCCGGGCGGCCGGTGAGCGCCAGGAAGACCTCGTCGAGGCTGGGCTGGCCGAGCGAGAAGTCGGCGATGCCCGACGCCGGCGCGCGACAGCTCGGCCACCGCCTCGGCGCCGCGGTCGGCGTCGGCGCACTGAACCGACAGCGCCGCCGGGTCGGGCTCCAGGTGGACGGCTGCCCAGCTCGCGGGCGAGCAGCTGCTCGGCCTGCGGGCGCTGCTCGGGGTCGAGCAGGCGCACGTGCAGCGCGCCGCTGCCCACCGAGGCCTTGAGCTGGCCGGGCGTGCCCTCCGCGATCACCTTGCCGTGGTCGATCACCGCGATGCCGTCGGCCAGCTGGTCGGCCTCCTCGAGGTACTGGGTGCAGAGCAGGATCGTGGTGCCGCCCGCCACCAGCGCGCGGATGATGTCCCAGACCTGGTTGCGCGAGCGCGGGTCCAGCCCGGTCGTGGGCTCGTCGAGGAACATCAGCTCCGGCGTGACCACGATGCTCGCGGCGATGTCGAGCCGCCTGCGCATCCCGCCCGAGAAGTTCTTGACCAGCTTGCCCGCGGCCTCGGTGAGGCCGAAGGCGTCGAGAAGCTCCGTCGCGCGGGCCTTGGCGTCCGCGCGCGGCAGGCCGAGCAGGCGGCCGATCAGGATGAGGTTCTCGCGGCCGGTCAGGTCCTCGTCCACCGAGGCGAGCTGCCCGGTCAGGCTGACCGCTCCGCGCACCGCGTCGGCGTCGTCGACGATGTCGTGGCCGAGCACGCGCGCGCTGCCCGCGTCGGGGCGCAGCAGCGTGGCCAGCATGCGGATCGTCGTGGTCTTGCCCGCGCCGTTGGGCCCGAGCACCCCGTAGACCGAGCCGCGGCGCACCGCCAGGTCCACCCCGTCCACCGCGCGCGTCTCCCCGAACGTCTTGACCAAGCCGTTGGCTTCGACTGCGAGAGAGCCGGTTTGGTCCATGGGGAAGACTTAGCAACCAGGCACGGTCGAACAGGAGGAACCATGGGTGCGCCGGTTGTGCATTTCGAGGTGATCGGGACCGACGGGGAGAAGCTGCGCAGTTACTACTCGGAGCTCTTCGGGTGGAGCATCGACGCGAGCAACCCGATGAACTACGGGACGATCCAGGCCCGACGACGCCGGGATCGGCGGCGGCATCGCCGGCTACGAGGGCATGGAAGGCCACGTGACCTTCTATGTCGCGGTGCCCGACGTCGAGGCCGCGCTTCAGAAGGCCGAGGAGCTCGGCGGCAAGCGCCTGATGGGCCCGGACGAGGTCGAGGGCGCCGGCATAACGCTCGGGCACCTCGCCGACCCCGAGGGCCACATGATCGGCCTCATCCAGAGCTCCTGAGCGACCAGCCCACCCGCAGCATCGCGTCGGCTTCCTCGGCGTCGAAGGGGTCCATCTCGAGGCTCACGTAGCCGTCGGGTCGCACCAGGTAGGCCGCGTCGCGCTTCAGGCCCGCCTGCTCCGCACCCTCGCCCCAGGGGAACTCGCAGAGCTCGACCAGGCCCTGGCCGCGCCGCAGCCACTCCCGGGCGTCCTCGGGCGCCTGCCCGTAGAAGTGCAGCTGGGGACGGGCGCTGTGCAGCGCCTCGAAGTTGTCGCCGCTCCAGGGCAGGCGCCTGCCCTCCCCCAGGACGCTGTCGTACTCCACGTGGGTCTGCGAGATCAGCCCGAAGAAGCGCGGGCCCACCGTCGGGGTCCTGGCCAGGTGGGGCATCAGCTCCGGGATCACGCGACCGCGCAGGGCCGCGAGCAGCGGGTTGTCCGAGGTCGCCAGGCCGAACGCTCGGTCGGTGGACTTGATGAGGCCCTCGGCGAACGGGCGCCGCTCGGCGTCGTAGGTGTCCAGCAGCTCGTCGCCGCAGCGGCCCGACGTGACCATCGCGAGCTTCCAGGCGAGGTTGTGGGCGTCGCACAGGCCGGTGTTCATCCCCTGGCCCGCCCACCGGGCTGTGGATGTGCCCGGCGTCGCCCAGGAGGAACGCCGGGCCCTCGCCGGAAGCTCCCGGCCACCCGGTGGTGCACGTGGTAGCTGGCGAACCAGCGCACCTCGCTGACCTCGACGCCGAAGCTCTCGCGCAGGATCGGCCGCACGTCCTCGAAGCTCGGATCGTCCTTGTCGAGGGCCTCCTCGGGGACCACCCCGATGATGCGCCAGCGGCCCTCCTCCGGCATCGGGACCACGACCGCCAGCGTCCCGGTGGCGAGCATCATGTTGAAGTCGCCCTCGCCCCAGCGAGCCGCTCGCGAACACGTCGGCCACGTAGAAGCGGTGCGGGTTGGTGCTCCCCTCGAAGGAGACGCCCATGCGCGTCGCGCACCGGGCTCGAGGCGCCGTCGGCCGCGCACAGGTAGCGGGCGTGGACCTCACGCTCTCCCCCGGCGGAGCTGAGCGTGGCGACGACGCCGTCACCGGCGGCCTCCCAGCTCTCGAGGGCCGTCTGCCACTCCACCTCTCCCCCCTGCTCTCGCAGGTGGGCCAGCATCAGCTCCTCGTTGCGGCTCTGCTCGAGGGTGAAGATGTACGGATGGGGCGTCAGCCCCGTGCCCCAGGCGCCCACCTCGATGTGAGCGGCCTGCTCGGTCCCCTCCCAGAGGCTGGCCGAGGTCACGTGGCGCCCGGCCGTGTCGATCTCCTCCCCCATGCCCAGCTGGTCGTAGATCTCGAGGCTCCGCGCCTGCACGATCAGCGCGCGCGACTCGCGCGTCGGGCCCTCCTTGCGGTCCACCACCACGCAGTCCACTCCGAGCCGCGTGAGCCAGTTGGCGAGCATGAGCCCGGCCGGGCCGGCTCCTGCCACCAGCACGTCGGTGGAATCGCTCACGGCCGGGAGCTTTGCGCATAACCCTCAAGGGGGACTCGGCGGGTGCCGATCAAGAACATCGTGAGCCGCCCGCGCGCCAGGGACGCCCTGCTGCCGTTCTGGGCGGTGGCCGGACTCGGGCTGCTTCTCGCGGCCCTGCCCGGCAGCGAGCACAACTGGTTCCAGCTGGGTCTCGCCGCGCTGCTCGACCTCTACTGCTTCGGGATCGCCTACCTGGTGGTCGACCGAGCGGCTGCCGCGACAGCTGCATGGTGCCCAACTGGCTGCTGTTCCTGGCCGGCGTGGCCCTGCTGCGCCACTCGGCCGGCGGCGCGCAGGCCGGCGTGGGCCTGCTGGCCCTCCTGCCCTGCATCTGGATGGCGATGTACGGCACCCGGCGCGAGCTCGGTTGGATGATCGGCGGCATGACGGCGGTCTACGCGGGGCCGATCTTCTTCGTCGGCGGCGAGCAGTACCCGGTCTCCGGACTGCGAGGGGCGGTCCTTGCGATCGCGCTCGCGGCCCTGATCTCCACCGCCATGCACGAGCTGCTGAGCGACGAGCGCGACCGCCTGGAGGGCGCCGAGGAGCTCGCGGACCGACGACCTGACCGGCTCGCGAACCGTCGCTCTGGGACGGCCCTCTCCCGCGCGCTCGAGAGCGCGCCGGGATGCTGCCCGGCTACGATCCGGCCCACGCCTCCGCTCGCCTGCGCGCGCGAGCGTGACCCCCCACTCCCCCGGGGCCAGCGTCGGCTTCGCCGTCAGCGACGGCCACGAGACCCCGGAGGCGCTCATGGCTCGCGGCGACGCGGCGCTCTACGCCGACAAGCGCGCGCAGCTGGCCGTTCAGCCGTCGGCGTAGGGCTGGATCTCCATGCCGTGGTCGCGCTCGCGCATGCCCAGCTCGTAGACCCCGCCCGCGGGCGCGCGCAGCGAGACGCCGCCGGCCTCGAGCTCGACGTCGGCCACCGAGCAGTTGACGGTGTGGTGCTCGGAGCCGTCGGGATCGGCGTACACCCAGCCCACGAACGCCTCGCGCGGGGCGGTCACCGACCCCTCCACCTGCAGGTCGGAGCCGGCGAGCCG
Source organism: uncultured Thermoleophilaceae bacterium (assembly GCA_963810745.1). Lineage (GTDB taxonomy): Bacteria > Actinomycetota > Thermoleophilia > Solirubrobacterales > Thermoleophilaceae > JACCZR01. The sequence goes on from CAWEOW010000022.1 coordinate 83,362, forward strand.
GAAGCGGACGCCGGTGGGCGACTCCTCGATCTTCGTCTTGCGGACCTTCCCGGGCCCGCCCAGCGGGTGCCGGGTCCCGTCCAGCGACAGCGCCCCGTTGGCGATCCAGGGAACGGTGAAGCGCCCGACCTTGATCCGTCCGATGCCCAGGTCGAGCCAGGTGTCGGGCCCGTGCCCCTCGAAGCCCGAAGCGTGAAGCCAGATCCAGCGCTCGGCGTGCTCGGCGCCCCAGTTGTGGCCGACCATGCCCGTCCAGCCGTCGAGGTCGAGCTCGCGGCCGTCGAGGTCGGCGCTGCCCGAGAAGCGCGCCGCCGGGAGCGGGGTCAGCAGCTTGGTCCGCGGCAGCGGGGCGGTGTACATGAAGTCGCGCGGCAGGTGGTGGAGCGGCGCCTCGGATGTCTCGAAGCGCAGGTCCCAGCCCGCCTCGCGCCCGTCGGCCTCCACGTGGGCGCTGGCCTCGCCGCGGCCGAAGCGCGCGTTGCCGATGCGCAGCAGCTCGTCCCCGCCGGCGCGCGGTGAGTCGAGCGTCTGCTTGATGGCGGCGGGCGGCCCGGCGTCGCGGTCGAAGAACGTGCACCACAGCGACCCCGTGGCCTCGGCGCCCGGGCGCTTGTGCACCGTGTGGCGGATCCACACCGCCTTGGGCTCGCTCGGGTGCGCGGCCTTGAGGTAGTAGCTCTCGTAGCCCCCGTCGTCGGGGCCCCACGAGGAGAAGCGAGGCTCGATCAGGTCCTCCACAGCGGCGGCAGCCTAACCTGCCGGCCATGTCCGACTCCCCAGTGCTGCTCATCACCGGCGCCAGCAGCGGCATCGGCGCCGCCACCGCCCGCCACGCCGTCGACGCAGGCTGGAGGGTGGTGCTCACCGCTCGCCGCGAGGACCGGCTCACCGGCCTGGCCGAGGAGCTGGGCGGCGAGGACCACGCCGTCGCGCTGCGCTGCGACGTCACCTCGTTCGACGATCAGGAGGCCGCGGTCAAGGCCGCCCTCGATCGCTTCGGCCGCCTGGACGCCTTCCTGGCCAACGCCGGATTCGGCGCCAAGCGGGGCTTCCTCGAGGAGTCGGTGGAGCACTGGAAGGCGATGGTCGACACCAACGTGCTCGGCGCGGCCTACTCGGTCCGCGCCGCGCTCGCCCACTTCCGCGAGCAGAACGCCGGCCACATGCTCCTGATGAGCTCGGTCGCGGGCCGCCGGGTGCTGCCCGGCTCGCTCTACGCGGCCACCAAGTGGGCGGTCACCGCCATCGGCGAGGGCCTGCGGGCCGAGATCGCCGACGGCCCGATCAAGGTCACGCTGATCGAGCCGGGCATGGTCGACACCGAGTTCTTCGAGAACCGGCCGCAGAACGCGCTCGAGGCCGACGACATCGCCCGCGCGATCATGTACGCGCTGAGCCAGCCGCCGCACGTGGACGTCAACGAGGTCCTCGTGCGGCCGGTCTCTCAGGCGACCTAGCTCGCGTCCTCCTCGGCGCCCTCGCCGTCGGAGGGCATCGAGAACTTCACGCCCTCCTCGGCCTGCTCGGGCCCCGAGCCCGTCGGGCCGGTGCTGCCGTTCGAGCTGCCGTGGCCGTTGGTCGACACGGGCTCCTCGGTGCCGTCGCCCTGCCAGGGGCCGGGCTTGGGCCGCGGCTTGCCGCCGGGGAACGCCAGGCGCGCGATCGTGCGGTGCACCATGAACAGCTGCTGGCTGAAGGGGCCCGTGTTGTACGGGAGCCCGTAGCGCTTGCAGATGTCCTTGACCTTCGGCGCGATCTCCGCGTAGCGGGTGCTCGGCATGTCCGGGTAGAGGTGGTGCTCCACCTGGTAGCCGAGGTTTCCGCTGGCCACGTGGAACATCGGGCCGCCCTCGATGTTCGCCGCGCCGGTGAGCTGGCGCACATACCAGGCGCCGCGGCTCTCGTCCTCGGTCTCCTCCTGGCTGAACGTGTAGGTCTGGTCGGGGAAGTGGCCGCAGAAGATGATCGAGTGCGACCACACGTTGCGGACCACGTTGGCGATGGCGTTGGCGATCAAGGTGGACTTGAACTGCCGGCCCACCGCTCGACACCAGGATCCCGAGAGCGTCCTGCAGCATGCGCTCGGTCCTACTCGTCCTCACGCGCCCCAGGCGTGACTTGATCCGACCGAACCGGCCGCCCTTCTTGCTTGCGCCCAGCTCGTCGAAGTTCAGGGCGATGTCGAGCGCGGTCATGGCCAAAGCGCTCAGGGCCGGCCAGGCGATGTAGTCCTTCTGGATCTGGAGGCGCGCCTTGCCGGCGATGCCCTTCAGGTCCTTGCCGACGTCCTTCAGCGGCTTCTCGCCCGCGCGCACGGCCTCGATGTCCATGTCGTGGACGGCCACGCCCCACTCGAACAGCAGCATCAGCAGCGCGTTGTAGAGCCGGCTGGAGGAGGTAGACCGGATGCCACTTCTGATGCGGGTCGATCCGCATGATCTCGTAGCCGAGGTCCTTGTCCTTGCCCCGGATGTTCGTGTAGGTGTGGTGGATGTAGTTGTGGGAGTGCTTCCAGGCCTCCTTGGTGGAGGCGGTGTCCCAGTCCCAGGTGGAGGAGTGGATCTTGGGATCGTTCATCCAGTCCCACTGGCCGTGCATCACGTTGTGGCCGATCTCCATGTTCTCCAGGATCTTGGCCGCCGAGAGAGCCGTGGTGCCGGCGATCCAGGCCGGCTTGTAGCGCGAGGCGAGCAGCATCACGCGACCGAACACCACGATCCGCCGGTGCATCTCGATCATGTTCGTGATGTAGGCCCGGTCGCGGTCGCCGAGGTCCCCGAAGACCTCGTCGTGAATCGCGTCGAACTCCTTGCCGAGCTGGTCGATCTGCTCCTTGCTCAGCTTTGCCAGCGGGCTCTCTATCTGGGTGGTGGTCAAGTGGTGCTCCTTCTCTCTTAGAGGTCGACTTCGACGGGGCCCTCCGGCGCGCTGATGCACACGCGGATGGACTCGCCCTCCGTGCCGTACACGTTCCCGTTTCTCAGGTCGCGAACCTTGCCGGACTTCAGCTCGCCCGTGCAGGTGTGGCAGATGCCCTCGCGACAGCCGTAGTCCAGGGACAGGCCGCACTCCTCGCCGGCGACGAGGATCGGCGTGCCGCCGTCGGCCTCGGTGGTTGATGTCGCTCTTGAGGAACTTGATCTCCCCGCCCTCGCCCTCCTCCGCGGCGCCGAGGCCCTGCTTGGGCTGGAAGCGCTCCATGTGCAGCTTCTCGGAGTCGCCCTCGCTCTCCCACCACTCCTCCATGGCGTCGAGCAGCTCGGTGGGGCCGGAGTGGAAGGCCTCGCGCTCGCGCCAGTCGGGGCAGATCTCCTCGAGGTCCTTGGGCTCGAGACGGCCCATCTCGCTCGTGATCTGGAGGTGCAGGCGAAAGCCGTCCGAGCGCCCGTCGAGCTCCTCGAGGAAGTCGCCGAAGATGACGTCATCCTTGCTGTGCGCGGAGTGGACGAGCACGACGTCGTTCATGCCCCCCTCCTGCTCGAGGGCGCGGAGCATGCTCATGATCGGCGTGATGCCGCTCCCCGCGGAGATGAACAGCAGCTTGTCCGGCCGCGGGTCGGGGAGCGTGAAGTCCCCCTCCACGCCCGCCCAGCCGCACGATCGTGCCGGGCTCGAGCTTGGAGGTCAGGTGCGGGGACACCTTGCCCTCGGGCACCAGCTTCGGGGTGATCGAGATGAAGTCGTCCGACGGCTCGGAGGTGAGCGAGTAGGCCCGCCAGTGGTGGACGCCGTCGACGATCACCCCCACGCGGAGGTACTGGCCGGGCTTGTGTCGCTCCCAGTCGGCCCCGGGCTTGATGATGATCGTGACCGCGTCCTCGGTACGGCGCTCGAGCTTCTCGACCTTGCCCCGCAGCTCCTCGGTGGACCACAGCGGGTTGATCATGTCCAGGTAGTCGTCGGGCATCAACGGCGTGAAGAACGTGCTCAGGGCACGCATGACCTTCCGCCGCGCCGACGAGACCTTGGGGCGCGCTCCAACCTCTGCCATGGCCGGAGGGTATCGAAGAAGTGAGAACGACTGTCAACGCGCCCGCGAAATGCCCTATGGTGGGCCCGTGGCCACTTCGCTGCGGCAGGCGCGTGAGCGGGAGCTGGTCTCCGCGACGCGTGCCCTGTTCGACGAGCGCGGCATGCAGGAGGCTCCCATCGAGGAGATCGCGAACGCAGTCGGAATCGCTCGCGGCCTCGTGTACCGCAACTTCTCCTCGAAGGAGGAGCTGTTCGTCCTCACGGTCACCGACTACCTGGGCGAGCTGGGCGACCTGCTCGGGGAGGCGATCGCCGGCGCCTCCACCCCGCGGGCGCAGCTGGAGCGGCTCACCGAGGCCTTCGCCGGCTACTGCACGCGCTACCCGGCCTTCCTCGACTGCTCGCTGGCTCTCATGCGCCGCCCGGCGCGAGAGCTGCGCGACTCGGTGTCCGAGTCGGTCTGGCTGCGGCTGGGCCAGGGGATGATCCACTGCATCGGCGGCCTGGCGCGGGTGCTGGCCGCCGGGCGCGACGACGGCTCGTTCGACGTGGCCGACCCCGAGTACTCGGCCAACGTGCTGTGGACGCAGGGCCTCGGGATCATGCACCTCGGCCGCATCAAGATCGGCCTGCGCGAGGGCGAGGGCGACCTGCCCGCGCTGTTCGAGGTCAGCCCGGAGGAAGTGGCGCGCTCATGCGTTCAGAGCGCGCTGAGCCTGGCGGGCGCCTCGCCGCGCTAGGGCGAGGGCGCCGGCTCAGGCGCCGGCTCGGAGACGTCGGAGTCCGAGTCGATCGCGATCACCCCTTCGAGCCCTTCCAGCACGCCCTCTTCGATCTGCTCCAGCGCGGAGTGGATCTCGGGCCCGCTGAGCGAGCTCGGCCTCGGCTTCGAGCTCCGAGAGCCGCCGGCGCGCCTCCTCGAGCGCCTCCTCCACGGCGGGAGTCACCTCGGTGACCGAGGCCACGATCTGGTAGGCGAAGGCGTAGGTGCGACACCTCACGCAGTGGTAGTTCGCAGCGGCCGCCGCGTTCACCGGGGCGATCTCGTCCGACTGCCCGACGATGAGGACGACCTGGAAGGCCGTGGCGCCCGTCTCGCAGTCCGTGCACGAGGCATAGGCGTGGGCGTCGTTGGTGTGCCGAGAGGGGTCGCCCCCGTCCACGGTGACGAACGACTGCGCGAAGTCCCACTGCTCGGATCCGTCCGTGGTGTTCACGGTCATCGCCCGGTTGTCGCCGGGCTTCATCGGCGCCGGCGGGTCGAAGGGGAACGGCCAGCCGACCGGCGGCTCGGCTCTCGGCACGGGGAGCGGCGCGCCGGTGAGGGCGTCCCGCGGCCCGTCGCCGGCCGCCGGGGGCGCGGGGCCGGCCGTCTCGGCCTCAGCCGGGGCGGGCGCGAGCCGGCGCCGGATCTGCTGCTCGACCGCGAGCGAGACGGGCTTCGTCGACCACGGCCCCCTCCGCTCGCCGGGTGAGTAGCCGCGGCACCGGGCGGGCGGCGACGGGGCGGGCGGCGACCGGCCGGCGGCCCGTCGCCACGGGTCCGATCGCGGCGTCGCCGAGTGGCGGGCGCAGAACCGTCGGGACGGGGCCGTCCTCGCTCGAGGAGATCGGCCGGTAGTTGTCCTCCGCGGGCCACCACGCCCAGGCCACGAGCGCGGCGATCACCGCGGCGCAGAACAGGGACGCGCCCCGCAGCCGCGGCCGGCCCGCCGTCTTGCGCCAGGTGGACACCGCCGCCTGCTTTGCCAGGCGCCAGAGGAGGTAGAGGATGCTCACCACGGGCAGGGCCACCAGCCCGGCCCCGACGAACCCGACCGCGGCGCCGGCCAGGTCGCTCGAGTTCCAGGCCGCGACGCCCTCCGCCCAGTGCTGGTTCGCGCTGTCCCACCCGGTGCCGGCCAGGCGCGGGAGGGTCACCACGAGCACGGCGAGCAGCCCGAGCAGCAAGGGCACCGTGATCAGCACCCAGGCCGTCACGACCGCCCGGGCCCAGGGGCGCAGCGCGTGCTCCTGTCCGCTCCTCCAGCGCGTGGGCAGCAGGCCCGCGAGCGTCGGCTTGATGTGGGCGAAGAGGTCCGGCACGCCCACCAGGTCCGCGACGATGTGGTAGCCGTCGGCGCGGATGAAGGGCGCCAGCTGCTTGACCATCTGGACCAGCTGCATCGCCACGACCAGCAGCAGCGCGTCCAGGCCGGTGGCCAGCCACAGGCCCGCCGAGATCACCGCGAAGATCGCCGTGAAGTACAGGCCGCCCAGATCCACGCGCAGGCGCCCACGGCGGTCGAGCCGGTAGGCGTCGCTCACCTCGGTGTAGAAGGCGGGCCAGATCAGGTACAGCCCCCCTCCCATCACTCCCGGTCTGGCCCCGCTGTACCTGCAGGCCGACGCGTGGCCGATCTCGTGGAACGCCATCGAGACCACGACCAGCGCCCACACCACGAGGATCAGGCCCGGCTCGTAGAACGCCTGATGCAGGGCCGAGCTGAGCCCCTTGTTCCCGATGAGCCACACGGCCACGGCCGTGAACGCCAGCATCAGCACGGCCACGATCGGCGGCTTGAACAGCCACACGAACGGCTGGGTGAGGGTCCGGGTCAGGCCCGGCCGGGTGATGACGAACCGGGGCCGGAGGGCCAGCAGGGGGTTCGCCTTGACGAGCTCGGGCCCGGACCCGTCGGCACCCCCCACCAGTCCGAGCGGCGCGAGCTTGCGCTCGATCAGGAAGCAGACGTCCTCCCCGGTCACCTGCCGGTCGATACGCGCTCCGAGCTCGGCCGCGAGCTGCTCGCAGTCGCGGCGGCCGTCCAGCAGCCCCAGCAGCTCGTAGAGCAGCGGGGTCAGCTTGACCATCTGGCCGTCCGAGCGTCGGACGAGCGTCGGGGCCTCGCGGTACCCCGAGCTCGCCATTCTTCCCAGCAGCTCCACGCCGCGCTCCAGCGCGGGTGCGACCGCCAGGGCCGATGCGGTCATGCGACCGCTCTCCTCCGGGCTCCTCCTCGCGCGCTACTGCGTGATGTCGGCCTGCTGGTTCGCGGTGGCGTGCGCCGTGACGTCGTCCAGCTTCTGGTTGATGATCGCGTCCTGCTGGGCAACCGCCACCGACTGGGAGTCGATCGTGCCGATGTTGGCCGAGACCGCCGCATCGATCGGAACCGCGGCGTTGGCGTTGGCCGCCACCGCTCCGGCAACCGGCGCCGCCATGTCGGTGTCGAGCGCGATGTCGACGTCGACGTTCAGCAGCGGACCGGACAGCAGGTCGGAGTCGCCGGTCGGCAGCTCGACGCGCCTGCGCGTTCACGCCGTCGGCAGCGTCGTGCCGGCGGCGGCGCCGGCGGGTGCGGAGCCGTCCCCGGCGGTGGGTGCCGGAGCCAGCTGCTCGCCGGCCTGCTCGCCGATCGTGCCGTGCCGCGTGCCGTCGTCGACCACATCGTTGCTCTGGTCGATCGAGGCGTCCTGCGGCGCGTCGGCGATCGCGTCGCCGGAGATGTACTGGTCGATCATCGTGCCCTGGTCCGCCAGCGCCTGGGAGTCGGACCCGATGGCCAGCAGGTTGGCGGACGCCGAGGCGTCCACCGGGGCGGCGACGTTCAGGTTGGCCGCAACGGCGAGGTCGATCGGCGCGGCGAGGTCGAGCGCCAAGTCGACGTTGACGAGGAGGTCGAGAATCGACAGCACTTCCTTGTTCGGAAGGAGCTGCCCTCCCTCCAGCTCGAGTTCCTGCATGGAGAGACGGGGACTGAGGTCAGACATGGGATTCCTTTCCTCCGAGGGCCTGAGAGTTGTGACCCTGTGTTACCCCCCTAGGGGGGACCGCTAACGAGCGAAGGCCCCGCCGAAGCGGGGCCTTCGCTGAAAGCCTGCGGGCGAAGACGGCGGCCTCCAGCCCGCTGGCCCACCTAGCCCAGAGGGGTCAGGAGGGGTCGGTGATGGGCCCGAGGGAGTCGACCAGGTTGCCCTGGCCCCCATCGTCCGCGGTGTTGTTATTGAGCACGTTCCCCAGGTCGATGTCGATCGGGAGGTCAATGATCGTCCCGCCGCCTGCGCCCCCGTTCCGGGACCGCCGGTTCCATTTCCGGGCTGGCCGCCGCGTCAGCCGTGGCGTTGCACGCCTCGGCATCGTCATCGAGCTGCGCGAGCACCGCGACGTTGACGTCGCAGACGTTGGCAGCAACGGAGATCGGAACCTGGACCAGAATGTCGTCCAGGAGCACGTTGACGAAGCCGCTCTGATTGGTCGGCGGGCCGTTCGAATTGGGGCGGGCGGTTGCGGTCGAGTCGGCCGTGGCCTCACAGGCCGCGGCGTCGTCCGCCACCTCGGCGAGAACTGCGACGTTGACGTCACAGATGTTGGCCGCGACCGCGATCGGGACTTGAACGATCACGTCTTCCACGGCCACGTTCACGAGGCCTTCCTGCGGTGTTCTGAGCTGACGCCGGCGCTGCGAATGCCGCAGCCACGGCGACGGTTGCCGTGAGAACGGCGAGAGTGCGTCGTACTGACATCGGGGTCCTTCCCTCTCCCCTGCCGTTGGGGTGTGCCTCCGGCGTACCCCGTGGCCTGGCGGCTGACTCCCTTCCTTAACGCGGAGTAAATGGTTGCTCCGAAACCGGAGAACCTCTGACCCTCGGCTGCGTTCCAGTAGGCAGAGGCGTCGGTCGCGATGCGACTTCGCGTCCGCCACTGTCGCCACGGATGGCGGCGGTGGGGGCGTGGCATTTTCGTACCGACAGAAACCGAGAGGACAGTCTTGAAGCTTCCCGTCGCAGCGTCACTTGCCGTGTTCGCGGCCGCGTTTCCCATGGTCGGCCGAGGCGAGTCACAAGCCCGGTCACCAGGGAGGGGGCGGGCAGCAGCCGAGCCTGACCGCGGCCCCCAACCCCGTGGTCTTCGGCAGCGCGACCCGGCTGTCCGGACGCCTGACCGGCGGCAACAACGGTGGACGCCCCGTGATCCTGCAGGGCGCGCGTCACCCGTTCACGGCGTTCAACAACAGCGTCGCCACCGCCACCACAAACTCGGCGGGCCGGTACTCGTTCACACGAAGCCCGCGGCTGCACACGCGCTACCGCGTCAGCATCGACGGGGCCCTGAGCCCTCTGGTCACCGTGCTCGTCCGCCAGCGGGTCAGCCTCTACCTCAGCGACAGCACCCCGAGGCGCGGCCAGCTGGTCCGCTTCTCCGGGCGCTCATGCCCCCAGCACGACGGTCGCACGGTCTCGATCCAGAAGCGCACGAGCACGGGCGGCTGGCGCACGGTGCGCCGTACCCGGCTGCGTGAAGCCAGGCGCTGCTCGGTCTACTCGCGCCGTCTGCGGATCTTCAGCGACGGGACGTTCAGGACCGTGGTCGCCTCCGACGCCGACCACGCCCGGGGCTTCAGCCGGCTGCGTTCAGCCGACGCGCACCGCTAGGGCAGGCAGCCGCAGGCGACCCCTGGGTGTCCAGCAGCCCGAGGAGCCGGCGGACGGGGCCGGGCGGGCAGAGAACCGACATCTCGCCCCGGCTGGTGCGGACCTTGCGGTGGGCGTTCACGAGGGCGGCGTAGCCCTTCACGTCCATGAACTCGATGCGCGAGAGGTCCACGACCAGGCGGCCGTCGCGCTGATCCGCCGCCCGGCTCAGGGCTCCGGCGAACTGAGAGGCGGTTGCCGCGTCGACCTCGCCACGAGCGCGCAAGGTCAGACAATCGGAGCTCCGCTCCTCCGTGAGCGAGAGGTGGGTGGCCAGGACCATCCACCCTCTACAACTCCGCGCGCGGGCGAAGGTTCTCGCTTGACAGAGCTGTAGCGCGTCGCGGCGCATCGAGGCGCTCATGGCTTTCGCTGGGATACTGCGGGGGCGATGACGCAGGAAAACGTGGAGATCGTCCACCGCACCCATGAAGCATTCAACCGTGGCGACCTCGACGGCTTTGTCGCTGACCTCGCGACAGAGTTCGAGTACTTCACCTCCGGGGTGACCAGCGACATCGTCGAGACGAAGAATCAGGTCGTCTACACACACTGACGATGCACGCGCGCGGAAAGCAGAGTGGCGCGGAGACGAGCTGGAGCTTCCTCCAGGCCGTCACCCTGCGTGACGGAAAGATCAGGCGTGTGCAGGGCTTCGAGGGGCGGGAAGTCGCTCTCGAAGCTGTGGGTCTCTCGAAGTAGGCGATGTCGCAGGAGCAGTGGAGCTGGTGCGTAGGGCGACGGACGCGTTCAGCCGCGGTGATCTCGACGGTTTCTGGAGAACTGGGCGCCCGATGACGTGGTGGACTGGTCTAGGTAGCGCGGCCTAGATGCCCACGTCTTCCGGGGCACGCCGAGATCGGGTTGGGGCGATGGAGCAGCGCTGCATAGCCCACGTGGACATGGACGCGTTCTACGTGAGCGTGGAGCTCCAGCGGCGCCCGGACCTGCGGGGGCTGCCGGTGGTGGTGGCCGGCAGCGGGCCCCGCGCGGTCGTCACCACGGCCTCCTACGAGGCGCGGCGGTTCGGGGTCTTCTCCGCCACCCCGGCGGCCCGGGCCCGGCGCCTGTGCCCACAGGCGATCTTTCTGCCGCCCGACTTCGAGCATTACCGCGCCCGCTCGCGCGAGGTGATGGAGGTGCTGCGCTCGCAGGTGGAGCGCATCGAGGTCGTCGGGCTCGACGAGGCCTACCTCGACCTGAGCGGGCTGGGCGCGGCCGAAGGCCGCGGCGAGGCGCGTCAAGGCCTCGGTGCAGCAGGCGACCGGCCTGTGCTGCTCGATCGGCCTCGGCCCCAGCAAGCTGGTGGCCAAGGTGGCCTCCGACGCCGACAAGCCCGACGGCTTCGTGATGCTCACCCAGGCCGAGGCGCGGGAGCGCTTCGCGGGCGAGTCGCCCGCGCTGATCCCGGGGATCGGCCCGAAGTCGGTCGAGCGCCTGCGGAGGGCCGGCATCGAGACGCTCGCCCAGCTGGCCGAGGCGCCCGCGGCGCCGGAGAACCTGCGCCGGCTGGCCTGTTTCGAGGACGACCGGGAGCTGGAGCTCGATCGCGTGCGCAAGTCGGAGTCGCGCGAGACGACCTTCGACTACGACCTGCGCGGGGTCGAGGCTCTGATGCCGGTGCTCGAGCGCCTCAGCGAGCAGCTGTGCGCCGACCTCGGCAAGCACGAGCGGCGTGGGCGGACGATCGGCATCAAGGTGCGCCTGGACGACTTCTCCACGCACACGCGCGCCCGCAGCGTGACCGCCCCGGTCAACGACCTGGAGACGGTGCGGCGCGTGGCGGGCGAGCTCCTGTCAGAGCTCGACCCGCCCCGGCCGGTACGGCTGCTCGGGGTGCGGGTGGCGGGCCTCGACGAGGCCGCCCCCGCCCCGAGCGATCAGATGACGCTCGCGCTCTAGCGCTCTAGCGCGAGGTCCAGACGGTGCCGGTGGAGCCGAAGCCGAGCTTGCGCTTGGCGCCGGCGGTCAGGTCCCACTCGCGCCCGCCCACGTAGGGCCCGCGGTCGACCACGGGGAGCGTGGCCGTGCGGCCCTTGTAGCGGAAGACGACCTTCGTGCCACAGGGCAGGCTCTTGTTGGCGACGCCGACGGTGCTCGTCTTGAGCGTGCCGCCGCAACCGAGCTTGTTGCCGTACAGGCCCGGGCCGTACCAGGAGGCGTGGCCGGGCCGCAGCACGTAGGTCTTGCCGCGCAGCGTGCGGCTGACGGCGGCGTTGCGACCGTCACCGCGGAAGCGCACGCGCAGGCGGTACGAGCCCACCTTGCGAGGGCGGAACGAGGCGCGGAAGCGGCCGCCACGACCCGTCCGGGCGGTGTCGACCGTCTTCCAGCCACGGCCCTTGCGCTGCTGCAGGGCCACGCGACGGCCACGGAGGCCGGGACGCAGGCTGCCCTTCACGCGCACGGACGAGCCGCGCTTCACGTAGCGCGAGCCCCGGCCACTGAGACGCGCGACCACGGTCACGCGCTTCTCGGACGAAGTGCCGGCGCCCTGGGCGACGGCCCGGTAGGAGCCGGACTGCGACGCCTTGACGTCGAAGCTGTACGCGCCGCCGTTGGCGGTAGAGGTGGTGTCCACGGTGCGCCAGCCCTCGCCACGGGGGGCATGCTCGAGGCGCACCGACTGGCCGGCCTTGCCCTGAGGCACAGATCCGTCCAGGTCGACGTTCTCCCCGTAGCGCACGCGCTCGGTCGTGCCCGCTCCCGCCATCTGGACGGTCGGGGCAGCCGGCGCGGCGGCGGCCAGGGATCCTGCGGTAACCAGAGCGGCGGCGACGCCAAGCGTCGTCCGTCCGCGCACGCGAGTCCATCGCATGGTGAAACTCCAATTCCCGGCCCTTGCCTACGGGGTTAGCTGACGGGCTCGCGCTGCTGCGCTACGCCGGGATCACCCGGCGACTCGCCCCGGCCGTGCAACTGGCACGGCGGTGGTTCCCCCGCCCGACTGCGCGCAGAGCGCAGCCGGCTCGGTAGGCCGATCGAACAACTGTTCGCGAAGGCTACCCAGGGTCAACTCGCCTAATGTGAGGCTCGTCACAGTGGCCGACGACCGTCTCAGCGCCCTCGACGCCTCCTTCCTGCACATGGAGGACGCCTCCGCGCACATGCACGTCGCCTCGGTGATGCTGTTCGACGGGGATCCGCCCACCCACGAGGAGCTGGTCGCGGCGGTCGAGCGGCGGCTGCACCTGGTGCCCCGCTACCGACAGCGGCTGGCGCCGGTGCCGCTGGGACAGGGGCGCCCGAAGTGGGTCGACGACCCGCACCTCAACCTGGAGTACCACGTGCGCGCCACCGCGCTGCCCACTCCGGGCACCGAGGAGCAGCTGCGCGCGCTCGCCGGCCGCGTGTTCTCCCAGCCGCTGGACCGCGACAAGCCGCTGTGGGAGCTGTGGCTCGCCGAGGGGCTGGAGGGCGGGCGCTTCGCCCTGCTGTCGAAGACCCACCACGCGCTGGTGGACGGCGTCCGTGGCCTCGACCTGGTGACCGTGCTGTTCGACTCCTCACCCGAGCCCAGCGTGCCCGCCGACCCCGGGCGCGGCTGGCTGCCGCGTCCGGTCCCCTCGCCCGCGCAGCTGCTCGGCGAGGCGCTGGTCGAGCGCACCTCGCCCCGCGAGGTCTCGCGCACCGCCCGCGCGCTGCTGCGCGCCCCCCGGGGCCTGGCGGCGGGCGTGCGCGACCGCGCCGTGGCCGCCGGAGCTCTGTCCTGGGCGGGGGTCAAGCCGGCGCCGCCGAGCCCCTACAACCGGCCGATCAGCCCCCACCGGCGCTTCAGCTGGGTGCGGGCCTCGCTCGGCGACTTCAAGGCCATCAAGGACAGTCTGGGCGGCACCGTCAACGACGTCGTGGTGGCCACGGTGGCCGGGGCCCTCGGGCGCCACCTGCGCCGCCGGGGCATCCGCACCGACGAGATGGAGCTCCAGGGCCTGATCCCGCTGAGCGTCGAGCACGAGGAGGAACGGCAGCCGCGTGGAGGCCATACACGCGCCGCTGCCGGTCTGGTGCCAGGACCCGGTGGACCGCCTGGAGCTGGTGCACGAGGAGCTCAAGGACCTCAAGGAGGAGGGCGGCGCCGTGGGCGCCGAGGTGATCAGCGAGATGGGCGGCTTCGCGGCGGCCACGATCATGGGCCAGGCCGCCCGCGCGTTCGCCCGCCGGCGCTACTTCAACGTGGTGGTGACCAACGTGCCCGGGCCCCAGAACCCGCTCTACCTGCTGGGCCGGGAGCTCGTGGACTGCTTCCCGATGGTCCCGCTGGCCCGCAACCAGGGCCTGGGCGTGGCGATCCTCAGCTACAACCGGCGGCTCAACTTCGGCCTGGTGGGCGATTACGACGTGATGTTCGACCTCGAGGACTTCGCCGAAGACGTCATGTTGAGCCTCGGGGAGTTGGCCGAAGCGGCCAACATTCGTCTGAGCTCAACAGTGCCCTGAGCGAATCGGGTTACGATTCGTTCGTGCGCGACAAGGTGATCGAGAGCGCCCGCCGGCTGGGCCTCGAAGTGGACGTGCGCAAGCTGGACTCCTCGACCGCGACGGTGAGCGAAGCTGCGGAGGCAGTGGGCTGCGAGAGCGCCCAGATCGCCAAGTCGCTGGTTTTCGTGTGCGACGGCGACCCCGTGGTCTGCATCGCCTCCGGGGCGCACCGCGTGGACACCGACCTGCTGGCCGAGGTCTTCGACTGCGCCGAGATCCGCCAGGCCTCCCCCGACGAGGTCCGGGCGGCGACCGGCTACCCGGTGGGCGGAGTGGCCCCGTTCGGGCACGACCTTCCCACGGTGATGGACGAGGACCTCCTCGAGCACGACTGCGTCTGGGCCGCCGCTGGCGACGGGCACAGCCTCTTCCAGGTCAACCCCCGCAAGCTGCTCAATTGCACCGGCGCACAGCTCGCGCGGGTCTCCTAGCGCTCGCCCTCCTCACGCTGGCCCCCGCGGGCGCCGCCGCTGCGCCCGACGGCGCCGCGGTCGGTGAGGCGAGCCGCTGGCTCGCCGGCCGCCAGGGCGTGACCTCCTTCGCGGTGATCGATTCCCGCGGGCGCATGCACGGCCGCGCCTCCGGGCGTCCCTACGTCGCGGCCAGCACCGTGAAGGCGATGCTGCTCGTGGCCTACCTGCGCCGCGATCCGCGGCCGGGGGGTGTCCCGGCCCGAGCGCCGGGCGCTGGCGGCGATGATCGGGCGCTCGAGCAACCGGGCGGCCATGGCGATCTACCGGCGCGTGGGCGACGCCGGCCTGCGGCGCCTGGCAGCTCGCGCGCGCCTGCGGGGCTTCTCCGTCCGCGGCAACTGGACCCGCGCTTCCTTCGGCGCCGCCGACGGGGCTCGCTTCATGATGCGCTTCGAGCGCCTCACACCGCGCCGCACGCGGCGGCTGGCCCGCAAGCTGCTGGCCTCCGTCACGCCCTCCCAGCGCTGGGGCGCCGCCCGCGCCGCCTCCCTGGCGGGCTGGACTCCGTACTTCAAGGGCGGCTGGCGACGAACTGCGCGCGGACGGCTCGTGCACGAGATCGCGCTGTTCCGCCGGGGCCGCGAGCGCTTCGCCCTGGCGGTGATGACCGACGGCAACCCGTCGCACCGCTACGGCACGGCGACCCTGCGCGGGGTCGCGGCGCGGCTGTTCAGGTGAAGAAGGCCTTCGCCCGCTCGGCCACCAGCTCGGGCACCTCGTCGACGATGAAGTGGGTCACGCCCTCCACCGGCTCGACGCGAGCGTCGTCGCCGTAGCGCGGCAGGTCGGCGACGCTCTCGAAGGGCAGGACCACGTCGCGGGTCCCGTGCAGGGCCAGGACCGGCTGGCGGAGACGCTTCCCGCGATAGGCGCCGCGCATGAGGGCGGGCATGTCGCGCAGGAGGAAGCTGCGGTACACCAGGCTTCCCGCGCGCGCCCGCGCGGGCTCGAGGAACTGGTCGAGGTAGGTGTGCGCCTCCGCCTCGGTCCAGACCTGGGCACCAGGTCGCGCGTCAGCGCCTTGGTTACCAGCCCCCGAGCGCAGCAGGCGCTGCCCGATGAGCGGTGAGCCGAGCACCACCTGGTACCAGAGCCGCCACAGCCCCAGCGCCTGCTCGGCGCTCGGCTCGCTGAAGGGGTGGGCGATGTTGAGGGCCAGGAGGCGCTCGATGCGCTCGGGGGCCCGCAGGCAGAGGAGGTAGCCGACCCAGCCGCCCCAGTCGTGGCCCATCACCCCCGCGCTCTGGATCCCCAGCGCGTCGAGCAGCGCGAGCGCGTCGGAGGCCAGCTGCTCCTTCTCGTACCCCCACGGGGGCGCGTCGGTCCAGCCGTGCCCGCGCAGGTCCGGGCACAGGACTCGGTGGCTCTCGGCCAGCGGGCCGATCACGCCCTTCCACATCCACCAGTGCTGCGGCCAGCCGTGCAGGAGGAGCAGCGGAGGCCCCTCTCCCGCCTCGGCGACGTGCACGCGCAGGCCGTTCGGCAGCTGCACCCAGCGGTGCGTGACGCCTTCGACCTCGGGGAGGGGAACCTCACTCACGGCGTGGGCGAGCATAATTGGGTCCGCCATGGCTCCCCTTCGCGTAGCGCTCGCCCAGATCAACCCGACGGTGGGCGACATCGCGGGCAACGCGCGCCTCGTCAACGAGTACACCGCGCTGGCCCGCAGCGAGGAGGCGGCGATCGTCGTCTTCCCCGAGCTGGCCCTCACCGGCTACCCGCCCGAGGACCTGCTGCTGAAGACCCACTTCCTCGACGCGGTGGGCGATGCGTTGGAGGACATCGCGGCCCAGACCCAGGGGATCGTGGCCGTGGTGGGCTTCCCCGAGCGCGCCGACGACGTCTACAACGCCGCGGCCCTGCTCGCCGACGGCCAGGTGGCGGCCGTCTACCGCAAGATGTACCTGCCGAACTACGGCGTCTTCGACGAGCAGCGCTACTTCCAGAACGGCCAGCGCCCGGCGGTCTTCGACGTCGACGACGTGACGGTGGGCATCACGGTCTGCGACGACATCTGGGAGCCCGGGCCGCCCGTCACCACCGAGGCGCTGGCCGGGGCGCGGCTGATCGTGAACCTGTCGGCGTCGCCCTACCACGCAGGGAAGGGCCGCACCCGGGAGCACATGCTCGCCCAGCGCGCCCGGGACAACCTCACCGCCGTGGCCTTCTGCAACAGCGTGGGCGGGCAGGACGAGCTGGTCTTCGACGGCCACAGCCTGCTCCTCGACTGGGACGGCCAGGTGGTGGCCCGCGCGCCGCAGTTCGAGGAGTCGCTGACCGTGGGCACCATCGACCCGGCCGCGGCGGCCGGCGGGCGCCTGCGCGACCCCCGCCACCGCACCAACGTCCGCCGCCGGCGTCGCCGCGCAGACGCGGGCATCCCCCAGTTCGAGGTCGAGCGCCTGGCCGAGCTGGCGCTGGAGGCGCCCTCCCCCGCGGAGGTGACCATGGGCCCGGTGGACGAGCCGATGTCGCTCGAGGCCGAGATCTACTCCGCGCTGAAGCTCGGGGTGCGCGACTACGTGGACAAGAACGGCTTCTCGTCGGTGGTGATCGCCCTCTCGGGCGGCATCGACTCGGCGCTGGTGGCCCAGGTGGCCGCCGACGCCCTGGGGCCCGACCGCGTCACCTGCGTGTCCATGCCCTCGCCCTTCTCCTCGGAGGGCACCCGCGGGGACGCCCGGGCGATCGCCGAGAACCTGGGCACCGAGTTCATGGAGCTGGAGATCGCCGACGCCATGAAGGCCTACGAGGAGATGCTGGCCGGGCCGTTCGAGGGCCAGGAGAGCGACCTCACCGAGGAGAACGTCCAGGCGCGCATCCGCGGCAACGTGGTCATGGCCCTCTCGAACAAGTTCGGCTCGCTGGTCCTCACCACCGGCAACAAGTCCGAGCTCTCCGTGGGCTACGCCACGCTCTACGGCGACATGGCCGGCGGCTTCGCCGTGCTCAAGGACGTCTACAAGGGCTGGGTCTACCGGCTGGTGCGCTGGCGCAACGAGCAGAGCGACAGCCCCCTGGTGCCCGAGTCGGTGCTGGAGCGCCCACCCTCGGCGGAGCTGCGCGAGGAGCAGCTCGACGAGGACTCGCTGCCTCCCTACGACGTGCTGGACGAGATCCTCGAGGGCTACATCGAAGGCGACCTCGACGCGGGCGAGCTGGTGCGCCGCGGGCTGCCCGCGGAGGACGTGGAGCGCGTGGTGCGCATGGTCGACGGCGCGGAGTACAAGCGCCGCCAGGCCCCTCCGGGCATCCGCATCTCCACCCGCGCCTTCGGGCGCGACCGGCGTCTGCCGATCACCAACCGCTACGAGTCGCGCGTGGAGCCGCGCGAGCACTCGCGGCGGCTGCGGGCGCTCTAGCTGGGCGGCGTCGGGCGCACGGCCATCGTCACCCGGGTGGTGGCGCAGAGGCGGCCGTCGCCGTCGGTGAAGTCCACGTCCCACACCCAGGTGGTGCGGCCGCGGTGGCGGCGGCGGGCGGTCGCGTCCACCGTTCCCTCGGAGACCGGCCGCAGGAAGCTCGTCGCGTTGGAGAGCCCTACGGCGATGGACTCCGGGGTCACCGCGCTGTAGGTGGCGATGGAGCACAGGCTCTCGGCCAGGGCGGCGTAGGTGCCGCCGTGCACGATGCCCATGGGCTGGCGGTGATGGGCGGCCACCTCGAAGCGGGCCCGCGCCTCCTCGTCCCCGATCTCGAGGAACTGGAACCCGAGGACGCCGTCGAGCGTTCCCTCCAGCGCCTGTGGGTCGGCGGCCAAGCTCCGCAGGCTACAGTTCCGCCCCAGCGTGGCCACCTTCGAGCAGCTCTCCGCCGACCAGCGGGCAATAGTCGAGCTCATCCTCAAGCGGGGGCAGTCCTACGAGGAGCTGTCCGAGATGCTGGGGATGTCCGAGGATCGCGTCCGCGAGCTCGCCCAGACCGCTCTCGTCGAGCTCGCTCCGTCGACCGCCGCCGCCGTCGACGAGGACTGGCGCGGCCAGCTCGCCGACTACATCCTCGGCCAGCAGAGCGGCCCCGAGTCCACCGCCACGCGCGGCCACCTGCGCCGCTCCGAGGCGGCTCGCGCCTGGGCCCGCTCGCTCCTGGATTCGCTTGACGACCTCTACGAGGGCGACGAGCGCCCCTCGATTCCCGAGGGCGACCGCTCTTCCGCCCGCCCTGAGCGCAAGCCGCGCCGCGAGCGCGCCCGCGAGACCGAGGACGAGGAGGAGGACGAGCGCCCGCGCGGGCCCCTCTCCCCCGAGGCTCGCGCCGCCGTGCGCCGCCGCCGGCTGATCGGCGCCCTGGCCGCCGCGCTGCTGCTGGTGGCGCTGGTCGTGCTGGTGTGGCCGGTCGGCGTGCTGACCAAGGACGACGAAGAGCCCGCCCGGCGCGCTTCTTCAAATCAGCCGCGGCTGGTGGGCCAGACCGTGCTGCGCCCGATCGACGGCAACAAGCAGGGCGGCGGCGTGGCCGTGGTGGCCGAGCGCGGCAACCAGCGCCAGCTGATCGTCCAGGCCCAGCTGCCGCCCAGCGCCCGGCGCACCGCCTACGAGGTCTGGCTCTACAACTCCGACGGCAACGCCCAGTCGATCGGCGCTCAGGTCACCGACAAGCAGGGCCGCTACCAGGGCGCCGGCCCGCTGCCCGCGGACTTCGACAAGTTCAAGTACATCGACATCTCGCGCGAGCCGATCGACCGCAACGCCAAGCACTCGGGCCAGTCGATCCTCCGCGGCGCCACCGCACCGCTCAAGGGCGGCGGGGCGCAGCAGCAGCAGCAGACGCAGCAGACGCCCTAGTCGACGCAGCTTCCCGGGGTTCATGATCCCGGCGGGGTCGAGCGCCTTCTTGGCCGCGCGCAGCAGCTCCAGCCCCAGGTCGCCCACCTCGTCGCGCATCCAGGGCAGGTGGTCGCGCCCCACGGCGTGGTGATGGGTGATCGTCCCGCCGTTGTTCACGATCGCCTCGCTGGCGGCGGTCTTGGCCGCGCTCCACTGCTCCAGCTCGGCGCCCTCCTCCTGGCGGGCGAGGAAGGTGAAGTAGAGCGACGCGCCCGACGGATACAGGTGGGAGACGTGGCACATCACCAGCGGCGGGGTGCCGCGCTCGGTGAGGCTCGCGCGCAGGGCCTCGGCCACCGCCTCGCGCAGGCCCAGCAGGCCGCTCCACGTGGTGGCGGTCTCGAGCGTCTCCACCATGATCCCGCGGGTCATCAGCACGTCGCGCAGGTAGGGGCCCGCGAAGCGGCCCTTCTCCCACGAGCGGCCCGGGCGGCCGCCCAGCGAGACGGCGCCCGCCGCCCGCAGCAGCGAGCCTGTGCGCTGCTGGCGCTGTGAGACGTCGTCGGAGCGGCCCTCGTAGCCCACGATGGCCAGACAGCCGCCCTCGTGCCCGCGGGCCTTCAGGTAGGCGCGGCCCAGGCGCTGGGTCCGCCCCTCCCCCGCCTGCGCGAGCGACAGCCGGGTCTCCTCCTCGTCGGACAGGCGCGCGACGTCCGGAGAGGCGCCGCGCTGCTCGAGCGCGCGCAGGGCCTCGGCCCCCTCGGCGAAGGTGGCGAACGACCAGCCCTCGTAGATGCGCTCGGCCGGCGCGGGGCGCACCCGCAGGGTCGCCTCGGTGATCACGCCCAGCACGCCCTCCGAGCCCACCGCCAGCTCGAGCAGCGACGGGCCCGCGGCGCTGGCGGGCGCCGACCCCAGCACCAGCTCGCCGACCGGAGAGCAGAGGCGCAGCCCCTCCACCAGCTCGTCGATGCGCCCGTAGCCCGTGGAGGCCTGCCCGGCCGAGCGCGTGGCGACCCAGCCGCCCACCGTCGAGTACTCGAAGGACTGCGGGAAGTGCCCGAGGGTCAGCCCCCGGGCGCCAAGCTCGGCCTCGGCCCGAGGCCCGAACAGGCCCGCGCCCAGGGTGGCGGTCAGGGAGACCTCGTCGACCTCGCCGACGGCGTCGAGGTTGGCCAGGTCCAGGCTGATCACCGCCTCGTGCGGGCCGCGCAGCGGCTCCACGCCGCCCACCACGCTCGTCCCGCCGCCGAAGGGAACCACCGCCACGCCGTGCTCGGCGCAGGCGGCCAGCACGGCAGCGATCTGGCCCGGGGTGCCGTCGGGAACCAGAACGGCGTCCGGCGCGCCGGAGAAGTCGCCCGCGCGCAGGCGCACGAGGTCGGCGTAGCCGCGACCGGCGGCGTGGGTCACGCGCGTCTCGAGGTCGATGCGCAGCGCCTCCGGCGACGAGGCCGCCACCAGAGCGGCGTGCGCCTTGGGGCTCAGCTTCGGCGGCACGAGCTCGGCTTCGTCCAGCGACACGGGCTCGCGCCGCACCTCGGCGTCTTCGCCGAGCTCCTCGCGCAGCAGGGCCTCAGCGGCCGGCGTCAGCTCGGGGTCGTGCCCGTCCTCGCCCCAGCCCCACCAGCGCACTAGCGGCCCTCCGCCAGCGCTCGCGAGACCCTCGAGCGCGCTGTCCAGCGTCTTGCGCGTGGCCAGCCGCACCTGGATGACCCCGAAGCGGGCGAAGCCGCGCAGGCGGGTGCGGTGGGCCAGCTTCACCCGGGTCCCCTCGCCCTCGGGCTCCAGCACCATCTGGTAGCGCGAGTCGCTCATGATCCGCTCGAAGGGGGACTCCTCGATCTCGTGGCGCCACACCATCCGCTCGGGCTCGACGGACTCCAGCACCGTGTAGTCGGCGCGCAGGGTCTTGCCGCGCGCGGTCTGCATCACCGCGGTCCAGGTCTTCTCGCCGGCCTCCTCGACCCGGCTCACCGAGGGCCACCACTGCGGCATGTGCTCGGGGTCGCGGGCCAGCGCCCACACCTTCTCGCGCGGGGCGCCGAGCACCCGCTCTCGCCGGACGGTGGGCATCAGTACCTGACCAGGCTCAGCACGTCGCGGCCCTCGAGTCGCTCGCGCCCCCGCAGGAACTCCAGCTCGATCACGAAGGCGCAGCCCACCACCTGCCCTCCGGCCTGCTCCACCAGGCGGCACATCCCGTCGGCGGTGCCTCCCGTCGCCAGCAGGTCGTCGTGGACCAGGACCCGCGCGCCGCCGCTCACCGCGTCGCTGTGGACCTCCAGCGCATCGACCCCGTACTCCAGCTCGTACTGCTCCGAGCGGACCTCCCGGGGCAGCTTCCCGGGCTTGCGGGCGAGCACGAAGCCCGCGTCCGCGGCGACCGCCACCGCGCCGCCCAGCACGAACCCGCGCGCTTCGGCCGAGACGATGAAGTCGGCCCGCTGGGCCTTTGCGTAGTCGGCGAGCTGGTCGACCGTGGCGCTCAGGGCCTCGGCGTCGAGCAGCAGAGGCGTGATGTCCTTGAAGACGATCCCGGGCCGCGGGAAGTCGGGCACGTCCTGGATGTGGGACCGAAGGTCCGGCGCGGGGCTCACCTCGTGAGCTTGCGCAGGTCCCGGATCAGCAGCAGGTGCTTGAGGTTGGAGGCGATGGCGGCCAGGTTCTCGAGCGCCTCCACCGCCTCGCGGCGCCGCTCGGGGTTCCGGGAGCGCAGGGCCGGCGCGAGGATCTGCTCCAGGAGGGCGGCCTCGCGGTCGGCCGAGGTGCGGAACACCCGCAGGTTGCGCCCGCCCACCCCGAAGCGCTTGAGCTCCTGGGTGGCCCGCACGATCTCGCGGTCGGTGTCGTCGTAGAGCGTCTCGCCGTCGTGCTTCTCGCCCTTGACCACGCCGTACTCCTCGAGCTCCTTCACCAGCGCCCGGTCGGCGCCGGTCTCCTCGAGCACGTCCTCCAGGCGGTACTGGGCGCTCTGGCCGCCCTCCACGCTGGTGCGGCGCAGCGCGTGGTCGCCGCCGGACTTGGGGCTGGACTTGGACAGCTCCTGGTCGGCGCGGCCCGCCGCCAGCTCCTGGCGGATGACCCTCAGGGGCAGGAACTCGTCGCGCTGGAGGCGCAGGATGGTCCGCAGGCGGGCCACGTCGGCCGGCGCGTAGAGGCGGTACCCGCCCTGGGTGCGCCGGGGCGAGAGCAGCTTCTGGTCCTCCAGGTAGCGCACCTTGGAGATGGAGATGTCGGGAAACTCGCGCTCGAGCTGCTTGACCACGGCGCCGATGGTCAGCGCCTTCGTCGGGCGGACCGTCTCGACCTCACGGCTGTCGGTGCTCACCGTTCGAGGTAGGTGAGCTTGTACTTGCCCACCTGGAGCTCGTCGCCGTTGGCCAGCCGGTGCGACTCGATGCGCCGGCGGTTCACGTAGGTGCCGTTGAGCGAGCCGAGGTCGTCGATGTAGAGGCCGTCCCGGCGGCGAACCAGCAGCGCGTGGTTGCGCGAGACCGTCACGTCGTCGAGGAAGACCTCGGCGTCGGGGCTGCGCCCGATCGTCATGCGGTCGCCGGAGACGTTGAACAGCTCACCCGAGCGCCCGCCGCCGGCCCGGATGACCAGCGTCGCCCCTTCTCCCGCGACCTCCTCGAGGTCGACCGGCTTGAGCTCGCCGGTCTCGTCGACCTGGTAGGTCTCGGTGGTGTCCCCTCCGCCCGAGGGCTTGGTGTCGCCGAGGAACGCCCCGCACTTCGAGCAGTAGTTCGCCCCCTCGGCGTTGACGAATCCGCACTCGGGGCAGTGCACGGGCGCCTCTACTCGTTCTCGGCCTGCGGGATGGCCTTGCCGGAGAGGATGTCGCTCAGCTGCTGGACGTCGTCGCCGGTGATGACGGCCTCTCCCTCCTCGTGCTTCTTGCGCAGCCGGTTGACCAGCTCCGCGCGCAGGATGTCGATCTTGCCGTGGAGGATCCGGCGCTGGTAGGAGACCTCCTGCTCGTCCTCGGTGAGCTGCTGGATCAGGTCCTTCAGCTCCTGGTCGGAGAGAGCTCCTAGGTCAGGAAACGTGTCCATGTGGCGGGTCAGGTCCTTTCGTGCGGAGGCCGGGCGAGTCTACAGGTGGGCATCAAGTCGAGCTTGAGGGTCGGTTTCGCAGGTGGCGGAAGCCCTCTCTCAGGTACAGGGCGGTGGCGCCGAGCGTCATGGCCAGGCCCAGGTACAGCAGGGCCTCGGGCACCCAGCTGTCGATCAGGATGGCCAGGCCGAGCGCCGTCATCGTGGGCCAGACCGCCCAGCGCCCGAGCATGTTGACGGAGAGGTCGATCCCGCGCTTGAGCGCGAGCTGGGTCAGGCCGAGCATCAGGACCTCGCGGGCCGCGAGGACGATCAGCGCCCAGCGAGGCAGCAGCTCGAAGTGGTAGGTCGACCACGACTCCCGAGACCACCAGCAGGCGGTCGGTGAGCGGGTCCATGAGCGCGCCGAGGCGGCTGTACTGGCCCGTCAGGCGGGCGGTCAGGCCGTCCAGGTAGTCGGTCGCGGAGATGAAGGCGAACAGGAGAGCGGCGGGGGTGCTGCGGCCGTCGGGGTCCGAGAAGGCCAGAGACCAGGAAGACCGGGATCAGCGCGAGCCGGACGAAGCCGATCGCGTTGGGGATCGTGAACGGCCGCAGGGGCATCTGGCGCAGCGTCTCGGGCGGGGGCGGCCCCGAGCGGTCGAGGCCGAGCAGCCGCCTGCGGGTGCGCTCGCGCACCTCCTCGGTCTTCTCCTTCACCGCGTCGACCCGCTCGCGGGCCGCTTCGCCGCGCGTCTTCTCTACGGGAGCGTCTGCCACAGGTCCCTCGCCGCCTTCGCCGCGCCGTCGAGGGGAAGGTCGCGCTTCTCCTGCCCGCGCCTTATCTGGACCTCGACCTCGCCCTTCTCGACCCCGCGCTTGCCCACGGTCAGGCGCAGCGGGCAGCCCAGCAGCTCGGCGTCGGCGAACTTGTCCCCCGCGCCGGCCTCGCGGTCGTCGTAGATCACGTCCAGCCCCTCCTCCTGCAGCGCGGAGTACAGGCCGTCGGCCACCTCGCGGGCGGGCTCGCCCTCGCGGCCCAGGGTCACCAGCTCCACGTCGAAGGGCGCCAGCGAGCGCGGCCAGGAGATGCCCTGCTCGTCGGCGTGCTGCTCGATGGCGGCCGCCACGATGCGCGCGGGCCCGATGCCGTACGAGCCCATCCAGATCGGGTGCTCGGAGCCCGACTCGTCGAGGTAGGTGGCCCCGAGCGCCTCGGAGTAGCGCGTGCCGAGCTTGAAGATGTTGCCGATCTCGATCGCCGGCTCGATGCGGATGGTGGCCCCGTTCGGGCAGGTGTCGCCGGCCTCGACCGTGCGCACGTCGGCCCAGGTGGGCTCGAAGTCGCGCCCGGGCTCCACCCCCCGCAGGTGCTTGTCGGTCTCGTTGGCCCCGGTCACCAGGCCGCGCAGCCCGCGCAGGGCCTCGTCGGCCACCACCTCGGTCTGCGCCCCGACGGGGCCGATGTACCCGGCCGGCGCCGTCAGCTCCTCGGGCCGGGCCGGCCGCGCCTCCGCCCCCAGGGCGTTGGCCAGCTTGATGGGGTTCAGGCGGTGGTCGCCCCGCAGGACCACGAGCACCTGCCCGCGGCCCTCCACGATCATCGGCATCGCCTTGATCAGCGCGGTCGCGGGCACGTCCAGCAGGCCCGACACCGCGTCGATGCTGGTCGCTCCGGGCGTGTCGACCTCCTCGGGGGCGTCGAGCGGCTCGGGCAGCGTCGCGGGCGCCTGCGCCGTCGCGCTGGCCACCTCGATGTTGGCCGCGTAGCCGGCGTCGGAGAGCGCGACGTCGTTCTCGCCCGCCGAGCAGGGCGCCATGTACTCGTGGGCGCCGACGCCGCCCATCATCCCGACGTCCGACTCCACCCGGTACCACTCGAGCCCGCAGCGGTCGAAGATGCGGTCGTAGGCGCCGGCGTAGAGGTCGTACGAGCGGTCGAGCCCCTCGTGGTCGCGGTCGAAGGAGTAGGCGTCCTTCATGATGAACTCGCGCGTGCGCAGCACTCCAGCGCGCGGGCGCGGCTCGTCGCGCTCCTTGATCTGGAAGTGGTAGAGCAGCTTGGGCAGGTCGCGGTAGGAGCGGACCTCGCGCGCCACGTGGTAGGTCAGCGACTCCTCGTGGGTCATGGCCAGGACCAGCTCCGCGCCCCTGCGGTCCTGGAGCTTGAACAGCTCGTCGATGTCGTACCGGCCCGAGGCCTTCCACAGCTCGGCGGGCTGGATGACGGGCATGAGCATCTCCAGCGCGCCGATGGCGTCCATCTCCTCGCGCACGATCTGCTCGGCCTTGCGGTGGGCCCGCCAGCCCGCGGGCAGCCACGACCACATGCCCGCGCCCAGCTGCCGGGCCATGCCCGCCCGGACGAGCAGGCGGTGTGAGACGGCCTCGGCATCGGCCGGCGCCTCCTTGGTGGTGGGCAGGAAGTACTGGGTGAGGCGCGTCACTCTGGTCCGAGTCTAGGTTCCGGGAACCCGTGCACATGCCTTCCTGGCGTCAAGCAGGCGCGGCCGACTGCCGATGCTCTGCGTGTGGTGGTGAACGTGCGGACGCGTACCGCATTGCGGGTTGGCGCCGCCTTGGTGGGGCTGGTCTGGCTTGCGTTCGCCGTGCATGCCCTTTTCGGGGTCGGCGAAGGCTCTCTCTGGGACAGCTGGCTCTACAACGGGCTGATGGCCGCGGCCTCGGCCGCATGTCTGCTCCGTGCCGCTCTCGTACGCGAAGAGCGCAGAGCCTGGGCCCTCCTGGGCGTGGGGATGATCCTCTGGACCGCAGGAGAGATCTACTGGTCGCTGTTCCTCTCGGGGCTCGACGAGGTCCCGATCCCCTCCCCCGCCGACCTTCTCTACCTGGCTCTGTATCCCGCCTGCTTCGTGGCGCTGGCGTGGCTGGCGCGCGCCCGGCTCGGCCACTTCGGCTCCCGGCTCGGCCTCGACGGGCTGATCGCCGGCCTCACCGTCGCCGCGCTCGCCACCGCCGTTGCCTTCGGCCCGATCCTCGGCTCGCTCGATGACGACGCCCTGGCGGTCGCCACCAACCTGGCCTACCCCCTCTGCGACGTCGTGCTGATGGCGATGGTGGTCGGGGTCACCGCCCTGAGCGGATGGCGGCCGGGCCGCGCCTGGCTCGTGCTGGCCGCCGGGCTCGGGCTGATGTCGATCGCCGACGTGGTCTACCTCGTGCAGGCGGCCAAGGGCACCTACGTCGAGGGCGGCGCGCTCGACCTGGCGTGGCCCACCGCCGCCCTGATCGTCGGCATCGCCGCCTGGCAGAGGCCGCAGGAGCGGCCCGCACACCGCCTCGATCGCCTCATCACCAACGCCCCCGTCCTGTGCGCGCTGATTGCCGTGGCGACCTCGATCCTCGCGGCCGCCGCTGACCTGGGCATGGTCGGCCAGGCTCTGGCCGGCGCCGCGCTCCTCGCGGTCACCGCTCGCATGGCCGTCGCGGCCCGGGACAACCGCCGCCTGGTGATCAAGTCCCGCCACGATGCCCTCACCGACGCCCTGACGGGTCTCGGCAATCGTCGCCGCCTCATGGACGACCTCAAGCACGCGGTGGAGGTGGCCGACGACGCCTCCCCGTGGATGCTGGCCTTCTTCGACCTCAACGGCTTCAAGGGCTACAACGACGTCTTCGGCCACCCCGCCGGAGACCATCTCCTGGCCCGGCTCGCCAAGCGCCTCGATCGTGCCGTGTCGCCCGTGGGGCGGGCCTACCGGCTGGGCGGCGACGAGTTCTGTGTGCTTGGGCCCGTGGGCGTCGCGGGCCACGACGCCACGCTGCGCGCCGGGGTCGCAGCCCTCAGCGAGAGCGGTGAGGGCTTCAGCGTGGACGCGGCGTACGGCTCGGTCCTCATCCCCTCCGACGCGCGCGACGCCACCGGCGCCCTGCGCCAGGCCGACACGCGCATGTACCAGAACAAGGGGCAGTCGCGGCCGTCCGCCCCGGCGCAGACCTGCAAGGCCCTGCTGGCCACTCTCTACGAGCGCAACCCCGGGCTCGAGGCTCACAGCCTGGAGGTGGCCGCGCTGGCGTCGCAGGTGGCGGCTCGCCTGCACATGAGCGCCGAGGAGCGCGACGAGGTACAGCGCGCGGCCGAGCTGCACGACCTGGGCAAGGTCGCGATCCCCGACGCGGTCCTGGACAAGCCCGGCCCCCTGGACGAGGAGGAACGGGAGTTCATGCGCCGCCACACCCTGATCGGCGAGCGCATCCTCAGCGCGGCCCCCGCGCTCATGCCGGTGGCCCGGCTCGTGCGCTCCAGCCACGAGCGCATCGACGGCGCGGGCTACCCCGACGGCCTGCGGGCCGAAGACATTCCGCTGGGCGCCCGCGTGGTCGCCGTCTGTGACGCCTACGAGGCGATGACCGAGCCGCGCCCCTACCGCGAGCCCGTGGGTCGTGACGAGGCCCTGGCCGAGCTGCGCCGCTGCGCCGGGACCCAGTTCGACCCGGACGTCGTGCGGGCCTTCGAGTTCGTGGTTCGCGCCCAGCCGGCGCTCACCGACCGCTCCACGCCCGCGTAGACGGCGGCCCGCCGGGGTACGACCGCCTTGTCGGGTCGACAAGGAGGCGCTCATGTACTTCGACGTCTACAAGGATCAGGACCCCCAGCCGCAGTACTTCTTCGTCGCGAAGGGCAACAACAACGAGGCCCTCTTCACCTCGGAGAAGTACGCCTCGAAGCAGGGCGCGATGAACGCGATCGACGTCCTCAAGCGCGAGGCGAAGGGCGCGGACGTGTTCGACGAGACCGGCGAGCGCTAGGCGCGCGTGAAGCGCCGGCCGGCGGTCGGCGAGACGTCCTCGCCCAGCTTCTTGCGCTCGGTCTTGGGAGCATCGGCCATCGGCAGGGCGTCGCCCTCGGCCATGGCCTGCTCGCTCGCGGCGGCGGCCTCCATGGCCGCCATGCGCTCGGGCGTCATCTCGCCCGCGTTCTCCTCTTCGATCTTCTGCAGCCACTCGGCGCCCTCGGCGGCCTTCGACTCGTCGCGCTCGACGCGGCCGAGCTTGAGCGAGCGGTCGATCTCGGTGAACAGCTCCTCCACCAGGCGCTCCTGGGGCACCTTCCGCAGCGGCTCGCCGCCGGCGAAGATCAGGCCCTCATTCTTCGCGCCGGTGATGCCGAAGTCGGCGTGCGAGGCCTCCCCGATGCCGTTGACCGCGCAGCCGAGCACGGCCACCTCGATCGGCTCGTCGTAGGCCTCCAGGCGGGTCTCGACCTCGGCCACCACGGTGTCCATGTCGAACTGCAGGCGGCCGCAGGTGGGGCAGGCGATCAGCACGGGGCCCTTCTCGCGCAGCTTGAGCGCCTTGAGGATCTCCCAGGCGACCTTGACCTCCTCCTCGGCGTGGAAGGTGGAGAGCGAGATGCGCACGGTGTCGCCGATGCCGTCGGCCAGCAGCGTGCCCAGGCCCACCGCGGACTTCAGCGAGCCGGTCCACTTGGTGCCGGCCTCGGTGATGCCCAGGTGCAGCGGGTACGGGATGCGCTCGGAGAGCAGGCGGTTCGAGGCGATCGTGTTGGGCACGCTGGTGGACTTGATCGAGACCTTGAAGTTGTCGAAGTCCAGGCGCTCCATCAGCTCGACGTACTCGACCGCGGCCTGGACCAGCGCCTCGACGGAGTTCTCGCGCTCGAGCTCGTGCAGGTGCTTGGGCAGCGAGCCGGAGTTGACGCCGATGCGCAGCGGCGTGCCGGCCTTCTTGGCCCGCTCGGTCACCTCGCCGGTCTTTTCGTGGCCGCCGATGTTGCCGGGGTTGATGCGCACGCAGTGCGCGCCGGCGTCTATCGCCTTGAGCGCGAGCGTGTGGTTGAAGTGGATGTCGGCGATCACCGGGATCGGCGACTCGACCACCAGGCGCTTGAGCGCGTCCACGTCCTTGTCGCGCGGGACGGCGCAGCGGACGATGTCCCCGCCGGCGTCCGCGATGGCGTGGATCTGCTTCAGCGTGGCCTCGTAGTCGGCCGTCTCGGTCTTCGTCATCGACTGCACGGCGACGGGCGCGCCGCCACCGATCTTCACGCCGCCGACGTCGATCTGGCGCTCTGAGGGCACCCCCTGAGGGTAGCTACGCGAGCAGGGCGCCCATGCGCCGCAGACGCCAGTCGGCCTCCTCGGGCCAGCTCTCGGGATCGGGGGGCCACCAGGCGTATTCGTCGTGCTCGGCGTCCATCACCGGGGCGGCGTCGTCGGACACGGTGGCCTGCCCCACCAGCATGGCCACGCCGTTGGGCAGGCGCACCAGGGCCTCCACGGAGGTCCGCAGCGGCCGCAGCTGCCACTCCTCGTCGCAGCTCGCGGGTGAGCGTCTCCACGGGGTTCTCCCCCACCTCCACCGCGCCCCCGGCGCCCAGGGCCCAGCGCTCGGCCCAGGTGGCCAGCCACGCGGCCCGGCGTCCCGCCAGCCAGTGGCCGTCCTCGCGGCGCACCACGCACAAGCGCCGTGAGCGAGTCGCATGGCGTCGCCCTCCACCAGGCGCAGCGACCAGCGCGCGGGCTGCAGCTCCAGCCACAGGCCGCCGTCGCGCGCCTCGTGGTCGCGCATTCGCGCCGCCATGCCGTCGTGAGCGGGTGAGCCGCGCTCGCTCAGCGCCGCCACATGGGCGTCGGCGGCCTCGCTCAGCTCGGCCGACGGCTCGTAGGCCGCCTGGTGCCAGCGCACGTCCACGTCCTCCGGCGCCCAGGGTCCGCGCGCCAGCAGTGCTGCCGAGGGGGACTCCACCCCACCCATGATGTCGATTCCGCGAGCCGGCGTTCGTGTAGGAGGTGAAAGCAACCCAGGAGGACCCACGATGGCGATTATCAGAGCAGTGGAGAACGTGACCCTGGACGGGGTGATGGAGAGCCCGGAGAGCTGGGCCCGCGCCCTACCAGGACGAGGTCCTGGGCGAGCGGATGGCCCAGGACATGGCCCGCCCCGGCGGCCTGCTGTTCGGTCGCCGCACCTACGAGGAGTTCATCCGCGCGTGGGGCGGGCGCGACGACAACCCGTTCACGCCCGTGCTGGAAGCGCGCAACAAGTACGTGGTCTCGCGCAGCCTGTCGGAGCCGCTGCCCTGGCAGAACTCGACGCTGGTGTCCGGGGAGCGTGGCCGAACTCAAGCGCGAGGCGCCCGAGGAGATGCTGGTGGTGCTGGGCAGCGGGGAGCTGCTGCGGGCGCTGCTGCGCGATGGGCTGGTGGACGAGCTCATGCTCTCGATCTTCCCCCTGGTGCTCGGGAGCCGGGACGCGGCTGTTCGAGGACGGCGGCGCCGCGCCGAGCTCGAGCTGCGCGAGTCGGTCACGACGACCACGGCGTGACGATCGCGACCTACCATCGGGCCGGCCGCATGACCCGCTACCTGCTCAGCGTCGTACGAGCCCTACGGGAGAGGCCCGCCTCCCGAGGACCTCGACGAGATCATGGCCGACATCCGGGCGGTCAGCGACGAGATGAAGGAGGCCGGCGTGTGGGTCTTCGCGGGCGGCCTTCACCCGCCGGAGACCGCCTCGGTCGTACGGGGCGACCTGGTCACCGACGGCCCTTTCATCGAGGCCAAGGAGCACCTCGGCGGCTTCACGGTGATCGAAGTCGCCGGACCTCGATGCCGCGCTGGAGTGGGCGCGCCGGACCTCGCGGGCCACCACGCTGCCCATCGAGGTGCGGCCCTTCCAGCTACGGCGTGACGGAGATCGACCGTGTGTTCCGCGCGGAGCACGGCAGGGCGGTGGCGGTGCTGGTGCGCCTGCTGGGAGACGTCGACCTGGCCGAGGAGGCCGTTCAGGACGCCTGGGCGGTGGCGGCGGAGCAGTGGCCGCGGGACGGGGATGCCCACCCAGCCCGGCGGGCTGGATCATCACCACGGCCCGCAACCGGGCGATCGACCGCCACCGGCGCGAGTCCCGCCGCGGCGAGCTGGAAGCCGAGGGCACTCGCATGACGCCCGAGCGCGGGCGACGACGAGCTGCGCCTGATCTTCATCTGCTGCCACCCGGCGCTGTCGACCGAGGCGCAGGTGGCGCTGACGCTGCGCCTGGTCGGCGGCCTCACCACGCCCGAGATCGCCCGCGCCTTCCTGGTGCCCGAGGCCACGCTGGCCCAGCGCCTGGCCGCGCCAAGGCGAAGATCCGGGCGGCGGCCATTCCCTACCGCGTTCCCGATGCCGCCGAGCTGCCCGATCGGCTGCGCGCGGTGCTGGCGGTCGTCTACCTGGTGTTCAACGAGGGCCACACCGCCAGCGAGGGCGACGAGCTCGATGCGCGCCGAGCTGTGCGCGGAGGCGATCCGGCTGGGGCGGCTGCTGGCCGGCCTGATGCCCGACGAGCCCGAGGTGCTGGGCCTGCTGGCGCTCATGCTGCTCACCGACGCCCGGCGGGAGGCGCGCGCGGCGGCCCCAGCTGGTGCCGCTGGCCGAGCAGGACCGCGCGCTGTGGGACCGCGAGCTGATCGCGGAGGGCCAGGACATCGTGCGCCGCTGCCTGCGCGCGGGCGGCCCGGCCCCTACCAGCTGCAGGCGGCCATCAACGCCGTCCACAGCGACGCCCCCGACGCTGGAGAGCACCGACTGGGCGCAGGTGGTGGCGCTCTACGACCAGCTGCTTGCGCTGCAGCCCAGCCCGGTGGTGGCATTGAACCGCGCGGTGGCGGTGGCGGAGCGCGACGGCCCCGAGGGGGCCTGGCGCTGGTCGAGCAGCTGGACCTTGACGACCACCACCGCCTGCACGTGGTGCGGGCGGACCTGCTGCGCCGGCTGGGCCGCGGCGAAGAAGCCGCCGTGGCGCTGCGGCGTGCAATCGACGGCGCCGGGAACCGCGTGGAGCGGGCCTACCTGGAGAGCCGGCTGGAGCCTCGCGCCGGCGGTTGACGGTCCCGACCTATGCTGCGGGGACATGGCCCTTCAGCGGATGGACAACGTCCTCATCGTCGTCGAGGACATCGAGGCGGCCAAGGCGTTCTTCGTCGAGCTCGGCATGGAGCTGGAGGGCCAGACCCAGGTCGAGGGGCCCTGGGCGGACAGCACCGTCGGGCTCAGCGGTGTGCGCGCCGACATCGCCATGATGCGCACCCCGGACGGCCACGGCCGGGTCGAGCTCTCGACGTTCCACACGCCGCCGGCGGTCCGAGCCGAGCCCGAGGACGCGCCGGCGAACGCGCTGGGCATCCGCCGCATCATGTTCGCGGTCGAGGGCATCGACGACGTGGTTGCCCGCCTGCGCGACAACCACGGGGCCGAGCTCTTCGACGAGATCGCGCAGTACGAGGACGCCTACCGGCTCTGCTTCCTGCGTGGCCCGGAGGGCATCATCATCGGGCTGGCCGAGCAGCTCGGCTGAGCCCTCCGGCGCCGCGCTCGATCGTCAGCTGTAGAGCTCCTCGATCTCCGACGGTGTACTTCTCGGCGATCGGCTTGCGCTTGAGCTTCATGGTCGGCGTCAGCTCGTCCCCGCCCGGCTCCCACTCGGTGGGCAGGATCTTGAACTTCTTGATCTGCTCCACGCGAGCGAGCTGCTCGTTCGCGTCGTCGATCTCCTTCTGGATCAGCTCCAGCACCTGGTCGTTGCCGGCGAGCTCCTGCGGGTCGGCGTCGGCGCCCACCTTCTCGGCCAGGCCGGGCAGGGCGTCGGGGTCGAGGGTGACCAGCGCGCTGTTGAACTGGCGCCCGTCGCCGATCGTCACCGCCTGGCCGATGAACGGGCCGGCGGCCTTCACCTTGGCCTCGATGTTGGCCGGCGACATGTTCTTGCCGGCCGCGCTGATGATCAGCTCCTTCTTGCGGTCGACGATCTTCAGGTAGCCGTCCTCGTCGAACTCGCCGATGTCACCCGTGCGCAGGAAGCCGTCCTCGTTGAACGTCTCGGCGGTCTTCTCGGGCAGGTTGCGGTAGCCGGGCATGACCACCGGCCCGCGGATCAGCACCTCGCCGTCCTCGTCGAGCTTGATCTCGCAGTCGGGCGCCGGCGGGCCGACCGTCCCGATCTTGATCTTGTCCGGCGGGTTGCAGGTGCCCGCCCCGCAGGTCTCCGACATGCCCCACAGCTCGGCCAGCGGCACCCCGAGGGCGTGGAAGAACTCGATCACCTCGGGCGGCGTGGGCGCGGCGCCCACGTTGCAGGCCTCGACCTGGTCGAGGCCCAGCATGGCGCGCACGTTGGAGAGCACCTGCTCGTCGAGCTGCTGCCACTGCTGCTCGAGCTCCTCGGGGACCTCCTCGCCCGCCTGGATCTTCTTGACCCGCTGCAGCGAGACGTCGAGCGCCTTCTGGATGCCCTCCTTCTGCTCGCCCTCGGGCAGGCCGGCGAGCATGGCCTCGAGGCCGGCCTTCATCTTCTCCCAGATCCGCGGCACGGCGAAGAACCACGACGGGCGCACCTCGGGCAGGTACTGGGCCACCTGGCGCGGGTCCGGGCAGTCGGTGACGCTGAACCCGCACAGCATCGGCAGGTACTGGCTCACGTTGCGCTCGGCCACGTGGGCCATCGGTAGGTAGGAGACGATCCGGCCGCCGAAGGGGAAGCCGATGATCTGGTCGTAGGAGCGCACGCAGCCGACCATGTTCCCGTGCGTGATCTGCACGCCCTTGGGCGGGCCCGTGGTGCCCGAGGTGTAGATCAGGGTGAGGATGTCGTCGGGCTCGACGGCCTTCCAGGTGGCCTCGAAGTCGAAGTCGTCCTCGCCGCGGGACTCGAGCTCGTCCAGCGACATCGTGCCCTCGGGCCCGTCGCCGTCGACCACTATCACGTGCTCCAGTGCGTTGTCGGCGTCCTTGGCCGCCATGATCCGGTCGAGGAAGGCCTGCTCGGTGATGGCCACCGTGTTGCCGGCGTCACCGACCAGGTACTCGATCTGCTCCGCCGTGTAGGTGTTGTAGATGGAGAACGGGGTGGCGCCGACGTGCATCGCGCCGGCGTCCGCGTAGTGGAACTCGGGGCGGTTGGTGAGCATGATCGCCACCGTGTCGCCGCGCTTCACGCCCAGTGAAGCCAGGCCGGCGGCCACCTTGCGCACGTGGTCGGCGTAGTCGGCCCAGGTGAGCGACACCTCGTCGTCCTTGGTGCGCAGCGCGACCTGGTCGGCGACCGCGTCGGCGGTGATCTGGAACGCCTCGCAGACGGTCTTCGCGTCGATCGCGGGTGGGCGCTCGGTGTCTCGGCCTACGGTGCTGCTCTCCAAGGGTGCTCCTCTCTCGTCTCCCTGACGGGGCGGAGCCTAATGCGCGGCCGCCGGGCGGTCTAGCGCCGGAGCGCAGGCCGGGCGTTGGCCGGCCGAGCACCGCCGCTCGGTTTAGTCACCGGACCTGGAAGCCCTCGCCCGCCAGGCGCCCGATGTCGTTCGTCAACCCGAGCGCGAACAGCCCGATCACGAGCATGAAGCCGATGATGCTCGATCTCTCCATGGTCCGGTAGGACACCGGCTTGCGCCGCACGAGCTCCACCAGCGCCCAGAAGATGTGCCCGCCGTCCAGCGGCAGGAACGGGAACAGGTTCACGATCGCCAGCGAGAGGGAGATCACCGCGAGGATCAGCACCACCTCGGAGATGTCCTCGATGATCGTCTGGCGGGTGACCTCGTAGGAGCCGACCACGCCCGAGATCTCCTTGCGCTTCTGGGCGTCGAAGAGCCGCGCGGGCAGAGTCAGCGTCTGGCCGGATATGAAGGCGAACCGGTCGACGGTGCGGGTGAAGGCCTCGCCCGGCGGCAGCGTCTTGCGCGGGCCGGGCGCCAGCTGGAACCCAAGTCGCGTGCGTCCCAGCGCGGAGTCATAGACCGGAGTCAAGCTGAGCTCGAGCCTGCGCTCCCCGCGTTGGACCGAGAGCTCCACGGGTCGGGCGGCCCGGCACCCCTGGGATGGTCGGGCCTGGGTGCAGCGATGGGATGAGATGGCGCGAGTGACCTCTGCCGGCTTGATGCGCTTGTCGTCTACCGCGATCAGCCTGTCGTTCAGCCTCAACTTGCCGGTGGCGGGGTAGCCACGCTCTATGACCCCGATGCCTGCCCTCTTTGGCGTGGTTTCTGGGCCGATGGCCGCGAAGAACACGAACATGAGCACGAAGGCGATCACCAGGTTCACCGCCGGGCCCGCGGCGATGACCACGATGCGCTTCCACACGGGCTGGGAGTAGTAGGCCCGGGTGCGGACCTCGTCGGGGAGGTCCTCGCTCGGGTTCATCCCCGTGATCTTCACGTAGCCCCCGAGCGGGATCGCCCCGATGGCGTACTCGGTCTCGCCGCGCCTCTTTGACACGAGGTTGGGCGGGAAGAACAGCGAGAACTTCTCCACCCGCATCCCGACGAGCTTGGCCGCGGTGAAGTGGCCGAGCTCGTGGAGGATGATCAGCGCCATGAAGCCCAGCGCGGCGAGGACGATCGAGAGCAGGGTCATACGGCGGCTCCGGCGGCGTGGCGGCGAGCCTCGGAGTCGGCCTCGGTCAGGGTCGAGAAATCGCGCAGCGGCCGGGTGGGGACGGCCTCCAGGGTGTCCTCGATCACACGGGGGATGCCGTTGAAGGGCAGGTCGCCGTTGAGGAAGGCGTGCACCGCCACCTCGTCGGCCGCGTTGAGCACGCAGGGCGCCGTCCCGCCGGCCTGAGCGGCCTCGCGGGCCAGACGCAGGCAGGGGAAGGCCTCCTCGTCGGGCGCCTCGAACTGCAGCGAGCCGACGGACGCGAGGTCGAGCGTGGGCACCGGGACGTCGGCGCGCTCGGGGTGGTGCAGGGCGTAGGAGATCGGGACGCGCATGTCCGGGTGGCCCAGGTGCGCGAGCGAGGCGCCGTCGTTGAGGGAGACCATCCCGTGCACGATCGACTGCGGGTGCACGACGACGTCGATCTGCTCGTAGGGCGTGCCGAACAGGTGGTGGGCCTCGATCACCTCGAGCCCCTTGTTGAAGAGCGTGGCGGAGTCGATGGTGATGCGGCCGCCCATGTCCCAGGTGGGGTGAGCCAGCGCCTGCTCGACCGTGACGTCCTCGAGCTCCTCGCGCGTGCGCCCGCGGAACGGGCCGCCCGAGGCGGTGAGCACGAGCCGGTCGACCGTGCCCGGCGCCTCGCCGGCCACGAGCTGGTGCAGCGCGGAGTGCTCGGAGTCCACGGGGATGACCCTGGCGTTGGTGGCCTCGGCCAGCGCCATCACCAGCTCCCCTCCCACCACCAGGCTCTCCTTGTTGGCCAGCGCCAGATCGATGCCCTCCCCGAGCGTGGCCACGGTCGGCCCGAGGCCCGCCGACCCGGTAAGGGCGTTGAGCACGAGATCCGCCCCCGAGGAGACGATCAGATCGACCAGGCCCTCGCTGCCGGCCAGGACCTCGCCGCCCGTCCACTCCTCCGACGCCCGGGCGGCGGCGGATTCGTCGGACAGCGCGATGCGCTCCACGCCCAGCGCGCGGGTCTGCTCCAGCAGCAGCTCGTGGTTGGAGCCCGCGGCGAGCGCGACGACCTGCAACTCATCGCTGCCCTGGACCACCTCGATGGCCTGGGTCCCGATGGACCCCGTGGAGCCCGCGATAACGACCTTTCGCACCCGCCTGAGACTAGACAGGCCCGACGACCTGCATGACCGCTTCGACCACCTCGGGGTCGAACTGCGATCCGGCGCCGCGCTGCATCTCCTTGGCGGCGTCCGCGGCGCTCATCGCCTTGCGGTAGGGACGGTCGGTCGTCATCGCGTCCCAGGCGTCGCAGGCGAAGATGATGCGGGCCCCGAGCGGGATGTCCTCGCCCGCCAGCCCATCGGGATAGCCGTAGCCGTCCCAGCGCTCGTGTGCGTGGCGCACCAGCGGCAGCACGCCGGAGAGGAACTCGACCGGGGCGAGGATGCGCTCGCCGATCACCGTGTGCTGTTCGAGCAGCTCGCGCTCCTCGTGGGTGAGCGAGCCGCGCTTGTTCAGCGTGGCCTCGGGGATGCCCAGCTTGCCGATGTCGTGGAACGCGGCCCCCAGGCGCAGCTCGCGCAGGTCCGGCTCCTCCAGGCCCATCAGGCGCCCGACCGCCTCCGCGCGGGAGACGATCCCGTGCGAGTGGCTGGCGGTGTAGGAGTCCTTGGCCTCCAGGGCCGCCGAGAGCGCCTCCGCCGTGCCCAGGTAGGCGCGCTCCAAGCGCTCGTAGAGCGCAGCCGACCCGAGCGCCGAGCCCAGGAGCTCGGCCACGGTGCTCATCACGCGGATGTCCTGCTCGTCGAAGGCGCAGGGCTCCTCGGACTCGAGGTTGATCGCGCCCCAGACCTCGCCGTGGACCAGCACGGGGACGTCGAGCTCGGAGCGGATGCTGCCGGTGGTGTCGTACTCCCGGTAGTCGGGCTCGGCGTGCACCTCGTCGGCCACAACGGGGCGCAGCTCGCGCAAGCAGCGTCCCACGAGCCCCGCCTGCGCCGGCTGGGACCAGGCGAAGCTGAGCTCGACCCGGCTGGCGTGGGCGGCGAGCTTGACGTTGTCGCCGCTGAGGCGCATAACGGCGCAGATGGGCCAGTTGAACGCGCGCTGCAGCTGGTCGACGGTGAGCTGGAGGATCTCCTGCTCGTCGGTGACGTCGGCCAGGGCCGCGGTGATGTCGCTCACCACCTCCAGGTGGTGGCTGCGGCGCTCCAGCGGCGCGCCGGCGGTGGCTGGCACGGCAGCGCGGACCAGAAGGCTCAGGTGCTGCTCGGCCTCCTCGAACGGCGCCGACTGCTCGTCGCCGAACAGCTCCACCAGCCAGGTGGCCTGGAGGTCGCTCGCCGCCGCGGCGATGACCGAGTCGCGGTCCATCTGCGCCAAGAGGCCGGACTCGGCGGCGTCGGCCCCCGGATCGTCGCGCCGGCAGACGAACGAGCCCACCCCGGCCCGCATCAGCTGGTCGGTGGCGGGGAAGTCGGCAAGGGAGTACATCTCGTCGCCCGCGCCCACCCGCAGTCCGCGCAGGCGCGTGTCACGGTCGTCGGCGATGGCCAGCGACTCGATCAGGCCGGTGCCCGGCGCCGAGCGGGAGACCGTCCAAGCGGCCGCGTTCAGGGCTCGGGCGAAGGCCATGGCCACGGCCTCGAGCCGGTCGAGAGCACCGGCGTCGCGCAGGCTCTCGTCGAGCACGGCGAGCGCGGAGGAAGCAGCGCCTTGCACGGAGTCGCCTGTGAAGTCGGACGGGGCGACGACGTCAGCGTCGGAGGCCACGGGCACTCCCGCGGCGGTGCAGAACTGCCCCCCGCCGCGGCGCTTTGCCGCGTACTGCGCGCCGTCGGCCGCGCGGAGCAGCTGGTCGGGCGTGCGCAGCCCGGGGCCCGCCTGGGCGGCGCCGCAGGAGATCGAGAGGCGGGAGTCGCGCTCGGCGCCCAGGGCGGTCAGAGCGGCCCCGGCCACCTCCTCGGCGGCGCGCAGATCGCCGCCCTCGAGCAGCACGCAGAACTCGTCGCCCGACAGCCGGCCCACCGTGCTGAGTGGCCATCGCGCGGAGGCCGCGACGAGCGCCTCGGCCACACGCAGCAGCGCGCGGTCGCCCGCCTCGTGCCCGCGGGCGTCGTTGATCGGCTTGAGCCCGTCCACGTCGCAGATCAGGACGGAGAGCTCGCTCTCGCCCTCCGCCGCGCGCAGCGCGGCCTGCTCAAGGCCCTCGAGGAGAGCCCGGCGGTTGGCCAGACCCGTCAGAGAGTCCTCGTAGGCCATCTGCGACACGCGCGAGAAGAGCTCCGCGCGGTTGAGCACTTGCGCCAAGCGGGTCGCGATCGCGCTCAGGAAGCGGACGTCGGCGGCCTGGAAGCGCGGCTGCCCGTGCGATGTGGCCGCCCAGACCTCGCCCCAGGTCTCCCCCTCGACCACGATCGGGACCGCGACGTCGGACTCCTTGTCCACCGTGCGCAGCAGCTCCACCGCGGCTGGGTCGGCCGCCGGGTCGTCCACCGCGTTGAAGTAGGGCTGGCCCTCGTTGAGCATTCGCTTGACCAGCGGGTTGGCGGCCAGCGGGTAGAGCTCCTCCTCGGGGAAGCGCTCCTCCCCCGGCCCGAGCTCGCCGACGTTGATCAGCGTGACCAGGGCATCGCGCTCACGGTCCCAGCGGCTGACCGAGAGCGAGGCGGCACCGATCGCCCGCCGGGCCTCCTCGGCCACGAGCTCGAGAACGTCGTCGAGGCGGTGGGCGCCCGCGGCCGCTGCTGCGACCCGGGTCAGGGCCTCCCGCTCGGCGTCGGGCGGCGGGCCGGAGGAGGCCAGGCGCAGCACGGGGGTGCGCGACGACGGCATCGGGTCGGCGCCGTGGGGAACCGGCATCGAGATCGCATCGGCGCCTAATCCCGCCGACTTGAGCCAGGCCTACCCCAAACCGAGGGCCAGCGCCACGTAGAAGGCCACCGGCACGCTGAAGAAGACCCCGTCCAGGCGGTCGAGCACCCCACCGTGGGGCCCGAACAGGCCGCCGGTGTCCTTCACGTCGAGGTCGCGCTTGATCATCGACTCGAACAGGTCACCGATCGGCGCCGAGATCGCCACCGACACACCCAGGATCAGCGCCTCGCCGTGGGTGAGCCAGTCCTGGTAGAGCCCGACGAACCAGAACGCCGCGGTCCCGCCGATCACGCCCACGATCAGGCCCTCCAGGGTCTTGTTCGGCGAGATCTCGGGGGCCAGCGGCCGGCGCCCGTACAGGCGCCCACCGAAGTAGGCGAAGGTGTCGCCGATGAACGTGGCCACCAGCACGCCGATCACCAGGCCCAGGCCCTCGGGCAGCTCACGCAGGAACACCGCGTGGGCCATGGCCAGGCCGATCCACAGCGGGCCGAACAGCGTGACCGCGAGTGGCCCAGGAGACGTTCTCTCGCCGCGGGCGCAGCAGCGCGCCCACGAAGGCCAGCGGGAAGCGCGCACACGAGCGCGAGCACGCACCTGGCGGTCGCCGCCGTAGAGCGCCGCCATGACCATCCCGGCCAGCGTGATGAAGCCCACCACGTCCACCGGCCTGACGCGGCGCATCATCGAGTACAGCTCGTGGAGGGCGGCCACGCCGAGCACGATCAGCCCCAGGGCGAACACCAAGCCGCCGGAGATGACGATGAACAGCGCGAAGGCGATCGCGGGGACGGCGTAGAGCACCCGCGACGTGGTGTCAGAGCGGCCCCGGCGCTCCTCTCTGCGGGCGGCCACCTAGCGGCCCCCGAAGCGCCGGGCGCGGGCGGCGTACTCGTCGAGGGCGGCGCGGAAGGCCTCGCGCGTGAAGTCCGGCCACAGCTCGTCGGCGAACACGAACTCCGAGTAGGCCACCTGCCAGAGCAGGTAGTTGGAGACGCGGCGCTCGCCGCTGGTGCGGATCAGCAGGTCGGGGTCGTGCATCTCGGGCGCGTAGAGCAGCTGGGCGAACTCCTCCTCGGTCTCCCCGTCGAAGCGCCGCGCGGCGTCCACGATCTCCGCGCGCGAGCCGTAGTTGAAGGCCACGAACAGCGTGATCCGCTCGTTGCCGTCCGTCTTCTCCTCGGCCCAGTCCATGCGCCGCTGGAGCTCGTCCGCCACGCCGTCGCGGCGGCCGACGAAGCGCATGCGCACGCCCTCTTCGTCCAGCTCGGGGGTCTCGCGGTCGATGCGCTCGGCGAACATCGCCATGAGCGCGTCGACCTCCTCCTTCGGGCGCGACCAGTTCTCGGTCGAGAACGAGTACACGGTGAGCTCACGGATGCCGAACTCGGCAGCGTCCCGCAGGCGCGCCTTGACCACGTCGGCGCCGGCCTGGTGCCCGGCCACGGGCGGCAGCCCGCGCTGCTGGGCCCAGCGCCCGTTCCCGTCGGTGATGATCGCGACGTAACGGGCCGCCGCCTCGGCGGCCATCAGACTTCGAGGATCTCTGCCTCTTTGCCCGCGAGCGCCTCGTCGATCTCGCTCACGCGGGCGTCGGTGAGCTTCTGCAGCTCGTCCTCGGCGCGGTGCTCGTCGTCGGAGCCGACCTCGCCCTCGCTCTTGAGCTCGCGGAGGTCGTGCATGGTGTCGCGGCGGATGTTGCGGACCGCCACGCGGCCCTGCTCGGCGATGCCGTGCGCCACCTTGACCAGCTCGCGGCGGCGCTCCTCGGTGAGCTCGGGGATCGTCAGGCGGATGACGTTGCCGTCGTTGGACGGCGTCAGGCCCACGTCGGAATCGAGGATCGCCCTCTCGATCGCCTTGATCGAGCCGGGGTCGAACGGCGTGACGGTGAGCAGGCGGGCCTCGGAGGCCGAGACCTGGGCCAGCTGCTTGAGCGGGGTCGGCGCGCCGTAGTAGTCGACGTGCACGCGGTCGAGCAGGTGCGGCGTCGCCCGGCCAGTTCGGACGCTGGTGAACTCGCCACGCGTGGACTCGACGGACTTGGTCATCCGCTCCGCCGCGTCGTCGATGAACTCCTTGAGGACGCCGTCGCTCATTGGGTCGTCACCACCGTCCCCACCCTCTCGCCGCACACTATCCGGTCGATGTTGCGCTCGTCGTCCATGTTGAAGACGTGCAGCGGCAGCTTGTTGTCCATGCAGAGGGACAGCGCCGTGGAGTCCATGACCTTGAGGTCGCGCTCCAGCGCCTCGCGGTGGCTGATCTCGGGGATGAAGGTGGCGTCGGGGTTGGTGCGCGGGTCGGAGTCCATCACGCCCTCCACCCCGTTCTTGGCCATGAGGATCGCCTCGGCCCGGACCTCGAGCGCCCGCAGCGCCGCCGCGGTGTCGGTGGTGAAGAACGGGTTGCCGGTGCCGGCGGCGAAGATGACCACGCGACCGTGCTCGAGGTGGCGCATGGCGCGGCGGCGGATGTAGGGCTCTGCCACCTCGGAGATCGTGATCGCCGACTGCACGCGCGTGACCGCCCCGACCTTCTCCAGGGCGTCCTGGAGGGCGAGGGCGTTCAGGACCGTGGCCAGCATGCCCATGTAGTCGCCGGTGGCGCGGTCCATCCCCTCGGCCGCGCCGGCCAGGCCGCGGTAGATGTTGCCTCCGCCGACCACCACGCCGACCTCCACCCCGCGCTCGGCCACCTGCTTGACCTGCACGGCGATCGCCGCGATCCGGTCGGGGTCGGCGCCGTACTCGAGGGCGCCCATCAGGGCCTCGCCCGAGAGCTTGAGCAGGACCCGGTGAAAGACGGGCTGAGGGACGGCTACCCCTCGCTCACGTCGAAGCGCTGGAAGCGCCTGACCACCACGTTCTCGCCGGTGTTGGCGGCCAGCTCGGAGCGCAGGTCCTCGATGGTCTTGCCGCCGTGCTTGTCCTCGTTGACGTGGACCTGGTTGAGCAGCACGCTCTCCTCGAGCCACTTGCGCAGGCGGCCCTCGGCCATCTTCTCCTGCACCTGCTCGGGCTTGCCCTCGGCGGCCGCCTGCTCACGCAGCACGCGCAGCTCGGCCTCGCGCTCGTCCTCGGGGACCTCGTCCTCGGAGACGAAGCGCGGCGCGGCCGCGGCCACGTGCAGGGCCACGTCGCGCGCGAAGTCCCGGAAGTCGTCCGTGCGCGCCACGAAGTCGGTCTCGCAGTCGACCTCCACCAGCACGCCGATCTTGCCGGTGGCGTGCACGTAGCTCTCCACCACGCCCTCGCTGGTGGCGCGCTCGCCGCGCTTGGCCGCCTTGGCCTGGCCCTTGACCCGCAGCACCTCGATCGCCTGATCGAGGTCGCCGCCGGCCTCCTGCAGGGCCGCCTTGCACTCCATCATCCCCGCGCCCGTGCGGTCGCGCAGGGCCTTCACGTCCTTGGCTGAGATGTCCGCCACGAAGCTCTAACTCTCCTCGTCTGGATCGAAGGTGCGCCGGCCGCGGCCCGCCTCTGTCGGCTCGGGCTCCTGCTGGGGCGGCGCGCTGCTGCTGCTGGGCCTGGGCGCCCTCGCCCTCGGCTGCGGCGGCCTCGGCACGGGCCTGCTCCTCGGCCTCCTTGCGGGCCTGCTCCTCGGCCTCTTGGCGCGCGCGCTCCTCGGCCTCCTTGCGGGCGGCCTCCTCGCGCTCGCGCCGCGCCTCCTCCTCCTCGAAGCGGAAGCGGCTGCCCTGCTCGGCCACCACGCCGGCGATCGCCTCGGTGATCAGCTTGCAGGAGCGAATCGCGTCGTCGTTGCCCGGGATCACGTAGCTCACGGGGTCCGGGTCGCAGTTGGAGTCGACCAGGCCGATGATCGGGATCTTCAGGCGCTGGGCCTCGCGCACGGCGATGACCTCCGTCTTGAGGTCGACCACGAACATCGCGTCGGGCTGGCGCTGCATGTCGGCCACGCCGCCCAGGTTGATCTCGAGCTTGTCGCGCTCGGAGATCGCCCCGATGCGCTCGCGCGTCGGCAGCAGGTCCATCGTCCCGCTCTCGGTCCAGTTGCGCAGCTCGTGCAGGCGCTCGATGCGCTTGGAGATCGTGTTCCAGTTGGTGAGCAGGCCGCCCAGCCAGCGCTGGTGCACGTAGGGCATGCCGGCCTGCTGCGCGGCCTCGGCGACCGTGTCGCGAGCCTGCTTCTTGGTGCCCACGAAGAGGACCGTCCCGCCTCGCCCGGCGACCTGCGCCGGCGAACTCCTGGGCCTTGGCCAGCAGCGTCTCGGTCTGCTGGAGGTCGATGATGTGGATGCCGCCGCGCTCACCGAACAGGTAGCGCCGCATCTTGGGGTTCCACCGCTGCGTCTGGTGGCCGAAGTGCACCCCGGCCTCGAGCAGCTCCTTCACTCCTACTTCCGCCATCTGTGCTCCCTTGTCGGTACTGCGTCTCCGCCGGGCGAACGCGGGACCC
This sequence comes from uncultured Thermoleophilaceae bacterium, assembly GCA_963810745.1. Classification (GTDB taxonomy): domain Bacteria; phylum Actinomycetota; class Thermoleophilia; order Solirubrobacterales; family Thermoleophilaceae; genus JACCZR01. The sequence goes on from CAWEOW010000022.1 coordinate 127,191, forward strand.
GGACCGTCGTGTCCGGGCAGGGCCCGCGCCGTTATCCGGCGGGTTTGCGATTTGTCGCAGGGAGACTAGACGCCCGCGGCCAGAGGCCCCCGGACGCAGAACGGGGCGGCCCGAAAGCCGCCCCGTCCGCGTCCAAGGATGGGACCGATCCACCGGAGGTAGGGGAAGGAGGACCGGCCCGCAAGAGCTGTAACGGCGCCGCGCGCGAAAGCTTGCGCGAAACGGGCCCGGACAGCAAACGAGGCGCCCGAAGGCGCCTCGCTTGAGGTCAGTCTCCGTCTGGCCCTCCGGAGACTGGCGCCCGCCTGGCTGCGTCGAGTGCGCGACGCAGATCGGCGGGTGGTTTGGACTCGCACGAAAATCGTTCCCCCGAAGTTGGGTGGCAAAACCCGAGACGGGTACTGTGCAGGAATTGGCGCGATAACCCAAGCTTTTCGCCGCAACTTCCCCCGCCGTAAGCGATATCGCCGCAGACCGGGTGCCCGATCTCGGCCAGGTGAGCGCGGATCTGATGGGTGCGGCCGGTCTCCAGCCTGACCTCCAGGAGAGTCGCCTCGGGCAGCTCCTCCAGCACCTGGAAGTGGGTCACCGCCGGCTTCCCCCGCTCGCTGTCGGTGGAGCGCAGGGCACGCCGGCGGCGGTCGCGCCCCAGCGGCGCGTCGATGGTCCCGCTGGCCGAGGGCGGCCTCCCCTCCACCAGGGCCAGGTAGGTGCGCTCCAGCTCCCGGCTGGCGATCGCCTCCTTGAGCCCCTCGAAGGCGGGCTCGGACTTGGCCACCACCATCAGGCCCGAGGTGTCGCGGTCCAGGCGCTGGACGATGCCCGGCCGCGCCGGGTCCTCTCCCCCGGCCGCGCGGCCCGCCAGCGCCCCCACGAGCGTCGGCCCCCGGTGTCCGGGCGCGGGATGGACCACCAGCCCCGCGGGCTTGTCCACCACCAGCAGGTCGTCGTCCTCGTAGGGAACGCCGAAGTCCGGCGCCTCCTCCGGCTCGTCGGGCTCCTCGAGGCTGAACTCCACCTCCTCCCCCGCGCTGAGCACGTGCCGCTTGGGCCGGGTCTCGCCGTCGACCTGCACCCGTCCGGCGTCGATCAGGCGCTGAGCCTCCGCGCGCGAGCTCACCTCGGGGCGCGCGGCGAGCGCCACGTCCAGGCGCTCGCCGGCCTCGCCCTCGCCCGCGCGGAACCTCACCGCTCGGCCACGTAGAGGAGGCCGAGCACCCCCACCACGATCGAGGCGTCCGCCAGGTTGAAGGCCGGCCAGAAGGAGGGGTCGATGAAGTCGATCACCGCGCCGTCGCGGGCGCGGTCGGCGAGGTTGCCCAGCGCCCCGCCCAGCAGCATCCCGGTGGGCAGCCACAGCCACGGCATCGAGACGTGGGTGGCGAAGAAGACCAGCAGCGCGATCGAGCGCCGCGGCGATCAGGACCGCCACCAGGGCCCCGCCCTCGGGGAAGGCCCCGAAGGCCACGCCGGTGTTGCGGGTGTTGGTCAGGTCGATGCCGAAGAAGACGTTCTCGCTGCGCCCGGGCTCGACCGAGGCGATGGCGATCTGCTTGAGGGCCTGGTCGGCCGCGACCACCACGCCGGTCGTGGCCGCCACGCGCGCCCAGGCGGCAAGCCGCGGGCCCACGGCCGCTAGACGCCGCGGATGAGGTCGGCCAGCAGCGGGCCGACGATCAGCAACACGAAGGTGCCCACCATCGGGCTGAGGTCCAGCGCGCCCGGGCCGAGCTTGATCATCGGCAGGAAGCGCCGGAACAGCCCCAGGTACGGGCTGGTCACGTCCCGGACGAAGGTCAGGAACATGTCGAGGTAGCGGTTGTAGGGGACCCGCGGCAGGAAGCTGATGAGCACCGCGACGAAGATCAGCGCCACGTAGACGTAGGTGAGCGTCTCGACGTAGTCGCCGATCTCGCTGCGCACCGAGGCCAGCACCGTCATCGCACGGCCTCGACGATCTCGTCCACGGCGCTGGTGAGCGCGTCCGGCAGGCCCTCGCGCTCCAGCGTCTTCAGCCCCTTCTCGGTCAGCCCGCCGGGGGTGGCGACGCGCACGCGGAGGTCCGCGGTGTCGTCGTCGTGGCGGCTCAGCCACGTCGCGCTCCCCGCCATCGTCTCCACCACCATGCGGCGCGCCTGAGCCTCGTCGAGCCCGTGGGCGGCGCCGGCCGCGGCCAGCGACTCGGCGATGAGCGCCATGAAGGCGGGCCCGCAGCTCATGATCGCCATGGAGGGCTCCAGCTGGGCCTCCTCGACGCTCGAGCACCAGGCCCGGCCCGGCCCAGCAGCTCGAGCAGCGCCTGGTCGGCGCTCCCCGCGTGGCAGATGACCCCCGCGCCGTACTCGACGGGCAGGTTGGGCATCAGCCGCACCACGGGGCGGTCCGGGTAGGCCTCCTCCAGCTGCGCCAGCTTGACCCCCGCCAGCACGGAGGCGATCGCCTTGGCGGCCGGGGCGACGTCGGCCGCCACCTCGTCCAGCTGCCACGGCTTGTGGCACAGCAGCACCACGTCGGCCCGCTCGGCGACCTCGGCGTTGGAGCCCAGCGCCTCGCCGCCCGTGGCCTCGGCCAGCGCCTGCGCCTTGGCGGAATCGAGATCGGAGACGAGCACGGGCTCGCCGATACCGCGCGCGAGCGCGCTCGCCATGTTCCCCGCCCCGATCAGCCCCAGCTTCATGCCGGGGACGAGTCTAGGACTGGTTGAAGAAGCCCTTCTCGATCAGCCGCGCCCGCTCCTCGGCGGAGACGTCCACGTTGCGCGGGGTGAGCAGGAACACCTTGTCGGCGATCCGCTGCATGCCGCCGTCGAGCGCATAGGTGAGCCCGGAGGAGAAGTCGATCAGGCGCTTGGAGAGGTCGGTGTCGGTGCCCTGCAGGTTCAGGATCACGGGGATCGCGTCCTTGAACTGGTCGGCGATCTGCTGGGCGTCGTTGAAGCTCTTGGGGACAACGAGGTGGACCTGGAGGTCGCCCGCGTTGGTGCGGCCGTTGGTCTCCACCGGGCGCAGGACCCGGGTCTCGCCCCGGCCGCCGCGCGGGGAGTCGTCGGCGAAGATGTCGTCGAAGTCGTCGCGCCGGCGCCGGGACAGGCGGCGGACGTTCGGCCGCTCGCGGTAGGTGTCCTCCATCTCGGCCTCGGGCTCACGCGGCGGTCGCTCGCGCTCCCTGTCGCGATCACGGTCGCGGACGGGCTCGGCGTAGGCCTCTTCGTCCTCCGCGAGGCCGAAGTAGACGAGGGCTCGGTGCCAGGTATCGCGAAGCGCCATATCGAGGGGGTCTTTCGCCCATAACGCGAGAAACCCTTGTCAAACGGTATCGCTTAGATAAGGGACTTCTCGCGTGTCCACGCACCTTCCCACCTCGACGGAAATCGAACTCGAACTGCCCTCGGGGGTGACGCTGCGCGGTGAGGACGCCGGCGCGGGGCCGGCCATCGTGCTCCTCCACGGCCTCTCGGCCACGCGCAAGCACGTGGTCCAGGGCTCCAACTACCTGCTCCGCCACGGCTACCGGCTGGTCGCCTACGACGCCCGCGGACACGGCATCTCGGATGCCGCGCCCGACCCGAAGGCATACGAGTACTCGGACCTCGGCGACGACCTCGACGCGATGCTCGACCACCTGTCGCTGGAGACCTTCGTGCTCGCCGGCAGCTCCATGGGCGCCGCCACGGCCATGGCTTTCGCCCTCCGAGAGCCCGAGCGGGTCCGGGCGATGGTCCAGATCACCCCGGCCTACGGCGGGGTGCCGCGCACCGACGGGATCGACAAGGACCGGATCTGGATCGAGATGGCCGACGCCCTCGCGAAGGGGCCCGAGGCCTTCGCCGAAGCGGCGATCCCGCACGACATGCCCGAGAAGTGGCGGGACACGGCCAAGGAGGCCACGATCCAGCGCATGGAGGCCCACACCGACCTCGAGGCGGTGGCGAACGCGATGCGGACCGTGCCGTGGTCGACCGCCTTCCAGGGCATGGAGCAGCTGGAGGACCTCCACGTGCCCACGCTGGTCGTCGCCAGCCGCGACGACGCCGACGGGCTGCACCCCTACGACGTCGCCGAGGAGTACGCCGAGCGCCTCCCGGAGTCCGAGCTGCTCGTGGAGGACGAGGACCAGTCGCCGATCGCCTGGCAGGGAGCGCGCCTCTCGCGAGCGATCGAGGACTTCCTACGCCGTAACGGGGTCGAATAGCACCGACCCGAGGCGCACGATCGTGGCGCCCTCCTGCACGGCCACCTCGTAGTCCTGGCTCGTGCCCATCGACAGCTCGCTCAGCCCGTGCTCGCCCGCCAGCTCGGCCAGGCGCGCGAAGTGGCGGCGGTTGTCCTCGGCGCGCTCGACGAAGGGCGGCATGGTCGCCAGGCCCCTGACCGGCACCGGCGAGCGCTCGATGTAGCTCCCGAGCTCCTCGGGCGCGATGCCCGCCTTGCTCTCCTCCCCCGCGACGTTCACCTGGATCAGCGCCTCGACGTCCTCGAGGCGCTTGAGCGCCGACTCGCTGGCCACGGAGTGGATCAGCCGCACGCGCGGGGCCACGTCCTTGACCTTGCGGCTCTGCAGGGCGCCGATGAAGTCCCAGTGCTCGAACAGGTCGCCGTGGGCGTCCTGCTTCTCGGCCAGCGCCTGCGCGCGGTTCTCCCCCACGGTCGTCACGCCGCCCTCGGCGAGGGCCGGCAGGTCGGCGGCGTCCACGTACTTGATCGCGGCCAGCACCTCGACCTCGGGGCCGATCGCCTCGCGCACCCGCTCCAGGTTGCGGCGGACGTGCTCAGCCTCCATCGCGCACCACCACCCCCGCCTGGCGGCCGGTGACGCCGTTGTCGCGGCGATGGGAGAAGAACAGCTCGGGGTGGCAGCTGGTGCAGAGGTCGACCTCGTGGATCTCGCTCGCGTCCGCCAGCTGCTCGCGCGCGATCGCCCGCAGGTCGAGGTGGCTCTCGCCGGCGCGGCCGAAGGTGGCGGCGACCTCCTCCCCGACCTCGTAACAGCACTTGCCGATGCCCGGGCCGATCGCCGCCGCGGGCGGCTCGTCGAAGCGCTCGAGGGCCCGGCCGATGATGCCGCCGGCCAGGCCGCGCCAGCCGCAGTGCAGCATCGCCACCTGGTCGCGGGAGGCCAGCGCCACCGGCAGGCAGTCGGCCACCTGCACCAGCAGGCCCAGGCCGGGCTCGCGCGTGAGGTGGCCGTCCACCTCGGGCGGATCGCCGGCCTCCGGAGGGGCCGTCCACTCCCGCAGCTCCACCCCGTGGACCTGGCGGCCGAGCGCGGTGTGGCCGGCGCCCGTGTGCGCCTCGAGGCGACGGCGGTTCTCGAACACCCGCTCGGCCTCGTCGTCGGTCAACAGAGCCGAGGTTCAGGGACTCGAACGGTCCCTCGCTGACCCCGCCGCGCCGGGTGGAGAAGGTCACGCGCGCGCCGGGGAGAGTGAGGTCGAAGTGCTCGCTCACTCAGCCCTCCCGCGCCACGCGCAGGGCCAGGTCCAGCTGCTCCTCGCGGCCCTCGACGTCGCCGTCCAGCGTTCGGCGCAGCGTCTCCTCCAGCGCCGCGCCCACCGCGGGGCCGGGGGCGACGCCCGCCTCGATCAGGTCCTCCCCGGTGATCGCCAGCCGCGTGTGGCGCAGGTCGCTCGCCCAGCGCAGCACCGGCTCGGCCGGCGCGCCCAGCGCCAGTGCGAGGGCCAGGGCCTCCGGCGGCTCGCGGCGCAGGAGGGCTCGCAGCTCCGACGGGCGCAGCGGCCGGGCCAGCTCGGCGGCCAGGAGCGGGGCCGTGCGAGCGGCGCGCGCGGCGGCCTCGCGGCGCGAAGCGTCGAGCCCCAGCGTCCCGATCCAGTCGCCGAGCCGCGACGGAGAGCGCACCGCCAGCGCCGCCAGCCCGGCCAGGGCGCGGTCGGCGCCGGTCTCCAGCGCTCCCAGCTCGGCGGCGGCCACGAGCTCGCCCTCGGCGTGCAGCTCGGGGTGCAGCGCCTCGTCGACACCCAGGTCGCCCAGGCGGTCCACCGCCTTGCCTGCCTCGGTCTCGCCCAGCAGTCGCAGCAGCTCGCGGGCCACCCGCTCGGTGGACACGGTGTCGAGCGCCCCGTTCTTCACCGCCTCGCGAGCCAGCGCCTCGCTGTCGGGGTCCAGAGCGAAGTCCAGCCGCGACTCGTAGCGCGCGGCGCGCAGGATGCGCGTCGGATCGTCGACGAACGAGCCCTGGTGGAGGACGCGCAGGATGCCTTCCTCCAGGTCGCTCACGCCGCCCAGCGGATCGCGCAGGTGGCCCAGGTCGTCTCCGCTCAGGCCCACGGCGATCGCGTTGATCGCGAAGTCGCGGCGGGCCAGGTCCTCCTCGAGCGACGCCGGCGCGACCTTGGGCAGCGCGCCGGGCTGCGGAGTAGGTCTCCCGCCGCGTGGCGGCGAGGTCGAAGCTGAAGCCGTCGGGAGCGGTGACGGTGGCCGTGCCGAAGCGCTCGTGGCGCACCGAGCGGCCGTGGAGCAGGTCGGCCAGCTCCTGCGCGGCGCCCACAGCGTCGCCCTCGACCGCCAGGTCCAGGTCCACCGCCCGCTCGCCCAGCAGCAGGTCCCGCACCGCGCCGCCGACCAGGTGAATCGGCGGCAGGGCCGTGAGCAGCGGCAGGAGCCGCTCCATGCCGGGCACCGCCCTCAGCCGTTCGCGCAGAGCGTCCATCAGAGCCGGACGGGCACCCCCGCGTCGCGCATGCGCTCCTTGGCCTCGCGCACGGTCGTCTGCCCGTAGTGGAAGATCGAGGCGGCCAGCACCGCGTCCGCGCCGCCCTCCTCGACCGCCTCGACGAGGTGCTCGGCGGAGCCCGCGCCCCCGCTGGCGATCACCGGAACGTCGACGGCGTCGGCCACCCGCCGCGTGAGCTCGAGCTCGAAGCCGTCCTCGGTGCCGTCGCGGTCCATGCTGGTCAGGAGGATCTCCCCCGCCCCCCGTTCCACGCCCTCGCGCGCCCACTCCACGGCCTCGCGGCCCGTGGGCGTGCGGCCGCCGTTGACCAGCACGTCGTAGTCGCCGTCCTCGCGCCGCCGGGCGTCGATGGCCAGCACCACGCACTGGGCCCCGAAGACGTCGGCCATGCGGTCGATCAGCGACGGGTCGCTCACGGCCGCGGAGTTCACCGAGGTCTTGTCGCAGCCGGCGTCGAGCACCGCCTGCGCGTCCTCCGGCGAGCGCACCCCACCGCCGATCGTGAAGGGGATGAAGATCTCGTCCGCGCAGCGCCGGGCCAGGGCCGCCACCGTCTCGCGCTTCTCGTGCGAGGCGGTGATGTCGAGGAAGCACAGCTCGTCGGCGCCCTCGTCCTGATAGCGGGCGGCCAGCTCCACCGGGTCCCCGGCGTCGCGGATGTCCACGAAGTTGGTCCCCTTGACCACGCGGCCCTTGTCCACGTCGAGGCAGGGGATCACGCGCCGGAGCAGCATCAGTCCAGCACCTCCTGGGCCTCGGCGATGGTGAAGCGCCGCTCGTACAGGGCCTTGCCCGAGATCACCCCGACCAGGTTGGGCAGCTCGAGCGCGCGCAGCGTGCGCAGATCGTCCAGGCTTCCGATCCCGCCCGAGTAGACGACCTCTTCCCCGAAGGCCTCGCACACCCGCCGCACCTCGTCGGGATCCGGCCCCTCGAGCATCCCGTCGCGCTCCACGCTCGTGTAGACGACCCGCGTCACGCCGCGCTGCGCCAGGTCGGCGAGGACGGCGGAGGGCTCGGCGGCGGTCTCCTCGGTCCATCCCTTGACCGCCACCCGGCCGGCGCGCACGTCCACGCCCACGGCCACCTCGTCGCGGAAGTCGCTCAGCGCCTGCTCGAGGAAGGCCACGTCGGTCAGCGCTGCCGTGCCGAGGATCACCCGCTCGACTCCGGCCTCCAGCGCGTGGCGTATGGCCCGCAGCGAGCGCAGCCCGCCGCCGTACTGCACCGGCAGCCCCAGCTCGCGCACGATGCGCTCGGCGTGGCCGAGGTTCGCCGGCTCGCCGTCGCGCGCGCCGTCGAGGTCCACCACGTGCAGGGCGCGGGCCCCCGCGACGCCGAAGTCCCGCGCGGCCTCCACGGGGTCCTCGCCGTACACGGTCTCGCGCGCGAAGTCGCCCTGCTGCAGGCGCACCGCCCGGCCGTCGCGCATGTCCACTGCCGGGAGGAGGATCATGCGGCGCACAGGCGGGCGAAGTTGCCCAGCAGCGCGAGCCCGTCGGGTCCCGACTTCTCGGGGTGGAACTGGACCCCGTAGACGGGCGGCCGCGCCACCACGCTGGCGAACTCCCCGCCGTAGGTCGCGGTGCCCACCACGTCGCCGTTCAGCGGACGCGGGGCGAAGGAGTGCACGTGGTAGAAGGGGCACGGGTCGGGCAGGCCGTCGGTCAGCGGGCTCTCTCGCTGCCACGAGACCGGGTTCCAGCCGATCTGCGGGATCTTGAGGCCGCCGGCCTCCAGGCCCCGCACCTCGCCGCCCAGCAGCCCTAGTCCCCTCGGCGCCCGCCGAGCTCGGTCGAGGACTCGAACAGCAGCTGCATGCCCACGCACAGGCCGATGGCGGGCACGCCGGCCTCCACCCGCTCGCGCAGCAGCTCGTCGAAGCCCAGGTCGCGCACCCCCTGCATCGCGCGCGGGAAGGCGCCCACGCCGGGGAGCACCACGCCATCGGCGCGGCGGACCTCGTCGTGGTCGCGCGTGCGCACCGCCCGGACGCCCACGTGCTCGAGGGCCTTCTCCACCGAGCGCAGGTTGCCCATGCCGTAGTCGAGGATCGCGATGGTGGTCACAACACGCCCTTGGTGGAGGGCACGCCGCCGGAGCCGGTCTCGGCCACGGCCGCGCGCAGCGCGCGGGCGAAGGCCTTGAACAGCGCCTCCACGATGTGGTGCGTGTTGCTGCCCGCCTCCAGGCGCAGGTGCAGCGTGAGCTTGGCGGTGTTGGCCACCGCGCGGAAGAACTCCTCGGCCAGGTCGGCGTCGAAGTCGCCGATACGGACGTGGGGAACGTCGGCCTCGTAGGCGGTGAAGGGCCGGCCCGAGAGGTCGATCGCCGCGCTGGCCCGCGCCTCGTCCATCGGCACCACGGCGTGCCCGTAGCGCTCGATGCCCGACCGGTCGCCCAGCGCCTCGTCGAGCGCGGCGCCGAAGGCCAGGCCCGTGTCCTCCACGGTGTGGTGCGGCCCGGTCTCGAGGTCGCCCTCCACGCGCACGTCGAGGTCGAAGCCGCCGTGGCGGGCCACGGCGTCCAGCATGTGGTCGAAGAAGCCGACGCCGGTCTCGCGCACGCCCTCGCCGGAGCCGTCGAGCTCGAGCAGCAGGCGGACGTCGGTCTCGCCGGTCTTGCGGGAGATGTCGGAACGGCGGCTCACGCGCGGCGCTCCATGGACTCGGCGTGGACGGGGAAGCCCTCGGCGCGAGCCACCGCCGCGCCGGCCGGGGCCAGCTTCGCCGCGGCGCCGTCGGGCAGGGAGACCCGGGCCATGCGGCGCCGGAAGGTGGCCGGCCCGAGCGCGGAGGAGAAGCGCGCCGCGCCCCCGGTGGGCAGCACGTGGTTGGAGCCCGCCACGTAGTCGCCGAAGGCGGTGGCCGCGCTGGCGCCCACGAACAGGCAGCCGGCGCTGCGCACCTGGCCGGCCAGGGCCTCGGCCTCGTCCCCGATCAGCTCGAGGTGCTCGGGCGCCAGCCGATCGGCCCGGCGGACCGCGTCGTGGGCGTCCTCGGCGGCCAGCACCCGCAGCTCGGGCGCGCCGGGCGAGCGCTCGCCGTACAGCCGCGCCACGGTGCCGCGCAGGCCGGGGTCGGGCGAGACCAGGGTCAGCACCGAGTCCTCGCCGTGCTCGGCCTGGGCCAGCAGGTCCAGCGTCACCAGCTCGGGGTCGGCCCCCGCGGTGGCCACCACCGCCAGCTCGCTGGGGCCGGCCAGGCTGTCGATGCCCACCTCGCCCGCCACCTGGCGCTTGGCCTCGCGCACGTAGGCGTTGCCGGGGCCGACGACCACGTCCACCGGCGGCACGGACTCGGTGCCGTAGGCCAGCGCCCCGATCGCCTGGGCGCCCCCCATCCGGTAGACCTCGACCACGCCGCAGAGCACGCAGGCGGCCAGGACCACCGGGTGCGCGCGCCCACCGGGGCCCGGCGGGGCACACACCGCCACCTCCTCGACTCCGGCGGCGCGGGCGGTCACCGCGCACATGATCACGGTCGAGGGGTAGGCGGCGCGACCGCCCGGCGCGTAGACGCCGACCCTGCGCACCGGAAGCTCGGCGACCTCCACGCGCTGCCCCTGCGGGAGCGTGACCTCCACGGGGTCGCGCAGCTGAGCGCGGGCCACCGCGCGCACGTTGTCCACGGCCAGGCGAAGCCCCTCGAGCACCGCCGGCTCCAGCGACCCCGAGCGACCCCTCCAGCTCGCGCGCGTCCACGCGCAGCTCGTCCGGGCTCAGCTCGGCGTGGTCGAAGCGGCGGGTGAGGCGCAGCACCGCGGCGTCCCCCTCGCTGCGCACCTCGTCCAGGATCGCTCGCACGTCGCCCTCGACGCTCATTCCAGCCCCCGGATCCGGGCCACCAGGTCGTCGATCGCCTCGGCCTTGAGCTTGTGGGCCACCGGATTGGCCACCAGCCGCGCGGTGCTCGGCGCGATCTCCTCCACGATCTCCAGCCCGTTCTCCTCCAGCGTCCGGCCGGTGGCGGTCAGGTCCACGATCGCGTCGGCCAGCCCGCACAGCGGGGCTAGCTCCACCGAGCCCTTGACCTCCACCACCTCGGCCTGGCGGCCGGTGCTCGCGAACCACGCGGTGGCGGTGCGCGGGTACTTGGTGGCGATGCGAACACGGCCCAGGCGCCGCAGCGACTCGCCCAGGGCGTCCTCGCCCTCGCGGGCGGCCACCACCATGCGGCAGAAGCCGAAGCCGAGGTCCACCAGCTCGTACACGTCCACGTCCGCGCGCTCGGCCAGCACGTCCTTGCCGGTGATGCCGAGGTCGGCGGCGCCGTGCTCCACGTAGGTGGGCACGTCGCTGGGCCGCACGGTCACGATCCCGGCGTCGGCGAACAGCAGCTTGCGGTCGTTGCTGCGCACGTCGGCGGTGTCCACGTCCAGGCGGTCGAGCAGGTCGAGCGCCTCGGCGAACAGCGCGCCGCGAGGGACGGCGACGGTCAGCGGCGGGCTCACGCGAGCCTCTCCTCGGCGGCCTGGGCGAGGTGCACCCGGCCGACGTCCAGGGCGATGCCGCAGGCGGGCAGGGGGCGGCCGAAGCGCCCGATCAGGTCGTCGTAGCGGCCGCCGCCGCCCAGCGCGAAGCCCACGGCCGGGTCGTAGACCTCGAACACCGGCCCGGTGTAGTAGCTCAGCGCGCGCACGAGACCCAGGTCGAAGATCACCCGGTCCGCGATGCCGCGCTCGGCCAGCAGCTCGTGCAGCTCGCGGAGGTCGGCGGTGGCCTCGCCGGCGGCGTCGAGCACCTCCGGCCCCCCGCGCAGGGACGGGATGCGCACCAGCCGCTCGCGTGCCGCGCTGCTGAGGCCCAGGGACTCCACGCGGCGCTCGAGCCCCACGAAGTCGCGCGCGGACAGCAGCGTGACCAGCTCCGCCCGTGCTTCCTCGGGCACCTCGGCCTCGTCGAGCAGCCGGACGAACAGCGTGCCGTCGCCCACCCCCACCCGGTGGCGGCGCAGGCCGGCGCGGTCCAGCGAGTCCTCGATCAGCGCGATCACCTCGGCCTCGCCCTCGGCTCCGGGCAGGCCGATCAGCTCGATCCCGCCCTGGAGGAACTCGCGCAGCTCGGCGGTGCGGCGCTCCGCGGCGCGGTAGGCGTGGGCGAAGTAGCACAGCCGCAGGGGCGGCTCGGCCTCGGTGAGCCGGGTGGCCACGACGCGCGCGATCGGGATCGTCATGTCCGAGCGCAGCGCCAGCACCTCGCCGTTCTCGTCGAACAGGCGGTACCCGGCGCCGGCGCCGGCCTCGTCGCCCGTGCGCAGCGTCTGCTCGTACTCGAGCGCGGGCGTCCAGACCTCGCCGTAGCCGGCACCGCGGAAGGTCGCGCTGAGGCTCTCGGTGAGTTCCCGGAGCTCGCGCATCTCGTCGGGCAGGACGTCGCGCGTCCCGGAGGGGATCGGATGGCTCATGTCGAGCCTCCGAATCTAGGCGGGGACGCGCTCGGAGGCGACGCGCTCGATGTGCGCGCCCAGCGCCCGCAGGCGCTCGTCGATGCGCTCGTAGCCGCGATCGATCTGGCGGATGTTGCCGATCTCCGACGTGCCCTCGGCGCACAGCGCGGCGATGAGCATCGCCATGCCGGCCCGGATGTCCGGGCTCTCCATGCGCTCGCCGTGAAGCCGGCTCGGGCCGCTCACGACCGCGCGGTGCGGATCGCAGAGCAGAACCCGAGCGCCCATGGAGACGAGCTTGTCCACGAAGAACAAGCGGTTCTCGAACATCTTCTCGTGGATGAGGATGAGGCCCTCCGACTGCGTGGCGATGGCCAGCGCGATGGAGGTGAGGTCGGCCGGGAAGGCGGGCCAGGGGCCGTCCTCGATCTTGGACACGGCGTCGCCCTCGTCGTCGCGGATGCGCAGGCGCTGGTTGCCCGGCACGAGCACGTCGTCGCCGTCGAACTCCAGCCGCACACCCAGCCGCTCGAAGGCCAGCCGCGTCATGCGCAGGTCGTCGGGGTGGCAGTCGCGGATGCGCAGCTCGCCGCCGGTGCAGGCGGCCAGCGCGATGAACGAGCCCACCTCGATGTAGTCGGGCCCGATCGTGAAGTCGGCGCCGCCCAGCGACTCCTGGCCGTGGACCACGAGCTGGTTGGTGCCGATCCCCTCCACCCGCGCGCCCATCTGGAGCAGCATCCGGCAGAGGTCCTGCACGTGGGGCTCGGAGGCGGCGTTGCGGATCACGGTCGCGCCCGGCGTGAGGGCCGCGGCCATCAGCGCGTTCTCGGTGCCCATCACCGAGGGCTCGTCCATGAAGAAGTCACACGCGCGCAGGCCGCCCGCGGGGGCCTCGAGGCGGAAGCGCCCGTTCGAGGAGACGTGCGCGCCGAGGGCGCGGAAGGCGTCGAGGTGCGGGTCCAGGCGCCGGCGCCCGATCACGTCGCCGCCCGGCGGGGGCATCTCGCAGTGCCCGAAACGGGCCAGCAGCGGGCCGGCGAGCAGGAACGAGGCGCGGATGCGCTCCGAGAGCTCGGGGTCGGCCTCGGTGTCGGTGACCTTGTCGGCCTGCAGCGCCAGGACGTTGTCGCCGCGCCATTCGACCGAGACCCCCAGCCGGCTGAGCAGCTCGGCCATGGCCTCCACGTCCCGGATGCGCGGGACGTTGCGCAGCACGACCTCCTCCTCGGTGAGGAGTGTGGCCGCCAGCACGGGCAGCGCGGCGTTCTTGTTGCCCGCCGGGACCATGGTCCCGGACAGCGGATAGCCGCCTTCTATGACGAATTTCTCCATGGTGCGCGCGGGTGCGAGGGTACCGAAGCTCACCGTGCCGACTGCTTCGGTACGGCGTGGGTTTACCCTGCCGGGCGCATGCCGCAGCCGAGCCGCGACGAGGCCTGGGAGCTGGTCACCGAATGGGTCCAGAGCGACTCCCTGCGCAAGCACCTGCTGGGCGTGGAGGCGTGCATGGTGTCCTACGCCCGCGAGCGGGGAGAGGACGAGGAGCTGTGGGCGGCCACCGGCCTGCTCCACGACCTCGACTACGAGCGCTACCCCGACCTCGACACCGGGCACCCGCGCAAGGCGCTCGAGCTGTTCGAGGAGCTCGACTACCCGCAGGAGCTGATCGACGCCGTGGCCGGCCACGCCACCTTCCTGGGCGTCCCGCGCGAGACCCCGCTGGCCAAGACCCTCTACGCGGTCGACGAGCTGTCGGGCTTCGTGGCCGCCTGTGCCTACGTGCGCCCCACGGGCATCCACGGCATGAAGCCCAAGTCGGTCAAGAAGAAGCTGAAGCAGCCGAGCTTCGCGGCCGCGGTGAACCGCGAGGAGGTGTACGAGGGCGCCGAAGAGCTGGGCGTGGACTTCGACGAGCACACCGCCTTCGTGATCGCCGCGATGGAGGAGCGCTCGGGCGAGCTGGGGCTGGACGGCGATGGCTGACGGCCTGCGGATCGTGGTCCTGGAGGGCGACGAGACCGGCCAGGAGCTGCTGGACTCGGCCCTGCGCGCGCTCGAGGCGGACGTCATCGGCCTGGAGATCGAGCTCGACCGCTACGACCTGTCGCTGGACAACCGCCGCGAGACCGACAACGGCGTGGTGACCGAGGCCGCGGAGGCGATGGCCGACGCCCGCTTCGGGCTCAAGGCGGCCACGGTCACGCCAGAGGGCAAGGACGACGTCGGCAGCCCCAACCGCATCCTGCGCGAGGCGATCGGCGGCAAGGTGATCATCCGCACCGGGCGGCGTATCCCGGGGGTCAACCCGGTGGCCGGCCTCCACCACGCGGTGTCGGTGGTGCGGATGGCGGTGGGCGACGCCTACGGCGCCGAGCAGTGGCGCGAGGAGGCCGACGGGGACGAGTACGCCCTGCGCACGGAGAAGATCTCGCGCTCGGTGTGCAAGGCGGTGGCCGAGTACTCGTTCCGGACCGCCGAGCGCATCGAGGGCAAGGTCTACGGCGGCCCCAAGTGGACGGTGAGCCCGGTCTACGAGGGGATGCTCAAGGAGGAGATGGACGCCGCCGCCGAGCGCCATCCCGAGGTGGAGTACGAGCCGGTGCTGATCGACGCCACCTACGCGGGGCTGATCACCGGCGCCGGCGACAGCCCGCTCGTGATCCCCGCGCTCAACCGCGACGGCGACTGCCTGTCGGACCTCGTGATGCCGATGTACGGCTCGATCGCGGGCGCGGAGTCGGTCCTGCTGGCCCTCGACGACGACTACGAGCCGCGGGCGGTGATGGCCGAGGCCCCGCACGGCACCGCGCCGGGCCTGCTGGGCAAGGACGTGGCGAACCCGATGGCGATGCTGCTGGCCGAGGGAGCGCTCCTCGCCAACGCCGCGACGATGGGCTACAAGGGCGCCGACAAGGCCGCCCGCGCCCTGCGCGAGGCGGTGCTGGAGACCACCGGGGCGGGCATCCGCACCGCCGACCTCGGCGGGCACGCCTCCACCACGGAGTTCACCGACGCGGTCATCGAGAGGGTTCGCTCGAAGCTGGACGCCTGGTCGTCTCTTTGAGGCTGCGCCCCAGCGGGAGGTCGGCCTCCACGCGCGCGGGGTCGTCGAGGTGCTTGCGGCGCCGGCGCACGTAGAGGCGCCGCTGGATGTAGAGGGTGCAGATGCCGGCGAGCACGATCGTGACCAGGTTGATCGAGAGCTGGATCGCCGCCCCGGCCGCCTCTCCCCCGGCCCCGTAGGCCGCCGCGACCCCGATGTTGGCGGCCGCCGGGATGGTGGTCACCGATACCAGCACGCCGATCAGCGCGCCCGACTTCGCCGACGTGAGGGACATGACCCCGGCGACGCCCGCGACGAAGGCCACGAAGAACGAGAAGAAGCCGGGCTCGGTGATGAACGAGGTCTGCGGGTGCTGCTCCGGGTCGAACTCCTCGGGCACCACCCCGAGGCCCTTGAAGGCCAGGGTGGCCAGCAGCGCGGCGATCGTGCCGAGCGGGAAGCCGACGGCCAGGGCGGCGAGCGAGCGGCGAGCCAGCTTGGCGCGCAGCTCCACCAGCGCGACCGAGAGGCCGGCGAGCGGGCCGAACTCCGGGCCCACCACCATCGCCCCGACGATGAGGATCGGCTGGTCCTCCAGGATGCCCGCCGAGGCGATCAGGCACGCCAGGACCATGAAGGCGAGGAACGCGCCACTCAGCTCGGTGTTCTCGTCGGTGCGGGACTCGACCTCCTCCCACACCACCGCGTCGGAGGGCAGCCCCGGGGCGTGCCGCTCGGCCCTCTGCGCGCCCTCGGACAGCTGGGTGTCGACGAAGTCGAGCGTGATCGAGCCGGTCTCGGGGATGTCCAGCTCCTTGAGGTCGTGGATCACCACGCTGGCGTCCTCCCGCGCCACGTCGGCGAGGATCACGTCGCCCTCGGGCTTCTCGGCCGCCCCCGAGAGGTGGACGACGTTGAACACCGAGCGCTCGGCGCAGAGCAGCTCCAGGGCCTTGGTCGCCGCATCGGCGGGCGCCAGGATGCGCAGGTGGATCAAGCCACGGCCTCCGCGAGGTAGGGCTCGAGCGCGGCCCGCACGTCGTCGGGGATCGGCTTCTTGGCCTTCGTGGCCAGGTCGATGAAGACGTGCCGCAGCTGCCCCTCGGCGAGCGGCTGACCGTCGCGCAGGACCTCGATCCGGGTGGTCATGCCCGGTGGTGCCCATCCGGGTCACGTTCGCGCGCAGCTCGACCTCGTCGTCGAAGCGGGCGCCGTCCATGTAGCGGACGTTCACCTCGGCCACCACCATGTCCGTGCCCGTTTCCATCATCCCCGCGTAGCCTCCCGGGACCTCGCGCCAGAGCTCCGTCATCAGCACGTCGAACCACGCCACGTAATGAGAGTTGAACACCACGTTCTGCGGGTCGCACTCCGAGTACCGCACGCGCAGGCGGTGGGAGAAGCTGCGGGCCACGGCGGCAGCGTACTGCGCGACTTTCCGACCCGGTCCGGGTTGTAGCGTCCCGTGAGCCGCCGGTTCCTTCTGCCCGCGTTCCTCTGCGCCCTGATCGCCGGGCTGCTGCTGGTGCCCTCGGTCGCCTCCGCGGCCGGCCGCGCCGAGGTCTCGATCATGGACGACCAGCTGCTCCTGGGCCGCTCGCAGTCCCACGTCGACCGCCAGATGCGGCTGTTCCGGCGCCTGGGGATCGACCGTGTGCGCGTCTCGGCCTTCTGGAACGGCGCCACGTCGCCCAACGCGGGCTCGGCCACCAAGCCGGCGGGCTTCGACACCTCCAACCCCAACGACCCCCACTACGCCTGGGGCGCCCTGGACCGGGTGGTCAACTCCGCCCGGAACCAAGGCCTCCGGGTAATGCTGTCCATCACCACGCCCGCGCCGCGCTGGGCCACCTTCGGCGGCGAGCGCCTGTCCCCCCGCACGAATGAGTTCGCCGCCTTCTCGGAGGCGGTAGCGCGCCGCTACGCGGGCCTCGTGGACCACTACGGCGTGGCCAACGAGCCCAATCAGCCCGGCTGGCTGCGGCCCCAGACCGACTCGCGCGGCCTGGTCTCGCCGCACCTCTACCGCGCAGATGCTGCAGGCCGCCTACCCGCGCATCAAGGCCGCGGACCCCAGCTCGGTGGTCCTGGCCGGCAACCTCGCCTCCAGCGGAGTCGATCGGCCCTCGCCTTCGACGGGCATCCGCCCGCTCGCCTTCCTGCGCGCGATGGCCTGCGTGGACCGCAGCCTTCGCCCCATCACCACCGGCCGCTGCGCCGGCTTCCGGCCCGTGCCCGCCGACGCCTTCGGGCACCACCCCTACAAGTTCTTCGGCTCGCCCCGCCGGCGCTCGCGCAAGGGCGACGACGCCGCGATCGGCGACGGCCGGCGCCTCCTGCGAACCCTCGACCGCCTGCAGGCCCGCGGGCGGATCGTCAAGTCCACCAGTGGGCGCTTCTCGGTCTTCTACACCGAGTTCGGATACCAGACCGACCCGCCCGACCCCTTCGCCGGCATCTCGCTGCGCAGCCACAACCGCTTCCTGCAGGAGGCCGCCTACCTGGTCTGGCGCACGCCGCGCCTGCGGGCCTACAACCAGTTCCGCCTGACCGACGGGCCGCTGCGCCGCGCTCGCGGCCTGCGCCGCTACGCGGAGTTCCAGAGCGGGATCCTGTTCGCCAACCGGCGCAAGAAGCCGGCCTACCGCTCGTTCCCGGACCCGTTCGTGATCGACGGCAGCCGCTTCTGGGGCCAGGTCCGCCCCGGCGGCCGCCACAGCGTGCGGCTCCTGTACCGCCGCAGCGGCGGGCGCTTCCGCACCGTCAAGCGCGCTCGCACCGACAGCGCGGGCTACTTCCGCGTGCGCGCCAAGCGGCGCAAGGGCCAGTACCGCTTCAGCTACCGGGGCGGCGCCTCGGACACCTTGCGCATCCGCTAGAGCCCGCTCGTTACGGACTCTGCCCCGGCCGCGCGGCCGCGGGTCCTGTCTCCGGAATATTCCTTGCACTCGCGCCCTTCGGGCGCGGGCAAGTTGCTTCCGCGCCACCCGCGGGTGGGGCGCCCATCCCCTTCGGAAAGTCGTCAGCGCGCTGACGACTTGTCTCGGTGGGTGTGCGCGGTTCGCGCTCCGGTCGGCGCGGGCCTGCAAGACATCTTGCATTCTCAGGCGGCTTCCGTCCGTGGGCGGACGTACCTTGCCGAACAGATGTTCGCCGCCCTCAAACAGCGCCTCGCAGCCGCCGCGGACCTCGCCGTGGAGGCCGGAACCCTCGGCGAGTACGGCCTGGGGCCCGACGGCTTCGTGGAGCTCGGCGACTGCCCGCCGGCGCCCGAGAGCTGCGATCAGAGCGCGCCCCGGCGGCGCAGCTCCTCCTCCAGCCAGCGCACCGGCTCGGGGTTCTTGCCCTCGGTGGAGCCGTCCAGCTCCACGAAGCGCAGGAACAGCTCGGGATCGGCCAGCCGCTCGAGCATGCGGGCGAAGCCCTTCTCGTCGAGCTTCCCCTTGCGCCGCATCCGCCGCCAGAGCGAATAGGGCTGGTCGTGCAGCTCGAGCGTCGAGAGCAGGCGCTCGTCGTCGGTGTAGCGCTCGGCGTGGCGCCGCGCGCGCATGGCGTGGTGGTTCTCTCCGGTCCGCGGCCGCCAGTCGCTGACCTCGTGCTTCAGCGCGTCGTGGACCAGCGCCAGGAAGCGCAGGTCGCAGCGCCGCTGCCCTGTCTCGCCCCACTCGTCGATCGTTTCCAGGAGATGGCCCACGTGGGCGCCCACCGACCCCTCGGGATGGCCCTTGCGCGGCTTGCCCCAGGCCCAGCCCTCGCGCAGCGTCGGATCGTCGGCGAGCTCGCGCTCGGTCTCGTCCTCCGGCACGAAGCCGGGGATCAGCTCCTGGACCCCCGCCTCCACCGGGCTCAGCCGACCACCTGTGCGGACCAGTGGCCGCCCTCGTGGCGGGAGAGCACGATGCGCACGCGCTCGTCCCCGTCTAGCGCGACCAGATGGGCGCGGTCCTCCTTCATGCCGGGCCGGTCGTCGACCAGGACGATCTCGAAGCGCTCGGGCTCCCAGCCCGGGCGAGCGTCCTCGAGGGCACGGCGCGCCGCCTGCTCGAGGACGGCGCGGTCCCAGCCGCGGTCCTCGGCCCGGGCGGTCTCCAGCGCGCTGTCGGCCTCCTCGAGGTTGCGCGCGTAGGTGCCGGCGTAGCGGCGGTCGTGCTGCCGGCGCGCGATGTAGCCGCCCACGAACAGGGCGACCACGGCGATGCCGAGCACGATGCGCGATGATGGCGAGCGACGTCCACGGGACCCCGAACATAAAGAAGCCCGCCCCGGCGACCCGGGACGGGCTGGAAAGAACGGCGGCGACCTACTCTCCCAGGGCCGTGAGGCCCAAGTACCATCGGCGCTGAGGGGCTTAACTGCTCTGTTCGGAATGGGAAGAGGTGTGGCCCCCTCGCTATCACCACCGAGAGTGGTGAGGGTCCGAGCTCCCGCCGGAGCTTGAAAACCGCACGTTGGCCGGCGCCGAAGCGCCCACGATCAAAATATCCGTCAAGCCCTCGGAGCATTAGTACCGGTCTGCTGAGCACATTGCTGTACTTACACATCCGGCCTATCACCTGGTGGTCTTCCAGGGCCCTTACTCCCTCGAGGGGATGGGAGAGCTCATCTCGAGGTCGGCTTCCCGCTTAGATGCCTTCAGCGGTTATCCGATCCGGACGTAGCTAACCAGCAGTGCCCCTGGCGGGACAACTGGTACACCAGAGGTCCGTTCGTCCCGGTCCTCTCGTACTAGGGACGACTCCTCTCAACTCTCCAACGCGCACGGCAGATAGGGACCGAACTGTCTCACGACGTTCTGAACCCAGCTCGCGTACCGCTTTAATGGGCGAACAGCCCAACCCTTGGGACCTACTTCAGCCCCAGGATGCGACGAGCCGACATCGAGGTGCCAAACCGGGCCGTCGATGTGGACTCTTGGGCCCGATAAGCCTGTTATCCCCGGAGTACCTTTTATCCGTTGAGCGACGGCGCTTCCACTTGCTACCGCCGGATCACTAAAGCCTGCTTTCGCACCTGCTCGACATGTCTGTCTCGCAGTCAAGCTCCCTTGATGCTTTTACACTCTTCGCACGATTTCCAACCGTGCTGAGGGAACCTTTGCGCGCCTCCGTTACATTTTGGGAGGCGACCGCCCCAGTCAAACTACCCGCCTGACACTGTTCACTCCCCGGGTTCACGGCGGAGTGTTAGAAGCCCAAAGCACCAAGGGTGGTATCTCAAGGTTGGCTCCACAGGGACCGCAGTCCCTGCTTCGCAGCCTCCCACCTATCCTGAACGAGATGCTTCGAACTCCAATATCAAGTTGTAGTAAAGGTTCACGGGGTCTTTCCGTCTGGCCGCGCGTACTCGGCATCTTCACCGAGACTGCAATTTCACCGAGCCCCTCGTTGAGACAGCGTCCAACTCGTTACGCCATTCGTGCAGGTCGGAACTTACCCGACAAGGAATTTCGCTACCTTAGGACGGTTATAGTTACCGCCGCCGTTTACCGGGGCTTAGTTTCAGTGCTTTGCGCGCCGAAGCGCACTAACACGTCCACGTAACCTTCCGGCACCGGGCAGGCGTCAGCCCCTATACGTCGTCTTGCGACTTAGCAGAGACCTGTGTTTTTGGTAAACAGTCGGTTGGACCGGTTCACTGCGGCCCCCTCGGCCTTCCACCGCAAGGGTGGTCAACCTACCGGGGCGCCCCTTCTCCCGAAGTTACGGGGCCAATTTGCCGAGTTCCTTAACGAGGGTTATCTCGATCACCTTAGTATCTTCTACTTGCGCACCTGTGTCGGTTTTGGTACGGGCACGTGCGTCCTGCCTAGAGGATTTTCTTGGAGGCATGGCATCCAGGACTCGCCGGCCTTCCGGCCGGCTGGCATCGCGCCTCGCCGTAACGAGCTCTCGGATTTACCTGGGAGCTCTGGCTACACGCTTACCCCTGGACAACCGTCGCCAGGGATCCCTTAGCCTTCCTCGTCCCCCCATCGGTCATAACGGACGCGACGTGGTACGGGAATATCAACCCGTTGGCCATCGGCTACGCCTTTCGGCCTCGCCTTAGGTCCCGACTGACCCTGAGCCGAAGAACGTTGCTCAGGAAACCTTGCGCAATCGGTGGAGGGGATTCTCGCCCCTCTTTCGTTACTCATGCCGGCATTCTCACTCCGCCATCCTCCACGGCTGGCTTTCGCCGCCGCTTCACAGGATCGCGGACGCTCTCCTACCGCGCGCAGGACCCGAAGGACCTACGCACCCGCAGCTTCGGTGACTAGCTTGAGCCCCGTTACATTTTCCGCGCCCGAACACTTGACCAGTGAGCTGTTACGCACTCTTTCAAGGATGGCTGCCTCTAAGCCAACCTCCTGGTTGTCTCGGCACTCGGACATCGTTTCCCACTTAGCTAGTACTTGGGGACCTTAGCTGGCGGTCTGGGCTGTTCCCCTTTTGCCTACGAAGTTTATCCCCCGCAGACTGACTCCCCGGATAGTCACATCGGTCTTCGGAGTTTGCCTGAAGTCGGTAACCTGGTAGGGCCCCTAGTCCAAGCAGTAGCTCTACGGCCGATGTGTAGTTGACCGGAGGCTATACCTAAATATATTTCGGAGAGAACCAGATATCTCCGGGCTTGATTAGCCTTTCACTCCGACCCACAGGTCATCCGCCCAGTTTTCAACCTAGGTCGGTTCGGTCCTCCACGAGGTCTTACCCCCGCTTCAACCTGCCCATGGGTAGCTCGCCCGGTTTCGGGTCTACCGCCTCTGACTGGATCGCCCTATTCGGACTCGCTTTCGCTGCGGCTCCGCTCATCGCTTAACCTTGCCAGGGACGAGTAACTCGCCGGCTCGTTATGCAAAAAGCACGCCGTCACACCCGAAGGTGCTCCGACCGCTTGTAGGCACGCGGTTTCAGGTACTATTTCACTCCCCTTCTGGGGTACTTTTCACCTTTCCCTCACGGTACTAGTCCGCTATCGGTCATCTGGGAGTACTTAGCCTTGGAGGGTGGTCCCCCCGGGTTCAGACCGCGTTTCACGGGAGCGGTCCTACTCAGGATCGAACTACGGGAGGCCAGGTGCTTTCGCCTACGGGACTATTACCCTCTGTGGTGTCTGTGTTCCACTGTTCTTCGGCTAGCGCCTGACTTTATGACTCCCGCCGGGCTATGCAGAGCCCGGAAAGAACGTCCTACAACCCCAACCAGCCAACGCCTGCACGCTTGCAGCTGATCGGTTTGGGCTGATCCCCTTTCGCTCGCCGCTACTCGGGGAGTCTCGGTTGATTTCCTTTCCTCGAGGTACTGAGATGTTTCAGTTCCCTCGCTTGCCTCCCCGGCCCTATGTATTCAGACCGGGGTGATGCCGCACTACCGGCATTCGGGTTTCCCCATTCGGGAATCCGCGGGTCAAAGGCCGTTCAGCGCCTCACCGCGGCTTATCGCAGCCGTCCACGCCCTTCTTCGACTCCAGATGCCAAGGCATCCACCGTGTGCCCTTCATATCTTGACGGTGATCCAGATTGATGGGCGCGCGAGGCGCCCTCTCAAACCGGTGATCGTCTTACTGAACCTGCTCCTGGGCGCTAGGCCCCGGAGCGGGCTCGATGTTTGGCCAACTGTGCGGTTTTCAAGGTCCGGCGGGAGACGGGCCGGGAGGACGTCCCGGCCTCGGTCCCTCAAAACTCAGCAGCGTGCCGGCGGCCGCGAACGGCTGCCGGACCCAGATCCGGTCGACATTTAGGGATAACTCCCTAGAAAGGAGGTGATCCAGCCGCACCTTCCGGTACGGCTACCTTGTTACGACTTCACCCCAATCACGAGCCCCACCTTCGACGGCTCCCTCCCTAAGGTTGGGTCACCGGCTTCGGGTGTTGCCCGCTTTCGTGGTGTGACGGGCGGTGTGTACAAGGCCCGGGAACGTATTCACCCCGGCATTGCTGATCCGGGATTACTAGCAACTCCGACTTCATGGAGGCGAGTTTCAGCCTCCAATCCGAACTAAGACCGGCTTTTTGGGATTCGCTCCACCTCGCGGTTTCGCAGCCCTTTGTACCGGCCAATGTAGCACGTGTGTAGCCCTGGACATAAGGGGCATGATGACTTGACGTCATCCCCACCTTCCTCCGGTTTGTCACCGGCAGTCTCGCATGAGTCCCCAACTAAATGCTGGCAACATGCGACGGGGGTTGCGCTCGTTGCGGGACTTAACCCAACATCTCACGACACGAGCTGACGACAGCCATGCACCACCTGTGTAAGTGCCCCGAAGGGAGACTGTGTTTCCACAGCTGTCACCTACATGTCAAGCCCAGGTAAGGTTCTTCGCGTTGCGTCGAATTAAACCACATGCTCCGCTGCTTGTGCGGGCCCCCGTCAATTCCTTTGAGTTTTAGCCTTGCGGCCGTACTCCCCAGGCGGGGCACTTAATGCGTTAGCTTCGGCACGGAAGGAGTCGACACCTCCCACACCTAGTGCCCATCGTTTACGGCGTGGACTACCAGGGTATCTAATCCTGTTTGCTCCCCACGCTTTCGCGTCTCAGCGTCAGTACCGTCCCAGCAAGCTGCCTTCGCCATAGGTGTTCCTCCCGATATCTGCGCATTTCACCGCTACACCGGGAATTCCACTTGCCTCTTCCGGACTCTAGCCCGACAGTATCCGCCGGCATTCAAGGGTTGAGCCCCTGACTTTCACAACGGACTTACCGGACCGCCTACACGCTCTTTACGCCCAATGATTCCGGACAACGCTAGCCCCCTACGTATTACCGCGGCTGCTGGCACGTAGTTAGCCGGGGCTTCTTGTGGAGGTACCGTCAGCCGGAATGGCTATTCACCACCCGACCTTCGTCCCTCCTGAAAGGGGTTTACAACCCGAAGGCCGTCTTCCCCCACGCGGCGTTGCTGCGTCACGCTTTCGCGCATTGCGCAAGATTCCCCACTGCTGCCTCCCGTAGGAGTCTGGGCCGTGTCTCAGTCCCAGTGTGGCTGATCGTCCTCTCAGACCAGCTACGCATCGTTGCCTTGGTGAGCCGTTACCTCACCAACGAGCTAATGCGCCGCGGGCCCATCC
The DNA here is from genome assembly GCA_963810745.1 of uncultured Thermoleophilaceae bacterium. Taxonomy (GTDB): domain Bacteria; phylum Actinomycetota; class Thermoleophilia; order Solirubrobacterales; family Thermoleophilaceae; genus JACCZR01. The sequence continues at coordinate 151,367 of CAWEOW010000022.1, forward strand.
CGATGCGGAGGCCGAAGCTTCCTTTCCCCGTCGTCCTTATGGACGGAGGGCACATTCGGTATTAGCCCGGGTTTCCCCGGGTTGTCCCGATCATCAGGGCAGGTTACCCACGTGTTACTCACCCGTTCGCGGCTCTGCCCCAGGCCGAAGCCTGGTTCGTCGCTCCACTTGCATGTGTTAAGCACGCCGCCAGCGTTCGTCCTGAGCCAGGATCAAACTCTCCGTGAAAGACTTGCGTGTCAATCCGAATGCCCGAAGGCGCTCGGTTTTCACTGTCTAGTTCATACAGAGAGCGTTGTCGAAAGATCCATACGGGTCCGGCGTACACAGTGCCGGATCCCATCTTCGACGGGTGCTCAGTCAAGCCCCCGCGCTCCGAAGAGCCGAGGGGTCGAACCTGGACGCGTGACCTCTCTCGAGATCACGCACGCTGCTGAGTTTTCAAGGACCGTCTCGCTTCCCGGGCGGGGTCGCCGCCTGACAAACGTTCCCCCGGCATAGAAAAGGCCTCCCAAGGAGACCCGGCAAGCCTTCTCGTGCAGGGGGACCGGGCAGTATAGCGCGGGAACAGCGTCGCGGGAAGCTTTTCTGTCAGCCCTTCACGAGCCGGCGAAAGCGCCGTTTTCCCACCTGGAGGAGCACCCCGTCGAGGCGCTCGGCGGGCACGTCCAGCTCGCCCTGCAGCGGCTCCCCGTCCAGCTTCACGCCGCCCTGCTCCAGCAGCCGCCGGGCCTCCGAGCGCGAGAGCCCGAAGGCCTCCCCCAGCAGGGCCGGCAGGTGGATCTCGCCGTCCGGGGCGGGCAGCTGGAGGTCCTCCACGTCGTCGGGGGCCTCGTGCTGCACGTGAAGGCGATCGAAGTGCTCCTCCGCCCCGTCCGCGGCTTCGGGGCCGTGGAAGCGGGCCGTGAGCTCGCGCGCCATCGCCCGCTTCTGCTCCACGGGCGCGCGCTCCTCCTCGAGCCGGCCGTCCAGGAGCAGGTCGTAGTACACGGGCATGGCCGAATCGGGGACCCGCATGAGCTTCCCGAAGACCTCCTCGGGCGGCTCGGTCACCCCCACGTAGTTGCCCAGCGACTTCGCCATGCGCCGCTCCCCGTCGGTGCCCGGGAGGATCGGCAGGGTCAGGATCGACTGGGGGGCGACCCCGTAGGCCTGCTGGATCGCCCTCCCCAGCAGCAGGTTGAACTTCTGGTCGGTGCCGCCGAGCTCCACGTCGGCCTCGACCTTCACCGAGTCATAGCCCTGCAGCAGCGGGTAGAGCAGCTCCAGGATCGAGATCGGCTGGCGCTCGCCGTAGCGGCGGGCGAAGTCGTCGCGCTCCAGCAGCTGGGCGACGGTCGCGGTGCGGGCCAGCCCGAACAGCTCCTCCATCGACATGTCGAGCCACTCGCCGTTGCGGCGGACCTCGGTGCGATCGGGGTCGAGGACGGTGAACGCCTGGCGCTGGAAGGTCTCGGCATTGGCGTCGATCTGGGCCGAGTCGAGCTGGGGCCGCATGGTGGACCGCCCGCTCGGATCCCCTACACGCGCGGTGTAGTCGCCGATGATCAGGACCACCGTGTGACCCAGGTCCTGGAACTCCCGGAGCTTGCGCAGGACCACCGTGTGACCGAGGTGGATGTCCGGGGCCGTGGGGTCGATGCCCAGCTTGACCCGCAGCGGACGGCCCTGGCGGAGCTGCTCGGTCAGAGCGCCCTCGGGCAGGGCGTCGACGGCGTTGCGGGTCAGGAATCGAGCGTCCTCTGCTGCCCGATCCGTCACCTGCCGAATGCTAGAGTGCCTTCTCTCGGCGGGGCCTGCGGGAGAGCTCTCGAGGCCTCGGCCGCCGTCCGCGTAACACTCGCTCCCGCGCGGGCGATGCAGCGTCAGTCTCATGTCAGCTTCGGTGACACCTCGCAGACCCGCACGCCCTCGTCCGGAGGGGCCTCCGGGACCGCAAAGGCCCAAGCTCAAGCGCCTTCGCCTGGCGCTGATCCTCGCCGGCCTGGGGCTGCTCGCGCTGATCTCGACCGTGTTCGGGATGATGACCGCCGTCTCGAGCGACCTGCCCGCGCTGGAGAACGAGGCCGAGTACCGCGCGGCGCGCAACTCCCTGCTGCTGGCCGACGACAAGAAGCGCTCGACCATCGCCAAGCTGACGGGCAACACCAACCGCATCCTGCTCTCCGAGCAGCAGATCTCGCCGACTCTGGAGAACGCGGTGGTGGCGATGGAGGACCGCCGCTTCTACCGCCACGGCGGAGTGGACTACAAGGGCATCGCGCGCGCCTTCGGCCAGGACATCCTGCGCCGCCGCGCCGCACAGGGCGGCTCCACCATCACCCAGCAGTTCGTGAAGAACGCGCTCTCGGCCCAGGGCGACCGCTCGGTGTTCCAGAAGCTGCGCGAGGCGGCGCTGGCCTACCACCTCGAGCGCAAGTGGAGCAAGCAGAAGGTGCTGACTCAGTATCTGAACAGCGTGTACTTCGGCAACGGCGCCTACGGGGTAGAGGCGGCAGTACGCACCTACTTCGGCAAGACGCCCGGCCCGGGGGGCGATCCCGCCGCCGAGCACGTGGAGCCGGCGGAGGCCGCCCTGCTGGCGGGAATGATCGCCTCGCCCAGCATGTACGACCCGATCGAGAACCCCCAGAAGGCGCGCGAGCGGCGCAATGTGGTGCTGAAGCGCATGCTCGAGCAGCGCATGATCGGGCAGTCGGAGTACGACATCGCGCTACGGCGCGCCCTCCCCGCGCGCGGTGAGGTCAAGCCGCCGCGGCCCGACTCGCGCCAGCCCTACTTCTCGAGCTGGCTGACCCAGCAGCTGGTGGACCGCTACCGGCCCGGGGTGGTGTTCGGAGGCGGCCTGCGCATCAAGACCACGCTCGACCCCGAGCTCCAGCAGGCGGCCGAGACGTCGGTGCGCTCGAAGATGGGCGGCATCGGGCCCGACGCCTCGCTGGTGGCCATCGAGAACAAGACCGGCGAGGTCAAGGCCATGGTGGGTGGCGAGGGCTTCGACAAGACACCCTTCAACCTGGCCACCAACGGCCACCGCCAGCCCGGCTCGGCGTTCAAGCCCTTCACCCTCATCGCCGCGCTGCAGAAGGGGATCAGCCCCGACGCCACCTTCACCTCGAAGAAGAAGGTCCTCGGCAGTGACTTCGTGGTGAACAACTACGAGGACTCATACGCGGGCACGGCGAGCCTGCGCTCGGCCACCGCCACCTCGGACAACTCGGTGTACGCGGAGCTGGGCCTGAAGGTCGGCACGAAGCGGATCGCCCGCCTGGCGCGGCGCATGGGCGTCCGCACGCCGGTCTCCACCAACAAGGCCATGACCCTGGGCGGGCTCGAGCAGGGCGTCACGCCGCTCGAGCTGGCCTACGCGTACTCGACGATCGCCAACAACGGCGTGCGGGTGTCGGGCACGCTGGCCGGCCAGCGCGGCGGCCCGGTGGGCGTGGAGAGGGTCGTGGGCTCCGACGTCGAGCAGGAGAACAAGCCCGTCCGCAAGCGTGTGTTCCCCGCGACCGTGGGCAACACCGCCAAGGAGCTGCTCGCGGGCGTCGTGTCGGGCGGCACCGGCAAGTCGGCCGCCATCGGCGAGTTCGCCGCCGGCAAGACCGGGACCACCGAGAACTACGGCGACGCCTGGTTCGTCGGCTTCAACAAGGAGCTGACGGTGGCCGTGTGGGTCGGCTACGCGACCAAGCTGAAGCAGATGAAGACCGAGTACGGGGGCTCGCCGGTGGCGGGCGGCACCTACCCGGCGGAGATCTGGCGCGACTTCATGACCGACTGGATCGAGATCCGCGACGAGCGCAAGCCCGGGCCGAAGGAGCCGCCGCCCAGCACGGTGCCCACCACGCCGCCGACCACCCCGGGCGCGCCGGCGCCGACTGCGCCGACCGCTCCCCCGGTCCAGTCGACCCCCCAGCCGTCGACGCCTCAGCAGCCACCGCCTCAGCAGCAGGCGCCTCAGGCGCCCCAGCCCGCCGCACCGCAGCCGCAGACGCCCGCACCGCCGACCGGCGGTGGCGGCAACGGCGGCGGCGCGGCGCCCGGCTAGGCCGCGCGGGCGCGCCGCATCGCCGGCGGCCACGGCCGCGAGACGTGGCGGCTGTCGGCGTCGCAGAAGCGCCAGGGCAGCTCGGCGGCCTTGGTGATGCCGATCCGCGTGCCCTCGACGATGCGCGGCTCGGCCACGCGCGGCTCGATCGTGACCGGGCCCTCGGTGAGCAGCGTGCCGTTGAGGTCCAGGCCGATCCCCAGCGCCTGGGTCAGCTTGCCCGGGCCCGAGCACAGGTCCTGCTCGCGGGTGAGCGCGCGGCGCTCGTGCATGAGGTCGAGGCCGTCGGTGGGCTCGAGCGCCCGGATCAGCACCGCGGCCCCCACGCCCTCGGGCTCGCACACCGCGTTGAGAAGGGCGTGGATGCCGTAGGAGCGGTAGACGTACGCCACGCCGGGGCCCCGGAACAGCGTGTGGGTCCGCGCCGTCAGCCCGATGTGCGCGTGGCACGCCGGCTCTGTCTCGTGGTAGCTCTCGGTCTCGACGATGCGCCCCGCGGTCTCGCCGTGACGCAGAACGCAGCCGAGCAGGTCGCGCGCCACGTCGTGCACCGAGCGCGCGTAGAAGCTCTCCCCGATCACGTCTCGCTGAGCGCCGTGCGCGCGCGCTCGAGCTGCTCGCGCACGCGGGCCTGCGAGGTGCCGCCGGCCGAGACCTTCGACTCCAGCACGCCGTCGGCGGACACCAGGCCGCGCAGCTCCTCCGGAGCCAGCCCCGGCGCGAGACGCTCCAGCTCCTCGGCGCTCAGCTGCGACAACGGGCGTCCGCTCGCCAGCGCCTCCCGGACCAGGCCTCCGACGATCCCGTGCGCCTCGCGGAAGGGGGTGCCCTCCCGCACCAGCAGGTCGGCGACGTCGGTGGCCGCCACGAGCTCGTCGGCCGCGGCTGCGGCCATGCGCTCGCGGTGGAAGGTGGTGCCGGCCACCATCGGCGCGGCGGCCCGCAGGCACAGCTCCAGCGTGTCGACCGCGTCGAAGAGCTGCTCCTTGTCCTCCTGCAGATCCTTGTTGTAGGCGAGCGGCAGGGCGTGGAGCACGCCGTGGAGCGTGGCCAGGCGGCCCACCACGCGCGGCGCCTTGGCCCGCAGGAGCTCCGCGGCGTCGGGGTTCTTCTTCTGGGGCATCAGGCTGGACCCCGACGAGAAGGCGTCGGCCACCTCGCAGAAGCCGAACTCCTCGGAGGACCACAGGACCAGCTCGGCGCCCAGCTGCGACAGGTGAGTGGCGCAGGTGGAGGCGGCGGAGAGCAGGTCGAGCACGTGGTCGCGGTTGGAGACGGCGTCCAGCGAGTTCTCGGCCACCCGCGGGAAGCCGAGCTCCTCGGCCAGGAAGTCGCGGTCGGTCTCGAAGTTGGTGCCGGCCAGGGCGCCCGAGCCCAGCGGCAGGTCGCCGGCGGCCTCGAATGCGAAGGCGAAGCGCAGCCGGTCGCGGCGCAGGCGCCAGAAATGGGCCAGCAGGTGGTGCGAGAGGTAGACGGGCTGAGCGCGCTGGAGGTGCGTGTAGGCGGGCATCGCCCAGTCGAGGTGAGCCTCGGCCTGGCCGAGCAGCGCGGTCATCAGCTCGCCGGTGAGCCGGCCGGCCGCGGCGGCGCGGTCGCGCACGTAGAGGGCCATGTCGGTGGCCACCTGGTCGTTGCGCGAGCGGGCGGTGTGCAGCCGGCCGCCGGCCGGTCCGATCAGCTCGGTGAGCCGGCGCTCGATCGCCATGTGCACGTCCTCGTCGTGCTCGTGGACCTCGAAGCGGCCCTGCTGCGACCTCCTCGCGGACCTCGTCCAGGCCGCGCTCGATGGCCTCCAGGTCGCCGGCGTCGATGATCCCCTGCCGCGCCAGCATGCGGGCGTGCGCCAGCGAGCCGCGGATGTCCTGCGGCGCCAGGCGGAAGTCGAACTCCACCGAGGAGTTCAGCGCGCGGAAGAGCGGGTCCTGCGGGTCCGGCAGGCGGGGCATAGGAGGCGAGGCTACGGGGTGGCGTGCAGTCCCGTCACCGCTGCAACCTGGCTGGCGAGGATGATGCCCAGCAGGTACAGGCTGGCGCCCCAGCCCGCGTAGGCATTGCGGCTGCGCGGGTAGAGGCGGCTCTCGGGGTGGCGCCCGATCGAGACGAGCACGGGCACGAAGAAGAGCAGTCCCAGCCCGATCAGGCCGTAGCCGGTCCAGCCGGTGACCAGGTATTCCAGCTCGAAGCGGAAGTCCGAGGCGATGGCGGAGATCGAGCGATGCCACAGGACGCGCGGGCAGCGCGGCCGCCGCCAGGAAGCCGGCGAGGCCCACCCAGCGGGCCCGGCGCCGCGAGAGCACGTGCTTCTCGGTCCTGGTCGGCACTCTTCCGGGCACGTACTCAGGATAAGCCCCATTCGCTCCCTAGTCCTGCGGAGGGTGGAGCCGCAGATACGCAGGGCGCGGCCCGGGGACGCCGAGGCCGCGGCGCGGCTCGTGCACGAAAGCGCCGGAGGGGTGTACGACCGCTTCGCCGGCGGGGCCGAGCGAGCGCAGGCGGTGCTGCGAAAGGCCTTCGGCCGCACGGGGAGCAACGCCAGCGCAGAGGTGATCTGGGTGGCCGAGCTGGACGGCGAGGTGGTTGCCGCCATGGCCGCCTTCCCGGTCGAGGAGACCCCGCGGCGCGCCCGGGCGTTCCTCGGCCTCACCCTGCGCTCGCTGCCTCCCTGGCGCTGGCCGGCCACGCTCCGCCTCTACTACGCGGGCGCCCGCGCGGCCCCGCCCCCTCCCCCGCGCTCGTTCTACGTCGACGCGCTGGCCACCGAGGCGGACAAGCGGCGCCAGGGCGCCGCGCTGGCGCTGCTGGACGCCGCCGCGGTGCGCGCGGGCTCGCTGGGCCTCACCGCGGTGAGCATCGACACCGGGCTCGACAACGAGGCCGCCCGAACGCTCTACCGGCGGGCCGGCTTCGAGGAGGTCGCCTCGCGGCCGGGCGGCGGCGGCCTGCCGGGCTTCGTGTCGCTGGTCAGGCCGCTCGGGTAGAGGCGCTGAGCACGGCGCCCAGCGCCTCGGCCACCTGCGCGACCTCGCCCTCGGTGAGCGCGCCGAAGAAGGGCAGCGCCAGCGAGCGCGCCGAGACGTCCTCGCAGACCGGGAACTCGCCCTCCCGGTGGCCAAAGCGCTCGCGGTAGAAGGCGTTGAGGTGGATGGCGGGCAGGTAGGGCTTGGAGTCCACGCCGCGCTCGCGCAGGGCGAGCATCACGGCGTCGCGGTCCACCTCGCGCGGCAGCTGCACCACGTAGACGAACCAGGAGCGCCGGTCTCCGCCCTGGTCCGGACAGGGCAGCTCGAGCCCCTCCAGGCCGCCCAGGGCCTCCTGGTAGAGGCCGGCGACGCGGGCCCGCCCGGCCAGGAGCTGGTCCATGCGCTCGACCTGCGCCACGCCCAGCGCGCAGCTGAGGTCGTCGAGGCGGTAGTTGTAGCCGAGGCGGTCGTGGTCGAGCCAGCCCATGTCCGGTGCGCGGCCCTGATTGCGCTCGGAGTCGATCCGATCGCCGATCTCGGCGCTGGGGCAGACCACCGCCCCGCCCTCCCCCGTGGTCAGCTGCTTGTTGGGGTAGAAGCCGAAGGTGGCGAGGTTGCCCCGGGCGCCCACGAGCTTCCCGTCGCCGTGCTCCGCGCCCAAGGGCCTCGCAGGCGTCCTCCACCAGCCACAGCCCGCGCTCGGAGGCCAGCGCCTCGAAGGCGGGCATGTCGGCCGGGTAGCCGAAGATGTGCACGGGCAGCAGCCCCGTCGTGCGCTCGTCGATCGCCGAGGCCGCGGCGGCAGGATCGACGTTCAGCGTGCGCGGGTCGATGTCGCAGAAGACGGGCTCCGCGCCCTCGTAGACCACGCAGTTGGCGGACGCCACGAAGGAGAAGGGCGTGGTGATCACGCGGTCGCCGGGCTCGATGCCGGCGGCGCGCACGCTCAGGTGCAGCGCGGCGGTGCCGCTGGACACCGCCGACACCCGCTCGACACCCAGCCGCGCGGCCAAAGCGGACTCGAACTCCCCCAGCCGGGGGCCCAGGGCCAGGCGTCCGCCCTCGAGCGTCTCGAGCACGAGCTCGCGCTCGAGCGGGCCCAGGTCGGGCCGCGCCAGCGGGATCAAGCGCCCGCCCGCTCCGCCCGCGCGGGGAGCATGCCCGCCTCCAGCGAGTCGACCAGGGCCTCCCAGCTGGCCTCGATGATGTTCTGCGAGACGCCGATCGAGCCCCACGTCTCGGTGCCGTCGCTGGCGTCCAGCAGCACGCGCGTCACCGCGCCCGAGCCCCGGTTCTCGTCGAGGATCCTGACCTTGAAGTTCACGAGCGAGATGTCGCGGAGGTGCGGGTAGGTCTCGCCGATGGCGTCGCGCAGCGCGCGGTCGAGCGCGTGCACCGGCCCGTTGCCCTCCGCGGTCTTCACGAAGCGCTCGCCGTCCACCCAGATCTTGATCGTGGCCTCGGTCTCCACCCGGCCGTCGGCGCGCTTCTCCACGATCACCCGCCAGGCCTCGAGCCGGAACAGCGGCTCGTAGTCGCCGGCCTCCTTGCGGATGAGCAGGTCGAACGAGCCGTCGGCGGCCTCCAGCTGGTAGCCCTGGTGCTCGAGCTCCTTGACGCGCTCGACCACCCGGGCGGCGGTGCCGTCGTCCACGTCGGCGCGGGCCTGCACCGTGCCCTTGCCGGCCAGCTCGGAGACCAGCACGCGGCGGTCGGCGCCCACCTCGGCGGGGTCGACGTGCTCGAAGGTGCGCGCGTCGCGGTTCACGCCCGCCACGTGCATGCCGCCCTTGTGGGCGAAGGCGTTCTGGCCCACGTAGGGCTGGTCGGGGTGCGGCGTGAGGTTGCACAGCTCGTCGATGCGGTGGGCGACCTCGGTGAGCCGGGCCAGGCGCTCGGGCTCCAGCACCTCGGCGCCCATCTTCAGCTGGAGGTCGGGCACGATCGTCATCAGGTTGGCGTTGCCGCAGCGCTCGCCGTAGCCGTTGACCGTCCCCTGCACCAGCGTCGCGCCGGCCTCCACCGCCACGAGCGAGTTGGCCACGCCGCAGCCTGCATCGTCATGCGTGTGGATGCCCAGCTGCACGTCGGGCAGCTCGGCGCGCACGCGCGCCGTGGCCTCGGTTACCTGGCTGGGAAGCGACGAGCCGTTGGTGTCGCACAGCGTCAGGTTCTCGGCGCCCGCCTCGGCCGCCGCGCGCAGGCAGCGCAGGGCGTAGCCGGGGTCGTCGCGGAAGGCGTCGAAGAAGTGCTCGGCGTCGTAGACCACCCGCTTGCCCTGGCCGTGCAGGAAGGCCACCGAGTCGGCGATCATCCGCAGGTTCTCCTCGGGGTCGACCTGGGTGACCTTCTCCAGATGGAGGCTCCAGGTCTTGCCGACCAGCGTGCACACCGGCGCGAAGCAGTCGGCGAGCAGACGCAGGGCGGGATCGTCGGCCGCGCTCACGTCGCGCCGGCGGGTCATCCCGAAGGCGGCGATCTCCGAGCGCTCGAAGCTCTCCCGGGAGAGCAGGTCGAAGACGGCCTCCTCCTTGGGGTTCGAGGAGGGAAAGCCCGCCTCGACGAAGTGCACGCCCAGATCGTCGAGCGCGTGGGCGATGCGCAGCTTCTCGTCGACCGAGACGGACATGCCCTCCCCCTGCATCCCGTCGCGGAGGGTGGTGTCGTATACGAGGACCTTCACGGAAAGAGCGCCTTTCTGGCGGAGAACGGAACGGGCGAAGGGACGGCCGGGTCGGCCGTCTAGATAATTCGCTCGCCGCGGGGCGCGCTCACGCCCGTGATGGTACCGGCACCACGTCCAGCCATTCGGCGTAGCGCTCGTCGCGCCCGTGCAGGGCGTCGTCGAAAGTCTCCTGCACAAGGCGGGTAATCGGGCCCGGCGTGCCGATCTCGATGTCGTCGATCTCGCGCACGGGCACGACCTCGGCGGCGGTGCCCGTGAGGAAGACCTCGTCGGCCAGCGCGAGCTCCGCGCGGGCCAGGTTGCGCTCGACCACCTCGTGGCCGGCGTCGGCGAGGATCTTGATCACCGACTTGCGGTTGATGCCGTCCAGGATGCTGGCCGACTGCGGCGGCGTCACGATCTCGCCGTTGCGCACCACGAAGACGTTCTCGCCGGTGCCCTCGCAGACGTGGCTCTGGTCGTCGAGCAGGATCGCCTCGTCGTAGCCGGCCTTGACCGACTCCACCTTGGCCAGCACCGAGTTCAGGTACTGGCCGCTGGCCTTGGCGTGCGGGATCAGCGAGTCGGGCGAGATGCGCCGCCAGGACGAGGTCTTGGCGCGCACCCCGTTGGCCTTGCCGTCCTCGCCCAGGTAGGCGCCCCACTCCCACACCGCGATCGAGACCTCGACCGGGTTGTCCAGCGGATTGAGGCCCATCGGCCCGTAGCCGCGGTAGACCAGCGGGCGGATGTAGCAGGAGCGCAGGCCGCAGCGGCCGATCAGCTCGTGCGTGGCCTCCCGCAGCTGCGCCAGCGAGAACGGGAGGTCCATGTAGTAGAGCTTCGACGAGGCCTCGAGGCGGTCCAGGTGGTCCTGGTGGCGGAAGATGGCCGGGCCGCGCTCGGTCGGGTAGGCGCGGATGCCCTCGAAGACGCCCGTGCCGTAGTGCAGGCCGTGGGTGAGTACGTGGACCTTCGCGTCCTCCCACTCGACGAACTCGCCGTTCATCCAGATGAGATCCGCAGTGTCCACGTGCCTCCTACAGGTTCCCGAGGACAGCCCTGGTGGCTTCCTCTGTGGTCGCCTCGCCGCCGAGGTCGCGCGTCCGCAGTCCCTCGTCCAGCGCCTTGTCGACGGCCGATTCTAGGGCAGCTGCCTCGCTCTCCATAGCCAGTCCGTGCCTCAGCATGAGCGCGACCGAGCCGAACATCGCCAGCGGATTGGCCGCCCCGGTCCCCGCGATGTCGGGCGCCGAGCCGTGGACGGGCTCGAACAGCCCGGGCGTATCGGGCTCCCCGAGGGAGGCGCTGGGCAGCATGCCGAGCGAGCCGGTGAGCATCGCGGCCTCGTCGCTGAGGATGTCGCCGAACAGGTTCTCGGTGACGATCACGTCGAAGTCCGCGGGGCGCGAGACCAGCTGCATCGCGGCGTTGTCGACCAGCAGGTGGTCGAGCGGGACCTCGCCGAACTCCTCGGCCCCCACGCGGGACACCGTCTCGCGCCACAGGCGCGAGGTCTCCAGCACGTTGGCCTTGTCGACGCTCGTGACCTTGGTCCGCGCGGACTCGAAGCCCACGCGCGCGATGCGCTCGATCTCCCCGACGCTGTAGGCGCAGTCGTCGTGGGCGGTGTCGCCGTCGCGGCCCGAGTCGCCGAAGTAGATCCCGCCGGTGAGCTCGCGCACCACCAGCAGGTCGGTGCCGTCGATCCGGTCGCGCTTGAGCGGGCTGGCGTCGAGCAGCGCAGGGCTGGGACGGACCGGCCGGAGGTTGGCGAACAGGCCGAGGCCCTTGCGCAGGCCCGAGCAGGCCCTGCTCCGGGCGCGGAGCGCTGGGGTCGACGGTGTCCCACTTCGGCCCGCCCACCGCGGCCAGCAGCACGGCGTCGGCGCCGCGGCAGGCCTCCAGGACCTCGTCGGTCAGCGCGGTGCCATGCTCGTCGATCGACGCGCCGCCCACCAGGCGCTCGTCGAGCTCGAAGTCGCCGAGCTCGTCGAGGGCCTCGGCGGCCGAGGCGAGGATCTCCGGCCCGATCCCGTCGCCGGGAAGCGTGACTATGCGCGCGGCCATAGGCCGCGCAACGCTACCTACGGATGCCCAGAACGGCTCCGACCGTGTTCGTGGTGAACGGCTCGGTGCCGTTGACCACCGAGACGACCGCTGAAGCCGTGGGAGCGCGCGTAGTCGAGCTCCTTGGACGAGGTCGCCGACCCCGTTGGAAGCGGGCGTCGGAGCGATGGCCACCGTGCTCAGCACGCCGATGGCCTGCCCTGAGGAATTCAGGAAGCCGCTGCCGGAGTCACCCGGGATACCCGGGGTCACGGTGTAGACGGTCCGGCTCCAGCCGTTGCCCTCGATGCCGACGACCTTGCCCTGCTTGGGGCTGGTCTGCGTGAGGCCCAGGCGAAGCGACGAATTGCCGTACGAGAAGACGTCGGAGCCGACGGCGGCCCCGCCGACGCCGTTCGGGCCCCCGAAGCCGGGGACGGACGGGTTGACCTTGCCGACGTCGGCCGGATCGAGCTTGACCAGGGCGAGGTCGTTGTACGCGCAGGCGTCGGGATTGCTCTCGCCGGCGGCCTGCATGGCCAGCCAGGAGTTGTAGACCATGGTCCCCGGCTGGCTGGCGCCGTCGATCTCGACCTTGGTGCCGAGCGGCAGCGAGCCCGAGTCGCAGCCGTCGGTCTCCGTGGCGGCACCGGTGCCCGAGCAGTGCGCGGCCTGGCCGATGAAGACGTCGGACCCGTTCTGGTAGATGAAGTTCGCGGTGCACTGACCGCCGTCGGTGTTGGTCTGCACCCCCGGATGGATCGTCGCGCTCGACGCGGGCGCCCACGCGGAGGCGGTCGATGGCGCGAGCGCGCAGGCGGCGATCGCAGCGAACAGGGCCAGTGCTCTGCGGTACTTCACGTTGAGTCCTCCCGGGTAAGGCGCTCGGCTCCCCTGCCAAGCGGATGCGGCAGATTACCCCCGCCCGCCGGGGCCGCTAAACGTGCGGCCTGCGCGCGCTGATGTCCAGGCGCACGTAGTCCAGCTCCATCGGGCCGCCGCACGCCTCGGTCACGTCGCGGGCGTAGGGCTCGCGCAGCTCCTCGGGGAGGCGCTCCAGGTGATGGCCGAGACAGACGGTGCGCACGAACTCCAGCGGCTCGTCAGGGGTGACCGGCCAGGGCTCCAGGCCCGTCTCCACCTCGGCGAACCCGGCCCGCTTCAGGCGCTCTGCGGTGGCCTCGGGCGAGGCGAAGTTCCAGGGGCCGGTCCAGCCGGCCAGGTGCTCGGCGTAGGGCTCGCGCTCGCCGACGCCCGGGCCACCTCGTGGAAGCGCTCGCACGTTGCCCTCTCCCCCGCACTGCGCGATCAGACGCCCGCCGGGGCGCAGCGCGGCGAACAGGCAGGCGAACAGCGCGTCGTGGTCGGGCACCCAGTGGAACACCGCGTTGGAGAAGGCGGCGTCCACCGGCTCGTCGAGCACCAGCTGGGCGAGGTCGGCCTGGAACACCGTGGTGCGGCTCGGGTCGAGCGCCTCGCGCGCCTGGGCGACCATCGACGGCGCGGAGTCGACCGCCACCACGTGACCGCCGGGCAGTCGCTCCAGCAGCATCCGCGTGACCCGGCCGCTGCCGCAGCCGGCGTCCAGCACGGTCTCGTCGCCCTCCAGCGGGAGGCGGTCCAGCACCTTCTCGGCCCACCGCGCCTGCGGTCCCGAGACGCGCTCGTAGGTGCGCGCGTCCCAGTCGCGCGCGGTCATGTGAGGGCGGTGGTCACCGGGCCCTGGCGCTCGCGCTCGGCCTCGTAGGCCTCGATCGCCTCCTCCTCCTGCAGCGTGACCCCGATGTCGTCGAGGCCCTCGAGCAGGCGGCGCTTGGTCTCGGGGTGGATGTCGAACGGGACCTCGCGGCCGTCGAAGCGCACCACCTGGTCCGCCAGGTCGACCTCGGCCTCGGTGGCCTTCATCAGCTCCTCGATCTCCTCCTCGGGGATCGGCACCGGCAGCAGCCCGATCTTGGTGCAGTTCGAGTAGAAGATGTCGGCGAACGAGGGCGCGACCAGCACCTTGAAGCCGAAGTCCTCCAGCGCCCAGGGAGCGTGCTCGCGGGAGGAGCCGCAGCCGAAGTTGCGCCCCGCCACGAGGATCGGGTTCGGGTCGAGGTCCCAGCCGGGCTCCTTGGCCCAGTCGTAGAACAGGTACTCGCCGAATCCCGAGCGCTCGACCCGCTTGAGGAACTGCTTGGGGATGATCTGGTCGGTGTCCACGTCGTGGCGCCAGAGCACCGAGATCGGCCCCTTGATCTTCTCGACCTTGTTCATTCCCACTCCCTGATGTCGACGAAGCGACCCTCGATCGCCGCCGCGGCGGCCATCTTGGGCGAGACGAGGTGCGACCGGGCTCCGCGGCCCTGGCGCCCCTCGAAGTTGCGGTTGGAGGTCGAGGCGACCCGCTCGCCCGGCTCGGCGATGTCGGGGTTCATGCCCAGGCACATCGAGCAGCCCGCCGAGCGCCAGTCGAAGCCGGCCTCGCGGAAGACCTCGTCCAGGCCCTCGGACTCGGCCTGGGCCTTCACCTGGGCCGAGCCGGGCACCACCATCGCGTTCACGCTCGAGGCGACCTTGCGGCCCTTGACCATCTCCGCCGCCTCGCGCAGGTCGCCGATGCGGGAGTTGGTGCAGGACCCGATGAAGACGCGGTCGAGCTCGATCTCCTGCATCGGGGTGCCGGCCTCGAGCGCCATGTACTGCAGCGCCCGCTCGTCGCCCTCGCTGACGGGCTCGGGCACGGCGGCGGTGACGTGGGTCACCATCTCCGGCGTCGTGCCCCACGTGACCTGGGGCGAGACGTCGGAGGCGTCGATCTCGTGCTGGAGGTCGAACTCGGCGCCCTCGTCGGTGCGCAGGGCCAGCCACTCCTCGGCCGGCAGCGGGTCCGGCGCGGCGGGCTTGCCCTCGACCCACTCCAGCGTGGTCTGATCGGGCGCCACCATGCCGGCGCGGCCGCCGGCCTCGATGGTCATGTTGCACATCGTCATGCGCCCCTCCATGGAGAGCGCCTCGATGGGCGGGCCGGCGTACTCGATGGCGTAGCCCACGCCGCCCGCGACGCCGATGCGGCCGATGGTGGCCAGCATCAGGTCCTTGGCGGTGACGCCGTAGCCCAGCTCGCCCGAGTAGAGGATGCGCATCGACTTGGGCTTTCGCTGCTGGAGGGTCTGGGTGGCGAGCACGTGCTCCACCTCGCTGGTGCCGATGCCGAAGGCCAGCGCGCCGAAGGCTCCGTGGGTGGAGGTGTGGGAGTCGCCGCAGACGATGGTCATGCCCGGCTGCGTGACGCCCAGCTCGGGGCCGATCACGTGGACGATGCCCTGGTGGTCCGAGCCCAGCGAGTAGATCGGGACGCCGAACTCCTCGCAGTTGCGCTCCAGGGTCTCGACCTGCACGCGCGAGAGCTCGTCGCGGATCTGCGCCGCCACCCGCGAGCCGTCGGTGGGCACGTTGTGGTCCACGGTGGCCAGGGTGCGGTCGGGCCGGCGCACCGGGCGCTCGGCCATGCGCAGCGCCTCGAACGCCTGCGGCGAGGTGACCTCGTGCACGAGGTGAAGGTCGATGTAGAGGATCCCCTCGGCGACCTCGTGGCGGTCCCAGATCTTGCTGAACAGCGTGTCGGGCACGGCGTCTAGCTCCTTCTCAGTCCGGCGGAGACGACGGCCAGCATGCGGGCCTCGTCCTCGCTGGGGTTCTCGAAGTGGTGCGGGAGATCGGCGTCGAAGGTGACCGTGTCCCCCTCCTGCAGGTCGTGGGCGATGCCGTCGCAGACCAGGCGCAGCGTGCCGGCGGTGACCACCGCGGTCTCGCGGGCCCCGGGCTCGTGCATCGGCGGGTCGTCCGGCCCGCCCGTGGCGGCGCCGGGCTCGAGCAGGTGCTCGGAGAGCTCGGCGCGCTGGCCCGGGAGCGGCGGAGTCAGGATCTCGTAGCGGTGGCCGGCTCGGCGGGAGCCGCCCTCGGTGCGCTGCTCGCGGCGGACCACCGAGACGCCCTCGGCCTCGTCCAGGCGGAGCAGCTGCGAGAGCGACAGCTCCAGGCCGGCGGCGATCCGGGTGGCCACGGCGAGCGTGGGGCTGGTCTCACCGCGCTCCACCTGCGACAGCATCGGCGCGGACACCCCGCTACGCGAAGCCAGCTCGCGCAGGGAGAGGCCCATGCCCTCGCGCAGGGCGCGGACGCGCGGCCCTACGGTGGGCTCGGTGGGCGTGGGTGCGACTGCGACGGCCACTGAGGTGCGTACGTTATCACGTACGCTTGTATTGCGCTAGCGCCTAGACCTCATCCAGGATGCGCCGTCGGTACTGCTCCAGCTCCTCGTTGGTGATCAGGTTGGCCGCCCGCAGCTGCATCAGCTTGGTGAGGCGGTCCAGCGGCTCGCCCTTCTCCTCCTCGCCGGTCACCGACGTCTGCGGGTCGGCCGCCGCCGCGCCGTGGGCGGCGTCGATCCCGTTCTTGCGCAGCGCGTCCAGCACCGCGGCCCGCGCCTCGGGGTTGGCGCGCAGGTCGACCTCCCCGCTCGGGTTGATGCCGTGCTCGCGCATGGCCTGCATGGCCGCCTCGCGCGCCGCCGGGTTGGCGTTGAGGTCGATCGGCGGCCCTCCCGCGTGCGAGAGGGTGGCCGGCGCGGCGCCGCTGCCGCCCCAGTCGATCGCTATGCGGTCGCGGTCGCCCGGGTCGATGGCCACCGAGAGCGGCCGCCCGCTGCCGAGCGTTCCCACGGCGATCATCGGCACCGTCACCCGCTTGGTCAGCTCGTAGGGATCGACGCCCGGCGCCTGGATGCGGAGCTTCAGCCTGACCTGGGGCTGGTGGTTGATGTAGGTGCCGGTCTGCTCGGCCGAGAGCACCTGTGCGGTGCCGTGGATGCCGTCGCGCATCAGCTCCTTGTTCTTCTGCGAGCGCCGGCCGAGGAACACGAACAGGGCGATGAGCAGGACCGCCACCGCGGTCCAGATCTGGCCGATGCCGATCCAGGGCACCGCCACCCAGAAGACGATCCCGCCTAGGAGGAAGAAGATCGCGAGCGGGAAGCCCGCCGGGTTTTTCCAGAATGCGCTCAGCGCTGCTGCCCCGTGGGGCGGACGAGGACCTCGTTGATGCTGACGTGCTGCGGCTGCGCCAGCACGTAGGTCACCGCGCGGGCGATGTCCTCGGCGGCCAGGACGTCGCCGGTCCTCTCCCGCATGGTCTCGATGGCGCGGGTGACGCTCGGGTCCTTGTTGTGGCCCTGCAGCTCGGTGTCCACGAAGCCGGGCTCCACGCAGGACACGCGGACGCCGCTGTGCAGCGCCTCCTGGCGCAGCGCCTCGGAGAACGCGGTGACGCCGAACTTGGTCAGGTTGTAGACCGCCGAGCCGGCGTTGGCGGTCCGCCCGGCCACCGAGGAGACGTTCACGATGTCCCCTCCCCCGCCCTCGCGCAGCACCGGCAGCGCGGCATGCGTGCAGTAGAGAAGGCCGAGCAGGTTGACGTCGACCATCCGCTTCCAGTGCTCGGTGTCGGCGTTCTCGACCGGGCCGAGAAGCATCACGCCGGCGTTGTTGACCAGCCCGTCCAGCCCGCCGAGGCGGTCGTGGGCGGCCTGGACGAAGTCGTTGGCCTGCTGCTCGTCGCCCACGTCGACGGTCAGGGCCACGGCGGAGTCGCCGATCTGCCCGGCGATCTCCTCGATGCGGTCGGCGCGCCGGGCGCCGAGCGCCACCTTGGCGCCGTCGGCGGCCGCGAGCCGTGCGATCGCCTCCCCGATGCCCGATGACGCGCCGGTGATGGCGATCTTGCGGCCGGCTAGCGCACCGTCGGGCACGCGGCGAGCGTACTACCCGCCGTAACGGGCCTTCAACGCCATCACGTTGGCCACGTACTGCTGGGTGTCGGCGAACATTCCGCGCTGGCGAACCGACGCCGCGCCCTGGTAGTAGGCCGCCACCGCGGAGCGCTCGTCGTAGCCGAACTCGCGCAGCAGCTGGCGCAGATAGAGGACCCCGGCGGTGATGTTCTGCTGAGGCGACGAGGGGTCCTGCGGGCCGGCCCCGAGCACGTCGTCCACGTAGTCGAAGGTGTCGGGCATCACCTGCATCACGCCACGCGCGCCGGTGGACGACACCATCGAGTTGTTGAAGCCGCTCTCCTGGTGCGCGATGGCGTTGGCCAGCGACGCCGGGACGCCGTACTGAGCCGCGATGCCGCTCACGTCCGAAGATCCGCCCGCGGTGCCGCCCGACGAGGCCGCCGGCGCGGCGGTCCCCGCGCTGGGCACCTGCAGCGTGGTCCCGATGATCACGTGCGCCTCGGAGGAGATCCCGTTGGCGGCGGCCAGCGTCTGGGTGCTGATGCCGTTGGCCGAGGCGATCGACCACAGCGTCTCCCCCGGCTGGACGGTGTGCGCCGCCGCGGCCTGGGCGGAGGCGGGAACGAGGGCGAGCAGGACGAGTGAGAGCAGCAGAGGACGAAATCGCATGAACCCGGGGGCTTCGCCCCTGCACGGGCGCCGTCCTTCCCGCCGGGCGGCGCTATGTAGCCCTGCAAGATCGCGTGCGCGGCTAAAGGGCCCCGCGCAGGAGGCCGAGGAGCTCCTCCTCGCCCGGCGGGTCCGGCGTGACCGCCAGGCCCGGGTGCTGCAGAACGCCCGCAACGACCTCCGGCAGCCGCTCCTCCTCCACCCCGAGGGTGGACAGGCGCGTGTGCCCCGAGCGCGCCGCCAGCTTGGAGACGCGCCCGGCGGCGGCCTCCGGATCGCCGGAGGGGTCGCCCAGCGCCTCGGCCAGCCGCCCGATCTCCCCGGGCGCCCGCAGGCTCATCAACCGCACGCTGTGGGGCAGCATCACCGCGTTGGTCTGGGCGTGCGGGGTGCCCAGGGTGCGCACGATGGTCTGGGACACCGCGTGGTGCACGGCCAGGCCCGCGCTGCCCACGGCGTAGCCGGCCAGGAAGCCGGCCTCGGCCAGCTCGGGGGCCGGCGCGGGTTCCCGGGGCAGGTTGTCGGCGAAGAGCCTCACCGCGCGCAGGGCCGCCTCCTCGGCGACGGGGTTGGCGCGCGGGCCGTATAGCGCCTCCGTGGCGTGCGCCATGGCGTTCATCGCGGTGGCCGCCAGCAGCGGGGCGTCGCCGGGCACCATGGCCTCCGGCTCGCAGATGGCCAGCGAGGGGCGGTGGAGCTGGGCCTGGGCGCCCTTCGGGAGACGATGGATGGCGGTGAAGGTCGAGCCGGCCAGCGTGGTGGGGATCGCGGCGGCCTCGGTGCCGTTCACGGCGCTCACCGCCTTGGCCACGTCGACCACGCGGCCTCCCCCCAACCCCACCACCGGCCGGTCGCCGGCGGGGCCCAACAGGTCCGCCGCGAGGTCGGGCACCGGGCCGGTGGGCACGTCGAGCACCTCGTCGGCGCGCTCCACGACCTCGGGGGCGACGCCGCGCGAGCGCTCGGTGGCCAGCAGCACGTAGCCGTCGAATCCCCGCTCGGACAGGAGCTGCGGCGCCTCGCCGATCGCCCCCTCCCCCAGCCGGATCAGCCGCTCGCCGTCGAGGAAGGTGAAGCCGCTCAGGGCGTGTGCGCCGCGTCGGCCTCGAGCACGCGCTCGGCCTCGGCGCTCGGCGAGTTCGCCAGCGCCGTGGACAGCGCGCGCAGGTAGGCGCGGCCGGATGCCTCGAGGATGTCCGTCGAGACGCCCACGCCCGAGCTGTTGCGGCCGTCGAGCTCCATCAGCACCGAGACCTCGCCCAAGGCGTCGCGGCCACCGGTGACCGCGCTGACGTGGAACTCGCGCAAGCGGGCCTCGTACCCGGTGGCGACGTTCAGCGCGCTGAAGAACGCGTCCACCGGCCCGTCGCCGGTGAAGCTGCCCTCGCCGAGCGAGCCGTCGGGCAGCCGCACGCGCACGCGCGCCAGCGGGGTCCGCGTGGAGGAGGCCTCCACCTCGAACCACTCCAGCTCGTAGGCGTCGGCCGACTGGCGGATCTCGTCGGAGACGATCGCCTCCAGATCGAGCGCCGTGACCACCTTCTTCTTGTCCGCCAGCTCCTTGAACGCCTTGAACGCGGTGTTGAGCGCGGCGCCGTCGACGGTGAAGCCCAGCTCCTGCAGCGCGTTGCGCAGGGCGTGGCGGCCGGAGTGCTTGCCCAGCACGATCTGGTTCTGCTCCAGCCCGATCGTGGTGGCATCCATGATCTCGTAGGTGGTGCGCTCCTTGAGCACGCCGTCCTGGTGGATGCCGGACTCGTGGGCGAAGGCGTTGCGGCCCACGATCGCCTTGTTGGGCTGCACCTGGTAGCCGGTCATGCGCGACACCAGCCGGCTGGTCCGCGCGATCTCGGTGGTGTCGACGTCGCACCAGAAGCCGTGCGCGGCCTCGCGGACGTGGAGCAGCATCACGATCTCCTCCAGCGAGGCGTTGCCCGCGCGCTCGCCGATCCCGTTGACCGCGCACTCCACCTGGCGGCAGCCCACGCTCACGCCGGCGAAGGAGTTGGCGACCGCCAGCCCGAGGTCGTCGTGGCAGTGGACGGACGTGGTCACGTCCTTCAGCCCCGGCACCAGGCGGTAGAGCGTGCGCCACATCTCGGCGTGCTCCTCGGGGGTCGAGTAGCCCACCGTGTCGGGCACGTTGATGGTGGTGGCGCCCTCCTCGAGGGCGATCTCCAGCACCTCGGCGGTGAACTCCAGCTCGGAGCGGGTGGCGTCCATCGGCGAGAACTCGACGTCGTCGCACAGCCGCCTGTGCGTGGGCGACGGCGGCCCGGGCCTGGCCCTTCACGTCCTCGCGCGTGGTCTGCAGCTGGTGCTCGATGTGGATGTCGCTGGTGGAGATGAACGTGTGGATGCGCGGGCGCTCGGAGTCCTTGACGGCGTTCCAGGCCGCGTCGATGTCCTGCACGTTCGTGCGCGCCAGCCCGGCGATGACCGGCCCGTGGACGTTGCGCGCGATCTCCTGCACCGAGTCGAAGTCGCCGGGCGAGGTGATCGGGAAGCCTGCCTCGATGATGTCGACGCCGAGCCGCGCCAGCTGCTGGGCGATCTCCACCTTCTCGGCCACGTTGAGCGAGATGCCCGGCGACTGCTCGCCGTCTCTCAGCGTGGTGTCGAAGATCTTTACTCGGTTGGCGTCGTCTCTCACTGTCTATCCCTTCGGCTCTGCTCCTGGCTTCTCCTGTGCTTTGCGGCTAAGCGGCCGCCACGCGCTATTCCCCCCGAGGGGGGAGAAGGAGAAGTCGCAGGTCGAGCGAGCGAGACACGCTGACTTCAGGCTACAGGGTCAGGACGACCTTGCCGACGTTCTTGCGCTCGGCGATGTAGCGGTGCGCCGCGGGGCCCTCCTCCAGCGGGAAGGCCTTGGCCACCACCGGTTGCAGGCTGCCGTCCTCGGCGAGCGGCGCCAGCGCCTCGAAGTACTCGTCCAGCGTGCCCTTGGAGTCCCACAGCGTGAGCATGTTCAGGCCGATCACCGCCTTGGACTCGGACATCAGCGGCATCGGGTGGAAGATGCGGGTGCGGGCCATCGTCTTGATCGCCTGGGCGACGCTTCGCCGCTCGCCGCTCGTGACCGCCGAGGCGCCGAAGGCCACCAGGCGGCCCCCGGGGCGCAGCAGCGAGAAGCTCTTGCCGAAGCTCGCGCCGCCCACCGCGTCCATCACCAGGTCGAGCGGCTTCTTCTCGCCGGTGATCCGGCGCACCTCCTTGACGAAGTCCTGCTCGCGGTAGTCGATGGCGTGGTCCACGCCGAACCCGCGGATCGCGTCGTGCTTGGAGGCCGAGGCGGTGCCGAACACCTCGGCGCCGCGCAGCTTGGCGATCTGGGTGGCGGCGATCCCCACGCCGCCGGCGGCGGCGTGCAGGAGCACCCGCTCCCCCGGGTGCACGTTGCCGTAGCGGACGAGGCCCGCCCAGGCGGTGGCGTAGTTGACCGGCATGGCGGCCCCCTGCTCGAAGCTCCAGCTCTCGGGCAGCGGCATGACGTTGCTCTCGTCGGTCACCACGTACTCGGCGTAGCCCCCGAAGCGGCAGCCGCCCAGCACGCGCTCCCCCGACTCCAGCTCGCCGGCGAACTCGTAGCCCACCACGCTCGGCGGCTTGGGCGCGTCCGGGTAGAGGCCCTGGCGCGCCATCGTGTCGGCGAAGTTGATGCCCGCGGCGCGCACCCGGACCTTCACCTGGCCGGGGCCCGGCTCGGGCTCGGGGCGCTCCTCGACCCGCAACACCTCGGGAGGGCCGTTGCGCGTGATGACCAGGGCCCTCATGGGCTCAGCGTAACTTGAGGCCCATGGACGCCACCCTGATCCTCGTCGACATCCAGGAGGGCATCGGCCGCGAGGGGCGCAACAACCCCGGGGCCGAGGAGCAGGCGGCGCGGCTGCTGGCTCACTGGCGCGAGCAGAGCCGCCCGGTGATCCACGTGCAGCACATGTCCACCGAGCCGGACTCCCTGCTTCGCCCCGAGCTGCCCGGCAACGCGATCAAGGCCGAGGTGTGGCCGGCCGACGGAGAGCCAGTGGTCCAGAAGCAGGTCAACAGCGCGTTCATCGGAACCGGGCTGGAGGAACGGCTGCGAGCTCAGGGCATCGAGCGTCTCGTGATCGCGGGGCTGACCAGCGATCACTGCGTGTCCTCCACGGCCCGCATGGCGGGCGACCTCGGCTTCGACGTCTACGTCGTGACCGATGCCACTGCGACCTTCGGGCGGGCCGACCTTCCAGCCGAGCAGGTGCACGCGGTCTCCCTCGCCACGCTGGAGGGCGAGTTCGCGACCGTGGTGACGACCGACGAGCTGCTCGCCTAGAGCGAGACCGCGCGGCCTTCGATGAAGCCATCCGAGGAAACGAGGCGGTCGACCACCTCGTGCGGGACGGGCGAGTCCGCGGTCACGACCATCGCGGCCTCTCCGTCCTCCTCGGGCCGCCGCCCGACCGCGGCGGAGATCACGTTGACCCCCGCGCTTCCCAGCTCGGTGCCCACGCGCCCGAGCATCCCGGGCTGGTCGCGGTAGCGGAAGATCGCCAGGTGCTCCTCGAGCTGGACGTTGAAGCGTGACCCCCAGGCCTCCAGCAGGTGGGGCCGGTTGACGCGGGAGAGGACGGTGCCCACCACGCGCTGCTCGGTCTTGCCCTCCACCGTCACGCGCACCAGGTCGGTGAAGTCGCGCGCGCTGGGCTGGTTGGTCTCGGTGATCACGATCCCCCGCTCGTCGGCGAGCGAGGGCGCGTTCACGTCGTTGACGTCCTCCTCGATGTGGCCGGCCAGCACGCCCTTGAGCACCTGCACGGTCAGCAGGCGCGTGTCGCGCTCGGCGACACGGCCCAGGTACTCCACGCGCAGCCCGTTGAGGCCGTCCGACAGCTCGACCGCGATGCGCCCGAGCTGGTTGGCGAGCGGCAGGAACGGCCCCAGCGCCTCCAGGTCCTCAGAGGTGACGGCGGGCACGTTGACCGCGCTGGTCACCACGCCGCCGGTGAGCGCGGCGGCCACCTGCTCGGCGGCCTGGTAGCCCGCGCGGTCGGTGGCCTCGGCGGTCGAGGCGCCCAGGTGCGGCGTGACGATGACGTTCGGGTAGCCGAAGAGCGGGTGCTCGGTGATGGGCTCCTCGCGGAAGACGTCGAGCGCCGCGCCGGCGACCTTGCCCGAGTCGAGCGCCTCGCGCAGGTCGTCCTCGACGAGAAGCGGGCCGCGGGCCACGTTGAGCACCCGCACGCCGTCCTTCATCTTCCCGAAGGCCTCCGCGTCGAGGAAGTTCTCGGTGTCGCCCGTCTTGGGCAGGTGGATGGTGATGAAGTCGGCCTGCGCGTAGAGCTCCTCGGCCGACCCGGCGCGGTGGACGCCCAGCTCGGAGAAGCGCTCCTCCGCGACGAAGGCGTCGAAGGCGACGACCCGCATTCCGAAGCCCCGCGCCCGCTGGGCCACCAGCTGGCCGATGCGGCCGAAGCCGAGAATGCCGAGCGTCTTCTCGTAGACCTCGACGCCGCTGAACTTGGAGCGGTCCCAGGCGCCGGAGCTGAGCGAGGCATGGGCCTGCGGCACGTTGCGGGCCAGCGCCAGCAGCAGGGCCAGCGTGTGCTCGGCGGCGGTGATGACGTTGGACTGCGGCGCGTTGGCCACCACCACCCCGCGGCGGGTGGCCGCGTCCACGTCGACGTTGTCCACCCCCACGCCCGCCCGGCCCACGGCGCGCAGGTTCTCCGCGCGCTCGAGCAGGTCGGCGGTGAGCTTGGTGGCCGAGCGGATGAGGATGCCGTCGTACTGGCCGATCGCGTCGGCCAGCTCGCCGTCGGCCCAGTCGGTCTTGACGTCGACGTCGAAGCCGGCGTCTCTCAGCAGCCCGATGCCTGAGTCGCCGATCTTCTCGGCGACGAGGACCTTCGTCACGCGGGTGCTGCGACCGGCACGCCGGCCTCGAGGAACACGCGCTGGGCGGCTCCGACGCCCGCGCCGAGCTCGACGTCGGCGCCCAGCTCGCGCAGCGTCATCTCGAACGCGGCGACCGTGGTCACGATGTCGAACGCGCCGAAGTAGCCGCAGTGGGCGAAGCGGGCGATCTTGCCCTTGAGCTTGCCCTGGCCGCCGGCGATCGTGACGCCGTACTTGTCGCGCATGGTCTTCGGGACCTTCGCGCCGTCGACCGAATCGGGCAGCGTGATCGCGGTGACCACGTTGGCGTTCTCGTCGTCGGGGCCGAACTGCTCGAGCTCCAGGGCGGCCACGGCAGCGCGCGCGGCGCGGCCCAGCAGGCGATGGCGCTCGAAGACGTGCTCCAGGCCCTCCTCCTCGATCATCCCCAGCGCCACGTCGAGCGCCATCCAGGTGCTGACGGCGGGCGTGAAGGGCGAGTCCGGCGGGTCCTTGCGCTGGCCCGAGGCGGTCTTGAGCCAGTCGAAGTAGTAGCCGCGGCGGGGCGCCGTGGCCGCGCGGCCCAGGGCTGCCTCGTTGGCGCTGGCGAAGCCCAGGCCCGGTGGCGTCATGAGCGCCTTCTGGGAGCCCGAGACCACCACGTCCACACCCCACTCGTCCTGGGGGATGGGCACGGCGCCCAGGCCGGAGACGGCGTCGACGGCGATCAGCGCGCCGTGGCGGTGGGCGACCTCGGTGAGCTCCTTGACGTCGTTGACCACGCCGGTGGAGGTCTCCGAGAGCGTGGTGAAGACGACCCCGACGCCGTCGTTCTCCCCCAGCAGGCGGTCCAGCTCGGCGGGCTCGACCTTCTCGCCCCAGCCGGCGTCGTGGTGGATCAGCTCGGCGCCGTAGGCCTCGCACAGCTCCGCCCAGCGCTCGCCGAACTTGCCGCAGGAGACGACCAGCGCGGGCTCGCCCGGGCGGGTCAGGTTGGCCACGGCGGACTCCATGCCGCCCGAGCCCGACGAGGAGAAGCTCAGCACGTCGTTCTCGGTCTGGAAGACCATCTTGAGGCGGTCCAGCGCGCGGGCGTAGACCTCGATGAAGGCAGGCGCGCGGTGGTACAGGATGGGCTCGGCCATCACCTGCGACACCGACGGCGGCAGGGGCGTCGGGCCGGCGGTCATGAGGTACTGCTTCAGGTAGGGGTTCGCCATGGGCAAACGACCTTAGAGGAGCGAGATCAGGCCCCTCAGGAGGGCGATGGCGATGGTTCCCGAGTTGTTGTCCTCGAGGTCGCGGCGGAACTCCTCGTCGGTGGCGATCAGCACGATGAAGAGGATCCAGAAGACCGTCGCCAGCAGCGAGAGGACGGTCGAGACGATGCCGATGATGAAGCCGGCCTGGGCCAGGCCGCGCTGCTTGGTCGTCTCGCCCCGGTCGACCTTCGCCTTGCCCTTGCGCGAGTAGACGATGCCCGCGATCGACAGGCCGAGGGAGATGATCGTGCTCAGGCCGGCGAAGAAGAACAGCAGGCCGCCGCCGACCATCGAGAGGACGAAGCCGGCCACCGCGGGGTTGTTGTCCGGCTCGCGCGGGGGCGGCGGGCCCCAGGCGTAGTAGCCCGGCGGGGGGCCGTAGCCGTAGGGCTGCTGCCACGGCTGTTGCGGCGGCGGCTGGTGGTACTGCGGGGGCGGCTGCTGGTACTGAGGCGGAGGCTGGTACTGCTGGGGGGCCTGGTACTGCTGCTGGGGCGGGGGCAGCGGCTGGGTCTGCTCGCCGGCCTCGTCGCCCAGATCGGGATCGGGCCCCGGCGGCTCGGGCGGGAGAAAGCCGCTCTGGCCCTCGCCGGCCATCAGAACTCCTGGTCGATCCAGTCCATCTTCGAGCGCAGCTCCTTGCCCTCGCGCTCGATCTGGTGGTCCTGGCCCTCTTGGCGCATGCGCTGGAAGTTCTCCTGGCCCGCCTCGTTCTCGGCGATCCACTCGCGCGCGAACTCGCCCGACTGGATGTCGCCGAGGATCTTCTTCATCGCCTCGCGCGTCTCGTCGGTGATCACCTTCTTGCCGCGGGTCACGTCGCCGTACTCGGCCGTGTTGGAGATCGAGTAGCGCATGCCGCTGATGCCCTTCTCGTACATGAGGTCCACGATCAGCTTCATCTCGTGCAGGCACTCGAAGTAGGCCAGGCGCGGGTCGTAACCGGCGTCCACGAGGGTCTCGTAGCCCGCCCGCACCAGCTCGGTCATCCCGCCGCACAGCACCGCCTGCTCGCCGAACAGGTCGGTCTCGGTCTCGTCCTTGAAGGAGGTCTCGATCACGCCCGCGCGCGTGCAGCCGATGCCCTTGGCGTAGGCCAGGACCAGGTCGCGCGCGTTGCCGGTGGCGTCGCGGTGGACGGCCATCAGGCCGGGCACGCCCTCGCCTGCGACGTACTGGCGGCGCACCAGGTGGCCGGGGCCCTTGGGGGCGACCATGCCGATGTCCACCTCGGGACCGGGGTCGATCTGGTCGAAGTGGATCGAGAAGCCGTGGGCGAAGAGCAGCAGGTTGCCCGGGGCGATGCCGTCGGCGATCTCGGCCTCCCAGATGGCCTTCTGCTTCTCGTCGGGCAGCAGGATCATGACCGCGTCGCCCTCGCTGGCGGCGTCGGCGACTGACTCGACGCGCAGGCCGTCGCCCTTGGCCTTCTCCACCGACTCCGAGCCCTCGCGCAGGCCCACCACCACGTTCACGCCGGAGTCCTTGAGGTTCAGGGCGTGGGCGTGGCCCTGGGAGCCGTAACCGAGGATGGCCACGGTCTTGTCCTGCAGCAGTCCGAGGTCGGCGTCGTCGTCGTAGATCATCGCGGCGGGGACTCTAGTCGGGCGCGCAGGAGCTTCCCGGCCGGGTTGCGCGGCAGCTCGGCCACCCGGTGGACCTCCTTCGGGAACCTCGTGGCGGGCCAGCCGCTCGCGCGCGTGCGCGAGCAGCTCCCCCTCGGGGGCGTCCCCCACCACGAAGGCCACCACGGCCTCCCCCCACTCGGGGTCGGGCCGTCCGGTGACCCCCGCCTCGCGCACCCCCGGGTGCTCCTCCAGCGCCCGCTCCACCCGCAGCGGGGTCACGTTCTCGCCCCCGGTGATGATCGTGTCCGCCTTGCGGCCATGGACGGTGAGCCGGCCTCCCTCGTCCAGGCTCCCGAGATCTCCCGTGGCCAGCCACCCGTCGACGGCCACCATCGGACCGCGGACGAGGATCTCGCCGTCGTCGGCGATGCGCAGCTCCACGCCCGGGAGCGGCTCGCCGTCGACCACCACAGCGGAGGCGGTCTCGGTCATGCCGTAGGTCGAGAAGATCGGCAGGCCCAGCTCGAGCTGGTGCGCAGGAATGGGGCCGCCGCCCAGCAGCAGCGCCTTCAGGTCGGGCGCCTCCAGCGGCAGCAGGCGCTCCAGCATCGTCGGCACCAGCGAGACGTGGGTGATCCCGCCGCTCGCGAGCTCCTCGCGCACGCGCGCTGCATCGAAGCCCTCGTGGACGACGAGCGTCGACTCGTAGAGGAGCGTCCGGTGCACGATCGCCAGCCCGCCCACGTGGTGCAGCGGCATGCACGCCAGCCAGCGGTCGTCGGGCCCGAGGCCCAGATGCTCTCCGAGCGCGCGCGAGCTCGCCTCGTGGTTCGCGCGCGTGAGCTCGATCGGCCGGGGCTCGGCGGTGGTGCCCGAGGTGAAGACGATCGAGGCGGCATCGCTGCGCTCGGGAAGCGGCGGCGGCCGGCCCTCGGGGGAGTAGGCGGCGATCGTCCCTCCCCCGCGCCAGAGCGCGTGCGCCTGCACCACGAAGTCGAACGCCGGGCGCGCCGGCACCGCGACGACGCCCGTGGCGGCCTTGGCGGCCAGCTCCGAGCGGGTGAGCGACCGCTCTTCACCGATGAGGGCCACGCGGTCCAGAGGGACGTATCGTAGGCCGCCGATGGCAGCCGACCGCGACATCCGCCAGGGCGCCGACTGGCAGCCCGAGGGCGAGTACGAGGACATCCGCTACGAGATCGCCGAGGGCATCGCGAAGCTCACGATCGCCCGCCCGGAGGTGCGCAACGCCTTCCGGCCCGAGACGCTGATCGAGCTCTCCGACGCCTTCGAGCGCGCCCGCGAGCATCCCGAGGTGGGCGTCATCGTCCTGACCGGCGAGGGCCCGCTGGCCTTCTGCTCCGGCGGCGACCAGAACGTGCGCGGCGACACCGGCTACATGACCGGCGGTCAGGGCGTGGGGCGCTTCCACGTGACCGACCTGCAGGTGCAGATGCGCCGCCTGCCCAAGCCGATCGTGGCCATGGTGGCCGGCTACGCGGTGGGCGGCGGCCAGGTGCTCAACGTCTGCTGCGACCTCACCATCGCCGCCGACAACGCGCGCTTCGGCCAGACCGGCCCGCGCGTGGGCAGCTTCGACGGCGGCTTCGGCGCCGCCCTGCTCGCCCAGCAGGTGGGCCAGAAGAAGGCCAAGGAGATCTGGTTCCTGTGCCGCCAGTACGACGCCCAGCAGGCGCTCGACATGGGGCTCGTGAACACCGTGGTCCCGCTCGAGGAGCTCGAGGAGGAGACCGTGCGCTGGGCGCGCGAGATGCTCGCCCTCTCGCCCTTCTCGCTGCGCCTGCTGAAGGCCTCGTTCCACGCCGCCGAGGACGGCTTCGCCGGCCTGCAGCAGCTGGCCCACGACACCAACCTCCTCTTCTACGCCAGCGAGGAGGCCAAGGAGGGCCGGGAGGCCTACAAGGAGCGCCGCCGGCCCGACTTCGACCAGTTCCCCAAGCGTCCGTGACCGCGCGCCTGTGGCTCGTGGCCGCCCGGCCGCGGACCCTGCCCGCCGCCATCGCCCCGGTGCTGGTGGGCACGGCGCTGGCCGTATCCGAGGACCAGTTCAACGCCCTGGCCTTCGTGGCCGCCCTGATCGGGAGCGTGTTCATCCAGATCGGGACGAACCTCTCCAACGACCTCTCCGACGCCCGGCGCGGCGCCGACACCGAGGACCGCCTCGGCCCGGTGCGCGTCACCGCCGGCGGCCTGATGCCGCCCCGGCGGGTGCTGATCGGGACCTACGTGGCCTTCGGCGTGGCGGTGGCGTGCGGCATCTACCTGACCGCCGAGGCGGGCTGGGAGATCCTGGTGATCGGCATCGCCTCGATCGTCGCCGGCGTGCTCTACACGGGCGGCCCCCGCCCCTACGGCTACGAGGGCCTCGGCGAGGTGTTCGTGTTCCTGTTCTTCGGGGTCGTGGCCGTAGTCGGCTCGTACTTCGTGCAGACCGAGGAGGTGCGCTGGGAGGCGTTCGCCCTCTCGGTGCCGGTGGGCCTCCTGGCCTCGGCGATCCTCGTGGTCAACAACGTCCGCGACGTGGACACCGACCGCCGCGCGGGCAAGCGGACGCTGGCGGTGAAGCTGGGCCGCGACCGCGCGGTGCGGCTGTTCGGCGCGATGGTGATCGGGGCGTACGTGGTCCCGGTCGCGCTGGCGATCGCCGAGGGCTGGCCCTGGGTGCTGCTCCCGCTGGCCACGGTGCCGTTGGCGCCCCCGCTGCTGCGCACCGTGGCCACGCGCCGCGACGGCCCCGCGCTCAACGGGGCGCTGGCCGACACAGGCCGCCTGCTGGCCGTCTTCTCGCTGCTGCTGGCCGCGGGGGTCGTCTTGTCGTGAAGCGCTCGGTGCTGCGCCTGTCGCTGCCCCTGCGAGAGCCCTTCGTGACCTCCGGCGGCGTGGTGTCGGCCCGTGAGCTCGCGCTACTGCGGATCGAGGACGACGACGGCGTGACGGGGTACGGCGAGGCCGCGCCGCTCGAGGTCTACGACGGAGTGAGCCTCGACGCGGTGGTGGAGGAGCTGCGGGCCGAGGCCGCGGCGCTGCCCCAGGCCCGCGCGGCCGAGGAGCTCGCCCGGCTGGACCTGCAGGCCCGCCGCGAGGACCGCGCCCTCGGCGAGCCGGGCGCAGACGCGATCGTGGTCAACCGCACGCTCGGCGGCGGCCCGCCGGGCGAGATGGCCGGCCGCGCCCGTGAGGCGGTGCGGGAGGGCTACTCGTGCCTCAAGCTGAAGGTCGGCCTGCCCGACGACCTCGAGCGCGTGGCCGCGGTGCGGGAGGCGATCGGCCCGTGGCCGGCCCTACGGGTGGACGCCAACGGAGCCTGGAGCGTGGACGAGGCCCGCGAGGCGATCGCGGCCCTGGCCCCCTTCGACCTCCAGCTCGTCGAGCAGCCCTGCCGCACGCTCGAGGAGCTGGCGCTGCTGCGGGCCGAGGTCGAGGTGCCGCTGGCGGCGGACGAGTCGATCACGGGGCCCGACGACGTGCGCGTGGCCGCCGAGCTGCGCGCCTGCGATGCCGTGAACGTGAAGCTGGCCTCCGCCGGCGGCTTCGGGGCCGCGCGGGAGGCGGTGCGCGCGGCCCGCTACAGCGGGCTCGAGCCGTATCTGTCCAGCACGCTCGACGGGCCGTGGGGCATCGCGGCGGCCCTGCAGCTGGCGGCCTCCGAGCGACTGTCGCTGGCCTGCGGGCTGGCCACGCTGGAGCTGTTCGACACTCGGCTGGCGCGCACGCTCCCCCGGCCGCGCATGGGCCTCATGTCGGTGCCGGGTGGTCCCGGGCTCGGCGTGGAGGTCGACCCTGACGCGCTGCAGGCCGTGACGGTCTAGCTCTCGACCGAGACGAGGAAGGCCTCGATGCGCGCGGCCACCGCGTCGGGCCGCTGCAGGTGCGCCGCGTGGCCGGCGTTCTCGATGGCCTCGGAGCGGCCCTCGGGCACCAGGTCCGCCATCCGCCGCGCGTGGCCCAGGTAGCGCTCGTCGCGGGAGCCGGCGAGCGCGAGGAGCGGGACGGGGAAGTTCGGGAGCCCGTTCCAGAACGGGTCGGTCACCCCCTGGCCCGCGGTGCGCAGGAGGCCCGCCAGCTGGTCGCCGCGGTGGCTCAGCCGCCCGGGGCGCTGCTGCTCGATCAGCAGCTCGGACTGGTCGGCGAACAACGGCTGGCGCTCCCAGATCTCCACCACCTCCTCGATGGGCGAGCGCTCCATCCACGACGCCAGCTGCTCGTCGGCGTTCTGGCGCTGCTCGCGGTCGGCCTGGGAGTCGAGGCCCGCCGAGGAGCCGAGCGTCACCAGGCCGCGATAGCGCTCGGGCTCGCGCAGCACCGCCTGCAGCGACAGGCGGCCGCCCAGCGAGTAGCCGCACAGGACCGCGCCGCCGTCGCCCGCCGCCTCGGAGATCTCGCGCAGGCGACCCTCCCGGTCGTGCTCGGCGTGGTCGACCAGGACGCTCGAATAGCGTTGCGAGAGGAGATCGGCGACAGGCGCCCAGGCCTCGCCGCGCTGCATGAAGCCGGGGACGAACACGACCAGGGGCGCAGCCACGCCTCCACTATCGCGATGAACCGCACGTACGCCCCGTTGCGGGCCTTCGTGGACGAGCTGGTTCGCTGCGGCCTGCGCCATTCGGTCACCTCGCCCGGCTCGCGCAACGCCCCGCTCGCGCTCACGCTGGCCGAGCTGACCGACGCCACCTCGGTGATCGACGAGCGCAGCGCGGGCTTCGCCGCCCTGGGCATGGCCAAGGCCACCGGGCGCCCCGTGGCCGTGACCTGCACTTCGGGGACCGCGGCCGCGAACCTGCTGCCCGCGGTGGTCGAGGCGCGCGAGGCGCGGGTGCCGCTCATCGTGCTGACCGCCGACCGCCCGCCCGAGCTCCGCGAGGTGGGCGCGGGGCAGTCGATCGACCAGATCAAGATCTACGGCAGCGCGGTGAAGTGGTTCGTGGAGGTGGGCAACCACGAGCCTGGCCGCGAGACCGCCATCCACCACCGCGCGCTGGCCTGCCGGGCCTTCGCCGCGGCCGACGGCGGGCCCGTCCACCTCAACTTCGGTCTGCGCGAGCCCCTGGCGCCCGTCGAGGAGGAGCTGGATCCCGCCGACTGGGAGGGCCGTCCGGACGGACGCCCGTGGACCGTGCTCGGGCACCGCTCGGTGGCCCCGGACGCCACCGAGGTCCAGGCGCTGGCCCAGCGCATCGCCGCCTCGCCGCGGGGAGCCATCGTCTGCGGGCCGGTGGCCGAGGACGTGGCCGAGCCCGCCGCCCGGCTGGCCGCGGTGGCGGGCTGGGCGGTGCTGGCCGAGCCGACCTCGAGGGTGCGCTGCGGCGAGCACGACCGCTCGCACGTCGTCTCCCACTACGACGTCGGCCTGCGCCTGGCCCAGCCGCCCGCCGACCTGGTGCTGCGCGTGGGCGACACCCCCACGTCCAAGCCGCTGCGCGCCTGGCTGGCGGAGGTGCCCCAGGTGCTCTTGGACCCCGACGGCGCCTGGCACGAGCCCACACGCCGGGCCGAGCTGCTGCTGGACGGCTCGCCGGCCGCGACGCTCGACGCGCTGGCCGCGGCGCTGGAGGCGCGCCGGCCCGAGCGGGCCGAGCGCTGGCTGGAGGCCTGGCGGGCGGTGGACCGGGCCACCGAGGAAGCCCTGGCCGCCGCGCCCGACCCCTTCGAGCCGCGCGTGTGGGCCGCGCTCGAGGCGGCGCTGCCCGAGGACGCGCTCGTCTGGGTGGCCTCCTCGATGCCGGTGCGCGACGTGGAGGCCTTCTTCCCGTCCAGCCCCAAGCCCCTGCGCTTCCTGGCCAACCGCGGCGCCAACGGCATCGACGGCACGGTGTCCTCGGCAGCAGGCGCTGCGCTGGCCACCGGCCGCCCGGCCTTCCTTCTCACCGGCGAGCTGGCCCTGCTCCACGATCTGGGCGGCCTCCTCGCGGCCCGCCGCGCCGGCGCCGAGCTGACGGTGGTGTGCGCCAACAACGGGGGAGGCGGCATCTTCGACTTCCTGCCGGTGGCCGAGCACGCCGACCCGGGCCCCTACGAGGAGCACATCGCCACGCCCTCCGGGCTCGACCTCGAGCAGGTCGCGGCCCTTGCCGGCCTCGAGCACCGTCTCGTCTCGACGCCGGACGAGGTGCGCGCCGCGGTGGCGACGCCGGGCCTGGTGGAGGTGCGCACCGACCGCGCCGCCAGCGTCCGCGAGCACCGCGCGCTGGTCGAGCGCGTGGGCGAGGCGCTGGGCCCCGAGCCCGGCTAGCGACCGAGCGCGATCCTCGCCAGAGCCGGGACGCCGGCCCCGAGGGTCTTGGGCATCCCGGCCGACGGCGAGGCGCCCGGATGCTGCCGGGCCACCCTGACTCGCAGTGCGCCGGGCAGGCTGCGGAAGCGCAGCGGCGGCTCGAGCTGGGCGGCCTCGCCGTCTATCCCCGCGTAGACCGGCCCGTCGGCCTGCACCTCGAACTCCGGGGTTCCCCACTCCCGCCAGGGCAGGTGCGGGCGGTGGCTGCGCTCGGTCGAGAACACCGCCACCCCCAGAAGGCCGGCCTGGAGCGTCGGCCGTGTGCCCGATCCCACCGCGTGCCCCAGCCGGTAGCGCCCGTTGGAGACCAGCATCGCCGGGCTGGTGGCGGTCTCGCCGGTGGACGGCTCGGTCCAGCTGAGCGCCTGCGCGTGGCCCTCGGGTCCGAGCGCGTCGGGGACGGTGTCGAGCAGGGTGCGCACCTTGGCGTCGCGGTAGGCCTCCTGCTGGACCGCCTCCGCGTACACGCCCAGCGACACGTTGTTCACGAACACGCGCCCGTTGACCTCGGCCAGGTCGACGACGATCTCGCCGCCGTCCACGAACGCGTCGAGGGCGCCCACCACGTCGTTGCGATCCACGCCCAGGTCCAGCGCCAGGTGATTCCGGGTACCTGCCGGGATGCACGCGTAGGGCAGCCCCAGCTCTGCCGCGCGGGCGGCCACGATCGCCTGCGACCCATCTCCGCCCGCCATCGCCAGGGCGTCGGCGCCACGCTCCACCGCCGCGCTCACCAACGCGTTCAGGTCGTCGCCCCGGTTCAGCACCACCGCCTCGATCCCGCGGGCCCGCGCCTCGTCGTCCAGCGAGAAGCGCTCGGCCTTGCCGCCGCCGGACTTCGGGTTCATCAGCAGTACCGGCCGGGCCGGCGCCTCCGCAGCGGGGAGGTCGCCTCGCGTGGCGAACGCGCGCCGCGAAGCGCCGAGGCCCAGGGCGATCGCCCCCAGCCCGACCAGCCCGGCGAAGAGCCGGTCGTCCACCACCGCGACCACCAGGAACGCCGCGAAGACAAGGCACCCGAGCCCGAGTCCCAGCGCACGGCGCGCGCCCCGGCGAAGCAGGCCCCACCACGCCGCGACCGCCGCCGCGACGAGCAGCAGCGGCTGCACCAGGCCGTCGGGGAAGTCGCTGAACGCCAGGTCGACGCCAACGAAGAGGGCGACCAGGCCGCAGACCAGCGCGGCGAGGGCCGCGAACCGACTGCGGGCCATACGATCAGCATGCCGTGAACTCAGGCTCCGTGCCAGCCCAGTGGTCCCGGCGGCCCCGGCCCAAGTGGACTCATGACGCCGAGCGCCTCGACCACGCCGTCTACGCGGCGATCGCGCAGACGCCCAGCCCGGCCATCGACCGCACCATGGCGCGGCTGTCCCCCGCCGCCGACTACGGCCGCCTGTCGCTCGCCACGGCGGCCGTGCTGGCCGCGGCGGGCGGCGAGACCGGGCGCCGGGGCGCCCTGTCCGGCCTGGCGGCGCTGGGCGCGACGGCCACGGTGGTCAACGCGGTGGTGCGCCCGCTGGGGCGCCGGCGCCGCCCCGACGTGAGCGAGCGCCAGGAGTCCCGCTACGTCCGGCTGCCCAGCTCACGCTCGTTTCCCTCCGGCCACTCCGCCGGCGCGTTCGCCTTCGCCACCGGCGTCGCGCACGTGATGCCGCGCACCGGCGTGGCCCTGCGCGGCCTGGCGGCGCTGGTCGCCTACTCGCGGGTGCACACGGGCGTGCACTACCCGATCGACGCCATGGCCGGCGCGCTGCTGGGCACCGCGATCGCCCACGTGACGTCCTACGAGCTGGCCCGGCCCTAGGCGAAGAGGGGCAGCAGCGCCGCGAGCTTGGCCTCGGTCTCGGCCAGCTCCTCGGCCGGATCCGAGTCGCCGACGATGCCGTTGCCGGCGTAGAGGTGGGCCACCTTGTCCTCCAGCAGCGCGCAGCGCAGGCCGACGCAGAACTCGCCGTCCTCGGCCAGGTCGGTCCAGCCGATCGGCCCCGCGTACCAGCCGCGGTCCAGGCCCTCCAGCTCGGGGATCAGCGGCTCGGCCACCTCGCGCGGCTCGCCGCCCACCGCGGGCGTGGGATGCAGCAGCCCCGCCAGCTCCACCACCGGGCGCGGGCGCGCGAGCTGGGCGCGGATCGGCGTGGCCAGGTGCTGCACGTTCTGGACCTTGACCAGCACCGGCCCGTCGGCGGCGGTGACCCACAGGGAGACAGGCTCCAGGCGGCGGCGGATGCGGTCCACGACGATGCGGTGCTCCTGGGCGTTCTTGGGGCTGGCGCGCAGCTGCTCGCCGAGGTGGTCGTCCACCGCCGGGTCGGCGCTGCGGCGGGTGGTGCCGGCCAGCGCCATCGTCCCCAGCCGCGAGCCCTGGCGGCGCACCAGCAGCTCCGGCGAGGCGCCCACGAAGGCGGCGTCGGGAGTGCCCACGCAGAAGACGAAGCACTCCGGGAAGCCGGTGCGCAGCGCGTCCACGATCGGCCCCGCGGCGATCGGCGTCCGCGTGTGCACGCGCACCTCGCGCGCCAGCACCACCTTCTCCAGCTCCCCGGCGCGGATGCGCTCGACCGCACGCGCAACGGCGCCCTCGAAGTGCGCGGGCGGCGCGGCGCCGGCCACGCGCGGCCGCGCGACCGGGTCGGGGTCGAGCAACGCCATCCCCGCCGGGCGCAGCTCCTGCAGGCGCTCCTCGCCGCGGCGCACGACCTCGTCAGGGCGGTCGTCGGGCCACACGGCCACGTTGAGGGTCAGCTGCGCCTCTCCCCCGCGGCGCGCGATCGAGACCTCGGGCAGCACCAGGCGAGCGGGCGGGAACGAGGACCACTCCGGCGTGGCGCCCCCGTCGGGGGCGAAGGCGAAACCGCCCACCAGGACCGGCCCCGAGCCCGGCAGGTCGGAGGTCTCGCCGGCCACCACCCGGCGCCCGAGCGAGCGCACCTCCCCCGCCACGGTCGCGAACCGCTCGGCGCCCGCGGCCTCCACCGACGCCGCGGCGCCGAGGCCGGCCAGCGCGGTGTCGTCGCGGCCCGGCTGCTCGAAGCAGAAGAACAGGTCGGCGGGCCGGCGGGCGGCAAGGACCGCCGCGCTGGCGTCCAGGGCCGCGGGAACGGGAAGCGAGATCGACGCGACCGCCTGCGCGCCCGACCGGCGCGCCAGCTTCAGCGCGCGCTCGACCCTCGTCCCCAGGAGCTCACGCCCACGGGCGCCGAGCTCCAGGGAGAACGGGCTAGGTCGTCCCTCGCCCGCGCGAGACGGCAATCTCGCCTGTGCGGACCATCTCGATCAAGCCGAACGGCCGCACCATCTGCTCGAAGGCCTCGATCTTGTCGTCCGTGCCGGTGACCTCCACCGTCACGGAGCGCTTGGAGACGTCCACCACGTTGCCGCGGAAGATCTCGGTGAACTGCATGATCTGCGCCCGAGCGTTGTCGTCGGCGGAGATCTTGAACAGCGCGAGCTCGCGGGCCACCGTGCCCCCGGGCTCGAGGTCGCGGATCTTGATGACGTTGACCAGCTTGTGCAGCTGCTTGGTCACCTGGTCGATCGGGTGAGCCGCGCCGTCGACGGTGAGGGTGAAGCGTGCGATCGACGGGTCGTCCGTCGGGCCGACGGCCAGGGACTCGATGTTGAATCCCCGCCGGGCGAACAGGCCGGCGATGCGCGCGAGCACGCCGGGCTTGTTCTCGCTGAGGATCGACAGGACGTGCTTGCGACCGGTGTGACCGCCGGTGACGGTCTGCAGGTCGTCGAGGTTCAGGACCTCCTTCGTGGCCGGCTCGCCCATGCCTAGCCCACCATGTCCCGCGCGGCCTGGCCGGCCGGGATCATCGGGTAGCAGTTCTCTTCCTTGGTGACGCGCACGTCCACCACCACCGGCCCGTCCTCCTCGAGGGCGGACTTCATGTCGTCGACCAGGGTCTCCTTCTTGTCCAGCTTCACGCCCTTGGCCCCGAACGCCTCGGCCAGCTTGACCCAGTCGGGGCTCGAGCCCATGTCCACCGAGGAGTAGCGGCGGTCCCAGAACAGCTCCTGCCACTGGCGGACCATGCCCAGGTAGCCGTTGTTCATGATGAACACCTTCACCGGGATGTTCTCGGTGACGCAGGTGGCGAGCTCCTGGATGTTCATGATCAGCGAGCCGTCGCCGGCCAGGCAGACCACCTGCTCGTCGGGCATGCCGACCTTCGCGCCCATCGCGCTCGGGAGGCCGAAGCCCATCGTGCCCAGCCCGCCGGAGTTGATCCAGCGCCGCGGCTTGGGGAAGTCGTAGTACTGGGCGCACCACATCTGGTGCTGGCCGACGTCTGAGGTCACGATGGCGTCGCCGTTCGTGGCCTGCCACAGGGCCTGGACCATCCACTGCGGCTTGATCTCCGAGTCCTCGGAGTCCTCGTAGCGCAGCGGGTGCTTGTCCTGCCAGTTGCGGATGCGCTCCCACCAGCCGTCCAGGCGGGAGGAGTCGGTCTCGAGCGCGCGGTACTCGCGGGTGAGCTTGGGCAGGATCTTCTTGGCGTCGCCCACGATCGGGATGTGCGCGGGGACGTTCTTCGAGATCTCCGCCGGGTCCACGTCGATGTGGATGAACTTGGCGCGCGGCGCGAACTCGGAGAGCTTGCCGGTGATGCGGTCGTCGAAGCGGGCGCCGACGCAGCAGATGAGGTCGGCCTCGTCCATCGCGTAGTTGGCCGTGCGCGTGCCGTGCATGCCGAGCATGCCCAGCCACTGGTCGTGCGGGGCGGGGAAGCCGCCCAGGCCCATGACCGTGCAGGTGACGGGGAAGCGGTCGGCCTCGCCCAGCTCGGTCAGCTCCTTGGCGGCGTCGGCGGAGATGACGCCGCCGCCGGCGTAGATGACCGGCCGGCGAGCGTTGGCCAGCGCCTTGGCGGCCAGGCGGATCTGCTTGGCGTTGCCCTCGGTGGTGGGCTGGTAGCCCGGGAGGTGCACCCGGTCGACGGGCTCGTAGTCGATGTCCGCGCGCGAGAGGTCCTGCGGGATGTCGAGCAGCACGGGCCCGGGGCGCCCGGTGCTGGCGATGTGGAAGGCGGTGTGCATCGCCTCGGGGATCTCCCGCGGGTCCTGGATCATCATGGAGTGCTTGACGATCGGCAGCGTGATGCCGCTGACGTCAGCCTCCTGGAAGCCGTCGGTGCCGATCAGGTCGGTGCGCACCTGGCCGGTGATGAAGACCGTGGGGACCGAGTCCATCATCGCGTCGGCGATCGGGGTGACGAGGTTGGTCGCGCCCGGGCCGCTGGTGGCCAGCGCGACGCCCACCCGGCCGCTCGCCTTGGCGTAGCCCTCGGCGGCGTGCCCGGCGCCCTGCTCGTGGCGGCACTGGATGTGCCGGACGCCGCCGTCGTAGAGGGCGTCGTAGGTCGGGAGGTTGGCCCCGCCGGGGATGCCGAAGACGTGCTCGACGCCCTCGGCCTTCAGGCACTCGATGATGGCGTCGACCGCACGCATGAAACGGCGATTCTAGCGCTCGATTGCGGGCATTCCCGGCCATTCCAGGTCCCTGCCACAGCGCGTGCAGACCTGGACGTACAGCGGCTGCGCCTTGCCGCACTCGGGGCAGGCGCGGCGGGGCTCGTTCTGCTCGAAGCGGTACAGGATTGCCGCCAGCAGGCCGCCGAAGGGAATGCAGAACCCGATCAGGAACCAGAGGAAGAACGAGCTCCCCTTGATCTTCCCGACGATCGCGGTGGCCAGCCCGAAGAAGAACAGGATGACCACGAGGCTCACGCCTCTGAGATTAGGGACTAGAGGACCTGCGCAGGCCGGGTCGGCATGAAGCGATCGAGGCCCGGGAGCGGTACCGACGACAGGACCCAGCTGGGCCAGTAGACCTTGAAGCCGAGGCGCCTGAGGTGGCGCAGCAGCCACCACGCATCGGTGGTGCAGTAGACGCCGAGCCACTCCGGCTCCTGCACCTTCGCCGACCGGTCGAGCGCCGCCAGGACCACCGGGACCAGGTCCTCCGGGGTCGCCCCCACCGCCGGGCCCACCTCGCCGTGCGGGCTGACCCAGCACAGCCCCACCACCTCGGAGGTCGTGGGGTCGCGGCGGGCGAGGCAGGTGCGGGTGCGGCCGAAGAACTCGTGCAGGGCCGCCCGCTCGAAGCCCACCGCGGCGGGCTCCAGGCGCTGCCACTCCTCCACCGCGCGGTCGGCGTTGAGCAGGTGGATGTCGGGCTGGCCCAGGTCGGCGGTCTCCTGGGAGCGGCGGAAGGTGTACTCCTCGACGCTGTGGCGCAGGTGCCAGTGGCCGGTCACCGGCAGCACGCCGAAGTCGGCGTAGAGGCTCAGGTCGATGGGCGAGCCGGCGGCCACCACCAGGCGACCGCGGTCCTTGGTGGGCGGGCCGGGCCAGCAGCGCTCGAGCAGCGCCCGGCCGATGCCCCGGCCGTAGTGGCTGCGCGCCACCATCAGCTCGGTCAGCTCCTCCATCGAGCCGAAGTTCGCCGAGCGGGCGAAGCCCACGACCTCGCCCTCCTCCTCGCAGACCCAGTAGCGGCTCTCCTGAGCGGCGATGAACTCCACCAGCGGACGGTCGAGGCGCCAGCGGTCGTCGAAGCCGTCCGGATCGGGGTCGGGGTCGTCGTTGACGCCCTGGCGGCGCGCGGCATCCGCCATCGCCCGCTCGGCCAGGGCGTACGTGGCGGTCAGGTCGGCGGGGCGGCCCTCGCGGAACATCAGGTCGGCGGAGGGGACGGCGGTCACGGTTGGGGCCCGTCCCTGCCGTCGCCGAGACGGGCGGGATGCCCCAGCTGACCCAGCTCGGCCGAGGCCCGGCCGAAGAACAGCCCGACGGTCCAGTCCGCCGCAAGGCGGAAGCGGCGACCGACGCCGGGCATGAGCATCAGGTGGTAGGTGCGGGCGGCGAACCAGGCGGGCAGGCCACGCAGCCTCACGCCGAGCATCGTGGCGACCGCCCGGTGCTGGCCCATGTCGACGAACACGCCCAGCGTGCGGTAGCGGAACGGCTTGAGCTTGCGGCCCTTGAGCGTCGCGGCCACGTTGTCGGCCACACGGCGCCCCTGGCGCAGCGCGTGCTGGGCCGTCGGGGGGCTGGCGACCTTGCGCCGCTTGGCCGGGTCGGGAACGGCGGCGGCGTCGCCGATCGCCCATACGCCGGGGCAGCCCCCCACGC
The DNA here is from genome assembly GCA_963810745.1 of uncultured Thermoleophilaceae bacterium. Lineage (GTDB taxonomy): Bacteria > Actinomycetota > Thermoleophilia > Solirubrobacterales > Thermoleophilaceae > JACCZR01. The sequence continues at coordinate 191,652 of CAWEOW010000022.1, forward strand.
GCATGTACTTGTCGGTGACGATGCGCCCGGCGTCGTTGAGCGGCAGCCCGAGCTTGGCCACCGCCGGCGACGGCTTCACCCCGGCGGTCCAGCACAGGGAGCGGGTGGGGATCGTCTCCCCGGAGGAGAGCGTCGCGCTGTCCTGGGTGAGCGTGTCCAGCCGCGTTCCCGTGTGGATCTCCAGTCCGCGCCCGCGCAGCTCGCGGGTTGCGAACTCCGCCAGGCTCTCGGGGATCTCCTGCATGATCCGATCCGCGGCCTCCACCAGCACCCAGCGGGTGCCGTCGATCCGGCAGCGCGGGTAGCGGTCGATCACGTCGTTGACGAAGTCCTGCAGCTCGGCGATGCCCTCCACGCCGGCGTAGCCCGCCCCCACGAAGACGAAGTTCAGGTAGGCGCGGCGCTGCTCGCGGTCGGGCAGCGACTCGGCCACCTCAAGGTTCCACAGCGCGCGGTTGCGCAGCTCGACCGCATCCGGGAGGTCGTTGAAGCCCAGTCCGTACTCCGCCAGGCCCGGTACGGGCAGCGTTCGCGAGACCGACCCCATGGCCACCACCAGCTGGTCGTAGTGGAGCGTCTCGTCGCGACCGTCCACGGTGTGGACCCGCAACTCGCGCTCGGCGGGGTCGGCGCCGGTGACCGAGCCGAGCTTGACGTCCACCCAGCCGAGCTCCTCGCGCACCGGCACGACGACGTGACGCGGCTCCAGCGAGCCGGACGCCGCCCCCGGAAGCAGCGGCGTGTAGAGCATGTAGTTGTCCGCCGTAACGAGCGTGATGCGTGCGCTGTGGCGCGCGAGCGCTGATTCGAGGCGGCGGGCGGCGTACAGGCCGCCGAAGCCGCCGCCGGCTATGACGACGTCGAAGGCCATGGGCGCGGCGAGGCTACTCGCGGGCTGCGTCCAGCGCGGGACGCATCCCCTTCGGGAGCCGCCGGCGCACCCTCCACGGGGCGCCGCAGAACGCGTGGTTGGCCACGGTGGCGAAGCCCTCCTCGTCGGTGCGCAGGGCCAGGAGCAGGTGAGCGATGCGGTCGGAGGGCGGCAGCTCGGGCTCGGGGACGCGCACGCAGAAGCAGTGCACCCGCTTGCCGCCGGGCGAGACCAGCAGGGCACCCGACTCCCCCACGAGCCAGGTGCCGAGCTCGCCGGGCTCGAGCACCAGGCCGGTCCGGCGCTGCAGCTCGCGCGCGTCGTGATCGAGCAGGTCGCCGAGCAGGCCCTGGGCGACCGGCTCCGCGCTCTCGTTGCGCGGCCCCTTGGGCCTCACCACGCTCGCCCCGCGGAAGGCGTACAGCTCCGGGATCATCCACGCGTGCGCGGCCGTGGCGAGCGCGACGGGCAGGGTGATCGGCTCGAAGGCGACCATCGCGACGCTGCCCAGCGCGAGCGGCGCCGTGTAGAGCGCGGTGGATACCCGCCACCAGCGCCCGTGCCTGGACAGCCAGCGAGCGTCGGCGCGCTCGCGCCAGGGGACCTGGCCGAGCTCGGGAAGTGCCGGAGCGGAGGCGTTCAACCGCCGGCGATGGGGCGGCGCAGGATCACCAGGTCCGCCTCGCGCGGCAGCTCGCGTACCTGGGCGGCGCTCCCGGGCCCGTCGGGCACGGTGCCGATGTAGCCGAGGTCGAGCTGCCCGCGGAACTCCTGAACGGCGGCCTCGAAGGCGGCGTCGTCCTGGTCGGTCCACTCCGCGAGCGTCGAGTGGCCGGTGTCGTCCATACGGATGAGTCGCGCCATGTCTTCCTCCAGTTCCGGTTTCGATCGAGGATACGCCTCGAGCCCCGTCCCGAGCACGTGGCGCGCGAGCGTTAGCGCTCTCCCCCTCGGGGGTAACCGCTACACCGAGAGAGGGGAAGGAGGACGGGATGGCCGACCCATCCGAATGGTCAGGGCGCACGCTCGTCGACCGCAACGGCGAGCGCATCGGTGAGGTCGACTTCCTGTACGTCGATCGCGAGTCCGAGCGGCCCGAGTGGGCCGGCGTGCTGAACCTGCACCTGCTCGGGATGCGCCCCGCCCTGGTGCCGCTGCGCCGCGCCTCCGGCCGCGGACGAGAGGTCCGCGTGCCCAACGTGACCAAGGAGCAGGTCCGCGCCGCGCCGCACGTGGAGCCGGACGTGGGGCTGTCCGACGAGGACGAGGCGCTCCTGGCCGCCCACTACCGCCTGCGGGTTCGCCGCCCCTCCCCTCCCAAACCGCCCAGCGGACCGCGACGCCGCCCCCGGACCCCCGGCGCTTCCTGACTACCCCGCGAGGTGAACTCATCCGGGTGAACAGTTTTCAGGAGGGGTGAATAGGGGTAGACCAACCCTTGTGGGCAGGGGACCCCACAACGAGGAGGAGGGCGGGATGGCGAGGAAGACAGGCGCGAAGACCGAGAAGGCGAAGCAGGCGAAGGACACGGCGACGGATACGGCCGAGGAGACGCAGGACACGGCCACCGACACCGCAGCAGGGCGCTACCGACAGCGCGAACCGGCGGCGGCAACGGCGCCGGCGACTCGAACGGAATCTTCTCTGAGCTCATGGACACGGCGAAGGACGCCGCGCTCGACGTGCTCAAGCCGGTGATCAAGGAGGCCGCATCGTCGGCCGCGGGCTACGCGGCCAAGAAGGGCCCCGAGATGATCAAGGACAAGGTCGGGGACCTGACCGACGGCGGCGGCCTGCAGGACCTCGGCCTCCAGGACCTCGCGAACAACGCGCTCAAGGAGGGAGGCCCGCTCGGCAAGATTGCCGGCTCGCTCGGCATGGGCGGGAACATCGTCGGCAACATCCTGCCCGGCGGCGATGACGACGACGAGGACGGCGAGGGCGGCGAGACCGACGCCGACGCGACCGGCAGCGGCCGGCGCATGCCCGTCCAGCAGTCGATGGACGTCGCTGTGCCCCTGAGCGTGGCCTACAACCAGTGGACGCAGTTCGAGGAGTACCCGAACTTCATGCACCGGGTGAACAGCGCCAGCCAGGACGAAGAGGGCTACGTCACCTTCACCGAGAAGATGTGGAACTTCACCCGCGACTTCAAGGCGGAGATCGTCGAGCAGCGTCCTGACGAGCGGATCGTGTGGCGCAGCGTCAACGGGCTCAAGCACGCCGGCGTGGTCACATTCCACGAGCTGGCCCCGCGCCTGACCCACATCGAGCTGACCGTGGACTTCAAGCCCGCGGGCTTCTTCGAGAAGATCGGCCGCGGAGCGCGCTTCTCCAAGCGGGCCATCCGAGCGGACATGCACCGCTTCAAGGCCTACATCGAGATGAAGGAGGAGGAGGACGGCGCGTGGCGCGGCTTCGTCGAGGACGGCGAGGTCACCGGCTACGAGGAGGAGCAGGGCGAGGAGCAGTACGACGAGGAGGCCGAGGGCGAGGAGCAGTACGACGAGGAGGCCGAGGGCGAGGAGCAGCCCGAGGCGGAGGAGGAGCCCGACGAGGAGGCCCTCGCCGAGGACGAGGAAGCCGAAGAGGAGCCGGCTGAGGAGGAGGAAGAGGAAGAAGAGCCCGAGGCCGAAGAGGAAGAGGAGCCTCAGGCCGAGGAGGAAGGGGAAGAGCCCGAGGCCGAAGAGGAAGAGGAGCCTCAGGCCGAGGCCGAGGAGGCAGCCCGAGCAGAAGCCGCGACAGCGCCAGCAGCGCCGCCGCAAGTCGAGCTCCAAGTCCAACGGCGGCGGGTCCGGCCAGAGCCGGTCGCGCTCGAAGTCCCAGTCTCGAAGTCGAAGGCCAAGTCGGGCAACGGCGGCGGAGGACGCAGGCGGCCCAGCTCGCCTCGCAAGCCGAAGCCGGCCAAGACGGCGGCCCGTTGACCGTAGGCGGCTGAGGGAGGAGCATCACACCGATGGCCCAGCAGAAGCGCAGGAGCAAACGGAGCTCGAGCAACAACTCGGGCTCGAGCGGAAACGGCGGCGGCGGCTCGGACCGCCGCGCGTCGGACAAGTCGGAGGAGTACCGCTTCGCCAAGAACCTGCCCGACGACGACAAGGGGTCGGTCCCCGAGTCCGAGTACGAGGACTACGCGGTCATGGCGCGTGAGGAGACGAGCGAGGAGCCCGACGTGCTGCTCGACATCCCTGTCGTCAAGGTCGACGAGATCAACTTCGAGCTCGAGGACCTGCGGGCGCGCGTGTCGCTCCAGGCCGAGGTGCTCGATCTGCTCCAGCTCAACGTCGGGGCCGACGTCTCGCTCGGGCGTGTGGCGCTCGAGATCAAGGGCGTCGAGGCCCAGGCCCTGCTCAAGGTCCGCCTGGACAACGTGGCGGCGATCGTCGATCGCGTGCTCACGACCATCGACCGCAACCCCCAGATCCTGGAGAACATCACCGAGGGCCTGGGCAAGGCGGTCGACGAGGTCGGCCAGGGCGCCGGCAAGGCGGTCGGCGAGATCGGCGAAGGCGCCGGCTCGGCCGTCGAGGACGTCGGCGAGGGTGCCGGGTCCGCGGTCGAGGACGTCGGCGAGGGCGCCGGCTCTGCGGTCGAGGACGTCGGCGAGGGCGCAGGCTCTGCCGTCGAGGACGTCGGCGAAGGCGCCGGGTCCGCCGTGAAGGACGTCGGCGAGGGTGCCGGGTCCGCCGTCGAGGACGTCGGCGAGGGCGCAGGCTCTGCCGTCGAGGACGTCGGCGAGGGTGCCGGGTCCGCCGTCGAGGACGTCGGCGAAGGCGCCGGCGAGGCCGTCGAGGACGTCGGCGAGGGTGCCGGGTCCGCGGTCGAGGACGTCGGCGAAGGCGCCGGCGAGGCCGTCGAGTCCACCGGCGAGGCCGTCGAGGACGTCGGTGAGGGCGCAGGCGAGGCGGTAGAGGACGTCGGTGAAGGCGCCGGCGAGGCGGTCGAGTCCACCGGCGAGGCGGTCGAGGAGGTCGGCGACGACGCCGGCGAGGCCGCCAAGGGCGCCACCAAGGAGGTCGGCAAGACCGCCCGGGGCGCGACGAAGGAGGCCGGCAAGACGGCCCGCGGAGCCACCAAGGAGGCCGGCAAGACCACACGCGGGGCGACGAAGGAGGCCGGCAAGACCACTCGCGGCGCCACCAAGGAGGCCGGCAAGGCCACCAAGGGCGCCACGAAGGAAGCGGGCAAGGCCACCAAGGGCGCGACCAAGCAGGCGGGCAAGACCGCCGGCAAGGCGACCCAGAGCGCCGGCAAGACGGCCAAGAGCGCGACCAAGTCGGGCTCGTCATCGAGCTCGAAGTCCAAGCGCTCGAAGAGCAAGAAGAGCTGACCCGTGGCCGACGAGAAGCGCAAGCGGCCCGACATCGAGTTCGGGGCGACCGTCAAGGCCAAGGAGATGCGCTTCCGCGAGGTGCCGGAGACGAACGTCGAGTTCTTCGGCACCCCGGGCCACGAGTCCGGTCACGGCGACCGGCGGAAGAACCTGCCCGACGAGGTCGAGCCGAACAAGACCTACAAGGACGTGCAGGTGGACTACCGGCTCGCCAGCCGCCTCGTCTTCGACGAAGACGACGAGGACGGGTCAGACGAGCCGCGCGGCTCGGGCTAGCCCCCCAGCTTCTCGCGCACGAGCCGCTGGACCTCGCCGCCGTCGGCGCGGCCCTTCGTCTCGCGCATCACCGCGCCCACGATGGCGCCGATCGCCTTCGGGTTGCCCGCGCGGACCTTCTCGACCGCGTCGGCCTCCTGCTCCATGGCGCGGTCCACGATCTCCGAGAGCTCGTCGGCGCCCGCCAGCGCCAGGCCCTTCTCCTCGACGATCGCGCTCGGGTCGCCGCCACCGGCCACCAGCTCGTCGAGCACCTGCTTGCCGGCGCCCGCGGAGATCGTCCCCGCGTCGACCAGCTTCAGTAGCGCCGAAAGCGCCTGCGGGGTGACCTTCCAGTCCTCCGGCGGGCTGTCGCCCAGGCGCGGGACGAGGTCGTTCTTGACCCAGTTGGCCAGCGTGCGCGGGTCGCCCCCGTCGAGCGCCTCCTCGTAGAGGTCGCCCAGCTCGGTGCGGAAGGCGAACAGCCGCGCCGTCTCCTCGGGCAGCTCGTGCTCTGACTTCAGCCGCTCGGCGCGCTCGGCGGGCAGCTCGGGGATCTCCCCCTTGATCTCCTCCAGCAGCTCGGGCGCCGGCGCCAGCGCGACCAGGTCGGGCTCGGGGAAGTAGCGGTAGTCGTGCGACTCCTCCTTGGAGCGCAGCGTGGTGAGGCTGCCGCTGTGGGGGTCGTAGTGCAGCGTCTCCTGCTCCACCCTCTCCCCCGCCGCGATCAGCTCCGTCTGCCGCGCGATCTCCGCGTCGATGCCGCGGCGCAGGAAGGTGAACGAGTTCATGTTCTTGAGCTCGGTCTTCGTGCCCAGGACCGCCTGGCCCGCCGGCCGCACGGACACGTTGGCGTCGACGCGCAGGGAGCCCTCCTCCATGTTCACGTCGGAGACGCCCAGCCGCCTGAGCGTGGCCCGCAGCAGCCGCGCCCACTCCGCGGCCTCCTCGGCCGAGCGCAGGTCGGGCTCGGTCACGATCTCGACCAGCGGCGTGCCGCCGCGGTTGAAGTCGACGAGACTGGCCTCCGCGCCGTGGATGCGACCGCTCGCGCCGGCGTGGATCAGCTTGGCCGCGTCCTCCTCCAGGTGCGCGCGGTGGATGCGCACGTCGCCCAGGCGGCCGTCCCGGCACAGCGGGATGTCGAACTGGCTGATCTGGTAGCCCTTCGGCAGGTCGGGATAGAAGTAGTTCTTGCGGTGGAAGAGCGAGCGATCGGCGGGCGTGCAGCCCAGCGCCAGGCCGATCATCAGCCCGTAGCGGACCGCCTGCTCGTTGACCACGGGCAGCGTGCCGGGGTGGCCCAGGCACACCGGGCAGGTGTGGGTGTTGGGCTCGTCGCCGAAGGAGAGCGAGCAGGCGCAGAACATCTTCGTCCGGGTCCTGAGCTGGACGTGGATCTCCAGGCCGATGACGGGCTCGAGCTGCTCAGCCACGGGCAGCGCTCCCGTCGAAGCCGATGGCCTGCTCGAGCGCGTGGCCGGCGTCGAGCAGCTTGCTCTCCGAGAACGCCGGCCCGGCCAGCTGGAAGCCGACGGGCAGCCCCTCGCTGAGGCCCGCCGGGATCGACAGCGCTGGGATGCCGGCCAGCGGCATGGGCACCGTGAAGTAGTCGGAGAGGTACATCGCGTACGGGTCGTCGGTGCGCTCGCCGAGCTTGAAGGCGACGCTGGGCGAGGTCGGCGTGACGATCACGTCCACCTGCTCGAAGGCGCTGGTGAAGTCCTCGGCGATCTTGGTGCGCACCCGCTGGGCCTTGCCGTAGAGGGCGTCGTAGTAGCCCGAGGACAGCGCGTAGGTGCCGAGCATGATGCGCCGCTTGACCTCGTCGCCGAAGCCGTCGTGGCGGGTCTGCTCGTACATCGACAGCAGGTCGCCGTCGCCGCTGCGCAGGCCGTAGCGCACGCCGTCGTAGCGGGCCAGGTTGGCGCTGGCCTCGGCGGGGGCGAGCAGGTAGTAGGCCGAGAGGCCGTGGTCGGCGTTGGGGAGGTCGATCTCCCGGACCTCTCCCCCGAGCTCCTCGATCAGCTTCAGCGTGCTCTCGAAGACCTCGCTCACGCCCGGCTCGACGCCGTCGCGGGTGAGATTGCGCGGCAGGCCGAAGCGGATGCCGTCCAGGCGCTCGGCGGTCGGCTCGCCGATCTGGCCGGGGTGGTCCAGCGAGGTCGAGTCGCAGGGGTCGCGGCCGACCATGTGGCTGAACAGCAGCGCGGCGTCCTTTACGTCGCGCGTGAGCGGCCCCGCCTGGTCGAGCGAGGAGGCGAAGGCGATCATCCCGTAGCGCGAGACCGAGCCGTAGGTCGGCTTCAGGCCCACCACGCCGCACAGCGACGCGGGCTGGCGGATCGAGCCGCCGGTGTCGGTGCCGATGGCCCAGGGCGCGAGGCCCGCGGCCACGGCGGCCGCCGAGCCGCCGCTGGAGCCGCCCGGCACGCGCTCGCGGTCCCAGGGGTTCTGCACCGGGCCGAAGCCCGAGTTCTCGTTCGACGAGCCCATCGCGAACTCGTCCATGTTGGTCTTGCCCAGCAGCGGCGCGCCGGCTTCCTGCAGCTTGCGCACGCTGGTGGCCGTGTAGGCCGGGCGGTGGCCCTCCAGGATGCGAGAGGCGGCGGCGCTGGGGACGTCCTCCACGCAGAACAGGTCCTTGACCGCCAACGGCACGCCGCCCAGAGGAGCGTCCGCCGCGGGCTCGGGCGCCCCGTCGGCCACCCACAGGAAGGCGTTGAGGTCGTCACCGGCGGCGCGCTCGCGGTAGGCGTCGAACAGCTCCTTGGGCGAGAGGTCGCCGTTGCGGACCTGCTCGGCGGCCTGCGCTGCGGTGAGCTCGATCATCCGCCGGGGCTGGGCACCCGGAAGCCCTCGTCGGAGGCGTCGGGCGCCTCCTCCAGGATCCGCTCGCGCGGCCAGCTCGGGCGGGGCTCGTCGGGACGCAGGACGTTCTCCAGGGGGACCACGTGCGAGGTGGGCTCCACGTCGTCGAGGTCGAGAGCCTGGATGGCCTCGACGTGCTGGAGGATGTCCTGGAGCTCGCCGGTCATCCGCTCGACCTCCTCGTCGGTGAGCTCAGACGGGCGAGGCGGGCGACGTGCAGGACCTGGTCGCGGTCGATCACGGGGCGATTCTAGGTGGGCGTCGGCGCTCGCACCGGGCCGAGCGTACGGATGGGGCACGCCCACCGAAACAGGTCGTCAGGAGGCTGACGACTTATTCGAGTGGATGCCGTGCCTCTTACCGCCGGGTTAGGATCCGGCCGTGAGCCCGGCGAGCGCGGAGCGGACGGTCGTCCTCGTCATGCGGGCGCTCGTGGTCGCGTTCGCGGTGAGCGGCCTCGTGTTTCTCGTCGTGCCGGGCACCTTGATCGATGTTCTGGGCGGCGGGCCAGGGTCCGACCAGAAGCTGTGGGTGGCACTGTCGTTCGCCTACATGGTCGTGATCAGCGGCATCGCCGCCGTGGTCTCGACCGATCCCGCCCGCTACCGGCCCTTCATCCTCGTCTTGGTCGCGGGCAAGCTCGCGTCCTCGCTGCCCGCCCTGGCCTTCTTCGTCTTCCACGAGGACGTCTTCGCCTACCTGGTGACCTTCCTCGTCGACGGCAGCCTGGTGCTCGTGACCCTCTGGTGCTGGGTGCTGGCCGGCCGCGTCGCCCGCCCGGCGGTGGCCGCGTGAGCACCGCGGCGGTGACCCGCGTCGACGAGCTCGACCCCCCGGAGCTGCCCTACGACGACCCCACGCTGCGCGGCCCGCGCTTCCACGAGGTGCTCGCGGGGCTGCGCGAGGAGGGCTGGCTGGCCAAGGTCCCACTGGGCTACGCGGTGCTCGACCGCGAGGCGGCGGCGTTCTTCCTCCGGACCCGGTCGGCCACCTTCCCCGGGCTGAAGATCGCGGAGATCTTCCAGATCGAGGAGGGCCCGCTGGCCGAGGAGATCCGGCGCAACATCCTCCACCTCAACGGCGCCGACCACAGCCGCCTGCGCAACCTGGTCAACCCGTCGTTCACACCCCGCGCGGCCAACCGCTGGCGCCCGGCGATGCGCGAGATCCTGGAGGGGCTGTGGCAGGGCGGGGAGAGCTGCGAGTTCGTCGACGCCTTCGCCAAGCCCTACCCGTCGATGACCATCGCCACGGTGATGGGCGCGCCGCTGGAGGACGCCGGTCGCCTTCATCACTGGTCGGACTGGATCCAGCGCCAGTTCGACGCCACCGCGCTCATGGAGCAGCGCCCGCAGATCGAGGAGGCGGTGCAGGAGTTCTACGACTGGGCCGCCGATCTGCTCGAGCGCCGCAAGGACGACCCGCGCGAGGACCTGATCTCGACCCTGCTCGCCGCGCGGCACGAGGGCGACCGCCTGGACGACGACGAGCTGATCAACCTCGTGCTCAACGTGCTGGTGGGCGGCGTGGACACCACCCAGTCGCAGCTCGCCCAGGCCATGCGCCTGTTCGCCGAGCACCCCGAGCAGTGGGAGGCGCTGCGGGCCGATCCCGAGCTGGCGCCGCAGGCCGTCTGGGAGGCGCTGCGCGTCGAGCCGATCACGCCCTTCACTGCGCGCATCGCGCTGGAGGACATCGAGTTCCGCGACGTGCTCTTCCCCGAGGGGACGGTGGTGATGGTCGCCGCCGCCTCGGCCAACCGCGATGGCGTCGACGCGAGCTTCGACATCACCGCGAAGCGCGACGTCGGCAAGCCGCTCACCTTCGGCGCGGGGCCGCACTACTGCCTGGGCGCGAACCTCGCCCAGGCCGAGATGCAGGAGGGGCTGAGGTTCTTCGCCGAGCGCATGCCCGGGCTGGCGCTGGACGGTGAGCCGCAGTACGGCTCGGTGCAGGGGGTCTACGGCCTCGAACGGCTGCCCCTGCGCTGGGACGCGGCCTAGCCGCGCTCGACCACGCGGCGCTCGTGGCTGCCGACGCCGATGGTCCGCTCGCCCTCGCGCACCTCGACGTCGAAGCGAAGCTTGCGATCCTCGATCACCTCGCGCAGCACCGCGTGCACGCTGCAGAGCTGGCCCTCCACCGCCCCGGCCACGTGCTTGACGCAGACCTCGAAGCCCACGGTGGCCTTGCCGTCGGGCAGCGCGTCCCAGGCGAGCATGGCCGCGTTGCGCTCCATCATCGCGATCATCCCCGGCGTGGAGAGGACCTGACGGCCCAGCGTGCCGCCCACGTCGGTGAGGAGCCGACCGCCCACCTCGAACTCGTCGGAGCGCTCGGCCCCCGGCTCGAGAGCGCTCAAGCGGGCTCGGCCTCGTCGGCCTCGGCCGGCTCGGTGGCCCGGAAGGCCCGGCCCTCCTCTTCGAGGTCCAGGGCGCGCGACGACGCGAGGGCCACGACCGCCAGCACCACCAGCGACAGCCACGCGCCGGCCTTGACGGTGGTCCCCTCGTCGAGCCCGGGCTGCTGGACGATGCGGTAGGCCACGAGCAGCGCGGCGGCTGCGGCCGCGAACGCCGCGGCGGCGCTGGGCGTGGCGGGGGGGGTGGCGTGGCCGGCGGGTTGAAGCGCCGGCCCGCGGCCCGCGCGAAGGCCGCCACGATCGCGAAGGCCACCGTGGCGAACAGCAGCGCGAGCAGCAGGCCGTCCACGAACGCCTGGGGCTGGTAGGCGTTGCGCTCGGCGCCCTCGGCCCGCTCGGCGGCGCGCTCCTCGACCTCGCGGCCGATCTGGCCGCTCGCCCCCGGGTTGGGGTCCTCGATGCGCTCGATGCGGCGCGCCTCGTCGCCCTGGGGAGTGCTGTACCAGTCCATCGCCATCGTGAACAGCAGCACCAGGGCGGCCACGAAGGCCACCCAGTCCCAGCGGTTGAGGCGGTCGAAGCTCACCGCGGCGCAGCGAGCTGCTCGACCTCGGCCGCGCGTTCGACGGGCCGCCCGGTCTGGTCGGTTAGGCGCCCGCCCTTGCTGAGCCGCTCGTCGCGCATGGCCAGCAGCGCGCCGGCGAGGATGGTCACGGTCGAGAGGAGCGCCAGCCACGCACCCGCCGCGGTGCTGGTCTCGACGCGGGAGTCGGCAACGCGCTCGGCCCCCTGGGGCGACGGGTCCGCGCCGAGGTGGAAGAGCACGAGGAAGAAGGCCACGATCGTGGCGAGCGAGAGCAGGCTGGCCCAGGTGAGCGGCACCGCGACGGTCTTCTCCAGCGCCGTGATCACGGCGAGCCCCACCGCCGCGATGGCGACGATGAGCAGGAGCAGGTCCGCCACCACCATGGACTCGAAGGCGTTCTGGGACGGCAGAGACGGGCGCGGCCCGAAGGAGGTCACCACCTCCTGCGTGTACCAGGGCAGGAGCAGAGCCACGACCAGGAGCACGCCGGAGAACCCAGCGAGTCACCTCTCCCGCGCGTAGCCGCCGCACGTCCACGGGACTCAGCGTACGGCCTCGAGCTGAGCCCTGGCGGCGGCGACCGTGTTCACGAGCAGCATCGCTCGCGTCATCGGCCCCACCCCGCCGGGCACCGGCGTGATCGCTCCCGCGACCTCCCGTGCGGCCTCGAAGTCGACGTCGCCGGTCAGCCCCTCGTCGGTGCGGTTGGTGCCGACGTCGATGACCGTCGCGCCCTCCCGCACCATGTCGGCGGTGATCAAGCCGGGCGACCCTGCCGCCGCGATCAGCACGTCGGCGCGGCGGCACGTCGCGGCCAAATCGCGCGTGCGCGAATGGCAGTGGGTGACCGTGGCGTTGGCGGCCAGCAGCAGCGCGGCCAGCGGCTTGCCCACCAGCTGCGAGCGCCCCACCACCACTGCCTCCGCGCCCTCGAGCTCCACGCCCGCGTGCGCGAGCAGCTCCATGACACCCGCCGGCGTGCAGGGCACGAGGCCCGGCTGGCCCTGCAGCAGCAGGCCGGCGCTGAGCGGCGTGAGCCCGTCCACGTCCTTGCGCGGGTCGATGAGCGCGGTCATCTCCGCGTCGTCCAGCTCGTCGGGGAGCGGCAGCTGGAGCAGGATGCCGTTCACCCGCGGGTCGGCGTTCAGCTCGGCGAGCAGGTCGGCGACCTCGCCGGGCTCGGGCTCGTGGTGGAAGGACTCGATGCCCACCTCCGCCGAGTCCTCGCGCTTCATGCGCACGTAGACCGCCGACGCCGGGTCGTCCCCCACCAGCACCGTGGCCAGGCCCGGCGGCTCGGGCAGCTCGGCCACCTCGGCCGCCACCCGCTCGCGGACGGCGGCGGCGACCGCCTTGCCGTCGATCACGGTGGCGCTCATGGGCGCTTCTTGAGCGGCGCGTAGTCGGCCATCAGGGTGCGCTCGGAGCCGTCCTCGGCAAAGCGCACCGTCACCTGGTCGCCGAAGGCGGAGATGATCACTCCCTCGCCGAAGCGGGCGTGCACCACGTCGTCGCCGGTGGCAAAGCTCTCGCCGCTTCCGCTCGGGGCGGGCGCGGGCGCCGGCGAAGACGCCTCCCAGCTGGTGGCCGCCTGGCGGCCGGTGAACTGCTGCTCGGCGTCGGTCAGGTGAGCGGGGATCTCGGCGATGAATCGGCTGGGCAGGTTGAAGTCCCGCCCGCCGTACATGACCCGTGTCTGTGCGTGGGTCACGTAAAGCTCGCGCTTTGCGCGCGTGAGGCCGACGTAACAGAGCCGGCGCTCCTCCTCGAGGTCGCCGGCCTCCACCGCACGAGAGTGCGGGAAGACGCCGTCCTCGCAGCCGATCATGAAGACGATCTCGTACTCCAGGCCCTTGGCGTTGTGGAGGGTCATCAGGGTCACGGTGCCCTCGTCGTCGCGCAGGTCGTCCTGCTGGGAGAACAGCGCCAGGCTGTGCAGGTAGTCCTCGACGCTGGGCTCCTCGGCGGAGGCCTCGTACTCCCGCGCGCCGCCCACCAGCTCCTCGAGGTTCTCCGTCCGGCCCTGGGCCTCGATCGTGCGCTCGGCCTCCAGCGCCTCGAAGTAGCCGGTCTCCTCCAGCGTCTCCTGCAGCAGCTCGCCCACCGGCGCTCCGCCGTCGGCGCGCTCGCGCAGCCGCTCCATCGTCGACATGAAGCGGCCCACCGCCTTCACCGCGGCCGCACCCAGGCCGGGCACGCCCTGAGGCTCGGCGGCGACGTCGAAGACCGCCTCCCCCACCGTGTTCGCGTGGTTGATGATCCGCGCCTGCGAGGTGTCCCCGATCCCGCGCTTGGGCGAGTTGACCACCCGCGCGAAGGCGACCGTGTCCTGGGGATTGACCAGCAGCGTGAGGTAGGCCAGGGCGTCCTTGATCTCGGCGCGTTCGTAGAAGCGCGGGCCGCCGATGACCTGGTAGGCCGTCTCGCGCCTGCGGAGCTCGTCCTCCATCACGCGCGCCTGGCCGTTGGTCCGGTAGAAGACCGCGACGTCGTCGCGCGAGCCGCCGGCCTCCACGTGGCGCTCGACCTGGGACACGACGTAGCGGGCCTCGGCCCGGTCGTCCTCCAGCTCGCGGATGTGGACCGGCTCGCCCTGGCCCAGGTCGCTCCAGAGCGCCTTCTCCATGCGGCCCCGGTTGTGGGCGATGACGCCGTTGGCGGCGTCGAGGATGGTCTGCGTGGAGCGGTAGTTCTGCTCGAGCTTGACCGTGTGGGCGTCGGGGAAGGCGTCCTGGAAGTCGAGGATGTTGCGGATGTCGGCCCCGCGGAAGCGGTAGATCGACTGGTCGTCGTCGCCGACGACGCATAGGTTGCGGTGCTCCTCGGCCAGCAGCTGCAGCCAGCGGTACTGGGCCCGGTTGGTGTCCTGGTACTCGTCGACCAGCACGTGGCGGAAGCTGTTGCGGTAGCGCTCCCGCACCTCGGGGAAGAGCTCGAACAGGTTCACCGAGCGGAACAGCAGGTCGTCGAAGTCCATCGCGTTGCCCGAGTGCAGGCGCTGCTCGTAGAGGTCGTAGACGTCGGCGGCGGTCTGCTCGAAGAACGAGTCGACCTTCAGGCGGTAGGCCTCTGCGTCCAGCAGCTGGTTCTTGGCGTCGGAGATCTGGCGCTTGATCCCGCGGGGCGGGAAGCGCTTGGGGTCCACGTCCAGCTCCTCGATGCAGTTCTTGACCAGCCGCACCGAGTCGGCCTCGTCGTAGATCGTGAACTGGCGCGTGTAGCCCAGCCGCTCGGCCTCGGCCCGCAGGATGCGCGCGCAGGCGGAGTGGAAGGTCATCACCCACATGGCGCGCGAGCGGCGGCCCACCAGCGCGCCAACGCGCTCGCGCATCTCGTTGGCGGCCTTGTTGGTGAAGGTGATGGCCAGGATCTCGCCGGGCTGGGCCTGGCCGGTTCCCACCAGGTGGGCGATCCGGTGGGTCAAGACCCGCGTCTTGCCCGAGCCCGCGCCGGCGAGGATGAGCAGTGGCCCCTCCGCGTGCAGGACGGCCTCGCGCTGAGGGCCGTTGAGGCCCTCGAGGAGGCTGTCCGGCTCGGTCACGGTGCTCACCCGTCCGAGGATACGGCGGCGCCCGGAGCGCTCAGCGGGCGGGCCGGCCACCGTCACGCCGACCGCGACTTTCGCTACGGTGCCGGGTTCCATAACCCAAGGTAAAGCCGAGTCTCCGCCGCGCACGGCGGCCGGAGAGCGGGGGAACCAAGCAGGTGGGGCGAATCGCCGGGTGTTCCCGGCGTAGCGCAGCTCTTCAGCGCGAGCCCGTCAGCTAACCCCGTAGGCGTGAGAAGAGAAAGGGACTCGCAGTCCACATGGCCCGAAAGATTCGACTCGCGCTGTTTGTCGGCGCGCTACTGACCCTCCTGGTCGCTCCGACCGCCGACGCCGCCCGCTATGGCTCCCGCACGCTCAAGCAGGGGATGCAGGGCAGCGACGTCAAGACCCTCCAGCGCTACCTGACCAAGGCCGGCTTCCGCACCACGCGGGACGGCGAGTTCGGCCGCGGCACCACGCGCAACGTCAAGCGCTTCGAGCGCAAGAAGAAGCTGCGCGTGAACGGTGTGGTCACCCGCTCCGACGCCCGCAAGGTCAAGATCGCCGCGGCAGCGGCGGTTCCGCAGGAGGACACGGCGCCTTCACCGACCAAGGCGCGCATCCGCAACGGCCTGGCCATCGCGCCGGCGAACGCACCCGAGCGCGTGAAGCAGGTCATCGCCGCGGCGAACAAGATCGCCAAGAAGCCCTACGTCTACGGCGGCGGGCACGGCGATGGCGAGTCGCGTGGCTACGACTGCTCGGGCTCACTGTCCTACGCCCTGAAGGGCGGCCGCATGCTGGGTCGCTCGCTGGACTCGACCGGCTTCATGTCCTACGGCCAGCGCGGGCGCGGGAAGTGGATCACCACGCGGGCCAACAGCGGCCACGCGTACATGATCGTCGCCGGCCTGCGCTTCGACACCAGCGCCCGCAAGCGCACGGGCACCCGCTGGACGAGCCGGATGCGCTCGCCGCGCGGCTACACCGCCCGGCACCCGCGCGGGTTCTAGTCAGAGGTCGCGGTTGAGGAACAGCGCTCTGGCTCCGGCCGCCAGCAGGCCCAGGTAGACCAGGGTCCAGAGCAACAGCGCGAGGCCGCTGGGGCCGCCGAGGATGTCGCCCGCATCGATCTCCGGCCCCAGCGAGCCCAGCGCCGACAGGTACAGGGCCATGAACGGCAGCAGCCAGCCGGCCAGCTCCGAGACGCCCTTGAGTACGGCGCTGTCCAGTCCCAGCGCGAGCTGGTGCAACAGCGCGCCGGCCAGCCCCGCCCCGAAGAGCATGAACACCGCGATGCCGTTCGCCGTGCTCGACAGGAAGGTCGAGCCGAGCAGGGAGAGCAGGCAGACCACCAGTACCGCTCCCACCAAGCCGAGGGTCGCCCCGACCACAGAGTCCGGGAACCACTGGCCGACGCCCGCCGTGAGCAGCATCAACAGCGCGAAGAACGCCACCACGTACGCGCTGGACATCCCCGCCGCGGCCGCCAGGCGGGCGGCCAGCAGCCGGGTCCTGCCCAGCGGGCGCACCACCAGCGGCTGGAGCAGGCCGCGCTCCGCATCGCCGCGGACGGTGCCGATGGTCAGGAAGATGGCCAGCGTTGTGCCCAGGAACAGCACCACGAACATCGCGAAGCCCAGTAGCCCGGTGCCCACGGCGGCGCGCTCGCTCTCGGCAGCCCCGAAGTCGCTCACCCCGCTGAAGATCGCCGCCGCTCCCGCGGTGTAGACCGCGGCGAAGGAGACGCTCAGGACGAGCACGACCAGGAACACGCGACGGCGCAGGCTCTCCTGGATCGCGTAGCGCACGACCGTGGTGAAGGCGGTCATGCGCCCACCGCCTCCAGGTAGACGTCCTCGAGGCTCGAGGCCAGCACCCGCACGCCGTAGACCTGCTCACCGGCCGCCACCAGCTCCGCCACGATCTGCGGCACGTGCTCGCGGGTGGCTCCCTCCCACACCCGCGGCCCCGACGCGGTCTCGACCTCCACTCCGCGCGGGCGCGCCAGGTCGGCCGGCCGCCCGCTGCGCACCACGCGACCGTCCACCAGCAGCACCACCCGGTCGCACACCAGCTCCACCTCGCTGAGCAGGTGCGAGTTGAGCAGCACGCTGATCCCGCGCTGCTTGAGCGACAGGAGCAGCTCGCGCACGGCGCGGCGGCCCGCCGGGTCCAGCGCGCTGGCCGGCTCGTCGAGGAGCAGCAGGTGCGGGGCGCCCACCAGGGCCTGGGCGATGCCTAGGCGCTGCTGCATGCCCTTCGACATCGCGTCCACGCGTACGAGTCGGGCGTCGGCCAGCCCCACCATGCCCAGGAGCGCCATGCGCTCGGCCTCGCCGGCCTGGGACCCGGAGAGGCCCTGGTGGAGCCGCAGCACCTCGTCGGCGCTGAGCCAGCCGGGGAAGCGGAAGAGCTCGGCCAGGTAGCCGATGCGGCTGAGCGCCTCCGATGAGCCCGCCGGGTGCCCGTAGACGGTCACCGAGCCGGCGCTGGGCCGAAGGAGCCCGCACGCGCTCTTGATGAGGGTGGTCTTGCCGGCGCCGTTGGGGCCGAGCAGGCCGACGAGCTCACCCTGCCCGATGCTCAGGTCCACCTGCTCGAGCGCCCGCTTGGCGCCGTAGTGCTTGGTCAGGCCACGGCACTCGAGCACCGGGCGGACTCTAGGGGCCTACCCTGCGGCCGGATGCGGCTTCCCGCACAGGTCCGCGAGCACTGCGCCGAGGTGGCCGGGCGGGCTCGCTGGGTGCAGATCGACACCTCCCGCCTGGACGAGGTGGAGCCCGGGCCGGCGCCCGCGCTGGACCCCGAGCGGCACTTCCTGGAGGGCAGCCGGGAGGAGGTCTGCGCCTATCTGCTCACGCTGGACGCGATCAACTTCGGCTCGGGCTGGTTCCCGACCCTGCACAAGCGTCCCGGCTGCTCGGGCTACTTCACCGTGGCCTGGGCCCTGGCGGACCGCTTCCGCGCGGACGGGCCCTGGAGCGGGGCCGAGTTGCGCCTGCTGAGCGCGGCGGACATCGCCGGCGTGCTCGGCCAGGACCCCGGGCACGACCTGATGGAGCTGTTCGGCGAGGCGCTGCGCGACCTGGGCCGCTTCCTGGGTGAGCGCGAGCCGGTGGAGGTGGTCGACGGCGCCGGGGCCTCGGCGGTGGCGCTGGCCGAGGAGCTGGCGGGCGGCATGCCCTTCTTCGAGGACACCGGCTTCTACAAGCGCGCGCAGATCACGCCCAACGACATGGCTCTGGCCGGTGTCGCCGATTTCTCCGACCTCGACGAGCTCACGGTCTTCGCCGACAACCTCGTGCCGCACGTGCTGCGCGTCGACGGCGTCCTGCGCTACGACCCCGGGCTGGCGGCGCACATCGACGCCGGAGAGCCGCTGCCGCCGGGCGAGCAGGAGCAGGAGATCCGCGCGTGCGCGCTGCATGCGTGCGAGCAGATCGCCGCCCGGCTGGGCGTCAGCGCACCCACGCTGGACGTCTGGCTGTGGAACCG
Organism: uncultured Thermoleophilaceae bacterium; assembly: GCA_963810745.1. Lineage (GTDB taxonomy): Bacteria > Actinomycetota > Thermoleophilia > Solirubrobacterales > Thermoleophilaceae > JACCZR01. Next base: position 209,957 of record CAWEOW010000022.1, read on the forward strand.
TGGGCAGTCCCCGCGCTACAAGGCGGTGCCGCGGCACCGCACCCGCACCGTTTTCTATTAGCCGCCTACGGTGTCCGGGCCGCGCCGGTTGGGCAGCTCGCGCACCTCGGCGCCCTCCGGCTTGCGGCCGGTCAGGTCGGCGACCATCTCCTCCAGCTCGCCCACGCGATTGGCCAGGCCGCGGATCGCGTCGGCCACTGGGTCGGGGAGGTGGGCCCAGTCGGCGTCGGGGCCGCCGGGGCGCTGGCCGTCGACCCGCACGGGGTGCCCGGGGTTGCCGACCACGGTGGCCGAGTCCGGCACGTCGTGGATCACCACGCTGCCGGCGCCGATCTTGGCCCGGTGGCCCACGGTCAGCGGGCCGAGCAGCTTCGCCCCCGAGCCGACGACCACGTCGTCGCCCAGAGTCGGGTGGCGCTTGCCGCGCTGGAAGCCGGTGCCGCCCAGCGTCACGCCCTGATAGAGGGTGACGTTGTCGCCGATCTCGGCGGTCTCCCCGATCACCACGCCAGAGCCGTGGTCGATGAACGGCCCGCGGCCGATCGACGCCGCAGGGTGGATCTCCACCCCGGTCCACGTGCGCGTGAAGGCGGCCAGCAGGCGCGGGGCGAACGGGACGCCGGCGTCGTGCATGGCGTGCGCCATGCGGTACGACAGCAGCGCCTGGACGCCGCCGTAGGTGAGCAGGATCTCCACGCGGCCGACGTCGCGGGCCGCCGGGTCGCGGTCCTGCGCGGCGGTGAGGTCCTCGCGCAGCTCGCGCGCGACTCGGGTGAGGGTGCCGAGTCCGAGCATTCGCCTAGGGCGCGAAGAAGGGCTGGGAGATGTAGCGCTCGCCCGAGTCCGGCATCACCACGACGATCCGCCTTCCGGCGAACTCCGACCGGTTGCCGACATCGATCGCGGCCCAGAGCGCGGCGCCACATGAGATGCCTGCAAGCACGCCCTCCCGCATGGAGCACTGGCGCGCGAGCTCCAGGGCGTCCTCGTCGTCCACCGCGATGACTTCGTCGACCACCTCGCGGTTGAGCACGTCGGGAACGAACCCCGCGCCGATGCCCTGGATCTTGTGCGGGCCCGGCAGGCCGCCCGACAGCACGGGCGACGACTTGGGCTCGACCGCCACGACGTGCAGGTCCGGGTTGCGCTCCTTGAGCCTCTCCCCCGCCCCGGTGATCGTGCCGCCCGTGCCCACGCCCGCGACGAGCACGTCGACGCGACCGTCGCAATCGGCCCAGATCTCCTCCGCGGTGGTGCGCCGGTGGATCTCCGGATTGGCGGGGTTGGAGAACTGGTCCGGGATCCAGAAGTCGGCACTGTCGCCGGCGATGCGCGCGGCCGCCTCGACGGCCTCGTCCATGCCGCCCATCGACTCGGTGATCTCCACCTTGGCGCCGTACAGGCGCAGCAGGGCCTCGCGCTCGCGGCTCATGCCCTGCGGGAGGGTTAGCGCCAGCTCATACCCCTTGGCGGCGCACACGAAGGCCAGCGCGATGCCGGTGTTGCCCGAGGTGGCCTCCACGATCGTCGTGCGACCCGGCTCGATCCGCCCCTCGGCCTCTGCGGCCTCGATCATCGCGACGCCGATGCGGTCCTTGACGCTGCCCGCCGGGTTGTAGGCCTCCAGCTTTCCGACCAGCTCCGCTCGGCAGTCGGGCGCCAGCCGCTCGAGGCGCACCATCGGCGTGCCGCCGACGTGCTCGGCGAGCGTGGAGAGAATCGCCCCTGCCGGCGTGGATATTTCCATGCCGGTGACGGTATCGCCCGCGGTGGCTAGCGCGGCACGATGGCCGCGCACGACGCGAGGCCGAACACGCGGCGCAGGCGCCGGAAGACGGCGGGATCGCCGGACGCGACGTCGCTCTGCGAATTGATCGACACCGTGACCGAGCGCGTGCCGCCCGGCGTGGCCGCGGCGAAGTTCGTGTAGCCGGGGAAGTTGCCGGTGTGGCCGTGCACCGTGCCGCAGCGGGGGTAGCGGAACAGCGCTCTGGCTGCGGCCGCAGCAGGCCAGGTAGACCAGGGTCCAGAGCAACAGCGCGAGGCCGCTGGGGCCGCCGAGGATGTCGTCCGCATCGATCTCCGGCCCCAGCGAGCCCAGCGCCGACAGGTACAGGGCCATGAACGGCAGCAGCCAGCCGGCCAGCTCCGAGACGCCCTTGAGCACGGCGCTGTCCAGCCCCAGCGCGAGCTGGTGCAGCAGCGCGCCGGCCAGCCCCGCGCCGAAGAGCATGAACACCGCGATGCCGTTCGCCGTGCTCGACAGGAAGGTCGAGCCGAGCAGGGAGAGCAGGCAGACCACCAGCACCGCCCCCACCAGGCCCAGGGTCGCCCCGATCACCGAGTCCGGGAACCACTGGCCCACGCCCGCCGTGAGCAGCATCAGCAGCGCGAAGAACGCGACGACGTAGGCGCTGGACATCCCCGCCGCGGCCGCCAGGCGGGCGGCCAGCAGCCGGGTCCGGCCCAGCGGGCGCACCACCAGCGGCTGCAGCAGGCCGCGCTCGGCATCGCCGCGGACGGTCCCGATGGTCAGGAAGATGGCCAGCGTGGTGCCCAGGAACAGCACCACGAACATCGCGAAGCCCAGCAGGCCGGTGCCCACGGCGGCGCGCTCGCTCTCCGCAGCCCCGAAGTCGCTCACCCCGCTGAAGATCGCCGCCGCCCCCGCGGTGTAGACCGCGGCGAAGGAGACGCTCAGAACGAGCACCACCAGGAACACGCGGCGGCGCAGGCTCTCCTGGATCGCGTAGCGCACGACGGTGGTGAAGGCGGTCATGCGCCCACCGCCTCCAGGTAGACGTCCTCCAGGCTCGAGGCCAGCACCCGCACGCCGTAGACCTGCTCGCCGGCCGCCACCAGCTCCGCCACGATCTGCGGCACGTGCTCGCGGGTGGCTCCCTCCCACACCCGCGGCCCCGACGCGGTCTCGACCTCCACCCCGCGCGGCCGCGCCAGGTCGGCGGGCCGGCCGCTGCGCACCACGCGCCCGTCCACCAGCAGCACCACGCGGTCGCACACCAGCTCCACCTCGCTGAGCAGGTGCGAGTTGAGCAGCACGCTGATCCCGCGCTGCTTGAGCGACAGGAGCAGCTCGCGCACGGCGCGGCGGCCCGCCGGGTCCAGCGCGCTGGCGGGCTCGTCGAGGAGCAGCAGGTGCGGGGCGCCCACCAGCGCCTGGGCGATGCCGAGGCGCTGCTGCATGCCCTTCGACATCGCGTCCACGCGCACGAGCCGGGCGTCGGCCAGCCCCACCATGCCCAGCAGCGCCATGCGCTCGGCCTCGCCGGCCTGGGACCCGGAGAGGCCCTGGTGGAGCTGGAGCACCTCGTCGGCGCTGAGCCAGCCGGGGAAGCGGAAGAGCTCGGCCAGGTAGCCGATGCGGCTGAGCGCCTCCGACGAGCCCGCCGGGTGCCCGTAGACGGTCACCGAGCCGGCGCTGGGCCGCAGGAGCCCGCACGCGCTCTTGATGAGGGTGGTCTTGCCGGCGCCGTTGGGGCCGAGCAGGCCGACGAGCTCACCCTGCCCGATGCTCAGGTCCACCGACTCGAGCGCCCGCTTGGCGCCGTAGTGCTTGGTCAGGCCACGGCACTCGAGCACCGGGCGGACTCTAGGGGCCTACCCTGCGGCCGGATGCGGCTTCCCGAACAGGTCCGCGAGCACTGCGCCGAGGTGGCCGGGCGGGCTCGCTGGGTGCAGATCGACACCTCCCGCCTGGACGAGGTGGAGCCCGGGCCGGCGCCCGCGCTGGACCCCGAGCGGCACTTCCTGGAGGGCAGCCGGGAGGACGTCTGCGCCTATCTGCTCACGCTGGACGCGATCAACTTCGGCTCGGGCTGGTTCCCGACCCTGCACAAGCGCCCCGGCTGCTCGGGCTACTTCACCGTGGCCTGGGGCCTGGCGGACCGCTTCCGCGCGGACGGGCCGTGGAGCGCGGCCGAGCTGCGGCTGCTGAGCGCGGCGGACATCGCCGCCGTGCTCGGCCAGGACCCCGGGCACGACCTGATGGAGCTGTTCGGCGAGGCGCTGCGCGACCTGGGCCGCTTCCTGGGCGAGCGCGAGCCGGTCGAGGTGGTCGACGGCGCCGGGGCCTCGGCGGTGGCGCTGGCCGAGGAGCTGGCGGGCGGCATGCCCTTCTTCGAGGACACCGGCTTCTACAAGCGCGCGCAGATCACGCCCAACGACATGGCTCTGGCCGGCGTCGCCGAGTTCTCCGACCTCGACGAGCTCACGATCTTCGCCGACAACCTCGTGCCCCACGTGCTGCGCGTCGACGGCGTCCTGCGCTACGACCCCGGGCTGGCGGCGCACATCGACGCCGGAGAGCCGCTGCCGCCGGGCGAGCAGGAGCAGGAGATCCGCGCGTGCGCGCTGCACGCGTGCGAGCAGATCGCCGCCGCGGCTGGGCGTCAGCGCGCCCACGCTGGACGTCTGGCTGTGGAACCGCGGGCAGGCCCCGCGCTACAAGGCGGTGCCGCGGCACCGCACCCGCACCGTCTTCTATTAGCCGCCTACGGTGTCCGGGCCGCGCCGGTTGGGCAGCTCGCGCACCTCGGCGCCCTCCGGCTTGCGGCCGGTCAGGTCGGCGACCATCTCCTCCAGCTCGCCCACCCGGTTGGCCAGGCCGCGGATCGCGTCGGCCACGGGGTCGGGCAGGTGGGCCCAGTCGGCGTCGGGGCCGCCGGGGCGCTGGCCGTCGACCCGCACGGGGTGCCCGGGGTTGCCGACCACGGTGGCCGAGTCCGGCACGTCGTGGATCACCACGCTGCCGGCGCCGATCTTGGCCCGGTGGCCCACGGTCAGCGGGCCGAGCAGCTTCGCCCCCGAGCCGACCACCACGTCGTCGCCCAGCGTCGGGTGGCGCTTGCCGCGCTGGAAGCCGGTGCCGCCCAGCGTCACGCCCTGGTAGAGGGTGACGTTGTCGCCGATCTCGGCGGTCTCGCCGATCACCACGCCCGAGCCGTGGTCGATGAACGGCCCGCGGCCGATCGACGCCGCGGGGTGGATCTCCACCCCGGTCCACGTGCGCGTGACGGCGGCCAGCAGGCGCGGGGCGAACGGGACGCCGGCGTCGTGCATGGCGTGCGCCATGCGGTACGAGAGCAGCGCCTGGACGCCGCCGTAGGTGAGCAGGATCTCCACGCGTCCGACGTCGCGGGCCGCCGGGTCGCGGTCCTGCGCGGCGGTGAGGTCCTCGCGCAGCTCGCGCGCGACGCGGGTGAGGGTGCCGAGTCCGAGCATTCGCCTAGGGCGCGAAGAAGGGCTGGGAGATGTAGCGCTCGCCCGAGTCGGGCATCACCACGACGATCCGCCTCCCGGCGAACTCGGACCGGTTGCCGACCTCGATCGCGGCCCACAGCGCGGCGCCGCACGAGATGCCCGCCAGCACGCCCTCGCGCATGGAGCACTGGCGCGCGAGCTCCAGCGCGTCCTCGTCGTCCACCGCGATGACCTCGTCGACCACCTCGCGGTTGAGCACGTCGGGAACGAACCCCGCGCCGATGCCCTGGATCTTGTGCGGGCCCGGCAGGCCGCCCGAGAGCACCGGCGACGACTTGGGCTCGACCGCCACCACGTGCAGGTCCGGGTTGCGCTCCTTGAGCCTCTCCCCCGCCCCGGTGATCGTGCCGCCCGTGCCCACGCCCGCGACGAGCACGTCGACGCGGCCGTCGCAGTCGGCCCAGATCTCCTCCGCGGTGGTGCGCCGGTGGATCTCCGGGTTGGCGGGGTTGGAGAACTGGTCGGGGATCCAGAAGTCGGTGCTGTCGCCGGCGATGCGCGCGGCCGCCTCGACGGCCTCGTCCATGCCGCCCATCGACTCGGTGATCTCCACCTTGGCGCCGTACAGGCGCAGCAGCGCCTCGCGCTCGCGGCTCATGCCCTGCGGGAGGGTCAGCGCCAGCTCGTAGCCCTTGGCGGCGCACACGAAGGCCAGCGCGATGCCGGTGTTGCCCGAGGTGGCCTCCACGATGGTCGTGCGGCCCGGCTCGATCCGCCCCTCGGCCTCCGCGGCCTCGATCATCGCGACGCCGATGCGGTCCTTGACGCTGCCCGCCGGGTTGTAGGCCTCCAGCTTTCCGACCAGCTCCGCCGGGCACTCGGGCGCCAGCCGCTCGAGGCGCACCATCGGCGTGCCGCCGACGTGCTCGGCGAGCGTGGCGAGGATCGCGCCGGCCGGCGTGGATATTTCCATGCCGGTGACGGTATCGCCCGCGCTGGCTAGCGCGGCACGATGGCCGCGCAGGACGCGAGGCCGAACACGCGGCGCAGGCGCCGGAAGACGGCGGGGTCGCCGGACGCGACGTCGCTCTGCGAGTTGATCGACACCGTGACCGAGCGCGTGCCGCCCGGCGTGACCGCGGCGAAGTTCGTGTAGCCGGGGAAGTTGCCGGTGTGGCCGTGCACCGTGCCGCAGCGCAGGCGGTAGCGGAACAGCCCGAGCCCCGCCGAGGCGCGCCCGGGGCCGGGCGGCTCGGAGTTGCCGCGCACCCAGCGGCGCTGCTGGCGCCGGGCGCGGGAGCCCAGCAGGCGCTTGGCGCCGTAGGCGCGGATGAAGCGGTTGAGCTCGTTGGGCGTGGACTGGATCGCGCCGGACGCCCAGACGAAGGACATGTTCAGCGCGGTGCTGAGGTCCTCGCGCGGACGGGTCGGCCCGTTGTCGTAGCCGTGCACGTAGGGGCCCGGGAGCGTGAAGCTGTTCTGCATGCTGGTCCGGCGCAGGCCGAGCGGCCGGAAGACCAGGCGGCTGAGCAGGCGCTCGTAGGTGCGGCCCGTGGCGGTCTGCGCCATCAGCCCGACCGCGATGTTGTCGGAGTTCGAGTAGGCGTAGCGCGACCCGGGCGGGAACTCGAGCGGCTTGTGGCGCACGTAATCGAGGATCTTGTCCCGGGGCGTGAAGCCGTGCGGGTCGCGGTTGAGGAACGCCTGCAGCGCCGGTTCCTTCGTGTAGTTGGGGAGGCCGCTGGTGTGGTTGAGAAGCTGGCGCAGCGTGACGTTGTGCCAGGCGCGGGGCAAGCCCGGCAGCCGCTGGCCGATGGTGTCGCTGAGCCGCAGCTGGCCGCGCTCGACGAGCCGCAGCGCCACGGCGCCGCTGTAGGCCTTGCTGACGCTCGCGAGGCGCATGTGGTCGGTGGCCCGCCAACGGCGGCGGCTCCCTACGAGGGCGCGCCCGCCGTTCGAGGTAGATGCGCCGGTTGCCGCGGTGGATCGTGATCGAGATGCCCGGAGGCCCGTTGGGCATGTCGAGCAGGCGACCGGCCTCGCGCTTGAGCGCCGCGTTGGCCCGGGCGTAGGGGCCGGCGTTGGCGGCCGGCGCGGCCACCCCGAGGATCCCCAGCACGACGAGCGGCAAGAGCAGTCGGCGCGAGAGCATGGCGGGCCACCCTACGGCAGTCGCGAGACCCGCGCCAGGGGATAATCCCGCCCGGATGGAGGACACCGTTCGCTCGATCTACGCCGGCTGGCGCGTCGGCGACTTCAACACCAGGCTGGATCTGTGGGACCCCGAGGCGGTTCTGGTCCTGCACCCGGAATTCCCCGACGCGGGCACCTACGCCGGGCTCGACGAGATCGCGGGGTACATGCGCCAGTTCCTCGAGCCGTGGGTCCGCCTGACGCTGGAGCCGGGCGAGCTGATCGTGGCCGAGGACGTCGTGGTCGCCCCGGTGGTCCAGCGGGGCGCCGGGCGCGGTAGCGGCCTGGACACCGAGTTCCGCTACTTCCAGGTCTGGACGCTGCGCGAGGGCAAGGTCGTGCGCATGGAGTGCATCCGAGAGCGCTCAGACGCGCTGAGGGCCGCCGGCCTGGCTCAGTGAGGCGTGAAGGACGGCGCGCGTAGTAGTGAAAGTCGATCTCCACCTGGGCCGATGCTCACCCAGGGGCTGCTCCGACTCACAGATCTCGCTACGTCCAAAGCAGCTGAACGGCTCCGAGAAAGCGGTGGACTCGCCGTAGTCGGAGTGGCGGAATACGCCTCTGACGCCTTCGCGCTCGGGGCGGTCGGTGTCGATCTCGAGGCAGAACAGCGTTTGGCCTCCGGGAACCAGGGGCGCACCCCGGACGATTTGCCCGTCCCAAAAGGTTCGTCGCTCCACAACTCCTCCTCTGCGTCCAGGGGACGGATGAACGTCGGGATCGCATCGTCGGCGCTTCGACCCTAACTCGGTTCGAGTTCAGCGGGCGGTTCGTCAACCGGCGACGGGCGCGCGGTCACTGGCGGGCGCGCAGCGCGTGCTGTTGGACCAGACCGAAGCCTTCGAGTCGAACGGGGGCGTGTTCGACCGCTGTGACACGGGCGATGTGACCTGGAGCGCCCGGCTGCGGCGGCGCTGACCGATGAAAGCCCCACAGCCAAGGGACCACGCGGGGGCGCCCGGATCGCTGCTCGCAGCGCTCGTTGCGGTTCTGGCCGTGGCGGGCGGCTGCTCGGCGGGAGCGAAGGAAGCCCGGGCGTCGCTGACGCGACCTTGAGGAAGTGCTCGCAGACCGTGCGAGTCACACACAGTCCAACGCGGGGGCATACAGCACCGCATTCTGCATGAGGCGTCATCTCCGAACCTTCGGCCGGGGCCCCAGCAATCCGATCCCGCCTGCGCGCGCCGCGCACCACCACGGCGACCCCGTCGTGCGGGGCATCGAAGGGATCGCCCCCCGCCCGCGCAAGGGGGATACTGCACGGGCGATGTCGCAGGAGAACGTGGAGGCTGTGCGGCGCTACCTGGAGGCCACGGACAGCCCGCTCAAAGACGGGTTGGTGCCCGCTGACGCTCCTGAAGCATTTACGGCGTGGTGGGCCGGGTTCTGGGACCCCGACGCCGACTACTACCCGATTCGCGGCTTCCCCGAGGCGCAGCCTCGCCACGGGCGCGAGGAGATCATCGACTTCCTGACCGACTACCTCGCCGCCTACGAGCGCTACCAATACTTGGTCAAGCAGGCGAGAGCGGTTGGAGACGACCGTGTCTTCGTGCATGGGCACGTCTGGGCAGAGGGCCGGACCGGCGGGGCGGCAGTGGAAGGCGACCTCTACCACTGCTTCTGGCTTCGGCACGGACGGTTCCTCCGCGCCGAGGATCATCTGACGGCGAGGAGCGCGCTCTCGGCCCTCGGACTCGGTGCTGAGGCCCTCGAAGCCGTGGAGCTGTCGGAGTGACTTCTCGCCGGCCCGGGGTGTGGCGCGACCCACCGGGTGGGCGTAACTTGGAGGGGCACGCGTGCTGAGGGGTCGGGGCTGGTGCCCTGGCCCTTCAAGCAGGGAGGGACGAGGGGCGTGGCGCGAGCGGGCCAGCAACTGGCTCGCCGCGCCTCTCTCTTCGGCTTTTCCTGATGACACGCCGAGTCGGTGGGCGCGGGACTCGGCTCGTCATCCACTCCCCCCGCAGGGAGCGGCACGACGTGGTCGGTCTGGTCGGCCGGCCGGGTTGGACGTGCGGCAGTAATGGCGGGCATACATCAGCTGGCGAGCCCCCGCTTCGCTCGAAGCTGTTCCTCCTGGCCTGAGACACACGGAGTCACCGCGGCGGTCTGCACCAGCCCCCGAGGGGTTGCCCCCGGCGCCGCCTTTGCTTACGCTCTGCGTCGCGATGTCGCGCAGACAGACGGGTGTCTTGCTGATAGCGGCCGGGGTCTTTGCCGTCCTCATATCCGTGCTCGCCGATCCGCTCGGGATCGGAGGCAAGGAAGACACCTTTGGTTGGAAGCAGGTAGTGCTGCTTGGGTTCGGGCTGGCCCTTGCCATTGCTGGCGCCGTGTTGGCTTTGCGATCGCCTCGACACAACCAGGCGACTTCCGCGGCCGACTAGGCGCGCTTCCCCACAGGGTCCGGGATCAGCCATCAGTCGTCCCCGCTGATCAGGGGCAGTCGTCTATGTGCTCGAGCACTGCCCTGTTGTGGTCGTCGACCTGCTCCTGGCTCGGCGTCACCTGGATGGATCGACCGGACGAACTCGACGTCTTCCGGTGTCGGCTGGAACACAGGGGCGGTCCTCAGCGGTTTCCCAGCGGTCGATTCCGCTCTAGCAAGCGGAATCCGGCACTAGGCCGAGGCCGCTTTCAGATGGAGTGCATCCGACTCAACGCCGCGAGTCCGCTTATCGAACGGGCTGCGGGACAACCGGGTGCGTGCCTAGGTCTGGGTTCGTGTACGGGAAGCCCGTGCGCCCGCCCGAGGCGTTCCTCAGAGTCGAAAGAGCTAGGGCCTGGACAGCCCGTGAGAGAATCTGGGGTGAACGGATAGTCCGCGCGGAACAACCGTGTCGCAAACAGGAAGGGGCCGTATGGTCATCGCCGTGGCCGGGGGAGCCTGGATCTTCCTCGGCGTTGTGATCCTGATGGTCGTTGGGGTCGTCATCGGCTTCTACACGCGCCGCGGCAGCGGCATCTACTTGCATCCCTACCGGCATGTCCACGGGGGTGCCCCGGGTTCCGACCACCCCACGCACGACGCCGGGGGCTCAGATCGAACGGCGGTGCGCGAGCGCGAGGTCGCGAAGCGGTGGCGGGGCCAGGACCGACCGGAACATGCCCCGCCGGAGGAACGGGCCGCGGAGCGCGACAAGGCTCAGCGTCCCAAGACGAGCAAGCACGACAAGTATCAGCGTCCCGGTTAGCCCTCGACTCGGCCTTCGCTGTAAGCGTTCGCCTCCGGGGCGGCGGGCGGTCAGCCGCTTCGCGCGCGGGGTTCGGCCCGACCACCATCATGGCTTGTGTCCTCGTACCGCGAACGTAGGGGCCGCCTCGGAAGTCGGCCTTGGTCCTAGCTCCCAGCCTTCTGAGGTGGTCCTGGATCAGATCCGCCGCGTCGGGCGAGCTCCACCGCGGGAAGACCCCTAGGCCGGAAAACCCACGCTGGCCAAGGCGTGCCGCTCTGCCGCGCCTGCCACGAGCGGATCGAACGGGTTTAGCGCTGCGCCCTCAGCCTGATCGTCTCGACCGTCGTCTTCCTGCCGATCTGGCCCGCCTCCACCGAAGTGACCATGCCCCCGAACCGGCGGCGACGGCGCAACGTGCGCCGGTCGCGCCTGTCGAGCCGGACCCGAACACTGCGTGACGTGCCGGGGGCGATGCTGTAGCGGGTACGCGCCGCCCTTCGGCGCAGCGAACGGCGGCTGGCGAGCTGAAGCTTAAGCCGGCCCCGGCAGCGCGAGGGCTGCTGCAGCGAGGCGGGGCAGCGGAGCCGGATGCGCGTCCGGCCATCTCTCCCGACTCGCCGGGAGCGGCGCGAGATGACGACGTTGGGACCCTCGCGGACCGCGCTCACGAGCCAGTTCTCACAACCGGGGTCGAACATCGCATCGATGTTCTTAGACGCCACGTCCGCCAGGTCCAGCTCCAGCCTGTCGGTTCCACCCCCGCAGTGCCAGTCGTCCGCAAAGCGACCTCGACGTGCTGTGCCGGCCCGGGTGCAGTTTGCCCGACGCGCGGCTGGGGTATCCAACCCCTGCCTTTAGAGAGTCGCGACGCCCCGGATGGGCGGGCGCGGTGAGGACATCCGGCCTTCGCTTGGTCGGTCACATATCCAATGGAGGGAAACGTGAAGCGGTCCTTGGTCGTAGCGGCGGTCGCCGTCTCGGCGGTTACATTGGCTCTTCCCGTAAGTGCCGAGGGGCACACGCTTTCGGTGCGCAAGGCCAAGCAAGTCCTATACGAATACGCCGGAAGCGAAAACGCGCTCCAGTTCCGGGTGCGTTACTGCCGTCGTCGCTCGAGGCACCACGTCCGCTGCGGGGTCAAGGAGGTTTTCCGAGAGCCTTTGTTCGATCTGCGGGACAGCTACGAACGAACCGACTACTACCCGATGGCGGTAAAGCTGCGTGGCCGACATTCGTCCTCTTCCAGGAGGTCTCGCGTGCTGATCTACGACGACATCGAAAACCGCTGGGTGGCGTGGAACCCTAGATAGACGTCTGCTCAGAGCGTGCACCCGGTCCGTGGCGCGAGCAGTGAACGCCGGCCAGCCCCAGGACCGGGGGGTTGCACGGCGGCATGACCCTCCGGGTCGCGAGGGCAAGTAACCGAAGCTGTAGAGAGATAGCCACGCCACCGGGGCGCAGTTGCCCCCGATCCTCGTATTCGGGGTCTGTCCCTCTCGCTCCTCACGCCGTCGGCGCTCGAGGTCGCGGTCGGCCTCCGCCACCGCGCCGTGCAGAGGGTGCTCGATGGCCTCGTCCCGGGCCAAGGCAGCGTCGTCCCAGGCCATGCCCAGCGGGGTCGATTCGACCTGGCCGGGGGCGCATCTCGTCCAGGCGGGCAAGCTCCTCGTCGGTGACGGTGACCTTGAGGGCGTTGTCCCGGGCCATGCTCAGGGCCCCCCTCGCACGGAAGCTGCTGTTCCTGCCGTGGGCTCGCGTTGACCCCGCTGCTCGGTTAGGTTCGCCTGGCACCGCAACGCGGCAAAGGAGAGCTCAATGCACGCCGTTGTTTCCACGGTCACGATCCACGACCAGGAGGCTGCCGAGAAGCACTTGCGCGAGCAGGTCGTACCGGGGGTGAAGCAGGCTCCAGGGTTTGTCACTGGCCACTGGGCCCGCAAGGACGACTCCGGCATGGCGATGGTCGTCTTCGAATCCGAGGAGGCCGCCAACGGCATGGCCGAGAGGGTCCCCTCGATGCTTCCCGACGCGGTCACGCTCGAGAACGTCGAGGTGCGCGAGGTAGTCGTTAGCGCCTGACGCATCTCTGGGTCAGGAATTCGATCTCGGCCGAGCAGGCAGTGCTGGAACCTCCGACTCCTCTGCCGTCCACTCCGACACTGGCTTGTCCTTCGGCGGCAGGCCCTCGATCTCGGGCTCAGGTGCTTCGTCCAACTCCTGGGTGAGATCCAAGGGCGCAGGCGCCAGTGCCCGGATCAGCTCCTCGGGTGTGGGCTCACGCTCCTCAGCCAAGGTCGCTCAACCTCTGCGCGGCTGCCTCGCTGAGCCCGGGCTTGGCGATGTCGGCCTCGAGGATCTCGTTCGCGATGCGAGCCCACTGCTCGCCCCGGGCGTCCTCGCTGAACATCCCCGGTTGCCGAGCCAGGATCGGGGTGGCGCTGACTTCCGACCGGACACCATTCACGCGGCCGCGGTACTGGTTCAGGGCGTCAAGCAGCTGCTCGCCCGCGGCCCTGATGGCGTCGGCGGCATGGTCGGCATCGGGGTCGCCCTCGGCGATCAGGTCGTGAACGTTCGCGTTGCGGAAGGCCGTAACTGCGGAGTCGGCCGCGTGGAACTCGGCCAAGGCTTGCTCGTAGTCGGCGTGGTGCGGGTTGTCCTCGCTCATCCGCCGGCGAATCTCGGATCTGCAGCTCGGCTGCGCCGGTGTCGGGCTTGACCGTCTTCTGGACGCCCTCGAACTCCTCGGGATGGGAGGACTGCCGCGCGCCCAGCTCGGCGCGTAGCCGCTGGGCGTCGGCGTCGTAGGCGTCGCGGGCCCGCTTTACCTCTTCCCCTTGGGGGAGATAGTGGCCAGGTTTAGTCGCGGTGGTCCTGTGGTCGCGGAACGTTCCTGGTTGCCCAAGGCGCGAATACGCCTCCGGGTCGCTCCCAGAAACGCGCCCAAACGGCGAAGGCGATCACCTTCGCCTCAGCGTCGCTGGGGTGACGAAAATCGTCTCATCGTTGACCGTTAAGAGCGAGCTGCTCGCCTTGGATATGACGACATCCCCGAGCGCGTGCTTCGCGACGATGCCTGTCGCCTTCGTTGTGCTCCACCAGCTGCCGTTGAGCACATACAGGTTGCGCTGGGTGACGACCACGTGGCGTGGGCGGACCTCCCCGACCAGGGCCCCGAACCCGCCGAGGAATCCCCGGGGCGCGCCGGTCTGCCCGCTCACGGCCATCACGACAAACTCGTCCTCCTCCAGGTACTCCTGGTGAAGGACGTTCGCGATCAGCCTGTCGCGATGGGCCACGGCCTCACGGTACGTCGAAGCCTGGTTCGACGGAAGGTGGGGCTTGTTCGGGTGACGGAGGCCCTCGAAGGCCGTTTTTGCTCGGCGCCGAGCGCCATGTCCGCCGGGCGCGCCCTCAAAAAGAACGCCCCTATAGCTACTCCCGCAGCCCCACGGCTTCGAGGGCGCGCTCTCTGACGAGGTGGCTCGAAAGCCGAACGACCTTGCCGTCTCGCAGGGTCCAAGCGTGGAAGAAGTGGTTCGAAACCTCGGCGTTGCTCGCTTTCATCCGGCCTCCGTCCCGGACGGCGGTGACCACTCGCTCCGAATCCGCGTGCAGCACGGCTTCGGCTTCGACGTGGAAGTCCTCGAACGTCTGGAAGTAGGAAGCCACGGCTTCCTCGGTGGCGTCTGCTCCGTGGAGGACCCCAAAGTCTGGCGAGACTTCCGTCCAGTCCGTCACGCAGTCGGCGTCGAACAGTTCCTTCGGCAATGCGCGGCGGGAGCTCACTTCTCGATAGATGCGGCGCACCACCTCGACGTTCTCCTGCGACATCGCCCTCCCAGTATCCCCTGCCCCAAGGTCTCTCGGCGCGCTGTCAGTCGAACTCGCCGTACAGCTGCCGCATGACCCGCTCCTGGTCCTTCACCGCCCGGCGCATCTCCAGGATGTTCATGCAGCCTGGGTGGACCACGCGCACCCCGTCGTCGGTGTCGGGGTCCGGGTCGGGGAGCCAGCCATCGGGCACCGGCTGGGCCATCGGCATGTCGCCCTCGCCGTCGTGCTCGAGCTCCTCATCGTCCATCTCAACTCCGACCGACTTGCAGCGACAGCAGACAACGATCATCGCCCCATCCTGCCAGCCGCCCTGGTCGTACCACGCCGCGCCTGGGCGTGTGCCTGTAGACCGAGCGCAGCGTCGCGGCGGCCGCGCGCTCGGTGTACGGGTGATCGCCAGCCGGGCACCTGCGCACGTAGCCCTTCATGAACAGCGCGGCGGTCTCGAAGCCGAGGCAACGCTCGACCAGCCGGTGGGCCAGCCACAGGCCCCACCAGTGGCGTGTGCCGGGCCGGGCTCTGCTCGCTGCGTGGTTTGCGAGGTGGACCGGCGCCACCGCCCACTGCCAGCTGACCACGGCGCTGCGGCACACCGATGGCTGCGGCAGAAACGTGGCCGTGCCTCTCGGATAGGGCTCTCGGGGTGAAAGCGGCTCGCCCCTCTCCAGCGCACCGGCCTCCACCAGCGTCTTCAGTGCGCGGGCCACCGTGCGATAGCTGAGCCCGAGCACCCCGGCCCGCCACCGGCAGGCATACGGGACGGGTCGAAGCTCCCCCACCGCCAGCCGCAGACCGATCAGCAGCGACAGGTCGGCCCCCACCCGGCGCACTGCCTCGGTTGCATCGCGGGGCAGCGGGAGGTCCACCGGGACCGGCTCCAGCACTCCCGCCGTGTAGTCGCACCACAACTCCTCCGGCGCGGCGCTCGTGCGCGTGCGGTCTTCGCTTCTGGCTGGGCGCTCTAGTTCCTTATCTCTCCCTGCAGTTCTCCTTGTGACACTGCTCCCTGTTCTCCTTGTGACACGGGACCCACGGCTCAACGTCCAGGAACGGATTCCGGGGCGGGTCCGGTGCTTCGGCTAGCGCGGTCACCGGGCGGCTCCGGTGGCCGGGTGTGGACAAAAGTGTGGACCATACGGTGGTCCACAGACGGGTCGAGGCGGGTCGAGGCGGGTGAGGATTTGGCTCTCTAGAGCGGAATCCCGCTCTGGGCCTACCCCCTCGGCAAGCGGAATATCGCTCTAGGGTGAGGCGCCTTTTAGATGTAGTACATCGGCGCCGAGGCCTGGGCCTCGCGCTCGGCCACGTCGATGATGGTCGCCGAGCCCAGCGCCGTCCGCAGGGCCTCCACGCCGTCGGCCCACGGGTGGCCCGCCGCGCGGGCTTCGGGGCCCAGCTCGCCGTCGAGCAGCTCCACGACCTCCAGGACGGTGACCTCGCCCGGCGGGCGGGCGAAGAGGTAGCCGCCCTTCACGCCGCGCTGGCTCTGCAGGATCCCGGCCCGGCGCAGCGAGGCGAACAGCCCCTCGAGGAACTGGACGGGGATGTCGCGTGCCTTGGCGATCTCCGCGATCGGCACCGGGGTGGCCCCTCCCCTCCGCGCCAGCTCCGCAAGGGCGCGCACCGCGTAGGGCGACTTGGAGGTGATCTGGAGCACTGGGCGTAGGGTAAGCCTGTGCGGGGACTTCGTGCATTCCTGCCACCCCTCGTCCTGATGGCGGTCATCTTCGCCGTCTCGGCGCAGCCGAGCCTGGACTCGGGGCTCGGGTGGATCGACAAGGTGGGCCGCAAGCTCATCCACTTCGGCGAGTACGCCCTCCTGTGCGCGCTCTGGTGGCGCGCGCTGCGGGACCGCCTGAGCCCGAACGCCGCCCTGACCGCGGCCGTCGTGATCGCCAGCGCCTACGCGGTGACCGACGAGTTCCACCAGAGCTTCGTCGAGGGCCGGCACGGCACTCCGGTCGATTGGCTCATCGACACGGCCGGCGCTCTCACCGCCGCGCTGCTGATCCGCCGCTGGTCTCGCTCCCGCGAGCCGCAGGTGGCCGCGTGAAGCCGCTGGCGGTGATAGGAGCCGGCGTGGCCGCGGCTGCGGCCGGTGGGGTCGTGGGCGTGCGCCTGCGCCGCCAGGCCAGGGCCCGCCACCGGACCTCCCGGGAGCTCGCTCAGCGGGCCATGCGCGAGGAGAGCCAGGATGCGCCGGCAGGTGGCCGAGGCCATCCACGACGGGCCCGTGCAGGAGCTGATCGCGCTCGACATGGTCCTCGCCGCGGCGGTCCAGGCGCTGGCCCGCGACGACATCGATCGCGCGGCGGAGCTGCTCGCGGACGCCCGCGAGGCCACCACCCGCAACGTGCGCCACCTGCGCGAGGAGCTGGTGGAGCTCGGCCCGTACGCCTACGAGGAGTCGAACTACGAGACGGCGGTCGAGCGCTGCCTGCCGATCTGGAAGCGCCGCTACGACCTCGACGTGCGCATCGCCATCGAGCGCGTCCCGCTCTCGCCCGAGGCCGCCGGCGAGCTCTTCCGCATCAGTCAGGAGGCGGTGATCAACGCGGGCCGCCACGCGGAGGCGGAGACGGTGTCACTGAGCCTCCGGACTGTCGACGGCTACGTCGAGCTGCGGGTGGCCGACGACGGCAAGGGCATCGACGGCTGCCCGCTCGACGACCCCGAGGCGGGGCACCTCGGCTTGGCGAGCATCAGGGAGAGGGCGGAGCTGCTGGACGGAACGCTCGAGATCGAGAGCTCAGACCGGGGCACCAAGCTCGTGGTGCGCTTCCCCGCTCCCGGCTGAGCCGGGCGCCACCGGCTCCAGCCGCACCGGGATCCCGTTCAGGAAGGCCATCCCGGCGAGGCGCTCGAGGTCCTCGGGCTCGCCGCTGGCCAGCAGGTTGAAGTTCACGCCGGCGTGCTCGTTGGCCAGCTGCCAGCCGCCGCGGTGGCCCCAGCCGTGCGGCAGGGCCACGGTGCCCGGGGTCATCTCGTCGGTCACCTTCACCGGCACCGTCACCGCGCCGGACTTCGACTCCACGCACGCCTCTCCCCCGTCCTCCAGCCCGCAGGAGGCGGCGTCGTCGGGGTGCACGCGCAGCGCGTGCGTGCGCCCGCCGCGCATCAGCAGCGGCGCGTTGTGCATCCAGGAGTTGTGCGAGCGCAGCTCGCGCAGGCCGATCAGCCGCAGCGGGAACGCCGGGTCGTCGCCGTCCGCGGACTCGGCCCGGGTCATCTCCGCGACGATCTCGGGCGGCGCGAGGCGCACCTTCGAGCCCTTGTGGCGGACCTTTCGCCGCAGGACGCCGGTCTCTATCTCCTCGGCCAGCACGAGCCCGTGCGGGTGCTTGCGCAGCTTGGCGAGGCTGAGCCGGGCGGGCCGCAGCAACAGGTCCACCAGCCGCTGCGGCGTCGGGCGGATGCCGACCTTCGCGAGCGCCCGCAGCGCAGGGATGGAGTAGGGCGCCACACCGATCCGCCGCGACAGGTCGTCGATGATCTCCCACTCCTCGCGCGACTCGCCGCGTGGCTCGATCACCCGCTCGGTGGTCTGGATGAAGGGCTGGGAGAAGAAGCCCAGGAACGCGAGTGGCACGTCGTCGCGCTCGTAGAGCGTGGTGGTGGGCAGCACGTAGTCGGCGTGCTTGGTGGTCTCGTTCACGTAGAAGTCGAGCGCGACCATCAGGTCGAGCTTCTCGAGGGCTCGCTCCATCGCGTCGCCGTCGGGCACCGACAGCACCGGGTTGCCCGCAGAGACGAACAGGGCCTTGACCTGGCGGGCGCCCGGCGTCTCGATCTCCTTGGGCAGCAGCGAGGCCGGTAGGTTGCCGATCACGTCGGGGAAGTCGCCGAAGCGGGCGCGCGTCTTGCCGTAGGACGCCAGCCCGACCTTCTCGGCCAGGTCGTCCAGCGCGACCGGCGGCTTGCCGAACACCGCGCCGCCGGGCGCGTCGAGGTTGCCGGTGACGGCGTTCAGTGCGTCGAGCAGGAACGCCACCAGCGTTCCGAAGCGCCCGAGGCACGAGCCCGTGCGCCCGTAGGCGGCCGCCCGGCCGGCACCCGCGAAGTCCCGCGCCAGCGCGCGAGCCCGCTCGGCGGGGACCCCCGTGCGCCCCTCGGTCTCCTCGGGGGTGTGCGCGGCCACGAGCCGCTCGAGCTCACCGGCGCCCTCTGCGTGCTCGGCCAGCCAGGCGCGGTCGGCCAGACTCTCGTCGAAGATCACCTGCAACAGCGAGAGCAGCAGCCACGCATCGGCGTCGGGACGGATGGGCAGGTGCTCGAACTGCTTCGCGGTCTCCGAGCGCCGCGGGTCGACGACGACCACCCGGCCGCCGCGCTGCTCCAGGCCCAGCAGCTGCTCGCGCACGCGCGGGGCCGAGAGCACCGAGCCGTGCGAGACGAGCGGGTTGGCCCCCACCATCAACAGGAATTCGGTTCGGCGCAGGTCGGGGATCGGCACCACCAGGGGCGAGCCGTAGAGCAGGGCGCTCGCGGCGAAGCGGTTGTTCACGTCCTGCGAGCCGGCCGTGTAGTAGTGCGGCGAGCCGAGCGCGTCGAGGAAGCCCTTCGTCCACAGCGTGTGCGAGTAGGAGAAGGCGCCCGGGGTTGCCCATGTACCAGGCGACCGACTCCTTGCCGTGCTCGTCGAGGACGTCGGAGAGGCGGTCGGCTATGTCGGTCAGCGCCGACTCCCAGCTGACCTCCTCGAAGGAGCCGTCGCGCTTGCGCCTGAGCGGCTTGAGCACGCGGTCGGGGTCGTTGACGACCTCCTGCATCGCGATGCCCTTGGGACACGCGTAGCCGCGCGAGAGAGGGTGGTCGGAGTCGGGCCGGAGCTTGGTCAGCTCGCCGTCCTCCACGGTGGCCACCATCCCGCACAGCGGCTCGCAGATACGGCAGAAGGTGACCTTCTCCTCGACGGCCATCGCCGAGGAGAAGGTAACCCAATTGCGGGTCGAGCGCGCGGTGCTCGGCCGACCAACGCTCGGCCTGCGCTCCGGGCGCTACGGACCGGTCAGTGCACGATCTCGTCGCCGGTCTCCAGCAGCGTCTTGAGGCTGCTGAGCACGAACGGCCAGCCGCCGCCGGCGCCCTGCTCCTCCATGCCGCCGCTCATCAGCAGCGCCAGGTTCGGCTTGCCCTCGAGCTCGTGGACCACGGTCAGCTTGGAGAAGCCCTCGCGCGGCTCGGTGATCTCGTAGGTCAGGGTGGTGGCGCCCTCGTTGGCCACGCTCTCGTCCATGACCATGTGCCAGGTCTGGACGAGCTTGCGGGGCGGGTCGACCTCGATCACCTCGCCCTGGATCGCCACGTCCGGGGCGCCATGGTCGCGCATGGCCTGGCTGGTGTAGGCCGTGTACGTGCCTCCGGGGCGCAGGTCGTACTCGCCCCGCCCGCCGTAGCCGAAGCGCTCGCTGAACTCGGGTTTGGTGATCGCGTCCCAGATCGCCTGGGGCGTCGCCTTGATGTACACGCTGTACACCTGGGTGGTCGTCTCCGTTGCTGTGGTCATGCGCCTTCCTCCAGTTCCGTCTTGAGCTCGGTGAGCGCCGTGACCCGGCGCTCGGTGTACTTGTCGATCCACCTGTCATGGATCAGGCGGATCGGGACCGGGTTGAGGAAGTGCCTCTTCTCCCGGCCCGACTTCCGCGCCCCCACCAGCCCCGCCTGCTCGAGCACCTTCAGGTGCTTCATGACCCCGAAGCGCGTCATCTCCAGCTCGGACTCGAGCTCGGTGAGCGTGCGGCCGTCGCGCTCGAAGAGCCGGTCCAGCAGGAAGCGCCGCGTGGGGTCGGCGAGTGCCTTGAAGACGAGGTCATCGTCCGTCATGGCGGCGATAATACGTGACTAAATGGTCACATGTCAACCGCCGTGAACCGGCACGTAGACGCTGGCGGAGGCGCACTTCCGCGCGTGATCCTCGCGGGCCTCGCGACCGGACCATCTGCATGGAGCTTTCGGGAGCGAGGGTCGTGGTGGCCGGCGCAACCGGCGTCCTCGGTGGCGCCCTCACCCAGGAACTCAGCGCGGCCGGGGCCGAGGTCGCCCTGGCGGGCCGCGACCCCGAGCGCCTGGCCGAGCTGGCCGACGAGCACGGCGCCCCTACCGCCCGTCTCGATGCCACCGACCCCGCGAGCTGCGAGCGCGCAGTCGATGCACTCGCCGCGGCCCTGGGCGGGCTGGACGCCGTTGCGGTGACGCTCGGCGCGCCCGCCTTCGGGCCCGCGGAGGAGCTCTCGCCCGCACTGGCCCGCGAGGTCTTCGAGGTCAACGCGCTGGCGCCGATGACGGTCATCGGGGCCGCCCTGCGGCATATCGACCCGCCCGGCGCCGTGGTGGCGACGTCGGCGATCGTGGCCGAGTACCCCACCGCCGGCGTGGGCGCCTACTCGGCGGCCAAGGCCGCCCTGTCGGCCTACCTGGCCGTGGTGCGCCGCGAGAACCGCCGCGCCGGCCTGGACGTCCTTGACGTCCGCCCGCCGCACATGGACACCGGCTTCGAGGGACGCTCGCTGTCAGGCGGGGCGCCGGAGCTGCCCGAGCCGATCGACCACCGTTCGGTGGCCGCCGAGGTGGTCAGCGCTCTGCGCGACGGCAAGCGTGAGCTGGCCTGGGACCTGAAGGCGAAGGAGCTGGTGGCCAGCTAGCCCCGAGTGGGCTACAGCCAGCCGCGCTCGGTGGCGATCAGCACGGCCTGCGCGCGGTCGACGGCCCCGAGCTTCGCGTAGGTGTTGTGCAGGTGCGTGCGCACCGTGGAGGTGGAGAGGTCGAGCTCGTGGGCGATCTGCTTGTAGACCTTGCCCTCGGCCAGGCGCTTGAGCACCTCGACCTCGCGTGAGGACAGCGGGCAGGGATCCACGTTGCGCTTGGCGTGGCCGCTGCCCTGCGGCAGCTCGTACATAACCGAGCGAAGCTGGTCGCCGCTGAGGCCCAGGGCCAGGCCCGCCTTGAGCAGCTGGCGCGGGTCCACGTTCTGGCCGTGGCTGTAATGGGCGAGCATGTCCGCCAGGCGGACGAAGGCGGCCTCGCCCTCGGCCTCCTCGGAGTGATGGCGCTCGATGGCGCTCGCCAGGCCGTCGGGCAGGCCCCAGCGGCGGGCAAGGACGCCGCCGACCAGGCCGTGGTCGACGCCGAGCTCGCGGCGCTCGCGGTGCACCCGCTCCTCGGGGGTGCGGGCATCGCCGTGGATCTGCTCGGGGTAGGCCGGGTAGGCGTGCATGAGCACGAGCTTCCCGACGTCGTGGAGCAGCGCCGAGACCAGAAGCTCGTCGCGGTCGGAGTAGTCGAGCACCCGGGCCACGCGGTCGGCTGCGCTCTGGGTGGCGACGGCGTGGAGGCGGAAGCGCTCGGGCGCGTTGTCCCAGCCCGGCGAGCGCTCGAAGAAGTCGAAGGTGGCGGCACGCGAGACCAGAGCGTCGACGCCCTCCGGCGTCAGTGCCTCCACGGCCTCGGGAACGCTGGTGATCTTCCCCCGCTTGCGGCCGCCCAGGCGGTTGGCCATGCGCAGGACGGTGATGACCAGCGCGCAGTCGGACTCCACCGCGGCCACGACGTCGCCGGTGCTGGGGTTGTCGTCGCGCACGACGGCCAGCACGCGATTGCGGGATTCGGCGAGGGCGGGGAACGCCTCCAGCGCCTCGAAGGCGGCTGTGAGCCTGCGTCCGTGCCCCTCACTCGGGCGCCTTCCCCAGGTGTCGGTTGGCACCGTGTGTGCGGTCATTGCAGCTTCCACTTGAGAACCCGGACTGGGTATCGGCAAATGGACGAGCGGGGTTAAGCCCGGGCGCGATCCAGCGCCCGGTCGATCCGGGACAGCGTCTCGTCCCGTCCCAGCACGGCGACCGACTCGAAGATCCCCGGCGACACCGTCGTGCCGCTGATCGCCACCCGAACGGGCTGGAAGACCTCCTTTGGCTTCACCCCGAGCCGCTCCACCACGCCGCGCAGCGCCGCCTCGACCGACTCCGTGTCGAACGGCTCGGCGCCCGACAGCGCCTGGCGTGCGGCATCCAGCCGCTCGGCGGCGCCGTCCTTCATGACCTTGTCCCAGGCCTTGTCGTCGAAGTCCTGGGGCTCCACCAGGAAGGCAGCCAGGTGCCAGAAATCCTGCAGGGTCTGCATCTTCTCCTGGGCGATCGCGGCGGCCTCCCCCAGGCCCTCGCGGCCGTGGCGCTCCTCGAGCAGCTCGGTCAGACGCGCGAGGCTCAGCTCGCGCAGGTAGCGTCCGTTCATCCAGCGCAGCTTCTGCTCGTCGAAGACCGCGGCCGACTTGGAGACCCGGTCGAGTGAGAAGTTGTCGATGAGCTCCTGGGTGGTCATGAACGTGGTCGACTCGTCGAGCCCCCAGCCCAGCAGCGCGATGTAGTTGCGCACCGCCTCGGGCAGGTAGCCCGCCTCGCGCAGCTCCTGCACCGACGCCGCCCCGTGGCGCTTGGAGAGCTTCTTGCCGTCGGGGCCCAGCAGCAGCGGCAGGTGGGCGTAGGCCGGCGGATCGGCCCCCAGGGCCTGGAGAACCATCACCTGGCGGGGCGTATTGGAGAGGTGGTCCTCGCCGCGCACCACGTGGTCGATGCCCATGTCGAGGTCGTCCACCGCGACCGCGAGGTTGTAGAGCGGGCTGCCGTCGGACCGGGCCACCACGAAGTCCTTGATGCCCGAGTGCGGGAAGCGAACCTCGCCTCGGACCTCGTCGCGCACGACGGTCTCCCCGTGGGGGTCCACGCGCAGGCGCACGGCGCCCTCGTCGGTGTAGGCGTGACCCTCGTCCAGCAGCCGCCGGATGGCCTCCTCGTGGCGCGGCCGGCGCTCGGCCTGGGAGAACGGCCCCTCGTCCCAGTCGAGCTCGAGCCAGCGCAGCGCGTCGAGGATCTGGTCGACGTTCTCGGGAGTGGAACGCTCGCGGTCGGTGTCCTCGATCCGCAGGACCAGCGAGCCGCCCGATCCGCGAGCCAGGAGCCAGTTGTAGAGCGCGGTCCGAGCCCCTCCGATATGGAGCTGCCCGGTGGGCGAGGGCGCGAAGCGAACTTTCACGAGACGGGAAGTCGAGAGTTGGGTCGGCACCGCGGGGCGGGATGCCCCGCGGAGCTAACTTCTTGCCGCGATGCTAGTTGGCGCCCATGTGTCCACCTCCGGGGGCCTGCCGGAGGCCTACAAGCGGGCCGCCGAGCGCGGCTGCGAGTCCATGCAGATCTGGGGCCAGTCGCCGCGCCAGTGGAAGCCCGGCAAGCCCAAGCCCGCCGACGAGGACGAGTTCCGCGAGCTGCTGGCGAGCGGCCCGGTCAAGTCCGTGGCGATCCACGCGATCTACCTGATCAACTGCGCCTCCACCGACAAGGATCTGAGGCACAAGTCGCGCGACTCCCTCGTGCACGCCCTGCAGCTGGGCGACCGCATCGGCGCCGCCGGGGTGGTCCTCCACCCGGGCTCGGCCAAGGGCGAGCCCAACGAGGAGGCGCTCCCCCGCGTTGCTGAGGTCCTGCGCGAGGCGCTGGACGAGTCCGACCGCTGTGACCTGCTGCTGGAGAACACCGCCGGCGCCGGGGACACGATCGGGCGCACCTTCGAGGAGCTGGGCGAGCTGATCCGCCTCTGCCGCGGGCGCAAGCGCGTCGGGGTCTGCCTGGATTCCTGCCACCTGCTGGCATCGGGCTTCGACATCGGCACGGCGGACAAGCTGGCCGGGGTGATCGACGACTGCGAGCGGACGGTGGGCGACGGCCGCGTCCGCGTGCTGCACGTCAACGACTCCAAGACCCCGCTCGGCTCCAACCGCGACCGCCACGCCCCGCCAGGGGACGGCGAGCTGGGCGCCCGCGGCTGCGCGGCGTTCATCAGCGAGCCCCGCTTCGAGGGGCTGCCGGGGATCTTCGAGGGCCCGGGCAAGGCGGGCAAGGGCGCCGAGAAGGAGGACGTGGATAGGCTCAAGCAGCTCCGCCGCTCGGGTCGTCAGTCGCGTCGCCGCCGACGCTGACACCGATCGATGTGACACCGGCAGGCGGTATGCTTCCGCCGTGAGCGAGCGCCCCCTGAAGGTGGTCGGTCCCGAGGAGTCTGCGGACGACGCCGAGCACCCGTTCACCATCGAGGAGCTCGCCTCGGAGACCGGCTTCACGGTGCGCAACATCCGCTCGCACCGCGCCCGCGGGCTGCTCCAGCCCCCCGCCGTGCGCGACCGGGTCGGTTACTACGGCCAGGAGCACATCGCCCGCCTGAAGCTGGTGCGCCAGCTGCAGGACGAGGGCTTCAACCTCGCCGCCATCAAGCGGGTCGTGGAGCGCGCGCCCGCCTCCTCGGACCAGATCCTCGGGGCGATCGAGATGATCCAGCAGCCGTTCGAGATCGAGGACTCCCAGGTCTTCACGCGCGACGAGCTGCGCGACCGCTTCGCCTCGGAGGACCCCGAGAACCTGCTGAAGAAGGCCGCCGACGCGGGCGTCCTCATCCCCCTGGGCGAGGATCGCTTCGAGGCGCCGGCCCCCTCCCTGCTCGACGTGGCCGAGGAGCTCATGGCGCTCGGCGTGCCCCTCCACCACGGCCTCGCGGTGGTGAGCAGGGTGCGCGACAGCTCTCGCACCATCGCCCGGTCCTTCGTGCGCCTGTTCGTGGACGACGTGGTCAAGCCGTTCGAGGCCGAGGGCATGCCGCCCGAGCGCTGGCCGGAGATCGCCCAGGCCATCGAGCGGCTGCGGCCGATGTCCGCCCAGGTGGTGCTGTCCGTCTACCGGATGACCATGTCCGACGAAGTGGACCGCGAAGCCCCCAAGGTCTTCCAGCGCCTGACGAAGGGCAAGGTCAGGTGAAGCGCCAATCCGCGCCGGCGGGTCGCCAGGACCCGCTGGCCGGCCTGACCGAGGCGCTCGGCTCGCGCCCGCCCAAGGCGCTGGCCGTGCTGCCGGGCGAGGCGCTCGAGGACCTCGAGCTCGCCGTTCGCGACGCTCGGGCTCGCCAGGCCGCCGAGCTGGAGGCCTCGGTGGAGAGCTCGCTGCGGCTGGCCCCCCGCCCGCTCAAGCCGCTCCTGCGCAAGGTGCTCACCGGATGAGCTCCGCCCTGCACTCCAGCGCGGAGGTCGAGAAGCTCGCGCGCTGTCTGGCCGCGGACCCGGAGCGCCTGGCCGCGCTCGAGACGTGTCCGCCCAAGGCGCTGCGCAAGCTGCGCCACCAGGTGGCCGATCACCTGCTCGAGGCCGACCGGACCGCCTTCTCACGCGCCGCTGCGGCCTCCTCGAGCGTGCCCGCCGCCGTGGCGGCCAAGATGGCCGAGAAGGCGCTGGGCCCGCTGCTCACCGCCCGTGTGGCGGCGCTGGTGGACGAGGACCGCATCTTCGGCATCGTCAAGCGCCTGCCCGACGATTTCCTCGCCGAGGTGGCCCTGGAGCTCGACCCGCGGCACGCGCGCCACGTGCTGCTCAGCATCCCGCCCGAGCGGATGGCCGACGTCGCCGCCGAGCTCGACGAGCGAGGCGAGCACGTGGCCATGAGCGGGTTCTGCGCGCACATCACACCTGACGCCCTCTCCGCCGTGGTCGATGTGCTCTCACCCGACGCGCTGCTGCGCGTGGGCTACCTGTTGGAGGCGCCCGAGCGTCTGGACGGCATCGTCGCCGGCCTGTCCGACGAGCGGCTCACCGCCGTGGTCGAGCTGGCGGAGACGGAGGGCCGCGAGGAGGAGCTCGCGGGCATCTGCAAGCACCTCAAAGCGCGCCAGCGGCGGCGCGTCGAAGCAGTCGCCCAGCCGGCCTAGAGCCGGTCGCGAAGGTCGAAGGACTGGTCGTCGGCCACGGGCTTCTCGAAGAAGCCGCGGTTGACGCAGTCGAACGGGTCGCCGTAGCCGTCGTAGGCGCGCTCGACGGACTGGCGGCAGTTGGAGATCGGCATGCCCGTCATCTTCACGCCGCCGTAGCCGTGCCGCGTGCGCTGCGCGGCCTCGAACATCTCCACGTCGATCTCACCGGCGAAGACCTTGTTCATGCAGCCCATGTAGCGGCGGCCGGTCTCCTCGTCGTCGTACAGGTAGAGGAACGAGCAGCCCGAGGCGATGCACCCCGCCGGGTGGACGACCCGGTCGCAGAAGGCGCAGCACTGCCGGCACTCATGGAGCTCTCGGGAGCGAACGGGCAGCGACACCCCGCGATTGTAGACCGGGGAGGTCCCGTCGCGGACGCCCCTGGAAGCTCACGCCGGGGCGTGCCGAGGTGTTCGCGCAGATCGCGTCGACCACCAGGACCTTGGGCACGTTGTCGTTGGCCGCGGTGCGCGCCCGCCAGCCGTTGGGCAGGTTGCCGCGGGCGGTGTCGAAGGTGAAGAACTGAGCCTCGATGAGGTCGTCGGCCACGATCGCGCCGTCGGGGTTGGTCATGTAGGCGTCGCCGCCGGTCGGGTAGGTGCCGGCCGGGCAGGTGGTGGTTCCTTGCGCCGCCTCCGCGCCCGCGGCGACGGTGAAGTCGCGCGAGATGTAGCGCAGCGTGCCGAAGCCGTCCACGCCCGGGCGCCCCGCGGGTCCCTGTGGCCCGGACGGCATTTGTCCGCGTCGAAAGTCGCGCTCGAGCAGCGAGCGGTCCCGGACATCCCTGCTGCGCAGCGAGTTGTTGCGCACGTCGCCGCCGGTCACCGAGTTGTCCTTGATCGAGCGGCCGCTGATGAGCCGCGCGGCCGTGGCGCTCCCGGCGCCGGCTACGAACAGAGCGATGAACGCGACTACGAGAGCGGGCGACGGGCGCCAGCGTCGGTTGCCTTCCATGGCGAACGGGAGCTTAGGCCACTACGCGGGCGGTGCCCTCCAGCTGGTCGAGCTGGCTGCAACAGGCTCCATTGCCGCTTACGCGGAAGTCCGGCC
This sequence comes from uncultured Thermoleophilaceae bacterium, assembly GCA_963810745.1. Classification (GTDB taxonomy): domain Bacteria; phylum Actinomycetota; class Thermoleophilia; order Solirubrobacterales; family Thermoleophilaceae; genus JACCZR01. The sequence continues at coordinate 237,208 of CAWEOW010000022.1, forward strand.
CGAGCAGGAGCCTCCTCTCGCCGATCCGCAGCATCAGCTCCTGGCTGCCCGGGTAGTCCTCGACCACCCCGCGCAGGTCGTCGATGAACGAGTCCGGCACGCCAGGGTTGACGTGCAGGATGAGCCGGCGCGGCTTGGCGGCCACCTCGGCCTCGGCGGCCGCCTTCTCGACCTCCTCGGGAGTCGGCTCGAAGACCTCCACGTCCTGCGCGACGAGCTTCACCTCGTCGGACTCCTTCTTGTCGATCCGTGCGCGGACCAGCACCACGCGATCGCCGTCGAGCTTGCCCTCGTGCTTCTCCAGAGCGGAGTTGAAGACGATCATCTCGACCTGGCCCTCGAGGTCGTCGAGCGTGCAGAACATCATGGGGTCGCCCTTACGCGTGCGGATCTTCTTGACCTCGGCGACCATCCCGCCCACGGTCACCCACTCGCCGTCCTTCTTGCCCTCGAGCTCGGGCAGCGAGCAGTCGACCTTGGCCCGCAGGGCCGCCCGGACCTCCTTGAGCGGATGACTGGAGAGGAAGAGGCCGAGCGTCTCCTTCTCCATCAGGTTGAGGTCCTTGCGGTCGTCGGGCAGCGGCGGCACCGGAAGGTCCTGGTGCGCCGGGATGGCCGCCGCCGCTGAGGGCTCCTCGAGGTCGAAGATCGAGCCCTGGCCCAGCTGGGCGTCCTGCTGGAACTTGGCCCCCGCTCCCTGCGCCGCCGGCAGGACCTCGAGCATCCCCGCGCGGGTGGCGCCCGTGGAGTCGAGCGCGCCGCACCGCACGAGCGACTCGATCGCCTTCTTGTTGACCGCGTGGCAGTCCACCCGCCGGCAGAAGTCCCAGATGGAGGTGAAGGCGCCGCCCTCCTCGCGCGCCTCGACGATCGCCTCCACCGCGGCCGCGCCCACGTTCTTGACCGCGTCGAGGCCGAAGCGGATGTTGCCGCCGGAGACCACGAAGTCGTGGCCCGACTCGTTGACGTCGGGCGGCAGCACCTCGATCCCCATCTCCTCGCAGCGCGAGACGAAGAACGGGACCTTGTCCTTCGTGGACATGACGCTGGAGATCAGCGCCGCCATGTACTCAGCGGGGTAGTTGGCCTTGAGCCAGGCCGTGCGGTAGGAGATCAGCCCGTAACAGGCGGCGTGGGACTTGTTGAACGAGTAGTCGGCCGCCGACTCGTTGGTCTCCCACAGCGACTGGATGACCGCCTCGGAGGTCCCGCTTGCCCGCGCGCCCTCGATGAAGCGGTCCTTCAGCTTGGCCATCTTCTCCCGCAGCTTCTTGCCGATCGCCTTGCGCAGGTCGTCGGCCTCAGGTCCCGAGAAGCCGGCGATCTCCTTGGCGATCTGCATCGACTGCTCCTGGTAGAGGATCACCCCGTAGGAGGAATCGGTGATCGGGCGCAGGCGCTCGTCGGGGTACTGGATGCCCTCGGGATTGCGCTTGTTGCGCGCGTAGGTGTCGATGTGGCGCATGGCGCCGGGGCGGTAGAGAGCCACGAGGGCGACGAGGTCCTCGAACTCGGTCGGCTTGACCTTGCGCAGTGCGTCGCGCATGCCGTCGGACTCGAACTGGAACACGCCCACCGAGTCGCCCCGGGCGAGCATCTCGTAGGTCTTGGGGTCGTCGAGGGGCAGCGCCTCCATCGACGGCCGGTCGCCGGTCGACTGCTCGATGATGTCCAGGGCCGCCTCGATCACGTCGAGGTTGCGCAGGCCCAGGAAGTCCATCTTCAGCAGGCCGATCTCCTCGATCGGGCCCATCGAGTACTGCGTGACCGTGCGGTAGGCCTTCTCGCCGTCCTCCCCCACGCCGGCGTCGGCCAGCTGCAGCGGCACCAGGTCGGTCAGCGGGCGGTCGGCGATCACCACCGCGGCGGCGTGGATCGAGGAGTTGCGGACGATGCCTTCGAGGCCCTTGGCGGTCTCGATGATCTCGCGGGCCTGGGGCTCGGAGTCGTAGACCTTCCTGAGCTCGGGCTCCTGCTTCAGGTAGTTGTCGAAGCTCTCGGAGCGGCCCATGACCGGCTCCGGGATGAGCTTGGCGATGCGGTCGCCGGCGGCGTAGTCGTAGCCCCGCACGCGCGCGGCATCGCGGGTTGCGGCGCGCGGGAACATGCGGCCGAAGGTGATGATCTGCGCGACCGACTCCTGGCCGTACTTGTCGGCGACGTAGCGGATCACCTTGTCGCGGCCCTTCACCGAGAAGTCGATGTCGATGTCCGGCATGGACACGCGCTCGGCGTTGAGGAAGCGCTCGAACAGCAGGTCGTAGGCCAGCGGGTCGACGTCGGTGATCGACAGCGCGTAGGAGACGATCGACCCGGCCGCCGAGCCTCGGCCCGGGCCCACCGCGATGCCGTTGTCCTTCGCGTACTTGACGAAGTCCCAGACGATCAGGAAGTAGGCGTCGAAGCCCATTCGCCCGATGACCTCGAGCTCCATGTCCAGCCGCTCGCGGGCCTCGGCCGGGATCGGGTCGCCGTAGCGGCGGCGCAGCCCCTCCTCGGCCAGGCGGCGCAGGTAGGGGCCCTCGGGCTCGCCGTCGGGGGTCGGGAAGCTCGGGATGAGCATCTTGCCCAGCTCGATGTCCACCGAGCAGCGCTCGGCGATCTCCAGCGAGGTGGGCATCGCCTCCGGCCAGGGGGCGAAGGCCTGCGCCATCTCCTCCGGGCTCTTCAGATAGAACTCGTTGGTGTCGAAGGACATCTTCGGCGCCTGCAGCGTGGACTTGGTCTGCACGCACAGCAGCGCCTGGTGGTTGTCGAAGTCCTCGCGGCCCAGGTAGTGCACGTCGGCCGTCCCGACCAGCGGGCGGCCCACCTCGCGGGCGATCTTCACGATCCCCTCGTTGGCCCGGTCCTGTTCGGGGATGCCGTTGACCTGGAGCTCGAAGTAGACGTCCTCGGGCCCGAAGACCTGAATCAGGTCGTCGGCGTGGGCGCGGGCGTCGGCCGGTGAGCCGTCCACCAAGCGCCGGCACAGGCGGCCCTGCAGGCAGCCCGACAGGGCCATGACGCCCTCCCCGTGGCGGGAGAGCAGCTCGAGGTCGACGTTGGCCTTGCCCCGCCGGTAGCCCTCCAGGTAGCCCGCGGAGCTGAGCTTGACCAGGTTGCGAAAGCCGGCGTCGCTGTAGGCCAGCAGCGTCAGGTGGTTGCGCTCGTAGCGCACGGCCTCGGTCTTGATGTCGTCGACCAGGTAGGCCTCGAGGCCCATGATCGGCTTGATTCCGTGCTTCTTGCAGGCCTTGAAGTGCTCGACCGCGCCGTTCATCACGCCGTGGTCGGTCAGGCCCAGCGCGGGCTGCCCGAAGGAGGCCGCGCGCTCGGCGAGCGCGTCGATCCGGCAGGCGCCGTCGAGCACGGAGTACTCGGAGTGGACGTGGAGATGGGCGCAGGTCAACGCGAGCCGATCTTAAGGTCGGGGCCCGACGGCTCGGGGGGCCCGAGGAGGAGAGATCCCGCTAAGTGGGTAAAGGGACTTCGCAGTGCGGATCGGGGGGCGAAACGGACTCTTGGGGCTGGTGCTCAGCGCGCTGGCCATCGTCGCGTCCGGCTGCTCGTTCTCGGCCACGGCACCCAGCACCACCCAGGACTTCTTCAAGGCGCTGAGCGAGGGGGACGGGAACAAGGCCTGCTCGCTCGTCGGCCCGGAGGGGGCCCGGGTCCAGGTCCTCGGGGCCATGGCGCAGGGGCCCCGGCAGCGGGCCGCCGCCGAGGAGGGGAGCTGCAGCGAGTTCGCCCGCGCGTTGTCGTCCAGGCGCCGCGAGCTGTTCGCCACGGTGATCGCCGACCCCGCCCCCAGCTCGGGCGGAAAGACCGTCACCGCGCGTTTCGAGCTCGACCCCAAGCAGCCCGTCGTTCCCTATTCCGTCAGACTCAACAAGCTCAACGATGCGTGGAAGCTCGTCTCGATCAACTCAGGCGGACCGCCCTAGTTTTTTTTTTTTTTTTTTTTTTTTTTTTTTTTTTTTTTTTTTTTTTTTTTTTTTTTTTTTTTTTTTTTTTTTTTTTTTTTTTTTTTTTTTTTTTTTTTTTTTTTTTTTTTTTTTTTTTTTTTTTTTTTTTTTTTTTTTTTTTTTTTTTTTTTTTTTTTTTTTTTTTTTTTTTTTTTTTTTTTTTTTTTTTTTTTTTTTTTTTTTTTTTTTTTTTTTTTTTTTTTTTTTTTTTTTTTTTTTTTTTTTTTTTTTTTTTTTTTTTTTTTTTTTTTTTTTTTTTTTTTTTTTTTTTTTTTTTTTTTTTTTTTTTTTTTTTTTTTTTTTTTTTTTTTTTTTTTTTTTTTTTTTTTTTTTTTTTTTTTTTTTTTTTTTTTTTTTTTTTTTTTTTTTTTTTTTTTTTTTTTTTTTTTTTTTTTTTTTTTTTTTTTTTTTTTTTTTTTTTTTTTTTTTTTTTTTTTTTTTTTTTTTTTTTTTTTTTTTTTTTTTTTTTTTTTTTTTTTTTTTTTTTTTTTTTTTTTTTTTTTTTTTTTTTTTTTTTTTTTTTTTTTTTTTTTTTTTTTTTTTTTTTTTTTTTTTTTTTTTTTTTTTTTTTTTTTTTTTTTTTTTTTTTTTTTTTTTTTTTTTTTTTTTTTTTTTTTTTTTTTTTTTTTTTTTTTTTTTTTTCCCCCCCGACGAGGACATTGGCGGCGGAGCTTCCGGTGATATGGTCGGCCGCGGACCCTCCCGCGACGTTCTTGGTCGATGGCCGCACGTCATCGCCCTCGCCGACTGCGCCGTCGTCGGCAATTCCGTCGAGATCCACGTTGACCGGCGTAGATCGCTCTCCGTAGATGGCGGCGTCGATTGGGCCGTCACCGCCATCGAGAACGTCGGCTCCCGAGTTGGCGTAGAGCCAGTCCTCGTCTCCGAAACCGCGGAGCGTGTCATTCCTGCCTGGGCCCCCGAGGAGGAAGTTGCGACCGGGCCCGCCGCCTATTTCGTCTGAGCCTGGCCACCGATGATTCGCTCCGTGGTGGTGGCGATGTTGTCTCCCTCGCCCGCCGTGCCATCGTCAGCCTGTCCGTCTTTGTTGGTGGTGACCTTGGTGGTTCGGGAGGAGTAGTCGACGGTGTCCGTATTGCCTTCACCGGCCAGGAGGTCTCCCCCGGCGCCGCCGTCGAGCTCCTCGTTCCCGCCGCCGCCGCGCAGCTCGTCGGCGCCTTCACCGCCATGGAACTGGTCGCTCCCTGCACCTCCGTAGAGCTGGTTGGGTCCTCCGTTGCCGGTCAGCGAGTCGGCAGCGGATCCGCCGCGCACGCCCTCGACGTTCTCGAGCACCAAGTCGGCCTCGCCGCTCTCGCCGTCCGAGGCGGTGGTGTCGATGATCATACTGACCGGGCTCGAGCGGTTTCCGTAGTCGGCCAGGTCGCGCCCGCCGGGACCGCCGTCCAGGAAGTCGTGCCTGCTCCAGTCGGCGGGGTCGGCTTGGCCGACGAGATCATTGGCATCGAGCACATCGTCGCCGCCGGCACCGTGCAACCGGTCGTCGCCGGCCCTGCCTTGAGCGTGTTGGGGGCGTCGTTGCCGATGAGCTCGTCTGCCCGGCTCCTCCGACGATCTTCTCCACGGTGTCGGGGCGGACGTAGTCCCCTTCCCCGGCCTCGCCGTCGTTGCGAGTGAAATCGAGGCTGACCGTGACCGGTGCGCTGCGCCCGGAGTAATCGGCAACATCGGATCCGTCGCCACCGTTGAGCTCATCGGCGCCCGACCTGCCATCGAGGCGGTCGTTTCCGGTTTGCGAGCTGAGCGTGTTGTCACTGCTGTTGCCGAGCAGATGGTCCGCGCCACTCCCGCCGTACGCGTCCTCGACCGTGGAGGTCACGTCATCGCGCTCCTCGATGCCGGGGTTGGCGGGATTGAGATCGGCGCCATCCTGCGTGGATCCTCGAGGTCGACCACGACGGGGCCTTGCTTGTCGCCGTAGCTGACCGCATCTTTGCCTGCGCCCCCGTCGAGTTGTCCGACTCGTCGCGCCCTTGCAGGACGTCGTTGCCTCCGCGCCCCTCGAGGTCGTTCTCCTGGTCGTTGCCGATGAAGATGTCGCCCTCGTCGGTGCCGCCGCGTCCTCCACCGATGGATCGATGCGATCGAGACGGCGTTCGTCGTTGATGTATTCGATGTCGTCGCCGCTGCCACTCTCGAGGCTCCCGTCGAGGATGATCACTACGCGGGTGTCCGATCGGTTCGAATAGTCGACGGTGTCACTGCCGTTGTCGCCGTAGAGGTCATCGCCGCCTTTGCCGCCATCGAGCGTGTCGTCGCCGAAGCCACCGCGAATTATATTTTGCGTGTCGCTACCGGTGAGCCGATCGCCGCCTGTGCCGCCGAAGAGGTTCTCGGTTGACGTCGTCACGTCGTCACGCTCTCCCGGCCCGCGCCCGCCCTCGTCGGCGGCGCTCCCGTCGTCGGCGACCCCGTCGACATCGACGACGAGAGGCTCGTTACGAGTGGCGTACGTGGCAGTATCGGTTCCGTCCGCGCCATCGATCGTGTCGCTCGCGACGCCGCCGTCGAGCGAGTCGTTGTCTGGCCCTCCCTGAACGGAGTCGGGACCGCCATCTGCCCGAGGAATCGCCGCCTTCCTCTCCGCTCACGAGGTCGCCGTCGTCTCCGCTGGTCATCGTGTCGTCCTGGGCTCCACCGAGGAGCGTGTCACCGCCGCCGAGCCCCGCTATCGAATCGCCGCCGCCCCCTCCGAAGAGGCGGTTGCTGCCCCCGTCCCCGGTCAGGCTGTCGTTGCCGGCGCCGCCGCGCGCCCCTCGACTTCTGTGAGTGAGTCGTTCTCGCCCGTTTCACCGTCGTCGGCATCGCCGTCGAGGTCCACCGCGACGCGTGAGGTCCTCTCCGAGTAGTCGGCCACGTCTGCGCCAGGACCACCTTGGTGATCGTCCGACCGGATCCGCCCCGCAAGCTGTCGACTCCAGTACCGCCCATGAGCACGTCGACACCTGCCTCACCCCGCACGTCGTCGGCGCCGTCGGCGCCGTCGAGCCGGTTGCTCCCAGGTGTCCCGATCAGCAGATCGTTCCCGGACCACCAGCCGCGTCCTCGACATCCGAAAGAGGTCGTGTTCCTCCCCGCTGCCGTTGCCGTCCAGATCCTCCCCGCTGTTCGCGATTTCGGTGGTGACGGGCACGTCCAGCCGCACTGCCACTGGAGTGCTTCGCCCGGCGTACGAGACGAGGTCATGGCCGCCCGGCCGCCGACCAGGAAATCGGCTCCTCGCTTGCCGTCGAGCTGATCGTCACCGCCCCGGCCGTCAAGACTGTCGTCGGTGTCGTTCCCGCTCAGAATGTCGCCGCTTCGACCGCCGATGGCGATCTCCATGCCCTGTGCGTTGTCCCCTTCCTCCGCGGTGCCGTCGCCGTTGGTGTCCGATCCATCGTTGGCGCTCTCGTCAAGACTCACCGAGACTGGCGAGCTCCGGTCCGCGTAGGTGATCGTGTCGGTACCAGGTCCGCCCACGGCGCCGTCACCGTCCCCGGCTCCGGGATCGATGGTGTCGTCGCCGAAACGCCCATCCAGGAAGTCGACCTCGTCTCCACCCTCGAAGTAGTTGCGGTCGACTTCAGGCGACAGGTGCTTGGTCTCAGATGCGACGATGACGTCCGGGCCCGGGCCTCCGATGACTCGTTCGATGTCCGAGCTGACGTTGGACCGTGAGTCCCGTGCGCGCACCGTCGTTCGCAACGTTGTCGAGCGAGACCGTCACGCCCGAGGCACGCACGCCATCGAACTCGACCGTGTCCACGCCCTCGCCCTCCGAGACGATGGGGTCGCCGATGAACTCGTGCGGCGCGTCGCCCTCCTCACGGAAGTGTCCGAACCCGTCTCCGGCCAGCCGCTCGCTTTCCACGGGCTCCCGGATCGGTCTCCGCGCCGCCGAACAGGTGGTCGTCGCCGGGCCCCGTCGATGTCGTCGAGACCGTCGCTCCCGTTCACCGAGTCGTTGCCGGCGCCGCTCTTGATCGTGTTGCGGCCCTCGCTGCCGAAGATCTCGTCGTCTCCCGCGCCGGTCGTCGCCTCCTCGACACCGTCGATGTCTTCGAACTCACCCGCCTCGCCCTGCGCGAACGAGGGGTTTCCCAGATTCAGCCTCACCGGAGCGGTGCGGTTCGTGTAGAGAACGGTGTCCATGCCGGCCGACCCACCGTTGAGGGCCTCGCACAGCCCTTGCGAGAGCTCGCCTCGGATCAGGTCGGTGCCGAACCCCCCGTCCAGGTCATCCGACGAGCAGCCGCCGTCGAGTCGATCGTTGCCCGGCCCACCGAAAAGCTCGTCGGCGTCTTCCCCCCCGGTGAGCCTGTCGTTGCCTTGATCCCCGTGAAGTTGGCTGACCACGTCCGAGTCGCAGTTCGTCGCCGTCAGCGTGTCGTTGCCCGCATCCCCGTGATCTCGGTCGGACTGTTCGACGCCCTGTCGTTCTCGAACCCACCTCCCTGAACGCTGTCGTTGCCGTCTCCCGCCCGCACGACCACGCGCGCAAGTCCGGAGGGGTCGGGACATACGGCGTCGTCGCCGGAACGCGAGCAGTTCGACCCGGTGCCCACGGGTGCGCCCCGGTCGTCGAACCGGACCGTGCTTCCGTTGCGATCGACGACCAGGTCGTTGGTCTCGCCGCTCGCTGCCTGGTACGTGACCGTCCGGCCGTCGGCCGACACACTCGCGATGCCAGCCTCGGCCGCTGAGGGCACCACCACCCCGACGACCAGGCAGCACGCGACCCCCAGGAGCGGTCTCCGTACCACTTTCGCCAGAGTAGACCAGCCTGCTGCGGTACGCCACCCCCGGGCTGGGCCAGGGAAGCGGGCTCGGGACGGGGTGTATAAAGGGCGCGTGTCGAGGCCCGGCGACCGGACGGCCCCTCTCCGTCAGACTCGGCGCGCAAGCATGACCGAAGATCGTCTCGATCAACTCAGGCGGACCGCCCAAGGGGAGGAATGCTCAGCCAGGGCCCGGTCCCCCGGGTCCTGCACGGGCTTCTCGAATACCTCGCCGGCATTCTCTTCATCGCCGCGCCGATCATCTGATCGTTCGACGAGGGAACCGCGCTCTCGATCGTCGTCGGGGTCGTGATCCTCGCGATCGCGGCCACCACAGAGGGCCCCACCAGCCTGGTGAACTCGCTGCCCCTGACCGCCCACATCGCGCTGGACTACGTGCTGGCGGTCTTCCTGGTCGCCGCCCCGTTCGTGGTCGGCTTCGACAACGAGACCGCCCCCACCGTCTTCTTCATCGCGATCGGCGTGACCCACCTGCTGATCACGATCGGGACCCGCTTCCGGCACGCCGAGCGCCACGCCGAGCCCCGCCGCTAGACGGGTATCCAAGGGAGGGGGAAGGGAGGGGGGACCGGAGCGGGCGGCCCGCGCCGAGGGGTTCCGGTTCAGTGGGTCAACCCCGCCTTCGAGGCCATGACCGGCTACTCGCGCGCGGAGATCAGGGCGAGCTGCGCTGCTGCAGGGACCGACCGGCCCCGGCCAGGTGGCGGAGATGGCCGGCGCCCTGCGCGAGGGCCGCGAGTGCCGGGTCGTCATCCGCAACTACCGCAAGAGCGGAGAGGCCTTCTGGAACGAGTCACCCTCTCGCCGGTCAACGACGACGAGGGCGAGCTGACCCACTACATCGCGATCCTCAACGACGCACGGCCGTGACCGAGCCACCGAGCGCGCGGCGGACGCCGAGCGGCGCGCCGGACGAAGAACAGCGGGGGCTCCGCCGGCGGGCACATGCGTCGACCACGCCAAGCGTCGACGAAGATCCGACCGCGACCCGCGAGCGGTCATCGCGCGGCGCGACCGGGCGGCTCGAGCGCCTACGTGGCCGCGCGCGCACCGCGTCGCCCGGGGCGCAGACCGCGCCGACGACGCGATCGTCGAGCGCCTGGCACGTGCACACCTGACGTCGGCGGGGCCGTCGCACAGATGGAGGATCTGGTCGGCCAGGAGACCGAGGGGACAGGATGGATCCGGCAGCGCGCGAAGGGGGGCGGCCCGCCGGCGGGCCCGACAGCCAGCGCGCTCGGCGCGCCCACGAGCGGCGGACGGCCTGCAGGTCATCGCGAGGTCGAGCCAGTCAGGCGCCTCTCTCGACGCTTGAGCGCCCGGTGGGCGTGCGCACGGGTTAGCCCGCGTGTACGTCTCGATGTCCCGCCTGCGGGTGCCCGCCGAGCGGGCGGACGAGCTGGTGGCGGCCTTCCGCCGGCGGGCGCACCTGGTCGACGACGCCGAGGGCTTCGTCGACCTCCAGGTCTGGCAGTCCGACCGCGACTCCGAGGAGCTGGTCATGGTCAGCCGCTGGCGCGACCGGGACAGCTTCAAGGCCTACATGCGCAGCGACGCGCACCGCGTCTCACACGAGCGCATCGACCCCGCGCTCGACGACGCGATCAAGCTCGAGCGTCTCGAGCACATGCACACCTTCGAGGTCGTCGCCGAGTAGCTAGGAGTCGTCGAGCCGCCGGCGCTCTTGGCGGCGATCGCGCCGCCGACCACGACCGCGGCAACGATGCCCGCCGCGCCCAGCTTGAGCCTGTTCTCCGCCATCTTGCGCTTGGCCACCCGGGAGCCGATCTGCCATACGACCCAGCCGAGGACGGTGTAGCCCTTCGTGGTCATGAGGTCTCCTTACCCCGGTTGCGGACTGCGTACGCCATGCGCGACTGCAGGCTCCAGAGCTCGATGAAGCCGGGGCTCGCCGACTGGCTGAACAGGCCGCCGGACTCGCCGAAGCCGGCCAGCTCGGGGTCGTAGAGCGCGTTGGGCGAGCTGCGGGCGACCGGCCGCGCGCTGCCCTTGTAGAGGCGCATGGTGATCGTCCCGGTGACCTGCTGGTTGACGCTGTCCATGAAGGCGTCGAGGTCCTCCCGCAGCGGCTCGTGCCACAGGCCCGCGTACACCAGGTAGGCCCAGTGGCGGTCGAGGCCGTGCTTGAAGTTGTTCTGGTGGATCGTCCCCACGAGCTTCTCCAGCTCCTGGTGGGCGGGCAGCAGGATCGCCGCGGCCGGCACCTCGTACAGGTCGCGGACCTTGAGGCCGACGATGCGGTCCTCGATGTGGTCGACGATCCCCACGCCGTGGCGCGAGCCCAGCTCCGCGGCGCGCTGCAGCAGCTCCACGAGGCCCAGCCGCTCGCCGTTGAGCGCCACCGGGACGCCGCTGCTCGAACTCCACGGCCACGTCCTCGGGCTCGTCGGGCGCCTCCTCGGGGCGGGTGACGAGCTCGAAGACGTCGTCGCGCGGGGGCTCGGCGAGGTCCTCGATCGGGCCGCCCTCGCTGGAGCGCCCCCAGAGGTTGTCGTCGATCGAGTAGGGCGGCGCCTCGGTCCCGCCCTTCACCGGGATGCCGTGGTTGCGCGCGTACTCGATCTCCTCCTCGCGGCCCATCTGCCACTCGCGCACGGGCGCGATGATCTTGAGCTCGGGCGCCAGCGCGGCCACGGTGGCCTCGATGCGCACCTGGTCGTTGCCCTTGCCCGTGCAGCCGTGGGCCACGGTGTCGCAGCCGGTCTCGCGCGCGGCCTCGACGGCGAGCTTGGCGATCAGCGGCCGGCCCAGCGCGGTGAACAGCGGGTAGCCGCCGCCGTAGAGGGCGTTGGCCTTGATCGCCGGGAGCGACGTAGTCGCGGGCGAACTCCTCGCGCGCGTCGACGATGCGGCACTCCAGCGCTCCGAGCTGCAGGGCCTTGCCCTCCACGACCTCGAAGTCCTCGCCCGGCTGGCCGAGGTCGATGGTCAGCGCGACCACCTCGGCCTCGTACTCGTCCTGGATCCACTTGAGCATGACGCTGGTGTCCAGGCCGCCCGAGTAGAGCAGCAGGACGCGCCCGACGTCCTCGGGGTTCGCCTCGTACGAGGCCGTGCGTGGTGCGCGGTCCGCCACGGCGGCGGACCCTATCGACGGACTAGACAGACGCGATGCGGCTCAAGGCCTCGGCGATCTCGTCGTCGGAGACCGTGAGCGGCGGCAGCAGCCGGATCGTGTCCGGGCCCGTCGCGTTGACCACCAGCCGCTGCTCGAGCAGGAGGCGCCGGGCGCGCTCGGGGCCGTCGGTGGTCGCGAAACCCAGCATCAGCCCGCTTCCCCGCACGTCCTCGAGGCCCAGGTCGCGCAGGCCCGAGGCCAGCAGCTCGCCCTTGCGCGAGACCTCGGCGAGGAACTCGGGCTCGCTCACCGTGTCGAGCACGGCGTTGGCGGCGGCGGCCACCACGGGCCCGCCGGCGAAGGTCGATCCGTGGTCGCCGGGCTGCAGGACGTCGGCGTGGTCGGGCCCGGTCAGGCAGGCGCCGATGGGCAGCCCGCCGCCGAGGCCCTTCGCCAGGGTCATCACGTCGGGCCGGACGCCCAGCTGCCCTGCCACGCCCACATGTCGCCGGTGCGCCCCATGCCGCACTGGATCTCGTCGAAGATCAGCAGCGCGCCGTGGGCGTCGCACGCCTCGCGCGCCGCCCTCAGCACCTCGGGGTCGACCGGCAGGATCCCCGACTCGCCCTGGATCGGCTCGATCAGCACGGCGGCGGTCCTGTCGTCGACGGGAAGGTCCGTGCTGTCGCGGGCGGCCACCCGGAAGCCCGGCACCAGCGGCGCGAACGGGGCCTGCTTGGCCTCCTGCGGAGTGGCCGACAGCGAGCCGTAGGTGCGGCCGTGGAAGCCCTTCTCCAGCACGACGATGTCCCCGCCCTGCTTGTGCTTGCGGGCGAGCTTGAGCGCGCACTCCACCGCCTCGGTGCCGGAGTTGGTGAAGAACGTCTTCCCGCCCAGGCCCAGCTCGGACAGCCGCGAGGCCAGGCGGATGCCGGGCTCGGAGTAGTAGAGGTTGCCCACGTGCATCAGGCGCTCGGCCTGCTCGCGCACCGCCTCCACGACCGCCGGGTGCGAGTGGCCCAGCTGGACCACCGAGATGCCGGCCAGGAAGTCGAGGTACTCGTTGCCCTCGGCGTCCCACAGCCGCGTCCCCTCGCCGCGCACGAACTCGACGGGGTTGCGCGCGTAGGTGGGCATGAGCGCCTCGCGCTCGAGTGCCTGGAGCTCCTCTAGGGCCACAGCTTCGTGCCGATCCCCTTGTCGGTGAACAGCTCGAGCAGGAGCGAGTGCTCCTCGCGGCCGTCGACGATGTGCGCGGCGCGCACGCCGGCCGTCAGCGCGGCCACGCAGGCCTCGAGCTTCGGCCGCATGCCGCCGGCCACGCCGTCGAGGCGCTCGCGCACGTCGTGCACGGTGGCCTCGGAGATCAGCGAGCCCGGGTCCTCGGGGTCGGCGCGCCAGCCCTCCACGTCGGTGAGGAAGAGGACCTTGGCGGCGCCGAGCGCGGCGGCCACCGCCGCGGCGGCGGCGTCGGCGTTGATGTTGTACGAGTTGCCCAGGCCGTCGGCGCCCACCGAGGCGATCACCGGGATGTAGTCCTCGGCGATGTGGTTGATCACGTCCACGTTCACCGACTCGATCTCGCCCACGAAGCCGATGTCGGTCTCCCCCGCGAGCTGCTTGCGGGCGCGGAAGAGCATGCCGTCGTCGCCGCACAGGCCCACCGCCGGCTGGCCGTGGCGGCCCAGGCGCAGCACGATGTCCTTGTTCTGCTTGCCGACCAGGACCATCTTGGCCACCTCCACGGTGGCCTCGTCGGAGACGCGCAGGCCCTGCTCGAAGCGCACGTCCATGCCCAGGCGCTCCATGTAGGCGGTGATGTCCGGGCCGCCGCCGTGCACCACCACGGGGTTCATCCCGACGTACTTGAGGAGCACCACGTCGCGCGCGAACTCCTCCTTGAGCTGAGCGTCGGTCATCGCGGCGCCGCCGTACTTGATGACCACGGTCTGGCCGTGGAACTCCCTGATGTAGGGCAGGGCCTCGAGGAGTGTTGCGACGTCACGCATCAGCTGGTGTACTCCGCGTTGTAGCTCACGTATTCCTCCGAGAGGTCGGAGAAGAAGACCTCGGTCTCCCCTCCCTCCCCGGCCAGGGTCAGCTCGTACTCGACCTCGGGGCCGCTCACCGCCTGCTCGAGGTCCGAGAGCTCCTCGGGCCCGACACCGACCGCGTCGCCGGCGCTCACCAGCTGGCGGCCCTCGATCGCCAGGTCGGCCACGAACGGCTCGCCCTGCGGCCACACCGCGCCGGCGGCCTGGAGGATGCGCCCGAAGTTGGGGTCCGCGCCGTGCAGCGCGGTCTTGACCAGCGGCGAGTTCGCCACGGCGCGCGCCACCGACTTCGGTGGCCCCGGCGCGGCCGTTGACCACCACGCGGCCCACCCGCTCGGCGCCCTCGCCGTCGGCCACGATCTCCAGCGCCAGCTGGCGCATCAGCGCGTCCATGGCCTCGCCCAGGGCGCGCTCGTCGGCGGTCTCGGGGTCCACGCCCACGCCGGAGGCTCCGCCGGCCTGCACGTAGACCGTGTCGCTCGTGGAGAGCTGGCCGTCCACCGAGATGCGGTCGAAGGAGCGCTTGACGCAGACCCCGGTGAGGAGGTCGAGGGTCTCGGGGCTCAGCTCGGCGTCGGTCTGCACGAAGCAGAACATGGTGGCGAAGCGCGGCTCGATCATCCCCGCGCCCTTGGCCTGGGCGGACAGCCGCACCGTCCCGGCGGACAGCTCCACCTCCAGGCAGGCCCGCTTGGGGCCGCTGTCGCTGGTGAGGATCGCCTTGGAGAAGGCGTCGGCGTCGTCGCCCAGCGCCGCGCAGGCCTCGCGCGCGCCGCTCACGACCCGGTCGCGCGGGAGCTCGGTGCCGATCACGCCGGTGGAGGCGAGCCCGACCTGGGCGGGCTCCAGCCCCAGCGCCTCGGCGGCCGCCGCCTGCGTGGCGAGCGCGGTGTCGATGCCGCGCTGGCCGTCGCCGACGTTGGAGCCGCCGGAGTTGGCCACCACGGCCCGCAGGCCGTCGAGCCGCGCCTCGCGCGAGACGAGCACCGGCGCGCCCACGCGGGCGTTGGTGGTGAAGCGGGCGGCCGAGGTGGTCTCGGGCGAGTCGGACACCAGCACGCCCACGTCCAGCCCGTCGGGCTTCAGCCCGGCGGCCACTCCGGCCGCGCGGAAGCCGGCGGGCAGGGCGTGCGGGTCCAGCTCGCGCGCGTGCGCGGGCGCCTGCACCCAGCGGGAGCGGAAGAAGCTCACGTCAGCCCCTCCTCCTCGGGCAGGCCCAGCATCAGGTTGAGGTCCTGCACCGCCTGGCCCGAGGCGCCCTTCCAGAGGTTGTCGATGGCCGAGAAGACCATCACCCGCCCGCCCTCGTCCACGGTCGCGTAGACGCGCGCCCGGTTGGTGCCCTTCACGTGCGCGGTGTGCGGCGGCTCGGAGGCCACCTCCACGAACGGCTCGTCGCGCGTAGGCGTCCTCGAACAGGGCGACCACGTCGTCGCGCGAAGGCTCGCCCTCCACGGTCACGAAGCACGACGCCATCAGCCCCTGGTCGATCGGCAGCAGGTGCGGCACGAACGAGAAGCGGATCCGGTCGGGCAGCTCCTGCTGGAGCTCGGCGACGTGGCGGTGCCCCTCGGTCTTGTAGGGGTTGACGTTGTCGGTGGCGCTTACGAAGTGGGTCTCCTGGGTGGCCTCGCGGCCGGCGCCGGAGACGCCGGTCTTGATGTCCACCACCGCGTCGGTGGCGATGTCGCGCAGGGGCCACAGCGCCAGCAGCGCGGCGGTCGAGTTGCAGCCGGGCCCGGCCACCAGGTCGGCCTCGGCGATCTGCTCGCGGTGGCCCAGCTCGGGCAGCCCGTAGACCGCCTCGCCCAGCAGCTCGGGCGCCTCGTGCGGCTGGTACCAGCGCTCGTAGGCGTCCTGGCCCAGGCGGAAGTCCGCGGACAGGTCCACCACCTTCAGGCCCCTGGAGCGCAGCTCGCGCACGGCCTGCGCCGCGGCGCGGTGCGGGTAGGCCACCAGCGCGGCGTCGGCCTGCTCGGCGACCCGGTCGGGATCGGGCTCGTCCAGGGTCAGCGGCACCCGGT
The DNA here is from genome assembly GCA_963810745.1 of uncultured Thermoleophilaceae bacterium. GTDB lineage: Bacteria > Actinomycetota > Thermoleophilia > Solirubrobacterales > Thermoleophilaceae > JACCZR01. Next base: position 253,114 of record CAWEOW010000022.1, read on the forward strand.
AGCGCGGGTAGAGGTCGTCGTGGCGCTTGCCCGCGTCCGAGCGCGCGGTGACGGTGGTCAGCTCCAGCGACGGATGGGCGTTGACGATCGCCGCACACAGCGCGCCGCCGTAGCCGGCGGCGCCCATCACGGCCACACGATGCTCAGCCACGGAGCCTCCCCCCTATCCGCTCGAGCGCGCCCTCGATCTCCGAGCGCCGCCCGGCGACCTCCTCGTCGGTGAGCGTGCGGTCGGGCGCGCGGAACTCCAGCCGCAGCGCCAGCGACTTGTGCCCCTCGCCCAGCTGCTCGCCGCGGAAGAGGTCGAACACCTGCGCGTCGCGCAGCAGCTCGCCCCCGCCCTCGGCCACGGCGTCCCGAACGGTCTGGGCCGGCACCTCCTCGGGCACCACCACGGCGATGTCCTGCAGGACGGCGGGGAAGCTCGTCACGTCGCGGAAGCCCTCGACCGACTCGGCCGCCAGCACGCCGAGCGCGTCGACGTCGAGCTCGAAGGCCGCTGCGGGCCGCTCGCCCAGCTCCCAGGCGCGCGCCACGAGCGGGTGCAGCTCGCCCAGCCAGCCGATCTCCCGCTCGCCGGCGAGGACGACCGCGGTGCGCCCGGGGTGCAGGAAGGGCCGCAGGCCGGGCTCGGCCCGCCACTCGACGCCCGCCGCGGCCAGCACCGACTCGAGCACGCCGCGCAGGACGTAGAAGTCGACCTCCACCGCGGGGGTGCGCCAGCCGCCGCCCAGCCGGCCCACGAGCAGCGCGCCCAGGTGGTGGCCCTCGTCGGAGGGGCGCAGCCCTTGGGAGAGGTCTGGGGGCCGTCGCCCGACAGCGGCGGGGGCACCGCCGACGGCCGGTAGACGTGCGCGGACTCGAACAGCGCCGCGTCCGGGCGGTCGTGCGCGGTGTTGTGGGCCGCGGCGTCCAGCAGGCCGGGCAGCAGCAGCGGGCGCATGACGCTCTGGTCGGTGGACAGCGGATTGGCGATGGTGAGCGCCGGGTCGCCCTCGCCCAGGCGCAGCCGGTCGAGGGCCGAGGGCGCGATGAAGCTGTAGGAGACCGTCTCCGAGAGCCCGCGGTCGCGCAGGGCGTCCTCCAGGCGCCGGCGCAGCGGCGCGTGACCGCTCAGCCCGCCGATCGCCCCGCTGCGCGCGGGCAGCGTGGCCGGCAGGCGGTCGAGGCCGTGGATGCGCGCGACCTCCTCGATCAGGTCGGCCTCGCGCTGGACGTCGGAGTCGCGCCAGTAGGGAACCCGCCACTCCTGCGTTCCCTCGCGCGCGAAGCCGAGCCGCTCGAGGATCGCCGCCGACTCCTCCTCGCCGATCCGCTCGCCGAGCAGCTTCTCCTGGCGCTCGGGGCGCAGGGGCACCGTGCGCGGCGCGGCGGGACGCGGGAGGACGTCGATCGTCTCGCCCACCTGGTGGGCGCCGGTCAGGTCGTGCATGAGCCGCGCGGCCAGGCGCTGGGCGGCCATCGCGTGCTCGGGGTGCAGCTGCTTCTCGAAGCGCCCGCTCGCCTCCGTGCGCAGCGGCAGCCGCTTCGACGTGCGCAGGATGTTCGAGCCCACCCAGGTGGCGGCCTCCATCAGCACCCGCGTGGTCTTGTCCGAGACCTCGGAGATCTGCCCGCCCATGATCCCGGCGATGCCGCTCGGGCCCTCGGCGTCGCACACCAGCGCGACGTCGGGGTCGAAGGAGCGCTCCACGTCGTCGAGGGTGACCATCGTCTCCCCCGGCTCGGCGCGGCGCACCACGATGCGGCCCCCGCGGACCTCGTCGAGGTCGAAGGCGTGCAGCGGCTGGGCGGTGGCCAGCATCACGTAGTTGGTGATGTCCACCACGTTGGAGATCGGCCGCTGGCCCGCAGCGGTCAGGCGCTGCTTGAGCCACACCGGCGACTGGCCCATCGTCACGTCCTCGAACACGCGGCCGGTGAAGCGCAGGCAGATGTCGGGGTCGGCGATCTCGATCTCCACGCCCGGGTCGCCGGGGCCCGCCTCCACGTCGCGCTCGGTGGGGTCCTCGTTCAGCGGCGCGCCGGTCAGGGCGTGCAGGTCGCGCGCGACGCCGTAGACGCCCAGGGCGTCGGGGCGGTTGGGGTTGATCTCCAGCTCCAGCACCTCGTCCTGGATGGCGAGGTGCTCGGCCAGCGGGGTGCCCGCCGACCACTCCGGCAGCTCGAGGATCCCCGCGTGGTCCTCGCCGATGCCCAGCTCGTCCTCGGCCAGGATCATTCCGCTGGAGCGCACGCCTCTGAGCTCGGCCTCGCCCAGCTCGGTCCCGTCGGGCATCACCGCCCCGGGCCGCGCCACCGCCACCACCTGGCCGGCCGCCACGTTGGGCGCGCCGCAGACGATGGTGCGCGGCGCCTCCGCCGCCGTCCTCGACGATGCAGACGCGCAGGCGGTCGGCGTTGGGGTGCGGGTTGGCCTCGAGCACGCGACCGACGAAGAACCCCGAGGGGTCCCCCACGCCGATGCGGTCGATGCGCGCGACCTCGAGCCCCGCGCTCGTCAGCAGATCGGCGATCTCGCCGGTCGACAGCCCCGGGTCGCAGTACGACCGCAGCCATGACAGCGGCACCCTCATGCGCCGAACTGCTCCAGGAAGCGCAGGTCGTTCTCGAACATCAGGCGCAGGTCGGGCACGCCGTGCTTGAGCATCGCGATGCGGTCGATGCCCATGCCGAAGGCGAAGCCCTGGACCTTCTCCGGGTCGTAGCCGTTGCCGGCCACGAAGCCGAGCACGTTGGGGTCGACCATCCCCGAGCCGAGGATCTCGATCCAGGCCGTGCCCTTGCACAGGTTGCAGCGCGAGCCGTCGGCGCAGCCAGCCCTTCGCGTTGCAGGCAAAGCAGGAGATGTCCACCTCCACGCTGGGCTCGGTGAAGGGGAAGTAGCCCGAGCGCAGGCGCACCTCGCGCTCGTCGCCGAACATCTGGCGCGCGAAGGAGAGCAGCACGCCGCGCAGGTCGGCCAGCGTGATGTCCTCGTCGACGGCGAGGCCCTCGAGCTGGTGGAACATCGGCGTGTGCGTGGCGTCGGAGTCGCGCCGGTACACGCGCCCGGGGACGACGATGTAGATCGGCGGCTCCTGGGCCTCCATCGAGCGCACCTGCATCGGCGAGGTGTGGGTGCGCAGCAGGACCTCGTCGGAGAGGTAGAAGGTGTCCTGGAGCATCCGCGCCGGGTGGTCGGGCGGGTGGTTGAGCGCGGTGAAGTTGTAGTAGTCGAACTCGACCTCGGGGCCCTCCACGACCTGGAAGCCGAGCCCCACGAAGATGTCCTCCATCTCCCGCCGGGTCTGGGTGACCAGGTGCAGGTGGCCCAGCGGCTGCGGCGGGTCGCCGGGCAGGGTCACGTCCACCCGGTCCTCGGCCAGCCGGCGCTCCAGCTCCGCGCCCTGCAGCTCCTCGGTGCGCGCGCTCAGCTGCGCCTCGATCGCCTGCTTGACCACGTTGGCCGTCTTGCCCGCGGGGCCGCGCTCCTCAGGCGGCAGCTCGCCGATCGAGCGCAGCGTCCGGGTCAGCTCGGACTTGCGGCCGAGGTAGCGGACCCGCAGCTCCTCGAGCTCGTCGGTGGCGGCCGCGCCCGCCACGGCGGCCTCGGCCTCGGCGCGGATCTCCTCGAGGCGGGCCGGGGCGTCAGGCATGGGTCGCGATCCTATGCAGGCCGATCGCCGCCGCGGCGGCGACGTTCAGCGACTCGGGGCCATCCTCGCGCAGGGGAATGCGGGCGCGGGTCTCCGCGGCGTGCAGCACGTCGTCGGGCAGGCCGGTGCGCTCGCCGCCGAGGCAGAGCACGGCGGGCATGCTCACGCCGGCCAGCGACTCCTCGGCCCGCGCGTCCAGCGCGACCCGGGTGCCCTTCAGCTCCTCGAAGCCCGCCCGCGCCGGCGGCCGCGCGAACAGCGAGCCCATGCTGGCCCTCACCGCCTTGGGCGAGAAGGGGTCGGCGCAGTCGGGCCCGAGGGTCACGGGGCCGTCGCACAGCGCGTGCGCGGTGCGGATGACGGTCCCGACGTTGCCCGGGTCGTGCACCCCGTGGAGGTAGACCGACAGCTCGCCGCCGGGCTCGGAGAAGCGGCGCCGGTAGACGCCGATCACGCGCGTGCCCGACCCGAGCGCGCTCACCTCGTCCAGCAGCTCGGGCTCCACGTCCTCGCCGGACACCAGCAGCTCCTCCGGCTCCCAGCCGGCGGCCTCGGCGGCCTCCACCAGGTCCTCGCCCTCGGCGGCGAACAGGTCGAGCTTGCGCCGCCACCGGGCGTCGTGGAGCTTGCGGATGGTCTTCAGCTGGTTGTTGTCGGGTGAGGTGATCACGGAAACAAAAAGGGCGCCTCTCTGGGCGCCCCGGTCGGTCCTGCGTCTGCCTTAGCGATCAGGCAGCCGCAGCCTCGCGGGCGCGCTCGGCAAAACGTCGAAAGGTCTCGGGGTCGCGGACGGCGATGTCGGCCAGCACCTTGCGGTCCAGCTCCACGCCGGCGGCCTTGAGGCCGTGCATGAACGTCGCGTAGGTCAGCCCCTCGCGGCGGGCGGCCGCGTTGATGCGCTGGATCCACAGCCGGCGGAAGTCCCGCTTGCGGTTGCGGCGGTCGCGGTAGGCGTAGCCCTCGGCCTTGAGGACCGCCTCCTTGGCGCGCTTGTAGGACGAGTGCGACTGGCCGCGGTAGCCCTTGGCCCGCTCGAGGGTCGCCCGGCGCTTCTTGCGCGCGTGAACGGAGCGCTTGACGCGGCTCACTTGGGCCCCAGCATTCGGGCGACCCGCTTGGCGTCACTGCCCTGGACGTCCACCGGGCGGCCCAGGCGACGCCTGCGCTTCGGGCGCTTGACCTCCAGGTTGTGGCTCGTGAAGGCGTGCCGTCCGCGGATCTTGCCGCGGGCGGTCTTCTTGAAGCGCTTCTTGGCGCCCGAGTGGGACTTCATCTTGGGCATGGACCGAGAGAGGTTAGCCGAGCGAGATCAGCCCGACAGGCGAACGGCGCGGCGGTAGGGCCCCCCGGCGAGCCATCAAGCGGAGCTCTGCGCCTCGTCCTCGGACTTCTTCGTGGGCGACAGCAGCATCGTCATGTTGCGGCCGTCCTGCTGCGGGCGCTGCTCGATGGTGCCGATCTCGGCCACGTCGTCGGCCAGGCGCAGCAGCAGGCGCTCGCCGCGCTCGGGGTGGGTCTGCTCGCGGCCGCGGAACATGATCGTGACCTTCACCCGGTCGTCGCCGTTGAGGAAGCGCGCCACGTGGTTCTTCTTGGTCTCGTAGTCGTTGTCCGCGATCTTCGGGCCGCAGCTTGATCTCGCGGACGTTGACCTGCTTCTGGTGGCGGCGGGCCTGCTTGGCCTTCTGCTCCTGCTCGTACTTGTACTTCGAGTAGTCGAGCACGCGGCACACCGGCGGGCGCGCCTCGGCGGCGACCTCGACGAGGTCGAGATCGCGCTCCTGCGCGTAGCGGAGCGCCTCTTCGGTCTGCACGACTCCCACCTGGTTCCCGTCCTCTCCGATCAGACGGACCTGCGGAACGCGGATGCGCTCGTTGATGCGGGTCTCGTCGCGCTCGGGCGGGCGCCGATCGAACCTACGAGGGATCGGCACTAACTGAGACTCTTCGTCATCTGCCGCCGAGTATAGCCAGGCCGGGCCGCCTTTCCAGGTGTGCGGCGCGCCCGGCGCGAGCGAATTCCTCGACGTCCACCGAGCCCAGGTCGCCCTCCCCGTGGCGGCGCACGGCGACCGTTCCGGCCTCGGCCTCGTCGTCGCCCACGATGAGCATGTACGGGACCTTGCGCAGCTCGGCCTCGCGGATCTTGCGGCCCACCGATTCGGTGCGGTCGTCTACCCCCACGCGCAGGCCCTCGAGCCGCTTCGCCACGTCGCGCGCGTAGTCGAGGTGACGGTCGGAGATCGGGCAGGATCACCGCCTGCTCGGGCGCCAGCCAGAACGGGAACTCGCCGGCGTAGTGCTCGGTCAGGATCCCGATGAAGCGCTCGAACGAGCCCATGAGCGCGCGGTGGATCATCACCGGGCCGGTGCTCGGCGTTGTCGGTGCCGGTGTAGGCGAGCTCGAACTGCTCGGGCATGTAGTAGTCGAGCTGCACGGTGCCGAGCTGCCACGAGCGCCCGATCGAGTCCGTCATGTGGAGGTCGATCTTCGGCCCGTAGAAGGCGCCGTCGCCCTCGTTGAGGTCGTACTCCAGGCCGCGGTTGTCCAGCGCCTGCTTGAGCACCGCCTCCGCGCGGTCCCACATCTCGTCGGTGCCCACCCGCTTCTCGGGGCGCGTGGACAGCTCGAGCCGCGGCTCGAAGCCGAACAGGTCGTAGACGAAGAAGCCGAAGTCCAGGCAGCGGACGATCTCCTCCTCCAGCTGGTCCTCGGTGCAGAAGACGTGGGCGTCGTCCTGGGTGATGTGGCGCACGCGCAGGAGCCCGTGCAGCGTGCCGCTGGGCTCGTGCCGGTGAACCAGGCCCTGCTCGGCCATCCGCAGCGGCAGCTCGCGGTAGGAGCGCGCGGTGGACTTGTAGAGCTGCACGTGGGCCGGGCAGTTCATGGGCTTGAGGCCCATGGGCCGGTCCTCCACGTCGGTGAAGTACATGTTGTCGCGGTAGACGTGCCAGTGGCCCGACTGCTTCCAGAGCTCGACGTCGTAGAGGATCGGCGTGCGCACCTCCGTGTAGCCGCGGCGCTCGTTCTCGGTGCGCCACAGGTCGGTCAGCTCGTTCCACAGGGCGGCGCCGTTGGGCTGCCAGAACGGCGAGCCGGGCGAGAGCTCGGAGAACATGAACAGGCCCAGCTCGCGGCCGAGCTTGCGGTGGTCGCGGGCGCGAGCCTCCTCCAGTCGCTGCAGGTGCGCCTCCAGGTCCTCCTTCGAGCCGAAGGCGGTGCCGTAGACGCGCGTGAGCATCGGCTTGTTCGAGTCGCCGCGCCAGTAGGCGCCGGCCACGCCGGTCAGCTTGAACGCCTTGACCCGCTTGGTCGACGGCGAGTGCGGGCCGCGGCAGAGGTCGAGGAAGGGGCCGTTGCGGTACATGCGAGACGTGGTCCACGCCCTGGTCGCGGATCAGGTCCTCGATCAGCTCGACCTTGTAGTCCTCCCCCTCGCGCGCGAAGTGGTCGAGCGCCTCGCCGGTGGTCCACTCGCTGCGCTCGAACGGCTCGTCGGCCTTGATGTGCTCGCGCATCTTCTCCTCGATGCGCGGCAGGTCGTCCTCGGAGAGGCGGACGCCCTCGGGGAAGTCGAAGTCGTAGTAGAAGCCGTCCTCGATCGGCGGCCCGATCGAGACCTTGGTGCCCGGCCACAGCTGGGTGACCGCCTCGGCCATCACGTGCGCGGCGTCGTGGCGGATCAGCCACAGGCCGTCGTCGTCGCGGGCGGTGGCTATCGCGATGCGCGCGCCGTCGGGCAGCGGCGCGTCCAGGTCACGCAGCTCGCCGTCCACCTTGACCCCCAGCGCGGCCCGGGCCAGGCCCGAGCCGATGGCCGCCGCGGCGTCGGCACCGGTGGCGCCCTCGGGGAGCTCCAGAGGGGTGCCGTCGGGGAGGTGGACCGTCATGCGCTCACGGTATTCGCCAGCAGGCGGAGCTCTCCCTCGAGCGCGCGGGTCACCAGGTGGCGCTCGCGCACGTGCTCACGTCCGGCCCGGCCCATCTCCACGGCGGCGCCCGGATCGTTGACCAGCTCCACCAGGCGCTCGGCCGTCTGCTCGGGGCCCTCGGTCAGGTAGCCGTCGACTCCATCGCGCACCTGGAGCGGGACTCCGCCGTCGGGCCCGCCGATCACCGGGGTCGTCTTCCAGAGCGCCTCGGAGGCGGCCAGCCCGTAGCCCTCGCGCAGCGCGCGGTGGAGGCTCACCCGCGCCAGGCGCTGGACGGCGCCCAGCTCGAGCTGGCCCACGCCGGTGTAGCTGGTGAGCAGCAGGACGTCGTCGAGGCTCTCGGCCAGGTCGCTGATCTCCTTCAGCGCCGGCCAGTCGTCGTGGAGGTCGGCGACGAGCGCGAGCTGGAGGTCGGGGCGCTCCTCGCGCGCGAGAGAGAAGGCCTCGAGCGTCTCGTGCGGGTCCTTCCAGCGGTCCAGCGACATGACCTGGCAGGCGAACGGCCGCTCCAGGTCGATGCCGAGCGCGCGGCCCACCCGGCCGGTGAGCCACGGGGAGGCCTCGCCGTTGCGAACGCTCAGCGGGTCGATGCCGGGGGCGATCGCGTCGGCGTCGAGCTCCGGCGGAGCGAAGCCCTCCGCCGCGACAGAGCGCGACACCGCGGCGTCGGCGAGCGCCCGGGCGCGCTCCCAGGCCGCCGGCTCGGGCCTGCCGGCGTCGACGTGGCAGCGCCACAGCACCGGCTTCTCGCTGACGGGCGCGAGCCCCAGCGTGCCCGGGTCGTGCAGCACCAGCACGTCGTGCGGGGGCAGGGCGCCCGCGGCGTCCCGGCACTCGCGGAGGTAGGCCTCGAAGGCCTCGTCGGAGATCGCGGTCTCGGCTCCCTGGAGGCCGTCGCGAAGCTCGGCGCCCACGCTGCCGTCGCCGAACAGGACGCGCCAGCTCACCCGCAGGCCGGCGTCCGCCGCCAGCGGCAGCTGGGCGCCCAGCGTCTCGGCCACCCGGCGCCCCCCTCCCGCGGAGCTCACGTGCAGCACGCGGGTGCCCCGCAGGGGCCGCGCCGCGGCGTGGACCCGCTCGACGGCGTCGGCGCCCGCCACGGGCGCGTGGGCCGCCAGGGACCCCCGCCCGACCGCCATGGGCTGGAGGTCTGCAGTCACGGCGCCGAAGCCTAAGCTCCGGCCATCGACGCCGCCGCCCTGCGCTCCGAGTTCCCGGTCTTCGACGAGCTCGCCTACCTCAACACCGGCTCGAACGGGCCCGTCCCGCTTCGGGCGCGCGAGGCCGTCGACGCTTCCCTCGCCGTCCAGGTCGAGCAGGGGCGGGGCGGGCACCCGTTCTTCGGCGACCTGATCGGCGCGGCGGACGCCCTGAGGGCCCGGGTGGCCGGGCTCGTGGGCTGCGAGCCCAAGGAGCTGGCCCTGACCGGCTCCACCACCGACGGCGTCAACAGCGTTCTGGGCGGCCTCGACCTGGGCCCCGGCGACGAGGTGCTGACCTCCTTCGAGGAGCACCCCGGGCTGCTCGTGCCGCTCGCCGTGGGGGCGAAGCGGTACGGGTACCGCATCCGCCAGGCGCCCTTCGCCGAGCTGGCCGAGGAGGTGGGCTCGGCGAAGCTGGTGGCCTGCTCACACGTGTCGTGGATCACCGGCGCGGTGGCCGACACCGAGGCGCTGGCCGCCACCGGCGCGCTCGTGCTGCTCGACGGCGCGCAGGGCCTGGGCGCGGTGCCCGTCGACGTGAGGGCCCTCGGCTGCGACTTCTACGCCGCCTCGGGCCAGAAGTGGCTCTGCGGCCCGGTCGGCAGCGGCTACCTGTACGTGAAGGCCGAGCGCCTCGACGACATCACCCCGCCCTGGCCCGGCTTCGGCACGGTCTCCGACCCCGAGCGCGCGCTGGACCTCCAGCTGCGTGCCGAGAGCGCGCGCCTGGACCCCGGGCTGCGCCCCGCCGAGCACACCGCCTGGGCCAACGCCTCGCTGGACGTGCTGGAGGCCGCCGGCTTCGACGACGTGCTCGCCACGGCGGCGGACGGAGCAGAGCGCCTCGCCGAGCGCCTGCGCGAGAGCGGCCGGAAGGTCGCCGCGCGGGGGCACACGACGCTGGTCTCCTGGGAGGAGCGCGAGCCCGAGGGCGTGGCCGAGCGGCTCAAGGGCTCGGGAGTGATCGTGCGCCACCTGCCCGGCTGGCCCTACGTGCGGGCCTCGGTGGGGGGCTGGACCAGCGAGGACGACGTCGAGCGCCTCCTGCGCGCGCTGGCCTGACCTACTTGGCCGTCATCACCACGATGCCGAAGACCACCGCGGCCAGGAGCACCAGCGCTCCGAAGATCCCCACGATCGAGAACAGACCGGCCGGCACCGGCTGACCCGCCCGGCGGAAGTCGACGGCCCGGGTGGCGCCCAGGATCGCCAGCGACGCCGCGATCGTGACTCCCAGGCCCGCGGCGAACGAGGACCAGAGGACCTCCAGGAGGCCGCCCCAGTCGATGACCTCGGCCAGCGGGAACATCACGCCTCCGCCGCCGCGGTCACTGCCGGGCCGCGCTGAGCGCGGCGGGCGAAGAGGAGCGCGGCGCCGGCCAGGATGGCGACCGAGACCACCACGGGTCCGGCCGCGCCGGTTCCGAAGATCCGCGTGACTCCGTAGGTCAGCGCTCCGATGCCGGCGGAGGCCGGGAGGGTCAGGATCCAGGCGGCGACGATGTTGCCCGCCACGCCCCAGCGGACGGCGGAGAGGCGCTTCGCAGCGCCGGCGCCGATGACCGCGCCCGAGATCGTGTGGGTGGTCGACAGCGGGAAGCCGACGTGGCTGGAGGCCAGGATCACCGCGGCGCCCGCGCCCTGGGCCGCGTAGCCCTGCGCGGCGTCCATCTTGTGGATGCGGCTGCCCATCGTCTTGATGATCCGCCAGCCGCCCACGTAGGTCCCGGCGGAGATCGCCGCCGCCGAGGTGATCACGACCCAGGTCGGGACGTGGAAGTCGTCGGCGGCGATGGTCCCGTTGGCCACCAGCGCGAGCGTGATGATCCCCATCGTCTTCTGGGCGTCGTTGGTGCCGTGCGCGACGGCCAGCATGCCGCCGGAGAGCACCTGCCCGATGCGGAAGCCCTCGTTCACCGGGCCGGGCCGCAGGCGGGCGACCAGGCGGTAGGCGACCAGGATGCCGAGGCCGGCGACGCAGAAGGCCAGGATCGGCGCCACGATCGCGGGCACGATCACCTTGCCGATCAGGCCGGAGCCGATGATCGCCTCGGCGCCCTCGGCCACGAACGCCGCCCCCACCACCCCGCCGATCAGGGCGTGAGAGGAGCTGGAGGGCAGGCCGAAGTACCAGGTCACCAGGTTCCAGGCGATGGCGCCGATCAGGCCGGCGAAGACGATCAACGGCGTGATCAGGTCGGCCTCGACGATCCCCTGGGCGACCGTGGCCGCCACCGCGAGCGAGATGAAGGCGCCGGCGAAGTTGAGCACCGCCGCGTAGCCCACCGCCAGCTTGGGCGCCATCGCCCGCGTGGAGATGGAGGTGGCCACGACGTTGGCCGTGTCGTGGAAGCCGTTGGTGAAGTCGAAGGCGAGCGCCGCCGCCACGACGATCACGAGGATCAGGTCGCCGTCCACAGCCCCGTCAGGAGTTCTTGATCACGATGCCTTCGAGGATGTTGGCGACGCGCTCGGTGGCGTCGATGGCCTGCTCGAGCCGCTCGTAGATGTCCTTCCAGCGGATCACGACCATCGGGTCGATCCCGTCGTCGAAGAGCGCGGCCATGGCCTCGCGGCTGATGCGGTCGCCGTCGTTCTCGAGCCGGTTCACCTCGACCGTGTAGTGCGAGATGTCCTTGAACCCGCGCATGCGGGGCATGGCCTCCGCGATCTGGCGGCAGGCGTGGACCAAGACCTCGGCGAGGCGGACCGACTGCTCCATCGGAGCCTCGACCTTGTAGAGGATGAGGAAGTCCGCGGCCTCCTCGGTGAAGTCGACCACGTCGTCGAGCGCCGACGCCAGGCCGTAGATGTCCTCGCGGTCGATCGGCGTGACGAAGGTCTGATTGAGCCGCTTGATGATGTCGTGGGTGATCCGGTCGCCCTCCTGCTCGGCGATCAGGATCTCCCGCGCGAGCTCGCTCTTCTCCGGGAAGTCGCGAATCATCTCCAGCAGCAGCTCGGCCGCGCGGACGCTGTTGCCGGCGGCTTCGTCGAAGAGGTCGAAGAACTCCCGGTCTCTTGGGGCGATCAGGCTCGAGAGGCGCACGATGGCGAGCCTATTTGTAAAAGAGTTCTGATGTCCGTTTAGGTGCCCGCCTCCGCCGAGCAACACACCTATATGTGCTTCAAGCCGAACCAGAGGGAGTCACGGCAACAAGCCCGGGAGAAGTTGAACCGGAGAGAGGAGAGGACGCCCACCGAGGTCAGCCGGGGGCCGCGGGGCAACCGCGAGCCCGACCGCGAGAAGCAGCGTCGGGCTGAGGAGAAGATGCTGAGCGTGGTGGGCCACTAGCGATATCCTCGGCGCTCTCCCGGGCCGTTAGCTCAGTCGGGAGAGCGCCAGCTCGACAAGCTGGAGGTCGCTGGTTCGAGCCCAGCACGGCCCACCTCCCGAAGGTATGTCGTCCCCCGGCTCGGGGTAAACCCCTTGTATGAGGGAGCCGCTGGAGGTTGTGCGGCAGGCCTACGAGGCCTTCTCGTACGGCGACTGGAAGACAGCGCAGTCCATGGTCGACCCCAAGGTCGAGTGGTCGCTTCTGCGCCACCGCCCCGACGTCGACCCCTATGCGGAGGGGGTCGGGCCCACCGGCCTCCTGTCCTATTGGGCGAGCGTGTTCCGCAAGTACCGCGTGCGCCCGCGGGCCTACCTGCCCCGCGGGGACTACGTGGTCGTGCCGCTCGATCTCCACGGCCGAGGCGGCCGGGGCGCCGAGCACCTCGAGGAGGTCTGGTCGACGTGCGTGACCGGCGGCAAGATCCGCAGCGTCCACGAGTTCGCGACCGTGGAAGAGGCGCTGGAGGCGGCCGACTCGGCCGTTGACCCGCGCCGCGCGCGCTGACAGGATCCGCCGAATGAAGAAGCTGCCCGTGCCTTCCCCCGCGTTCATCCTCGCCGCGATCGCGCTGTTCGTCGCGCTCGGGGGCACGAGCTATGCGATCACCCGCATCGACCGCAACTCGGTCAGCAGCCGCCACATCGTCAACAACACGGTCGAGGGCGCGGACATCGTCGGCGGCGGCGGGCGCACCGGGACGATCAAGAACCGCGACGTCAACAAGCTGCTCGCGATCGCCAAGGCGTTCGCGACGGTGAAGGCGACCGGCGGCGGGACCGTGCCCCGGATCATCAACGCCGGCGGCGGCCAGACGAAGGCCTCGAACGTGAGCGTCACCCCGGGGCCGGGCATCGCCGAGTACACCGTGACCTTCAACGCCGACCCCGGCGTGGGCGGCTACCAGGGCGTCAACAGCTTCGACGACGTGGCCGTGCTGGTCACGCCGCGCTCCTCGTCCGGCGGCGCCCGCTCGCACGCCGAGGTGGACGCGAGCCAGAGCACGGCCAACTCGAACCAGATCAAGGTCAACGTCCACACATCGCGGACCTTCGACGGCAACGCCCAGGAGTCCGACTTCTCCGTGGCCGTCTACATCAACAAGTAGGCCGGTCGAGCCGCGCGAACCGCGCGCGCTCGCCGAGACAACTCGTCAGGGCGCTGAGGACCTGCCTCGGGACGTGCGCCCCGTTCGCCGCGCTAGGCCACCGGCGCCGCGGGCGTCGGCGCCGCGGCGGCGGGCGAGGCCTCGTCCGTTCCCTTGTGGGCCCGGATCGTCGCCTCGAGGGTCTCGCGCGAGGTGTGCTTGGGCTGCCAGCCCAGCGTGGACTTCACCTTCTCGTTCGAGGCCACCCAGGGGTGCTCGGTGAAGCGGATCTGGCCGGCGGGGGCCTCGGACATCCGGGCCGCCCACATCGTCTTGGCCATCGCCGTGAACGCCCGCTTGGGCATGCGGCGGATCGGCAGCCCGGCCACCTCCGCGCACTCGCGCAGCGAGATCAGGCCGTCGGCGGTCACGTTGAACGCCCCGCCGTGGCCGCCCAGCAGGAGGCCGGAGATGGCGTCCACCACGTCCTCCTCGTGCACGAACTGGAACGGGAGGTCGAGGTTGCCGGTGTCGGCCTGGAAGGGCTGCTTGGTCCAGAAGCGGACCAGGTAGTTGTCGACGTTGGGCCCGAAGACGATGCAGGGCCGCACGATGGTCATCGTGCGCTCGGGGTGCATGAGCGCCCACAGCTGGCAGAGGCGGTCCGCCTCCGCCTTGTCGCGCGCGTACGCGTAGTCGGGCACGCCCCGCACCGGCCAGTCCTCGGAGATCGGCACCGGGTTGTCCGGGAAGGCCCCGTAGGCGGTGGTGGACGAGGTCACCAGCACCTGCTGCGTGCCGGCCTCGGCGGCGGCCTCGAGCACGTTGGCCGTCCCGTTGACGTCGACCTCGTACATCAGCGCCTCGTCGTGGACCGGGTTGAGGATGAAGGCCAGGTGGACCAGGGTGTCCGGGGCCACCTCGCCGAGCAGCTTCCGGCAGGCGGCGCCGTCGCGGACGTCCAGGCGCTCGTACTGCACCTTGGGCAGGAAGAAGCGCGGCGGGTTGACGTCGGCCACCACGATCCGCTCGACGTCGTCACGGGCGGCGAGCAGCTCGACCAGGCGGCTGCCGATGTAGCCCGAGCCGCCTGTGATCAGCGCCTTCACGTCAGCAGTCCGGGCCGGGGCCCGGCGCGGTCAGGGCCTTGCAGCGGCGGAAGCGGGCGGAGCCGTCCTGGCCCACGGTCAGCGTGACCTCGCCGATCTGGTCGTTGGGGTCGTGGACCTCGTCGTCGTTGCGGAAGGCCTCGCAGGTCAGCCGCGTGCCTTCGGAGGGCACGTCCTCCTCGGTGTAGCCCGCGCAGTCGACGTCCTCGACGGGCGTCGTCGGGGCCAGCTTGGCCTCCACGTCGTCCTCGATCGTGTCGATCGTGTCGCCGCACCCGGCGAGGGCGAAGGCGCTCACGCATATGGCCAGGGGCGTCCAGCGGATGCGGGCACATTAAAGGAATCCCCGGGGCCTCCGATGCAGAGGGTGAGAGGACCGACGAACCGGAGGCATAGAGCGCCCCGGTGGCACGTCCAGCTAGAAAAAGGGGCCCTTGCAGGGGGCCCCTTTTTTCTTCTCGCGGGCCCGTCCGTCAGCACTTCGGCCCGCGGCCCGTGGCCGTGGCCGTACAGGGACGGAAGACGTAGTCGCCGTCCTCGCCCACCGTCACCGCGACCGCTCCGATCTGCTCGTCGGGCTCGTGGGTGGGCTTGTCGACGTTGAACGCGCCGCAGCGCAGGCGCGTGCCGTCCTCGAGCTTGGCCGTGTTGGCGTAGCCCGGGCAGTCCACGTCCAGGATCGTGCCCTGGACATCGGGCGGCGGCTCCTTGCCCAGCGACGTCAGGACGTTCGTCTCGACCTGGTCCACCGTGGTTCCGCCGCCACAGCCCGCCAGGGCAGCGGCCAGCAATATGGGAAGCCCCTGCCGAAGCCTCAGTCTTCGTCGTCCTCCTGCTTGACCTTCTCCTGGATCTGATCCATGACCGAGGGGTCGTTGAGCGTCGTGACGTCGCCCAGCTCGCGTCCCTCGGCGATGTCACGCAGCAGTCGCCGCATGATCTTCCCCGAGCGCGTCTTGGGCAGGTCGTCCGCCCAGATGACCCGCTTAGGACGGGCGAACTTGCCGATCTTCTCGCCCACGTGGTCGCGGATCTCCTGGACGAGCTCGTCGTTGCCCTCCCCCGCGCTGCTGTGGAGCGTCACGAACGCGCAGATGGCCTGGCCGGTGTCCTCGTCCTGCTGGCCGATGACCGCCGACTCGGCGACCTTCGGGTGAGAGACCACCGCGTGCTCCACCTCGGCGGTCGACATCCGGTGCCCCGACACGTTCACCACGTCGTCGATGCGCCCGATGATCCAGAAGTAGCCGTCCTCGTCGCGACGGGCCGCGTCGCCGACGACGTACGTCTCCTTGCCGAGCTTGTCGAAGTACGTCTCGATGAAGCGGTCGTCGTCGTTGAACAGGGTGCGCAGCATGCCGGGCCAGGGCGTCCGCAGCACGAGCAGGCCCTGCTCGGTGCCGGCGTCGTTGCCCTCCTCGTCGACAACGGCCGCGTCCACGCCGGGCAGCGGCTTGGTGGCCGAGCCGGGCTTGGCCGAGATGACCCCCGGCAGCGGCGAGATGAGGATGTGACCTGTCTCGGTCTGCCACCAGGTGTCGACCACCGGGCAGCGCCCGCCGCCGATCACCTTCCAGTACCAGGCCCACGCCTTGGGGTTGATGGGCTCGCCCACCGTGCCCAGCAGTCGCAGCGAGGAGAGGTCGTGCTTCTCGGGGTACTCGACCCCCCACTTCATGGACGCGCGGATCGCGGTCGGCGCGGTGTAGAAGATCGTGACCCCGTGGTCCTCGATCACCTGCCACCAGGCGTCCTTGTCCGGGTAGTCGGGCGCGCCCTCCCACATCACCGAGGTGGCGCCGTTCGACATCGGCCCGTAGACGATGTACGAGTGGCCCGTGACCCAGCCGACGTCGGCCGAGCACCAGAACACGTCGCTGTCCGGGCGTAGGTCGAAGACATGCTTGCCGGTCCACTTGACGCCGGTCAGGTAGCCGCCCGTGGTGTGCAGGATCCCCTTCGGCTTGGCCGTCGAGCCCGACGAGTAGAGGATGAACAGCGGGTGCTCGGCGTCGAGCGCCACCGCCTCGTGCTCGTCGTCGGCGGCCTCCAGCAGCTCGTCCCACCAGTGGTCGCGGCCCTCGGTCATCGGCGCGTCGTCGTCGGTGTTGCGCACCACGATCACCGTCTCGACCGTGGGCATGTTGTCCATCAGGTCGTCGACCTCGGACTTCACCGCCGCGGCCTTGCCCTTGCGACGCGCGTAGTTGGTCGTGATGAGCGCCTTGGCCTCGGAGACCTCCATGCGCTCGCAGACCGAGCCCGGAGAGAAGCCGCCGAACACGACGTTGTGCGGGGCGCCGATGCGCGCACACGCGAGCATCGAGACCACGACCTCGGGGATCATCGGGAGGTAGATCCCGACCACGTCGCCCTTCTCGACGCCCTGCTCGGTCAGGGCGTTGGCCAGCTTCTTGACCTCGGCCAGGATGTCGGAGTAGGTGAGCTGGCGCTCCTCCCCCTCCTCACCGCGCCAGATGAAGGCGACGCGGTCGCCGTTGCCCTCCTCGACGTGGCGGTCCAGGCAGTTGTAGGAGGCGTTGATCTTGCCGTCGGCGAACCACTTGTAGAACGGCGGGTTCGAGTCGTCGAGGCTCTCGGTGGGCTCCTCGAACCAGTGCAGGTCCTTGGCCTGCTCGGCCCACCAGGCGACCGGGTCCTTGGCCGCCTCCTCGTGGACCGACTCGTCGGAGATCAGCGCGTTCTGGGTGAACTCCTCAGGCGGGTCGAACGTCTCTTGATTCGTGAGCTCCTCGAGCTCCTGCTCGAGCCCGCCTGCGGTCTCCGTGCTGGCCTCCACGTTTCTCCTCTCCTCGAACTCCCTCTCAGGGAGAGTTCTACCCGCGCGTCGGGGCGGGCACACGCTCGCCCGGCGCCATCGGCGCCCGCGCCGTTCCCCGAGGGCGCGAGCCCGATGTCCGAGCCCTCCGCTCCGAGGCCGGTCTCCGAGCGCACGTACAGCTCCTCGAACTCGCGCTCGGCCTCCTTCTCTTCTCCGCTCAGGATCGACCCGAGCCAGCAGGCGATGAAGCCCAGCGGGATCGAGATGATCCCCGGGTTGGAGAGGTCGTAGAAGCTGAACGCTCCGCCCTCGCCGTCGGGTCCCGGCCAGCCCTTGGGGCTGATGATCACCAGGAAGATCGACGAGACCACTCCCGTGATCACGCCGGCCAGCGCGCCGGTGGTGTTGAAGCGCCTCCAGGTGAACGCCAGCAGCAGGGCCGGGAACACGGCGCTCGCCGCCACGGCGAACGCGAGCCCGACCACGAACGAGACGTTCAGGCCCTCGCCGGCGAGGATCGAGACGCCCATGGCGAGCAGGCCGATGCCGAGCGCGGCCATGACGGCCGACCCAGACCTCTTCCTTCTCGCTGTCCTCTCCGGACTTGATGATGTTCGAGTACACGTCGTGCGCCACCGCGCCGGACGCCGAGATCACCAGGCCGGCGACCACCGCGAGGATCGTCGCGAAGGCCACCGCGGCCACGATCGCGAGGAAGGCGTCGCCGCCGAAGCTGCCCGCGCCGCCGCCGAGGTTCTCGGCCAGGTACGGGACGGCGAGGTTGCCGCCCTCGCCCACCTTCTCGACCGCGCGCGGAGCCCTGCAGCGCCGCGCGCGAGCCGAAGCCCAGCAGCGTGGTCAGCACGTAGAAGACGCCGATCAGCCCGACGGCCCAGACCACGGACTTGCGCGCGGCCTTGGCGTCGGGAACGGTGAAGAACCGCATCAGGATGTGCGGCAGGCCCGCCGTGCCGAGCACGAGGCCCAGGCCCAGCGAGATCGTGTCGATCGGGCTCGTCAGGAACAGGCCGGGCTCGAGATAGGCGGCACCCTCGCCGGACTCCGACCGCGCGTCGCGGAAGAGGTCGATGGGGTTGCCGACCTTCACGAGCACGAAGATCGACATCACGATCGCCGCGGCCATGAGCAGCACGGCCTTGATGATCTGCACCCAGGTCGTGGCGATCATGCCGCCGAAGACGACGTAGGTGAGCATGAAGACGCCGGTCAGCAGGACCGACGGCGCGAACCCGATGCCCACGAGCGCGTCGATCAGCAGGCCCGCGCCCACCATCTGCGCGATCAGGTAGAAGCCGGCGACCGCCAGCGTGCCCAGCGCCGCCGCGGCGCGCGCGGGCTTCTCGTTCATGCCGGAACGAGAGGGCGTCGGCGATCGTGTACTTGCCCGCGTTGCGCATGCGCTCGGCGAGCAGGAAGAGCACGGTCAGGAACGCGACCAGGAAGCCGACGGAGTACAGGAACCCGTCGAAGCCGTACAGGAAGATCAGGCCGGCGATGCCCAGGAAGGACGCGGCCGACATGTAGTCGCCGGCGATCGCGAAACCGTTCTGCGCGCCGCTGATCCCGCGTCCGGCGGCCCAGAAGTCGGTGGCCGTGGCCGTGCGCTTGGACGCCCAGTAGGTGATCCCCAGCGTGATGCCGAGGACGAGCGCGAATATCGCCAGTGCCTCGACGTTGACGTCTGCGGCTATGAGCGTCATCGGGTGACCTCCTCACCGGCCGTGCCGGATGTCTGTCCCCCGCGGTCGAGGCGCGCCGCTGACTTCGATTCGCGCGGCTCTCGACGGCCTTGTCCGCCGCCTTGCGGGCCAGCGGGTCGAAGACCTTGTCGGCTCGGCGCACGTAGGCGATCGCGAGCACCCAGACCATCACGAACTGGGTCAGCGCGAGCGCGTAGCCGACGGTGAAGCCGTCGGTCAGGAACTCCTCGCCCATGAAGCCGGGCGCGTACCCGGCCAGGATGATGAAGCCGAAGTACCAGGCCAGGAAGAAGATCGTGGCCGGGAGCACCCAGGCCCGCCGCTTCTTCGTCAGCTCCTTGAACTCCGGAGACTCCTCGGCGGCATGCCAGTCGATCTCCGAATGGTGGGCGGCGCCTGAGGCGCCGTGCCCGTCGCGCGGGCTCGGCCATCACAGCACTCCTCTCCTCGCTCCTCGACTGCAGGGCGTACCCGGGATGAGCGTCTGTGTCAAAACCCACAAACTCCGGAACTAGGGTGATCCCGATGGCGATCGAACTGGTGCTGGCGCTCGCCCTGGTCGCCGCCAACGGCTTCTTCGTGGCCACCGAGTTCGCGGTCACACGGCTGCGCCCCACCCAGGTCGACGAGCTGCTGCGCCAGGGCCGCCCGGGGGCCAAGTCGGCCGCCCACGCGGTCGCCCACATCGACGCCTACCTGTCGGCCTGCCAGCTCGGGATCACGATGGCCTCGCTGGGCCTCGGCGCCCTGGGCGAGCCCGCCTTCCACGAGCTGCTCGAGCCCCTGCTGGGCGACAGCGCGAAGATCGCCGGCTTCGGGCTCGCCGGCCTGGTGGCGTTCCTGATCATCACGACCCTGCACGTGGTGGTCGGCGAGCTCTCGCCCAAGAGCCTCGCCATCGCGCGCACCGAGCCGGTGGTGCTCGCCCTGGTGCCCTTCATGCGCGCCTTCTACCTGGCCACGAAGCCGCTGGTCGACCTGTTCAACGGCATGGGCAACCTGCTGCTCAAGCCCTTCGGCGTGCCGCCCGCCTCGGAGGCGGGCAGCCAGCCTCACACCGAGGATGAGATCCGCTCCCTGCTGCGCGAGAGCTCCGAGGAGGGGCTGATCGAGGCGGAGGAGCGCGAGCTCTCCGAGGCGGCGCTGGTCTTCGGCGACATGCGGGCGCGGGAGGCGATGAAGCCGCGCGGCGAGATCGACTACGTGCTGACCTCGGACTCCCCCGAGGACGTGGCCCGCAAGACGATCGACACCGGCCGCACGCGCCTGCCCGTGTGCAAGCCCGAGGGCGGCCTCGAGGACGCCGTGGGCGTGATCAACGCCAAGGACCTGCTGCCCCTGAACTTCAACGGCTCCGGCGAGGTCGAGCTGACCGACATCGTGCGCTCGCTCGCGCACATCGCCGAGTCCTCACGACTGGACGAGGTGCTCCGCACGATGCGTGCCTCGCGCCTCCACCTCGGGCTGGTGCACGACGAGCACGGCACGGTCATCGGCCTGTTGACGATGGAGGACATCCTCGAGGAGCTGGTGGGTGAGATCGAGGACGAGTTCGACGCCGAGGAGCCGGACGAGATCAGCGAGGAGAACGGCCGGCTCGTCGTCCGCGGCGAAGCTCCGGTGCGCAACCTGGCCGAGCGGCTGGACGTGGAGCTCGAGCACGCGCACGAGACCACCGTCAGCGGCTGGGTCGCCGAGCATCTGGCGCGCGTGCCGGACGAGGGCGAACGGGTGGAGGTCCTGGGCCACCCCGCCGAGATCCTCGACGTGGACGAGACGCGGATCGAGCGGCTGGCCGTGGACCGCCGGGTGGACGATCATGATGGTGACGATGCGAGCTAAGGGGACAGCGGCGCTGCTGGCCTGCGCGGCCGTACTGGCCGGCTGCACCAGCGACGCCCCGGGCGTGGACCAGCTGGGCGTGGCGGCCTGCCGCCAGGCCGCGGCGGGCATCCAGGATCCCGCTTCGCGGCAGGGCGCCGACCAGGCGTGTCAGTTCATCCGCAGCGGCAACGGGCGCGACGTCTCGCGGGCCGCCAAGCGGGCCGCTCGCCAGCGCTGCCTGCAGTCCACGCAGCAGATCGTGGACCCCGCCACGCGGCGCGCGATCGAGGCCTTCTGCCCGAAGGTCTGAGCGCCGCGGCGCTCAGCAGCCGCCCAGCAGCTTCTCCAGCAGGCCGCAGGGCTCCGGGGCCGGCTGGTTGGCCGTCGGCTGGCGCGGGTGGCGCCGGCGGCGCCTTCTGATCGATCACCGGCGGCGGGTTGGGCGGCGCCTGCGGGCGCCTGCCGCGCGGCGCGGCGGCACGGCGGATCAGCGCGCAGACCCGGGCGTGGCGGCGCGGCGAGGCGCGGTAGCCATACGCGGTGCGCGACAGCGTCCGTGCCAGGCGCCGGTGGAACGAACACGCGGTGTAGCCGTCGGCGAAGAACTCCGACGGGCCCGGGCTGCCCTTGAACCAGCCGCCCGCGCGGATGCCCATGATGCGCTTGAACTGACGGCGCTCGGCGCGGTTCAGGACCAGGAGGTCGAAGACGTGGCCGACCTCGTGGTAGAAGACCGCCCGCACCCGTCGCGCGCCGGGCCTGACGTACACCCGCCGGGGCCGCCGGCTGACCACGCAGCCCACGTACTGCGGGAAACCCGGACAGGCCGTGCGGACGATCTGGAGGCGGCCGCGGAACAGCGGCGCCTTCGTGTGGTGCAGCCAGCCGTGGAACTTCCCGTGGACGGGCTTGCCGCGAGCGTCGATCGGGGCCGGAGGGTGGGCCTGGGCCACGCCCGCCGCCACCAGTCCGCACGCAGTCGCCACGAGGGCGATGGCCATCCTTGCCCGCACCGGGCAAACCTACATGGACCGCGCTCTCCGTGCGGTCAGTTCAGCGTGGGCTGCAGCACGAGCGAGTCGAGCTTGGCCACGATGTCCCTGGGCTGCTCCCAGCCCATCAGGTTGTCCTCGTCCTCGGGGACGCCCTCGGGCAGCCCCGGCCCTCCGACCAGCACGTTGGTGCCGGGGGCGTGGAGGTCGATCTCGTCGAGGACGTAGTCGAGCAGTAGCGCGACGTCGCGGCCGACGACGTGCAGCACCACGGCGTGGGGCCGGTGACGGGCGACCGCCCGGGTGAGCGAGAGGATGGGAAGCCCCGAGCCCAGGTGGCGCACCTTGAAGCCGGCCTGGCGCAGGACGGCGGCGGCGTCGCTCAGCTCAGGCGTGGGCGGGTCGCCCTCGAGCTCGCCGAGGAGGATCTCCTCGCTGCCGCGCTGGAGGGTGCGGCGGAAGGCTTCGCGCTGCAAGCGCGAGGACGCGCATGCTGATGCGCTCGGCCGCCACGCCGTCGCCCTCGGTGATGAGCCCGCCCTGCGACATCTGCGAGACGGACTGAAGCGCCGGCGCTATGACCCGCTCGGAGACCGCCATCTCGTCGAGCCCCGCCTCGATCGCGCTGCGCGCGGCGATGTCCGCGGCGCGCTCGTCGCCGCTGAGGAGGGCCTGTAGGAAGGCCTCGCGATATTCGACACCCGCCTGCATCCGAACTGCACTACCCCCGCCAGCCGAAGTTGAAGCATCAGCCCTTCTCGGAGGGTGCGGGCTCGGAGTAGATGCGCGCGCCGTCGGAGGTCAGGCAGCGGCCGGTGGCGAGGTCGAAGCGCCAGCCGTGCATGGTGCAGGTGAGGATCCCGTCCTCCACCTCGCCGAAGCGCGCCAGGTCGGCCTTGAGGTGGGGACAGCGGCGCTGGACCAGGTAGCCGTCGCAGCGCCACAGCTCGTCTACGCGTGACTGCTCGGCGTAGTAGCCCTCGGCGTACTGCAGACGCTCCGGGGTGAGGCACTTGAAGAAGTTGTAGACGTACTCGTTGTACTTGCCGTCGCGATCGGCCTCGAAGCGGCACGACAGGAACAGGGAGTTGACCCAGTCCTCCTCCCCCGCCTCGATGCACGCCTCGACCAGGCGCCGGTCGATGCGGAAGCGATAGCGGCACTCCTCCCCGTCCCAGGCGTAGACCCTGCGGTCGAGGAAGTCGACGACCACCCGCTCGGCGCCCAGGTCGAGCAGCACGCGGGCCGCCACGCCGTCGCAGGTCAGGTCCGCCATCTCCAGCAGCGGCTCGAACCACTCCTTCAGGCGCTCGAGCACCGGCGCGTCGCCCGCCGGCCACGCCGCCCGGACCGCCTCGATCGCCGGCCGCCTGCGCTCGGCGTACTCCTCCAGGTAGGCGCGCTTGTCGGCGAACGGGCGATCGGCGTCTCCCTCGGGGTGCGCTGACCGAGCAGCTGTCGCCGTGCAGCTCGATCGTGGTCCCGGGCAGGACCAGGTGCCCCCGCTCGTTGCCGTGCTCGGCCATGAAGGCGAGGAAGGCGGGCTGGTCGCAGAAGATGTTGGTGGGGTCGCCGTCGAAGTCGTTGAGGCCGAAGAGCTCCGGGTCCAGGAACGCGGGAGGACCGGCGCAGGGGAAGACGTGCGAGGCACCGAGCTCGTCCGCGTAGGTCAGCGCCCGCTCCTGCTCGTTGGCGCGCTTGCGGCGCCCCAGCGCGTCCTTCACCTTCTCCGGGAAGGCGTAGGCCGGGTTGAACCACGGGTCGCAGAGCACGCTGCCGGCGTCGGTCTCGATGTAGAGGCCGGCGTGTCCGAGGAAGGTGATCCTCATGCGCGCGGGGCACTGAGGATGCCCCCGGCCGCCGCCACCGAGCCGGCGATCACCAGCGGCGCGCTGCGCGCAAGCTCGACGGGCCGCACCGGCGACTCCGGCCGCGCGGCAAAAATATGGAGCTCGGCGGGCCGCACCGGCGACTCCGGCCGCGCGGCGCGCATCAGGCCCGACGGCGCGTCGAGCAGCGCACGCGCGGCGAGAACCCCCCGCGGCCTGCGGTGCCCCCGGCAGCGATAGCGCAGGCCGCCGCGCCGGTACAGGTTGCCGATCAGCTCGCCCGAGCTCTCGGCGTACTCGGGCGCGGTCATCACGCCGGGTGCCCACTCCACCGGAACGCCGGCCCGGATCAGGCGCTCGTTGAGCTCGACGTCCTCCTCCCCGTCCATCCGCTCCGGGAAGGGCCCGTACCGCTCCAGCACCTGGCGGGTGTACGAGGCCCCGAAGCGCAGATGAGGGCCCGGCGTCACGTGCGGCATCCGCGTGCTGTGCAGCAGGACGTGGGCCGCGAGGGGCGCGCGGCCGCGGGGCGGCGCGATCGCCGAGCCCACCACGCGGGCCCCCCTTCGGTGCAGCTCCAGGCGGCCGGCCGCCCAGCCCGGCAGGGCGACTGAGTCGCCCGCATGGAAGGAGACGAACGGGGCCCGGGTCGCGGCGACGCCCGCGTTGCGGGCCGCCCCGGGCGTGCGGCGCTCCTGCAAGGCGTCCACGCGGATGTCGGGAAAGCGCTCTTGCAGCAGTGCAGGCGTGTGGCCGCCGCCCGAGTGGGAGACCACGATCTCCAGCGGCTCGTCCTGGTCGAGCAGCGACTCGAGGGCCGCGCCGATGGTGCGCTCGTTGCGATACGAGAGCACGATCACGCACAGGTCCGACTGCCGAGGCGTCATCTGTAGCGATGCGTGCTCAAACGCCGAGGGCGTACCTGATGTGGGTCGCCGCCGGCGAGTGCAGCACCTCGACCGGTTCGAGCCGGAGAGCCTCCACGCCGTCGAACAGCCGCTCGCCGGCCCCGAGGAGGACCGGCGCGACATCGAGGGTGAGCTCGTCGACGACGCCGGCCGCCAGCGCCTGACGCACCGTGGAGGCGCCGCCGGCGATGTCCACGCCGTCGTCGCCCGCGCTCTCCTGCGCCCGGGCGAAGGCGGCGTCGAAGCCGCCGGTCACGAAGTGGAAGGTGGTGCCGCCCGCCATCTCGATCGGGTCGCGCGCGTGGTGGGTGAGCACGAAGACGGGGGCGTGGTAGGGCGGCTCGTCACCCCACCATCCGCGCCAGTCCTCGTCCCAGTCCCCGCGGATCGGGCCGAACATGTTGCGGCCCATCACGTAGGCGCCGCGCGGGCGCATGAGCCAGTCCTGGGCGGTCTTGTCGGCCTCGTTGGTGACGTCGCCGAGATGCCACTCGTGGACCGCCCTCCCTCCGACGCCCAGTGGGTTGTCGCGGTCCTGGTCGGGGCCGGCGGCGAAGCCGTCGAGCGAGATCGACATGTGACACGTGGTGGGCGCCATGGCCGGAAGGACTACCACGCGAGGCGCACTGAGCCAGAGGCGCCGACCGGAATCGAACCGGTGTAAACGGCTTTGCAGGCCGCTGCGTAGCCACTCCGCCACGGCGCCGGAGAGTTCCCGAGAGGCTAGATCACCAGGTGTCGACCGGGCGGTGGCTGGGCTCGGGCGTGCCCGCGGCCTCCAGGGTCGACGCGATCAGGGCGCGTGTCTCGGCCGGGTCGATCACGTCGTCGATCTCGAAGACCTCCGCCGCGCGCACCGCCTTGGCGTTCTCCTGCAGCGCCGCGGTGTACTCGCGCACCCGCTCCTCGCGCTCGGCCTCGTCCTCGATCTGCTCCAGCTCCTTGCGCAGGCCCAGCCGCACGGCGCCCTCCAGGCCCATCGGCCCCAGGTGGGCGCTCGGCCAGGCGACGGTGAGCAGGGGCTCGCGCAGGCTGCCGCCGAACATCGCCTGCGCGCCCAGCCCGTAGCCGCGGCGCAGCACGACGGCGATCAGCGGCACCGTCAGCGCCGCGCCCGCCACCAGCAGGCGCGAGGCGTGGCGGACCAGCCCGGTGGCCTCGGCCTTCGTCCCGACCATGAAGCCCGGGGTGTCGACCAGCGACAGCACCGGGATCCCGAACGAGTCGCACAGCTGCAGGAACCGCGCCGCCTTGTCGGAGGCGTCGCTCGTGACCGCGCCGGCCATGTGCCGCGTGTCGTTGGCGATGACGCCCACCGGGCGGCCCTCGATCCGCACCATCGCGGTCACCAGCTCGCGGGCGAAGCGCTCGCGCAGCACGGTCACCGAGCCCTCGTCGCTCAGCGCCTCGATGATCGGCACGACCTTGTAGGCGCGGCGCTCGCGCTCGGGGACCATGTCGCGCAGCGCGGCCTGGTCGGCGGCGGGGCCGGGCTCGCCCGGCCCGCCGAACCAGTCGAACACGCGCTTGGCCACGGAGACCGCCTCGGCCTCGTCGGCCACCACCACGTCGAGGACCCCGTTGGGCGCCTGCACCTCCACGGGGCCGATCTCGGCGGGATCCACGTCGCCCAGGCCGCCCCCGGCGATCATCGCCGGGCCGCCCATGCCGATCGAGGCGTCCTCGGTCGCGATCACCACGTCCGAGCAGCCGGCGATCACCGCGTTGCCGGCGAAGCAGCGGCCCTTGACGATCGCGATCCGCGGCACCTTGCCCGACAGCCCGGCCCAGAGCGCGAACGCTCGCGCCTGCAGCCAGGAGACGAGCGGGAAGTCGGTGTCGCCGGGCCGGCCGCCGCCGCCCTCGGCGAAGAAGACCACCGGCAGCCCGGTGCGCTCGATCAGCTCGAACAGGCGGTCCTTCTTGTCGTGGCCGATCACGCCCTGCGTGCCGGCCAGCACCGTGTAGTCGTAGGCGAGCACCGCGCAGGGACGGCCGCCGATGCGGGCCGTGCCCGCCACCAGGCCGTCGGCGGCGGTGTTCACCGCGAGGTCGTCGTGCTCGCGGCGCTGGCGCTGGGCGGCCATCGCCAGGCGCCCGTACTCGACCCACGAGCCCGGGTCGATGAGGTCCTCCACGTTCTCGCGCGCGGTGCGCCCGCCGGCCTCGTGGCGGCGGGCGACGCGCTCCGGGCGGGCGGCGTCCTCGGTCTGCTCCCGGCGCCGCAGCAGCTCGGCCAGGTCCTCTCGGGGCTCGGGCACGCCCCCAGGCTAGGGTCCCGCGCACGTGGACCTCGACCGCCTCGCCGTCGTCCGCCGGCGCATGCACGAGCAGGGGCTGGCCGGCGAGGGCTTCCCCTCCCCCGCCGCCGCGGTCGCCCACCTCGGCGCGGTGCAGGCGCAGGAGTTCGCCGAGGCCAACTGGTCACTGGCCGAGCGGGTGCCCGGCTGCACGCCCGGCGACGTCGAGGAGGCCTTCGCCCGCGGCGACATCCTGCGCGTCCACGCCCTGAGGCCGACCTGGCACTACGTGGCGGCCGCGGACCTGCGCTGGATTCAGGCCCTGACCGGCCCTCGCGTCCACCAGGCCAACGCCTACCACTACCGCCAGGTGGGCATGGACGACGCCACCGTCGCCCGCAGCAACGAGACGCTCGCCACGGTGCTGGCGGACGGCGAGCCCCGCACGCGGCGCGAGCTGGGCGCGGCGCTCGAGGAGGCCGGCGTCGGAGGAGGCCGAGGGCGTCCGCCTCGCTCACCTCATGATGTACGCCGAGCTGGACGCGCTGGTCTGCAGCGGCCCGCGCCGCGGCAAGCAGCACACCTACGCGCTGGTGTCCGACCGGGTGTCCGAGTCCCGGGAGCTCTCGGGGGACGAGGCCCTGGCCGAGCTCACCCGGCGCTACTTCGTCAGCCACGGCCCGGCGACGGTCAGGGACTTCTCCTGGTGGTCGGGCCTGACGATGGGCCAGGCTGCGCCGCGGACTGGAGCTCGTGGAGCTGGACTGCGCCGAGGACGACGACGGCAAGCCCTGGTACGCGGCCCCCGCGCGGCGCCGGACGCCGGGCCCGCGGGCTGTCACCTGATCCCCATGTTCGACGAGCTGGGCGTGAGCTACAAGGACCAGCGCATGGTGCTGCGCGACCAGCCGCCGGCGGAGGGGACGCTGGAGCGGCCGATCCTCATCGACGGCGAATGCGTGGGCAGCTGGCGCCGCCGGCCGGCCACCGACCCGCCGGTCCTGGAGGCCACGCTCTTCAGCCGCCTGCGCGGCGGCGAGCGCTCACAGCTCGAGGCCGCGGCCCGGCGCTACGGCGCCTCGCTCGAAGTCTCCGGCGCCGGCGCCTGAGCCGCCTATACTCGGCGCCGCGCGCGGCTGTAGCTCAGTTGGCTAGAGCGTCTGCTTGCCATGCAGAAGGTCGTGGGTTCGAATCCCATCAGCCGCTTGACCAGGAGACCTGCTCGCAGAGCGGGTTTCGTCGTTCTCGGCCAGGCGCCGAGCGACCCGGCTGTGCTTTGGAGCCTGGGCCTGCGCCGGAGTGGCGGATCGGACCGCATCCTCCGGGTCGACTAGCTCAAGCGCGCCGAGCATCGGAGCCGCACGAGTCGCAGCTGACGGGCCTCGCTCAGCGCAGGGTGAACCACCAGCTGGCCGCGGCTACCTTCGACCGTGAGCTCGTCGCGGGCGTCAAGCTCCCTGTCGGGCGGCAAGTCGTCCAGCACCGCCTTCCACAGCGCGCGGCCGGGAGCCGACAGCTTGCGAGGGACCCGTGGGCGCCCTCGACTAGCCATCTCGGCCCCCGGAACCTGACGCGTTGCGGCAATGCTCAGGGGCACAGGCGGAGCCCTCCCAGGTCCCGCCGGAGAGCCCAGGTGGGTACCCCCTGGGTGCTGGACTGGCGCTGTCGCAGGGACGTGGAGCTAGTGCGCCACGCGACCGAGGCGTTCAGCCGGGGTGACTTCGAGGACCGGGCCAAGCAGGATGCCCTCGAAGCCGTGGTCTGTCGGAGCAACGACTGCGTGGAGAACGTGGGGGTGCTTGCGCCGCCCGAAGAGGTAAATGCACCGACCCGCTGTCGTCAGCCCGCGTCCCCGTAGATCCGTAGGCGGGCTCCAAGGGGCCGGTGCTGACAGTCGCTACCCATGATGGGCTAGGCGAACCCTCGCGTGCGTTTCGCAAGAGATCCTGGGTTAGGCGGTATCCTGGTAGTGCACCAGTCGCGGTCTGGTTCTCAGCGTTCCTCCTCTCTTCCGCGACACTCTCAGAGGGACGGGACAGGCAGTGACAATGGACGCAGCGTCCACCTCCGGCGGACCCAGCGGCCGCGACCGCAGTGGCATGGATCTCGCCGAGATCTCCAATGCGATGGTTCGTATCTACAAGGAGCAGTTTGGAAGGGGCCCCACGCGGGCCGCTACCCACTACGCCGGGCCGGACTGCATCATCTCGACCTTGGAGAACTCCCTTACCCCCGCCGAGCGCAACCTGGCGGACATGGGCGAGCACCAGCGTCTGCGCGACGTGCGGCTGTTCTTCCAGCACGCGACCGAGACCCAGTTCCGTGAGACCGTAGAGAGCATCACCGGTCGGACAGGTGCGGGGATTCGTCAGCGGGATGGACACCCGCCAGGACATCAACACTGAGGTCTTCTACTTGGAGCCGGTCAGCGTCTAGGCGGGACGAGTGTCGGCGGGACCACCTGAGCGAACTGTGCGAACGCCGGGGGAGCAGGAGTTGTCCGCGTGGTCACTCCGCCGTCCCCCGCAGCAAACTGACGGAGCGCCTCGACGAGATAGTCCGCCTCTCGAGGGACGAGATCTCGGTGCGATCCCTGCAGGGCCTCGACTCGTCCAGCCACCTGTACGGCGAGTTCGACTCACGCGTTCACGTCACCGCAAGCGCAGCCGAGCCGAGCGGCCCCGGGCGCGACGCGCCCGGGGCGGGCTCACAGCATCGGTCGGATCAACCGCCAGCCATTGCTGCCTGGGCCTCAGCCAGCTTCGCGCGCACCGTGTCGGTTCCCTCCCTGAACTCGAGCAAGGGACGCACCTCCCAGGTGACCAGCCCGAACAGCGGATAGTCGGCCATCAGGTCGAGCGCCTCGCGGTGGGAAGCGACGTTGGCCACGGCAAAACCGCCCCCCTCAATGAAGCCGAAGATGCAGTCGAACGTGCCCTCGTTGGCCTTGCCTTCGAGCCAGTCGAGCGCCGCGTCGAACTGTTCGGGCGTCGGCGGCATCGGGCCTGGCGTCGCGCTGATGAAGTACTTCATTGGCAGCCTCCTCGAGTTCGCTCAGCGCACGCGAGTATCTCCGGGTCCCGGTCGCCCGGTCAAGGGGCGCAACGGCGCTCCTTGATGGGCGCGGAGCGGACGCCCCTCACCGCGCCGGAAGAACGAGGGGTCGCTCTGAGACCAGCCTAAGTTGCGAGCGTCCCGCGGCCGGTATAGGGAGGGCTCGCCGCCGTGGGCCGGCCAGCCTTGCACCCGCTCGTCCCCGTGGCCCAGGCCGTTCTCGGCGCCATCAGGATCAGCTTCGACATCCCACTTAGGCTCCCGGACCGTGGCGCCCCTCCTCGCCCAGGTCCTTCCCCTAGCCGTGGGCGCCGCCGTCAGCCCCGCGCTGCTCGGGCTGCAGGTGCTCAACATCTCGCGTCCGCGCGCGCCGCTGTCCTGGGCGTGGTCGGTCGCCTTCGGCGTTGCGCTGCTGCTGGTGGTGGCGACCGTCGTGGCGCTGGTCTTCCACCTGGGCACCGGCGGCCACAAGGCGTCGCCGGAGCTCAAGGGCGTGGTGAAGCTGGTCGGCGCGGTGGCGCTGTTCGGCGTGGCTGTCTACGAGCTGGTGTGGGACAAGGGCGCGCCGCCGAAGTCGCGGGCGCCCGCCGAGGACGACTCAGGCGGCGCCGGTGTGCACTGGTCGATGGTCGGCGTGGGCGCGGGGCTGGTCCTGCCCAACGTGGCGCTCTACTTCCCCGCCGCCCACGAGATCGCGGCCTCGGACGAAGGGACCGCGGGCCGGGTGGTGGCCTTCGTCCTGCTGTTCGCGATCGCGATGCTGCCCGCGGCGGTCCCGCCGCTGGCGCTGATCCTGCTCGGCGACCGCGTCAAGGCGCCGCTGCAGGCCCTCAACGACTACGTGATCGCTCACCGCCGCGGCGTGACCGCCGTGGCCTGCTTGGTGTTCGGGGTGGTGCTGCTCGTCTCCGGGCTGATCCAGCTGGTCTGAGCCGGGCGAGGCCGCGGAGCACCCGGCGCTTGCGCTGGGCAGGACGTCCAGGCGCTCCACGCCGCGAATGCTGACCTCGGTGTCGCCGCCCCACTGGTGCAGGAAGGTGGCCTCCAGCTGGGCGGCCGCGTCCACGTCGGGCCGTGCGCCAGACCACGCGGGCCTCCATGGAGCTCGGGCCCGTCTGCTGGACCTGGAAGGCGTGGATGGCTTCGGCCGCCGCCGGGACACGCAGGACGGCCGGCTGGCGGAGCTCTCGGTGATCTGCACCCCGTTCGCTAGCTCCACGACGGCGACCGAGCGACCCTCGATCCGCTCCAGCGTGGCGTTGCCGCGGTAGGTCCTGTCGCTCGCCACCGCGACGTCGCCGATGGCGTAGCGGACCAGCGGGAAGCAGCGGTTGTGGAGGTCGGTGACCAGGATCTGCCCCTGCTCACCCGGAGCGCAGGAACGCCCGTCTTCGTCGGTCACCTCGATCAGGGAGCGCTCCTCGTTGACCACGTAGCGGTCGCCCTCGCCGGGGATGGTGCCGCCAGCGACGGGTCGGTCTCGATCGACCCGTACCAGCTGTGGACCGGGCAGCCGAGAACACGCCGGATCCGCTCGCGGCCCAGGGCCGTGAGCGTGTCCGCACTCGTGATCACGGCCAGCGGCCCCGGGTCCGGCAGCGCGGGCGGCGCCCCCTCCGCTTGCGCCGCGATCCACTCGAGCGAGCTGGCGGAGCCATAGAGGACGTAGCGGCCCAGGCGGCCGAGCGCGGAGAGGCGCTCCGGCAGGTTTTCCGGCGTGGTGTCGCGCATGCTGAAGGGGGTCCAGTCGCGCGGGAAGGGCCGGCGGGGGACCGAGGATCACGTAGACGACCGCGACGTCCCGCGGGATCCCGCCCAGGTCCAGCAGCCAGTCGCGCGCCTGTTGGGCCGCGGCCCCGGCCCACTCGTCGGTGATGAACTCCGCCGGCTCGCCGGTGCTGCCCGACGTGCGCCTGCGGACCATGCGCTCCGGGGGCAGGCCGGGCACGAGGATGCGGTCGAACTCCGCCCGGACCAGAGGCTTGGTCACCGGCGGCAGGTCGCTGAAGCGACGGTGCCGCCGCAGCAGCTCGCGGTAGAAGGGCGAGTGCTCCTGCGCATAGCGCAGCAGCGCATCGAGCGCGGGCCGTCCGGTGCTCTCCACGTCTCGCTAGGCGGTGAGCCAGGCCTTCGCGTTCTCCACGAACACCTGGTGGTAGGTCTCGTCGGTGAAGACGCCGTCCTCGCGCAGGGTGGGCAGCACCTTCTCGAAGACGATCGTCATCGACCACGCCGGGTCGATCAGCCCCGCCTCGAACAGGCCCTCCGCCGCCTCGGGCGGGAACCAGTCGATCGTGGCGCAGAAGTCGGCCGAGATGAACAGCCGGTCGGCGTAGCCGCGGCGCAGCAGCTCGAGCGTCGTGGCGTTGCGCCGGTCCATCGGCAGGAACATCTCCAGCCCGTAGCGGTCGAGGCCGATCCACGCTCCGCTGTCGAGGATCCGCTCGATGTAGTCGAGGTCGTCGGTGTCGCCGGTGTGGGCGATCTGGATCTTCCTCGGGTCGACGCCCTCCTCGATGAAGATCTCCAGCTGGCGGGGGCCGGTCTCCGACGCCGGCCGCGAGTGGGCCATGATCGGCGCGCCGGTCTGCACCGAGGCCCGCGCCACCGCGCGGTGCACCTTCTCGATGTTCGGCGTCACGCCGGGCTCGTCCGCGGCGCACTTGAGGAAGGCAGCCTTGATGTCCGTGCCCTGGATGCCTCGCTCGATGTCCGCCACGAAGTGCTCGGCCATCTGGTCCTCGGAGCGGTTGGCGAAGTAGTGCGGGAGGTAGTCGTAGGTGTAGATGCCGGTGCACGGGACGAGCCGCACGCCGGTCTGCTCGGAGGCCCGGCGCATGAACTCGACGTTGCGCCCGCCGAACATCGCCGTCGGGTCGACCACCGTCTTCACCCCGTGCTCGGCGACGTTGCTCAACTGCTCCACCGCGGCCTGCATCTCGGCCTCTTCGTCGTAGAAGCGCGGGCCACTGGTCGGCGACCCCCTCGTCGCGGAAGAGGACGTGCTCGTGGATCAGCGTGACGCCGAGATCGTCGGCATCCACGGGCCCGCTGACGGTTTCGATCCTGGGCATGGTCAGGCCATTGTGCCTGCCAGCAGGTCGACCGTGCGACCCGCGTACTCACCGGCCGGATCGAGGTCGGCCTCGAGGTCGGCGACGCTGAGGCCGATGAGCGCCGGATGGCGGACGAGGGGCGCGAGCAGCGCCTCCAGCTCGTCCCAGCTGAGCCCGTGGGGCTGCGGGTAGCTGACCGCCGGCATGTCCTCGGAGTCGAGCACGTCCAGGTCGAGGTGGAGCCAGGCCGCGCCGCGCGTGCCGAGCCGGGCGGCCCAGTCGCGGCCGGTCTCCTCCGGCCCCGCCTCGCGGATGGCGGGCGCGGAGACCCGCGCCAGCTCCGCGGGCATCCGCCCCAGCTCGGCCGCCACGTCCTCGTCGCTCTCCGGCGGGCGGTGGCCGAGCAGCACGGTGCCCTCTGCGTCCACCGTTCCGGCTTCCACCACCATCGCCAGGTCCATGTCGGCCGCCTCGCCGGTCGGCGACGACGCGCCGTCCCAGTAGTCGGCGTGGCCGTCGACGAACCACAGCGCGCGCGGGCTGGCGCCGGCGAGGGCGCCCGGGAGCAGCGAGCAGTCGCCGCCGGCCACCAGGGGGCGATCGCCCGCCTCGAGCACCTCCCCCACCGCGCGTGCGAGCGCCGCAGTCGCGGCGCGCAGCGCGCCGGCGGCCAGGATCCCGCTCGTCGGGTCGCGCTCGGCGGGCCGCAGCGGAGCCGCCACGTCGCCGGCGTCGCGGGCGCCCGTGCGCTGCGCCAGCCCGGCGGCCCTCAGCGCCTCGGGGCCGCGCTCCTCGCCTCGCCCGGCGCCCGAGGAGTCCAGCGGGGCGCCGAGGAGGGTCCAGCCCACCGTCAGCGCCCGCGTGCGTCCAGGGTTTCGTTGACGAGCTCGTCCGCGCGGTCGTTCTCCTCGCGCGGCACGCTTCGCACCGACCAGCGCTCGAACTCGCGCAAGGCGTGCATCGTCTCGAGGTAGAGCGGCTTCATGTCCTTGTGCTTGACCTTGTACTCGCCGCCGATCTGGCGCGAGATGAGCTGGGAGTCGTTGACCACCTCGACCTCCTCCGCCCCCAGCTCCTTGGCCAGCTCGAGCCCCAGCAGGACGGCCCGGTACTCGGCCACGTTGTTGGTCACCTCGCCCACGTAGCGCCCGCGCTCCAGCAGCTCGTCGCCCTCGGGGGTGGAGACCACCGCCCCGGCGGCCGCGGGGCCCGGGTTGCCACGGGACCCGCCGTCTACGTGGACTACGACCTTCAGGTCTGCGAGGGGGGCTCGATCGGCGGGAAGCTGCCCTTGGGGCGCTGGCGCCGGCGGTCCTCGTAGGCGGGGTGGCTGCCCGGCGTACCGCCCTGGGCGCGGCGGTCGACGATCACCTCGACGTTGGGATCGTCGCGGTAGTAGTCGGCGAGCCGGTCGTAGAGCTCGTCGGCAAGGGCCTGCGGGACCACGCAGTAGATCATTGCTGGGGTACGCCTATCACCAGGCGGCCGTGCTCGTCCAGCCCGGCGTTCCACTCCCGCAGGCCGGCGTCGATCTGCTCGATCTCCTCGCCCTTGTCCTGCAGGTTGACGGGGTCGTGCTCGTCGCCCAGGTCCACCTGGAAGCGGTACCACGACAGCTCCCAGGCCACCACGATCGTGACCATGCTCGAGGCCGGGTCGTCGGGCAGCGCGCAGACCCAGGGCCCGCCCAGGCTCCGGGCGAGGCCGCTGATCGTGCGCGAGTGGTCGGAGCCGTTGAAGAGGTCGAGGCCCCGCTCGATCTTGCCCTCCACGGTGGTGGGCACGGCTCGCACGTGGCGAACGTCCCGGCGCCGGCGCGGCTGCGGCTCGGGCTCGGGCTCGGGTTCCGGCTGCGGCTCGGGCTCGGGTTCCGGCTCGGGGTACTCGGCGGCCTCCGCGGCCTCGATCTCCGAGGGCAGCGGATCCTCGGGCAGCTCGTAGCCCTCGGGGTGGTCGAGGACCTCCTCCTCGGCCTGGCTCGGCTCGGGCTCCGGGCGCCCGCCGCGGCGACGCAGACGGCCCAGCAGGGAGCCACGCGGCTCCGGCCGGGGCGGCGGCACGGGCATCTCCCCGTGAACGGACTCGCGTAGCCAGCCGGCCTGCTCGGCGCGGGCGAAGCACAGCTCGCAGACGCTGTAGCGCTGACCCCCCTCGGCGATGTAGGTCTCCGTCCGCTCGCCCTTGAGGATGGTCCGTCCGCAGACGTCGCACGACTGAAGGTCGTGGACCGGCCGAAGCTCCTTCTTCACCTCGCCGATGCTAGCGCCGCTTCCGGGCGCGCTGGAAGGGTGCAAGCATGCCTGCTGCTAGAATAGTTAGCGGTGCTAACTACTTCTCCTCCGACCGTTCCGGAGCTGGCGGATCACCTCCGCTTCAGCATCACCCGCACCGCCCGGCGGCTGCGCCAGCAGGGCGATCCCGCACTCTCTCCGACCCTCGCCGCCGCCCTCTCCACCATCGAGCGCCTGGGCCCCCTGGGACCCTCCGAGCTGGCTCGCCTGGAGCGCGTCCAGCGGCCCACCGTGACGCGGGTGGTGACCCGCCTCTGTGAGGCCGGCCTGGTCGAGCGCCTGCCCGACGAGCGCGACCGCCGCGCGGCCCTCCTGACCGTCACCCCCGCCGGCAGCCAGGCCCTGCGCGACCTGCGCCGTCAGAAGACCGCCTACCTGGCCGAGCGCCTCAGCGGCCTCGAGCCCGAGGAGAAGGAGGTCCTCGCCCGCGCCAGCGACCTGCTCGAGCGCATGCTGGAGGAGGAGGGCGCTTGACCCGCCTGCGCCGTCCTTTCGCGCCGCTTGCACGGCGCCGCCTACCGCCGCTTCTTCACCGGCCAGGCCTTCGCCCGCACCTCGGTGTGGGTGCAGAGCGTGGCGGAGCTGTGGCTGGTGCTCAAGCTCACCGGCAGCGGCCTCTCACTCGGCCTGACCACAGCGCTGCAGTTCGCCCCCATGCTGCTGTTCGGCGCCTGGGCGGGCCTGCTGGCCGACCGCCTCTCCAAGCGGCGCATCCTGCTCTTCGCCCAGGCCTGGATGGTGCTGCCCGCCGCGGCGCTGTTCGTGCTCACCGCCAGCGGGGCGATCGAGCTGTGGATGGTCTACCTGCTGGTGCTCGCCCGCGGCTTCGGCCACGCGGTGGACAACCCCGTGCGCCAGGCCTTCCTGTCCGAGGTGGTGGAGCCGGGGCTGATCCCAGCCTCCGTCTCGCTCAACGCCGCGCTGGTCTCCTCCGCCCGCATGGCCGGCCCCGCCATCGGCGGCCTGCTGATCGCCGGCGCGGGCGTGGTGCCCTGCTTCGCGGTGGCCACCGGCGGGTTCCTGGTCGCCTGGCTGGCGCTGGTGGGGCTGCGCCCCGACAAGCTGTCGGTGTCCGAGCCCGTGCCGCGCGAGCCCGGCCAGCTGCGCCAGGGGCTGCGCCACGTGCGCGCCAACCCCGCGCTGCTGATCCCGCTGGCGGCCATGGCCGTGGTGGGCACCCTGGCGTTCAACTTCCCCGTGCTGCTGCCGCTGATGGCCCGCTTCGAGTTCCACTCGGGCGCCGGCACCTTCGGGGCGCTGGCTGCCGCGATGGGCGTGGGCGCAGTGCTTGGGGCCCTGGCCAACGCGGGCCGCAGCCGCGAACCCACCCTCGCCGACCTCGGCGTGCTGGCGCTCTGCTTCGGCTCGTTCACCGCCTTGCTGGTAGCGGCCCCGAGCCTCCCACTGGCCTTCGCCGCGCTGGTGTGCGTGGGCGCCGCCTCCTCGGCGTTCGCGGCCACGACCAACTCACTGCTCCAGCTGGGCGCCGCCCCCCGGATGCGCGGCCGCGTGATGGCGATGTTCAGCGTGGTCTACCTGGGCTCCACGCCCCTCGGCGGCCCGATCGTGGGATGGGTGGCCGAGCACGCCGGCGCGCGAGCCGGCTTCGCGGTGGGCGCGGTGGCGACGCTGCTGACCGGTGTGGCGATCCTCTTCCTCGCCCGAGGTCAGGCGACCGCTTGGCTCTCCTCGGCGCGGGCGCGAGCGACCACCTTGTCGGCCAGATGGGCCGGCACCTCCTCGTAGCGCGCGAGCTGCATCGAGAACTCGCCCTGGCCCGAGGTGATCTGCCGCAGATCGGGCGCGTAGGAGAGCAGCTCGGCCATAGGCACCTCCGCCTTCACCTCGGTCATGCCCGCCTTGGGCTCCATGCCCAGCGGATGGCCGCGCCGGCTGTTGAGGTCGCCGATCACGTCGCCGACGGAGTCCTCGGGCACCGACACCGTCACGTCCATGATGGGCTCGAGCAGCACGGGCTTGGCGTCCTCCATCGCCTGCTTGAACGCCATCGACCCCGCGATCTTGAACGCCATCTCGGAGGAGTCGACCGAGTGGTAGGAGCCGTCGACCAGCGTCACGCGCAGGTCGTGCACCGGATAGCCCGCCACGACGCCTGAGCCCATCGCCTCCTTGATCCCCTTCTCCACGGCGGGGATGAAGCCCGACGGGATCACGCCGCCCTTGATCTTGTCGACGAACTCGAAGCCCGCCCCGTGCTCCAGCGGCTCGACCTCGATGTGGCAGTCGCCGAACTGCCCGCGCCCGCCCGTCTGCTTCTTGTAGCGCCCGTGCGCCTTGGCGCCGGAGCGGATCGTCTCGTGGTAGGGCACGCGCGGCGGCTTGAGGGTCACCTCCGCGCCGAAGCGGTCCTTCATCCGCCCCACGATCACCTCCACGTGCACCTGCGTCAGCCCGGCCACGATCTCCTCGCCGGTCTGCTCGTCGCGGTGGACGTCGATGGTCGGGTCCTCCTCCTGGAGGCGCCGGAGAGCGGTGAACACCTTGTCCTCGTCGCCCTTGGTCTTGGGCTCCATCGCGAAGGCCATGACCGGCCGCGGCATCTCCGGCATGCGCAGCGGCACGTCCTGGTCGCGCGAGGAGAGCACGTCGCCGGCGTGGGTCTCCTTGAGCTTGGCCACCGCGCCGATGTCGCCGGGGCCGAACGAGTCCACCTGCGCGGACTCCTTTCCCTGGGGCGCAAGCAGCTGGCCCACCCGCTCCTTGCAGTGCGCGCGGCAGTTGTGGACCTGCGAGTCGTGCTCGACCACGCCCTGGAAGACGCGGAACAGGTTCAGGCGGCCGGCGTAGGGATCGGCCATCGTCTTGAACACCAGCGCCACCATGTCGCTGTCCTCGGCGGGCTCGAGCGTGAGCCCGTCGAGCTGGACCGCGCCGGTCTTCGCCGGCGAGGGCAGGTCCTCCACGAAGGCCTCGAGCAGGCGGGAGGTGCCCAGGTTGCGCGTCGCCGCGCCGCAGGTGACCGGGAACAGCTGGCCGTTGGTCACGCCGTTCTTCAGGGCCGTGACGATCTCCTCGTGGGAGATCTCCTCCCCCTCGAGGTAGCGCTCCATCAGCTCCTCGGAGAGCTCGGCGACCTCGTCCATCAGCTTCTCGCGGTACTCCTCGGCGCGCGGACGCAGCTCGTCGGGGATGTCGACCTCCTTGGCCCCGCCGCGCTCGGCCCCGTCCTGCGTCCAGGCCTTCATGTCGATCAGGTCGACCACGCCCTCCAGCTCGTGCTCGGAGCCGATCGGGATCTCCGTGGCGACCACGTGGGGGCCGAAGGAAGCCTTGAGCGAGTCCAGCGTGCGGAAGAAGTCGGCCCGCTCGCGGTCGAGCATGTTCACGAAGATCAGGCGCGCGAGCCCCAGCTCGTCGGCGCGTTGCCACATGCGCTCGGTGGTGACCTCGACGCCCATCACGCCGTTCACCACGAAGACCGCGCCCTCGCAGGCGCGCAGCGCGGCCAGGGCGTCGGCCACGAAGCCGGCGTCGCCGGGCGTGTCGACCAGGTTCACCTTGCGACCGTCCCAGCGCAGTGAGGTAAGGCTGGCCGCGATCGACATCTGCCGGGCCTGCTCGTCGGGCGCCGAGTCCGACACGGTCGTGCCGTCGGCCACCGAGCCCATGCGGGAGATGTTTCCGGCCTCGTAGAGGAGCGCCTCGCAGAGCGAGGTCTTGCCGCTTCCGCGATGGCCTACGAGCGCAACGTTTCGGATGCGATCTGCCCGCTCGTGCGGCATCTCGCGCAGCCTAACCCCTAGGTCAACCTCACTCGTGCTCTGTGAGCGGGTCGCCCTGGAGGCGCGACTTCAGGCGCAGGACGGCCTTGGTGTGCAGCTGCGAGACGCGCGATTCCGTGACCCCGAGGACCTCGCCGATCTCTCGCAGGGTCAGGTTCTCGTAGTAGTACAGCGCGACAACGAGCTTCTCGCGCTCGGGCAGCCTCGCGATGGCGTCGGCCAGGCGGTCCTTCATCTCCGTCTGGTCCATCTCCCGGGCGGGGTCCGCGGCCTGCGGGTCCTGGATCGTGTCGAGCAGCGACACCTGATCGCCCGATGCGTCGGAGACGGTCCACAGCTCGTCCAAGGCCACGACCGAAGAGTTGGAGATGCGCATGAGCGAATCCTGAAATTCGTCGAGCGACATCCCGAGGCGGTCGGCGATCTCCTGGTCGGTCGGCGCGCGCTGGAGCTCGTGCTCGAGCTTGGCGTTCGCCTTCTCGATCTCGCGGGCGCGGGCGCGCACGGAGCGCGGCACCCAGTCCAGCGAGCGCAGCTCGTCGATGATCGAGCCCTTGATGCGCGTGATGGCGAAGGTCTCGAACTTGATCTCGCGCTCGGGCTCGAAGCGCTCGATCGCCGAGATCAGGCCGAGCAGGCCGTAGGAGATGAGGTCGGCCTCCTCGACGTGCGAGGGCAGGCCGCTCGACATGCGGCCGGCCACGTACTTCACCAGCGGCGCGTAGGCCAGGACGAGGCGCTCACGAGCCCGCTGGTCATCATCCGCCTTGTAGCGACGCCAGAGGTCCTTGAGCTCTATCGCCTTGAGGTTCGTCTCCAACCTGTGCCTCCCTCAAGCCCTCGGATGGGCGAGCGCATAGGCGCGCTTGAGGCGAGCCGACTCTACCCGAGTGTATGTCTGGGTCGTGGATATGGAGGAGTGCCCCAGCAGCTCCTGGATGGCCCTCAGGTCGGCGCCGCCCTCGAGCAGGTGGGTCGCGAACGAGTGGCGCAGGGTGTGCGGGGAAACGCCCGCCTGGAGCGCGGCTCGCTGCGTCGCGGCGCGCAGCCGTCGCCGTACGTCGGAGGTCGACAGGCGCCGGCCGGTGCGCGAGACCAGCAGGGCGCGCTCGGCCGGCTCGGCGCAGAGCTTGGGCCGCCCCTTGGCGAGATACGCCTCCAGCGCCGCCCACGCCGGCTCGCCCGCGGGGATCACGCGCACGCGTCCGCCCTTGCCCTCCACGCGCAGCTCCTCGCCGTCGGGGTCGAGCGAGTCCACGTCGAGGTTGACCAGCTCCTCGGCGCGCAGCCCCGCCGAGTAGGCGAGCTCGAACATGGCGCGATCGCGCAACTCCAGCGGCGCCGAGGCCGGTATCTGCTCGAGCAGCTCCCCCACCTCGCCGGGCTTGAGCACCCGGGGCAGGTAGGCGTCCTTGCGCGGGCTGGACACGAGCTGGGCCGGGTTGGCCTCCACCTCGCCGCGCTCGACAAGGTGGCGGTAGAAGGTGCGCACGGCGGCGAGCTTGCGCGCCACCGTCGACTTGGAGGCCCCGCGCTCGGAGAGCACCCCGGCGAAGCGGCGCAGCTCGCGGTGGCCGAGGTCGCCCGGGCCGAGGCCGTGCCCGTCCGCCCACTCCGCCAGCTGGCCGAGGTCGACCCCGTAAGCCCGCCGGGTACGCTCGCGTAGGCCCCGGGCCGACAGCGCCCGGTCGAACCCCCGCAGGGCGTCACTCCACTCCGTGTCGGTCTTCTTCGTCAACACTCAGGACGGTCGCGTCGCCACGCGGACGCAGCTGACCGAGGCCGGCCTGGTCGACGACGAGGAGAACCCGGTGAAGCCGTGGCATCCCATCCAGGGGCCAAGTGACGCGTCCACCATGTGGTACGCGGTGCTCCGTAAGCAGATGCGCGGCGTCTTCATCGGCACCCTGTGCATTCGCCACACCGAGCGCCAGCCCTACCTGGAAGGGCAGGGTTGGGAGGAAGTGCCGGTGGACGAGATCCGCGTCTGACGCCGACTAGCCGATGTAGATCGGCGTCTTGACCGGCACCTGCGGGTAGAGCTCGATCACGTCGGGGATCGCCATGCGCACGCAGCCGTGCGACGCGCGCGACCCCAGCGAGCCGACCTGGTCGGTGCCGTGGATGCCGGCGCCGTCGATGATGCCCATCCAGCGAGCCTTGAGCGGGTTCTCCGGCGAGCCGCCCGGCACCACGGTGCCGGCCTTGCTGCCGGCCCAGGCCTTGTTGGGCACGCTCCAGGCGGCGTTCACCGCCTTGTTCTGGATGTGGTACGTGCCCGTCGGGCGTCGAGAAGCCGTCGGCGCCGATGGCCACGGTGTAGGACTTCTTCAGCTTGAGGTTCTTGTAGAGCTTCAGCTGGAAGCTGTTGCGGTCCACCACCAGCAGCGTGGGGTACTTGCTCGCCAGCTGCGCGCGGGTGACCTTGGGCTCGATGCGCTTGACGGGGGACGCCCACCTGGCGGTTCTCGGCGCCGGTCACCGTCAGCGTGCTCTCGATGCGGCGCTGCAGGCGGCCGGCCTGGACGCTCACGCCGGGCCGCTCCTTGACCTGGGTCAGCGCGGGGAAGTTGAGCTTGGCGTCCTGGGCCGGCTGGTCGAGGCTGCGCTTGACGCGCTGGACCAGCGCTCTGGACCGCCTGCTTGTCGTAGGTGACCTCCGGCGGGACGTCCACGTTCTCCTCGGCGCCGCGCACGTCGCGCACCACGCGGCTGATGACGTTCCCGTCGCGGCTCTTCTCGAGCGCGCTGTCGACCATCCCGCCCACGTCGGCCTTCAGCTCGGCGTCGTCGGCCGAGAGGGTGAAGCGCTTGCCGCGCGCGGTCACCACGACCGGGCGCTGCAGCGGCTCGGACAGCTCTCGCGAGACCTCCTGGCGCGCCTCCTGCGCGTTCAGGCCTCCGACGTCCACGCCGGCGACCGTGACCCCATTCGCGATCTTGTCGTCACGCGAGGAGTCGTACGCATACACGGTCACTGCCCCGAAGATCAGGGCTGCGACGAACACTGCGACGAAGATGAACGACCGGTGCTGCATGGGAGAGGGCCGCTAATTGTAGGCGCGAGCAGAAAATCCCTGCAAGCGGCGTTGCGCCGGGTGCTTCTGGCGCGTCAGCCCACGTGCTGGCCGCGACGGGCCAGGACCGACTCGATCGCCCCCACGACCGGCTTGCGGCCCGCGTTGTCGCGCTCGTAGGCACGCAGCGCGAGCAGGTCCTCCTGCTCGAGCGAGCCCAGCAGTGAGATGACCTCCTCGGCGGCCAGGTCGTCGTAGTGGTCCACCGGCGGGGCGGGCGGCGGCCCGGGGCGGTCGGGCTCCGGCGGGCGGCTCGGCGGCGACCGGCTCCGGGACGGGCTCGGGAGCGGGTCCTCGCCGGCCGGCTCGGGCTCGACCTCCGGCTCGGAGCGGGCCTCCAGGAGGCGCTGCAGCTCGGTCACCTGGTCGGGGCTGAGCGTGGGCGTCGTCCGGGGCTGTGAGCCGCGGACATGCGGGCTCCAGCGCAGGAACTCCTCCACCTCGCGCTCGTAGCGGTAGGGCTCCTGGGCGCGCGTGCGCAGGAGCGGGTGCAGGCGCAGGTGCTCGCCGAGCACGAGCACGGTCTCGCGGCTGGTGTGCCCGTAGCGAAAGCCGGCGGCCTTGAAGCGGCGGTTGTCCAGGCCGCGGCCGAAGCGCAGCTGGTTGAGCATCTCCGGCGGCACCTTGACCCCCAGGCGCTTGAGGGCCGCCGTCGCCAACCCGGTCCCCCACGGCGGGAGGATCGGCGCGTAGGGCTTGTTGAGCAGCCCCGCGACCTCGCTCAGGGCCAGCACGCCGTCGCCGGCCACGTTGAACACGCCCGGCACCTCGTGCTGGACCGCGTGCTCGAGGGCGTGCACCACGTCGTCCTCGTGGACGAACTGGTAGCGGGGGTCGAAGCCGAGGATCATCGGGATCGCCGGGCGCTCGAAGAGGTCGACGTGCGAGGTGCGCACGTCGGGACCCAGGACGTTGGCGAAGCGCAGGACGGTCACGTCGACCATCGGGTTCTTCTCGGCGAAGTCGCGCAGGGAGGCCTCGGCCTCGACGATGTCGCGCTCGATCGCCGTCTTGGGCGCGTGCGGGCGGCCCATCGACTCGTCGAAGAAGGCCGGGTCGTCCTGCTCGCAGCCGTAGAAGTGCGCCGAGGACTTGAACACCAGCTTCTCCACGGGCGAGTCCGGCCCGCTGCACGCGGCCAGGATGTTCATCGTCCCGATGACGTTGTTCTCGTGGGCCTTGCGCGGGCTCGTGGTGACCGAGTCCACCACCAGGCGGGTGTCGATCACGGTGTCGATCTCCGCCGCCTCCACCACGCGCCTCAGCAGGGCGTGCTGGGTGCCGACCTTCACGTACTCCGTGCGCTCCAGCTCGACGCTGGGCTCTTCGTTGTCGACCGCCACCAGCGCGTCGATGCGCCGGTCGGACTCGAGCGCCTGCGCCAGCCGGCCGCCCCAGTAGGTGGAGAGGCCGGTGATGAGGATGCGCTTGGACTTCATCCGAACCACACCGAGCGCCGCTTGCCGACCATGTCCAGGAGCTCCTCCTGGATCTGCGCCCGGATGTCGTGGGCCACGGTCTGCACCAGGCCCTTGTCCTCGTGCAGGCCGGGCTCGTCGAAGTGGATCGGCTTGAGGAAGCGGAGCTTGAACTTGGCCGGCAGGTAGCCCAGCATCCCGAACAGGCCGAAGTGCGGGAAGGTCGGGGTGATCGGGAAGTAG
Organism: uncultured Thermoleophilaceae bacterium; assembly: GCA_963810745.1. Taxonomy (GTDB): domain Bacteria; phylum Actinomycetota; class Thermoleophilia; order Solirubrobacterales; family Thermoleophilaceae; genus JACCZR01. Next base: position 296,596 of record CAWEOW010000022.1, read on the forward strand.
AGGAGCCCGGTCACCTTCTGGAGGAGCTTCATCTGCGCGAACACCGGCGCGGCCTCCTCGGCGCCCACCACGGCGACCGGCACGATCGGCGTCTGCGCGCGCATCGCCGCCTCCACGAAGCCACCCCGGCCGAAGCGACGCAGCCGGTAACGGTCCTTGTAGAGCTTCTCGGTGCCCTTGCGGCCCTCGGGGAAGACGAGGACCAGCTGCTGCTCGTCGGCCAGCAGGCGGTGCACGTTGGCCGGGTGCGCGGCCACGCAACCCATCTTCGGGATCAGCATCGAGAAGCCGGGATAGCCCTTGAAGAAGTGCTCGACGGTGATGTTCAGCGGGCGCGGGCGGGAGTGCTCCTCCTTGATCGCCTTTCCGATCATCACGGCGTCCGGCGGGAGCGCGCCGGAGTGGTTGGAGACGATCAGCGCGCCGCCGTCGGCCGGCACGTTCTCCACGCCCTCCACCTCGGCGCGGAACCACTGCTTGTAGAAGAAGTCGACCAGCGTGCGATCGAGCAGGCCCTCGATGCGCTCAGAACGGCCCCAGTCGGTCAGCCGGCGGTCGGGCTCGACCCCGGGGAGGTGGTCGCGCAGGTCCTCGTCGCGCACGGCGGGCAGGGGCGCCCCACCGCCGTTGGCGGAGTCCCGATGGCTCTTGCTGAGCGTGGTCCGTGACGACTCGGCCAAGGGGTCGATTCAAGCAGGACGACAGCGTCGCGTGGATACGATCCCGCGTCCGATGCGGTCCAAGGACGAGGTGCGGCGCGACGTGTGGCGTTCGATGGACCGCGAGGGCGTCTCGCGCTTCCCCGGCGCCGACGGGCGCATCCCCAACTTCGCGGGCGCCAAGCAGGCCGCCGAACAGCTCGCGCGCCACCCCGCCTGGACCAACGCCAAGACCATCAAGGCGAACCCCGACTCGCCCCAGACCCACATGCGCCGCCTGGCGCTCCTGCAGGGCAAGACGCTGATCATGGCCGTCCCGCGCCTGCGCGAGCAGCACCCCTTTCGGCTGCTGGAGGCCAACCGCCTGTCCGACGAGCAGCTGCGCGAGGCCTCGACGATCAAGGGCGCCCTGCGCCACGGGCGGGTCATCGACCTCGACGAGGTCCCCGAGCTCGACCTCGTGCTCACCGGCTCGGTGGCCGTGAACCTGGAGGGGGCTCGCATCGGCAAGGGCGGCGGCTTCTCCGATCTCGAGTACGGGCTGCTGCGAGAGGCCGGGCGCATCGACCGCCACACGGTCGTCGCCACCACCCTCCACCCCATCCAGATCCTGCGCGAGGAGCTGCTGATGACCGCGCACGACATTCCGGTGGACGTGGTGGCCACGCCGCGCGCCGTCGTCGACGTGGAGGGCGAATACGGCGCCCCGCGCGGGATCCTCTGGGACCACCTGCAGCCGTCCCAGATCCACGAGATCCCGTTGCTCGAGCGCTACGGCTACGCGGGGTAGAGCAGCGGCTCGAGCCGCTCGCGCAGCTCGTCCCAGTCCCGCCCGGTGATGACGCCGCCCTCGGCGGCGACCTCCTCGTTCCAGGGGTGGAGGATGGTGGCCGGCGTGATGCCCGCCTCCAGTGCGCGGCTGATGTTGATGGGGCTGTCGTCGACCAGGACGTCGATGTCCAGCTCCACGCAGCGGCTGATCTTGTCCCAGGAGCAGTGGAGGTCGTGGTAGGGCAGGCCGATGCGCTCCAGCCAGCGGGCGGTGGCCTCGCAGGTGTGCTCGGCGCGGTGGCTGGTCACGTGGATCCAGTGGCCGCCCTCATACCAGGCGGTCACGGTCTCCACCGCGCCGGGGTAGGGCTCGGCGGAGGCGATGTTCTCGTCGGAGTGGGTCTCCATGACCGCGGCGCGCAGGTCCTCCACCGGCAGCTCGGTGATGCCCCAGTCGCGCTGCTCGGCGTACGGGAGCTCGAGCCCGTGGCGGTCGAGCACGATCCGCTCGAGGAGGTCCCAGTAGTGGTGGAGCGTGGAGTCGATGTCGAGTGCGATCCGCGTCACGTCCGGATACGGTAAGGCGCTCATGGCGAAGATCCTCCCCTCCACCGCCGCGCCCAGCCTCCCGTGGCACGCCCGCCAGGCGGACTCGGACTACGGGCTGAGCGACGAGCCGAACTGGCGCTCGGTCGACTGGGGCTCGCACCTGCACACGGTCCAGATCGGCGAGAACGAGATCAACTACGTGGACATGGGCGAAGGAGACGACCCGCCGGTGGTGCTCGTCCACGGCCTCGCGGGCCAGTGGCAGAACTTCATCGAGAACATCCCTCGGCTGGCCACGCAGCGGCGAGTCCTGGCGCCCGACCTCCCCGGCTTCGGCATGAGCCCGATGCCCTCCGAGGGCGAGATCTCCATCCAGGCCTACGGGCGCGTGGTGCAGCGATTCTGCGAGACCCTCGGGCTCGAGCGCGTGGCGCTGGTCGGCAACTCGATGGGCGGCTTCATCGCCGCCGAGGTGACCATCCAGGACCCCGAGCGCGTGGACCGGTTGGTGCTGATCTCCGCCGCAGGCCTCACCTCCTCGAACGTCTACGAGGCGCCGACAGCCGTCATCGGCCGAGTCGCCCAGACCATCACGGCCACCACGGCGGCCGGCCACAAGCGCATGGCGCGCCGGCCGCGCGGGCGACACATGGCGCTCGCGCTGGTGGCGCGGCACCCCTCCAAGCTGAAGGCCGACTCCGCCTGGGAGGGCCTCATGAAGGGCGCCGACAAGCCGGGCTTCCGCGCCGCCCTGATGGCCTCGGTCAGGTACGACTACCGCGACCGCCTTTCGGACATCAAGTGCCCCACGCTGATCGTGTGGGGCGAGAACGACTCCGTGATCACGGTGGACGACGCCCACGAGTACGAGCGGCTGATCTCCGACTCACGCAAGACCGTGATGGAGGACACCGGTCACGTCCCGATGATGGAGCGCCCGCGCGCCGTCAACGAGGTGCTGCTGGAGTTCCTCTCCGAGACCGGCCCCGCAGAGGAGCGGGAGACGGTCGACCACGTGTCCGAGCGCCGCTAGGCCGCCCGGCCCGGGCCGTCGCGGCCCTCACCGTCACGGCCCTCAGACCGTCACGGCCCCTTCGCTGGCCGAGCCCACGGTGTTCGCGTACTTCTTCAGCACGCCGTTGAACTCAGGCGCCGCCGGGGGCTCGTAGGCGGCCACCCTCTTCTCGATCTCCTCGGCCGAGAGGTCCACGTTGAGCTCGCGGGCGTCCACGTCGAAGGTCACGGTGTCGCCGTCTCGCACCGCGGCGATGGGGCCGCCGCGCGGTGCCTCGGGCGCCACGTGGCCGGCCATGAAGCCGTGGGTCGCGCCGGAGAAGCGGCCGTCGGTGAGCAGGGCCACGCTGTCGCCGAGGCCCTCCCCCACCAGCGCGGCGGTGACCGCGAGCATCTCGCGCATGCCGGGCCCGCCGGCCGGGCCCTCGTTGCGGATCACGATCACGTCGCCCTCGTCTATCTCCTTCGCCTTGACCGCCGCGAAGGCGTCCTCCTCGGACTCGAACACGCGCGCCGGGCCGCTGTGCTCGCGGCGGTCGTGGCCGCTCAGCTTCACCACGCAGCCCTCGGGCGCGAGGTTGCCGCGCAGGATCGCGAAGCCCCCGTTGGGCTTGAGCGGGTCGTCGAGCGGGCGCACGACCTCCTGGCCCTCGGCCTCCTCGGCCTGGTCGGCCAGCTCCCCGACGGTGGAGCCCGTCACCGTCAGCGCGTCCTCCTTGAGGAAGCCGCCCTCCTTGAGCCGCTTGACCACGAGGGGGACGCCGCCCGCGGCGTAGAGGTCGGTGGCCACGAAGCGCCCGCCGGGCTTGAGGTCGGCCAGCAGCGGGGTGCTCCAGGCGATGCGGTCGAAGTCGTCGATGTCGAGCTCGACGCCGGCCTCCTTGGCCACCGCGAGCAGGTGCAGGACCACGTTGGTGGAGCCGCCGGACATGGCCGCCGCGGCGATGGCGTTCTCCAGGCCGTCCTTGGTGATGACCGCGCTCGGCCGCCGGTCGGCCTCCACCAGGTCCATGGCCAGCCGGCCGCAGGCCTCGGCGACGTCGCCCTTCGTGGCGTCCTCGGCGGGGACCATCGCGCTCGCCCCCGGCGAGATGCCGAGCACCTCGAAAGCCATGGCCATGGTGTTGGCGGTGAACTGGCCGCCGCAGGCGCCGGGGCCCGGCGAGGCGTGGTCCTCCAGGTCCTCGAGCTCCTCGTCGGACATGTCGCCCGCGGCGTGGGCGCCGACCGCCTCGAAGACGTCCTGGATCGTCACGTCCTTGCCGCGCCAGCGGCCGGGAGCAATCGACCCGCCGTAGAGCATGAGCCCGGGCACGTCGAGGCGGGCGAGGGCCATGACGCAGCCGGGGATCGTCTTGTCGCAACCCGACAGGGCGACAACGCCGTCGAACAGATGCCCGCGCGCGACGAGCTCGATCGAGTCGGCGATCACCTCGCGGCTCACCAGCGAGGTCTTCATCCCCTGGGTGCCCATCGTGATGCCGTCGGAGATCGCGACCGTGTTGAACTCCATCGGCGTTCCGCCGGCCGCCCTCACGCCCTCCTTGACCCGCTCGGCCAGGCCGCGCAGGTGGAAGTTGCACGGCATCGTCTCCGTCCACGTGTTGGCGATGCCGATGACGGGCTTGCGCAGGTCGTCCGCGCTGTAGCCGATGCCCTTGAGGTAGGCACGGGCGGCGGCCCGGTCGGGGCCCTCGAGCTGGACGCGGCTGCGCCGCCGGGGGTCGACGCTCACGCGGCCGGCGCTTCGCGGCTGCGGCGGCGCTCCCACTCGTCCAGCCGCCAGAGGTCGCGCCGGACCCGTGCCGGGTCCAGCTGACGTCCCACCAGGTGCATGTTCGCCCGCCCGATCACGCGCGACTCGTCGGAGGTGAGGGCCATCCACTTGGCCAGCACGTCGTCGGAGGCGGGCAGCCGCGAGCGCTCGTGGCCGGTGAGATCCGGGAACTCCACGCAGTACTCGCTCAGTAGCCGGCCACTCGACGGGACGAACGCGACTATCGGCTTGTGGGCGTAGACGAGGTACGCGTACGCAGGGCCCTCGCCGTCGGCGTCGCCGGTGCGACGCGAGAGGCCGCCGGCGACCCGGATGAAGCCCAGGTCGCGGTACATCGCCCACTCCTCGTCGTTGACGCAGGAGCGCAGGAGCTCGCGGGCCCGCTGCTCGGCGCGACGCTCGCGGCCGGGGTCGCCCAGCGGGTCGATCACGTCCATCCGCCGATGGGCGGAGCGCTTGCGCCAGGCCTGCAGCAGGGCGCTGCCGCTGCGCCACAGCAGAGGAAGCATCAATGCGAGAGCCACGAGGGCCAGTACGGACAGCGCAAGCAGCACGAGATCCTCGGTTCAGCCGCCCGCTGCGCGGGGGAAGAAGATCACCCGGTCGGCGGCGTCGGGGATGTCCGCGTAACGCTGCACCATCTCCGCGCGGCGCCGGCCGCTGCGGCCGTCCACGGTCGGGACCGCCGCCCACATGCCCTCGTCGAGCTGACGGCGGAACTCCTCCACGAGGCGTTCCTCCTCTTCGCTCACGCGCGGATCGCCCTCTGCGATGAGGACCTCGCCGTGACCCGGCTTCATGCGAAGGAACTTGATGTCGGCTGCTCCTGGTGTGCTTCCAAGTGCCGCCGGCGAACTCCGACGGGACGTCGATTATGGCAAAGGCGGTTCGGCGTTCCGACGGTCTGGCGCGCCCGGGCCCCGTCAGCCGCGGCCGACGCCCAGCACGTTCACCGGACCCGCCCCGCTGCCGATGTCCCGGAGCCCGTCGCGCACTGCCTCGCCGGCCACGGCGCGGGCCATCTGAGCCGCTTCGAGCGGGCTCATACCTCGCGCCAGGCCGGCCGCCAGCGCCGACGAGTGGGTGCACCCCGAGCCGTGCGCCGCGCCGTCGGGGTGCCGCTCGCCGAGGATCTGCTCCGTGCGGTCGCCGTCGAAGAACACGTCGGCCGCCTCCTCGCGGTGGCCACCGGTGACCACGACCGCCGCGGGACCGAGCTGGTGCACCAGCCGGGCCAGCGTGTCGGCGTCGGCCTCCTGCTCGGCCAAGGCCGCGGCCTCGGCGAGGTTCGGAGTCACGACGGTCACGCGCGGAACGAGCTGCTCGCGGAGCGCCTGCTCGGCTTCGGGGTCGAGCAGCCGGGCGCCGCTCTCGGCCACCATCACCGGATCCAGCACGACCGGCGCCGGGCCTAACCAGGTCGAGCGCCTCGCCCACGGCCGTCACCGCTTCGGCCGAGCCGACCATGCCGATCTTCACCGCGTCGACGCCGATGTCCTCCGCCACGGCGCGGACCTGCTCGACGATGGCCTCGGGTGGAAGCGGGTACACGTCGGTGACCGCGACCGTGTTCTGAGCGGTGATCGCGGTGATCGCCGTCATGCCGTGCACTCCGCAGCGAGCCATCGCCTTTAGGTCGGCCTGGATGCCAGCTCCGCCCCCGGAATCCGAGCCGGCGATCGACAGCACTCGCGGGAGGGCGGACACCCGATGAGGATAGGTACGAGGGCTCACCCGCCGGCCCGCCTGAGGTAGCGGCCCAGCGGGTCCCGGCGGACCAGGCCGGCGCCTTCCAGCCGCGCCAGGGCGCCGCGGACCTCCGACGCCGCCAGCCGAGCCCGGCGTCCGATCGCCTCCAGGCTGCTCTCCTCCTCGACGGCCTCGAGCACGCGGTTTGCCGCTGCGTCGAGGGTGGGCGGTTGCTGCGCGCTCCTCTCCTCGAGCAGGTCGCGCGAGTGCTCCGCCGAGCTCGGCGATGACGTCTTCCGCTGATCGTGATCACCGCCGCACCGTCGCGCAGTAGCTCGTTGGAGCCCTCCGCCGCGCGTGAGGTCGCCCGCCCGGGGACGGCTCCGATGGTCCGGCCGAGCATGCCGGCGAACGCGGCGGTGATCATGCGAGCCGGACGGGCGGCTGGCCTCCACCACCACCGTCACCTCGGCCACCGCGGCCATGATGCGGTTGCGCGCCGGGAAGCTCCAGCGGAACGGGCGCTGCCCCGGCGGCAGCTCGGAGAGCACCACGCCGCGCTCTGCCAAGCGGCGCCACAGGTCGGCGTTGGTGCGCGGGTAGGGGATGTCGGGACCGTTGGCCACCACGGCGATCGGCGTTCCTTTCCCGTCGAGCGCGCCGCGGTGGGCGGCGGCGTCGATACCCAGCGCCAGCCCGCTGACGACGGTCGCGCCTGCCTGGGCGAGCTCGTGACCGAGCGTGTAGGCCATCTCCCGCCCGTACGGGGAGGGCCGCCGCGTGCCCACGATGGTCACCACCGGAGCGGCGAGGGTTTGCTCCAGGCGGTCGAGGCCGCCGAGTGCCCACAGCACCGGCGGGGGGTCGTGGCTCAGGGCCAGTGTGCGCGGGTAGGCCTCGCCATGCACGCACAGCGCGTCCATCCCCGCCTCCTCGAGGTTCTGTTCGACCGCGTCCGTGTCCACGGCCTCCAGCCAGTGCTCGACTGCGACGCGCTGCTCCGCAGGGACCAGCGCTTGGATCATCTCGTCGGGGTCGAGCCCGAGCACGCCCGCCACCCGCTCTTCCGGCGGCACGCTCAGCAGACCCGCGATCCGCGGCGCCAAGCGACCGATCAGGAGGCTCCGCCGCAGGCAGTCCGGGCAGGCGCTGGTCACGCCGCCACCTGCTCGAACGGCGAGAGCCGGTATCCGAGCGCCTCCTCGACGTCGGCGCCCCGCAGATCGTCGCGGTCGTCGAGGTCGGCGATCGTGCGGGCGACCTTCAGAACCCGGTCGTGGCCGCGGCCGCTGAGACGAGCGCCGTCGCCGAGCGCTACGAGCGCACCGCCGGCCTCGGGCGACAGGCCGACCAACCGGCGGGTCAGCGGCCCGTCCATGTCGGCGTTGCAGTGGGCGGGGGTGGCCGACAGCCGGTCGCGCTGGCGCACGCGAGCGCGCGAGACCCGCTCGCGGACCTCGCCCGACGAGCCGGGGGCCGCGTTGTCGCCGCCTGCCACCAGCTCCACGGTGGGAACCGAGTCGACGTGGCAGACCAGATCGACCCGGTCCAGCAGCGGGCCGCTCAGCCGGCGCATGTAGCGCCCGAGCTCCAGCTCGCTGCACTCGCAGCCGGTCGGACGGCCGCAGGGGCAGTTGTTGCAGGCGGCCACCAGCATGCCGCGCGCGGGGTAGGCGACCGATCGCTGTCCCCGGACGATCTCGACCCTCCCCTCCTCCAGCGGCTGGCGCATGGCGTCGAGGGACGCCCGCGAGAACTCGGCAAGCTCGTCGAGGAACAGCACGCCGCGATGAGCGAGGGTCAGCTCGCCGGGACGAACCGGACTGCCGCCACCGACCAAGCCCTGGGGCGAGATCGTGTGGTGGGGGGAGCGGAAGGGCCGCCGGTCGACGAGCCGGCCGGAGCCCAGGCCGGCCGCGCTGTGGATCTGGGTCACCTCCAGCGCCTCCTCGAAGGAAAGCGGCGGGAGGATCGCCGGCAATCGCCGGGCGAGCATGGTCTTGCCGGCGCCCGGAGGCCCGATCATCAGGAGGTTGTGACCCCCGGCCGCGGCGATCTCCAGCGCCCGTTTGGCGTCGCTGTGCCCGCGCACGTCGCCGAGCTCGAGCTCGGGCGGCGGGGGCGCGTAGGCCTGCTCGCCGCGCTGCGGGGGCGTGGGTGCCCAGTCGCCGCGCAGCAGGTCGACCATTCTGCGGAGGTCCGGGACGGGCAACACGTCGAGGTCGGAGACCAGCGCTGCCTCCTCGGCGTTCTCCTCGGGCACGATCAGGTGCCCGTAGCCCGCTCGGCGCGCGCCGACGGCGAAGGCGAGCACCCCGCGCACCGGCCGCAGTCGCCCGCTGAGCGACAGCTCGCCGCACACCGCGTGTGAGGTCAAGTGCTCGTGCGGAACCTGGCCGGTGGCGGCCAGCAGGCCCACCGCGATCGCCAAATCGAAGCTGGCCCCGTGCTTGTGCACGTGCGCGGGCGCGAGGTTGGCCGCGAGCCGCTGCTGCGGGTACTCCAGGCCGGAGTTGAGCATCGCCGCGCGCACGCGCTCGCGCGACTCCCGCACGGCACGGTCAGCCAGGCCCACCAGGGTGAACGTCGGGAGGCCGCGGCGAGCATCGACCTCGACCGTGACCTCGCGGCTGCCGATGCCGTCGAGCGCGAAGGTGGTGACTGCTGCGAGCACGGCGGCCAAGCTAGGTCGACGCAGGTTGCGGGTGGGAGAACTGCGTTACAGCTCTGCACCAAGCGCGGTTGTAGCTGAGCCGTAACCGTCGCAACCCACCTGTCACGTGGGCCGGTCTAGCTTCGCCGCCCATGAATCCGGACCACCGCCAGCGACTGGGCCAGTTCGGAGAGGCGCTCGCCTGCGAGCACCTTCAGGCGCGCGGGTACTCGGTGGTCGATCGCAACTTCCGCACCCGCTACGGCGAGCTGGACCTGGTCGTCGCCGACCGGCGGAGCCTCGTGTTCTGCGAGGTCAAGGCGCGGGTCGGCCGCACGCGCGGGATCGGGCCGCTGGCCGCCGTCGGCAGCGCCAAGCGGGGTCAGGTCCGGCGCATGGCCCGGCAGTGGCTGGCCGAGCGCGGGGCATCTGCGCCCAAGCCGCCCGAGATCCGCTTCGACGCGATCGGGATCACGCTCGACCGCCATGGCCGGCTCGTCGAGCTCGACCACGTGGAGGCGGCGTTTTGACGTTGAGCGCGCCTAGCCCGGGTGCGTGAAGGGCGTACATCCCTCGAAAAAACGCTCAGCCGCCTGACGACCTACTTCGGAGGGTGGACACCGTTCGCGCCCGGAGTGCAGCCGCGCGGCCTAGCCCTCGAGCGCCAGCTGCTGGTAGGCGATCGACTGGAACGAGACCCGGTGCAGAGGCGAGATCCCGTTCTCTCTGATCGCGGCGCGGTGCTCCGGTGTGGAGTAGCCGACGTTCGTCTCGAAATCCCACCCGGGGTGACGCTCGGCGGCACGGCGCATGTAGCGGTCTCGCGTCACCTTGGCCAGCACCGAGGCAGCGGCGATGGCCGCGGAGCGGCAGTCGCCGTCGACCACCGCCCGCTGCTCGTAGGGCAGCTCCCCGCAGCGGAAGCCATCCACGAGGCAGACCGTCCCCTCACACGACACCGCCATGAGAGCGGAGCGCAGCGCGTCCAGGTTGGACTTGTGAAGCCCGAAGCTGTCGATACGCCGCACGCAGCGGCTGACCACCGTCGCCTTGGCGGCCGCCCGCAGTACGAGCGGATAGAGCTCCTCGCGCCCCGCTTCGGTGTGCTGCTTGGAGTCGTTGAGGCGGGCGAGCGCCCGGCGGTCGCTCAGCGTCAGCCGCTCGAGGTCGAACAGCACGGCCGCGGCGACCAGCGGGCCGGCCAGCGACCCCCGGCCGGCCTCATCGGCGCCTGCGACGAAGCGCGAGCCCTGCTCGCGGTCGAAGGCGAAGAGCTTGCGGCCGCGCGGCCGGTTGCTGCGGCGCCTGCGCCGCGGTGCCGGCTTGGTGGTGTCGGTGGCCGCCATCGCGGCCGATGGTACGGCGACCGGCGGCGGGCGGGGACGCGATGACCCGCTCCGAGGCCGCTAGTTGCGGCTTAGAGGGTGCCGATCTTGCCCGGCGGCCAGTAGGTGGCGAAGGCCTGGCCGATGATCCACTTCTTGGGAACGGGGCCCCACGCCCGGCTGTCCAAACTGGCGCCGCGGTTGTCACCCATCATGAAGTAGTTGCCCCTGGGAATCTCGATCTCGCGCGGGAGGTTGCAGAGGTCGTCGCAGCCGGCGTCGCGCGCGATGAACGGCTCGGCCTGCCGGCGGCCGTTGATGTAGACGCGGTTGTCGATCACCTTCAGCTTGTCGCCGGGCAGTCCCACGACTCGCTTGATGAAGTTGGTATCGGAGCGCTGGGGCGTCGGGCGCGAGCAGGCCGCCCCCTCCACCCGGGGAGCGCCGCAGCGGGCCTCGCCGGACTCGTCGTCGTCGGCGCCCGCCGGGGGCTTGAAGACCACCACGTCGTCGCGCTCGGGGTCTCCGAAGCGGAAGCTGACGCGGTCCACCAGCACGCGCTGGCCCACGCTGAGCGTCGGGACCATCGACTCGCTCGGGATGCGGAACGGCTTGACCAGGAAGCCCTGGATGATCAGGAAGAGCCCAAGCGCGAGCCCGACGATCGTGACGAGCTCGATGAGCGAGCTTCGCCCGCTCTGCTGCTGAGTAGATGCCAAAGCGTCGCCCGGAGGGCTCGGCTACGCGGCCGGCCCGCCCGAGCCGGATTCCTCGCCGGCATCGGAATCGGACGACTCGTCATCTCCGGCGGGCTCGTCGGCGGGCGCCTCCTCGGCAGCCTCGGCCTGGGGCGCGTCCTCGGTCGGCGCAGCCTCAGCGGCCTCAGAAGCCTCAGCGGTCTCGGGGGCCTCGGCCTCAGCCGCTTCCGCCTCCGCCTGGGAGACCTCGGCGGCCTCCTCCTGCAGCCCGGCGGCCGCCTCTTCGCTCAGCGGCTCCTCCGCTGGCGGCATGACGCCCTCCTGGAGCTCCTCGGCGGTGAAGCGGCGCTCGCGGACGCGGGCACCGCGCCCGACGCGCTTGCGCAGGTAATAGAGCTTGGCCCGGCGGACATCGCCGCGGCTGGCGACCTCGATCTGCTCGATCTTCGGCGAGTGGACGGGGAACGTGCGCTCCACCCCCACGCCGAACGACTGCTTGCGGACCGTGAAGGTCTCGCGGGCGCCCGATCCCTGGCGCTTGAGGACGGTGCCCTCGAACACCTGAGTACGGCGCCGACTGCCCTCCACCACCTGGAAGTGAACGCGCACGCGGTCGCCCGCCTCGAAGGACGGAACCTTTCGAAGCTGGGCACGCTCGATGCTGTCGATCACGCTGCTCATGAGGGGAGGAAGCGAGTGGGCGCGGGCCGTCTCGCGACGGCGAATGGTAGCGACCGCTCAGAGCCGCGAACGGGCCTGCTGCAGGCGCCATTCCCTGATTCGGGCGTGGTCCCCGGACAGCAGCACCTCGGGGACGCCGTGCCCCCGCCACTCGGCCGGGCGCGTGTAGTGCGGGTACTCCGGAGCGCCCTCCAGGGCGGGACTGAAAGACTCCTCGAGCGCGCTGTCGGCATGGCCCAACGCGCCGGGCAACTTGCGGATGACGGTGTCGCAGACCACCATCGCCGCCAGCTCGCCGCCGGCCAGCACGTACGGGCCGATGGACACCACGTCGTCCGCGAGGTGCTCGTGGACCCGCTCGTCGAAGCCCTCGTAGCGCCCGCACAGCAGCGTGAGCTGCGGCTCGGCGGCCAGTTCGGCGGCCAGCGCGTCGTCGAGCCGGCGCCCGCCGGCGGCCAGCGCCACGACGCGCCCCCGCGGGCCGGGTCCGTAGCGCGCCTCCAGCGCGGCCTCGACCACGTCCACGCGGATCACCATGCCCGCGCCGCCCCCGTACGGGGTGTCGTCGACCTGCCCGGCGCCCAGCGGCGTGGTGGCCCGCAGGTCCACGGCCTCGAACTCCAGGTCCCCCTCGAGGGCGTTGCGCACGTGGCGCTGGGAGGTGAACCAGCCGAACCAGTCCGGGAACAGGGTGAAGACGTCGATCCTCACCGGGCCAGGAACTCGCGATCGACCTCGATGACGCGCGCCTCGACGTCCACACGGCTCACGGCATCGCCGACGAGGGGCACCAGCGTGCCGTCCTCCAGCTCGAGCAGCGCGCAGGTGGGGCCGTCGAGGACCCGCGACACCGAGCCGAACCCGGGCACGGAACAGCCCACGAGATCACCGGCCAACCACTCGTCCTCGTCCAGGTCGGCCTCGATCAAGATCTCCGCGCCCCGCAGGGCGGCGACCGCCTCGCGGTGCTCGAGGCCCGAGAGCCTCAGCAGCGGCCGCTCGTCGGTCCCGTCACTGCGCAGCACGCGCGACCGGGACCCCGCGACCTCGACCTCGTCGCCCTCCGCCGGTCGCTCGCCCGCGCCATCGAGCCAGAAGCTGCCATCTCGCCCGTGGGGCTTCCCTATCCGCCCGGCCGAGACCGCGGTCAATCGACCACGTCGACGAGGACCCGGCGCTCCTCGCGCACCGCGGCGGCCTTCATCACGGTGCGCAGCGCTGCCACGGTGCGACCGCCCCGGCCGATCACCTTGCCGGTGTCGTCGGGCGCCACGTGCAGCTCGAGCACGACAGTCCCGTCGTCCTCCTCGAACGACTCGACGTCGACGGCCTCGGGGTCGTCGACCAGCGAGCGCGCCAGGCTGGCGAGCAGCTCCTCCACGAGCGCGAGGCTAGCGCCGCGGGGGCGTCAGGAGTCGTCCGAGGGGGCTTCGGCCCCTGCGGGGACGCCCTCGGCCGGCTCGGTCTGCTCGGCGGCCTCGGGCTCGCCGGCGGCGGTTTCCGCCTCGGGCTCGGCCGGCTCCTGCACCGGCTCGGTGGCCGCGCTGCTGTCCCCGGGGACCGGGGTGTCTGGCGCGCGCATCAGCTTCTTGACCGTGGGCGAGGGCTGGGCCCCACGCTCGATCCAGTGGTCCAGGCGCTCGCGGTCGAGCACGATCGTCGAGGGCTGCGTCTGCGGGTTGTAATGACCCACGGTCTCGATGAAGCGCCCGTCGCGCGGGGAGCGGCCATCGGCCACCACAACCCGCCAGATCGGGTTCTTCTTGCTGCCTACTCGAGTGAGTCGTACGCGGACGGGCATTGAGCCGAGTGAGGTTAGCGGCCGCCGACCAGCTGCGACAGGGCGCCCATGTTGCCCTTCTGCATCTGGCGCATCATCTTGTTCATCTGACCGAACTGGTCGACCAGGCGCCGGACGGCCTGCACCGAGGTGCCTGACCCGCGGGCGATCCGGCGCCTGCGCGAGCCGTCGATGATCGACGGGTTGGCCCGTTCCTCGGGCGTCATCGAGGTGATGATCGCCTGCAGGCGATCCAGCTCGCGCTCGTCCACGTTGAGGTTGCCCAGCTGGGCCCCCATCCCGGGAATCATCTTCAGCAGGTTCGTCAGCGGCCCCATGTTGCGCATCTGGTGCATCTGCTCGAGGAAGTCGTCGAGCGTGAACTCCTGCTTGCGGATCTTCCGCTCGAGCTCGGCCGCCTTGTCCTCGTCCATCTGCTTCTCGGCCTTCTCGACGAGGGTCATCACGTCGCCCATGCCGAGGATCCGCTGGGCCATGCGGTCGGGGTGGAAGCGCTCGAAGGCGTCGAGCTTCTCGCCCGTGGAGGCGTAGAGGATCGGCTTGCCGGTGATCGCCTTCACCGACAGCGCGGCGCCGCCGCGGGCGTCGCCGTCGAGCTTGGTGAGGATCACGCCGTCGAACTCGGCGGTGTCGGCGAACTGCTCGGCCACGTTGACCGCGTCCTGGCCGGTCATCGCGTCCACGACCAGCAGGACGTCGTGCGGCTTGGTGCGCTTCTTGACCCGCGCGAGCTCCTCCATGAGCTCGGCGTCCACGTGCAGGCGGCCGCTGGTGTCGACGATCAGCACGTCCCGGCCGTCGGCCTTGGCCTGCCCCAAGGCCCACTCGGCGATGTCGACGGGATCGCGGTCGGTGCCCTGCTGGTAGACGGTCGCGCCGGCCTGGTCGCCGACCTTGATCAGCTGGTCCACGGCCGCGGGGCGGTAGACGTCGCACGCCGCCACGGCCACGTCGAGCCCCTTCTCCTCGCGCAGGTGGCGGGCGAGCTTGCCGCAGGCGGTGGTCTTGCCCGAGCCCTGCAGGCCGGCCATCAGGATCACCGTCGGGCCCTTCCCGCTCGCCATGGCGAGGTCGCGGCCGCCGGCGCCGCCCATCAGCTCGGTCAGCTCCTCGGAGACGATCTTCACGACCTGCTGGCCGGGGTTGAGGGCGTCGAGCACCTCCTGGCCGGTGGCGCGGTCCTTCACCGCCGAGGTGAACTGCTTGACCACCTTGAAGTTGACGTCGGCCTCGAGCAGCGCCAGGCGCACCTGGCGCATGGCCTTGGCCACGTCGTCCTCGGTGAGGTGACCGCGCGAGCGAACGTCGCCGAGCGCGGACTGAAGGCGGTCGGAGAGCGTCTCGAGCACGGTCAGCCGAGGCTAGCGCGAGAGGCGCCTGCGCAGGCGCGCCCGGACGCTGCCCGAGGACTCGGGCAGCTGCTTGCGCAGCTCGGCTGTCTCGCCGAAGAGCTGGCGCACCTGGAACTGCAGCGCCGAGAGCTCGCGCGGGTCGTCGGAGACCTGGGCCAGCGCGTCCGCGTCCGACCGACCCGGGCTTGCGGCGCAGCAGCACGATGCCGTGGTCCCCGCTGGCCCGGCCGTCGCGCAGGGAGACGATCTCGAACGCGCGGCCCCAGTGCTCGCGCAGCCACCACTCCGAGTGGAAGACGGTGGGTCCGCCGAGGTCCCAGCTCTGGCCGTAGTGGACGACGTTCATTCCGATCTTGCTGTCGTCCCAGCCGCCCTCGGCGTAGACGTCGTAGGCCTCACGGCCCAGGAAGCTCGCGATCACCAGGCCGTCGTCGGACAGGATCCGGTGCAGCTCCGCGAGCCAGGCCAGCGAGTAGTCGGTCAGGTGGGTGAACACCGACATGGCGAGCACGAGGTCGAAGCGCCCGTCCGGGGTGCCCTGCAGCGGCGGCTTATCCCCGTTGACGAAGGCGTGCACCTGCGGCGACATGTTGGCCTCGAGCCACTCGATGCTGGCCCGGTCGATGTCGCAGCCCTCGAGCTCGGCCTCCGACCAGTCGTCGACCAAGTGGCGCAGCACCTTGCCCGCGCCGCAGCCGAAGTCCAGGACGCGCTTGCCCTTCGGGGTCCAGTCGTCGGGCAGCGTCTCGAGGATCGTCTGGCGCGCGTGCTCGCCCAGCTCCACGTAGGACTTGAGCACGTCCCCGTGGTCGGGGACCCCGACGCGCGCCGCCAGCTCCTCCGGCGGCAGCGGTATGTCAGCCACGCGGCGGGTCGTCCGGCTTGGGAACGATCGAGCCGATGTTGCCCAGCGCCTGGGTGATCTCGCTGGGCACGATCCAGACCTTGTTGGCGTCGCCGTCGGCGATCTTCGGAAGCACCTGGAGGTACTGGTAGGCCAGCAGCTTGGGGTCGGCGTCGCCGCGGTGGATGGCGTCGAACACGGTCTCGATCGCCTTGGCCTCGCCCTCGGCGGTCAGCATCTGCGACTCCCGCCAGCCCTCGGCGCGCAAGATCGCCGACTGCTTCTCGCCCTCGGCGGTGAGGATCTGTGACTGCTTGACGCCCTCGGCGGTGAGGATGGCCGCGCGGCGGTCGCGCTCTGCGCGCATCTGCTTCTCCATGGCCTCCTGGATCGACTCCGGCGGGTCGACCGCCTTGAGCTCGACCCGGTTCACCCGGATGCCCCAGCGGCCGGTGGCCTCGTCGAGCACCACCCGCAGCGCGCCGGAGACCTTGTCGCGCGAGGTCAGGGTCTCCTCCAGGTTCATGCCGCCGATCACGTTGCGCAACGTCGTGACCACCAGCTGTTCGATGCCGGCGATGTAGTCGGCGATCTCGTACGAGGCGGCCTTGGGGTCGGTCACCTGGAAGTAGATGACCGTGTCGATGTTGATCACGAGGTTGTCCTCGGTGATCACCGGCTGGGGCGGGAACGAGACCACCTGCTCGCGCAGGTCGATCAGCGGCCGCACGCGGTCCACGTACGGGATCACCAGCGCCAGCCCGGCGTCCAGCGTCCGTTGGTAGCGGCCCAGGCGCTCGACGATTCCGGCGCGTGCCTGCGGCACGATTCGGATGCTGCGCGCGAGGGTGATCAACACCACCAGCGCCAGCACGCCCAGGACGATCAGCTCGGCCATCTCTCTTCTCCTATTCGTGGACGAGGGCGGTCGCGCCCTCGATCTTCAGCACCTCGACCCGCTGTCCGGGCTCGAACACGTGATCCTCGTCGAACGCCCGGGCGCTCCACACCTCGCCCGCCAGCTTGACCGAGCCGCCGTCGGCGTCGACCCGCTCCAGCACCGTCGCCGGCCGTCCCACGAGCGCCGCTGTCCCGGTGCGGATCTGCGCCGGCGTGCGCAGGTGGCGCCGCGCCACCGGGCGCAGGATCGCCAGCGAGGCGGCCGTGATCACGATGAACACCAGCACCTGGAGCGCCAGGCCGGCCCCGACCAGCGCGGCGGCCGCGGCCATGACCGCGGCGATCGCCACCGGGGCCAGGAAGAAGCCCATCGTGAAGATCTCCCCCACGGCGAACAGACCCGCCGCAACCATCCAGAAGACCCACTCCTCCACAGGTCGATCCTACGGCTCGAGAATGGCCCGGGCGAAGTCGTCGGGGTCGAAAGGGCGCAGGTCCTCCAGCGCCTCCCCGGTGCCGATCAGCTTCACCGGCACCCCGAGCTCCTGGGCGATCGCCAGCGCGATGCCGCCCTTGGCGGTGCCGTCGAGCTTCGTCAGGACGATCCCGTCGACCTCCACCGCCTCGCGGAAGAGCATCGCCTGGCGCAGGCCGTTCTGGCCCGTGGTGGCGTCGATGGTCAGCAGCGTCTCGTGGGGCGCGCCCGGCAGGCGGCTCTCGATCACCTTGCGAACCTTGCGCAGCTCGTCCATCAGGTGCTGCTGGGTGTGCAGGCGCCCGGCGGTGTCGATGATCACCACGTCCGCCCCGCGCGCCCTGGCGGCCTCGATGGCGTCGAAGGCGATGGCGCCGGGGTCCGAGCCGGCCTCACCGCGCACGATGTCCCCCTCCGCGCGCCGGGCCCACTCGGTGAGCTGCTCGGCGGCGGCGGCGCGAAAGGTGTCGCCGGCGGCCAGCATCACCGTCTTGCCCAGCTCATGGCGCAGGTGCCAGGCGATCTTTCCGATCGTCGTGGTCTTGCCGCTGCCGTTGACCCCGACCATGAGGATCACGGTCGGCTGAGGGGTGAGGTCGACGGTGTCGTCGTCGAAGCGGGCGGTGTCGGCCAGCAGCTCGCGCAGGCGCCGCGTCAGGTCCTCCCCGCTCTGCAGCTCACCCGAGCCGGCCTCGCCCTCCAGCCGCTCGACGATCGTGGCGGTGGTGGGCGCGCCCACGTCGGCGTAGATGAGCGTCTCCTCGAGGTGCTCGAACGCCTCGTCGTCGAGCGACTCGAACATCGTGGCCTGCAGCTCGGCGCCGAGCGCCTCCCGCGTCTTGCTCATGTTCTCGCGCAGGCGGCGGAAGAAGCCGCCGCGCTCCTCGGGCTGCTCCTCTTCAGCGGAAGCCCCCTCGGGCGCGGGCTCGCCCGTCACGAACAAGTCGCGCCAGTCACGCATGTCGACCGCCCTCAGGGGGCCGCGTCGGGCGCGGTGAGCGCCACCACGCGGTAGGCGATCCCGAACGGCCACGGGCCGTAGGCCTCGAACCGCAGCTGGATCCACGAGGGTGCGCCGGAGGGGTCGTCGGCGAACGAGGCCGTCGCCCGCAGGATCGCCCCGCCCTGGCCGGTGGCCTGCAGGGCGGTCGAGACGTTGAGCTCCGCGTCGCCAAGGCGCTCGCGAGCGTAGGGCAGGCTGTCGGGCACGAACACGGCGGTGTCGATCATCGGCACCCGGATCCCCTTCGGCGCATCGACGGCACGCCGGAGGTAGTAGCCGTCCACCTGCGGGCGGCCGTCGAACCAGGCCGTGCCCAGGTACTCAGTGCGCCGGCGCTCCTCCCCGCCGGGCGCGGCACGCACGAGCGTGTCAACGCGCGCCTGCACATCGACCTCCACCGTGGTGATCACGCGGGGCTAGGCGGCGCCGGCGGCGGGCTCGTCGGGCAAAGCCTGCACGCCCTCCTCGAGCTTGCGAGACACCACGCGCGAGACGCCGTCGCCGCCCATGCTGACCCCGTAGAGGCAGTCGGCCGCGTCCATCGTGCGCTTCTGGTGGGTGACGACGATGAACTGCGCCCGGTCGCTGTAGCGGCGAACCAGCTGGAGGAAGCGATCGATGTTGAGGTCGTCGAGCGCGGCCTCGACCTCGTCGAGGATGTAGAAGGGGCACGGCCGCGCCAGGAAGACGGCGAACATGAAGGCCAGCGCCACAAGCGACTTCTCTCCGCCTGAGAGCAGCGACAGCCGCTTCATGGCCTTGCCCGCGGGGGTCACCTCCACCTCCACTCCGGGCTCGGCGGGCTCGGCCTGCTCATCGTCGGTCTGCTCGGCGCCCTCTGGGGCCTCCTCGCCCCCGAGCACGGGCCGCGGCCCGTCGGGGTGCACCAGGCGCAGGCGCCCGCGCCCGCCGGGGAAGAGGTGCTGGACGACCTCCTCGAAGTTGCGCGCGGTGGCCTCGAAAGTCTCCTCGAAGCTGGTCCGGATCCGGCGGTCGGTCTCCTTGATCAGGCTCTCCAGCTCGGCCAGGGCGTTCTCCAGGTCCGAGCGCTGGCCCTCGAGCTCCTCGACGTGGGCCACGGCCTCCTCATACTCCTGGCCGGCCAGCGGATTGACCGGCCCCAGCTGCTCGCGCCGCTTCGCCAGACGCTCGACCCGGGCGCGCAGCTCCTCGGCGCGCTCGTCCGTCAGCGGCTCCTCGGCGGGCTCGGGCTCCAGGCCCAGCTTCCCGGCCAGCTCCCGGAGCTCGTTCTCGGCCTCGGCGGCGGCGTCGCGCACCTGCTGGGCGGCCACCTCGGCTGACACCAGGGCCTCGCCGGCCCGCTTGAGCCGGCCCTGCAGCTCGGCCTCCTCGTGGGCCAGGGCCCGCAGCGCGGCGGCGGTCTCCTCGCCGGCGGCGGCGCCCTCGCGCAGCTCGGCCTCCAGGGCGTCGCGACGCTCGGATACCGCCTCGCGGGCGTCGGCCAGGGCGGTCTTCGCCTGGGCGGCGTCGCGCCCCAGGGTCTCGTGGCGCTCGATCCCGGCCCGCAGGCGCTCGGTGTCGGACACGAGCTTCGCCCGGCGGCGCTCGGCCTCCTCGGCCAGCCGGCGCTCCGCGCGGACCTCGGCGGCCAGCTCGGCGGCCCGCACCGCCTCGGGGCCCTCGTCGGGCGCCTGACGGCGGCGCGAGATCAACCACTCGCTGCGCTCGACGGCCTCGGCCGCGCCCTGCTCGTCGCGCAGCGCGCGACGCAGCGCGACGTCCGCCTCCTCACGAGCGGCGTCGGCGGTCTTGACCGCGCCGGCAGCGCCCTCGGCCACCGCGCGGGCCTCGGCCTCGGCCGCGGCGGCGCTCTGCGAGGCGGCCACCAGCTCCTCGCGGCGGTTGCGCTCCTCGAGCACCCGCTCGGCGCCCCCCGCGGGCGCCTGGGCCAGCTCGCCGCTGCGTCCGTCGAGAGACCGTCCGGCGGCCGTGACGGCCAACCCCGCGAACGAGCTCGGAAGCGCGTCGAGCGAGTCGACCAGCCAGACGCCGTCCAGCAGCCGCTGGGCGACTTCCTGCAGCTCGGGGGTGGGGTCGACGCAGCTCAGCAACGGCGTGGCGCCCGCGGCCGGCGGGGGCCTGTCTCCCGTCGCCGCGCCACCCCCGGCGACCAGCGCGAGTCCTCCGCGCTCGCCGGCGCGGTCGAGCAGCCGCTGGCCTGCGGCCACGTCCTCCACCACCGAGGCGGACAGTCGCGGGCCCAGGGCGGCGGCGAGCGCGGCCTCGAGGCCCGGGCGGACGCGCAGGCCGTCGGCGAGCGTGGGTCCGTCGGTCCGCGGTCCGGCAGCGCGCAGGAACTGGTTGACGGCCGCGAGGTCGCTTCCCACCCGCGCCGCGCCGGCGCGCGCGGACTCCACCGCGGCCTCGGCCTCGCGGCGGGTCCGGCGGGCGGTCTCGGCGTCGATCTCGGCGCGCTCCAGCGCCTCCCGGCGCTCGGCGGAGATCGCGCCCAGGCGCTCGTGCTCGGCGCGCTCGCCGGCGAGCTTCGACTCAAGCTCGGCCAGGGCGGCGCGAAGGCGCTCGGCGCGGCCCTCCTCGAGCTGAGCCAGCTCCCGCTCCAGGCCGGCGATGCGCTCGGCCACCTGCCCGGCGCCGCTGTCGGTGGCCAGCGCCTCCTCGGCGGCGGCCAGCGCCTGGCGGCGGCGCTCCGCGCCCTCCTGCGCGGCCCGCTCCTGGTCGCCCGCCCGCTCCAGGCGCAGGCCGATCCGCTCGGCGGCCGAGCGGGCGGCGTACAGGCGCGACTGCAGCTCTTCGCGGGTGCGGGTGTGCGCGGCGAAGGCCTCCTCGGCCTGCTCGCGCCGGGAGGCGACGCCACCAAGCAGCCGCTCGGCCTCCGCGCGCTCCTCCTGGGCCGAGCCGGCGCGCTGCTCCGCCTCGGCCAGCTTCAGGCGCATCGCGCGCGAGCGCTCGCGGGCCAGCTCCATGCGCGCCTCCAGCGACTGGCGCTCGAGGCGCTGGTGCAGCTCGGCGGCCTCAGCCTGGCGCTTGAGCGGCCGCAGGCGCGACCTGGCCTCGCGCTCCACGTCGAGCGCCCGCGAGAGGTTCTCCTCCGTTCGCTCCAGCTTCAGCTGGGCGCGGCGGCGGCGCTTTCGGTGCTTGCCGAGCCCGGCGGCCTCCTCGATCATCAGCCGCCGGTCGCGCGGGCGCGAGTGGATGATCGTCTCGACCTTGCCCTGGGACACGACCGAGTGCATCTCCTTGCCCAGGCCGGAGTCGGACAGGACCTCCACGACGTCGACCAGGCGACAGCGCGCTCCGTTGAGGCGGTACTCGCCCTCACCCTCGCGGTCCAGCTTGCGGACGATCGAGATCTCGGAGAAGTCCACGGGCAGCGAGCCGTCCGAGTTGTCGATCACCACCTCGACCTCGGCGCTGGACGAGGACGACAGCCCGTGGCCGCCGGCGAAGATCACGTCCTTCATCGTCTGGCCGCGGACCGCGAGCGGGCTCTGCTCGCCCAGCGCCCACAGCACGGCCTCGGTGACGTTGGACTTGCCCGAGCCGTTGGGGCCGACGACCACCGACACGCCCGGGGCGAACTCCAGCCGGGTGCGGTGCGGGAACGACTTGAAGCCCTTGAGGGTGAGCGAGCGCAGGTGCATCTAGGAATTACCTCCGCGGGGCATCCAGCCCCGCGCTCTGAGGCGGCTGCTCGACATCACGTCTCGCTTAGCCCTTCCAGGGCGGCGGCAGCGGCCTCCTGCTCGGCCGCCTTCTTGGTCCTGCCCTCGCCGCGGCCGACCTCGTGTCCGTCGACCTCGGCCACCACCGCGAACAGGCGGTCGTGGGCCGGGCCGCTCTCCTCCACCGTCCGGTACAGGACCCGCTCCGAGCGCTGGGCCAGGCGCTCCTGGAGCTGGGACTTGTAGTCCTCGGGGTGGTCCAGGGCCTCCTGCACCGCGGGCCTGAAGGCCTCGACCACGGCCGGGGCGGTGCGCTCGACGCCGAAGGCCAGGTAGGCCGCGCCGATGATCGCCTCGCAGATCGAGGCCAGGACGCGCTCGGAATCGACCAGCACCGCGGCCCCGCGCCCGAGGCCCTGCGGAGCGGCCTCCGTGAGCCGGCGCGGCACGTCGAGGTCCAGCGCCACCTGCGCGCAGGCGGGACCGCTGACCGCCTGGGCGCGCACCTTGGTGAGCCGCCCTGCGCCGTAGCGCTCGAAGCGCGGCATCAGGTCGGTGGACACGGCCAGGCTCAGCACGACGTCTCCGAGGAATGCGAGCCGCTCGTAGGACTCGGCCCGGTGCTCGGCCCACGAGGCGTGGGTGAAGGCCTGGGCGTACAGGTCCTCGGGCAGCGCCTCGAGGAGGTCCTCCAGCGACCCCTGCTCAGGACTCGACCGCTCCGGCATGGGCCGACACGAAGTCCGCTGCCTGGCCCACGGTCAGGATCCGCGCCGCCTCCTCGTCGGGAATGCGGATGCCGTAGTTGTCCTCCAGCTCCACCACGAGCTCGACCAGGTCGAGCGAGTCGGCCTCCAGGTCCTCCTTGAAGCGGGTCCCCTCCGTGAGCACGGCCGGATCGACCTCGAGCTCTTCGGCCAGGTGGGCGCGTATGCGCTCGAGTACCTCCTCGCGATTCACGGCCTGGCGACGCTAACAGTGGGTGCGGACCGCAGGGCCCCGGCCGCGGAGAGCGTCTCGGCGGTGCGCTCGACCATGCGCTCGTCGGCCGCGCGCTGGGCCAGACGGACCGCGTTGGCGATGCCGTGGGCCCCGAACGAGCCGTGGGCCACCACCACCGGCTTTCGCAGCCCCAGGAGGATCGCTCCGCCCACCTCCTCGGGGTCGATCCGAGCGCGAAGCTTCCCCACGCGACCCCGGATCAACAGGCCGCCCGCAGTGGCCAGCGGACTGCCCTTGATCGCGTCCCGGATAGCGCGGAGGACCGTCTTCGACGCCCCCTCGAGCACCTTGAGGGCCACGTTGCCCGTGAAGCCGTCGGTCACCACCACCTGCGCCGTCGCCTCGGTGAGGTCGAAACCCTCCACGTTGCCCACGTAGTTGAGCGAGCCGCCCGTGAGGCGCTCGCCCGCCTCCAGCACGTCGGGCGTGCCCTTGCCCTGCTCCTCGCCCACCGACAGCAGGCCGACCGACGGCCGCTCGACCCCCATCACCGCCTCCATGAAGCCCGCGCCCATGTAGGCGAACTGGACGAGGTGCTCGGGACGCACCTCGACGTTGGCGCCGCAGTCCAGCAGGAGCACCTGGCCGCCCGGGATCGGCAGCAGGACGGCGAGCGCCGGCCGGTGGACTCCCTTGATGCGCTTGATGCTCAGCGTGGCCGCGGCGAGCGTGGGACCGGTGGTGCCGGCGGAGACCAGCCCGTCGGCGCGGCCCTCTCCGACGGCCCGCGCGGCCTGGACGATGGAGGCGTCGGGGCGGGAGCGAACGGCCTTCACCGGCTCCTCGCCGCCGGAGATCTTCTCGGGGGCGTCCACGATGTGCACGCGGGCGCCGGGCTCGCCCATGCTCTCCTCGGGCCCGAACAGCAGAACCTCCTCGTCCGAGCGCGCCGCGCCCTCGGACACGGTCGACGGGCCGCCGTCGGCTCCGTTGGCGTCGAGCGCGATCACCGCGCCGCCGCTCTACTCGTCGGGGGTGTCGGCGCCCTGCACCACGACCTCGCGGCCCGCGTAGGTGCCGCAGTTCGGGCAGACGCGGTGAGGAAGGCGCGGCGAGTGGCAGCGCGGGCAGTGGCGGAGGCTCGGAACCTCAGCCTTGTGCTGCGAGCGGCGCTTGTTGGTGCGCGAGTGGGACTGTCGCTGCTTGGGGACGGCCATAGCGGCCGATCAGTCTAGCTTCAGCTCGCGCAGCGCCGCCCAGCGCGGATCGGGCTCGCGCTCGTGGGCGTGATCGGGCCCGGCCTCGTTGAGGTTCTCGCCGCACACCCCGCAGAGGCCCAGGCAGTCCTCGCGGCAGACGATCTGGGCCGGCAGGGCGAGCGCGGTGGCGTCGCGCAGCCACCCCATCAGGTCCAGCTCGTCCTCCTCGAGGTAGGGCGAGCGCAGATCCTCGCCGCCGCCGGGCTGGTCGATCTCGCGGGCGTCCACCTCCACGGTCTCCGAGGCGGGCTCGAGGCAGCGCATGCACGGGCCCTCCAGGCCCACCTCCGCCCGCAGGCGCAGCGACCAGCCGTGGACGGTGCGGGCCACGTCGAGCAGCACCGGCACCTCGCTGCCCTGTCGACGTGTAGCTCTGACCGCCGAAGTCGAAGTCCTCGAGCGGCACGTCGAGCTCGAGCCGGCGGCCCTCGCCGGAGGACAGCCTCAGCTGACCGAGGTCGAAGGTCTCCGTCCTCGCCCCCATGGGGCTGAGGCTACCCGCGCTCGATCAGCTCTACGCGATAGCCGTCGGGGTCGCGGACGAACGCGATCCGCGGGCCCTCGGTGCGGCCGCCGGGCCGGTAGGGCGGCTTCTCGGGCTCGATGCCGTCCCCGGCCAGGCCCTCGAGCGTTCCGTCGAGGTCCTCGACGGCGAGGGCGATGTGGTTGTAGCCCGTGCCCAGGTCGTAGGAGTCGACCCCGTGGTTGTAGGTCAGCTCCAGCACCGGGTCCTCGCCGGGGAGGCCCATGAAGACGTTCACGGCCTCGCTGCCGATGTCCATCCGCGCGCGCTCGTCGAAGCCGAGCTTCTCGTAGAAGGCGACGGACCGGTCGATCTCGCCGATCCGGTAGCAGGTGTGCAGGTAGGACGGCACGGGCCGCCCCGCAGCCTACGGAATCCTGCGACCTCCGCTCACAGCTGCGGGCGCGGTCGCGTCCCGAGCCGCCGTTGCAGCGGTCCCGGCCACGGCCGCCGTTGAGGCGGTCGCGTCCTGAGTCGCCGCTCACGCGGTCGCGGCCCGAGTCGCCGCCGACGCGGTCGTTGCCGCGGCCGCCGGAACGCGGTCGTTCCCCGAGCCGCCGCCGACGCGGTCGTTGCCGCTGTCCCGTCCGACGCGGTCGTTGCCGCAGTCGCCGCTGACGCGGTCGTTGCCGCTGTCTCCGCCGACCCGGTCGTTGCCCGAGCCGCCGCTCACGCGGTCGTTGCTCGACCCACCGGAGACGCGGTCGCGCCCTGAGTCGCCGTTGAGGCGGTCACGTCCGCTGTCGCCGCCGAGGCGGTCGTTGCCCGAGTTGCCGTTCACCCGGTCGCCGTCGTTGCCGCCGGTGACGCGGTCGTTCCCGCCGCCGCCGCGCCGCCACATCGGCGCCGTCGCCGCCGTTGACCTGGTCGTCGCCGTCGTTGCCGTTGACCTGGTCATCGCCGCCCTCGCCGTTGACCTGGTCGTTGCCGGCATCGCCGTTCACCTGGTCGTTGCCGTCGCCGCAGTTGATGACGTCGTCCCCGCCGCCGCCGTTCACGACGTCGTTGCCGGCGCCGCAGTTGATGACGTCAGGCCCGGGCGTGCCGTTGATGGTGTCGTTGCCTGCAGTGCCGTCGAACACCTCGCCGCCGCCCGGGGTGGGCTTGCGCTTGACGGTGATCGTGACGGTGCCCCTGTCGGCGACACCGTTGCCGAAGCCGAAGTCGTCGGCAGCCTTGATCTGGAAGCTGTCGGTGCCGACGAAGCCCGGATTCGGCGTGTAGGTGAACGGCTGCCCCAGCCCCCCGTTCTGGGTGAGAGTCCCGTTGGTCGGGTCGCTGTCCTTGCCCTCGCGTGGGGTCGTCCGCTCGTAGGCCGGCCCGGTGTCGACGCATTCCGGCGTGAAGGTGAGGGGCGTTCCGACGGTGGTGGTGACCGTGCTGTCGGGGCACTCCGGCCTGGCGTCGGGTGCCCAATCGGGGTTGCCCTCGAACTGCCCGGGGGTATTGGTCAGGTCGATGAACGGGCCGATCCCGTTGGAGTTCCGCATGAACACCTCGCCGTTGTTCCCGTAACCCTCGGCGAACGCGAGCTTGGTTCCGTCCGGCGACCAGGTGCAGTTGTAGTCGCCCACGCCGCTGTTGCCGACTTGGGTGATCGTCCCTGGGGCGTTGATAGGAGCAGCAACGACGATGCGGCTGGTGCTGTTCCCGGGTGCCGTAGCGAACCCGTAGCAAAGCTTCGTCCCGTCGGGTGAAATCGTTGGCTGCGCCACGTGGGCGCCGCTCGACGTGGTGGAACTGCGTTCCCGCGCTCGAGTTGTTCGCCGGCTGCCTGAAGAGCTTCACGTCGTTGGTGTTGCCGTTCGGAGCCACGTTGGGGTCCCCGACCGAGTAGTAGAGAGTCTGGGAGTCCGGGGTCCAGGCCGCCTTGTACGCCTTGGCGGCGAGCGTGGAGGTCAGGTTCGGCTGGCGCCGCCGCCGTTCGCGGGGCGGACGAAGATGTCGTCGCCGCTGTCGTACGCAATGCGCGTCCCGTCGGGCGACCAGGCCGGGCGATCCTCGCTTACGGCGGGGTATTCGTGATGTTCTGAGCGGTCGCGCCCGGCGTGGTGAGGTCGAGGGTGTAGAGGTCGAACGGCCCAGCGGCCGGGCCGTGCGCGAAGACGATCTTGGTGCGGTCGGGCGACCAGGCGGGGTGGCGGTGTTGGAGGGTCAGCCCCGTATTGAGCGGGCCGGTAGTGGTTCCGCCACCCACGCTGTTCGTGGTGGTGCGCAGGAAGAGCTTGGCGTTGCCGAAACCGGGCCCCCCGGTGAAGACGACCCGGCCGTTCGTGCCCGGGAGCACGGCGCCGGCCGGGGCGGCCAACGCCATCACGGCCGCAAGGACGAAGAGGACGACGAGCAGCCGAGCGCGCGAATTCATGCGGGCGAACCTAACCCGGGTCCCCCGTCCCGCGCAAGGGGGACGTGGACGTTCGGTCTAGCGGACGTCTACGGGCCCGATGCCGCTGGAGGCGGTCTCGGCCTCCTCGGCGCCGCCTTCGCGGCCCTGCAGGCGATCGCGGCCGCGCTGGACGGCGGCGATGAACTTCTGAAGATTGACCTCGAGGGTGTTGAGGATGTCGTCGGCGTAGTCCTCGGCGCCCAGGCGGATCTCGCGCTCACGGGCGCGGGCGTCCTCGACGATGTCCTCGGCCTGGCGCTCGGCCTGCTTGACGATCTCCTCCTCGCCGATCAGGCGGTTCTGCTCGTCGCGCGCCTCCTTGACGATGCGCTCGGCCTCGCGCTTGGCCTCGGCGAGCATCTCCTGGCGCTCCTTGACGATCCAGCGGGCCTGCTTGATCTCCTCGGGGATCGTGGCCCGCATCTGGTCGAGGATGTCGTAGACCTCCTCCTTGTCCACGCGCACCTGGTCCGTGAGCGGCACGGGCTTGGAGTTGTGGATCGTGTCATCCAGCTTGTCGATGAGGACTAGAACGTCCATGCGCGGTCCCTAGTTTCCCTCTTTTTGGAGCCGTTCCTGCAAGGCCTCTGCCACGGCGTCCGGCGCGAGGCCCGACGTGTCCCCTCCGAACATGGCCAGCTCCTTGATTCCGGAGGAGCTGAGGAAGGAGAACTGGGGGGCGGCCATCAGGTAGATGCTCTCGATGTCGGGGGCCATCTTTCGGTTCAGCTGGTTCATCTCGAACTCGTACTCGAAATCCGAGATAGCCCGGAGGCCCTTGACGATAGCCCTGGCCCCGTGCTCTCGAGCGAAATCGACGAGCAGCGTACTAAAGGTTTCCACCTGCACATTGCCCAGTTCCGCGACCTCGGCCTCGATGAACGCCACCCGCTCCTCGGCCG
Source organism: uncultured Thermoleophilaceae bacterium (assembly GCA_963810745.1). Lineage (GTDB taxonomy): Bacteria > Actinomycetota > Thermoleophilia > Solirubrobacterales > Thermoleophilaceae > JACCZR01. The sequence continues at coordinate 324,443 of CAWEOW010000022.1, forward strand.
TGAACAGGGTCTTCTGCTTGCGGACGGGCTGGTTGACGACGCCGACCACCACCTGGTCGAACACGGACGCGGCTCGCCCGATGATGTCCAGGTGCCCGAACGTGACCGGGTCGTAGGAGCCGGGGCACAGCGCCGTGCCGCCGTTGCGCTCAGCCACGGTGGACGGCGATCCTCGTGTCGCCGTAGGTGCGCTCGGTGACCAGGGGCAGGCCCAGCTCGAGCGGGGATCGCTTGTCGGACTCGGTCACGATGCGGGCTTCAGGGGAGAGGAGAGCAGGCAGGCGCTGGGTCAGAGGGCCCGCCACGCGGGCGGCCAGATCATAGGGCGGGTCGGCGAAGACGAGGTCGTACGGCCCCTCCGCGGAGCCCAGCCAGCGCAGCGCGTCGCGACGGACGACCTCGCCCTCGGCGCCCACCTCCTCGAGGTTGCGGCGCACCGCGCTCACTGCCTTGGGTGAGCTGTCCACGAACGTGGCCGCGGCCGCGCCGCGCGACAGCGCCTCGATGCCCAGCGCGCCCGAGCCCGCGAAGAGGTCCAGGACGCGCAGCCCCTCGACCGGCCCGAGGATCGAGAACAGCGCCTCGCGCACCTTGTCCGCGGTGGGCCGGGTCCGGTCGCCCCGCGGGGCCTGCAGCCGGCGGCCGCCGAAGGCGCCGGCGACCACCCGCACGGCCCTAGGCCACTAGCTCGGCTTCGATGCGCGGCGGCTCGGTGAGCGTCTGCAGCACCACGCAGTAGTGCTCGGTCTTCTCGATCAGCGAGCGCAGCTGCTCCTCGCTCGCCTCCGGCGCCTCGACCTCGAAGCGCAGGCGGATCGCCGAGAACCCGACGGGCGCCTCGCGGTTGGTCCCGAGCGTGCCGGCGAGGTCGAGGTCGCCCTCCGACCACCGTCTCGATGCGCTCGGCCTGGATGCCCATCGCCTCGGCCACCATCTGGCAGGTGATCTGCGCGCAGGCGGCGAGCGCGCCCAGCAGCAGGTCGCCAGAGCACGCCCCCTCCCCCGGCCCGCCGACGCCGGCGTGCGCCTCGGCCGCCTGGATGGCCCGGCCGAGGTCGACAGAGCAGGAGACCGGCTGGTCAGCCTGCCCTCCGCGGGCGGTGAGCGTGATCAGCGAGGCCTGCGGGTCCGAGCGGTAGCGCTCCTTGATCGGCTTCTGTACCTCGCGCAGGTCCATGCTCACTCCGGTCGGTGGCAGACGGCTTCGATGTTGTTGCCGTCGGGGTCGAGGACGAACGCCCCGTAGTACTCGGGGTGGTAGATCTCGCGCTTGCCCGGCTCGCCGTTGTCGCGGCCGCCGGCGGCGAGCGCGGCCTCGTGGAAGCGATCGACGGTGGCGCGGTCCGGCGCCTCGAAGGCCACGTGCACGTCGGTGGACACCGCGCGGTCGCGCTTGGCGATCCAGAACCAGGGCTTGCGGCCGTCGCCGAAGCCGCAGGCCACCCCCTGCACGTCCATGATCGGGCCCACGCCGAGCGGCTCCAGCGTCTTGGTGAAGAACTCGCGCGAAGCATCGAGGTCGGAGACCTCGAGTCCCAGGTGGTCGAGCATGGGGCGAGTCTAAGCCGCGATCGGGTCCAGCTCGGAGCCGAAGCGCTCGGCCACCGCGGTCGCGCAGCAGCTCGTCCTCCTCGTCCTCCAGGCGGTGCGCCCACTCGGTCGCGCGCTCGAGCAGCGGCGCGTCCTCGGGCAGCGAGGCCACGCGCAGCTCGGGCAGCCCGTGCTGGCGCGTGCCCAGCACGTCCCCGGCGCCGCGCAGCTGCAGGTCGATCTCGGCGAGCTTGAAGCCGTCGCGCTCGTCGGCCATCGCCTTCAGCCGCGGCAGCTTGGGGTCGCCGAACAGGATGCACATCGACTCGTGGCCGCCGCGCCCGACCCGGCCTCGCAGCTGGTGCAGCTGCGAGAGGCCGTAGCGCTCGGCCGCCTCGATCAGCATCACCGTCGCGTTGGGCACGTCGATGCCTACCTCGATGACGCTCGTGGCCACCAGGACGTCGGCCTCGCCGGCGGCGAACGACGCCATCGCGGCCGCCTTCTCCGAGCTCGGCATCTGCCCGTGGATCAGCTCCACGCGCTGGTCGGCGAACTCGGTCCGGCTCAGCCGCTCGAACTCGGCGGTGGCCGCGCGGGCCTGCAGGGCCTCGGACTCCTCCACCAGGGGGCAGACCACGAAGCACTGCCGCCCGGCGGCGATCTCCTCGCGGATGCGCTCGTAGGCGCGCTTGCGGGCGCGCTCGCCGTCTACCACGTGGGTCTGCACCGGCCGGCGCCCCGCCGGCAGCTCGCGCAGGACGGTGGCCTCGAGGTCCCCGTAGGCGGTCAGCGACAGCGTGCGCGGGATCGGCGTGGCGGTCATGTGCAGCGCGTGGGGCACCAGGCCCTCGGGCGCCTTGGCGTCGAGCGCCGCGCGCTGGCGCACCCCGAAGCGGTGCTGCTCGTCCACCACCACCAGCCCCAGCGCCGAGAAGCGCACCGGGTCCTCGATCAGCGCGTGGGTGCCGACCACCAGGCCCAGCTCGCCCGAGGCCAGGCGCTCGGTCAGCTCGCGGCGGCGGCCCGCGGGTGTCGACCCGGTGAGCAGCTCGATCGGGACGGCGCCGCCCAGCAGGCGGTCGAGGGTGAGGAGGTGCTGCTCGGCCAGCGTCTCCGTGGGCGCCATGAGCGCGGCCTGGCGCCCGCTCTCCACCGCGCGCAGCATCGCGTGCAGGGCCACCACCGTCTTGCCGCTGCCCACCTCGCCCATCAGCAGCCGCTGCATGGGGCGCTCGCCGGCCAGGTCGCGGTCGATCTGCTCGGTGGCCTTGCGCTGGTCGCCGGTGAGCTCGAAGGGCAGCGTCTTCTCCCACGGCCCCACCAGCTCGCCGGTGGGCTCCAGCGCCGCCGCCCGCCGGGTCTCGTGGCGGCGCCGGCGGCGGCCCGCCACCGCCAGCTGGAGCAGGAGCAGCTCCTCGAGGGCCAGGCGCTCACGGCCGGCGGCCGCCTCCTCCTCGTCGTCGGGGAAGTGCATGCCGGCCAGCGCCGCGTAGCGGTCGGGCAGGCGCTCGGCGGCGCGCATGGCGGCGGGCAGCGGCTCCACCACGTCGCGGAAGCGGTCGAGGTGGTCCCACACCAGCTGGCGCAACTGCGCCGCGCTGATGCCCTCGGTGGCCGGGTAGAGCGGCACCTTGCCCGTGCCGGGGGCGGGCGCGGCGCCGTTGAGCGGCTCGAACTCCTCGACCCAGAACTGGTTGCGGTCCTGGCGCTTGCCGTAGAGCAGCACGCCGGTCCCCTCCCCCAGCCGCCGCGCCACCCACGGCTGGTTGAACCAGACGGCGAGCATCGGGCCGGTCTCGTCGGCCACCTTCGCCTCCACCCGGCGGCCGCGGCGGTTGCGCATCGGGCGCGTGGTGACGCTCCGGACGGTCACCGCCACCGCCGCGCGCTCGCCCGGGCGCAGGTCGGCCACCTTGCGCCCCGCGCGCTCGGAGTGCTCGCGCGGCAGATGCCACAGGAGGTCGCCGACCGTCTCGATGCCCAGCGACTCCAGCGCCTTGCCCGCCTTGCCCCGCAGCGTGACCGGCTCGCTCAGCCGGCTGGGCCGCGGCAGCGAGCGCAGCGCAGCGTCGAGCGTCAGCTCATCGGTGCTGGCGAACGCGGTGGCGATGTGAGAATGATCCGCCGAGGGCCCGACGTCACTCGGCCGACAGCAGCCACCACCACGCGGGCTGGTCGCCCTGCTGGTAGTCGAGCTCCACCTCTTCGGGCACCAGATCGGCGAGCGCGTCCTCGTCGAGCGGCGCGTCCTGGCCGGCCAGGACGGTCAGCAGCTCCGCGTCGGCGGCCACGCGGCGCACGGTCTGCGCGAAGGTCTCGCCCGGGTCGCCCCAGGCCACGAGCTCGTCGCCGGCGTAGCCCACGGCGTCGCCCTTGGAGAAGCGCCCCTGGGCGTCGTCCTTCGCCGCGGGGGCGACGCCGCCCAGAGCCAGGCCCCGCGTGGCCTCGGCCACGGCGGCGACGTTGGACTCGCTGTCCTCGCGCGGGTCGAACGACAGCAGCGCGGCCAGGCCCTCCTGCGCGGCGGTGGTGGGCACCACGCGCGCGGGCTTCTCCGAGAGCTCGGCCGCCCGCTCGGCGGCCATGATCACGTTGGGGCTGTTGGGCAGGACGACGACCTCCTGCGCGGGCACCTCGTGGATGCCGGCCAGCAGCTCGTAGGTCGAAGGGTTCATCGTCGGGCCGCCCTCCAGCACCTGGGCCCCCAGGCCCTCGTACAGGCGGACCATCCCGACGCCGCTGGCCACCGCCAGGACGCCGCAGGCGGCGTGCGGGTCGGCGTCGGCGCCCTCGGCGATGCGCTCGCTGCGGTCGGCCATCTGCTCGCGCATGTCGGCCACGTCGAGGCGAGAGACCTCGCCGGCCGGCTCGAACAGCGCGACCGCCTGCTCGGGCTCGTCGGTGTGCACGTGGACGCGCAGCGTGCGCTCGTCGCCGACCACCAGCACCGAGTCGCCCATCTCCTCCAGGCGGTGCACGAAGGCCTGGGCCTGGAGGCCCTCGCCGGTGACCGCGAAGTTGGTGCAGTAGCGAAACTCGCTCGACTCGTGATGGGGCTGGTGCAGCGCGCCCGGGGCGACGGTCTGGTGCTCGAGCTCGACGCTGTCGGCGCCCCGGAGCGCGGCCACCACGCCGGCCACGATCACCGTGAGCCCGTAGGCCCCGGCGTCCACCACGCCGGACTCGCGCAGCACCGCAAGCTGGTCGGGGCCGCGCTCGACCGCCTCCGCCGCGGCCTCCAGCGCGCGCTCCAGCACCTCGGCGAGCAGCTCGTCCTGCTCCTCGGGGCTGGCCCCCGGATTCAGCCGCGGCGTGTCCATGTGGGCGAGGTCGTGGGCGATGCGGTGGGCCATCGCCCGCGTGGCGGAGAGCATCGTGCCCTCGGCGGGGTCGCGAACCGAGTCGTAGGCGGCGTCGGCGGCGCGGGCGAAAGCCGCGGCCACGAGCACCGGGTCCACCAGCTCGCCCGGGCGCGAGACGAGCTCCTCGGCCGCCCCGCGCACGATCTGGGACAGGATCACGCCGCTGTTGCCGCGGGCGCCCAGCAGTGCCGCGCGGGCCACGGCGGCCACGAGCTCGTCGCGGCCGAAGTCGTCGATGAGCTGGCCGTTCATGCGGTCGAGCTCGTCGAGCACCGCCCGCAGCGTCATCGTCATGTTGTCCCCGGTGTCGCCGTCGGCGACGGGGAAGACGTTCAGGTCGTTGACCTCGGAGCGGCGGGCCTCGAGCTCAGCGCACGCCGCAGCGATGACCCTGCGGAACCGGACCAGGCTCTCGTCGGGCACGACGAGAGGCCTTTAGACGGCCTTCGAGACCTTGCCGGCTTTCAGGCAGCGCGTGCAGACGTACTCGCGCCGGGGCGTGCCCCCGACGTCGATGCGGACCTTCTGAAGGTTCGGGTTGAAGCGCCGGCGCGTGGCCACCATCGAGTGGCTGCGGCTGTTCCCGAACGCGGGCCCCTTCTGGCACGAGTAGCAGACCTTCGGCATCAGGGCGAGGCTAGCAAGGGGCCTCGGATCAGATCCGGTCGAGGATCTGCTTGCGCCGGGCCTGGTAGTCGGCCTCGGCGATGCGGCCCATGCGGCGGTCGTCCTCCAGTTGCGCCATCTCCTGATGGGGGTCGCCGCCGGCGGGCGGCGGCGGGGGCGGCTGGGGCATCTGCCACGCCGCCATGGGCGCGCTGGAGTGCGGCGGCGGGACGGTCGCGAGCGGTGGGCCTGCGCCTGAACGCCCGGGCCAGCAGCGCGAACAGCACGCAGAGCACCAGGCCGATCACGATCGCCGCCAGCGCGCGAACGGCGATCGTCCCGAACTTCATGCCCGGGCCGAAGGTCAGCGCGGGCTGGTTGAAGGCGCTCGCGCGCGTGCGGCCGCGGACGAGGTACTCCCCCTCTCGCGGGACGGTCAGCTTGTCGACGCTCGTGCCCTCGAGGTTGTTGATCTCGTAGGAGGCGCTGCCCGACGGCCGGCTCGGCACGGGCCGCCGCGTGTCGGCCGAGCGCACGGTGTAGGAGAGCAGCCCGCTCGGGAAGCTGTTGCGCTCCTCGTAGTAGACGGTCACGTCGCCCTGGGGCAGCGTCACCCGCCCCTCCCCCGGCAGCGGCACCTTGCCGTACTTGTCGTTGTCGAAGCCCAGCACGAGGCCCAGGACGAAGATCAGCACCGCCACAGCGAAACCCCCGATCGACCGACAGCGTCGAGAGCGTGATGAAGAGCTTCCTCACGCCGCGAACACCTCGATGGCCCGCTCCACGCCGGCGCGGTCCACGTCCAGGTGGGTAACGAAGCGCAGCCGCCCCGGGGCTATGACCGAGGTCTCGACGCCGTGCTCGGCGAGCTTGGCCTTCATCTCACCTGCATCCTCGCGCTCGGCGATGACGATGTTGGTCTCGGGCTCCGGCAGGCCCAGGCCGCGGGCGAGCACCTTGGCGTTCTCGTGGTCGTCGGCCAGCCGCTCGACGTGGTGGTCGAGGGCGTACAGGCAGGCGGCGGCGAGCACCCCGGCCTGCCGCAGCGCCCCGCCCCACATCTGCTTGTAGCGCCAGGCCTCCTCGATCAGCTCCGGCGAGCCGCACAGCACCGCGCCCACCGGCGCCCCCAGTCCCTTGGAGAAGTCCAGCCACGCGGTGTCGAAGCCCGCGGCGTAGCGGTCGGCGCTCACGCCGGAGGCCACCACCGCGTTGAGCAGCCGTGCTCCGTCGAGGTGCGCACGCAGGCCGTGGGCACGGGCCGTGGCCAGCACGGCGTCGATCTGCTCGAGCGGCCAGATGCGCCCGCCGGCCAGGTTGGTGGTCTGCTCCACCGACACCAGCCGCGAGCGCGGCAGGTAGCGGTCGGGCTGCCGGATCGCCGCCTCGACCTGCTCGGCGGTGAAGCGCCCGCCGTCGCCGTCGATCTGGTTGAGCATCGCCCCGGAGATGGCGGCCGGCCCGCCGGCCTCGGCCACCACGGGATGCGACGTGCGCTCCAGGATCACCTCGTCGCCGCCCGGGCGCAGGTGCAGGCGGAAGGCGATGCCGTTGCACATCGTCCCGCTGGGCAGGAACAGCCCGCTCTCGTGCCCCAGCAGATCGGCGACGCGCTGCTCCAGCCGGGTGACCGTGGGGTCGAGCTTGCGCTGCTCGTCGCCCACCTCAGCCTCGGCCATGGCGCGGCGCATGCCCTCGGTCGGCCGGGTCTGCGTGTCGCTGTAGAGGTTGACCTTCACCGGACGCCGAGCCGGCGGCGCAGCTCGACCATCCGCACGGCGGCGCGAGCGGCTTCCTCGCCGGTGTGGCGCTTCTCCCCGCCGGCGCGGGCCAGCGCCTGGTCCATGTTGTCCACCGTCAGCACGCCGAAGGCGCACGGGATGCCGGTCTGGGCGCCCACGTCGGCGATGCCCCGCGCGGCCTCGTTGCAGACGAAGTCGTAGTGGTCGGTCTCGCCGCGGATCACCGCACCCAGGCAGACCACCCCGGCGTAGCGCCCCGACACGGCGCAGAAGCGCGCGGCCAGCGGCAGCTCGAAGGAGCCCGGCACGTCGTGGATCTCGTGCTCGGCCCCCACCTCGGCGAGCACGCGCGTCGCCCCGTCGATCAGGCGGTCGGCGAGGTCCTCGTAGAAGCGCGCGACGGTGAGCGCGTAGAGGTCAGCCATCCGGGTCGGAGAGCTGATCGCGGACCCACTCCTCGTGGATCATCTCCTCGTCGAGCGCCAGGCCCTGGTGGTGCAGCAGGTGCCCCATCCGAGCCTGCTTGGCCCGCAGGTAGGCGCGGTTGTGGTCGCCCGGCGGGTGCTCGATGGGGACCTGGTCGGTCACCTGCAGCCCGTAGCCCTCGAGGCCGACGATCTTCTTCGGGTTGTTGGTCAGAAGGCGGATCGAGGTCAGGCCGAGGTCAACGAGGATCTGGGCGCCGATGCCGTAGTCGCGCAGGTCGGCGGGCAGGCCCAGCTCGATGTTGGCGTCGACGGTGTCCATGCCCTCCTCCTGCAGCTTGTAGGCGCGCAGCTTGTTGAGCAGGCCGATGCCGCGCCCCTCCTGGGCGAGGTAGAGCAGGACGCCCTGTCCCTCATCCTCGATGCGCGCCAGCGCGTCCTCGAGCTGCTGGCCGCAGTCGCAGCGCAGCGAGTGGAAGACGTCGCCGGTCAGGCACTCGGAGTGGACGCGGACCAGCACGTCCTCCGCGCCGGAGATGTCGCCCTTGACCATCGCCACGTGGTGCTTCTCGTCGACCAGCGAGCGGAAGCCGACCACGTCGAACTCGCCGAAGGCGGTGGGCAGCCGGGCCTCCACGACGCGCTCGACCAGCTTGTCCTTCTCGCGCCGGTAGGCGATCAGGTCGGCGACGGTGACCATCTTCAGCCCGTGCTCGGCCGAGTAGCGCTCGAGGTCGGGGACCCGGGCCATCGTGCCGTCCTCGTTGAGGATCTCGCAGATCACGCCGGACGGGTTGAGGCCGGCCATGCGGGCGAGGTCGACGGCCGCCTCGGTGTGGCCCGAGCGCTCCAGCACCCCTCCCTCCTTGGCCTTGAGCGGGAAGATGTGGCCGCGGTGGTTGAGGTCCTCGGCCTGGCTGCGCGGGTCGATAGCCACCTGCACCGTGCGGGCGCGGTCGTCGGCCGAGATGCCGGTGGTCACGCCTTCGCGAGCGTCGATGGAGACCGTGAAGGCGGTCTCCAGGTCGGGCTCGTTCTTGGCCGGCATGAGGTCGAGCTCGAGCTCGTTGCAGCGCTCGGGCGTGAGCGCCAGGCAGATCAGCCCGCGCGCGTGCTTGGCCATGAAGTTGATCGTCTCCGGCGTGGCGAACTGGGCGGCGAGGACCAGGTCGCCCTCGTTCTCGCGCTCCTCGGCGTCGCAGACGACGACCATCTTGCCCGCGCGGATGTCCTCGAGCGCCTCCTCGATCGTGCTGAAGGGCGCCTCGGTCATACGAGCTTCTCCACGTACTTGGCCACCACGTCCACCTCCAGGTTCACGGACGCCCCCTGTCCCAGCGAGGCCAGCGTCGTGCGGTTGATGGTCTCAGGAATGAGCGAGATCGAGAACGTCTCGCCCTCTACATCGGCAACGGTGAGCGAAACCCCATCCACGGCGATCGAGCCCTTGGCCACCACGTAGCGCATCAGCTCGGCCGGCGGGCGCAGCCGCACCACCCGCGCGTTGCCCTCCTCGGCCACGGACACGACCTCGGCCACGCCGTCGACGTGGCCCTGGACGATGTGCCCGCCCAGGCGGTCGGACGCGCGCAGCGGCAGCTCCAGGTTCACCTTCTCGCTGCCGTTCAGCGAGGTGCGGCGCAGGGTCTCGGGCATCACGTCGGCCGAGAAGCCCTCGGGCCCCACGTCCACCGCGGTGAGGCAGACGCCGTTCACCGCGACCGAGTCCCCCTCGGCCGAGCTCGGCGCCCAGCGGGGTGGAGACGCGCAGGCGGCCGTCCTCCGCCGCCTCGACGGTCCCGACCCCGGCGACCAGTCCCGTGAACAAGCCCTCACCACTCCTTCAGCCGCGCGGTGATCAGCACGTCCTCGTCGATCACCTCGACGTCGGTGGACAGGGCCTGCGTGGCGTCGGCGATCTTCTCGGCGCCCTCGCCCTCGACGGCGGTGCGGGCGTCGCGGCCGCCGCTCAGCTTGGGCGCCACGAACACGCGGGCCTCGTCGACCTCGCCGGCGTCGAGGAAGGCGCCCGCCAGGCGCGGGCCGCCCTCCAGCAGCAGCGACTGCACTCCCCGCGAGCCGAGCTCCTTCAGCGCCGGGCCCACCCGGGCGGCCTCGTTCTGGCCGGTCACGGTCAGCACCTCGGCTCCGGCGGCCCGCAGCTTGTCGACCGCGGTGTGCGAGGCGGCGCGCGAGCAGATCACCAGCAGCGGGGAGACGTCGCCGCCGGCGCCCTGCACGAGCTTGGCGTCCAGGGGAAGGCGGGCCTCGGAGTCGAAGACCACGCGCAGCGGCTGCTCGGCGTCCGAGACGTCGGGCAGGCGGGTGGTCAGGAGAGGGTCGTCGGCCAGGGCGGTGCCGAGCCCGACGGCCACCGCGTCGCACTCCGAGCGCCAGCGATGGGCGCGGGCGCGGCTCGCCTCGCCGGAGATCCAGCGCGAATCGCCGGTGCTGGTGGCCACCTTGCCGTCGAGCGTCATCGCCAGCTTGAGCACCACGTGCGGGCAGCCCGTGCGCGCGTGCTTGCGGAAGGGCTGGTTGATCAGCCGCGCCGCGCGGGCCACCTCGCCGTTGACGGTGGTCACCTCCACGCCCTCGTCGCGCAGCACGCCGAGGCCGCGGCCGCTGACCTTGTCCGAGGGGTCGTCGGAGGCCACCACCACGCGGGTGATGCCCGCCTCGAGGATCGCCTCGGTGCAGGGAGGCGTGCGGCCGGTGTGGGCGCAGGGCTCCAGCGAGACGTACATGGTCGCCCCGGCCGGGTCCTCCGTGCAGGCGGCCAGGGCCACTCGCTCGGCGTGCGGGGTCCCGGCGGCGGCGTGGAAGCCCTCGCCGATCACCCGGCCGGACTTGACCACGATGGCGCCCACCAGGGGGTTGGGACCGGTCCTCCCGCGCGCTTCGGAGGCCAGGTCGATCGTGCGCTCCAGATGGCGCTGATCACGCTCGTTGGCCTGTGTCGCGGGCATATTGACTCGCGAGTCAATCTACCAGTGACGGGGGGCTCCCTCGCTACGCTCCCGCGAGTGCGCAAGGTCGTGCTCGGGTGTTTCGTCCTTGCGGCCCTCTCTCTGCTTCTCCCTGCTCGCGGGCTCCATTTCGACTCGTGGGCGTGGGTCGTCTGGGGCCGCGAAATTCCCCTGCTCGAACTCGACACGCTGGGCGGGCCGTCGTGGAAGCCCTTCCCGGTCGTCTTCACCACGATCTTCGCGCCCTTCTCGAAGATCGACGACGGCATCCCGCCCCTGCTGTGGCTCGTGGTCGCGCGGGCGGGCGGGTTCCTCTCGATCGCGATGGCCTACCGCCTGGCCTCGCGGCTGGTGGGCGACGAGAAGTGGCTGAAGGTCACCGCCGGCCTGGTGGCCGCCTTCGTGATGTGCATCACCCCGCGCTGGGGCCTGCTCATCGCCCAGGGCTTCACCGAGCCGCTGGCGGCGGGCTTCCTGCTGTGGTCGATCGAGCGCCACCTCGACCACCACTACGGCCACGCGTTCTTCCTGGGCTTCCTGGTGGCGCTCAACCGCCCCGAGTTCTGGCCCTTCCTGGGCGCCTACGCCGTGTGGATGTGGCTCAGGCAGCCCGAGCACCGGGTGATGGTGGCCGCCTGCCTGGTGCTGCTGCCGGTCATGTGGATCGTCCCCGAGTGGATCGGCTCGGGCGACCCGCTCAGCGCCGGCAAGCAGGCGCGCAGCGAGCCCGCCTGGAGCCTCTCGCGCCAGGACCACCCGTGGCTGGCGGCGCTGCTGCGCAGTGCCGGCCTGATGCTGCACCCGCTCAAGCTGTGCGCGCTGTTCGGGGTGATCTGGGGCATCCGCACCCGCAACTGGGCGGTGATCTCGATGGGCGGCGCGGTCGCCTTCTGGCTCGTGCTGGTGGCGATCATGACCCAGGGCGGGTTCTCCGGTAACCCGCGCTACTTCCTGCTGGCGGTCGGCGTCACCACCGTGCTGGCCGGCATCGGCGTGGCCCAGCTGGTCAACCTCGGGCGCAGCACGCCCGCGCGCGCGGTGATCGCCGCGCTGATCGTCCTGGCGACCGCCCCCTTCGCCTACCTGCGGGCGCCCTACGCCTGGCGCGAGGTCTCGTTCGCGGTCGGCAACGCCAAGCTCAACTCCTGGCTCGAGGACGCCGTGGACGAGGCCGGCGGGCCCAAGCTCGCCGAGCGCGGCAAGGTGCACGTCAACCGTGGCTTCATCCCGCACATGGCCTGGGAGATGAAGGTGCCCATTCGCGCCCTCCAGCGCCCGGGCGCGCCGCACCGGATCGTCTTCACCGCCAAGTACCGCCACTCGGGCCGCCCGGTGGCGATCGTGTTCGGCTCGAAGGTGACGACGCTGGCGCAGGTCGGGCCCTGGCGCGTGCTCGATGTCCGCGGCACGCCGCCCGACGGCTTCGTCGGTCCCGTCGTCGCGCCCCGATGAGCCGCCTGCGGCCGCTGTTCAAGCCCGCGCCGCTGATCCTGCTGGGGATCGTGGCGGCCGGCATCGCGGTGCGGGTCATCAACAACCGCTACGGCCTCCCCTACGTCTTCACCCACGACGAGGCCGAGCACTTCACCGACCGCGCCGTGCGGATGTTCCGCAAGGACTTACGACCCCAGCTACTACGAGAACCCCACCACCTACACCTACCTCGTCTACGCGGCGCTGAGGGCGTACTTCGGGACGCTCGGCTCGCTGCCACGAGGCAACGTGACGCGGCAGTTCGGCACCGACCCCACGACCATCTGGATCGCCGCGCGCACCTTCACCGCGCTGCTGTGCATGGCCGGCGTCGTGGTCCTCTACTTCGTCGGCAAGAAGCTGTTCGGCCGCCGCGAGGGGCTGGTGGCCGCGGCGGTGCTGTCGTTCGCCTTCCTGGCCGTCACCTACTCCGCCAGGCGGTGACCGACGTCGGCGCCCTGACCGGCGTGGCGCTGGCGCTCCTGTTCGCGGTCAAGGCGCTCGAGGACGGCGGGCGGCGCTGGTTCGCCCTGGCGGGCGCGTCGGCGGGCCTGGCGCTGTCGTTCAAGTACACGGCCGGGCTCGTGCTGCTGCCCGTGGGCTTGGCCGCCCTGCTGCGCCTGAGGGCCGAGCCGCTGCGCACCGTGCTCTCGGGGTTGCTGGCGCTGCTGTGCACGGCGGTCACCTTCGCCGTGCTCAACCCCTACCTGATCATCCGCTTCTCCGAGTTCCGCGAGAAGGTCCGCGCGCAGGCCGAGGTGGCGGGCAACCTGGCCAAGGCGGGCCAGGAGGGCAGCGCGCCCGCCTACTACCTCGACACGCTCACCTGGGGGCTCGGCTGGGCCGTCGCGCTGGCCGCCCTGGCGGGCGTGGTGGTGCTGGCCCGCCGCGACTGGCGCCGCGCGCTGCTGCTGGCCGCCTTCCCGCTGGCGCTGTTCGTGTACCTGAGCCTGCAGTCGCGCTACTTCGGGCGCTGGCTGCTCCCCGCCTATCCCGCGCTGGCGCTGCTGGCCGGCGTGGCGCTCGTGCAGGCCGGCGACTGGCTGACGCGCAGGCGGCCGCGCCTGGCGCCGCTGGCGGTGGCCGCCCTGACCGTGCTGGTGCTGGCGCAGGCCCTGGTGGCCGACGTGCGCTCCACGGTGGTCCTGGGCCGCGAGGACACGCGGCTCGAGGCCCGCCGCTACCTGGCCTCGCACTACCCGCCGCAGCTGCGCATCTCGATCGAGCCGGCGATCCCCGACCGCTTCTACCGCGCGGCGCCCGACGGGCGGCTGCCCTCGTGGCTGGGCCGCTGCGGGCCCGCCGGCTTCTCCTACCGCAGCGCCGGCGGCCTGCGGGTCTGCGAGCCCCAGGAGCCCGGCCAGTTCGCTCGCCCGGCCAACAAGCTCAAGTCCTCGAACTACCACTTCGCGCTCTCGCCGCGGGCGATCGAGGACATGCGCTTCTACGGCTACTGCACGGTGATGACCATCAGCCTGGTCCGCGACCGCGTGGAGCAGATCGGCTCACGCAAGGTGCGCGCCTACTACCGGCGGCTCGAGCGCGAGGCCGACCTGGTCAAGGTCTGGAGCCCCTACCGCAAGGGCGCGAAGCCGCCGCCCTTCGACTTCGACCTCTCCTACAACTACTACCCCGGCGCCTTCGAGCGCCCGGGGCCGGAGATCAAGCTCTACCGGCTGAGGAACTGCAAGCAGGGCGTGGGGCCCTCGGCAGTGCGAGTGCCGAGGACCCCCAAGGTGCCCCTTGGTGCGCCTCCCGAAGACGCCTGACGCGCGTTACCAGCGCGCCTGGCGAGCCAGGCTGAGGGCGCGCTCAGCCCAGAACGATCCCGCCTTGGGGCCGCCGCGCATCGAGTAGCGCGGGCTCCAGTTCCGGCAGGGACCCGCGGAGGCTCCCGGGCGGCTCATCCAGAGGTAGCCGTCGAGCTGCGGGTCGTTGACGGCCTGCGGGGGCGTGCCCAGCGCGGAGCGCTTGGGGTTGCACCACACGTTGACCGTCTTCCAGAGGTTCTTCGCGCGGCTGATCCAGCGGCGGTACCAGACCCGGCCGACACCGTTCTCGTCGGTGTTGACCACGAAGTGCTTGCCACCCAGCATCCGCGAGATCTGGCGTCCGTAGCGGACGTTGTTCGCGTTGGTGTCGAAGTGCGTGATGTTCAGCGAGAAGCCGCGGACGCGGTGCACGCCCGCCTGGCGCAGGTAGCGCGCCATCTCACGCGCCGGTCGCCAGTCCGACGCCCCGGCCTCGATGTAGGTCGTGACGTTCGGCTTCTTGGCCAGCAGCTGCGTCGCGTAGTTGATGTTGCGCAGGCGTGAGGCGCGACGGGACCTGTGCAGGCACTTGAGCGTGCCCAGCGCGTCGGGCTCCAGGGCGACGATCACGCGGCGGTTGCCCAGGCCCTGGACGAAGCGCTGCATCCAGCGCCGGTAGCGGGCGTCCAGCCGCCGGCCGCCGGCGTCGTAGCCGCCGCCGCACTTCTCGCCGTGGTGGGCGAGGACGGTGATGCCGGGGACGGTGCCCGGAGCGCGCTCGGCGGCGCGCTGCAGGAACACGCGCGTGTTGCGCTCGGGGTTGCGGTCGCTCTTGCCGATCCAGCGGAAGATGGGCTGGCTGGCGATCTTGTTCATGAGCGCCGCCGAGCCGTTCTTGCCCTGGCGGCGGTAGCGCTCGTACCACCTCGCCGCGGGCTGCTCCACGCGGTCGACGTAGAACCTCAGGCCCAGCAGCGGGTTCGGCGAGCTCGGGTCGACGCCCTGGGGGTCGGCGGGCCGCTGCGGCTGCTGCGGCGTGACGGGTGTCTGTGGGACCTGCGGGACCGGGGGAGCTCCGGCAGCTTGACGCCCGCGGAGGCCGAGGGGGCGACCACGAGCGCGACGATCAGGGTCAGAAGGAGGGCGGGATAGCGCATGGACCAGGAGGGGGGTCGGGGACCGGTGCACCCCCTCCATCGGGCCCCGGCGGGCGGCCGCTGAGCCGCCCGCCCTCCGTCTGGACGCCTGGACTAGTCGTGCTTGGAGGGAGCCGGGGGTTCCGCGCTTCACCCGCGGGTGGCGACGGAAGCAACTTGCCCGCGCCCGAAGGGCGCGAGTGCAAGGAACATTCCGGAGACAGGACCCGCGGCCGAGCGGCCGGGAGCGAGTCAGTAAGGCGCTACTCGTACTTGGAGCGGCCCGCCAGCAGCAGCGCCCGCTTCAGCCAGAACTTCCCTGCGCTCGGGCCGCCCCTCATGGCGTAGCGGCTCGAGAACTGGCGGCAGGGGCCGCCCGAGCCGCCCGGCCTGCCGATCCACAGGTAGCCGTCCACCTTGTCGGGGAGCGGGCGGCCCTGGTAGTCGAGGGTGGTGGTCGGCCAGTGGCCGAGCGAGGAGTTCTTCGGGTTGCAGTGCACGAGGAAGTTGCGCTTGCGCGGCCGGCGCTGGCGCACGAAGAGGCGGCCGCTGCCGTTCTCGGCGGTGTTCACCACGAAGTGCTTGCCCCCGACCATGCGCGACAGGCGCTGGCCGTAGCGGACGTTGTTGCGGGTGGTGTCCTGGTGGGTGGCGTTGAGCATGAAGCCGCGCACCTTCGAGATCCCGATGCGGCGCAGGTAGCCGGCCACCTCGCGGGCCGGGCGCCAGTCCGAGGCCGTCGCCTCCACGTAGACCGTGGCGTTCGGCAGCTGCGAGAGCTTGTCGATCCCGTACTTCATGTTGGCCAGCCGGGCACGGCGGCCGCGGCTGTTCATGCACTTGAGCGTGCCCAGCGAGTCGGGCTCGAAGGCGATGATCACCCGGAAGCCGCCGATGCCGGCCGCGAAGCGGTCGATCCAGCGGCGGTAGCGCGCGTTCTCGCGGCTGCCGCCGCCGTCGTAGCCGCCGCCGCAGCGCTCGCCCACGTGGTTGAGCACCGTGATGCCGGGGACCGCGCCGGGCTGTTCGGCGTGAACCTTCTTGGTGAGGAAGTTCCGCGCGGCGCGCTCGGGGTTCTCGTCGGTCTTCCCGATCCAGCGGAAGATGTTGTGGCGGGCGATCTTGCCCAGCTTGGCGGCGTCGCCGGTGCGGCCGTCAGCGAGGGCGGCGCGGAAGGCGCGGGCCGAGGGCTGCTCGAACGCGTCGACGTACAGCGGTGCCCCGGCGATGGGGCTCGGGTCGTTGGGTCCGACGTTGGGGTTGGCGGAGGCGGACGGCGCGAACAGGGCCGCGCCGGCCAGCGCGACCGCAAAAGGGCGCAGCAGCCTCACGGGTTGGACTGCCTCGCGAGCAGCAGGGCGCGCTTGGGCCAGAAGGTCCCGGCATTGGGGCCGCCGCGCATGGAGTAGCGCGGGTTCCAGCCGCGGCAGGGACCGGCCGACGCGGCGGGCCGGCTCATCCAGAGGTAGCCGTCGAGCTTGGGGTGGCTGACCGCGACGGGCCGCGTGCCCAGGCCCGAGCGCTTGGGGTTGCACCAGACGTTGATCGTCTTCCACAGGTTGCGCGCGCGGCTGATGTAGCGCCGGTACCAGACCCGCCCGCGGCCGTTCTCGTCGGTGTTGATGACGAAGTGCTTGCCGCCGATCATCCGCGAGATGCGCATGCCGTAGCGCAGGTTGTTGGCGTTGGTGTCGAAGTGCGTGATGTTGAGCGCGAACCCGCGCACGCGGCTGACACCCGAGGCGCGCAGGTAGCGGGCCATCTCACCGGCCGGCCGCCAGTCCGAGGCGCCGGCGTCGATGTAGGTGGTCACGTTGGGCTTCTTGGCCAGCAGCTGCGTGGCGAAGCGCATGTTGCGCAGGCGCGAGAGCCGCCGCGAGCCGCGGAGGCACTTGAGGGTGCCGAGGCCGTCGGGCTCGAGCGCCACGATCGCGCGCCGGTCGCCCAGGCCGCGCACGAAGCGCTTGAACCAGCGGCGATAGCGGGCGTCGAGCTTGCCCCCGCCGCCGGTGTAGCCGCGCTTGCAGCTCTCGCCGTGGTGGGCGAGCACGGTGATCCCCGGCACGCTGCCCGGAGCGCGCTCGGCGGCGCGCTGGAGGAACACGCGCGTGTTGCGCTCGGGGTTGCGGTCGGTCTTTCCGATCCAGCGGAAGATCGGCTGGCTCGCGATCTCGTACATGAGCCCGGCGGACCCGGACTTGCCCTGGCGCTGGTAGCGCTTGTACCACTTGGCCGAGGGCTGCTCCCACCAGTCGACGAAGAAGCGCACCCCCAGCAGCGGGTTGAGCGCGTCGGCGCCGACCGCCTGCCAGTCCCGGTTCAGGACGGTCGTGGGAGGCTGCGGTACGGGGGTCGGCGTGGGCGTCGGGGTCGCGGCCGCGGCGGGAGGATCGGCGGGATTCGCTGGGCCGAGGCGGGGGCCGCGGCCACGAGGAAGGCGACGAGGGCGATCAGCAGAGCGAGATGGCGGGTCATGGTCGGACGCGGGAACACCCCACTCGCGCGGAGGTTCCGGTGCGTTGCGGTTGATGGAGCTTCTGGCGCGTAAGTCGTTTATCGGAAACTCCGGGGAGCTCCCTTAGAGCACTGACGCGCCAGGTGGGTAGAAGTCAGGCGGCGCCCGCAGCGCCGCTCGGGCCCTAGCTGGAGAGCGGCTCTTTCTGAGCCTTGGTCTCCGGAGCCTCGATGTAGGGCTGCTTCTCGTCCTGCTTCTCCTCCTCGTGGTACACCGACTCCGCGTTGACCTCCCAGAGGTCGTGCTCGGTGCCCTTCACGAGGTTGTCCACCGCGCGCATGGCGGTGAGCATGGAGTGGTCGGAGTTGTTGTAGCGGTGCAGCCCGTTGCGCCCGACCTGCTGGAAGTTGTCCAGCCCGTCCACGAACGACCGGATCGTCGCGATGCGGTCCGAGTAGTCCATGTCGTACATCGGGTAGGCCTTCGGGACCCGGGTGGCGAAGCCGAACTGCAGCTTGTCCGGTGAGGACAGGCCGAGCTTCTCGAGCTCCTTCATGCCGAGCTCGACGAGCTTGTCGTCCTCCATCTCCCACAGGTGGTCGCCGGCGAAGCAGAAGTACTCGAGGCCGACGCAGGCCTTGGTCTCGTCCGGGACCATCCAGGGGCTCCAGGAGCGGAAGTTCTGGATGCGGCCCACCTCGACGTCGGGCTCGTGGATGTAGATCCAGTTGTCGGGGAACAGGTCCTCCCCGTCGAGCACCAGCGACACCGTCAGGAAGTCGCGGTAGCGCAGGCCCTTGGCGGCGGCGATGACCTCGTTCTTGGGCCGCGGCTCGGACATGCCGACCGTGTTTCGCAGCGGCAGCGAGGAGATCACGTGGGCGGCCTCGTAGACCTCGTCCTTGGTGTGGACGCGGACCACGCGCGAGCCCTCGATCTCGAGCTTGGTGACCGGGGTGTTCATCAGCACCTTGCCGCCCAGGCGCTGGATGTCGTCGGTCATCGTCTCCCACATCTGGCCCGGGCCGTAGCGCGGGTAGTGGAACTTGCCGATGAGCGTCTTGATCTCGTCGCCCTTGTTGCCGAAGAAGGCGGCCTTGGCGGCGCTGAAGAACGACAGCCCCTTGATGCGCTGGGCGGCCCAGTCGGCGCGGATCTCCGACACCGGCACGCCCCACACCTTCTCGGTGTAGGAGCGGAAGAAGTTGTCGAACAGCCGCTTGCCGAAGCGGTTGACGACCCACTGCTCGAAGGTGTCCTCGCGGCCCTTGGGCTTGATCTTGGCCCAGGCGTAGGAGAACAGGCAGCGCGTCAGCTCGACCGGCCCGAGCTTCTTGATCACGTCCGCGCCGCGGAGCGGGTAGTCGAGGAAGCGCTGGCGCCAGTAGATGCGCGACATGCGCGGGCGCTCGAGGAACTCCTCGCGCATGATCTCGTGCCAGAGGTCGTCGACCTCCTGCACCTTGGTGAAGAAGCGGTGGCCGCCGAGGTCGAAGCGGTACTTGCCGCCCGGGCCGTCGCGGACCTCGGTCTTGGCGATGCCGCCGACCTGGTCCTCGGCCTCGAAGACGATCACGGGGAGCCCCTGCTTGGCGAGCAGGTAGCCGGCCGTGAGGCCGGCGGGGCCGCCGCCGATGATCAGGGTGGGCTTGTCACGGATCTCGGGGTGCGCGAGCTCCGCTGGCGGAGACACGGGCTCCGCGGGGGGATTGTTGTTGCCGTCTGCCATTTCGTCCTCAGCTTGTCTTCTCGTACAGCACTCCGCGTACACCGATGCGCGTGGCCCGCCGGTAGAACTCGGGAGCCGGTTGCAGTTGCCGGAAGCGCGGGTCGGAGCCGATGTCCAGGCCCCACTGGGCCGAACGCCGACGCACGAGCTGCGTCCACGGAGCGTCCCAGTCGTTCTTCTGCGTGGTGACCGGATGCACGAAGAACACCTTCGCGCCACGCGGGAGGCTAGCAAGCAGCGGATCGAGGTTCTTCGCGGGAGTGGCCGCGATCAGCCGGTCCTGGGCGTCGGTCCAGTCCATCACGGCGGGGTTGGAGACCGCCCCGAGCGGGGTCGCGTACTTGAGCCCGCGCACCGGCAGGTGGTAGTCGATCAGCGGCGTCTGCTCGGGCTGCATGACCACCACGAGGTCGCCCGAGCGCAGCTGGGGCGTGGCGGTCTTGCCGAGGTCCGCCGCGTTGCTCTTGTTGCGCAGCTCGTAGGTCTTGGGGATGGCCCAGATGCCGACGATGATCACCAGCGCGACCAGGCCCAGGTTGCCCGCGCGGGCGAGGCCCACGGCCGCGAGCAGGAGCAGGAAGCCGAGCGTCGCACCCAGATAGCGCGTGGTCCAGGCCGGCGAGACCTGCGAGACCAGCCAGGCCACGGCCAGCGTGGCCACGAAGGCGATGGCGATCGTGACCACAGCCTGGCGCTCCTGGCTGAGGCGCTCGCGCAGGGCCACGGCCAGCCCCGAGCCGGCGGCCAGCACCAGCGCGACGGTGGCCGCGCCGCCGCCGAGCAGCGACTTGGCGATCTGCACCGGGGCGCCGAGCCTGGGCGGGTCGAGCCAGGGGGCGCCGGTGTGCTGGACCTGGTGGATCAGGGTGGGGATCCAGGGCAGGTAGAGCAGGAAGGCGAGGCCGAGGGCGATGGCGGCGTCGCGCACCAGGCCGCGGCGGTCGTCGCTCGTGCGCCACAGGAAGGCCAGCGCGACCGCCAGGCCGGCGCCCACGAACATGCCCCAGTTGTGCGTGTAGAGGAGCGCGGCCATCGAGACCGCCACCACGGGCAGGTACTGGCGCCGGCGGAAGACGAACGCGTTCACGAACGCCGCGGTGACCACCAGGCTCAGCAGCACCATCAGCGAGTACATGCGCGTCTCCTGCGCGTACGTCGTGACGAAGGGGTTGACCGCGGCCAGCGCGGCGCCGATCAGGCCGGCGCGGCGGCCGAAGATGCTCCAGCCGGCCCACAGCATGGCCGGGATGAGCAGCATCGAGATGAGGACCGACAGGCCTTGCGTCTCCCCCGGCCCGCTGCCGAGGGCGCTGGTCCAGAGGTGGAGCAGCATGTAGTAGAGCGGCGGCGAGCCGTCCAGGCGCAGCGTCCCCGGGATGTCGAAGAACGGCTGCGAGGAGATGCCGATCGAGAGCCCCTCGTCCATCCACAGCGACTCCCCCAGGCTGAAGGTGCGCAGCACGAGGGAGACCGCGACGAGCCCCAGCACGAGCAGCCACACCCACCAGTTCCCCTCGGGAACGGAGGCTCGGATGCGAGGCAGCCCTCGCGGCCGGCGGGACGCGACGGAGGCCACCCGGAAACCTTAGCCAGCGCTGACGCGTCCGCCCGCAGGTGCACGCGGCGTGTCAGGGCCTGCAGCGGGACAGTCGCGTCCGCCGGTCGGGGGCACGGTCACGACCCGCCACTTGCCCACGCGGGCGATCTGGCGGTAGCGGGGGTCGGTGAGCTTGATCACCAGCGGCCCGCGGGGGATGGTCCGGGTGCGGAAGGCGGCGCCCGGAGGCGGCGTGCCCTCGAGCGAGCGCACGTCGGCGCCGTGAACGCCCAGCTCGTAGGCGACCATCTGCGTCTGGTAGGGCCCGGAGTACAGGCCGCCGCAGGCGACGAGGCGCTCCTTGCCGCCCGCCGCGGCGATGACCTTCTCCAGGTTGGGCCAGAGCGAGCTCTCGTAGGCCAGTGAGCGGCGCATCTTGCGGAAGGAGTCCGCCTTGTCGCCGATCACCGGCACGGCCAGCCCGACCGCGGCCAGGAAGGCGAGGCCGATGGCCGCGGGCCGCGCCCAGGGGCGCCCGATGACCCGCTCGGCGAGCGCGCCCGCCCCCTGCAGGGCGAAGGCCGCGCCGATGCCTCCCAGGATCGTGAAGGCGGCCGTGGAGACGATGAGGTAGCGCTGGTTGCCCGCGTAGCCGGCCTCGGTCATCACGGCGACCAGCGCGAACCAGGCGCAGCCTCCGCCGAAGAGCGCGAGGACCGCGCCGTGGCGGCGGTGGCGCACGAACGAGTACAGCGCCCACAGCACCGCGATCGCGGCGCCGAGCTTGACCGGCGTGACCAGCGTGTCGCCGAAGCGCTCCAGCAGCTCGCGGGTCGGGCTGTCGGCGAAGGCGGCGCTGCCGCGGTTGGGGTTGGTCGCCCGGGTGGCGGCGCGCAGCGCCTGGCCCGAGCCCCACAGCTCGGGGCCGAACCACAGCAGCGGCACGAGCAGGCCGAGCAGCAGCGTGCGCAGCCGCAGGGCGGGCTCGCGCAGGAGCAGGAACAGCCCGTAGACCCCGAGGAAGGGCCACACCTCCGGCCGCAGCAGCGCCGCGGCCAGGCCGAAGTACAGGGCGTGGTCGCGGCGGCCGTCGAGGTGGCGCTCGAAGGCCAGCAGCACCAGCGCCACCATCAGCGCCTCGGAGTTGCCCAGCGCGGCGTCGCGCACGAAGTTGAAGCCGGAGAGCAGCAGCAGCGCGCAGGCCGCGCCGCCGATCGCGCCGGGCACCCCGCCGCCGGCCAGCCGGTAGGCCACGCGGAAGGCCATGACGCACGCGAGCAGCGCGCCCGCGCGCGCGACCGCCAGCCAGAGCACCGGCGCGGTGTCCTCGCCGAACAGCGAGAAGACCGTGGTGAACACCACGGGCAGCGGCTTCCACGAGGGCCCGCCCTCGGTCACCAGGTCCAGGTGGGCGATCTCGCGCCCCCACAGGATCCAGGCCCAGGGGTCGTAGGTCGGCGTGGCGACGAGGATCAGGCTCAGCGCACCCAGCACCAGGCAGGCGGCGAAGATGACCGGCAGCGAGCCGGGCGCGCGGCGCTCGCCCACCGCCGCGGCCGCGGCGTCGGGATCCACGGCGGCCGAGCGGCTCTCGCGTGGTTCGCCTCCCTTCAGCCGAAGGAGGCGGGCCGATGCGCCCGACGTACGCACCGCGTTATGCCCGGCTTGGGGCCAGCCGCGCGGCGCTGCGCAGGCGCGCCCAGCCGCCGTAGCGGGCGACGAGCACGACCAGGCCGACCAGCGTGATCGGCACGTAGAGGATGAAGCGCAGCAGCAGCAGGTAGGAGACGACGACGGAGCCGCTGCCGCCGAGGGCGCGCGCGCCGAAGGCCACGGCGGCGTCGAAGGTGCCGACCGAGCCCGGCGCGGCGGGCAGGGCGGCGACGAAGTTGGTGAGCGCGACGAGGTACAGCGCGCCGCTGATGCTGATGTTCAGGTTCACCGACTCGGCGACGGCGAGGTAGACCGCGCCCTCGAGCGCCCACAGGATGAAGGTGACGCCGAGCAGCCACAGCCCCTCCTTGCGGATCAGCGCGCGCGGGGCGTGGATCAGCGGGCTGATGAACTCGCGGACGCGGATCATCGCGCCGCGGCGGCGCAGGAACTCCATGCCCGCGATGGCCACGATCAGGACCGCCACGACGATGCTGCCGATCAGCAGCGGGTGGTCGGTGGGGAGCACGTCGCGGTCGCGGATGGTGATCGTGACCACGCCGACGAGGATCACTCCCAGGGCGATCACGTCGAGGGCGCGCTCGGCGACGATCGAGCCGGTGACCGTGCGCTTGCCGGCGCCGGTGCGCTGGGACATCAGGACCACGCGGAGCGCCTCTCCCGCGCGCGCGGGTAGGACGTTGTTGCCCATGTAGCCGACGGCGGTCAGGCCGTAGCAGTCCTTGCGCGGCGCGGTGACGTCGGCCAGGCGCAGGATGTGGTGCCAGCGCTCGGCGCGCACGGCGGTGGCGGCGCCGTAGATGACGACCGCGAGCCCGAGCAGGGCGAACGCTCCCGCGCTGTCGGGGAACTTCGGCGCGTCCTGGTGGAGTGCCCACCAGATGACGGCTGCCAGCGCGACCAGCGAGAGGGCCGCTTGGATGAGCGCAAGGCGACGGTTCATGCAGAGGGACGTCGACGTGGCCGTCCCGCCCTAGGACGACCGCAGCGCCGGACGGTAGCAGGAGGGGAAGCGGCACCGAGACGGACGCGCCCGGCGTGTGTTAGCCCGCCTGAACCGTCGCCACCGACCGGTTTTGCGGCTACATTGGCCCGCCTCGCATGCGCTTCCCTCTCAAACTGATCCTCGCCGTGCTCGCGCTTCTCGTCATGGGGGGTGCGCTCAGCGCCGCCGCGGGCGCCCAGACGCCGGCTCCCGGCACCGGCGCCCACCCCCACTCCGACCCCGCGCCTGGTGGTCGACTCGCCGCAGAAGCGCACGCTGATCCGGGAGGGCCAGGCCGGCCGCCTGCTCATGGCCGGCGCGTGGTACTTCCGCCTCGACGACGCGCGCAGAGGCCGCTTCCAGCGGCAGCGCTCGCTGCGCGGCTGGAGCCGCGTCTCGGTGCCCCACAACTGGAACGCCAAGGACACCGTCCTCAACAAGTCCTCGGTCGGCTGGTACCGCAAGGAGTTCCGCCTCTCGCGGCGCCAGGTGCAGCGCGGCACCTCGTGGAAGCTGCGCTTCGAGTCCGCCAACCACGGCGCGATCGTCTACCTCAACGGCCGTGAGATCGGCCGCCACAGCGGCGGCTACCTGCCCTTCGAGGTCGACGCCAAGCCCAAGGCCGGGCGCAACCGCCTGGTGGTCCGCGTCTCGACGCTCCGCGGCGCCAACGACCTGACCCACTGGCGCGTCGCGCGCTTCAACGGCTACGGCACCGGGGGCTGGTGGAACTTCGGCGGCCTGCTGCGCGAGGTCTACCTGCGGCCGGTGCGCGGGGTCGACATCGAGCACATGGCGGTCCTGCCGCGCATGAAGAGCCTGCGCGGCTCGGCGCGCGTGATCACGCGGCTGCTGCTGCGCAACATGGCCCGCCGGCGCCAGACGATCCGCGTCGCGCTCAAGCTCGGCCGCCGCACGGTCGCGACGGCCCGACCCAGCATCGCCGGGCGCCGCCGGCGCAGCGTGCGGGTGGTCTTCAACATCCGCAACCCCAAGCTGTGGCAGCCGGGCCGGCCCGCGCTGTACAAGCTCACCGCCAGCGCCTCCAACGAGGGCGGGCGCAGCCGCTACGGCGCGACCTTCGGCGTCAAGCACCTGCAGCGCACCGCGAGCGGGCTGGCCCTGCTCAACGGCCGCGTGATGAACCTGCGCGGGGCGTCGATCCACGAGGACGAGCCCAACAAGGGCGCCGCCTGGGACGCCGGCCTGCGCCGGGCGCACCTCAACTACCTCAAGTCGCTGGGCGCCACCGTCACCCGCGCGCACTACCCGCTGCACCCCGCGTTCATGGAGGCGCTGGACCGCGCCGGGATCCTGTTCTGGGCCCAGGCGCCCGTCTACCAGGTGCGTCCCGAGAAGATGGTCGGCAGCGTCCAGCGGCGTGCCGTCCAGGCCAACCGCGACACGGTCAACGCCGGCGTCAACCACCCGTCGATCTTCACCTGGTCGGTGGCCAACGAGATCTCGGGCGAGTTCGCCAACGGCGCCTTCTTCAACGAGACCCAGGGCGCCTACCAGGCCTTCATCGACAAGGCCCGGGTCGCCATCCGCCGGCTCGACCCCACCCGCTGGGTCGGCATCGACCGCCAGTCGGTCCTCGGCCAGCCCGACCCCTCCCCCGCCATCCAGCGCCTGGACGTGATCGGCGCCAACGAGTACTTCGGCTGGTACCGCGCCTCGGAGGTCGGCCGCCCCTCGCGGACCAGCGGACCTCGGTCCCGTTCCTGGACCGCACCCACCAGCTCTATCCGGGCAAGCCGCTGTTCATCACCGAGTACGGCGCGGAGTCCAACCGCAACGGCAGCGTGAACGAGCTGGGCACCTTCCAGTTCCAGAACAAGTGGACGCTGGACCACCTGAACATCCACGCCTCGCGGCCCTTCGTGAACGGCTCGATCCTGTGGGCGCTGCGCGACTTCCGCGTGCACCCCACCTGGGGCGGCGGCAACCCGAAGCCCAACCCGCCCTGGAACAACAAGGGCCTCATCGACGAGAACGGCGCGACCAAGCCGGTCTGGCCGCTCGTCCAGCGCAACTTCCGCGCTACACGGCCCTTCCGCTAGGCAGCGGCTCGGCCGCCGGCTGCTGGCGCGCGAGCGCCCACGCCGCGAGCACTCCTCCGACGGCGCCGAAGAAGTGGCCCTGCCAGGAGACTCCGGCCCGGGGCACCAGACCGCCCAGCAGCGCGCCCCCGAGGAAGAGCACGACGACCGCGGCGAGCGCGAGCTGCCCCAGGCTGCGGTTGAACACGCCACGCACGATCAGGTACGCGGCGTAGCCGAAGACCACGCCGCTGGCTCCGATGTGAATCGAGTTGGCCGGGGCGAACAGCCACGTGCCGAGGCCGCTGACCAGCATCACGATCGCGGTCACCGCCGCCAGGCGCTTGAGGCCCTCGAACGCGATGGCCAGTCCGAGGACCACGAAGGGCAGCGTGTTCGACAGCAGGTGGCCGAAGCCGGCGTGCAGGAACGGGGCGGTTCCCACGCCGATGAGCCCGTCGGTCTCGCGCGGCTCGATACCGAGCTCGTCGAGCTTGTGGCCGGCCGCGATGTCCACCACCTCGGACACCCACATCACGGCGAGCATGATCAGGACGACCTTGAACGCCGTGTTGCGGTCCGGCCTCATGGGCCGGACTATGGCGTACCGCTAGCGGCCGTCGGTGCGGCGCGGGTCCGGCACGTAGGTGACCGTGTAGGTCAGCCGGGCCGTGAAGTAGGTGCAGCCGTAGTTGCGCAGCCCGTTCACGAACTGCTGCTGGGCGCGCTGGCTCACGTTGGAGCACGAGCCCCGCTTGCGCGAGGAGCGCCACCAGTTGCTGCGGCCCAGGCCGAGGGCCAGCGACGGGGTCCAGGTCGGCACGGTCAGCGCGATGCGGTTGCCGCGCGAGACCCTCAGCGGCCGGCCGAAGACGAAGGTCGGCGAGGAGCCGAAGTAGCGGTCCACGCGCACGCGGCCCGACTGGCGCAGCAGGCGGTGGGTCAGGCGCGTGCGGCGGGTGCGCCCGGCGCGCAGCACCGAGATGCGCACCTGCGGCGGGCCGCCGTAGAGGTCGTTGAAGAACGAGCGCTCACGAGCGCTCGGGTTGCCGAGGGCGATCGTGAAGGCCACGATCCTGCCGGCGCGCGGGATGACGAAGGGGTTGGTCTTGTCGCCCGAGCGGCCCATGTAGCCGCTGACGCGGCCTACGGCCTGGCAGTCCGTGGTGCCCTGAGCCGGGCAGCTCGGCTTGCCGGTGGGGGTGGCGCCCTCGCCGAGCTCGATCACCCTCGCGGAGGCGGAGGGGGCCAGAGCCAGGCCGAGGACGACAGGCAGTGTTGCGAGCGCGCGCTTCATCGGGCCGTTGGAACACCTTATTTGCAGAGGAGTTGCGGGTTCCTTCTACCCTCGTCCGCGTGCGCCGGGGCCTGATCCTCCTGTCCGTCTGCCTGCTCGCCGGATGTGGCTCGTCGGGCGGCGGCGCGTCGGGCCCGACCGTGGATCCCAACGACAAGCGGGCCGTGGCGCTGGAGTGCATGAAGGAGAAGCGGATCCCGGCGCGCCCCGAGGGCAAGGACGTCATCCAGGTGGGTGACCGCCGCACCGGCCCCCGGATCCAGTTCTACCTCTCCACCGGGCGCCGCCGAGACCACCCAGTTCAAGGGCGAGGCCCAGGGCGCCGAGCAGATCGAGAACGCCCTCATGTACGTGCGGCAGGGCGATGACAAGCTGCTCGAGGAGCTCGAGGGTTGCGTCGATGACGCGGTCTAGCGGACGCGTACCGCGTCCGCGGTCTGAGAAGCCGTCAGCCCGCTGACGACCTGTCCGCGAGCGGCGGGGTGTTCGCTCGCTAGGGCGCCGGCGTCGCCGCGAAGCTCGCGCCCCGGGGCGCGTAGACCCGCCAGCGGCCCTGCTTGAAGCGCAGCTGCTGGTCGGGGTTGCGGGCCTGCTTGGGCGCTGAGCCCGCCTGGCGGCTGCGCGCGGCGAACACCACGCCCTCGCCGCTCGCCGCCTCGACCTCGCCGATCGGCACCTTGGCCTCCCAGGCCATTCGGGTGACGAAGCCGCGGTTGACCGTCGGGTACGGCTTCTCGATCGCCTCCGCGCCGCCCGCCCGCTCGACAGAGGTCTCCAGGTCGGCCTGCAGCTGGGCCAGGCGCTCGATCGACTTGGCCTGGCGGTCCAGGCGCTCGAGGCGCGGCGAGACGTACAGCCCCGCCCCCACCAGGATCAGCACGGCGATGGCCGCCTGGGCCGGCGGCTTGGGCGCGAGCATCACCAGCTTCCCGGCGCCCGCCGCTCCCACCACGCAGGCGATCGCCAGCGGCACGAGGAAGTAACGGGAGTTGCCGGAGAAGCCCAGCTGGGTCATCAGCACGATCAGGCCCACCCAGGCCGCGGCCGCGCCGGCCAGCCACAGGACCGTCTTCTCCCGCGAGCGGATCGCCAGCACCACCGCGGCGATCACGCCGATCTCCAGCGCCAGCCCCACCAGCGAGTGGGCGCGCTCCAGCGCGGCCAGCCACGGCTTGTCGCGCAGCGACAGGCTCCAGGGCGGCTCGCCCGTCGCCTTCTGGCCGGCGCCGAGCGGGTTGCCCGAGCCGATCCACTCGGGCACGAGCCACAGCACGGGCAGGGCGATGGCCAGGCCGATCGCCAGCTTGCGCAGGCCCGGCTCCTTCCAGAACAGGTAGGCGCCGTAGACGCCGATGAAGGGCGCCACCTCCGGGCGCAGCAGACAGGCCAGGAAGCCCAGGATCAGCGCGTGGTTGCGCTTGCCGTCGAGGTGGCGCTCGATGCCCCAGAGCAGGAAGAAGATCGCCATCGGCGCCTCGTTGCCGTGGGCCATGTAGCGCACCCACAGCGGGGTGAGCAGCAGCGCCACGGCGGCCAGCACACCCGCGCCCCAGCGCACGGCCCGCGGGCCGCCGGAGAGGCGGGCGGCCAGGCGGAAGGCCATGTACAGCGCGAGCAGGCCGCCGGCGCGCGCGATCACCAGCCAGATGGCGGGCGGGATGCCGTCGTTGACCTTGGACAGCGGCGAGAACACCGCGATGACCAGCACCGGCAGCGGCTTGAACGACGGGCCGCCGTTGGTGTCGAGATCGAGCAGCGCCAGCTCGCGGCCCCAGACCATCCAGGCCCAGGGGTCGTAGCTGGGCTCCGAGGGCAGCAGCAAAGACACCGCCGCGAGGGCGAGGCAAACGGCGATGGGCATCGCCATGGGACGCGAGAGCAACCGGTTCATTGACTAGACTCGCCCGTTCGTCACCGCGAAAGGCCGGCGAGGGAGAGGAGGCGGCCGCGGGGGCGCCGACAGTCATGAAGCTTATCGTCCAGATCCCCTGCTTCAACGAGGCCGAGCAGCTGCCCGACACGCTCGCCGACCTCCCGCGCGAGCTTCCCGGCGTGGACACCGTCGAGTGGCTGATCATCGACGACGGCTCCTCCGACGACACCGTCGACGTGGCCCGCAAGAACGGCGTGCACCACGTCGTGCGCCTCACCAACAACAAGGGCCTGGCCGCCGGCTTCCAGGCGGGGCTCGACGCCTGCCTCAAGCTCGGCGCCGACGTCATCGTCAACACCGACGCCGACAACCAGTACTACGGCGGCGACATCGAGAAGCTGGTCGAGCCGATCCTGGCCGGCCGCGCCGACATGGTCATCGGCGACCGCCAGACCGGCGCAGATCGAGCACTTCTCGGCGGTCAAGAAGCAGCTGCAGCGGCTGGGCAGCGCCGTCGTGCGCCGCGCCTCGGGGACCACCGTGCCCGACACCACCTCCGGCTTCCGCGCCTACAACCGCGAGGCCGCGCTGCAGATGCAGGTGGTCTCCAAGTTCACCTACACGCTGGAGACGATCATCCAGGCGGGCAAGATGCTGGTGGCGGTCGACCACGTCGAGATCCGCACCAACCCCAAGACCCGCGAGTCGCGGCTGTTTCCCTCGATGTGGGCCTACGTGCGGCGCAACGCGGCCTCGATCTTCCGCATCTACTCGCTCTACGAGCCGCTGCGGGTGTTCACCGTTCGCGGCGGTGGTCGTGGGGCTCATCTCCGCGGTCATCTGGGCGCGCTTCCTCTTCTACTTCTTCAACGGCGAGGGCGAAGGCCACATCCAGTCGCTCATCCTCGGCGCGACGCTGTTCATCGTGGCCGTCCAGCTGGGCGCCCTGGGCGTGATCGGCGACATCCTCGCCGGCTCGCGCGTGGTCCAGCAGCGCATCCTCGAGCGCGTGCGCCGCGTCGAGCTGCAGCTGGGCGTGGAGCCCTCGCACTACGAGCCCGGCGCCGAGGAGACCGGCCAGGACGCCACCACCGGCGCCGGCGCGGGCCCGGCAACCGGCAAGACCGGCGAGCGGGAGGCCCTGAAGCTGTGAGCACCGCCACCGAGCACGTACCCACCGGGAACACGTACGACAAGTACGGCTCGACCAACCCGGTCGTCCGTCGCCTGATGAATGGCTTCGAGTCCACGCTGGACGAGCTCTGGCACAAGGCCGACCCGGAGTCGATCCTCGACGTCGGCTGCGGCGAGGGTGTCCTCACCTGCGAGTGGGCCGAGCGCCTGGGCGACAAGCGGATCGTGGGCATCGACCTCGACGACCCGAAGCTCAGGGCCGAGTGGGAGAAGCGGCAGCGCCCGAACCTGGAGCTGCGCGTGGAGGAAGCCACGTCGCTGTCCTTCGCAGACGACGAGTTCGACATGGCCACCGCCATCGAGGTGCTCGAGCACGTGCCCGAGCCCGAGGCGACCGTGGCCGAGATGGCGCGCGTCGCGCGCTCGCACATCCTCGTCTCGGTGCCGCGCGAGCCGCTGTGGCGCGGGCTCAACATGGCGCGCGGCGCCTACATCAAGCAGCTGGGCAACACGCCCGGCCACGTGAACCACTGGTCCAAGCGCTCGTTCGTCTCGATGCTCTCGCAGCACGGGACGATCGAGGAGGCACGCTCGCCCTTCCCCTGGACGATGGTGCTTGTCAGACTCGGATAGGTCTGGCTACGGCCGCGGCGCGGCCATCCTCTCCGCGGGGATAGGCGCCACCGGCCTCATCACCTTCGCCTACTTCTCGCTGGCGTCGCACGCGCTGGACCCCGACGACTACGGCGACATCACGCTGCTGTGGTCGGCGGTGTTCGTGACGGTGTCGGTGCTCTACCGGCCCGTCGAGCAGCTGCTCTCGCGCACGATCGCCGACCACGACGCGCGCGGGATCCAGGGCAACCATCACCTGCGGGTCGCCGCGACCATCCAGGGGGCGCTCGGCCTGCTCTTCGCGATCGTCGGGCTGGCGCTCCGGGGCCCGATCCAGGACGAGCTGCTCGGTGGCTCCAGCGCGCTCTACTGGATCCTGATCTTCGCCGTCCTGGCCTACGCCGCCAGCTACTTCGCGCGCGGCTTCCTCGCCGGCCACCACCGCTTCGAGCTCTACGGCGGCCTGGTCTTCATGGAGGCGCTCTCGCGGGTGATGTTCGCCCTGGCGGTGACCGTGGGCATCGCGTCGGGCCAGACCGCGGTGGCGCTGGGCATCGCCGCGGCGCCGTTGTTCTCGCTGTTCGTGGTCCCGCTGGCGCTGGGCCGGCGGGCGCGCTCGATGGAGGCCGTGGAGGACACCGTCCCCGACGAGAGCGGCGAGGGCGAGTTCACGCTCTCCAAGGGCGCGGGGTTCGCGGTCGCGGTGCTGGTGATCATGCTCGCCGAGCAGACCTTCCTCAACGCCGGGCCGCTGCTGGTCAAGGCCACCGAGGCCGGGGCCGCCGGCGCTGCGCTGGCCGGCTTCACCTTCAACGTGCTCTTGATCGCCCGCGCCCCGCTGCAACTCTTCCAGGCGATCCAGACCTCGATCCTCCCCCACCTCACCCGGCTGCGCGCCGGCGGGGAGCACGACCCGTTCAAGCGCAGCGTGCACCTCACGCTGCTGGCGATCGCCGGCTTCGCTGCCTCGGTCGCGCTGGTCATGGCCGTCATCGGGCCGACCCTGATGGACCTGGTCTTCGGCGACGACGGCGACTACGAGCGCGGCGGCCTGGTGATCATCGCCGTGGGCATGGGCCTGTACCTGGCGGCCGCCACGCTCAACCAGGCGGCGCTGGCCCGCGGCCACACCGTCGCGGCCTCGACCTGCTGGGCGCTGTCGGCGCTGGCCTTCGTGGCCTTCCTGCTGCTCGTGGAGTTCGACGACCGCGTCCTGCAGGTCGAGATCGCCTACACGGTGGCCGCGGCGGTGCTCGGCTCCGCCCTGTTCGTCCTCTTCCGGCGCGGCTGATGCGCATCCCGCGCCACTGGAACGGCCCGCCCGGCTCGGCCAACGGGGGCTACACCTGCGGCGTGGTGGCCGCGCTGCTCGACGCGCCCTCGGCCGAGGTCTCCCTGCGCGCGCCGCCTCCGCTGGACACCGATCTCGACGTGGAGCGCGACGACGACTCCGTGCGCCTCCTCGACGGCGAGACGCTGGTGGCCGAGGGCCGGGCGGCGCCCCCGCAGGCACTCGAGCCGCCACGGCACGGTGAGCCTCGAGGAGGCCGAGGAAGCCTCCCGCGCCGGCCTGGAGCGCTGGGCCTCCCACCACCCCTTCCCCACCTGCGTGGTCTGCGGGCCCGACCGCGACGACGGGATGGGCATCTACCCGGGCGCGCTGGACGAGGACGGGAGCCTGTGGGCGGCCCGCTGGGACGGCGTGGCCGAGGCCGAGCAGGTGTGGGCGGCCCTCGACTGCCCCAGCTCGGCGCCCGTGGCGAGCTTCGCGGCCGGCGAGACCGTGGTCCTGGCCCGCCTCCGGGCGAGCCTCGAGCGGCTGCCGGCCGACGGCGAGCCGCTGGTCGCCCTGTCCTGGCGCCTGCGGGAGGACGGGCGCAAGCGGGAGGCCGCGTCCGCCCTGGTGTCGGGGGGCGGCGAGCTGGTGGCCAGCGCACAGGCGCTCTGGATCCAGCTGCGCAAAGGCTGACCTAGGCGTCAAGGCGGCGCCCTCCCCGGCCGATAAGGCCAGGGTGACCCGTCCCCCGGGGCCCTTCACGAACGCACCGCGTCGTGGCTGGCCCGCAGTGCTCGCCCTCTTCGTCCTGGTGACACCCGTCGCCGGCGCCCTCCTGCCGCCGGGGCCGGACGAGCCGACCTACCTCGCCGCAGCGACCGTCCTCGCCGCGGTCATCGCCCTCTCCGTGCTGGCGCTGCCGTGGCGGCGTCTTCCCGCCTGGGCGCAGACCGGGCCGCCGCTGGCTTTCTTCCTGGTGGTGATCCTCGCCCAGCTGGCGGTATCGGAGCGGAGCCCGAGCCTGCTTCCCCTGATGCTGCTCCCCGTGCTGTGGATCGCCACCAACGGCACGCGCCGCCAGGTCTCTGTCTCGCTGGTCCTCCTGACCGCAACGGGCGTGGTCGGGGTGCTCGGCACCGATGCGACGCCCTCCGACTGGCGGCGCGCGGTGGTCTCCCTTCTCGTCGCGGGGCTGATCGGGCTGAGCGTGCAGCGCGTGGTGGAGACCTCGCGCCGGAGCGAAGCGCGCTACCGGACCCTCGTGGAGCACCTGCCCGACATGGCGGTCATGACCTTCGACCGCGACCTTCGCTACGACCTCGCCGCCGGCACCGCGCTGGACCGGCTGGGCATCCAGCCGTCGGAGCTCGAGGGCAGGACCTTCGGGCAGGTGATCCCCGACGAGCACCGGCCCCCGCTGGAGCCGCTCTACCGCGCTCCGCTGGAGGGCGAGGAAGCGTCCATGGAGTACAGGGCGCCGACCGAACCGCCGCGCGACCTGTGGCTGCGGGCGGTCCCGCTGCGCGAAAACGGTGGCCGCGTGCAGGGCGGCATGGTTGTGGCCCAGGACGTGACCGAGCGCAACCGCGCCGAGGCGTCCGCTCGCGAGGCGCAGGAGCTGTTCCGCCGCGCCTTCGAGGACGGCGAGGTGGGCATGGCCATCGTCTCGCTCGACGGGCACTACCTGCGGGTCAACCGCTCGCTCTGCCGCATCCTCGACCGCCCCGAGCCGGACCTCGTGGGCCGCAGCCTGGGCGAGATCGTCCACCCCGACGACTTCGCCATCGGCCAGGAGCGACTCGCCGAGATCATGAACGGGTCCGACCGGGCCTTCCGTGGGGTGGCGCGCTTCAGCCGGCCGGACGAGGGGACGGGATGGATCGACTTCGCCGCCTCGCTGATCCGCGACGAGGAGAACCGGCCGCTCTACTTCGTCGTGCAGTCCACCGACATCACCGAGCAGCGCCGCGCCGAGCAGGAGCGCCGCCAGGCCGAGGAGCGCTTCCGCCGCGCCTTCGAGGACGCCGGCACCGGCATGGCGGTCATCGGCGTCGACGAGGACAACGAGGGCCACTTCCTCGAGGTCAACGACCAGCTCTGCCAGATCACCGGCTACCCGCGCGAGCAGCTGCTGCGCATGACCGAGGCCTCGCTCCTGAGCCCTGACGACCTCGGCGGCCTCGACGAGGGCATCGGCGAGGTGATGGCCGGTGACTCGAACGCCCATCGCGCAGAGGTACGGCTGGTCAGCGCCTGCGGCGGAACGGTGTGGGTCTCGATCTCGAACTCGGTGGTGCGCGACTCCGAGGGGACGCCGCAGATGCGGCTCGTCCAGATGCTCGACATCTCCGAGCGCAAGCGCTTCGAGGGCCAGCTGCAGCACCTGGCCGACCACGACCCGCTCACCGGCCTGATCAACCGCCGGCGTTTCGAGGAGGAGCTGGAGCGGGAGCTGATCGCCGCCAAGCGCTACCGGCGCTCCGGCGCGGTCCTGGTTCTCGACCTCGACAACTTCAAGTACGTCAACGACACGCTCGGGCACTCCGCCGGCGACGAGCTCATCGTCAGCGTGTCCGCTCTCCTGCGCCGGCGCCTGCGCGAGTCCGACACGCTCGCCCGCATCGGCGGCGACGAGTTCGCGGTGATCCTGCCCGACTGCACCCCGCGCCAGGCGGAAGCCGCTGCGAACGGCCTGCTCGCCACGGTGCGGGAGGGCATGCTGGAGCAGCACCGCGGCGGGCGCAGCAGCGCCAGCATCGGCGTCGCCCCCTACAGCGGCAACGTCGAGGCCACCGGCGAGGAGCTGCTGGTGGAAGCCGACGTGGCGATGTACGAGGCCAAGGAGCGCGGCCGCGACCGCGTCGAGTGCTTCGAGCGCGAGGAGAGCGCGCGCAGCCCGCTGCACGGGCGGCTCACCTGGGCGCGCCGCATAGAGCAGGCGCTCACCGAGGACGGCTTCGAGCTGCACGCCCAGCCCATCCTCAGCCTGGGCGACGACCCCACCCCGCGCCACGAGCTGCTGGTGCGCATGACGGGCGAGAACGGAGACCTGATCCCGCCGGCTGCGTTCCTCGGCGTGGCCGAGCGCTTCGAGCTCATCCAGTCGATCGATCGCTGGGTGGTGGGCCAGGCCATCGACCTGCTCGCGGCGCGGCAGCGCGTGGGCGACCCGGTGCGGCTCGAGATCAACCTCTCCGCCAAGTCGGTCACCGACCCGGACCTGCCGGACTTCATCGAGGACCGGCTGCGCGTGGCGCAGGTCGACCCGCGCGGGCTGATCTTCGAGGTCACCGAGACCGCCGCGATTGTCAACGTGGACCGCGCGCAGCTGTTCGCCGAGCGCCTCGGCGAGGTGGGCTGCGGCTTCGCGCTGGACGACTTCGGCGCCGGCTTCGCCTCCTTCTACTACCTCAAGCACCTCGACTTCGACCTGCTCAAGATCGACGGCGAGTTCATCCGCGGCCTGCCCGACAGCCGCACCAACCAGCTGGTGGTGCGCTCGCTCGTCGACCTCGCCCAGGGCCTCGGCAAGGACACCGTGGCCGAGTTCGTGGGCGACGAGCAGACGCTGGAGCTGCTGCGCTCGTTCGGCGTCGACTACGCCCAGGGCTTCCACGTCGGGCGTCCGGTGCCGATCGCCGAAGCGGGCCTGGTCATCCCCGAGGCGGTCCACACCTGATGCACGCCGTCCTCTCCCCCACCGCGAGCGCGCCGGCCGCTGCCCGCCGGGCCCTCGAGCCGGTGACGCGGGCGCTCTCGCCGCAGGCCTCCAACCAGCTGGAGGTGGTGGTCACCGAGCTCGTCTCGAACGCGGTCCTGCACTCCAGCGACGGCCCCATCGGGCTGCGCGTCGAGCTGGAGGAGGACCTGGCCCGGGTGGAGGTGAGCGACCGGGGGGAGGGCTTCGACGCCCCCGAGGACCCGCACTCGCGCTTCCCCGAGACAGGTGGCTTCGGGCTGGTGCTGGTCGACCGGCTGGCCCGCCGCTGGGGAGTGCGCCACGACGACGGCGCCACGGTGGTCTGGAGCGAGCTGCCTAGATAGGCCGCAGCATCGACGCCCCGCAGTTGGGGCAGGCGACGTTGGCCGTGTCCGACATGCGGGCGATCGTCGAGTGGGCCCCGCACTCCGGGCACTCCGAGCGCAGCTCGAAGCGGTGCAGGCAGAACACGCAGCGGTAGCGCCCCGCCAGGTTGGTGCCCCGCAGCCAGGGCTCTCCGCACGACGGGCAGTCGGGGAACTTCTCGGGAGCGACAGGCGCATTCATCGCGCTCAGGAGCCTAACCGCGCTCCATGACCTCTCAGCCAGGCGGCGGCGTCCATCGGCCGGCCACCGGCGGGCTGGACCTCCAGCAGCTCCAGGTCGCCGGCGAACAGCCGGCCGTCGCGGGCGCTGAGGGGGCCGCCCGCGCCGTCGCCCGCGGAAGCGCCCAGGACCCGCAGCCGCTCGCCGTCCTCGAGCTCCAGGTAGGCGCCGATGTGCGGGTGCAGCGCACGCACCCGCCGCTCGAGCTCCCTCGCGGGGAGCGAGAGGTCGAGCCGGCGGTCCGCCCCGTCGATCTTCTCCGCATAGGTCGCGCCCTCCTCGGGTTGCGGGCTGGGCTGGGCGCCGGTGTCCAGCGCGCGCACCAGCAGCTCGCCGCCGATCGCGGCGAGGCGCGGCGCGAGCGAGCCGTAGGTGTCGTCGGGAGCGATGACCTCCTCGGCCATGAGGTGCACCGGCCCCGCGTCCAGCTCGGCGGTGGGGCGCATGATGCTCACGCCGGTGACCTCGTCGCCGGCCTCGATTGCGCGCTCCACCGGGGCGGCGCCGCGCCAGCGCGGCAGCAGCGACGGGTGCACGTTCAGCATCTCGTAGTCGGACAGCAGCGGTTCCTTGAGCAGGGCGCCGAAGGCGCAGACCAGCACGGCCTCGGGTCGGGCGGCTGCGATGCGAGCGCGCGCCTCGTCGGAGTTCACGTCGCCGGGCTGGTCGACCTCCAGGCCGAGCTCGCGAGCGGCTTCGGCCACCGGAGGCGCGGCCAGCTTGCGCCCTCGGCCCCGGGGGCGGTCGGGGCGCGTCACCACCAGGCCGGGGCGGTGCTCGCTGTCGGCCAGTCGCCTCAGCACGGCCACGGCGAAGTCCGAGGTCCCGAGGTAGACCGTGCGCACGTCAGGCCGCCACGATCACGTGCAGCGTGCGCGGTCCGTGGACGCCCTCCACGCGAGAGAGCTCGATGTCGGAGGTGGCCGATGGACCCGATACGAGCGTGAGGGGATCTCCGTCACGAGCGGCGCCCTCGAGCGCCGCGATCGCGGCGGGGACCGAGGGCAGCACCTGGTCCTCGCGGACAACGCAGACGTGGAGGTCGGGCACCAGCGTGAGCGCGCGGCGGCCCTGTGCCCGCCCGCCGCTTCGGAGCACGATCGTGCCTGTCTCGGCGATCGCCAGCTCGCAGCCGGTGACCGCGCCGTCGAGCCCGTCGAGCTCACGCGCCGTGAGGCCGTCGTCGGTCACGGCGCCGGGCGGCGACCACTCCGGCGGCAGGTCCCCCGGCACCGCGAGCGAGCCCGAGGCCAGCCCCGCCACCACCTCGCCCACCTCGGCCGCCGAGCAGCGGTGCACGGTGGCCCGGTAGTCGGCCACCCGCTCGCAGAAGAGCGCCACGGGGTCGCCCGCGGGCGCCGGCGGCCGGGGCTCGGGCGCCGCCGCGGGCTCGGCGCCGGAGACCGCGTCGCGCACGCGCGCCAGGACGGCCTCGCGCGCGCTCACCGGGTCTCCCTCCACCACTCGCGGAAGGTCTGCGCGGGCACCTCGGGGAGCTCCCGCGACGTGGTCCAGGCCGCGAGGGGTCCGGGCAGGCGCCGTGCCAGCCCCCGGCCGATCGGCGAGCGCCCGGCACGGGCCAGGCGCTGCGCACGCTCGTAGCGGCGGCGGTCGCCGAACACCCGGGCCAGCGCCCGCATGGCGAGCTTCTCCGGGTCGGGCCCCTTGCGCTCGACCACCTCGCCGCGCAGGTGCACCAGGACCTCCGGGATGTCGATCTTCACCGGGCAGACGTCGGCGCAGGCGCCGCACAGCGAGGAGGCGAACGGCAGCGTCCCGTGGTCCTCCAGCGCCGCGAGCTGCGGCGCCAGGATCGCGCCGATCGGGCCGGGGTACACCGACTCGTACGCGTGGCCGCCGGTGCGCGGAGTACACCGGGCAGGCGTTGAGGCAGGCCGAGCAACGGATGCAGCGCAGCGCCTGGCGGCCGACATCGTCCGCGAGCGCCTCGGTGCGGCCGTTGTCGAGCAGCACGAGGTGGAACTCCTGCGGCCCGTCGCCCTCGGTCACCCCGCTCCACAGCGACGTGTAGGGGTTCATGCGCTCACCGGTGGAAGACCGCGGCAGCAGCTCCAGGAAGACGGCCAGGTCGCGCCAGCGCGGCAGCACCTTCTCGATGCCCATGACGGTCACCAGCACGTCCGGGAGCGTGGTGCACATGCGCCCGTTGCCCTCGGACTCGACCACGCAGACCGTGCCGGTCTCCGCCACGCCGAAGTTCGCCCCGCTGACCGCCACGCGCGCCTCGAGGAACTTGCGCCGCAGGTGCTCGCGTGCCACCGCGGTCAGCTCCTCGGGGCGGTCGGAGAGGTTCTCCGCCCCCAGTTTGGCCTTGAACAGGTCCCGGATCTCGGCCCGGTTGCGGTGGATCGCCGGCACCAGGATGTGCGACGGCGCGTCGTTGTCGAGCTGCACGATCAGCTCGGCCAGGTCGGTCTCCACGGCGGCGATGCCCTCGGCGGCCAGCGCGTCGTTGAGCTTCGTCTCGTCGGTGGTGATCGACTTGACCTTCACCACCTCCTCGGCCCCGTGCTCGCGCGCAACCGCCGCCACGGCGGCGTTGGCCTCGCTGGCGTCGCGGGCCCAGTGGACCTGCCCGCCGGCGGCCTGCACCGACCTCTCCAGCTCCTCCAGCAGCTCGGGCAGGCGGGCCAGGGCCTCGTCCTTGATCGCGCGCCCCGCCTCGCGCAGACCCTCCCAGTCGGGCACCTCCCCCACCACCCGTGCGCGCTTGTCGCGGATGGTCCGCGTGGCGTGCCCGAGATTGCGGCGCAGCTGGGTGTCGGCCAGCGCCTCACGGGCGGCGGTGGGGAAGCCGGCGAGTCACGGCTCGGGATCCTCCTCGGTCGAGGCGAGGATCTGCGCCAGGTGCACCGCGCGCGTTCCGGCCCGCCCGCGCCGCAGCCCGCCGCCGATGTGCATCAGACAGGAGTTGTCGGCCGCGGTGACCACCTCGGCGCGGGTGTCACCCACCGCCCGCAGCTTGTCGGACAGCATGGCCGTCGAGACGTCGGGGTTCTTGACGGCGAACGTGCCGCCGAACCCGCAGCACTCCTCGGCCTCCGGCAGCTCGAGCAGGTCCAGGCCCCTCACCGCGCGCAAGAGCCGCAGCGGCGCGTCTCCAACGCGTAGGCCGCGCAGCGAGTGGCAGGTCGGGTGGTAGGTCACGCGGTGGGGGTAGTAGGCCCCCACGTCCTCGACCCCCAGCCGGCCGGTCACGAACTCGCACAGCTCCCAGGTGCGCGACGCCAGACCGGGGTCGCCGTGCTCCCGCACCATCCCCACGCAGGAGGCGCTGGGCGACACGACGGCCTCGGAGCCGGCGAACGCGTCGGCCAGTCCCTCGCTCAGCGCTGCCGCCTCCGACGGGTAGCCGGAGTTGAGGTGCATCTGGCCGCAGCAGGTCTGCTCGACCGGAAAGTCGACCTCGCAGCCCAGACGCTCGAGCAGCTTGACGACCGCTCGCCCGGTGTCCGGGAACAGCGTGTCGTTGAAGCAGGTGATGAACAGCGAGACGCGCACTGCGTTTCCTAATGCACTTCCCCCGGGTAACGATTTGTTAGCCAAGAGGGAGAGGAGCCCGGATGTACGAGCAGGTCTATGACCCGGTGTCGGACTCGCTGGGCCTGTCGTCGATCTTCGCGGCGCTGCCGCTCATCACCCTGTTCGTGCTCTTGGGCGGTGTGAAGCTGAAGGCTCAGTGGGCGGCGCTCATCTCCCTCGGAGTGGCCCTGCTCGTCGCCTTCATCGTCTACGACATGCCCGTCGACCAAGGCCTGCTCTCCGCCAGCGAGGGCGCGGTCTTCGGGCTCTTCCCGATCATGTGGATCGTCGTCACGGCGATCTGGGTCTACAACATGACCGTCGAGACGGGGCACTTCAACGTGCTCAGACGGTCGTTCGGCGCGATATCGAACGACCAGCGCGTCCAGGCCGTGATCATCGCCTTCTGCTTCGGCGCCCTGCTCGAGGCGCTCGCCGGCTTCGGCACGCCGGTGGCGATCACCGCGGTGATGCTGATCGCCCTGGGCTTCCGGCCCATCAAGGCCGCGGCCGTGGCGCTCGTGGCGAACACCGCGCCCGTCGCCTTCGGTGCCATCGCGGTGCCGATCACCACCCTGTCCGAGGTCACCGGCCTGCCGGTCGACGACCTGGGGGCGATGGTCGGCCGCCAGACCCCGCTGCTGGCGCTCATCGTCCCGCTGATCCTCGTGGGAATGGTCGACGGCATGCGCGGCCTGCGCCAGACGTGGCCGGTCGCCCTGGTGGGCGGCGGCGTCTTCGCCGTCGCACAGTTCGCGTGCTCGAACTACATCTCCGTCGAGCTGACCGACATCGTCGCCTCGCTGCTGGGCACCGGCGCCATCGTGGCCTTCCTGCGCGTGTGGCAGCCATCCGAGCCGCTGTTCGCCGAGCCCTCCGGCGGCCCGGGCCGGCCCGCCGTGGCCGGCGCCGAGTCGCACGACCCGGCGCTCGAGCGCGACGTCGCGCGCAGGGACGACACCAAGAAGGACCCGCCCGGCGAAGTGTTCAAGGCCTACGCGCCGTACCTGATCATCATCGTCGTCTTCGCCATCGCCCAGATCGGGCCGATCAAGGATGCGCTCGCCGACGAGCCCTTCACCAAGGAGTTCAACTGGCCCGGGCTGGAGGTGACCAACCCGGACGGCGAGGACCTGATGAGCCTCACGTTCAACTTCAACTGGCTGCCTGCCGCCGGCACGCTGATGCTGATCTCCGGCCTCATCACGATGCTCGTGCTGCGGGTCAAGCCGGGACGCTCGCTGAGCGTCGCGGGCAAGACCCTCGACCAGCTCAAGTGGGCGATTCTGACCGTGGCCGCCGTGCTGGCGCTGGCCTACGTGATGAACCAGTCGGGCCAGACCATCACCATCGCCAACTGGGCGGCGGGCGCGGGCGACGCGTTTGCCTTCCTGTCGGCGCTCATAGGCTGGCTGGGCGTGGCGGTCACGGGCTCGGACACCTCATCGAACGCGCTGTTCGGCGCGCTGCAGGTGGAGGCCGCCAAGGAGGCGGGCCTCGACCAGGTCCTGCTCGCCGCCGCCAACAGCTCGGGCGGCGTGCTGGGCAAGATGATCTCGCCGCAGAACCTGGCGATCGGCGCCGCCGCGGTGGGCATGGCCGGCCAGGAGGGCGACCTCTTCCGGCGTGTCGTCAAGTGGAGCGTCATCCTTGCGCTGGTGATGGCCGTGCTCGTGCTGCTGCAGTCCACCCCGGTGCTCGACTGGATGGTCGTCGGATGAGCCTCGTCGCCCGCCTGCGCTCCATCGCGGGCGACGAGCACGTCATCACCCAGGAGCACCAGCTGCGCACCTACGAGTCCGACGGGCTCCTGCAGTACAAGGCCAGCCCGCGCGCGGTGGTCCTGCCCGGCAGCGCGGAGGAGGTCCAGCAGGTGGTGGCCGCCTGCCACGAAG
The DNA here is from genome assembly GCA_963810745.1 of uncultured Thermoleophilaceae bacterium. Classification (GTDB taxonomy): domain Bacteria; phylum Actinomycetota; class Thermoleophilia; order Solirubrobacterales; family Thermoleophilaceae; genus JACCZR01. The sequence goes on from CAWEOW010000022.1 coordinate 365,801, forward strand.
CGGAGATCCCGTTCGTGGCCCGCGGGCGCCGGGTCGGGCCTGAGCGGCGGCGCGCTGCCGGTCGAGGAGGGCGTGCTGATCGCCCTCACGCGCATGCGCCGCGTCCTCGACGTCAACCTCGACGACGCGCGCGTGACCGTCGAGCCCGGTGTCACCAACATCGAGGTCTCGCAGGCCGTGGGGCCCACTCACACCTACCCCCCGGACCCCTCGAGCCAGATCGTCTGCTCCATCGGCGGCAACGTGGCCGAGAACTCCGGCGGTGCCCACTGCTTCAAGTACGGGTTCACCACCAACTACGTGACGGGCCTCGAGGTCGTGCTGCCCGACGGCGAGATGATGTGGCTCGGCGGCCCCGAGCTCGATCCCGCCGGCCTGGACGTGGTGGGCGCGTTCGTGGGCTCGGAGGGCACGCTGGGCGTGGCCACCAAGGCGATCCTCAGGGTGATCCCGGCGCCCGCCGCCGTGCGAACCCTGGTCGCGTTCTTCGACTCGCCCTCGCACGCGGGCGAGGTGGTGTCGGGCATCGTCTCCGCGGGCATCGTGCCGGCGGCGATCGAGATGATGGACAACCTGTCGATCCAGGCCGCCGAGGGCGCCACCAACGCCGGTTACCCCACCGACGCGGGCGCCGCCCTGGTGGTCGAGCTCGACGGGCGCGAGGACGAGTGCGAGGAGCGCTTCGACGCGATCGTCTCCATCTGCGAGGAGGCGCAGGCCGACTCCATCCGCGTGGCCCAGGACGAGGACGAGCGCGCGCTGATCTGGAAGACGCGCAAGGCCGCCTTCGCCGCCATGGGGCGCATCTCGCCCAACTACTTCGTCCAGGACAGCGTCATACCGCGCACGCGGCTCGCCGAGGTGCTGGGGCGCATCGACGACCTGGCCGCCGAGCACCAGCTCCGCGTGGCCAACGTCTTCCACGCCGGCGACGGCAACCTGCACCCGCTGGTCCTCTACGACGGCCACACCGAGGGCGAGCCCGAGCGCGCCGAGGAGCTGGCCGGGATGATCGTGAAGGCGTGCGTGGAGCTGGGCGGCTCGATCACCGGCGAGCACGGCGTGGGCGTGGACAAGAAGCGCTACATGCCCGACCAGTTCGAGGAGCCCGATCTGGCCGCCTTCCAGCGCCTGCGCTGCGCGTTCGATCCCGACGGGCGCGCCAACCCCGGCAAGGTCATGCCGACCCCGAGGCTGTGCGGCGAGGTGCCCGGCCCCTACCGCCGCCACCCGCTGGAGGAAGCGGGCCTGGCGGAGAGGATGTGACCGCCGTGGAAGCGCTGGCGTCCGCGGGCGAGGCCGGGACGCCGGTGCGGTTCGTCGGCTCGGGCTCCAAGCTGCGCTGGGGCGTGCCCGAGGAGGAGGGCGTCGAGCACATCTCCACGCTCGAGGCCGACCGCCTGCTCGAGCACAACGAGGGCGACCTGACGGCGATCGTCGAGGCCGGGCTGCCGCTGTCGCAGGCCCAGCAGGCCTTCGCCGAGCACGACCAGGAGCTGCTGCTCGACCCGCCCGACCCGAGCGGCGCCGCCACGCTGGGCGGCGTGATCGCCTCAGGTGACTCGGGCCCCCTGCGCACCCGCTACGGCGGCCCGCGCGACCTGGTGCTGGGGCTCAAGGTGGCGCTGTCGGACGGCCAGACCGCCCGCGCCGGCGGAAAGGTGATCAAGAACGTGGCCGGCTACGACCTGTCCAAGCTCTACACGGGCTCGCTCGGCTCGCTCGGGATGATCCTCGAGCTGTCGCTGCGGCTGCACCCCAAGCCGCCCTCCACCGCCACGGCCGCGGGCGGCACCAACGATCCCGGCGTGCTGGCGGCCGCCGCGCTGAAGCTCACGAAGGCGCCGCTGGAGGCGCGCTGCATGGACCTGCGCTTCGGGGGCGGGGACGGCGCCCTGCTGGCCCGCTTCGGCGGCGCCACTCCGCGCGCGGGCGCCGACGCGGCCACCAAGCTGATGGAGGAGGCCGGCCTGGAGGTGAGCTTCGTGGAGGACGACGACGAGATCTGGCGCCGCCAGCGCGACGGCCAGCGCTCGCCCGACGGGGTGGCCGTGCGGGTGTCCACCCTCACGTCGCGCTTCTCGGACCTGATGGACGTGACCTCCCGGCTGGGCGGGCGCTTCGTGGCCCGCGCGGGCCTGGGGCTCGCGTGGGTGGTCTTCGAGGAGCGGTCGGCGCAGGAGCACGCGGACGCCGTCGGCGAGCTGCGGCGGGTGATGGAGCCGGCCCCCTGCGCGGTGCTCGACGCCCCGGACGAGGTGCGAGCACTGGTCGACCCCTGGCCGCGCCCCGCCGACGGGCCGCTCGCCCTCATGGAGCGCGTCAAGCAGCGCTTCGACCCGGCCGGAGTCTGCCGGCCCTCCCTGGCATGACCGCGTTCGACACCCAGAACCCGCCCCCCATCGACCTCATCGACGAGTGCGTGCACTGCGGCTTCTGCCTGCCCACCTGCCCCACCTACTCGCTGTGGGGCGAGGAGATGGACTCGCCGCGCGGCCGCATCGTGCTGATGAAGGCGGGCCTCGAGGAGGGGGCCGAGCTGTCGGCGCCGATGGTCGAGCACTGGGACCGCTGCCTGGGCTGCATGGCCTGCGTGACCGCGTGCCCGTCGGGCGTGAAGTACGACAAGCTGCTGATCGACACGCGCGCGCAGGTGGAGCGCAACCACCCGCGCAGCCGGCGGGAGCGGCTGCTCACGCGAGCCGTGTTCACGGTCTTCCCCAACCACCGCCTGCTCCGGCTGCTCGCCCTCGGCCTCCCGATCGGGCGACGGTTGCCGGGCCTGCTGGGCGCGCTCACGCCCCGCATCCCGGTGCGCCGCGCCTTCCATCGCCTCCCCAAGCGCCTGGGCACCCCGGAGCGCGGCTCGGTGGCACTGCTCCAGGGCTGCGTGCAGCGGGCGTTCTTCGGCGACGTCAACGAGGCCACGGCCCGCGTGCTGGCGGCCGACGGCTTCGAGGTGCACGCGCCGGCCAAGCCCGACTGCTGCGGGTCGCTCGAGCTGCACACCGGCGAGAACTCGGCGCGCGACAAGGCCAAGGCCACGATCGCCGCGCTGGAGCGCTACGACACGGTGGTCACCAACTCCGCGGGCTGCGGCTCGGGCATGAAGGACTACGACCACCTGCTGCGCGACGAGCCGGGCTGGGCCGAGCGGGCCGAGCGCTTCTCGGCCAAGGTGCGCGACGTGAGCGAGGTCCTCGCCGAGGCGGGCCCCCGGGCCACGCGCAAGCCGCTGAACATGAAGGTGGCCTACCACGACGCCTGCCATCTCGCCCACGCCCAGGGCGTCCGCCAGCCGCCGCGCGAGCTGCTGCGCTCGATCCCCGGCCTCGAGCTGGTCGAGCCCGCGGAGTGGGAGATCTGCTGCGGCTCGGCGGGGATCTACAACCTGGTCAAGCCCGAGCCCGCCGCCGAGCTGGGCGAGCGCAAGGCGCGCAACCTGATCGACACCGGAGCCGAGGTCATCGCCGCGGCCAACCCGGGCTGCGCCCTGCAGATCGCCGCACACGCCCGGCGCCTGGGCCACGAACTGGAGGTGGTGCACCCGATGGAGCTGCTGTGGAGGTCGATCGATGCCTGAAGGAGTGGAGCTGAAGGCCCCGGTCGAGGGGCGCCGGCAGGAGGTGGTGACCGACCGGGCGCTGGAGATCGTCGCGCGGCTGCACCGCGAGCTGGACGACAGGCGGCTCGAGCTGCTCGACCGCCGCCGCGAGCGCCAGGCCGAGCTCGACGCCGGCGGCACGCTGGACTTCCTGGCCGACACGCAGGACGTGCGGGAGGGCGACTGGAAGGTCACCGAGGCGCCGGCCGACATGCAGGACCGCCGCGTGGAGATCACCGGGCCGACCGACCGCAAGATGGTCATCAACGCCCTGAACTCCGGCGCGGCCGGCTTCATGGCCGACTTCGAGGACTCCAACTCGCCCACCTGGGCCAACATGGCCGACGGCCAGGTGAACCTCGCCGACGCCGTGCGCGGCACGATCGAGCACGACGAGGGCGACAAGCAGTACCGCCTGAACGAGGAGGTCGCCACGCTGCTGGTGCGCCCGCGCGGCTGGCACCTGCCCGAGCGCCACGTGGAGGTGGACGGCCGCCCCGTCGCGGGCGGGCTGTTCGACGTGGCCCTGTACGTGGCCAACAACCACGAGGCGCTGGCCGAGAAGGGCAGCGGCCCCTACCTCTACGTGCCCAAGCTGGAGTCCCACCTCGAGGCGCGGCTGTGGAACGACGCCCTGGGGATCATCGAGGAGGAGCTCGGCCTCGACCGCGGCACGGTCAAGGTCACGGTGCTGATCGAGACGCTGCCCGCGGTGTTCGAGATGAACGAGATCCTCTACGAGCTGCGCGAGCGCTCCGCGGCCCTGAACGCCGGCCGCTGGGACTACATCTTCAGCGCGATCAAGCGCTTCCGGACGCGGCCGGACTTCGTGCTGCCCGACCGCGTCGAGGTGACGATGACCGTCCCCTTCATGCGCGCCTACACCGAGCTCCTGGTCAAGACCTGCCACCGGCGCGGGGCGCACGCCATGGGCGGCATGGCGGCGCAGATCCCCTCGCGCAAGGACCCCGACGCCGCGGAGGCGGCGCTGAACAAGGTGAGCGAGGACAAGAAGCGAGAGGCGGGCGACGGCTTCGACGGCACCTGGGTCGCGCACCCGGACTCGGTCGATGCGGCGATGGCCGCCTTCGACCGGCCGAACCAGCTCGACAGGCTCCGCGAGGACGTGGAGGTGGGCCAGGCCGAGCTGCTCGACATCCCCTCCACCCCGGGCGCGCAGACCGAGCAGGGCCTGCGCTCGAACGTCAACGTGGGCATCCAGTACATCTCGTCCTGGCTGCGCGGCAACGGGGCCGCCGGCATCTACGGGCTGATGGAGGACGCCGCCACCGCGGAGATCTCACGCGGCCAGGTGTGGCAGTGGGTCAAGCACGGCGTGCAGCTCGACGACGGGCGCACGGTCACGCCCGAGCTGGTGCGCGAGCTGGAGGCCGAGGAGCTCGAGACCATCCGCAAGGAGATCGGCGACGACGAGTGGTTCCAGCGTGAGGGCCGCCCGGACCTCTCACGCGAGCTGTTCGAGCGCGTCGCCCTCAGCGACGAGTTCGAGGAGTTCCTGACCCTGCCGGCGCTGGAGAGAAGCTGCCGGACTAGGCGCCGCTCGATCGTTACGCCGCTTCGCGCTGGCGCTGGGCCTCGCGCAGCGCCTTCATCGCCTCGCGGCGCTGGTCGCGCGTGGTGCGGTCCAGGATCAGCTTGCCGTCGAGGTGGTCCATCTCGTGCTGGATCACCCGCGCCTCCAGGCCCGAGGCCTCGACCACCCGCTCGTCGCCCTCCTCGTCGCGGGCGCGCACGCGGACGTGCACCGCGCGGTCCACGTCGACCCCCACGCCGGGGATCGAGAGGCAGCCCTCCTCGAGGGTCTCCTCCTCGTCGCCGCGCCACTCGAGCTCGGGGTTGACCAGCGCGATCACGGGCGCATCGGGCCCGACGCGGTAGACCAGGACGCGCTGGGAGATGCCCAGCTGGGGCGCCGCCAGGCCCACGCCCAGGGCGTCGTTCATGATCCCGGCCATGCGCTGTACCTGACCGCGCAGGCCGTCGTCGAAGCGGTCCACCTCGGTCGCGCGGCTCTTGAGCACGGGGTCGCCCAGCCGCCGGACCAGGGACATGGCGGCGGCGCGCCGGGCCTCGACCTCGGGGTCGAGCCTGGGCTCGTCCTCGTCGATCGCCTCGGGGTCGAAGGGCTCGCGCTCGGTTTCGTCGGCCATCCAGGCCGAGTTTAATCCGTCGTGTGAGCGCGACGCTCGACACCCGCTTTGCTCAGAACGGCGACATCTCGCTCGCCTACGCGACCGTGGGTGACGGGCCGATCGACCTCGTGATCGCGCCCGGCTTCATCAGCAACTTCGAGGTCGCCTGGCAGATGCCGGGCTTCCATCGCGTCTTCGAGCGCCTGGCCGGCTTCGCGCGGCTGATCCTGTTCGACAAGCGCGAGCAGGGGAGCTCCGACCGCATGGGCCGGCCGCCCACGCTCGAGGAGTCGATGGAGGACCTGCACGCCGTGCTCGACGCCGCCGGCTCCGAGCGCGCCGCGCTGATGGGGATCTCCGAGGGCGGGCCGATGTCGATCATGCTGGCCGCGACCTTCCCTGAGCGATGCTCGCACCTGATCCTCTACGGCTCCTACGCGCGCCTGACCAAGGCCGAGGGCTACCCGGAGGGCGTGCCGGACGAGGCGCTCGACCTCCTGGCGAACCGGCTGCGCGACGAATGGGGCGGCCCTGCCGCGCTGTCCCTGTTCGCGCCCTCGCTGGTCGGCGACGCCGAGGCCGAGCGCGACTGGGGCCGCTTTCTGCGCTCGGGGACCAGCCCCGCCGGCGCCCGCGCGCTCATGGACCTCTACCGCGACATCGACGTCCGGGAGGCGCTGCCGCTGATCGCGCAGCCCACCCTGGTCCTGCACCGCGAGCACGACTCCGCGCTGCCCGCGCGGGTGGGCCGCTACGTGGCCGAGCGCATCCCCGGCGCCCGCATGGTCGAGATGCCGGGAAGCGACCACGTCCTGATCGGCGGCGACGTCGAGCCGCTGGTGGACGAGATCGAGGAGTTCCTGACCGGGACGCGCCCCGAGCACCCGCCCGAGCGGGTGCTCTCGACCGTCCTGTTCACCGACATCGTGGGCTCCACCGAGCGCGCGGCCGAGCTGGGCGACCGGCGCTGGCGCGAGCTGCTCGACCGCCACGACCGGATCACGCGCGACGAGGTGGAGCGCCGTCGCGGGCGCGCGATCAAGAGCACCGGCGACGGCTTCCTGGCCACCTTCGACGGCCCGGCGCGGGCGATCGACTGCGCCCGCGCGGTCGCCTCCGGCGTGAACCAGCTCGGCGTGCAGGTGCGCGCCGGGGTGCACACCGGCGAGTGCGAGCTGCGCGGCGACGACATCGGCGGGATGGCGGTCCACATCGGCGCACGCGTGGCGGCGCGCGCCGGGCCGGGCGAGGTGCTGGTCTCGAGCACCGTGAAGGACCTGGTCGTGGGCTCGGGGCTGGGGTTCGTCGAGCGCGGGCGCGCAGACCCTCAAGGGCGTGCCCGGCGAGTGGCGCCTGTTCTCGGTGGCCTGAGCGCCGCTACTGCGGGATCGACGTCGACGGCGAAGCTCGCGTCACCGTGCGCCCGGTCCGCTGAGACCTCCTCCACCGCCCGGCGCACGGCCGTGATGCCCGCCGACCGGTCGGCGGCCTTGACCACGAGCTGGGAGCGCTCGCGGCCCTGGCGGCGAAACAGCGGCGCGGGGCCCAGCACGGCGGCGTCGGGGATCTCGAGCCGCTCGGCGACCGCCTCGGCGGCGGCCTGCTCGGGCCCGGGCTCCTCCGACGAGCAGACGACCCGGATCAGGTTGCCGAAGGGCGGGTAGCGCAGCACGCGGCGGCGCTGCAGCTCGCCCTCGGTGAAGCCCTCGGCGTCGTGCTCGGCGGCGTGGCGCAGCGGGCGGGCGCCGGGCTCCAGGGCCTGGACGATCACCTTTCCCCCACGCCGCCCCCGGCCGCTGCGGCCCGCCAGCTGGCAGACCAGCGCGAAGGTGCGCTCCTCGGCGCGGAAGTCCGGGAAGCGCAGCGTGGCGTCGGCGTCGAGCACCACGCCCAGCGTCACGTCGGGGAAGTCGTGCCCCTTGGCCACCATCTGGGTGCCGACCAGCACCGCGGCGGGCTCGCGCTCGAAGCGCTCCAGCAGCGGGCCCACGCCGGTGGCCGCCGCGCTGTCGGTGTCCAGGCGCACCACGGGGAGCGGGGCCACCAGGTCCTCCAGCTCGCGGCCCAGCTGCTCGGTGCCGGCGCCGTGGCGGGCGATCGAGACCGAGCCGCAGTCCGGGCAGGCGCCCGGGACCGGCTCGGAGTGCCCGCAGTGGTGGCAGGAGACGCGGCCGGCGGAGCGGTGCAGCACCAGCGTCACGTCGCACTCGGGGCAGCCCCACGAGCGCCCGCAGGTGCGGCAGCTGAGGAAGTTCGACCAGCCGCGCCGGTTGAGCAGCACGATCGCCTTCTCCTCGCGGCGGCGCACCTCCTCCAGGGCGTCGCGGGTGCGCGGGTGCAGCGCGCCGGTCGCCTCCAGGGAGGACACGACCTCGACGGGCGGCAGGCCGCGGCCGTCGACGCGCTCGGGCAGGCTCAGCCGCCGCAGGGCATGCCAGGCCTCCGGCCGCGGGGTGGCGGTGCCGGCCAGCAGCACGGCGCCCTCCCCCTCGGCTCGCCGCTCGGCCACCCGGCGGGCGTCGTAGCGGGGGTCGCCCTCCTGCTTGTAGGAGGGGTCGTGCTCCTCGTCGACCACGATCAGCCCGAGGTCCTCGAGGGGGGCGAAGACGGCCGAGCGCGGGCCGACGCAGACGCGCGCCTCGCCGCTGCGCAGCCGGGCCCACTCGTCGAAGCGCTCGCGCGCGGTGAGCGCCGAGTGCAGGACGGCGACCCGGTCGCCGAAGCGCCGGACGAAGCGTCCGGCGGTCTGCGGCGTGAGCGCGATCTCGGGCACCAGCACGATCGCCGAGCGCCCGCGGGCGAGCGCCTCCTCGGCGGCCTGCAGGTAGACCTCGGTCTTGCCGCTGCCGGTGACGCCGTGGAGCAGCAGGCGCTCGCTCTCGCCTCGGTCCAGCGCCGCGGTGATGTCGTCCAGGGCGCCGCGCTGGGCGCCGGTCAGCTCGCCCGAGACCGGCTCGGCGCCCACCTCGGCCAGCTCGGGCCGGCGCGCGGGCTCGGCCTTGTCCTTCAGCTCGATCAGACCCAGCTCCTCGAGGCGGCGCAGCCCGGCGTGGTCGCAGCCCGAGGTCTTGACCAGCTGCGACGCGCGCAGCGGGCCGCCTGCAAGCGCCCTCAGCGCCGCGATCTGCCGCTGGCCCAGGCGCCCGGGACGCTCGGTCGACTGGTAGCCGGCGAGCGTCAGGGAGGCCAGCAGCGAGCGCTTGGCGCGCAGAGGGCGGCCCGAGCCGGTGCCCGTCCCCGGCGGCAGCACCAGCGCCAGCCCGCGGGCGGGCGTGGAGCAGTACTCCTCGGCCACCCAGAGGCCCAGGCTGACCAGGGCGGCGGGCACGTCGGCCTCCAGGGCCGAGAGCGGCTCGGCCAGCCGCTCGGGCTCCACGTCGCTCTCCGAGGCGGTGGAGGTGACCACCCCGAGCACCCGGCGGTGCCCGAACGGCACCACGAGCACGCTGCCCACGTCCACCCCGGCGTGCTCGGCCCCCAGCCGGTAGTCGAACGGCCCGCGCAGCGCACGCGCGGTGGTGAGCGGCTCGACCTTGGCGATCTCGGGCACCCAGCGAAAGTAGGGAGCGCCGCGGACAACCGTAGGATCCCCGCCTCATGGCCGAGATCGACTTCAAGGCGGAGGGCCTGCTCGAGGGCCTGGAGGGCGACGAGCTCGAGTCGCGGCGCAAGCTGCTCGAGGAGCTGGCCGACGACGGCTTCGAGCTCGACGAGCTCAAGGAGGCCGTGGACCAGGACCGCCTGGCGCTCCTGCCCGTGGAGACCGTGCTCGGCGGCGAGCCGAAGTACACGGCCGACCAGGTGGCCGAGAAGGCCGAGGTCGACCTCGACTTCCTGCAGCGGCTCTGGAACGCCCTGGGCATGCCGGTCGCCGGGGAGGACGAGAAGGCCTACACCCAGGCCGACGTGGACGCCGCAAAGGGAGTCCACGAGATCCTCGACACCGGGCTGCCGGAGGAGGCGCTGCTCGAGGTCACGCGCGCGATGAGCCAGAGCATGGCCACGGTGGCCGCCGCGGTGGGCCGTGCGTTCGGCACCGCCTTCATCCGCGAGGGCGACAACGAGCTGGACCTGGCCCGGCGCTACACCGACGTGGCCAAGGAGGTGGCGCCGCACGTGCCGCTGCTGCTGGCGCACGTCTTCGCCATCCAGCAGCGCGAGGAGCTGCGCCGCGCGATGGTGGACCTGGAGGCGGCCTCCAAGGGCGAGCTGGAGGGGGCCGAGGACATCACCGTGGCCTTCGCCGACCTGGTCGGCTTCACGCGCCTGGGCGAGCGCATCCCTCCCGAGGAGCTGGGCGCCGTGGCCTCCCGCCTGGGCGAGCTGGCGCACGAGGTGGCCGAGCCGCCGGTCCGCTTCGTCAAGACGATCGGCGACGCCGCCATGCTCGTCTCCTACAAGGCCGACCCCGTCATCAAGGCCACGCTCGCGCTGGTGGAGGCCGCGGAGAACGAGGGCGAGGACTTCCCCCAGCTGCGCGCGGGCGTGGCCGCCGGCCCTTCGCTACGCCGGGCCGGCGACTGGTACGGGCGCCCGGTGAACCTGGCCAGCAGGATCACCGGCAAGGCCCGCCCCGGAAGCGTGCTCGCCTCCGAGGACGTGAAGGAGCGCGCCCAGGAGGACTACAACTGGTCCTTCGCCCGCAAGCGCAAGATCAAGGGGCTGAAGGAGGACGTGCCGCTCCACAGGGTGCGGCCGCCCGGTTCAGACGGCGACGACGGCTAGGCGGGCGCTGCTGCCGACTGGGCCGCCTGACGCAGGGCGTCGGCCTTGTCGGTCTTCTCCCAGGTGAAGTCGGCGTCCTCGCGGCCGAAGTGGCCGTAGGCGGCGGTCTTCTGGTAGATCGGCCGGTGCAGGTCGAGCTCCTTGCGGAACGAGCCGGGGCGCAGGTCGAAGTGCTCGTTGACCAGGCGCGCGATCTCGCCCGTCGGGATCTTCTCGGTCCCGAAGGTGTCGATGCTCACCGAGACCGGGTGCGCGACGCCGATGGCGTAGGCCACCTGGACCTCGGCGCGGTCGGCCAGCTCGGCGGCCACGATGTTCTTGGCCACCCAGCGCGCGGCGTAGGCACCGGAGCGGTCGACCTTCGACGGGTCCTTGCCCGAGAAGGCGCCGCCGCCGTGACGGCCGGAGCCGCCGTAGGTGTCGACGATGATCTTGCGGCCGGTGAGGCCGGCGTCGCCGACGGGGCCGCCGATCACGAACTTGCCGGTGGGGTTCACCAGGAAGTTCTCGTTGGTGTAGAGCTCCGACTCGTCGTAGAGCTCGGCCGGCAGGACGGGCTTGACGACGTGCTCCCAGAGGTCCGGGCGGATCTGGGTGGCGGAGTCGACGTCGGCGGCGTGCTGGGTCGAGATGAGCACCTTCTCGATCCCCACGGGCACACCGTCGCGGTAGCGGGCGGTGACCTGCGTCTTGCCGTCCGGGCGCAGGTAGGGCAGCGTGCCGTCCTCGCGCACGTCGCGCAGCCGGGCGGCGAGCTTGTGGGCCAGCGAGATCGGGAGCGGCATGAGCTCCTCCGTCTCGTTGGTGGCGTAGCCGAACATCATGCCCTGGTCGCCGGCGCCGGCCACGTCGAGCTCGTCGGAGCTCGAGTCGGCGCGCGTCTCCTTGGCGGAGTCGACGCCCTGGGCGATGTCGGGCGACTGCTTGTCGAGGGCCACGATGACCGAGCAGCCCTCGCAGTCGAAGCCGTAGGCCGGATCGTTGTAGCCGATGCGGTCGATCGTGTCGCGCACGATCTGGGTGACGTCGATCTGCGCCTTGGTGCTGATCTCACCCGAGACGACGACGAGGCCGGTGTTCAGCAGCGTCTCGCAGGCCACGCGGCTCTCCGGGTCCTGCGCCAGCACGGCGTCGAGGACTCCGTCGGAGATCTGGTCGGCCATCTTGTCGGGGTGACCCCCGGTGACGGACTCTGAGGTGAACAGGAACTCGTTGTCGGACAGCTCTGGAGTGCTCATCGAACGCGTGAGACTAGCGATCGGCGTAGCGCCGATCCCGGCCTTTGAAGTCGATCACCAGCGGAATCCCCTCCATTCCGTACCTTTCGCGCAGCGAATTCTCCAGGAAGTACGCGTAGTTTCGGGTGATTAGCCGCCTGTCGTTGACCTGGATCGCGAAGCGCGGCGGGCCGGTCTCGAACTGGGTCATGTAGAGCAGCCGCAGGCGCTTTCCGTGCCGGGCCGGGGGCTCGCGGGCCGCCACCAGGTCGGCAAGGAAGCGGTTCAGCTCGGCGGTGGGGATCCGGGAGGCGGCGCGGCCGGCCAGGTCGAGCGCCTCGGCGGTCAGCCGGGTCAGCCCGCGACCGGTCTGGGCCGATACCGCCAGAACGCGCGGGCGCTGGCGCAGCCGGTGGCGCACCTTGGCCGTGGCCTCCTCGAGCTCGGTGCGGGTCACGTCCCACTTGTTCAGCGCGATCACGGTGGCGCAGCGGCTGCGCATCGCCAGGTCGGCCACGCGCAGGTCCTCGGTGGTGATGCCCTCGTAGGCGTCGCAGACCAGCACGGCCACGTCGGACCGCTCGGCCGCGGTCTCCGAGCGCAGCTGGGCGTAGTAGTCGACGGTGCCCGCCACCTTGGTCCGCCGGCGCAGGCCGGCGGTGTCCACCAGCACCACCGGGCGCCCCTCGATCTCGATCTCGGTGTCGATGGCGTCGCGCGTGGTGCCGGCCTGCGGGTTCACGATCACCCGCTCCTCCCCCAGCAGCCGGTTCACCAGCGAGGACTTGCCCACGTTCGGGCCGGCCGATGAAGGCGAGCCGGGTGGCCTCGGGGCCCTCCTCGGGCTCGGCGCGCAGCTCGGCGGTCAGGCGGTCGAGCAGGTCGCCGGTGCCCAGGCCCTGGACGGCCGAGACCGCGATCGGCTCCCCCAGGCCGAGCGACCAGAAGTCGGCGGCCAGCGCGGCCTGGTTCGCCGTGTCGACCTTGTTGGCGGCCACGGTCACCGGCACCCCGCCGCCGCGCAGCTCGCCGGCCACCTCGGCGTCGCCCGGGCGCAGGCCCGCGCGCGCGTCCACGACCAGCACCGCGGCGTCGGCCTCGCCCAGGGCCTGACGGGCCTGGGCCTGCACGGCGCGCGCCATGTCGTCCTCCTCGGCCAGGTCCACTCCGCCCGTGTCGACCAGCAGGAAGCGCCGGCCGTTCCACTCCGCCTCGACCTCCTTGCGGTCGCGCGTCACGCCGGCCTGCTCGTGCACGACCGCCTCGCGGCCGCCGGCCAGGCGGTTGACCAACGTCGACTTGCCGACGTTGGGGTAGCCGACGACGGCCACCTTGGGGAGCGCGCTCACCTTCGCGCCAGCTCGACGATGCGCTGCACGACCTCGTCCACCGACAGCCCGGTGGTGTCGAGCTCCACCGAGTCCACGGCGGGCTTGAGCGGGGAGTGCTCGCGGCTCTCGTCCTGGGCGTCGCGCAGCGCCTGGTCGCGCTGGACCGTCTCCAGGTCGGCGCCCAGCTCATCGGCGCGGCGGCGGGCGCGCTCCTCGGCGCTGGCGGTGAGGAAGACCTTCAGCTCGGCGTCGGGAGCGACCACCGTGCCGATGTCGCGCCCCTCGGCCACCCAGTCGCCGCGGCTCATCTGCTCGCGCTGCTTGTCCACCAGCGCCGACCGCACGCCGGCGTCGGTGGCGATGCGCGAGGCGGCCTCGCTGACCTCGGGCGTGCGCAGGTCGGGCGAGGCGGTGTCGAAGCCCAGGTCGAGCTCCCGGGCGCGCTCGGCGGCCGGGCCGCCCTCGCGCAGCACCGCGAGCGCCACGGCTCGGTACATCGCCCCCGAGTCCAGGTAGGTGAAGCCGAGCGCCTGCGCCGCGGCGCGCGCGACGGTGCTCTTGCCGGCCCCCGCGGGCCCGTCGATGGCGACGATCATCGTCCGAGCCTAGGTGCCCAGCAGCGCCTTGAGGTCCTCCTCGAAGCCCGGGTAGGAGATTCCGGCCGCGTCCATGCCCTCCACCTCGACGCCCTCGACCGAGGCCAGGCCGGCCACCGCGCCGAGCATCGCCATGCGGTGGTCGCCGTGGGCGTCGATGGTGCCGCCGCGCAGCGGGCCCCCGTCGCCGCGGACCACGAAGCCGTCGGGCAGCTCCTCGGCGTCGGCCCCCATCGCGGTCAGCGACTCCACCAGCACCGCGATGCGGTCGGACTCCTTCACGCGCAGCTCCTCGGCGTCGCGCACCACGGTCTCGCCCTCGGCGAAGGCGCCGAGCAGGCCGACCAGGGTCAGCTCGTCGATGGCCAGCGGGATCTCGTCGCCGCCCACCTCGGTGCCCACCAGCGGCGCCGCCGCCACGTCGAGCTCGCCGATCGGCTCCTCGTCGCTCACCGTCCCCGGCTCCTCCAGGTCGCCCAGCAGGACGGCGCCCATGCGCTCGGCGATGCGGAAGAAGCCGGTGCGGGTCCAGTTGAGCCCCACGTCCTCGATGACCACCCGCGAGCGGTCGACCAGCATCGCGGCGGCGGCCAGGAAGGAGGCCGACGAGGGGTCGCCGGGCACATTCAGCTCGCTCAGCTCGAGCTCGTCGACCGAGGAGACCTTCACGGTCGCGCCGTCGCGCTCGAAGGGCACGCGCGCTTGGCGCATCATGCGCTCGGTGTGGTCGCGGCTGACGCTGGTCTCGGTCAGCTCCGACGTCCCGTCGGTGAGCATCGCGGCGATCAGGACGCACGACTTCACCTGGGCGCTCGCCACCGGGAGCGTGTAGGTGATCGGCTTGAGCTCGGTTCCCGCCACCGTCAGCGGCGGCAGCCGGTCGTCCACGGCGCTCACGGTGGCGCCCATCATCCGCAGCGGCTCCACCACCCGGTCGACGGGGCGGCGGCGGATCGACTCGTCGCCGTCGAGCGTCCACACCCCGCCGGGCTGCCCGGCCAGCCAGCCCGGCAGCAGGCGCAGCAGCGTGCCGGAGTTGCCCACGTTCAGGCGGCCGCCCGTGGCCTCGAGCGCGGCGTGCAGGCCGACCCCGCGCACCACCACGTCGTCGCCCTCCTCGTCCACCCCCGCTCCGACGGTGAGCAGGGCGTCGAGGGTCGAGCGGGTGTCGGCCGAGCGCAGGTAGTTGCGGATGGTCACCGGCTCGTCGGCCATCGCGCCGAACAGCGCCGCCCGGTGCGAGATCGACTTGTCCGGCGGCGGGGCGTAGCGGCCGCGCAGCGGCCCCGAGGGCTCGAAGCGGCGCCCCACTACGAACGCTGTACCGGGAAGCCGAGCTCCTCGATCAGCTCGGCGGCGCGCCCCGCGCGCTCCTCGCCGGCGATCCAGACGGTCATGGCGCCGGTGCGGTTGTCCGAGGCCGGCGCGAGCGCGAGATCCGCGATGTTCAGGTCCGCCCTACCGAGCGCCAGCGCCACCTGCGCGACGATACCCGGGCGGTTGGGCACCGTCAGCTGGAGCTGGTGCACGTCCTCGCCGGCCAGATCGGCCTCCAGCAGGCGGCGGCGATCGTCGCGCGCGGCGTCGTTCCAGGACGCCAGCGCCTCGGAGTCGCCGGCCCGCAGCGAGGCGACGACCCCCTGAAGGCGCTGGACGGTCTCGTCGATCTCCCGGGCCAGCGCCTCGCGGTTGGCCAGGTAGATGTCGGTCCAGATGCCGGTGTTCGCGCCGGCAACGCGCGTGGCGTCGCGGAAGCTCGGCCCCACCCGGGGCAGCGGCTCGTCCTCGAGGGCGAGGGTGCGGGCGGCCTGGGCCACCAGCACGTTGGCCAGCACGTGCGGCAGGTGGCTCACCGTGGCGAGCAGGCGGTCGTGGGTCGCGGCGTCGAGGGCGATGGCCCGCGCGCCGAAGGAGCGGACCAGGCGGTGCAGCCGCTCCAGCAGCAGCCCCGAGGAGCGCTCCGAGGGCGTCAGGTACCAGGCGGCCCCCTCGAACAGGTCGGAGCGGGCGTTCTCCACGCCGCTGGTCTCCGCGCCCGCCACCGGGTGCCCGCCCACGAAGCGCTCGTCGGCGATCGCGCCGACCACGTGGGCCTTGGTGGAGCCGACGTCGCTGACCACGCAGTCCTCCCCCGCCGCGTCCAGCGCCGCCTGGACCTGGGCGGGCAGCGCGCCCACCGGCCCGCAGGCAAAGCACGCCTGGGCGCCGTCGAGCGCCTCCTCCAGCGAGCCCGCCGCGACGTCGATGGCGCCGCGCTCGCGGGCGGTCTCGAGCCGCTCGGGGCTGCGGCCGAAGCCCACCACCTCGCAGCCCTGCTCGCGGGCGGCCATGCCGATCGAGCCGCCGATCAGCCCGACGCCCAGGACCGCGACGCGCACGCTCAGCCGCGCCGGGCCCGCACGGCCCCGGCCAGCTCCTCCAGCACGCCCTCCGTGCTCTCCCAGCTCATGCAGGCGTCGGTGACCGACTGGCCGTAGACCAGCGGCTCGCCCGGCTGCAGCTTCTGCGCCCCGGCCACGAGGAAGGACTCCAGCATGACTCCGACGATCGCCGCGGTGCCGCCGGCCAGCTGGCCCGAGATGTCGGAGGCCACCAGCGGCTGGCGCTCGGCGTCCTTGCCGCTGTTGTCGTGGGAGGCGTCGATGATCAGCCGCTCGGGCAGGCCGGCGCCGCGCAGCTCCTCCAGCGCCTCCTCCACGGCCGCAGGCGCGTAGTTGGGGGCCCCGCGCCCGCCGCGCAGGATGATGTGGCAGTCGGGGTTGCCGGCGGTGTAGAGGATCGCGGGGGTGCCGTCGGCGTCCACGCCGGCGAACGCGTGGCGCGCGGCGGCGGCGCGAACGGCGTCCACCGCCACCTTCACGTTGCCGTCGGTCCCGTTCTTGAAGCCCACCGGCATCGACAGGCCGGAGCCCAGCTGGCGGTGGATCTGGCTCTCGGTGGTGCGGGCGCCGATCGCGCCCCAGGCCACGGTGTCGGAGATGTACTGCGGCGTGATCGGGTCCAGCCACTCGACACCGACCGGCAGGCCCAGCGAGACGACCTCCAGCAGCAGGCGGCGCGCGAGGCGCAGCCCGCGGTTCACGTCGCCCGAGCCGTCGAGGTCGGGGTCGTTGATCAGGCCCTTCCAGCCGGTGGTGGTGCGGGGCTTCTCGAAGTAGACCCGCATCACCACCGCGAGGTCGCCCTCGAGCTCCCGCGCCTTGTCCCGCAGCTTGTGCGCGTACTCCAGCGCGGCCTCGGGGTCGTGCACGCTGCAGGGGCCGACCACCACCAGCAGGCGGTCGTCCTCGCCCGTCAGCACCTGCCTGACCTCCTCGCGCCCGCGCACCACCTCGTCGGCGAGCTCGTCGGTGAGCGGAAGCTCGCCCAGGATGGCCTCGGGCTCCGAGAGCGGAACCACCTGCTCGATCCGCTGGTCGCGGACGTGATCGAGGTGGACGGGCCTCATGCGGGGGCCATCATCCCTTCCAGGCGCGCCACGTACGACCCGAACTCCTCGCAGCTCAGCGACTGCGGGCCGTCGCACAGGGCGCTGTCGGGGTCGGGGTGCACCTCCACCATCACGCCGTCGGCGCCCGCCGCGGCCGCGGCCAGCGACATCGGCTCGACCAGCTCGCGCCGGCCCGCCGCGTGGGAGGGGTCCACCACCACCGGCAGCTCGCTGCGCTCCTTGAGCACCGGCACGGCCATCAGGTCCAGCGTGAAGCGGTAGGCGGTCTCGAACGTGCGGATCCCGCGCTCGCACAGGATCACGTCCGGGTTGCCCTCCTGGGTGACGTACTCGGCGGCCATCAGCAGCTCGTCGAGCGAGGCCGACAGCCCGCGCTTGAGCAGCACGGGGCGTCCGGCGCGCCCCAGCTCGGTGAGCAGGGAGTAGTTCTGCATGTTGCGGGCGCCCACCTGCACCACGTCGGCCACCTCGACGACCGCCTCCACGTCGCGGACGTCCAGCGCCTCGGTGACCACCGGCAGGCCGGTGCGCTCGCGCGCCTCGGCCAGCAGCGGCAGCGCCGCGTGGCCCAGGCCCTGGAAGGAGCGCGGCGAGCTGCGCGGCTTGAACGCGCCGCCGCGGAGGAACGTCGCGCCCGCCGCGCTCACGCACTCGGCGGTCTCGAGCAGCGACTCGCGCGACTCGACCGTGCAGGGGCCGGCGATCACGGCGAAGCGTTCCCCGCCGATGCTCTGCCCTCCTACTTCCACCTCTCTTGTGTCCATCTGGTCCTCATCTCTCTGGCGTTCTCCACGGGTCGTGCGGCGCCCAGCCGGGCAGGCGGGAGGGGCTGGACGCCTAGAGAAATCGCCAGAAGGAATACGTGCGCGAAGCCGCGTCGGGCTGTGTGAGATGCGCACGCATTGCGCGCCATCGTACAGCAGGCCTTACCTCTGGGCGCGCACCTGAATGCGGCCGTTCTCCTCGCGAACGTCGTAGGCGGGCTGGGGCACGGAGGCCGGGCCCTGCACCACGCCGCCGTCGTCGAGGCGGAACACGCTCTGGTGCCAGGGGCACTTCACGCAGCCGTCGATCAGCTCGCCGTCGTTCAGCGGCCCGCCCCGGTGAGAGCAGGTGTTGGCGATGGCGTAGACCCGCTCGCCCTGGCGGACCAGCAGCACGTCGGCCCCGTCCACGGTGGCCACGTACGGCTCGTTGTCGGTCAACTCACCGCTGCCGGCGGCGTCGGCCCACTCGCCGGTCCGGCCCTCGAAGGTGGTGTTGTCCACGCCCACGCCCTGCACGTAGGACAGGTGGCCGCCGAGGTAGCCGCCCACGCTCAGCGCGCCGGCGCCGGCGAGGCCGAGCAGCTTGCCGAAGCCGCGGTTGCCGCCGCGGCGGGCGAGAAGGGAGGCGCCGAACAGCCCGATCGCGGTGGCGTTCGACAGGGCGTGCACCAGGCCCACGCGGCTGATGGGCTTGTTGCCGACGGTGGAGTCGGCCCAGTCCGACCAGCCCGACAGCGCGGTCGGGCCGGCCGCCAGCAGCCCGGTCAGCACGAGCAGGTCCGCGGCGTCCTCGGAGTCCTCTCCGCCCATCAGGTCCAGCAGCAGCGCGCTCGTCCAGGTCCCGATCGGCACGTCGGAGAGCAGCGGGTGCAGCGCATGTCCGAGCGGGGTGCCGCTGAGGATGTCCTTGAGCGGCCGCTTGTCGTTGAGCAGGTTGCGCCACTGCTTGGAGGTCCAGTCCGCCACGCCGTCGAGGCCCTCGAACTCCTCCAGCGCCCGCATGGCCCGGGTGGGAGGCGGATCGGTGGGCTCCGGCGCGGTCCAGGTCTTGGTCATCTCTCTCCTCAGAGCAGTTCGTCGAGGGCGGACAGGAAGCGCTCGTTCTCCGCCCGGGTGCCGTAGGTCACCCGCATGCGGCCTTCTTCCCCGAGAGCGCTGCCCGCACGCACGATCACCCCGCGCTGGGCCAGACCGGTGACGATCTCCGCCTCGTCGCGGTCCTCGCCCACGGCGACCCACGAGAAGTTCGCCTGGCTCTCGGTGGTCGCCAGGCCGCGCTCGTCGAGCTCGGACTCCACGTACAGGCGCTCGATGGCGTTCAGCTCGACCCGGCGCGCCACCTCGTCCTGGTGCAGGATCGCCTCGGACGCGGCCGCCTGGGCCGCGGCGTTGACCGAGAAGGGCTGGCGCACCCGGTCCACCGCGCTGCGAAAGCTCTCGGGGCCGATGGCGTAGCCGGCGCGCAGGCCACAGAGGCCGTAGATCTTGGAGAAGGTGCGCAGCACGACCAGGTTGGAGTGGCGGCGCACCAGGTCGAGCGACTCGTCGGGGTCCTGCGTCAGGGTGAAGTCGACGTAGGCCTCGTCCAGGATCACCGCGACGTGCTTGGGGAGGCCGTCGACGAAGGCCTCGATCGCGTCGGGCGGCAGCGCGGTGGCCGTCGGGTTGTTGGGGTTGCAGATGAGCACGATGCGCGTGGCGTGGTTGACCTCCGCCGCCATCGCCTCGAGGTCGTGGTAGCCGTCGTCGTCGAGCGGGACGCGCACCCCGCGGGCGCCGCTCATCGCCGCCAGGTGGGGGTACATGGAGAACGAGGGCCAGGCGTAGACGATCTCCGCGCCGGGCTCGAGCATGGCGTCGGCGGCCGCGAGCAGGATCTCGCAGGAGCCGTTGCCCACCGCCACCTTCGCGGGCGCGACGTCGCTGCGCTCGGCGATGCGCCGGCGCAGCAGCTTCTTCTCGGGGTCGGGGTAGCGGTTGAGGGCGTGCAGCGCGTTGGCCGCGGCCACCTGGACCTCCTCCAGCGGGCCCCAGGGCGCCTCGTTGGAGGCGAGCTTGACCAGCTCGCCGTCGAACTCGTAGGTCTCGGCCGCCGGGTACGGAACGATGTCCTCCACGCGCCGGTTGAACTCGATCGGCGTCATTGCGCGGACTCCAGGTCGCGCCGCAGCTGGGTGGCCTCGCGCAGGTAGACGTGGCGCGGCTCGCTGCCCTCGGGCGGGTAGCAGTGCACCAGCACCCGGATCACACGCGGGAGCGAGCCCGGGACGGGGATCTCGCGCGTGCACAGCAGGGGCACCCCGTCCAGCCCGATGCGGCGGGCGGCCACGGCCGGGAACTCGGCGTCGAGGTCGTCGGTGGCGGTGAAGATGCAGCTGACGAGGTGCTCGGCCTGCAGGTTGTTGCGGTCGAGCACGGCCTGCACGAGCTCCTCGGTGGCCGACAGGATGGCCCCGGACTCGTTGCTCTCCACGGTGATCGCCCCCCGAAGGGCCTGCAGCCTCACCCCGGCGATTCTGTCAGCCGCTCGATCTCGTCCGCGCCCAGGCGGCGGCTCTCCCCCACGCCGAGGCCGCCCAGCTCCAGGCCGCCGAGCGCGACGCGCTCCAGCGCGATCGACCGGATGGCCGACCGCCTCGAGCATCCGCCGGACCTGGCGGTTGCGGCCCTCGCGCAGGGTCAGCTCCAAGCGGCCGTCGTCCAGGAGCCGCGCCTGGGCCGGCGCGGTGGGCCCGTCCTCGAGCTCGACGCCCTCGGCCAGGGCGCGCAGGGCGTCGTCGGCCGGGCGGCCGCTGACCGCGGCCCGGTAGGTGCGCGGCACCTCGTAGCGCGGGTGCATGAGCCGCTCGGCCAATTCGCCGTCGTTGGTCAGCAGGATCAGGCCGGTGGTCTCGGCGTCGAGGCGCCCCACCGGGTAGAGCCGCCGCTCGCTGGCCACCAGCTCGACCACCGTGCGGCGGCCGTGGGTGTCCTGCGCGGTGGACACCACCCCGCCGGCTTGTTGAGCAGGTGCACCTCACGCGGCTCGGGGGCCACCGGCCGCCCGTCGACCTCCACCCCACTGTGCTCGTCCACGTCGCGCGCGGGGTCGGTCACCCGCTCGCCGCCGACCGTCACCCGCCCCTCGGCGATCAGCCCCTCGGCGGCGCGGCGCGACGCCACGCCAGCGTGGGCCAGGTACTTGACGAGGCGCATCGCCGGGGAGCGTAGGCGCGGCGGATGCGCCAAGACGCGCCGCGCGGTGACCCCCGCCAGGCGGCCGCACGGACCCCCGGCGAGGGAAACAACCTGGAGGTACTCATGACGTACAGCAGGAGACTGCTCGTCGTCGCGTTCGCCGCGACGGCTCTGGCCCTGAGCGTCCTCGCCCCCGCCGCCGCGGCGAGTGTCCGCGTCGGCGGCGGCTCGACGGCGCTCAAACTCGACTCCGGCCTTGCGTCGGCGCTCTCGGACGCGGGCGTGACGGTGAGCCCCGGCAGCCCGGCGCGCGCCGGGCGCGGCGGCGTCTCGTTCCCGATAACCGGTGGGCGGGTGGACTCGTCCACCGCTCGCGGGGTGTTCACGCACTCCGGCTCGCTGACCTTCGCGGCCGGCGGCAAGCGCGTGACGCTGCGCTCGCTCCGCGTGCGCATCGGCAAGCGCCGGGGAAGCCTCAGCGCCCGCGTCGGGCGCAAGAGGATTCCGGTGCTGGTGCTCGGCCTGCGGGGAGCGCGGCTCACCCGCTCGGGCTTCGGGACCCGGGTCTCGCGCGTGCGGGCGCACCTGAACGGCCAAGCGGCACGAGCCCTGAACAGGGCGTTCGGCGTCAGCCTGCTGAGGGCCGACCAGGCCGTTGGGCGGGTCACCCTGCGCGTGCGGCCGAGCCAGATCGAGCTGCGGCGGCGTGGCAGCACCGACCTGACGGTCGACCCCGGGGCGGCCTCGGCGCTGCAGAGCCTGGGCATCAGCGCCTCGCCCGTGTCGCCTGCGCGGGTCGCCGGCGGCGCCCTGTCGTTCCCGGTGACCGGGGGCAAGCTCGACGCTCGCACCTACGCGGGCACGATCCGCCACTCGGGCGGCATCGCGCTGACCAGAGGCTCGACCCGGGTCGAGTTGACCCGGTTCACGATCAACGTCGACTCCCAGCCCGACCTGGTCGCCTCCGTGGGAGGGTCGCGCGTGTCGATCCTGTCCCTGGACCTGGCCGGCCTGAAGGCGGCCGTGCAGGGCCGCCGTGTCACGTTGTCGGGCGTCAAGGTCCGGCTGACCAAGGCAGCCGCGGACGCGCTCAATCAGGCGTTCGGCACCTCGGCGTTCCAGGAGGGCCTGACCCTGGGCAGCACCGTGACGCGGGTGCGCGCGCGGTGACCTGACGGCACAGGTGCGCTGCGACACTCGGGGCGTGGACCTCGAGCTGTTGCAGCGCACCCTCGCCGCCCACGGCGAGCCCGCCTTCCGCGCCCGCCAGGTGTGGGAGTGGACGGCGCGCGGGGCCTCCTCCTACGAGGAGATGACCAACGTGCCCGCGCCGCTGCGCGAGGCGCTCGAGGACGAGGTCCCGCTGTCGTCGCTGAGCTTCGAGGACGAGGCGCTGGCCTCCGACGGGACGCAGAAGGCGCTGCTGCGCACCTACGACGGCCGGCCGCTCGAGACCGTGCTCATGCGCTACCGCGACGGGCGCCGCTCGCTGTGCCTGTCGAGCCAATCGGGCTGCCCGCTCACCTGCACCTTCTGTGCGACGGGCCGGATGAAGTTCGGCCGCAACCTCACCGCCTCGGAGATCCTCGACCAGGCGCTGCACTTCCGGCGCATCGAACCGGTCAACCACGCGGTGTTCATGGGCATGGGCGAGCCGCTGCTGAACCTCGACAACGTGCTCGAGGCCTGCGAGCGCCTGCCCGACATCGGCATCGCCACCTCCAACACCGCGATCTCGACGGTGGGCTGGATCCCGGGCATCGAGCGGCTGGCGCGCGAGGGCCGGCCGGTGCGCCTGGCGCTGTCGCTCCACGCTCCCGAGGAGGCGCTGCGCTCCGAGCTGATGCCGGTCAACGACCGCTACCCGCTGGACGACGTGCTGGCCGCCTGCCGCGACTGGCACGCCGCGCGCAAGCGCCAGGTGTTCGTCGAGTACCTGATGCTCAGCGGCGTCAACGACCGCGTCGAGCAGGCCCACGCGCTGGCCGACCTGCTGCGCGAGCCGCGCAACGCCTTCAAGGTCAACCTCATCCCCTACAACCCCACCGAGGCCGGCTTCACCGGCTCGACCCGGGGAGCGATCGACGCCTTCAAGGAGGCGCTGGAGAGCCGCGGCATCCGGGCCACCGTCCGGTTGACCCGGGGCCGCGACATCGACGCCGCCTGCGGTCAGCTGGCGGTCACGCGCTCGTCCGAGCCCACCACGTGACGAACCGGTAGCCCGGTCGCGTGCTCGACCTTGTGCGGCAGGTCGACCTTCAGCCACTTCGAGAGCCGCAGCGGCAGCGTGGAGACGATCACCTCGTCGTAGTCGTGCTCGTGGCAGGCGTCGGACACCGCCGCCAGGGCGTCCGGGTCGCCCACCATCGCTTCCGTGACCTCGACGCCCTCGCGGCGCAGGCTGTCCGCGAGGTGCTCGAGGTGCTCGTCGGCTACATCCCCGCCTGCGTGCATGTCGGCCGCCCACGAGACGCCCTGGGGCGTCGCGGGCACCAGCAGCGTGTACTCGACGGGCCCTTCCTGATGGCGTGCTCTGAGGGCGCTGAGAAGCTCAGGCGATTCCGCGGTGCGGTTCGCCACCACGAGCACGCTCGCCTTCTGGGCCATGCTGGTCTCCTCTCCTCGCCAGCCACCGTAGCGCGGCGCGGACGGAGGGTCCAGAGTGCGAGTCGGCCCTCATCTGGCCCGCTCTCATCTCGAGCAGCGAGACCAGGTCGGCGGTGTGGCGGAAGGGGTCGGCGAGGGCCCGGCCGCCGTGCAGCGGCATCGCCGCCCACAGCTCGCCCTCGACCTCGGCCACCAGCCAGGCGCCGAACGGGATCGGCCCCGAGTCGAGCGCGGCGAGACGGCACAGCGCGGCACGGTCCTCGGGACGCATCAGGCGGACGTTGACTCCATCGATCATGCCGCTCTCCTCTCGGGGGTCGGTTGGGTGCTTGGCGGAACGTGTGGGATGGCCACGGCCGAGCGGCGCCAGAAGGCGCCCTGCCCGGCCAGGTACGAGCCGCCGACGATCAGCAGCAGGCCGGCGGCGGTGGCCGCGGTGAAGCTCTCGTCGCGCAGCAGCACGCCGTAGACGACGGCGAAGCCGGGCGCGATGTAGGCGACGAGCGAGGCCTTGGTCGGGCCGACCTGGGCGATCATCGTGTAGAAGAGCCCGAAGGCCACGCCGGTGCCGAGTACGCCCAGGGCGCCCACGGCGGCGAGCGAGCCGGCGCCCGGGCATCGCGTCGGGTAGGTCGATCAGCACGAACGGCAGCGTCATCGCCGCCGAGAAGGCCATGGTCAGGCCGCTGATGCCCACGGGGGCGCGATCGGAGAGCCGCTTCTTGAGCAGGAAGCTGCCCAGCGCGTAGCCCAGGGAGGCGACCACCACGAACAGGCCGCCGACGATCGCGCCCGAGCCGCCGCCGGTGTCCAGCCCCAGCAGCAGGGCGACGCCCACGATGCCGATGCCGACGCCGACCATGTTCCAGCCGTGCACGCGTTCGGCGTCGTCCAGCTTGATGGCCAGCAGCGCGGTGAAGATCGGCGCGGAGGCGACGAGGATGCCCGCGAGCGAGGAGGAGATCTCCTGCTCGCCGATCGAGATCAGCATGAAGGGGCCCGCCACCTGGATCGCGGCCAGCGCGGCGATCGGCCGCCAGCTCTGAGTCAGGCCCGCGAGGCCGCCGGTGCGCGCGGCGAAGGGCAGCAGCACGGCGGCCGCGAGCAGCGTGCGGCCGAACACCACCGCGGCGGGCGGCAGGTCCTCGAGCCCGATCTTGATGAACAGGTACGAGGCGCCCCACAGCGAGGCGAGAAAGAGGAGAAGTGTCCAGTGCCGACTGCTCACGCCTTCGACACTCGCAGCCGATCGGCATCAGTTCAAATGACACTTCTTATGGGGTCAGATAAGCTCGTCTAATGCTCGACGTACGCCGGCTCAACGTCCTGCGCGAGGTCGCCAGGCGGGGTTCCTTCTCCGCGGCGGCCGAGGCGCTGTCCTTCACCCAGTCCGCCGTCAGCCAGCAGGTCGCTGCGCTGGAGCGCGAGGCGGGGACCACCCTGCTCGAGCGCAACGCCCGCGGCGTGCGGCTCACCGAGGCCGGCTCGGCGCTGGTCACCCACGCCGACGCGATCCTGGCGCGCATCGAGGACGCCGAGGACGAGCTGGCAGCGATCGCGGGGCTGCGCGGCGGGCGCCTGCGCCTCGCCTCCTTCCAGAGCGCCGGCGCGACGCTCCTCCCCCGCGCCGTGGCCGAGTTCAACGGCCGCCACCCCGACGTGGAGCTGGGGATGATCATGGCCGAGCCCGACGAGGCCAGCGAGCGCATGCGCGCGGGCGAGATCGACCTGGCGCTGGTCTACGACTCCGAGCGCATCCCCGGGATGCTCGACGACGACCTCGAGCTGACCCACCTGCTCGACGACCCCTACGAGGTCGTGATGCCCGAGACCCACCCGCTGGCCTCGCGACGCCGGCTGCGGCTGGCCGACTTCTCCGACGAGCCCTGGATCGTCTCCAGCGGCCAGGCCGGCTGCCGGCCGATCTACGAGCGCGCCTGCGCCGACGCCGGCTTCGAGCCCCGCTTCGCCTTCGAGGCCGACGAGACGATGGCCGCGCAGGCGCTCGTGGCCGCGGGCGTGGGCATCACCCTGCTCCCCAAGCTCGCGCTGAACCCGCTGCACCCCGCGCTGGTCTCGCGCCCCCTGGGCCAGGACGCGCCGGTGCGCCGCATCTGGGCCGCCCACCTGGGCGAGGGCTTCGTCTCCCCCGCCACCGAGGCGATGCGCCAGATCCTGTGCGACACCGCCGGCGAGTTCCTCAGCGAGGCGAAGCTGGCCGCGGCCTAGACCACCCCCAGGGGAGGACGAGCAGCCCCTGGCTCGCCGAGAGGTCCTCGGGGTCCGTGTACTTCGTGTCGTCGATGCCGACGACCTCCATAAGACCGCCCACGAGCAGCAGCGCCCCAAAGGCTCCGATGACGAATCCCGCCGGCCGGATCGCGCCGAGCTGAGGACCGACTACGCCCGTGTTCGCCACTACGCCGGGCCGAACTCGATCCCGCGCCGCTCCGCCTCCTCGGCGATCGCCCACAGCGCCAGCGCGGTCGGCTCCGCGCTCTCGCGCGGGGCGTAGCGCGCCGAGTCGTGCAGCAGGACGATGGCGCCAGGCTCCAGGTCGCGGCTCACGAGCTCGGCGATGCGCTCGGGGCTCACCGTCTCCCAGTCCAGGCCCCAGGCCGACCACAGCACGGTCTCCAGCGGCGTCTCGGCCCCCACGCGGCCGTAGGGCGGGCGGAAGAGGCTCGGCCAGCGCCCGCTGGCCTCATGGACCGCCCGCAGGCCGCGCTCGAAGTCCCCCGGCGGCGGCTCGCGCACGTGCTCGTGGCCGTGGAAGCCCGATCGTGTGTCCCTCCTCCGGCCACGCGCCGCGCCAGCTCGGGGTGGCGCTCGGCCTGCTCGCCGCACATGAAGAAGGTCGCCCTGCAGGCCCAGGTCGGCGAGCACGTCGAGCACCAGCGGCGTGGCGTCGGGGTCGGGGCCGTCGTCGAAGGTGAGCGCCGCATGGGCCGAGCCCGTGCGCTCGCGCGCGCGGTGGTCGCGCCAGCCATCGAGGATCGCCCGCTGCTCGCCGAAGCCCGGCACGGGCCCCTAGGGCCCGTCGGCCGCCCGCTGCTCGCCCGCGCGCACCAGGCGCTCGCGGAGCTCGCCCTCCTGCTCGGGCGTGGGGTCGAACGACGCCGGGTCGGGCAGGGCGTCGAGGCCGCTGAGGCCGAAGAGGCGCTCGAACAGGTCGGTCGTGCGGTAGAGGATCGCCCCGAAGCGCGAGCGCCCGGACTCCTCGATCAGGCCGCGCTCGAGCAGCGTGCCGACCGCCGACTCGCTGGCCACGCCGCGGATGCGCGCGATCTCCGGCCGCGAGACCGGCTGCAGGTAGGCGACCGCCGCCAGGCACTCGGCCTGGGCCTGGGACAGCGGCGGGGTGCGCGGCTTGGCCAGCAGGCGCCGGGCGGCCTTCTCGGCCACGGGGTCGGTGGCGAGCGTGAAGCCGCCGGCCACCTCGCGCAGGACCACCCCGCGGTAGCCCTCGGCGTAGTGCTCGCGCAGGCGGGCCAGCGCCTCGACCACCTCGCCCTCGGAGACCTCGGCGGCATCGGCCAGCGCCTCGGCGCTCACCGGCTCGGGCGAGAGGAACAGCAGGGCCTCGATCACACGGGCCAGCTCGTTCATCCGCCGGTCACCGTGATCGGGGCGAAGGGCTCGCTCTGCTCCCAGCTGGCCTCGCCGGCCTTGTAGAGCTCCAGCAGCGCGAACAGGGTCACGGCCTGCGTCATGCGGTCCGCGCCCTGCACCGCGTCGTCGAAGGAGAAGCGCCCGCGGCCCGAGAGCAGCTCGCGCAGGTGGGCCAGGCGCGCCTCCAGCGAGACCGGCGGCCGCGCCAGGTGCGCCAGGTCCAGCGGCGGCGGCACCTTGAGCATGTCGCCGACCGCGCGGGCCAGCAGCTCCGGCTCGTAGACCGCCTCGGCCGCCTCGACCGACACCCGGCGCAGGTGCGGCGGCAGCGGCGCCGAGCGGTAGAGGAAGCCGCGCTGCTCCTCGAAGCGCTCCTTGAGCAGCTCGGCGGCGCCGCGGTAGCGGTGGTATTCGAGCATGCGGGCGAGCAGCTCCTCGGCCGCCTCCCCCGCCTCCAGCTCGGGCGCCTCCTCCTCCTCGACCGGCAGCATGAGCTGCGACTTGAGGAGCAGCAGCGCGGCGATGAGCACCAGGAACTCGGTGACCGCCTCCAGGTCGAGCTGGCCCGTCGACTCCAGGTGGTCGACGTAGGCGAGGACCACCTCGGCCAGGTCGACCTCGAGCAGGTCCACCTCGTCGCGCAGGACGAGCGACAGCAGCAGGTCGAAGGGGCCGTGGAAGACCTCGAGGTCGAGGTCGATGGAGGCGAGCGGCATCCGGCTTGTCAGCCTAGACCGGGGGCCCGACGCCCATGACCCGGCGAACGTCGCTCAGCGTCTCCGAGGCCATGGCCCGGGCGCGCTCGGCGCCCTCCCGCAGGGTGCGCTCCAGCCCCTCCTCGTCGGGGCGCAGCTCCAGGTAGCGCGAGCGCACCGGCTCCAGCAGGCCCACCACCTCCTCGGCCACGGCCGCCTTGAAGTCGCCGTAGCCCGAGCCGTCGAACTCGCGCTCGACCTCCTCCGGGGAGCTGCCGCGGACCACGCTCAGCACCTCGATCATGTTCGAGATGCCGGGCTTGTCCGGCGCGCGCACGATCTCGCGGCCCGAGTCGGCCACCGCCCGCTTGAACTTGCGGCGGATCTCGTCGGGCTCGTCGTCCACGTAGACGCGGCCCTGCTCGGTGCTGCCGGTGGTCGACATCTTCTTCCCGGGCTCCTGCAGGTCCATGATCCGCGCCCCGACTTCGGGGATCCGGTGCTCGGGCACCACCAGCGTCTCGCCGTAGGTGGCGTTGAAGCGCAGCGCGACGTCGCGCATCAGCTCGATGTGCTGGCGCTGGTCGTCGCCCACCGGGACCTCGTGCGCCCGGTAGGCGAGCACGTCGGCGGCCTGCAGGACCGGGTAGAGGAAGATCCCGGCGGAGGTCAGCTCGCCCTGCTGCGCCGACTTCTCCTTGAACTGGGTCATCCGGTTGAGGTCGCCGTGGGCGGTGACCGACGTGAGCAGCCAGGTCAGCTCGGTGTGCTCGCGGATGTCGCTCTGGCGAAAGAGGACGCACCGCGAGGGATCGAGGCCGGCGGCCATGAGCATCGCGGTGGTGTCGAGCACCCGCTCCCGCAGCTCGGCGGGGTCGTAGGGAACGGTGATCGCGTGAAGGTCGACGATGCAGTAGATCGCCGGGTCGCCGCGGTCCTGGCCCTCCACGTACTGGCGGATCGCGCCGAGGTAGTTGCCCAGGTGCTTGCGCCCCGTGGGCTGGATGCCGCTGAAGATCCGCAACGCGCGCCGAGTCTAGGCGCGAGCCCCGACCTCCTCGGTCTCCAGCTCGCCCTCCTCGAGGCGCGTGCGCAGGACCTTCTTGTCGAACTTGCCGACGCTGGTCTTGGGGACCTCGTCGATGAACGCGAACTGCTCGGGCAGCCACCACTTCGCCACCCGCGAGCTCAGGTGCTCGCGCAGCTCGTCGGCGGAGGGCGACTCGCCCTCCTCGCAGACCACGCAGGCCAGCGGGCGCTCGGACCAGCGCTCGTCGGGCCGGGCGATCACCGCCGCCTCGGCCACCCCCGGGTGGGCCATCAGCTCGTTCTCCAGGTCGACGGACGAGATCCACTCGCCGCCCGACTTGATGACGTCCTTCGAGCGGTCGGAGATGCGGATCGTGCCCGCGCTCGTCGATCGAGGCGACGTCGCCCGTGCGCAGCCAGCCGTCGTGGAACTTCTCCGCGCCGGCCGGGTCCTCGTAGTACTCGCTGGCGATCCACGGCCCGCGGATCTCCAGCTCGCCGGTGGTCTCGCCGTCGTGGGGCAGCGGGTCGCCGGCCTCGTCGCAGATGCGGATGTCGAGGAAGGGCAGCGGGCGCCCGGCGGTGGCGCGCTGCTCCCAGTGGTCCTCGCCCTCCGCGCCCGGCAGCGGGTGGGCCACCGAGGCCACCGGGCTGGTCTCGGTCATGCCCCAGGCCTGCACGATCTTCATGTCGTGGCGCTCCTGGAACTGCTCCATGAGCGAGCGCGGCACGGCGGAGCCGCCGCAGGCCACCACGCGGATGCTCGACAGGTCGGGCTGGTTGCTCGTCGGCGTAGCGCAGCAGGTCGAGCCAGATCGTCGGCACGGCCCCGGCGACGGTGACCTTCTCGCTCTCGATCAGCTTCGCCAGCGGCTCGGCCTGCAGGAACTGGCTGGGCATCACCATGTCGGCGCCCATCAGCATCGCCCCGTGGGCGAGGCTCCAGGCGTTCGCGTGGAACATGGGCACGACCGGCATCACGCGGTCGCCGCGCGACACCCCCAGCCCGTCGGCCAGGCAGATGGCCAGCGCCTGGAGCATCGTCGAGCGGTGCGAGTAGAGGACGCCCTTGGGGTTGCCGGTGGTCCCGCTCGTGTAGCACAGGCCCGCGGCCTGCCGGTCGTCGATCTCGGGGTAGTCGAAGCCCTCGCCGGCCTCGTCGAGCAGCTCGTCCAGGGTCATCGCGTTGGGCAGCGAGCCGGTGTCGTCCCCGCCCATGACGACGAAGCGCTCGACGGTCTCGAAGCTCTCGGCGTGCTCGGCCAGCGCGTCGACGAGCAGCGAGTCCACCAGCACGACCTTGTCCTGCGCGTGGTTGGCGATGTAGGTGAGCTGCTCGGCGAACAGCCGGATGTTCAGCGTGTGGAGCACGGCGCCCATCGTCGGAATCGCGAGATAGGCCTCCAGGTGGTGCTGGGAGTTCCAGGCGAAGGTGGCCACGCGGTCGCCGGGCTCCACGCCGAGCGACTTCAGGCCGGAGCACAGGCGGTCCACCCGCGCGGCGACCTCGCCGTAGCTCGCCCGGTCCTTGCCGTCGCCGGTGAGCGTCACCACCTCGCCGTCGGCGTGAAAGCCCCGCACCCGCTCGAGCACGTGCTGGACGGTCAGCGGGTGATCGTGCTGCATCAGCCCCTCCAGCATGCGGCCGTATGATGCCCGACATGACGGTGTCGTACTCACACGGCACGTCGAACACACCGCTGCTCGGCGAGACCATCGGGGAGAACCTCGAGCGCACGGTGGCGCGCGACCCGTCCGCGGACGCGCTGGTGGTACGCCACCAGGACGTGCGGCTGAGCTACGGCGAGCTGAACGAGCAGGTCGACGGCCTGGCGCGCTCGCTGATGGCCGCCGGGCTGGAGCCGGGCGATCGCATGGGCATCTGGGCGCCGAACTGCTTCGAGTGGGTGCTGGTCCAGTACGCGAGCGCGAAGGCCGGCGTGATCCTGGTCAACGTCAATCCGGCGTACCGCACGAGTGAGCTCGAGTACGCCCTGCGCCAGTCCGGCTGCAAGCTGCTGGTCTCCGCCACCGAGCACAAGACCTCGGACTACCGCGCCATGGTCGGCGAGGTCGAGGGCTCACTCGACGCGCTCGAGCGGGTGGTCTTCACCGGCACCGGCGACTGGCAGGAGCTGCTCTCCGACGGGGTGAGCGAGGACGAGCTGCGCCAGCGCTCGGGGTCGCTGTCGGCCGACGACCCGATCAACGTCCAGTACACGAGCGGCACCACGGGCTTCCCCAAGGGCGCAACGCTCTCGCACCACAACATCCTCAACAACGGCTTCTTCGTGGGCGAGCTGTGCGGCTATACGGCCGAGGACCGGGTCTGCATCCCCGTGCCCTTCTACCACTGCTTCGGCATGGTCATGGGCAACCTCGGCTGCACCTCGCACGGCTCGTGCATGGTCGTGAGGGAAGCATGCGGCCGTATGATGCCCGACATGACGGTGTCGTACTCACACGGCACGTCGAACACACCGCTGCTCGGCGAGACCATCGGGGAGAACCTCGAGCGCACGGTGGCGCGCGACCCGTCCGCCGATGCGCTGGTCGTACGCCACCAAGAAGTGCGGCTGAGCTACGGCGAGCTGAACGAGCAGGTCGACGGCTTGGCGCGCTCGCTGATGGCCGCCGGGCTGGAGCCCGGCGATCGCATGGGCATCTGGGCCCCGAACTGCTTCGAGTGGGTGCTGGTCCAGTACGCCAGCGCGAAGGCCGGCGTGATCCTGGTCAACGTCAACCCGGCGTACCGCACGAGCGAGCTCGAGTACGTGCTGCGCCAGTCGGGCTGCAAGCTGCTCGTCTCGGCCACCGAGCACAAGACGTCGGACTACCGCGCGATGGTCGGCGAGGTCGAGGGCTCGCTGGATGCGCTGGAGCGGGTGGTGTTCACCGGCACCGGCGACTGGGAGGAGCTGCTCGCGGACGCGGCGAGCGAGGACGAGCTGCGCGAGCGCTCGGGGTCGCTGTCGGCCGACGACCCGATCAACGTGCAGTACACGAGCGGCACCACCGGCTTCCCCAAGGGCGCCACGCTCTCGCACCACAACATCCTCAACAACGGCTTCTTCGTGGGCGAGCTGTGCGGCTACACCGCCGCGGACCGCGTCTGCATCCCCGTGCCCTTCTACCACTGCTTCGGCATGGTCATGGGCAACCTCGGCTGCACCTCGCACGGCTCGTGCATGGTCGTCCCGGAGGGTGGCTTCGAGCCCGAGGCCACGCTCGCGGCGGTGTCCGAGGAGCGCTGCACCTCGCTCTACGGCGTGCCGACGATGTTCATCGCCGAGCTGGGCCTGCCCAACTTCGGCGACTTCGACCTCACCAGCCTGCGCACCGGGATCATGGCCGGCTCGCCCTGTCCCACCGAGGTGATGAAGCAGGTGGTCTCCGACATGCACATGGAGGAGGTGACCATCTGTTACGGCATGACCGAGACCTCGCCGGTGTCGACGCAGACGCGCGCCGACGACCCGCTCGAGAAGCGCGTCGGCAGCGTCGGCCAGGTGCACCCGCACGTCGAGGTCAAGGTGGTCGACCCCGACAGCGGCCAGGTGGTCGAGCGCGGCGAGACCGGCGAGCTGTGCACGCGCGGCTACTCGGTGATGCTGGGCTACTGGGACGACCCCGAGCGCACCTCGGAGGCGATCGACTCCGCCCGCTGGATGCACACCGGCGACCTCGCGACTATGGACGACGAGGGCTACCTGAACATCGTCGGGCGCTCGAAGGACATGATCATCCGCGGCGGCGAGAACGTGTACCCGCGCGAGATCGAGGAGTTCCTCCACACCCACGAGGAGGTCTCCGACGTGTCCGTGATCGGGGTGCCCGACGAGCGCTACGGCGAGGAGATCATGGCCTGGGTGATCCTGGCCGACGGCGCCTCGGCCGACGAGGAGGCCCTACGCGAGTTCTGCCGCGGGAAGGTCGCGCACTACAAGGTCCCCCGGCACATCAAGCTCGTCAGGAGCTGCCCATGACCGTGACCGGCAAGGTGCAGAAGTACAAGATGCGCGAGCAGGCGATCGAGGAGCTGGGTCTGGAGGAGGCGGCGACGGCCTAGTGCTGCCACGGGGCGTACGAGAGCCCCACGATCGCGCCGTCGGCCGACAGCAGGCGCGCGACGGTCTGACCCCACGGCTCGGTCTTGGCGCCGTGCAGCAGCTCGTAGCCCTGCTCCTCGAGCTCCTTCGCGCCGGAGGCCACCGCGTCGGCGTCGGCCACCTCGAACTCGATGCTCACCTGGGGCACGGTGACCCCGTCGGGCCAGGTCTCGCTGCCGAAGCAGGCCTCGGCGGCCTGCGTCAGCGGCCAGACGCCGAAGTGGTTGGTGCCCTCGACCTTCTCGCTGTGCCAGTAGCCCTGGGGGTCGTCGCCGTCCAGGGGCAGGCCCAGTGCGTCGACGTACAGCTTGCGGCTCTCCGGGGGGTCCACGGCGATCGGGCTCACGCTTGATACGAAGAGGATGTCCATGAGCACATGGAAGCGCCTGCAGAAGAGAACGTCTTGAAGGAAACGGAAACGCGGCGGCGAGGACGACCTGGGCCGCGCCGCGCTCGACGCCGGCTACTCCGACCAGGCCCACCTCACGCGCGAGTGCGCGCGCCTCACCGGGCTGTCTCCTGCCGCGCTAATCAGGTCGAGCTAGCGGTGCTCGGCCGGCCAACGCCCGGCCGCGCCCCAGCTACGGGCAGCGAACGGGCCCGCTCGGCCAGCTGCTCGCGCTCGCGGTCGTTCTTCGTGAGCTCGGCCGCGCGCTCCAGCTCCACGCGCGCCTCGTCGTAGCGCTCCAGGCGGGCCAGCAGCTCGCCGCGCACGGCGGGCAGCAGGTGGTAGCCCTCCAGCTCCGCAGCGATCTCCTCGACCAGCGCCAGGCCGGCCTCCGGGCCGAAGGCCTGGGCCAGCGCCACCGCCCGGTTGAGCTCGACGACCGGGGAGCCGGTGAGCGCGGCGAGCTGCGCGTACAGAGCCGCGATCCGGCCCCAGTCGGTCTGCTCGGCGGCCCGGGCGCGGGCGTGGCAGGCGGCGATCTCGGCCTGCAGGCGGTAGGAGCCCGGCTCGCCGCCCAGCGCCTCCGCACGGTCGAGCGCCTTCAGGCCGCGACCGACCAGCACCCAGTCCCAGCGCCCGCGGTCCTGGTCCTCCAGGAGCACCGGCTCTCCGCGCGGACCCACCCGCGCGCGCGTGCGCGAGGCCTGGATCTCCATCAGCGCGACCAGCCCGTGCACCTCGGGCTCGCTCGGCGTCAGCTCGGCCAGCATGCGGCCCAGGCGCAGCGCGTCCTCCACCAGGCCCGGCCGCAGCACGTCCTCTCCGGCAGTGGCGAAGTAGCCCTCGTTGAACACCAGGTAGATCACCTCGAGCACCGAGGCCAGGCGCTCCTCGAGCTCGTCCGGGCCGGGCACCTCGAAGGGCAGGTCGGCGTCGGCCAGCGTCTTCTTGGCCCGGACGATGCGCTGGGCCAGCGTGGCCTCGGGAACCAGGAAGGCGCGGGCGATCTCCTTCGTGGTCAGGCCGCCCATCATCCGCAGCGTCAGCGCCACCCGGGCCTGCGTCGGCAGCATCGGGTGGCAGGTGGTGAAGACCAGGCTGAGCATGTCGTCGCCGATGTGGTCGTCCGCCGCCGCGGCCAGGTCGGGCTCGGCGCCGCCGCGGTCGAGCTCGAGCTCGCGCCCCAGCTGCTCGTGCTTTCGCTCGGCCATCTTCTGGTGGCGCAGCCGGTCGATCCCGCGGTGCTTGGCGGTCGCCATCAGCCAGGCGCCCGGGTTGTCCGGCACGCCCTCGTCCGGCCACTGCTCCAGGGCCGCCACCAGCGCCTCCTGGGCGAGGTCCTCGGCCAGGCCGACGTCGCGCACGGTGCGGGCCAGGCCCGCGATCAGCCGGGCGGACTCGATCCGCCAGACCGCCTCTACGACACGGTGAGCGTCAGGGGACCCCAAGGCCCCCTGACGCTAGATCAGATGCGGGCTAGGCGTTGCCCTCGGTCTGGGCGCGGAGCCGCTCCTCCTGCTCGCGCAGCTCGGGCGTGAACTCCTCGCCGAAGTCCTCTGCCTCGAAGACCTGCCGGATCTCCACCTCGCCGTCGCGGAACGGGGAGCGCTTCATCCACTCGACGGCCTCCTCGCGCGACTTGACCTGGATGATCCAGTAGCCGGCGATCAGCTCCTTGGTCTCGGCGAAGGGCCCGTCCACGACGGTCTGCTCGTCGCCGTCGAACTGAATGCGCACGCCCTTGGAGCTGGGATGCAGGCCGTCGCCGCCGAGCATCACCCCCGCCTTGACCAGCTCCTCGTTGAAGTTGCCCATCTCGGTGAGCTCGGCCTCGGAGGGCATCTGCCCTGCCTCGGAATCCTCGGTTGCCTTGACGAAAACCACGAACTTCATCGTCGCTCCTCTCGTAGATTGCCGTTCAGTGACGCGTCGAACGAGCGAGCACAGTTTCGACACACCTCACGGAGAATCCGTCGCCCGCCTGTTCCCGGCGGCGGATCCGCGGGGCGCCCTGGTGCTCGGACACGGCGCGGGAGGCGGCATCGAGGCCCCCGACCTGGTCGCGGTGACGAACGCCGCCGTGGACGCGGGCTGGTCCGTCGCGCTGGTGCTCCAGCCCTACCGCGTGGCGGGCAAGAAGTCCTCGCC
This sequence comes from uncultured Thermoleophilaceae bacterium, assembly GCA_963810745.1. Classification (GTDB taxonomy): domain Bacteria; phylum Actinomycetota; class Thermoleophilia; order Solirubrobacterales; family Thermoleophilaceae; genus JACCZR01. The sequence goes on from CAWEOW010000022.1 coordinate 401,410, forward strand.
GGTGCCGGCCAAGCTCGACGAGGCCTGGACCGCGGTGGTCGGCGCGCTGAGCCGAGGGCGAGCTGGCCGGCCTGCCCGCTGGTCACCGGCGGGCGCTCCGCCGGGGCGCGGGTGGCGTGCCGCACCGCGGCCGACACCGGCTCGGCCGGCGTCCTGTGCCTGGCCTTCCCGCTGCGCCCGCCGCCCCGCGCGGGCAAGGAGCCGGGGCCCTCACGGCTGCCCGAGCTGGAGGGCGTCGAGGTGCCGCTCCTGATCGTCCAGGGCGAGAACGATCGCTTCGGCATGCCCGAGCCCGCGCCGGGCCGCGAGGTGGTGCGGGTGGCCGGCGATCACGGGCTCAAGAAGGACCATCCGGCCGTCACCGAGGCCGTCGATCGGGTGGCTGGGCAAGCTCGGCGCCTAGTCTCCGCCCCGTGCCATACACGACTACAGAAGGCCGCCAGGAACTGCTCGAGCTGCTCGGCCAAGCCACCGAGCAGCTGGGCCGCGCGCTCGGCTCGCTCGGCGAGGCCTACGAGCGCCTGGACGAGCAGACCGCCGATCGCCTCGAGGAGGAGCTGTTCGGCCCCGCCCAGAAGGCCTTCGGGCGCCTGCAGCGGATCTACGCGGACTTCGCGGGCCGCGCCGGGCTGCCCGGGCGCTCCTTTGCCGCCGAGTCCGCCGGGCTGCCCTCCAGCGGAGCCGCCGGCTTCATCGAGGAAGCGGTGTTCGCGCTGAGCGAGTCCGCCGCCTCGCTGATCAGCCTGCAGGAGGCCGAGCCCTGGACCGAGGTGGCCGACGACGAGCTGCGCACCGGCGTCGCCGAGGCCCGCCAGGCGGTCGACCCGCTGCCCGGGCAGGCCCGCGGGTTGGTCCGCACCCTCGGCCGGTGATCGGGTCGAGCGGCGGTGCTCGGCCGGCCGGCGCCCGGCCTGCGCTCCGGCGCTAGCCACATTGCGCCGCCTCGCCGCGGTGCTCGCGCTGCTCGCTGCTGGCGGGCTGCGCGGATTCCTCCGACCCGCCGCCCCGGCAAGCGGCCCCCCGCCCCTCGCTCCCCCTGTGCGGCAGAGCTGCGGCCGCAGGTCACGGGCCGGGTCGACCACCCCCGCCGCCACCGAGCTCTCCGGGTCTGGTCGCCACCGGCCGCGACACGCTCTGGACTCACAACGACTCCGGCGACAGCGCCCGCCTGTTCGAGCTGGGCACCGACGGCCGCCTGCGCCGCGAGCTCGCCGGTGCCCGGCGCCGAGAACGTGGACTGGGAGGACATCGCCGCCCGCGGCGACACCCTCTACGTGGGCGACATCGGCGACAACGACGCCAAGCGCCCCAGCATCACGGTGCAGCGCATCCGTACCTCCGGCGCGCCCGCCGGCCCGCTGGAACTGCGCTACGCCGACGGGCCCCACGACGCCGAGACGCTGCTCGTGGACCCCTCCGACGGCACGCTGGCCGTCGTGACCAAGAGCTTCGGGGGCGAGAACCGCCTCTACGTGGCGCGCGGGTCCACCCTCCGCCGGGGGCCGCTCGTGCCGGTCTCGCCGGGCGAGGCCGTGACCGCCGGCGACATCTCGGCCGACGGGCGCACGATCGTGCTGCGCACCTACGACCGCGCCCTGGTGTGGTCGCGGAATCCGCGCGAGTCGCTGCCGAACGCGCTCGCGCGCGAGCCCTGCGCCGCCGGGGTGGACCTTGCCGGCGAGGGTCAGGGCGAGGCGCTGGCCCTGGCCCGCGACGGGCGCTCGTTCTTCACCGTGGCCGAGGGCAGCAGGCCGCCGCTGCGCCGCTACGCGCCCACGCGCTAGTCGTCGTCGCCCGGGAACAGCCACGTGGCCAGGCGCGGCGCGCGGTGCAGCAGCGACGCCCGCGTGACCGCCGTGGCGCCGAAGCGGTCCCGGACCTCGTCGAGCACGTGGTCGAGCACGTCGCCGTGGCGCTCGTCGACGGGCAGCTGCAGCTGGCGGCTGCCCGCCTGCAGGTTGGAGACCGATACGCCGACCATGGTCAGCCCGCGCTCCCGGATCAGCTCGCGCTCGGCGGCCAGCAGGGCTCTCATCTCCGCCAGGACCGCGCTGGTGGCCGAGGTCGGGCGCGGCAGGGTGTGAGAGCGGGTCGCCCGGCCGAAGTCCCCGAAGCGCATGCGCAGAACGACGGTGCGGCCGGTGCGCCCCTTGGCCCGCATGCGGCGCGTGACGCGGTCCACCAGTGCCAGCACGGTCGCGTCCAGCGCCTCGGGCTCGAACCGCCTGGTGCCGATCGCGCACTGCGAGCCCACCGAGCGCCGCCGCGGCGTGCGCTTGACCGGCCGCGGGTCGCGGTTGTGAGCCAGCGCATGGAGCTTGCGGCCCGCCGCTCGCCCCACCAGCTCCACCAGCCGGCTCTCGGGCAGCCGCGCCACCTCGCCGACGGTGCGCAGGCCCACGGCATGCAGCTTCTCTGCGGTGGCGGGGCCGACGCCCCACAGAGCCTGAGCCTCGAGGGGATGCAGGAACTCGAGCTCCTTGTCGGGCGGGACCACCAGCAGCCCGTCGGGCTTGGCCTGGCCGCTGGCGACCTTGGCGAGGAACTTCGTGCGGGCCACGCCGACGGTGATCGGCAGGCCGATCCGCTCGCGCACGTCGCGGCGCAGCTGCCGGGCGATCTCGGTCGGCGTGCCCTTGATGTGCTCGAGCCCGCGCGCATCGAGGAAGGCCTCGTCGATCGAGAGCCGCTCCACCACCGGCACGGCATCCTCGAACAGGCTCGCCACGGCCTCCCCCGCCTCCACGTAGGCGTCGAAGCGCGGCGAGACCACGATCGCGTCCGGGCACAGCTCCTTGGCCTTGCGGCCGCCCATGGCCGAGCGCACGCCGAAGGCCCGGGCCTCGTAGCTCGCGGCCATGACCACGCCGGGGCCGACGATGACCGGTTTGCCCCTCAGCCGGGGGTCATCGCGCTGCTCGACCGCAGCGAAGAAGGCGTCGAGGTCGGCGTGGAGGATGGTCGCCTGACCTGACACGAACGTATGTTCGCATAGACCCCCTGACGGTTTGCAAGACCGGGTGCCCGGCCCTGATCAGCCCGGGGGGTCCTGCCCCGTGCCCTCGTCGTCGCGCTCGAGCCGGACCTCCTCGCGCTGCACGGGCACCTTGATCTCCTCGGTGACGACATAGCGCTTCAGGCGTAGGCGAGTCTCCCCGCGATCACCCTGCACGGGCTCCTCGGAGACGGGCGTGCCGACCGCGCTTTCGGACTCCCCGCGGTCCGAGTCCGTTCGGCCGGCGGCGCCTTCGTCTCGATGCTCGCTGGCGGCGGCGTGACCTTGCCCTTCATCGTGATCTTGTCCAGTGCTTTGGCCGGGCTCACCTGAGCCCGTCCGGTCGGCGGCGCCTTCGTCGTTGTGCTCGCCCGACGTGTGCTGCTCGTCCTCCTGGTCCCAGCCCGCGCCGCTCGAGTAGTCGATCCCGTAGTGCTCGTAGAGCTCGCGCTCCTCCTCGGCGCTCAGCTCCGCCTCGGGGTCCACGTGGGGAGCCCCCTTCACGTGCTCCTTCTCGAACGGCACGCGCACGATCTCGCCCTCGTTCGAAGCGTCGTTTATCGGCACGAGTGTCTCCCGTTTTCCGAAGAGTCCGGTCTTGACGGTCACCCACGCGGGCTGATCGGTATTGCGGTCGAGGTAGATCTCGGCGATCTTGCCGATCTTCTCGCCGTCGCGGTCGATCAGTTCGTGGCCTCGCCAAGTGCCGATGGTGTCTACGTCGGGCATCCGTGCCTCCTCAGCGCGTCTGGTCGGGGTCCAACTCGTCGGCCCTGCGGCTGCGTTCCTCGGCTTCCTCCTGCACTCGGGACGCCTCCGAGGACCGGTGGCTCGCGTCCTGGTCGAGCTTCTCGGCCGCTGCGCGCTGCTGCTCGGCCTGCTCTCCCCGCCGGCGCGCCTCCTCGGCAGCCTGATCAGCCAACTCCTGCTGGCGGCGTGCCTCCTCGGCCTCGGCCTCGGCGGACTCTCGCCTGCGGCGGGCCTCTTCGCCGACCTCTCCTGCCTCGGCCTGCTTGCGCTGGGCCAGCTGTTGCTGGCCCTGGGCTTCCTCTCGGTGTCCGGCTGCCGCTACGCGGCGACGCTCATCCTTCTTCTGCTTCGCACGCCGGGCGGCCAGCATCAACAGGACGGCCACCACGATGACGGCGACCACGACGATCACGATGACTCCAGCAGTGCTCATGTTTCTCTCTCTCCTCCGAAGGTCGTCACTCGGGTACCCGCCCCGGGCTTCGATCATGCGGAGCGGCCTGGCACTAGGCGGCGAAGAGCGCCAGGCGGCGGGTGATGCGCTTGCGCAGGGAGGGGGTGCGCGGGCGGCTGCGGCGGTATTCGTTGATGGTCATCCCCACGGGGATGTCGCACTCGATGTACTGAAAAGTGAGCTCGTCGGTGGGCATAGGACGAGCATCCGCCCACGCGGGCATGCGGCCTAGGCACCCAAGGGGTGGTTCTCACCCACCCTCGGGCCGCGGCGCTGGGGCGAGCGGCGCTTAGAGCGCGCCGGTGGCCGCGGCGGGGTTGTCCTGCGCGCGGTCGGGCTCGCCCGGGTTGTCGTCGCGCGCGGTCTGGCGGACGACGGGCTTCTTCGCGGCACCGGCCTCGTCGAGGCGGCGCACCGGTGTGGTGTGCGGCGCGGTGCGGGCGATCTCGGGGTCCTTCTCGGCCTCGGCCAGCAGGTCGCGCATGGCGTCGGCGAACCCGTCGAGGCGCTCCTTGGGCTCGGTCTCGGTCGGCTCGATCATCAGCGCCTCGTCCACCAGCAGCGGGAAATAGACGGTCGGCGGGTGCACCTCGTGGTCGAGCAGGCGCTTTGCGATGTCCAGCGTCTTGATGCCGAGCTTGTCCTTCGCGCCGGAGCCGCTCAGCACGAACTCGTGCATGCAGTGGCGGTCGAAGGCGATCGGCAGGTACTCGCCGATGCCGTCCTCGGCCAGTCGCGCCTTCAGGTAGTTGGCGTTCAGCACGGCCAGCTCGGAGACCTCGCGCAGGCCCTCGCCGCCCAGCGAGCAGATGTAGGCGTAGGAGCGCACGAACACGCCGAAGTTGCCCTGGAAGCCGCGCATCTTGCCGATCGACTTCGGGCGGTCCTGGTCGAGGTCGAACGTGGGGCCGGCGCCGTTGCCGGTCTCGGTGCGGACCACCTGCGGCACCGGCAGGAAGGGCTCGATGCGGTCGCTGACCGCGATCGGGCCGGCGCCCGGTCCGCCGCCGCCGTGGGGCTGGGTGAAGGTCTTGTGCAGGTTGTAGTGGACGATGTCGAAGCCCATGTCGCCGGGCCGCGACACGCCCATCACGGCGTTCAGGTTCGCGCCGTCGTAGTAGAGCGTCCCCCCCACCCCGTGCACGATCTCGGCGATCTCCTCGATGTTCGAGTCGAACAGGCCGAGCGTGTTGGGGTTGGTGAGCATGAGGCAGGCCACGTTCTCGTCGGCCTTCTCGCGCAGGTCGTCGAGGTCCACTCCGCCGTCCTCGGCGGTGCCCACCTTCACCACCTCGTAGCCGGCCATCGTGACCGTGGCCGGGTTCGTGCCGTGGGCGGTGTCGGGCGTGAGCACCTTGGTGCGCTCCTCGCCGCGGTCGGCGTGGTAGGCGCGCGTGAGCAGCAGGCCCGCCAGCTCGCCGTGCGACCCGGCCGACGGCTGCAGCGACACGTGCGGCAGCCCGGCGATCTCCCCCAGCGCCTCCTGGAGGTTGTACATCAGCTCGAGCGCGCCCTGCGCGTACTGCGGCTCCTGCAGCGGGTGCAGCCGCGCGTGACCGGGCAGCGCCGCCACTCGCTCGTGCAGCTTGGGGTTGTGCTTCATCGTGCACGAGCCCAGCGGGTAGAAGCCCTGGTCGAGGTGGAAGTTCTTGCGCGAGAGCGTCACGTAGTGGCGCACGATCTCGGGCTCGGAGACCTCGGGGAGGTCGGCCGGCTCGGAGCGCTGCGCCCAGTCGGGCAGCAGGTCGGAGACCGGCGTCTCGGGGACGTCGGTGCGCGGCGGGGTGAACGCCCGGCGCCCCTCGCGGGAGCGCTCGAAGATCGTGACCGTGTCGCTCATGCGGCGACCTCGGCTCGCGACGCCACCGCGGCGAGCGCGTCGATCTGCTCCTTGGTGCGGCGCTCGGTGATCGCGATCAGCAGGCCGTCCTCGTACTCGGGCAGCACGCCGCGCAGCGGAAGGCCGGGGTTGATCCCCTCCTCGCGCGCTCGCTCGAGGAACGCATCGAGGTCGGGCACCCGCACGGCGAACTCGCGCACGACCGGGCCGGGGTTGATCTGCTCGAAGGGCAGCGTCTCGCGCGCGTAGGCGGTGCGGCGCAGCATCAGGGTCGAGAGCTCGACGAGGCCCTCGCGGCCCAGCCACGAGAGGTAGACCGTGCCGGCCAGCGCGTTCAGGGCCTGCGAGGTGCAGATGTTGTGCGTGGCCTTCTCGCGGCGGATGTGCTGCTCGCGCGTCTGCAGCGTGAGCACGAAGCCGCGCTTGCCGTCCACGTCGCGGGTCTCGCCGGCGATGCGGCCCGGCATCTTGCGCAGGAAGCGCTCGGAGGCCGCGAAGAAGCCGAAGGACGGGCCGCCGAAGTCGAGGCGGTTGCCCAGCGTCTGGCCCTCGCCGACGCAGATGTCCACGCCGCACTCGCCGGGCGGCTTGAGGATGCCCAGCGGCAGCGGGTCGGCGGCCGCGACGTAGATCGCGCCGGTGGACTTGGCCGCCTCGCCCAGCGAGGTCAGGTCCTCGACCGTGCCCAGGAAGTTGGGGTACTGCACGAACACCGCGGCGGTGTCGTCGTCCACCGCGTCGGCCAGGGCCGAGGCGTCGGTGGCGCCCTCGGAGTCGAGCGGCACCTCCACGATCTCCATCCCGTAGCCGGCGGCGTGGGTGGCCAGCGCGGCGCGCGAGTGCGGGTGCACCCCGCGCGAGACGACCAGCTTGGAGCGCTTGGTCTCGAGCTTGGCCAGGTAGCCCGCGGCGGCCACGGCGCTCGGGCCCTCGTAGACCGAGGCGTTGGACACCGGCAGGCCGGTGAGCTCGGAGATCATCGTCTGGAACTCGAACATCACCTGCAGCCCGCCCTGGGAGATCTCGGGCTGGTAGGGCGTGTAGGGCGTCAGGAACTCCGAGCGCTCGATCAGGTTGTCGATCAGCGCGGGGACGTAGTGGTCGTACATCCCGGCGCCGACGAAGGTGGTCTCGACGTCGGCGTGGCGGTTGCGCGCGGCGAGCGCGGAGAGGTGGTCGAGCACCTCCTGCTCGGCCATGCCGTCGGGCAGGTCGATCGGCCGGCCCAGGCGCACGGACTCGGGGATGGCCTCGAACAGATCCTCCACGGAGTCGACGCCGATGGCGTCGAGCATCTCGCGGCGGTCCGCGTCGGTTGCAGACGTGTAGCGGCTCACGGAAGGACTACGAAGTTAGCGGCAGGCTGGGCTCAGCCGGTGGGCCAGAAGTCCTGCACCAGCTCGCCGTCGCCCTCGTGGCGCGGGCCGAAGGCCAGCAGCTCGAGCCCCTCGGGGCCCGCCTCGAAGGCCCGCGTGACCTGCGGCGCCACCCGGATGGCGTCCATCGTCTCGATGTCGAGGATCTCGTCGTCGAGCTTGGCCCTGCCGCTGCCGGAGAGGACCACGTAGATCTCCTCGGCGTTCTCGTGGCGGTGCCCGAATCCCTGCCGCTGCTCGGGGCGCACCACGTGGTAGGAGAGCCCGGTGTTCTCGGCGTCCATGTCGCTCGTGGCGAAGCGCGCCTCCTGGCGCTCCCCGAAGCCGAAGTCCGGCGCCGAGTCCTTGACCTGCTTCAGGTTCTTGTGCGTGTAGGCGATCTCAGTACCTCCCGCTGATGCGATCCCAGGCGTTGCGCAGCTTGCGGGTGAGCTCGCTCTCCGCGCCGTCGGCGGGGTCGGCGCCCATGGCCGCGGGGTTCTCGCTCGGCTCCGGCAGCTGCTCGGCCTCTTCGTAGGTCAGATCCAGCTCTACCCCGTTCTCGAACAACTCCTTCACGTGCGGCGCGTCGACGAAGCGGTGGCGCTCCGCGTGCACCACCAGCCCGTCGAAGATGTCCTTCTCCTCGTCGGCGAGCACGTGGGCCAGATCGCCGAACATCCGGCCGTCGCTGGTGTAGACCGGAACGCCCTCCCCGATGGCCAGGTACGACGTTGGCGGGCCGAGGTCAGCCACTCAGCAGCTGCTTGTAGGCCTCGACGTCGAGCAGGTCGTCGATCTCGCCCGTGTCGCTGAGCTTGACCTTGACCATCCAGCCCTCGCCGTAGGGGTCGCCGTTCACGTTCTCCGGCGAGTCGGCCAGCCCCTCGTTGACCTCGATGATCTCGCCGGACAGCGGCGCGAAGACGTCGGAGACGGCCTTGACGGACTCCACCTCGGCGTAGGCCGAGTCCTTGCTGACCTGGGCGCCGACCTCGGGCGGATCGAAGAAGACCACCTCGCCGAGCGAGTCCTGCGCGTACCAGGTGATCCCGAACACGGCCTCGTCGCCGTCGATCCGGGCCCAGTCGTGCTCGGGGTGGTACTTGAGGTCCTCGGGGTAGCTCTCGTCGGCCATCTACTCCTCTTTGCGGTACAGGGGCTTGCTCTTCACTTCGGCCGCGCGCGCCTTGCCGCGCACGTCGACCTCGATCTCCGTGCCGGGCTCGGACGCCGCCCGGGGCACGTAGGCCATTCCGATTCCCTGCTCCAGGCAGGGAGACATCGTGCCGCTGGTGACCACGCCCTCGCCGGCGGCGGTCTTGACCGGGTTGCCCTGGCGCGGGATGCCGGGCCCGGTGAAGGCGAAGGGGACCAGGACGTCGTCGGTCTCCTCGGGCAGAGCGTCGGCGCCGATGAAGCCCGTCTCGCGCTTGACCGCCCAGCCGAGGCCGGCCTCGATCGGGTTGCGGTCCTCGGAGAGGTCGTTGCCGTAGAGGTGGAAGCAGACCTCGAGGCGCAGCGTGTCGCGCGCGCCGAGGCCGACGGGCCTCACGCCCTGCTCCATCAGTCCGTCCCACACGGCGGTGGCGCCGGCGGGCGGCACGAGGATCTCCACGCCGTCCTCGCCGGTGTAGCCGGTGCCGCAGACCAGCGCCTCGTGGCCCGCGACGCGTGAGCGTCGCGGTGCGCATGCGCTTGGGCAGCTCGCCGTCGGTCAGCTTCTCCACGGCCGCGCGGGCGTCGGGCCCCTGGACGGCCAGCATGGCCCAGTCGGCGTGGGCGTCGCGGACCTCGACGTCGAAGTCGCCGGCGTGCTCGGCCAGCCAGGCGTGGTCGCGCTCGTGGTTGGAGGCGTTCGTGACGGTCAGGTAGCGCTCGGGGCCGAGCTTGTAGGTGAAGAGGTCGTCCAGCACCCCGCCGTCCTCGCGCAGGAGGACCGAGTACTGGGCGCCGCCCTCGGCCAGCTTGCTCACGTCGTTGGAGAGCAGCCGCTGCAGGAAGGCCTCCGCGTCGGGGCCCTCGGTCACGACCTCGCCCATGTGGGAGACGTCGAAGACCCCCGCTCCGCCGCGCACGGCCTTGTGCTCGGGGCCGATCCCCTCGTACTGCACGGGCATCTCCCAGCCGGCGAAGGGCACGAGCCGGGCGCCGGCGTCCTGATGGCGCTCGAACAGGGGCGTGCGGCGCAGCGTGTCCGTGGCCGAGGTCAAGGCGTCGGAGGCTACAGGCGAGCGGGGAGGCTCAGCGGGAGCGCCAGTAGCGGCGGCGCGGGTCGCGGAGGACCATCTCCGCGTTGCGGTCCCTGCGCTCGCCCAGGCCGCCGCCCTCGGTGTTGGACTGGCGGTCCGGGTCGTTCCAGGCCAGGATCCGCGAGATCGAGGCCAGCTCGGTGTTCGAGTAGCGGTTCACCTCGGCCGGGTCGGTGGTCGGCTGCGGCGCTCGGATCGGCGCCCCCGAGTTGAGCATCGTCCCGAAGATCGACAGCGTCCCGTCGCGGTTGTCGAGGATGTCGATCAGGCGGCTCTGCTGCGGGAAGTCGACGTGGGAGGCGGTGTTGACCTCCCAGAAGCCGCCGCGGCGGTCACGGCGCGTCCAGGGCCGCAGGTCGTTGTGGTGCGTGTGCCCCGAGACGTAGGCGACCACGTTGGGGAAGCGCAGGAGCAGGTCACGCAGGCTGCGGTCGCCGCGTCATGCCCAGGTGCAGCGGGGTCGAGGCGCGCGGGTCGCGGTCGCAGCCGGGGTTGGTGGCGTCGGTGCAGGGCCCGGCGTCCTCGTCCGGGTTCAGGTTGTCCATCGTCCCGAGCGTGTGGTGGCCGTAGGTGACTATGAAGCGGTCGGGGTCGCCGTCGCGCACGACCTGCCCGTTGCGGCGGACCTCGTAGGAGGAGTTGCGGTCGAGCTCGCGCTCGAGCCAGCGGTACTGCGGGTCGTCGAGGTTGCCCGTGGACGCCCCGCCCTCGGCGACCGTGTCGAGCGAGATGAGGCGGAAGCGGCGCTTGGGCGAGAAGCTGTAGTAGGTGGCGGTGCCGTTGGAGGCGGCGAGCTCGTCGCGCGAGACGTAGCCGAAGCCGTGGCCGGCGTTGCGGGAGCCGTGCAGGTCCTTGTACTCGCGCTTCGAGACCGGCTTGCGCGTCGGGTCGGGCGGCGTGCGGCCCGCGCCGGCGAGCAGCGAGCTGAGGAAGGCCGGTTCGCTGAAGCGCCGGAACAGCGTCTCGGTGCTCTGACCGCGGACCGAGTCGGGGTTGAAGTCCTCCGAGGGGTACACCTTCAGGCAGCCGGTGGCGATCGAGCGGAACAGCGCCGAGGTCGCCGGGGCATTGCCCTGCAGCAGGCCGTCGTGGTTGCCGCGGGACGTGTACCAGGGCACCACCAGGCCGCGGGCGTTGAAGGGCCGCTGCGCGCGGTTCATCAGGCCCGCGTAGCGCGGGAAGTTCGCGTAGTTGCCCGCGCCGATCGGTCGGTCGGGGTCCCAGTAGCCCTGGTAGCGCTGCGGTGGCGCGCCGGGGTAGTCGCTGTAGTCCTGCACGCCGGTGTAGCGGCGGGCGCTGACGTCGGCGTTGAGCCGGCGCTTGGTGGCGTCATCGGTCGCGCAGTCGTTGCTGGCCGACAGCGACTGGCCCGAGAACGGGTCCACGAACCCGCCGTTCATGATCGAGACGATCCACTTCGTCTCGTTCTCCTGCTGGTTGTCGGCGAGGTCGCCGGTGGTGATGGCGTAGTTGAGCTTCGCCCGCTTGCCGCCTCGCCCGCGCACCTTGCTGGTGCGGTTGCGGTTGACGTTGCGGATGATCGAGTCGAACACGTAGGGGCCGAGCGCCTCCATCGGTCGCCAGGACGCCGTCAGCGGCGGTCCCGCCGGATCGACGAACTCCACGCGCGCCGGCGACATCTCGTCGGCCAGCTGCGGGTCGGTGATCTGCGCGAAGAAGCCGATCGACTGGCGTCGGCGCTGGCGGCCGCGCTTCGCGCCGGCCAAGCGGCAGTGCGGCGGACGACGAAGCGCTCGCCCCCGCCCGAGACCAGCGGCTGGAAGGCGCCGCTGTTGGAGGGCCGGATGGTCTCGAAGACCGTGGAGTGGCCGGCGGGATCGGCCCCTGCCGGCGTCGCCGCGGCCAGTGCGGCGACGCCCGCAACCGCGGCCACCAGGAGCGACCTGGCCGGCCGCGTTCGCACATCCCTCCTCCTCACTCGGCGCGGACTCTTACACAACTCCGCTCACCGGACCAGCCCCAACAAACGGCTACCCCGCCGCAGGTTGCCGGAGCGGTCGCGGACCCGCACCTCGACGCGGACCCGCACGCGCTTCTTGCGGCGCAGCGCGCGCCGCAGCGTCCGCGCGGAGGGCTTCGAGAAGCGCAGCCGCAGCCGCTTGGTGCGGTTGGCGACCATCGAGCCCGTGGCCTGGCGCGCGCGGATCTTGCGCTTGCCGCGCCTGATGTTCAGGCGCGCTCCGACCCGGTAGGTGCACGGCTCGTCGCAGCGCATGCGCACGATCACGCCGCGGTTGCGCAGCACGCGCTGGCGGCGGCCGGTCCGAAGGCCGAGCACGGGCGGCCGCCTGTCGGGAGGTGCGGCGACCACTCCGGCGCCGCCCGGAGGCGCGGGCGGAAGCGGCAGCACGCTCGTGCACGTCGAGCTGCCGTCGGTGAGCCGCGAGACGGTGCCGCTGAGGATCTCGGTCACGTAGAGGCGACCGCACGCGTCCTCCCCGAACGAGGAGACGTTGAAGTCGGGCCGGTCGGCAAGCAGCGTGTCCCCGCCTCCGGTCGGGACGTTCAGCCGCCGGATCTCGCTGGTGCAGTTGTCGGAGTAGAGGTAGCGACCGAGCAGCTCCTGCAGCGAGCTGTCGCGCGACACGAAGCCACCGACCACGGCCCGGCACGGCGCCGTGTTGTCGTACTGGTGGATGGGCGCGACGTAGCTGCCGCCCGAGAGCGGACAGCCCGCCCCGGTGATCGGGTAGGCCAGGTTGCCCTCGCAACGGTTCCAGCCGAAGCTTCGCCCCGCTCCGGCACCGGCGGCCCGGGCGTGGAAGTCGATCTCCTCCAAGCGGTTCTGGCCGACGTCGCCGATCGGTCAGGTCGCCCTGCACGCGGTCGAACGAGAAGCGGTAGGGGTTGCGCAGCCCGTAGGACCAGATCTCGCGCCGCGCGCCCGGCACGGCGAGCGAACGGGTTGTCCGAGGGCACGGTGTACGCCGCTCCGCCCGACTGGCGCGGGTCGATCCGCAGGATCTTCCCGAGCAGGCTGCTCAGGTTCTGGGCGTTGTCGTCGGGGTCACCGCCGCTGCCTCCGTCGCCGACCCCGAGATAGAGCCGGCCCGCCCGGTCGAACTGCAGTTGGCCGCCGTAGTGGTTGAAGTACTTGGGGTGGGCGATCTCCATCACCGGCCGCCTCGTCGCGGCGCTCGCGCTGTCGGCCGAACCGCCTGTGCTGCGGAACTCGTCCACCCGGATCGGCGGGCACCGGTCGTCCGTCGGTGGTGTTGAACGGGCAGCTGGAGGTCGAGCCCGTGCCCGCGGCCGTGTAGTAGGCGTAGAGGCGGCCCGTGCTTGCGTAGTCGGGGGCGAGCGCGATCGAGAGCAGCCCGCCCTCGCCGATCTGGCGTCACCAGGCTCGAGATGTCGAGGAAGCTCCCGCGCCTGGACCACGCCGTTCTTGATCAGCCGCACGCGCCCGCCGCGCTCGACGACCAGCACCCGGCTGGTGTCGCCGGGCGGCGAGATGACCTGGATCGGATTGGTGAAGGTCCCGACCGGGCTCAGGCTCACGGCGCCGTGGGCGCTCGCCGGGACGACGGCCGCCGCCAGGCAGGCGAGCAGGAGCAGACGACGCGAACCGGGGCACTGCCCCCAACTAAACATGAGCGTGCGCGTGCGCGCGCTAGTCCTTGAGGAACGACGGGATGTCGATCTCGTCGTCCGGGATCTCCAGCGAGGAGCGCTGGCGATCGTCCATCGCCACGTCGCGGCGGCGAGGCTCGCGGCGGCGGCCGGTGGAGTCCTCGGTGAACAGCGGCCCGGTCGCCTGGCCCTCGAAGCCCGTGGCGATCACCGTGACGCGCACTGAGTCGTCGAGGTCCTCGTCGACCACCGCGCCGAAGATGATGTTCGACTGCGAGTCGGCCGCCTGCTGGATGATCTCGGCGGCTTCGTTGACCTCGAACAGCCCGAGGTCGCCGCCGCCGGTGATGTTCAGCAGGATGCCCGTGGCGCCCTCCACCGACTGCTCGAGCAGCGGGCTGGAGATGGCGTGCTTCGCGGCCTCCGCCGCGCGGTTCTCGCCGCCGGCCTCGCCGATGCCCATCAGAGCCGATCCCGCCTCGTGCATGATCGTCCGCACGTCGGCGAAGTCGAGGTTGATGATCCCCGGGATCGTGATCAGGTCGGTGATGCCCTGGACGCCCTGGCGCAGCACGTTGTCGGCCTCGCGGAAGGCCTCGAGGATGCTGGTGCGCCGCTCGACGACCGCCAGCAGCTTCTCGTTCGGGATGACGATGAGCGTGTCCACCTGCTCGCGCAGGCGCTGGACGCCCTCCTCGGCCTGGCGGCTTCGCTGAGCGCCCTCGAAGGAGAAGGGCCGGGTCACCACGCCCACGGTCAGGGCGCCGACCTCCTGCTTGGCCACCTCGGCGATGACGGGGGCGGCGCCGGTGCCGGTGCCGCCGCCCTCGCCCGCGGTGACGAAGACCATGTCCGCGCCCTTGAGCGACTCCTTGATCTCGTCGCGGCTCTCGTTGGCCGCGCCGTAGCCGACCTCGGGGTTCGCGCCGGCGCCGAGGCCGCGCGTGAGCTGGTCGCCGATCTGCAGCTTGATGTCGGCGTCCGTCATCTGGAGCGCCTGGGCGTCGGTGTTCACCGCGATGAACTCGACGCCCTTGAGGCCTGCGTCGACCATGCGATTGACCGCGTTGATTCCGCCGCCGCCTACGCCGACGACCTTGATCACTGCCAGGTAGCTACCGGTGTCCATCCCCGTGGTCCTTCCGTCTGGGGCTCAAGCGAGCATCGAGGGTTTCCGGACTCCCACGGACGCCGCAAAGTCCGCACTGTAGGCGGAATTCGACGGAGGTGTCAAACATCCTCCGCAACGAATCTTGCGTCCTGTCCGACGGTCAACCTCGACCCTGGGTCGAGAGTAGGCCTAGTCTCGACTCAAGGTTGAGGCTGTGGCGTGACCGGCTGCGGCACCGCTTGGGGAGCGGTCTGAGGCGCGACCGGGGTCGTCGGCTCCGCGTCCTCGGGCGGGGTCTCCTCCGGGTCGGGCTCCGGCGCGGGGAGGCCGCCCGCCACCGGGCGCTCGGGCAGGCGGACGTCGACGTACGCCGCGCCCTCCGAGGCGCCGTCGGCCATCACCGCGGCCGCGGCGGCCCACTTGGCGCGCAGGCGGGTCTGGGTGCCCAAGCACGATCTCGGGCCCCTTGGCCAGCTCGGCCACCACGCCGCGGTCGGTGACCCGGATGGCCTTCACGCGCTCCAGGAGGGTGGGCGGCGCGGCGCCGGCGACCGCCACCAGCTTGCGGTCGGCCTGGGGCAGCTCGGGCGTGCCCTTGAGCCCGCGGATCACCGTGCCGTCCTCGGAGACCGGCACCCGCTCGCCGCCGGCGCTCACCAGCGCGACGGGCCGGCGCTCCACCGCCTCGATTCGGACCCCGTGCGGGAAGTCGGTCACGACGCGCACGTCGTTGACCACCGGCCAGGCCGAGGCCGACTCCAGCAGGCGCTCGCGGTCGACGTGCAGGGTGGTCATGTCGCGCGCGGCCGCCGTCAGGGCCTCGCGAACCTTGGGGGCGTCGCGGGTGGTCAGGCCGCTCACCTGGACCTTCTCGATGGCCACCAGCGAGGAGTCGCGCAGCCACAGCATGTAGCCCGCCGTGAGCACCGCCGCGACCAGCAGGGCCACGCCGAGCTTGCGACGGAACCGCGCCGGGATGCTGAGGACGAAGAACGGGACGATCTTCGGGAGCCGGACGAGCTGTCCGGCCACCACGCCGGCGGCTCGGTTCATACCCGGAGATTCGCCCTGGGGCGTGTGACTCCTACGCCGCGCTGAGGCGCTCGGCGAGCCGGTCCACGTCGCCGGCGCCGAGTGTGAGCAGCACGTCGCCCTCCCGCAGGCGCTCGCGCAGCATCCGCTCGGCGTCGTCCATGCGGGGCAGCCACCAGACCGGCCGCCCGTTCGCGGCGTCGGCGGCCGTGCGCGCCACCGTCAGGCCGGACACGCCCGGGTAGTCCTCGGCCAGCTCGCGCGCGGGGTAGACGTCGAGCAGCACCACCAGGTCCGCCAGGGCCAGGGCCTCGCCGAACTCGCGAGCCAGCTCGCGCGTGCGCGAGTAGAGGTGAGGCTGGAAGCAGGCGACCAGCCGCCGCGGCTCGAGGGTGCGGGCGGCCTCCAGCGTGGCCCGGACCTCGGTCGGGTGGTGGGCGTAGTCGTCGAAGATCCGCGCGCCGCCTGGGCGTGGCGCCGCGCTCCTCGAACCGCCGGGCGGCGCCGGCGAAGTCCTCGAGCGCCGGCGCGGCCTCGGAGAGCGGCACCCCCGCCTCCCGGCAGGCCGCGAGCGCCGCGAGGGCGTTCAGCACGTTGTGCTCGCCCGGGACTCGGAGCCGCACCGGAACGCCGTCCACGCTGAAGGAGGACCCCAGCGGCATCAGCTCCACCTCCTCCGCGCTCAGGTCGCCCTCGCCGATGCCGTAGGTCACGTCGGCCCCGATGCCGGCCTGCGTCCAGGCGATGGTGGTCTCCGCGGGGGCGGTGAACTCCGCGAAGGCCTCGCGCAGCTCGCTCGGCGAGCGGTAGGTCGCGTGGTGGTCGAGCTCCATGTTGGTCACCAGCGCCACCTCGCGGCCCAGCTTGAGGAAGGAGCGGTCCGACTCGTCGGCCTCGGCGATGAGCCACTCGCCCTCCCCCCAGGCCGCGTTGGTGCCCGCCGCGCGCAGCTCGC
Organism: uncultured Thermoleophilaceae bacterium; assembly: GCA_963810745.1. GTDB lineage: Bacteria > Actinomycetota > Thermoleophilia > Solirubrobacterales > Thermoleophilaceae > JACCZR01. The sequence goes on from CAWEOW010000022.1 coordinate 417,748, forward strand.
CGCCCACCAGGTAGGCGGGCTCGCGCCCGCAGCGCAGCAGCGCGTGCGCCGCCATGGCCGAGGTCGTCGTCTTGCCGTGGGTGCCGGAGATGGCGATCGTGCGCTTGAGCCGGGTCAGCTCCGCGAGCAGGTCGGCGCGGTGCAGGATGGTGCGTCCCTCCTCGCGGGCGCGCACGAGCTCGGGGTTGTCCTCGGCGATCGCGGTGGAGACCACCAGCTCCGCGCCGTCGGGGAGGTTGGCGGCGTCGTGGCCGATCGCCGGCTCGATGCCCGCCGCCCGCAGGCGCTCGGTGTACGAGGACTCGGCGCGGTCCGAGCCGCTGACCTCGGCCCCGAGCGCCTTGGTCACCAGGGCCAGGCCGCTCATGCCCGCGCCGCCGATGCCCACGAAGTGCAGCCGGCGGCCGTTCACGCCGCAAGACCCAGCAGCTCGTCCGCGATGCGCTCGGCCGCGTCGGGGCGCGAGGCCTGCCGCGCGGCCTCGGACATGGCCGCCAGCCTGCTGGGCGAGCTCAGCAGCTCCCCCACCTCCCGCGAGAGCCGGGCGGCATCGAGCTCGTCGTCGGGGACCACCACCGCGGCGCCCGCGTCGGCCATGAGCCGGGCGTTGCGGGTCTGGTGGTCTGCGGAGGCGTGCGGGTAGGGGACGAGGATCGCCGGGAGCCCGGCGGCGGCCACCTCGAGCACCGAGCCGCCGGAGCGGGCCGCGGTCAGGTCCGCGGCGGCGAGGGCGTCGGCGAAGGGCTTGATGTAGGGCAGCAGCCGATAGTGCGGCGGGTTGCCCAGCTCGGCCAGGCGGGCGGCCAGCTCGTCGTGGTCGCGGCGGCCGCTCGCGTGCAGGATCGCGCAGGGCGCCGCCCGGCCGAAGGCCTCGATGGCGGCCTGGTTGAGGCTGCGGGCCCCGATGGAGCCGCCGAAGACCAGCAGGCAGGTCTCGTCGGCCTCGATCCCGAAGCGCCGGCGCGCCTCGTAGCGATCGGCCTCCCCGGTGCCCTGCGGCAACGGGCGGCCCGAGACCTCGAAGCGCGGCCCCTCGCGGCCCTCGAGCGGGAAGGCCAGGAAGACCTTCTTGGCCAGCGGGGCCAGCAGCCGGTTGGAGATGCCCAGGTGGCTGTCGGCCTCCGTGAGCACCAGCGGCTTGCGCAGCGCCGCGGCCGCGAGCCCCACCGGCCCCGCCACGTAGCCCCCGCCGCCCATCACGGCGTCGGGCTTCAGGCGCCGCAGCAGCCGGACCGAGGTCCCCAGCGCTCCCACGGCCAGCCCGACCGCCCGAGCCGCGCGCAGCGGGTTGGAGCGGTCGATGCCGGCGACCTTGAGCGTGTGCAGCGGGTAGCCCGCGGCGGGCACGAGCTCGGCCTCGGCCCGCTCGCCCCCTATGAACTCGACCTCGGCGCCCCTATCGCGCAGCGCGTCGGCTACCGCCAGCGCCGGCACGACGTGCCCCGCCGTCCCGCCTGCGGCTATCACGACCCGAGGCATCGCGGCCTCCCTCGATCGCCTTGAGCACCGGCTTGCGGCTCATGCGGCCCACACGGCCGCCGGTGGCGGCGACGTTCAGCAGGATCCCCATGGCCCCCAGCAGCACGATGAGGTTGGTGGAGCCGTAGGAGATGAAGGGCAGCGGGACGCCGGTGAGCGGCATCAGGCCGAGCACCGCGAAGAAGTTCAGGGTCGCCTGGCACAGGATCAGCGAGGTGATGCCCGCGGCCAGCAGCTTCGCGTAGCGCGTCTGGGCGTGCTTGGCGGTGCGCAGCCCCGCGTAGCCGATCATCGCGTAGAGGAAGACCACGCCGAGGATCCCGACCAGCCCGACCTCCTCGCCGATGATGGCCAGGATCATGTCCGTGTGGGCCTCGGGCAGGTAGAAGATCTTCTGCACCGACTCCCCGAGCCCCACGCCGAAGAAGCCGCCCGAGCCGATCGCCGTGAGCGCCTGCACCGCCTGGAAGCCGGCGCCGCCTGCATCGGAGAAGGGGTCGAGGAAGCTCGTGAGGCGCTCGCGGCGGTAGGGCTCGGCCAGCGCGAGGAGCAGGGCCGCGGCGGCCAGGCTGCCGCCGATCACCGCCAGGTTGCGGATCGGCGTGCCGGCGGCGATCAGCAGCGCGCCGATCGCGAAGCACACGACCATCGTCGTCCCCATGTCGGGCTGCTTCATCAGCAGCGCGCAGGCGGCGCCCACCACCAGCAGCAGCGGCTTGAACAGCCCACCGACGGTCTTCACGGTCCATGGGCGCGAGGCCAGCAGGAAGGCCGCGTAGAGGATGAGCGAGACCTTGAGCAGCTCGGAGGGCTGGAACTGCAGCGGTCCCGGGCCCAGCCAGCGGGTCGCCCCGTTCACCGTCACGCCCACCCCGGGCACCATCACCGCGATGCAGAGCAGGAACGAGACGCCCAGCGCCATGCCGGTGAAGCGCCGCGCCAGCTCGACGCCGTAGCGCGCCAGGAAGTGCAGGGCGGCCAGCCCGAGCAGGCCGAAGATCAGATAGCGCTTGAGGTAGAAGGACGGATCGCCCGAGCCCTGCAGCAGTGACTCCGCCGAGCTGGCGGAGTAGACCATCACCGCGCCGAAGGCCAGCAGGCACAGCGTGGCCGTCAGCAGGATCGAGTACTCGACCGGTCGCTTCGCCGCCTTCTTCTTCGGGGCCGATTGGGCCATCCGAAGCCTTTTCTACGCCCAGCCCCGGACTCATCCTCGCTCGGCGACCAGCCGCCGGAAGTGCGCTCCCCGCTCCTCGTAGTCGTTGTACTGGTCGTAGGAGGCGCAGGCCGGCGAGAGCAGCACCACCTCGCCGGGCCCCGCGGCCCGGGCCGCGGCGTCCACCGCGGTCGCCAGGTCGCCGCAGCGGTGCATGGGCGCGGCGCCCTCGAGGTCGGCCGCCAGCTCGTCCTCGGCCTGGCCGATCAGGTACAGCGCCCGGCAGCGCCCGGCCGCTTCGCGCAGGCCGCGGAAGCCGCCGCCCTTGAGGCTGCCGCCGAGGATCGCGTGGACGCCGCCGGGGAAGGCGGTCAGGCCGCGCACCGCGGAGGCGACGTTGGTGGCCTTGGAGTCGTTGACGAACAGCACGCCGCCCACCCGGCCCACCTCTTCCAGGCGGTGCGGGACCCCGGCGAAGGTCCGCAGCGCCTCGCGCAGCGCGTCCTCGTCCACGCCCATCCCCCGGGCCGCCGCGGCGGCGGCACGGGCGTTCTCCAGGTTGTGCTCGCCGCGCAGGGCGAGGTCCTCCAGGCCGATGTCCTCGGCGAAGCCGATCCGCGTGGCGCGGCCCGGCAGCTCGAGGCCCGGAGGAGCCACGGCCAGGTCCTCCGGCCCCTGGTTGGCGAAGGCCCGCAGCTTGGCCTCGCGGTAGCGCTCGAAGGTGTGGTGGCGGTCGAGGTGGTCCTCCTCGAGGTTGAGCAGCACCGCGCACTCCGGGCCGGAAGGCGAGGGTGTCCTCCAGCTGGAAGCTCGACGTCTCGCACACCACGGTCGCGTCGGGGTCCAGCGCGCCGACCAGCGAGGCGACCGGCGTGCCCACGTTGCCCGCCACCGCCACGGGCAGCCGCGCCTCCTCGTAGATGGCGCCGAGCAGGGACACGGTCGTCGTCTTGCCGTTGGTGCCGGTGACGGCCACGAAGCGGTTGGGCAGCAGCCGCCAGGCCAGCTCCAGCTCGCCCACCACCTCCAGACCGCGCTCCAGCGCGGCAGCCACCACCGGCGCCTCGCGGGGGACGCCGGGGCTCTTGACCACCGTTCGCACGCGGTCGAGCAGCTCCACCCCGTCGGTGGCGGCGTGGGTCTCGACGCCCTCGACCGGCTCGGTGAACGCCGCTGTCGCAGCCGATGGTCTCGCCGTGCTCGCGCAGCATCTCCGCGGCGGCCCGTCCCGATCGCGCCAGGCCCACGACGAGGTAGGGGCCCGGCGGGAGCGGCGGCCTCACGTGGACTGCTGGTAGAGGGTGAAGCCGATCGCGCTGCAGATCGCGGCCACGATCCAGAAGCGCAGGATGATCTTGGTCTCCGACCAGGCCATCAGCTCGAAGTGGTGATGGATCGGGGCCATGAGGAACACGCGCTTGCGGAAGCGCTGGAAGGCGAACACCTGGATCGCCACCGACAGCGCCTCGATCACGAAGATGCCGCCGATCAGCACCAGCAGCACCTCGGTCTTGGTCATCACCGCCAGCGCGGCCACCGCGCCGCCCAGCCCCAGCGCACCGGTGTCCCCCATGAACACCGAGGCCGGGAACGAGTTGAACCACAGGAAGCCGACGCAGGCGCCCACCAGCGCCGCGCACAGCAGCGCCAGGTCCTCCTGGCCGCTGGTGATGAACGTCATGCCCGTGTAGGCGAGCAGCACGATCGCCGCGCAGCCCGCGGCCAGGCCGTCCAGGCCGTCGGTGAGGTTCACCCCGTTGGTGGCCCCCGCGAGCACGAGGAAGATGAACACCGGGTACAGCAGGCCGAGGTCGATCGAGGCGTCCACGATCCGCAGCCGCAGCGTGTCCTCCAGGCCCACGTACTGCGTGGCCATCAGCCACAGCCCGATGGCGATGGCGGCCTGGGCCAGCAGCTTGGTCCGGCCCGAGATGCCCAGCGAGCGCTTGCGGCGCAGCTTGGTGAAGTCGTCGGCGAAGCCCAGCGCCCCGCACAGGACGGCCGTGCCGAACACGGCGATGCTCACCGCGCGGAGGTCGGTGAGCATCAGGAACGGGACCGCGAAGGCCACGAAGATGACCAGCCCGCCCATGGTCGGCGTGCCCGCCTTGCCGTGGTGGCCCTCCGGGCCCTCCTCGCGGATGTGCTGGCCGAACTCGCGCACGCGCAGCTGCTCGATGAACTTGGGGCCCAGGAACACGCAGATGAGCAGCGAGGCCATGCCCGCGATGAGGATCTCGCCCATGCCTCTCACGAGCCGAGCACGCGCTCCAGGCCCACGGACCGCGACCCCTTGATCAGCACGCGGTCGCCCGGGCCGGCGAGCTCGTCGAGCAGGCCGGCCGCCTCCTCGGGCTCGCCCACCGAGTGGGCCTCGCCCTCGAAGCCCTCCGCGTAGGGCAGCGCCTCGCGGCCCACGGTCACGAGCACGTCGACCCCCTCGTCGGAGGCGTGACGCCCGATCTCCCGGTGGTAGTCGGCGGCATCGGGGCCCAGCTCGGCCATCTGGCCGAGGACCGCCAGCCGCCGCTGCGCCGGGCTCTGGGCCAGGTGCGAAAGCGCCGCGCGCATCGACATCGGGTTGGCGTTGTAGCAGTCGTTCACCACGGTCACCCCGCCGGGCAGCTCGACGACCTCGCCGCGCATGGCCGAGAAGGCAGGCGCCACGCGCCCGCCCGGCTCGACCCCGATGGCCCGCGCGGCGGCAACGCCGGCAAGCATGTTCAGCAGGTTGTGGGGCTCCTCGAAGGCGGGCATGAGCTCCAGCGTCTCGTTGCGGGCCTCCACCACGGCGACGCCGCGCTCGAAGCTCTGCAGGCTCACCTGGCCGCCGGGGCCGAAGGTCCAGGTGTCGAGGTCGTCGCGGCGGTGGGCGTCCAGCAGGGGCTCCTCGGCGGGCAGCACGCAGGAGGCGCCGGGGCGCAGGTCGCGCACCAGCTCCGCCTTGGCGGCGGCCACACGTTCCACGGTTCCCAGCAGCTCCAGGTGAACCGGGCCGATGTTCACGATCACGCCCACGTCGGGCTCGGCGATCGCGGTCAGCTCGGCGATCTGGTCCTCGCCGCGCATGGCCATCTCCAGCACCAGCGCCTCGGTTCCCTCGGGCGCCTCGAGGATCGACAGCGGCAGCCCGATCTCGGTGTTCAGGTTCTGGCGGTTGGCGTGGGTCTGCAGGTGGGGCGCCAGCATCGCGGCGAGGATGTCCTTGGTGGAGGTCTTGCCGGTGGAGCCGGTGATGCCGATGACGCGCGCCCGCAGCTCGCTGCGCCACTCGCGCGCCAGCGATTGCAGCGCGGCGAGGGGATCGCTCGCGGCGAGCGTGAGGCCGTCCTGCTCGGCGTGCTCGGGCGACACCAGCGCACCCCACGCGCCCTGGTCGAGCGCCGTGGCCGCGAACTCGCCGCCGTCGGTGTTCTCGCCCCGCAGGCCCACGAACAGGTCGCCGGGGCCCGCCTCGCGGCTGTCGATCACCGCTCGGTTCGGGCTGCCCTCGGCTTCGCCGTGCATAACCGCGCCGGCCGCTTCGGCGATCCAGCCCGCGTCCCTCACCTGAGGCGCTCCCTCAGAGCTTCACGCGCCACCGTCACGTCGTCGAACGGCTCCTTGCGGCCGTTCTCGAACTCCTGGCCCTGCTCGTGGCCCTTGCCGGCGATGACCACCACGTCGCCATCCTCGGCCTCCCGGATTGCCTTGGCGATGGCCCGGCGGCGGTCGGTCTCCCGCTCGGCCTCCGGCCCCGCGCCCTCCATGATCTGGTCGACGATCGACTCGGGCGCCTCCGAGCGCGGGTTGTCGGAGGTCACCAGCACCCGGTCGGCCAGCTCGCGCGCGGCGGCGCCCATGAGCGGGCGCTTGGCCGTGTCGCGGTCGCCGCCGGCGCCGAAGACCACCGCCAGCTTGCCCCCGGTCACCTCCCGCGCGGCCCGCAGGACGTTCTCCAGCGAGTCCGGTGTGTGCGCGTAGTCCACCAGCACGCCGAAGGACTGGCCCTCGTCCACCGGCTCGAAGCGACCCGGGACGCGGCCGAAGCCGGCCAGCGCCTCCGCGGCGTCCTCCAACGAGACGCCTAGCGCGGTCACGGCGGCCATCGCACAGAGCGCGTTCTGCACGTTGAAGAGCCCGGGCATCGGAACCTCGGCCTCGGTCGTGCCGACCCGAAAGCGGGAGCCGGTGAGGTCGAATCGCACGTCCTCCGCGCGCAGGTCGGCGTCGCGATGGACAGCGACGGTCGTGCAGTCGATGTCGGCGGCGAGCTGCCGCCCGTACTCGTCGTCGACGTTGACGATCGCCGGCCCCGGCTCGTCGAACAACCGCCGCTTGGCCGAGTAGTAGGCGTCCATCGTCGGGTGGAAGTCGAGATGGTCCTGCGTGAGGTTGGTGAACACCTTCGACGCGAACCGGATGCCCCGCGCCCGCCCCAGCTCCAGCGCGTGCGAGGAGACCTCCATGGCGCAGGCCTCGTCGCCGGCTTCCCGCATGCGGGCGAAGGTGGCCTGGAGGTCCACCGCCTCGGGGGTCGTGCGCTCGACCTCCTCTTCCTGTCCGCCCACCACGCTCTTCACCGTGCCCAGCAGGCCGCACTGCGTGCCGGTCGCCTCCAGCAGGTGGCGGACCAGGAAGGCGGTGGTGGTCTTGCCGTTGGTGCCGGTGATCCCGATCACCTTCAGCTTCGAGGTGGGGTCGCCGTGGAAGGCCGCGGCGGCGGGGCCCATCGCCTCGCGGACGCTCGGGACCACGACCTCGGGCACCCCCAGGTCCAGCGGGCGCTCGCAGACCAGCGCCGCGGCGCCGCGCTCCACGGCGTCGGGCGCGAAGTCGTGTCCGTCCGCCCGGAAGCCCGGGACGCAGAAGAAGAGGGCCCCGGGACGCACGGCAGCGCTCGAGTACGCCAGGGCCGTGATGTCGACCGGCGGCACCCCGGGCCCGAGGAGCTCGCGCAGGTCCACCACTCGGTGAGTCTATGGGCGTCAACGGACTCACCCCCGGCCGCCCGGCCGCGGGTCCCGTCTCCGGAAAGTCGTCAGCGGGCTGACGAGTTGCTTCGGGTGGGCGCAGGCCCCGTCCCACCGCGCGGGCGAACGCCCTGCCCTGCGCGCTCTAGCGCGGCGGGATCTTCAGGTACGGCAGGGCGAAGTCCATGATCTGCTCGAAGGCCGGCGCGGCCACCGTTCCGCCGAAGATGTCGCCCTTCGGCTCGTCCACCATCACCGCCACCAGCAGGCGGGGGTCGCCCACCGGGGCGTAGCCGATGAACGAGGCCACGAACTTGTCCTTCGAGTAGCCGCCGCGGGGGTCTGCCTTCTCGGCGGTGCCGGTCTTGCCCGCCAGGCGGTAGCCCTTGACCTTGGCCTCCTGGGCGGTGCCGCCGGGGCCGAGGACTCCCTCGAGCATCTTCGACACGCGGTCGGCCGTGCGGCGCGAGACCACCCGGCGGCCCTCGCGGCCGTTGCCCCGGACGATGTAGGGCGAGTGGGAGACGCCGTGGTTGGCGATCGCCGAGTAGGCGGTGGCCATCTGCACGGGCGTGACCGCGATGCCCTGGCCGATCGGCAGGTTGCCCATCGAGGAGCCCGAGTACTCCGCGGGCTTGGGGACGATGCCGGTGGCCTCGCCGGGCAGGTCGACGTTGGTGCCCTTGCCGAAGCCGAAGCGGCGCACCCAGCGGTCGAAGCGCTCGGGACCCAGCTCCATGCCGATCTTCACCGAGCCCACGTTGGAGGACTGGGCCAGGATGTCGCCCACCGTCAGGGTCACCTGGCCGCGCGGGTGGGACTCCTTGATCTCGCGGTCGGCCACCTGGAGCGTCGGCGGCAGGTCGAACTCGGACTGCGGCTCGATCAGCTTCTCCTCCAGCGCACCGGCGACGGTGAAGGCCTTGAAGGTCGAGCCGGGCTCGTAGTTGGCGGCGACCGCGCGGTTCTGGCGCGCGTAGGCGGGAGCGTCGCCCACGCTGTTGTTGTCGATCCGCGGCCAGTTGGCCAGCGCGAGCACCTCGCCGCTGCGCGGGTCCATGACCAGGGCCGTGGCCCCGCGCGGGCGGTACTTCTGGCCCACCTGGCCGAGCACCACCTCCGTGCGGGCCTGGATCGCCGCGTCGAGAGTGAGGTGGACGTCGCCGCCGGCGCGGGCGCGCTCGGTCTCCACGATCTGGACCGGCTCGCCCATCGCGTCCTTGACCAGGCGGCGCTTGCCGTTGGTCCCCTTGAGCGTTCGCTCGCGGGACTGCTCGAGGCCGGAGAGGCCGTAGCCGTCGGTGCCCACCGAGCCCAGCAGCTGCGAGCCGAGCGCCCGCTGCGGGTAGCTGCGCTTGGGCTCGGTGACCGTTCCGATCCCCTCGAGCTTCATCCGCTTGACCCGGTCGCCGCTGGTCGGGTCCAGCTTGCGCTTGAGGTAGACGAAGCCGGTCTTCTTGTTGGAGAGCTCACCCAGCAGCTCCTGCTGGGGCCGGCCGAGGAGCGGCGACAGGCGGGAGGCCACCTTCACCGGGTCCTTGATCAGGAAGGGGTTCGCGAACACGGTGACCGCCTCCTCGGAGACGGCCAGCTCGACCCCGTGGCGGTCGAAGATCGTGCCCCGACGGGCGGGGACGTCGAGGTCCTCGACCTGCTGGGAGACCGCGCGGTCCGAGAGCTCGCCGGCCTTGACGGTCGACAGCCAGGTCGCCCGCACGACGGCCACGAGGAAGAGGGTCAGGAAGAGGGCGAAGAGAAGGCCGATGCGCCGATCGACGAGGCGCAAACGCTCAGCCGGCGCCCGGCACCGCGGTCGCCGGCGGGACCGCGGTCGGGGTCTGGGGAGTGACCGGTGCCTGCGGCGTGACCGGGTCGCTGACCGGAGCCTGCGGCGTGGTGACCGCCTGCGGCGGCGTCGCCGTCTGCTGCGGCTGGGTGGGCTCCGGCGTCGGGCTCGCCGGGCCGGTGCCCTCCTCGTGCCCGGACTGCTTCAGGTTCGCAAGGGCGCGGCGATCGTCGCGCTTGTTGATGCCGCGGAAGCGCACGTCGCCGGGCGAGGGCAGCACCAGGCCCCGCTGCAGGGCGGCCTTCTGCACGCGCTCGCTGGAACCGAGGCGGGCCAGCTCCCGGCGCAGCCGGGCGTTCTCACGGGAGACCTGCTCGGACTTCTCGCTGGTGACGGCGATGCTGCGGTTGAGGCGCAGCAGGTCGACGTTGAAGAACACGATGCCCACGAGCAGCAGGCCCACCAAGCGCGATCCACGCCCGGCCCCGCAGCAGGCTGTCGAGGACGCTCTCTCCACGCGCGCGCACGGCGCGCGGGACCGCGCGGGGAGCGGCGACACGGGGTCGCTGGCGACGGGCGGGGCGCGGGGCGACCGCGGCGCCGGCGCGGGCGGTGCGGGCCATCAGGCCTCGTCCCCGCCCTCGAGCTTGCGGGCCACACGAAGGCGGCCGGAGCGAGCGCGCGGGTTGTCGGCCACCTCGCCGGCGCTCGGCACGACAGCGCGGCCGAGGAGCTCGGCCTCGGGCTCGCGGCCGCAGGCGCAGACGGGGAAGTCGGGCGGGCAGATGCACCCGCGCGCGCGATCGGCAAGGAACCGCTTGACGCGGCGGTCCTCCAGCGAGTGGAAGGAGATCGCGGCGACGCGGCCGCCCGGTCGCAGCAGGCCGAAGGCGAGGGGCAGCGCCCGGTCGAGCTCGGCCAACTCGTCGTTGACGGCGATGCGCAGCGCCTGGAACACCCGGCGGGCAGGGTGGCCGGCGCCGAACGCGCGCCGGGCCGGGCGCGGGCACGGCAGCCTCGATGGCCTCCACCAGCTCGCCGGTGGTCTCGATCGGCGCCTGCGTGCGGCGGCGCGCGATCTCACGCGCGATGCGCTGCGCGTGGCGCTCCTCGCCGAAGGTGCGGAACAGCTGGGCCAGGCGACCCGGCTCGAGCTCGGCCACCAGGTCCGCGGCCGAATCGCCCTGGGTGGGATCCATCCGCATGTCCAGCGGCGCGTCGTAGGAGTAGGAGAAGCCGCGCTCGCGCGCGTCGAGCTGCATGGAGGAGACGCCGAGGTCGAACAGCACCAGGTCGGCCTGCACGCCCTCGTCGGCGAGCTCCTCCAGGCCCTCGGCGTAGCTCGCGCGCACGAAGCGGGTGTCGCAGTCGACCTCGCGGGCCAGCTCGTCGAAGCGCTCCTCGGCCGCCGGGTCGCGGTCGATGGCGATCAGCGTGCCCGCCGGGCCGATGCGGTCGGCGATCAGGCGCGCGTGGCCCCCTGCTCCGAAGGTGCAGTCGACCACCGTGTCGCCGGGCCCGGGGTCACCGAGCTCGATGACCTCCGCCGCCAGCACGGGTACGTGCGTGCGCGTCATGTCAAGAAGGATTGCCAAGACCCTCCGTCAGCTCTCCGATGTGCTCGTCGAGCGACGCCTGCTCGGCGTCCCAGCTCTCCTTGTCCCAGAGCTCGAGGTTGGTCCCCACGCCGGCTACCACCACCTCACGCTCGATCCCCGCGTGCGCGAGTAGCTGGGGCGGAATGGTCACCCGGCTGGCCTTGTCCATCTCGAGCTCCCAGGAGTTGGCCTGGTAGTAGCGCGCGACCTTCTTGCGCTCGGCGCCCAGCGGGTTCATCCCCGCCAGCGCCGAGTCGACGGTCTGCTCGTGCGCGGCAGGAGTCCACACCGCCACGCAGGCTTCCGAGTCCTTCGAGAGAACCAGTCCATCGGCGAACGCCGCGCGAAAACGGGCGGGAATGCTCAGCCTGTTCTTCGCGTCCAGCGAATGCTCGAAGTGGCCCCGGAATGCCAACCGTCCTCCGTGCGAAGCGTTGGACCGGAGTGGCGGAGTGGGAGGAGCCCCGCCACTCCGGTCGTTTGATGGGCCCACCGTACCCCACTGACGTCCCACCATGCAACACATTGCCCCACTTTACCGTCCGAGCGGTGTGCCGGACGCCCCCTCCGCGGCCGCAAACCCGCATGCCCACTGGCTTCGCGGCGGTGGGAGGCCGGGGCACGGCCGGCGGCCAAAACCGTGCAGCACGGCATTTGCACGGGCTCTTGCTTGCAGCGGGGCGCGCTGCAAGGAGTCTTGCGCCTAGGGACCGACCGGCAACGAGGTCTCCCCTCCCAGCAGCGCCGCGGCCAGCGCAGCCGCCACCAGCAGCAGCACCGAGGGCACCAGCATGAGCGCCACCACGAGCTGGATCTTGGGCCCGGCCCGGGCCGCGTCCTCCTGCACTTTCCGCCGCAGGGCGAAGCGAGCGTCGCGAGCCTGGGCCTCGAGCGTCTCGGCCAGCGGCGCCCCGTGACGGCGCGCCCGCTCCAGCGCGGCCACCAGCGCCTGGATCTCGGACTGGGGCAGGCGCTCGGTCATCGCTCGCAGTCGACTCGCTGAGGCCCACCCCCAGGCCGACCTCCCTCGCCACGGCGCGCCATTCTGACGCCAGCGCGCCGCCGCCGCGCTCGCCCACCGCTCCCAGCGACGCGGCGAGCGACCCGCCGGCCTCCACCGTCACGCGCAGGAGGTCGAGCATCGCCGGCAGCTCTCGCCGCACGCGCTGCGCCCGAGCCCGCGCGCGGCGGCCCAGCCACAGGTCCGGCGCCAGGAAGCCCGCCGCGGGCCCCACCAGGACCACCAGGGGCCCCAGCCGCCCGGGCGCGGCCGCCGCGAGCGGCAGCGCTACCGCGGCGCCGAGCGCAGCGCCGGCGGCCTTGACCGCCATCACCTCGCGCACGCCCAGCCCGCCGGGACGGCCCGCGGCCTGGACCCGGGCGCGCGAGATCCGGCGGCGGGGCCAGCGTCCGCACGGCCCGCACGCGCGAGCCGCCCGCAACCAGCAGGCCGACCAGGGAACGGCGCCCGCGACCGCGGGCGGCGCACAGGCGCGAGCTGGGCCAGCCCGAGGGTGGCCAGCACCGCGGCGGCGAGCGCCAGGGCAGGCGCCAGCCATCCCGTCACGCCCGCACCCGCCCGAGCCGGCGGATCAGCACGCCGCCCACCACCTGCAGCACCAGGGCCATTCCGACCAGCCAGGCCGTCAGCGCCGACTCGGCCAGGCCGGCCAGGAAGCCCGGGCTGGCCAGCTCCGCCAGGCCGGCGCCCGCCAGCGGCAGGAGCACCACGACCAGCCCGGTGAAGCGCGCCTGCGCGGTGGCCGCCTTGACCTCGTCCTCGAGCCGCGACTGGTCCTCGAACGACCGCGCCAGGCCGCGCAGCAGCCGGGCCAGGTCGCCGCCCGCGCGCCGCTGGAGCAGGCAGGCGGCCACCAGGCTGTCCAGCCGCGCGGAGCGAGCGCGCGACCGCAGCGCCTCGAGCGCCGTCTCCGTGCGCGCGCCGGCCTCGAGCTCCGCCCGGGTGCGTCTCAACTCGTACCCCGCGGCGCCCGGGACCGCCTCGGCGGCCTCCGCCAGCGCCCCGCGGAGCGAGTGGCCTCCTCCCAGCGCGTCGGCCAGGGCGATGGCCGCGCCGGCCGCGCCCTCGTCGACGGCGCGCCGGTAGCGCTCGCGCCGGGCCCGCAGCAGCCGGGACACCGCCCACGGACCGGCCGCCCCCGCCGCCAGGCCGGGCAGCGGCCCGAGCGCGACGAAGCCTCCGAGGAACGCCGCCACCGCCCCGGCGGCCAGCAGCCGGCGCCGCTCCAGCGCTCCGGGGTCGCGTCCCTCGCGCCCGACCCGGACCACGGCCCCGGCGAGCGCCGCCACCGCACGCCCTGCCGCGGGCGAGCGGGCCGCCAGCCCACCCGACCGCCTCGCGCAGGGCGAGGAAGCCGAGCGAGCCCGCGGCAAAGGCCAGGGCGGTCAAGCATGCCACCTGGCTTCGCGGGCGCACGCCGCCCTCGGGGGTGAGCAGCTCTCGCGTCCCCGCCCCGCCGGCCACGCGCACGACCTCGCACACCGACGAGACGCGGCGCGACCCGTCGCGCTCGCGCGTCTGGTGGACGACCAGGTCCAGCGCGCTCGCCACCTGCTCGCGGACCGCGGCGTGCGGCAGGCCCACGCCGGCCATGAGCGCCAGCGTCTCCACCCGCCGCAGCGCGTCCTCGGGCGAGTTGGCGTGGACGGTGGTGAGCGAGCCGTCGTGGCCGGTGTTGAGCGCCTGCAGCATGTCCAGCGCCTCGGGCCCGCGCACCTCCCCCACCACGATCCGGTCGGGCCGCATGCGCAGCGCGTTGCGAACGAGCTGGCGGATCGTCACCTCGCCGCGGCCCTCCAGGTTCGCCGGCCGCGACTCCAGGCGCACCACGTGGCGCTGGCGCAGCCGCAGCTCCGCCGCGTCCTCGACCGTCACGATGCGCTCGCCGCCGGGGATGGCGCCCGAGAGGGCGTTGAGCGTGGTGGTCTTCCCCGAGCCGGTGCCGCCGCTCACCAGGATCGAAGCGCGTCCGGCCACCGCCACCGCCAGCAGCTCGGCCACCGCCGCCGGCAGCGTCCCGCCCGCGACCAGGTCGCGCAGCGAGAAGCCCTCGCGGCGAAAGCGCCGGATGGTCAGGCAGGCGCCGCCCAGCGAGAGCGGCGGGATCACCACGTTCACGCGCGAGCCGTCGGGCAGCCGCGCGTCGCACAGCGGCGAGGCCTCGTCCACCCGCCGCCCCAGCGGCGCGAGGATGCGCTCGATCGCGTGCATCAGCTCGGCCTCCGAGCCGAAGCTCACCGCGGTGGGCTCGATGCGCCCGCCGCGCTCCACGTAGACCGCATCGGGCCCGTTGACCATGACCTCGTCCACGCGCGGGTCCGACAGCAGCGGCTCCAGCGGTCCCAGGCCCGTGGCCAGCAGCAGCACCCGCTCGCCGAGCGCTCGCCGCTCCTCCTCGGGCAGCGGAGCCGCCTCGGACTCGACCAGCGTGCGCACCTCGTCCTCGAGCGCGCCGTCCGCGGCCTCGCCCGAGCGGGCGCGCTCGATCAGCCGCCCGCGCAGAGCAGAGGCCAGCTCGTCCAGGGCTTCCATCCCCAGGGAGAGGCTCGGGCGGCTTGATCTCGCCCCCCAGGGGTATCTGAGGGGCATGGAGACCGTGGTCACCATCGACGACGTCCGCACCTTCGAGACCAAGGGCGGCAACACCCGCTACGTCACGCGCGACAGCGACGGCAACGAGTACACGACCTTCCGCGAGGCAATCGGCGAGCAGGCGCAGGCCCTCGCCGGCCGCCGCGCGCGGATCGAGTACCACGAGGAGCAGCGGGGGCAGTACAACAACGTCTACCTGGACAAGGTGGAGCCGGCGCCCGAGGAGGAGCAGGGCTCACAGACCGACCCCGAGGAAGCCGCCTGGCGCACCGCGGTGGACGCGGCCCCGTGGCTGGTCGGCGAGTCCGAGCCCCACGAGGAGACGCCGCCCGACGAGCTCTACGAGAAGCTGAAGCCGTTCAAGGAGCGGGTCGCCGAGGACATCAAGGAAGACGGCTAGAGCTTCGGCGCCAGCAGGCACACGGGCTTGGACTTGCCCTTCAGCTCGACGTCGTCGCGCCGCTCGAGCTCGTAGTCGCCGTTCAGCCGCTCCGCGGTGTCCTCGCTGAGCAGGATCTGATCGCCGGTCTCGCGCGTGGCGTTCTCGATGCGCGACGCCACGTTCACCGCGTCGCCCATCACGCTGAACTCGAGCCGGCCACCGCCGCCCACGTTGCCGGCCACCACCGCGCCGGAGTTGAGGCCGATGCCCACCTCCAGGTCCCCCGGCCCCTCGCCGGGCAGCTTCTCGACGATCTCCATCGCCGCCTTCAGCCCCTCGTCGGCGTGCTCCTCGCTTCGCTGCGGGGCGCCGAAGACCGCGAGCAGGCCGTCGCCGACGAACTTGTCGACGTGCCCCTTGTGCTCGTGGATGACCGGCACGGCGAGGTCGAACAGCGAGTTCAGGCGCTCGACCACCTCCGACGCCGGGGTCTCCTCGGCCCACTGCGTGAAGTCCTTCACGTCGATGAACATCAGCGTGACCTCGACCTCCTCGCCCCCCAGCGACACCCCCTCCTCGAGGATGTGCTCGGCCACCTCGTGGTCGACGTAGACGCCGAAGGCCTCGCGGATCCGCCGCCGCTCGCGCAGCCCGTCGACCATCCGGTTGAAGCCGGCCTGCAGCAGGCCCACCTCGGTCGCGTCGTAGACCGGCACGTCGACGTCGTCGAGGTTGCCCTTCTCGACCTCCGCCACCGCGTCGCGCACCGACATGACCGGGTCGGCGGCCGCGCGGGCGGCGATGAACGACATCAGCAGGCCCACGATCAGCGCGCAGCCGCCCAGCCCGAGGATCACGATCGCGAGCTGGGTGCGGGTCACCTCGTCGTCGGCCAGGGCGTAGATGCCGATCAGCAGCATCCCCAGGACGGGAACGCCGGCCCCCAGGGCGAACGCGAGCAGGCTGCGGGCGATCATGCCCGGCACGTAGGGCCGGCGCGGGGGCCCGGCCTCCAGCGCTCGCGCGGTCGCCGCGCGCAGGACGCGCTCGGTGAGCAGGTAGGCCGCCGCCGAGGTGGTGACGCCGCCCAGCGCCACGGTGATCGCCACCACGATCGCGAGAGAGCCCGCGAAGTTCAGGTTGATGACCGAGAACACGACGATCGCGAGCGCCCACAGCGCGGCCGCGATCAGGCCGGCCCGGACCGGGGCGCTCAGCACGAGGCGCTTCTCGTCGTCGGTGGGCTCGCGGTCCTCGCGCAGCCACAGGCGGACCGGCTGGAAGCGCTTGAAGCCCCAGGTGAAGCCGATGAACAGGGCGACCAGGAGGTAGATGCCCAGCGCGATGAGGTTGACGATGATCGGCTTGGTCTCGTCCTCGACGTCGGGGCTGGGGACGACCCAGACGGCGAACACGAAGACGACGATCGCGCCGGCCATGTTCGCCACTCCGATGGCCAGCAGCAGGAGGAGCTGCGTGCGCCTGGCCACGGCCTTGCCGGACTTCGCCGCCTGCGGGCCCATCCACGCCAGCGGCGCGCGCAGGATCTTCCATGCGCGCCGCAGCGGCTGTCGGCGAACCTCCACGGGGCGGCATCTTCCCCCAAGTAGCCTCCGGGGGCGTGAGCGACGAGCCGCTGTGGACACCGTCGGAGGAGCGGATCGATGGCTCGACGCTCGCCCGGTTCGCTGAGAAGGTCGGCCACGACCCTCGCGACTACGACGCTCTCTGGCGCTGGTCGGTCGACGACCTGGAGGGCTTCTGGCAGGCGGTCTGCGACTTCTTCGAGGTCCGCTTCGACACGCCGCCCGAGCGGGTGCTCGGCTCGCGGGAGATGCCCGGCGCCGAGTGGTTCCCCGGCGCCCGCCTGTCCTACGCCGAGCACATCTTCCGCGGCAAGGACCCCGACGACGTGGCGATCCGCCACGCCTCCGAGCTGCGCGACGCCGGCGAGTGGACCTGGGCCGACCTGCGCCGGGAGACCGGGCGCATGGTCGCGATCCTGCGCGCGCACGGGGTCGGCGAGGGCGACCGGGTGGCCGCCTACATGCCCAACATCCCCGAGACCGTCGCCGCCTTCCTGGCCACCGCCTCGATCGGCGCGATCTGGTCCAGCGCCGCGCCCGAGTTCGGCGCCCGCAGCGTCGTCGATCGCTTCTCGCAGATCGAGCCCAAGGTCCTGCTGGCCGTCGACGGCTACCGCTACGGCGGCAAGGACTTCGACCGCCGCGAGGTGGTGAAGAGCATCGCCGCCGAGATCGGCGACGTGCCGGTGGTCGAGTTCGGCTACCTCAGCGAGAGCGGCTGGGCCGAGGACGCCGAGCCGGCCGAGCTGGAGTTCGCCCAGCTGCCCTTCGACCATCCGCTGTGGGTCCTGTACTCGAGCGGCACCACCGGCCTGCCCAAGTCGATCGTGCACGGGCAGGGCGGCATCCTGCTCGAGCACCTCAAGAAGATGCACCTGCACCTCGACGCGCAGGAGGGCGACCGCGTCTTCTGGTTCTCGACGACCGGCTGGATGATGTGGAACTTCCTGGTCGGCGTGCTGCTCACGCCGGCCTCGATCGTGCTCTACGACGGCAACCCGGCCGGCGACGTCCTGTGGCAGCTGGCCGCCGACACCGGCATGACGACCTTCGGCACCAGCGCCGCGTTCATCGCCTCCTCGATGAAGGAGGAGATCGAGCCGAACGAGGGTCGCGACCTCAGCGCGCTCGACGCCGTCGGGTCCACCGGGCTCCCCTCTCTCCCCCGAGGGCTTCTCGTGGGTCTACGACAAGCTCGGCGGGGACACCTGGCTGTTCTCCACCAGCGGCGGCACCGACGTGTGCACCGCGTTCGTGGGCGGCGTGCCCGTGCTGCCCGTCTACCGCGGTGAGCTCCAGGGCCGGTCGCTGGGCTGCGCCGTCGAGTCGTGGGACCCGGACGGCAACGCGCTCGTCGGCGAGGTGGGCGAGCTGGTGATAACCGAGCCGATGCCGTCCATGCCCGTCTTCTTCTGGGGCGACGAGGACGGCGAGCGCCTGCGCGAGAGCTACTTCGACATGTACCCGGGCGTCTGGCGCCACGGCGACTGGATCGAGATCACCGAGCGCGGCACGGCGATCATCTACGGCCGCTCGGACTCGACCATCAACCGCGGCGGCGTGCGCATGGGCACCAGCGAGATCTACCGCGCGGTGCTGGCCGTGGACGACGTGACCGACGCCCTGGTGGTCGACGTGCCGCAGGAGGGCCAGGAGAACGACATGCCGCTGTTCGTGGTTCTGCGCGACGGCGCGGAGCTCGACGACGACCTGGTCAAGCAGATACGCACGCGCGTGCGCGAGGACTGCTCACCGCGCCACGTGCCCAACTCGGTGCACCAGATCGCCGAGGTGCCGCGCACGCTGAGCGGCAAGGTGCTCGAGGTCCCGGTCAAGCGCATCCTCATGGGCGAGGATCCGGAGAAGGCCGCGAGCCGCGACTCGCTGGCCAACCCCAAGGCGCTCGACTGGTTCGTCGAACTGGCGCAGAGCTAGAGCCGTGAGGCGGCTGTTCTGGCTGGTCTGCGCCGTCCTGGTGATCGACACCGCGTTCTTCGCGGCGGTCACACCGCTGCTGCCCACCTACGCGGAGGACCTCGACCTGTCGAAGACTGCGGCCGGGGTGCTGTCGGCCTCGTACGCGGCCGGCACCCTGGCGGGCGCGCTGCCCGGCGGCTGGCTGGCGGTGCGCTTCGGGGTCAAGCGCGCGCTGCTCACGGGGCTGGGCCTCCTCGCGGTGACCAGCGTCATCTTCGGCGTGGCGGAGAACGTCGTGGTCCTGGACGTGGCGCGCTTCTTCCAGGGCGTGGGCGGAGCCTGCTCGTGGGCGGCGAGCCTGGCGTGGCTGGTCGGCGCCGCGCCGCGCGAGCGCCGCGGGCAGCTGATCGGCGGCGCCATCGGCGCCGCGATCGTGGGGATCTTCTTCGGGCCGGTGATCGGCGGGGCCGCCGTGGAGCTGGGGACCGAGCCGGTGTTCGGCGCCGCCGCGGCCTTCGCCGCCGCGCTCGCCGCTTGGGCCATGCTCATGCCCGCGGCGGAGGTCGAGGACCAGACGGGCCTGCGCGGGCTGGCCGCCGCGGTGCGGGTGAGCCCGGACCTGCGCGCCGGCTTCCTGCTGTTCACACTTGCCCGCGCTGTTCTCGGGGGTGATCGAGGTGCTCGTGCCGCTGCGCCTCGACGTCCTCGGGCGCAGCGGCCTGGCGGTGGGCGCCGCGTTCCTCGTCGCCGCGGTCGTGGAGGCCGCGGTCAGCCCTCTGGCGGGACGGGCCTCGGACCGCCGCGGGCGACTGGCGCCCATGCGCGTGGGCCTTGCCGTGGCAGCAGGCGCCGGGGTCGTGCTGGCGCTGCCGGAGAATGCCGTGCTGCTGGTCGTCCTGCTGTGCTTGACCGTGGCGGCGCTGGGCACCTTCTGGGCGCCGGCGATGGCGCTGCTCACCGACGCCGCGGACAACGCCGGCCTCGGCCACGCCATGGCCATCGCGATCGCGAACCTGGGCTGGGCCGTCGGCCACGTGGTGGGCGGAGGCGTGGGCAGCGGGCTCGCCGACCTGACGGCCGACGCCGTGCCCTACGCGCTGTTGTCGGCGCTCTGCCTGCTGGCGCTCTTGACGCTGACCCGGACCCGCTCTAGCGGCTCCGCGCCCACCGCCCGCACGCCGGCCAGGGCTTAGTGCCCTGGCGCTTGTACAGCCGTAGCGCCAACCGGTCCTGCGTCCGCTCGGAGGCCCGGGCCGGATCGCCGCTGCCGCCGATCGAGCGCCAGGTGGAGCGCGAGAACTGGAACTTGCCGCGGTAGGTCCCGCCGCGCGAGACCGCGCGCGGGTTGCCGCCGGACTCGCACTGGGCGATCAGGCGAAGGATGCGCGGCAGCTTCACGTTGCTCTTGCGGGAGCGGCGCTCGTGGGTGACCTCGCTGCGCTTGAAGGCGCCCAGGCCGAGCGCGCGGCGGGTCTTGGGGCCGACCACGCCGTCCACCTCGAGGCCCTTGCGGCGCTGGAAGCGCTTGACCGCGTTGTGGGTCTGGGAGCCGAACACGCCGTCGGCGCTGATCCGCAGCTTGCGCTGGATCTTGACCACGGCGCGGCCGAAGTCGCCCTTGCGCACGACGGTCGTGTGGTGAGCGGCCTGAGCGCCCGCTCCACCGCTGGAGGCGGCCTTGTAAGGATCGTCGGCGGCGGCCGGGGCGGCAAAGCCCAGCGCAAGCGCCGGCACAGCAAGCAACGCGAGACCAGTCTTCTTCCCCACGGGGTCCTTCTCCCTTTCCTATGCGCCTACGGGGTGAGCTGACGGGCTCGCGCCGGAAAGTGCGCTACACCGCTTTGCAGCGGCGATTCGCCCCAAGGGCCTCTCGGCCCCAAGTGGTTCCCCCGTTCCCCGACGCTGGCGCGACGGAGACTCGGCTGGTCCAATACCAGCGCGGTAGGTAAGCAGATCGGACGGGCCGGTGTCTAGCTTGAGCGCTGGTCGCGCTCTTCCTCGACCAAGGTGGCGTCCTCGATCTCGGACTCGTCGAGCTCGTCGCGCCGGCCCTCGAGGAGGTCGTCGACCACCCGCGTGACGTGGGCCGGCTCGGTGCGCTGGTGCTGGAGCGTGCGGTCGTGCACGTCCTCGGGAAGCTCGTCGGCGCTCTCGAGCGCCGCGTCCTCGTCGGCCTCGTCAGCCGTGGCGGGGTCGATCTCCAGCTCGTCGAGGTTCTTGGGGTCCTCCCCCAGCTGCTCGTCCTCCCAGCCCTCCTGGCGGGCATCCTCGAACGCCACCGGCGGGTCCGGGGGCTCCGGCGCGGCGGGCGCGAGCGGCTCCACCTCGGGCTCCTGGAAGGCGGTGGTCTCGATGGGAGGCTCGACCGGCTGGGGCTCGGTGCGGCCCGGGCCCTGGGCCTGCTGGGCCTGCCCCGGGGAGCCGCCGTTCTCGCTCAGCTTCTGCCGGGCGTACCAGACCGCGCCGGCGCCGGCCGCGAGGACTATGAGTCGCTTGAGTGCCACCGCGGCTGAACCTACCCAGCCGCGGTGGCCTCTAACGAGTCGATTTACGCCGCGAGTGGCTCCCGGGCCGGCTCGAGGGCGATGTCGAGCACCTCCTGCACCGTCATGACCGGGTGGAAGGTCATGTCGTCGCGGACCTCCTCGGGCACGTCGTCGAGGTCGGCGCGGTTGCGCTCGGGGATGACCACGTCGGTCAGGCCCGCCGCGTGGGCGGCCAGCACCTTCTGCTTCAGCCCGCCGATCGGCAGCACGCGACCCTGGAGGGTCACCTCGCCGGTCATCCCGACGGTGTGCTTGACCGGACGGCCGCTGAGCAGCGACGCCAGAGCGGTCGTCATCGTCACGCCCGCGCTCGGCCCGTCCTTCGGGATGGCACCGGCGGGGACGTGGACGTGGAACTCCCTCTCGTCGAAGGCGTCCTCGTCGATCCCCAGGTCGTCGGAGTGCCCGCGCGCGTAGGAGAGGGCGATCCGCGCCGACTCCTTCATGACGTCACCCAGCTGGCCCGTCAGGACGAAGCCCTCCTTGCCCTTCATCGAGGTGGCCTCGATGAACAGCACGTCGCCCCCGACCGGCGTGTACGCCAGTCCGGTGGCCACTCCGGGCACCGCCGTGCGCTCCGCGGCCTCCTGCCAGTAGCGCTGGCGGCCGAGGGCGTCGCGGACCACGTCCAGGTCGATGGCGACCGGCGCCTCGACCTGCCCCGCGGCGAGCCGCGTGGCGGTCTTGCGCAGCACCGTGCCCAGCTCGCGCTCGAGGTTGCGGACGCCCGCCTCGCGGGTGTACTCCGCCACCACGGTGCGCAGCGTCTCGTCCTCGATCGTCACCTCGTCCTCGCGCAGCCCGTTGCGCTCGCGCTGGCGCGGCCACAGGTAGTCGCGGGCGATGGCGACCTTCTCCTCGACCGTGTAGCCGTCGAATCGCACGACCTCCATGCGGTCGAGCAGCGGAGCCGGAATCGTCTCGGCCACGTTGGCCGTGGCGATGAAGACGACCTCGGACAGGTCGAGCTCCACGTCCAGGTAGTGGTCGCGGAACGAGTGGTTCTGCGCGGGGTCGAGCACCTCGAGCAGGGCCGCGCTGGGGTCGCCGCGCCAGTCGGCGCCGACCTTGTCGACCTCGTCGAGCATGATCACCGGGTTCATCGTCCCGGCGTCCCGCAGGGCACGGACCAGCCGGCCCGGCATGGAGCCGATGTACGTGCGCCGGTGCCCGCGGATCTCGGCCTCGTCGCGCACGCCGCCCAGCGACATGCGGACGAACTCACGGCCGGTGGCCCGGGCGATGGACTCGCCGATCGACGTCTTGCCCGTGCCGGGCGGGCCGATCAGCGTCAGGATCGCGCCGGACTTCTTGTCCTCGGCGATCTCGCGCTCGGCGCGCAGCTTGCGCACCGCGATGTACTCGGTGATGCGGTCCTTGACGTCCTCCAGCCCCGCGTGGTCGGCGTCGAGCACCTCGCGCGCGTGGTTGGGGTCGAGCCGCTCCTCCGCTTCGCTCGGACCACGGGACGGCCACGAGCCACTCGATGTAGGTGCGGATCATGCTGGACTCGCCCGACTGCTCGCCCGTGCGCTCCAGGCGCCCGAGCTCGCGCTCGGCCTGCTCGCGCACGTCGTCGGGCATGCCGGCCTCGTCGATCTGCTTGCGCAGCTCGTCGACGATCGAGCCCTCGTCCTCGCCGAGCTCCTTGCGGATGGACTCCATCTGCTTGCGCAGGAAGTACTCGCGCTGCTGCTTCTCGGCGCCGGACTGGACGTCGTCGCGGATGCGCGTGCGCACCTGCATCTCGGCCAGCCGCTCGCGCTGCATGGCCAGCGACTTCTCGAGGCGCTCGGTCACGTCGAGCGTGCTCAGCAGCTCGACCTTCTGCTCGTAGTTGAGGTCCGGTGAGTAGCCGGCGGTGTCCGCCAGGGCTCCCGGCTCCGTGATGGAGCGCAGGAACGCCGCGATGCGGCCGTCGTCTCCGCGCAGCTCGAGGATCTCCTCGACCACGGCGCGGTACTCACGCTCGAGGTCACGGGTCTTGCCGTCGACGGGCTCGTCGTCCGGATGCGGCTCGACCTCCACGCGCAGCTTGCCCTCGGGGTCGGTGTGCGCCGCCCCCGCGATGCCGCGATGAAGGCCCGCGAGGGCCACGGCCTTGCCGCCGCCGGGCAGGCGCACCTGCTCGGCCACCTCGGCCACGGTGCCGACGCCGGCGAACTCCCCGTCCTCACGGGGGACCAGCAGGACTCGCTCCTCGTCACCCACGTCGACGGAGAGCGTCACGGTCATGGTCGGGAAGACGACCGAGTCGTCGACCGGAACCAGAAGAAGTGTCTCCATTGGGGGTAGCTTCACTTTCGCTAGACGCTTACTTGCCGTTAGCAAGTGTAGCCTCCGATCGGACGATCGTCAGGCGACTTGACCGTTTTGGCGCTTACGATGCTGCCCGTCTTGAGCGACCTCTCCTCCCCCGCCCGGGACGCCGCCTCCGCGGCCGCCGTCGAGCTGATCGAGCCCGGCATGGCGCTGGGCCTGGGCTCGGGCCGCGCGGTGTGGCGGGTGGTGGAGCGGCTCGCCGCCTCGCTTCCCGAAGGACTACGGGTCGTGGTGGCCTCCGAGCGCACGGCCGAGCGCGTGCGCGCCGAGCTGGGGATCGAGCCGCTGGAGCTGGACGGCTCGCTGGCGCTGGACCTGGCGCTGGACGGCGCCGACGAGGTGGACCCCCAGCTGCGGCTCATCAAGGGCGGCGGGGGCGCCCTGCTGCGGGAGAAGATCGTGGTCAGCGCCGCGGAGCGCTTCGTGGTGGTGGCCGAGACGCCCAAGAAGGTCTCCCGGCTGGGCGAGGGCTTCCGGCTGCCCGTCGAGGTGGTCCAGTTCGCGTGGCGCGACACGCGCCGTCGGCTGGCCTCGCTGCTTCCCGACGCAGAGCTGCGCCTCGGCGACGACGGCGAGCCCTACCTGACCGACGAGGGCCACTTCCTGCTCGACTGCGCGTTGGGCGCCGACGCCGACCCCGACCGCCTCGACGTCGAGATCAACCAGGTGCCGGGCGTCGTGGAGCACGGCCTGTTCGTCGGCCGGGCCGAGCGGGCCCTGCTGGGGTCACCGGACGGTGACGCTCGAAGTGCTGGCCTAGGCCGGCAGGGCCAGCGTCTTGGCGAGACGAGTCATTGACGGACCCCCTGGTCGGTGTGCGGGCGTTCGAGCTATAACCGATCTTCGCGACATATGCCACCTGCTCTCGACCGCCTCGCCGCCCCGATCGTGCAGGCTCCGCTCGCCGGCGGCGCCTCCACGCCGGAGCTCGCCGCCGCCGTGTGCGGCGCCGGCGCGCTGGGCTTCATCGCCACCGGTTACCGCGACGTGGACCCCGTGCGCGCGGATATTCAGGCCGTCAGGGAGCTGACGACCTCTCCCTTCGGGGTCAACCTGTTCGTTCCCGGCGAGCCGGCGGATCCGGGTCCCGCCGAGACCTACGCGGGGCGCCTGTGCGACGAGGGGCTGGAGGCGGGCGAGCCACGCTGGGAGGACGACTGGTGGGAGGCCAAGCTCGAGCTGCTGCTGTCCGAGCGTCCGGCCGTCGCGTCGTTCACGTTCGGCTGCCCGCCGGCGGGGACGGTGGCGGCACTGCGCGAGGCAGGAGTCGAGGTGTGGGTCACCGTCACCAGCCCGGAGGAGGCGGCGCTGGCTGCCGAGGCGGGCGCGGACGCGTTGATCGCCCAGGGCGTCGAGGCGGGCGGCCACCGCGGAGCGTTCGGGCCCGAGACCGCCGGCGAGTACGGCCTGCTGGCGCTCCTGGCCCTGCTCGGGGGGCCCGAAGGCCCTCTGCCGGTGGTGGCCAGCGGAGGGATAGCCACGGCGCCCACCGTGGCGGCCGTGCTGGCGGCCGGCGCGCGCGCCGCCCAGGTGGGAACCGCCTTCATGCGCTGCCCGGAGGCGGGCACCGCCGTGGCGCACCGCGACGCGCTCGCGCGGCCCGGCGAGACGCGCCTCACGCGCGCCTTCACCGGCAAGCCCGCCCGCGGGCTCGTGAACCGCTTCCTGGCCGAGCACGAGGACGCGCCCGAGGCCTACCCCGAGCTGCACCACGTGACCGCCCCGATCCGCGCGGCGGCGCGCGAGCGCGGCGACCCCGAGGAGATCAACCTCTGGGCCGGCCAGGCCCACGAGCTGGCGCCGGAGCTGCCGGCCGCCGAGGTGGTGCGGCTGCTGACGCCCGCTTAGAGCCCGCCTGCGTTCACCGCGGCGCGGCCGGCCCGCGAGCGGTCGCCCGGCGGACGCGGCAGCAGGCGCACCTCGCGCGCGAAGTTCTGGGCCGCGGTCAGGTAGACCGCCTGGCGAGTCGTGACCCGCAGGGTCGCCGTGGCCGAGGCCGCCGCGGCCGCTCCCTCGCGGGTCACCGGGCCCTCCCCCTCCTCGGCGTCGGCGCCACCGCCACCCGCGCCGGCGCGCAGGTCGAGCAGCTCCACCGACTCCAGCGCCAGGAAGCTGCGGCCCGCGCCCTCGCGGCCCTCGGTGGAGACCAACACGTCGACGGTCGACCCGGGCGCGGCGCCGGCCAGCGCGTCGCCGCCGGCAACCGCCACCTCCAGCGCCCGCTCGCCACGGCGCAGCGAGCCGTCGCCGTTCCCGCCAGCGCCCTGCAGGTGCGCGGCGGTGAGGTAGGTCCCCGCCCTCACCGCGCCCGCCGTCCGCAGACCCGCGGCGTCCTCGGGCGCCGACAGCCCATCGGGCGGCGCGTAGCGCTCGGGGACCTCCTTGACCGCGAGGCTGCCCGAGTCGATCTCGCGATCGGCCGGCAGGCTCTCGCGCGCGACGACCACGGGCACCGGCGCGCCCGTCCGGGCCTCCACGTCCTGCACCTTCTGGCGCACCTGCGAAGCGGCGAGCCCGCCGCAGGCCAGGGCCAGGGCGAGCAGCACCAGCCGCGCGGCGGCGGCGCGGGTTCACGCCGCCGCCGGGCCGCCGTCCCGGCTGGGAAGGTCGAGCGCGACGACCGTGCTGTCGCCCTCGGCGGACAGCTCCAGCGACCCACCCGCATCCTCGGCCGCCTCGCGGGCGATGTCGGAGCCCGTGCCCGCGCCCAGGCGCAGGCCGAGCGCTCCGGGGCCGCCCGGCGCTGCGCACCTCGATGCGCACGCCGCGCTCGCTCGGTCGCCCGCTGACCTCCACCCCGCCCGACCCGTGCTCGGCCGCGTTGGCCAGCACGTTGCCCAGCGCCTGTGCGACCCGCCCGCGCGGCGCATCGACCGGCGAGGGACCGGCCTCCCAGAGCATCCGCGGAGAACGGCCACGGCGGCGGAACAGCGGCGCCCAGCCCGCAACCGCGCTGCGGGCCATGGCCTCCAGCGGCGCCGGGGTCGCGGCCCGCCCCGGCCGCGCCCGGGCACCGTGGCGAGCGGCGGCCAGGTCGTCCAGCCCCTGGCACAGCCGCGCCAGCTCCGACTCCAGCGGGAAGGCGTGATGCTCGGAGGAGCGGTCCCGGCGCAGCCGCTCCGTGGTCAGCGCCAGGACGGTCACCGGTCCGCGCAGCTCGTGCTCGGCCCGGGCGACCAGCATCAGCCGGCGGCGAAGCAGCACCACGCCCGCCAGCGCGCCGCCGGCGAGCGCCCAGCCGAGCACCGCGGTGAGCGCCACCGCCGTCACCGGGCTGCCTCCGTCAGGCGGTAGCCGACTCCGCGAACGTTCAGGACCCACGGGCGCCCGCCGCCGGCGCCCAGCTTCTTGCGCAGCCGGCAGGCGTGGGCGTCGAGCGTCCGCGTGTTGCCCATCGCCACGAAGCCCCAGACGTCGCGCAGCAGCTCGCGCTTGGTCCACACCCGCTCGGGGTCCTCGGCCAGGTGGTGCAGCAGCGCGAACTCCTTGGCCGACAGCTCCAGTCGCCGCCCGCCCATGCGCACCGCCCGCGTGAGCGGGTCGAGCGTCAGGTCGCCGACGCGGAGGGCACCGCGGGCCGAGCGGGCGCTGGTGCGGCGCAGCACCGCCCGCACCCGGCCGAGCAGCTCGGCGTACGAGAAGGGCTTCGGCACGTAGTCGTCCGCCCCGCGGGCGAAGCCGCGCACCCGGTCCGCCTCGCCGGCGTGACCGGTCAGGACCACCACCGGCACGGCCGGGTCGATGCGCGAGGAGAGCCCGTCCGAGGCCCGCACCCGGTCGAGCACGCTCAGGCCGCTGCCGTCCTCGAGGCCCAGGTCCAGCAGGACCAGCGAAGGCGCCCGGGACTCGACCGCCCGCAGCCCCTCGCCCGCCCCCGAGGCGGTGACCACGTCGAAGCCGTCAGCCGTCAGGTTGTCGGCCAGGAAGCGGCTGGTGGCGGCGTCGTCCTCTACGACCAGGAGCCTCGTGCGGCCGTCGTCCATGCCGCCCTAAGGGCCTCGGCGACGCGTTTCTCCCCCCTGGATGCAACAGGTCTTGCATGCCGTCGGGCCGTGCAGGAAACGCACCTAGAATCGCGACGCCTCGGGCCCCGCCCGACCACTCAGGTATGGACACCACCCGCCGCGGAAACTACGAATCAGGCTCGGACTACGTCCTCGAGTACGGAGAGCTGCGGTTCACCTTCAACGAGCGCGACTTCACCGAGCGCGTGGAGCAGGCGGGCGTGAAGCTGGGCTTCGTCGAGGGTCCGCTCGGCGACTCCGAGCGCGAGGACCTGGTGAACCTGGCGGTCAACGGCGAGGTCTCCGACGCCCACTCCTCCCTGGGCGAGCACATCAACGACTGCTGGGGCGAGCTGCACGGCCCCTCCGAGCGCTCCCTCGTTCACTGGATCCGCCGGCTGGTGTTCCGCGGCGCCTGGCTGGACCAGCGCGTGATGGAGGGCGAGCTCGAGGTCGTGTTCGAGCCCGACACCGCCCGCTTCGGCTACGTCCAGCCCGACCGCGACAACGAGCTCATCGAGCTCTCGCCCGAGCCCTCCTGGGAACGGGTCGCCTACCGGCCCTAGCTCGAGCGCAGGTCCGGCGCGCAGCGTCCCTGAGCGGGACTCGGACACGACGGTGGCGCCGTCCTTCTGGCGGATCGAGCACCACGCGGGTGGTCGCCTGGCGCTGCGGCTCCCAGTCGATGCCGGTGCCGGCCACGACCGTGACCGAGCCGCCCTCCTCGAGCTTGCGCGCCGCGGCGAAGATGCGCCGCTGCGCGGCCGCGGGGAGGTACTCGAGCGAATCGATGACCACCGCGGAGTCCCGGCCGCGCTCGGCCGACCGCTTCGCCTTCTCCACCGCCAGCTCCGCGATCTGGGCCGCGATGTCCGGCGAGAGGTCGAAGCCGCCGCCGACGATCGAGAGGCTCTCGTTCTCACGGCTCCACTCGGTCACCTCCTCCGGGCGGACGCCCGCGAGCACCACGGCCACGTCGACGTGGCCCTCGAGCGCCTTGGCCGCCTCGCGCAGCAGCCGCGAGGTGCCGGCGCCGGGAGGGCCGCCGATCGCCACGCGCGAGCCCTTGCCGTAGGGCTGGCCCACGAGCTCGGGCGGCGCGGGGAGCCGCTCGCTGGGGAAGACCGGGGTGAGGTCGGAGAAGAGCGGGCGCTCCTCGGGCGGCTCGGCCGCCGCGCCGTTGACCTGCTCCACGCGCACGAGCGAGGGGTGGCGCTCCGAGCGCCGCGGCGGGCGCACCGGGCCCTCGACCTCGTCGCCGGCGCGCAGCTCGCAGCGGCGGATCTGGGCGGGCGAGACGTACACGTCGTCGGCGCCCTTGCCGGGCGCTCCCACGCGCAGGAAGCCGCTGCCGTTGGCGAGGATGTCGAGCACGCCGGAGGTGGCCTCGGCGTCCTCGGCCGGCGGGCGCTCGTCGCGCTCCTCCTTCTCCTCGGGCTCCTCGGGCTCCTCGTCGTCGGCGTCCTCGTCGCTGACGGGGGGCTCGTCGGTCGGCCCGGCGACCTCGACGGGCTCGGGCTCCTCCGGCTCGTCGGGGGCGGCGGACTCGGTCGGCTCGACAACGTCTTCCCCATCTCCCTGCTCGCCGAGGATGGCGGCGACCAGGTCGGCCTTGCGCAGAGAGCGGTAGCTCTCGAGGCCAAGTTCTGAGGCGATTGCGTGGAGGTCGGCGAGCGGGCTGTCTTCGAGCTCGGAGCGGCGGAGGACGGGCACGGGGCTGTGCTCCTCTATGTAGGGGGCGATAAGGGGCGCGCCCGACCCTAGCGAGCGCCCGCGACGAGCCCGCCGAGCCAGTCGGAGAACTCGGGGCGCGACTGCCAGTCGGCCTCGAAGCGCTCGATCCCGCTGGTGGTCAGCGGGTGTTGGAGCATCTGGCGAAGGACCTTGCCCGGCACCGTGGCCACCTCGCAGCCCAGCTTCGCCGCGATGACGGTGTGCATCGGGTGGCGCAGCGAGGCGGCGAGCACCTGGGCCTCGCTGCCTCGCAGCGTCTCGACGATCTCGCCGAGCACGGCCGTGGAGTCGACGGAGATGTCGTCCACCCGCCCCATGAAGCACGACACGTAGGTGGCGCCCGCCTCGGCGGCGAGCACGGCCTGCGAGGCGGAGAAGACCAGCGTCATGTTCACGCGGATGCCGTCGGAGGTGAGCTCGCGCGTGGCCGTGAGGCCGGCGGCGCTGAACGGCACCTTGACGACGATGTGGCGGTGCAGGCCGGCCAGCGCGCGGCCCTCGGCCACCATGCCCTCGGCGTCGGCGGAGACCACCTCGGCGGACACCGGGCCGTCGACCAATTCGCAGATGCGCAGCACGATCTCGCCCGGGTCGCCGTCCTCCTTGGCGAGCAGCGAGGGGTTGGTCGTGGCCCCCGACAAGACTCCCCACCCCGCGATCTCCTCGACCTCGGCAACGGACCCTGTGTCGATGAAGAGCTTCATGGCGACAGCATGCATCTCGTGCCCGACGGATCAGCCTCGGAGCGTGATGACCGAGACCTCGGGAGGCGAGCCGATCCGCATCTTCGGCGCCTGCCCTCGCTCGACGCCGACACCGCGCGTGACGTACAGCCGGGTTCCGTCGAGCACGTGCAGGCCGCCCGCCCCCACTCCGCGCGGCACCTGTGACGCCACGGTGGGCGGGCCGGCGTAGGGCACCTGCACCTGGCCGCCGTGGGTGTGCCCGGACACGACCAGGTCGGCCCGGCCGGGCGGCACGAACGCGACCCAGTCGGGCCGGTGGGCCAGCACGAGCCGGATGTCGCCGGCGCCGCCGGGGCTGCGGCGCAGCGCCGCCCGGCCCGCTTCGGCGCCTGGGCGCAGCTGCAACCCGGTGAGCGCGATGCGGCGGTCGCGCACCCGCAACCGCACCGTCTGGTCGGAGAGCAACCGGATGCCGGTCCCCGCCAGCGCGGCCCGCGCCTCGGGGCCGGTCTCCTGGTCGCCGGCGGCGAAGTACACGCCGCCCGGCGCCCGCAGGCGGCCCAGCAGACGCCGGATCTCCGGCAGCTCGGCCCGGAACTCCTCGTTCGAGCCCTGGTGGATGTCGCCGGGCAGCAGGATCACGTCGGGCCGCTGCGCGTTGATGCGCTCCACCGCGCGGCGCTCGTGGGGCCCGACCTCCGAGAACTGCAGGTCGGACACCACGCCGAGCCGGACCGGCTGGTCGCCGGCGCGCTGGCGCGGAACCTGCACGTCGGTGCGCTCCACCACCAGCCGGCTCGGCTCGATGAAGCTCGCGTAGATCCCCAGCGCCGCCGGGATCAGAGCCAGGCGCGCCCACGACGCGCGTGAGCGGGTGGCGGTCGCGCCCGAGCAGCAGGTAGAGGCCGGCGACCGGCACGGCCACGATCAGGTCCAGCCAGAGCACGTGGACGATGCCGAAGGCGTCGAGGCCGGCGAGCGCCAGCAACTCGAGCTTCGCGATCCAGATGGCCGCCGCGAGCACGAACGCCCCGATGGCCCAGAGCACGCCGAAGCGGCGCAGCACGAACAGCACCCCCACGGCGAGCGCGACGTCGGCGAGCGCCGACAGCGCGAAGAGGAGATCTCCGCCGAGCATCAGAAGACCCTGCTGCGGACGGCTAAGTGCCGGCTAAGGCCTCGCGCCGCAGCTCCTCGGCCAGGCGCAGGTCCTTCGGCACGGGCAGCTCGCCGCGCAGCGCCGCGCGAACGGTGAGGTAGTCGGCGGCGGCCCGGACGTCGTGCACGCGCGCGTACTCTGCCCCGCCGGCCGCGGAGAGCTCCAGCGCGGCCAGCGTGCCCGCGTCGCGACCCGACGGGGGACGGTCGAGCAGCGCGCCGATGAAGTCCTTGCGCGAGATCGCCACGAGCAGCGGGCGCCCCAGGCGACCGAGCTCGGGCAGGCGGCGCAGGATCTCGATCGACTCGGCCGGCGACTTGCCCATGTCGATCCCGGGGTCGAGCACGATGCGCCCGGCCTCCACCCCGCGCTCGCGCGCTTGGGCGTCGCGCTCGGAGAGCAGCGACACGACGTCGGCCACCACGTCGTCGTAGGCGGGGAAGGCCTTCTGCTTGGGCGGCACGCGCGTGTGCGTGATCACCAGGGCGGCCCCGTGCTCGGCGCACGCGTCGGCCACCTCCGGCTCGTACAGCCCGCTGGGGTCGTTCACCATCGTCGCCCCCGCCTCCAGGGCGGCCCGTGCCACGTGCGCGCGCCAGGTGTCCACCGAGACGGTGAGCCCGTCGGCGGCCAGGCGCTCGATGACCGGCACCACGCGCGCCGCCTCCACGGCCTCGGGGACGGGCTCGCGGTCGGTGCGACCGGACTCCCCGCCCACGTCGACCACCGCGGCGCCGGCCTGCGCCAGAGCCCGGCCGCGCTCGGCCAGCTCGCCCGGGTCGTGCCGGCCCGGGTCCGAGAAGGAGTCGGGCGTGGCGTTGACGATGCCCATCAGCTTCACGCGGGCACCAGACCCTCGGCCTTCGCGACCTCGCGCCAGCCCTCCAGCTCGGCGGTCACGCGCGCGTCGTCCCAGCCGCTCTCGGCGGCCATCGCCCGCGCGGCGCGCTCGGCGCCCTCCGAGCCCGGCTCGGACAGGGCCCGGGCGTCGAGGAGCCCCAGGCGCGTGCGGCGCAGCAGGGCGTCGGCCAGCGAGCGGGCCTGCTCGTGACGCGCCGCGTAGGCCACCTCGGCGGCGATGTCGGGCAGGTTCGGCTGGATGCGCTCGCCCAGCGACGGGTCGGCCGCGACCATCTCCAGCAGCTCGCGGGCGGCGTAGCCGTAGCGGGCGGCGAGGTGGGTCAGCTCCTCCTGGCCCAGACCGTCCATCGCCGCCAGCTCAGAGGGCTCGACCGGCATCCCCAGCGGGATCTCGTGCGTGCGGCAGGGCGCCTCGCGGCCGTCGCGCAGCACCACCCGGTCCACGGCGAGCTTCGCCATTCGGCGCCAGGTGGTGAGCTTGCCACCGGTGATCGTGACCAGGCCCGAGC
This sequence comes from uncultured Thermoleophilaceae bacterium, assembly GCA_963810745.1. Lineage (GTDB taxonomy): Bacteria > Actinomycetota > Thermoleophilia > Solirubrobacterales > Thermoleophilaceae > JACCZR01. Next base: position 450,038 of record CAWEOW010000022.1, read on the forward strand.
TGGTCTCGTACAGCTCCGCCTTGCGCGAGATGTCCACCGACTTCTTGGGATCGCCGCTCGAGATCAGCGGCCGCACCCCTGCATAGGCGCCGGTCACGTCGGAGGCGCCCAGCGAGGTGCCGAAGAACTCGTTGCTGGCGTCCAGCAGGTACTGCAGGTCCTCCTCGGACGGAGGGATGTGCTCGAGCGAGCCCTCGTAGTCGTTGTCGGTGGTCCCGACCAGCGTGCGGCCGAGCCACGGCAGCACGAAGATCGTGCGCCCGCCGCCCGCCGGCACGATCACGCCGGCCGTCATCGGCAGCAGGTCGCGCGGGAGCGTGAGGTGCGTGCCGCGGCTCGGGCGGATGTGCGGCACCTCCTCCTCTTCGTAGAGCTCGTCGGGGCGCAGCTGGTCGGCCCACACCCCGGTGGCGTTCACCACGTTCTCGGCCTCGATCTCGAACTCCTCGCCGGACGCCTCGTCGCGGACCGAGACCCCCGCGGCCAGGCCGTCGCGCTCCAGCAGGCTCGGTCACCTCGCAGCCGTTGGCGAACACCGCGCCGAACCGCTCGGCCTCGCGCAGGATCGTCAGCACCAGGCGCGCGTCGTCGGTCTGGCAGTCGTAGAAGAGGTAGGCCGAGGTGGCGTCCTGGCCGTCGAGGGCGGGCACCAGCTCCAGCGTCTCCTCGGCGGAGACGGTCCGGTGGCGGTCCGGGCTCCAGTCCTCCTGCCCGTCCTCGTTCTTCTTTCGCCGGCGGCCGGGCCGCAACCGCTCGGCCGCCATCACGTCGTACATGTTCAGGCCCATCCCCATCAGGCGGTCGGGCCGCTTGCCGCCAAACGTCGGGACCAGCAACGGCAGCGGTCGGACCAGGTGCGGGGCGAGGCGCACCATCAGCGAGCGCTCCAGCAGCGCCTCGCGCACGAGGCCGAGGTCGAAGTTCTGCAGGTACCGCAGCCCGCCGTGCACGAGCTTCGACGAGCGCGAGCTGGTGCCCGAAGCGAAGTCGTTGCGCTCGACCAGCGCGACGCTGTAGCCGCGCGACGCCGCGTCGAGAGCCACCCCCGCCCCGGTGATGCCGCCGCCGACCACCACCAGGTCGAACGTCTCCCGTTGCATCGCGGCCACGGCTTCGGCCCGGGAGATCACGGCGCTGAGGCTACGTGAGGAAGCTCGTGTACGCGCTCAACTCGGCGCGCTCGGGCGGCGGCTGCTCCTGGCGCGGGACGCCCAGGTGAAGCAGGCCCAGGACACGCTCGCCGTCGGGCACCTCCACCGCGGCGCGGCCCTCGGGCGTGCGGAGCACCTCGGGAGTGCGCCAGTACGAGGCGAGCCCACGCCCGTGAGCTGCGAGCAACACGATGTACGCCGCGCTCGCGGCCGCGCAGAGGTCTTCCTGGTCCTGCACGGGGTCGCCCTCCTGCACCGCCGAGACGACGACGAGCGTCGGGGCGCGGTCGAGCTTGCCGGCTGCCTCGGGACCGGCGGCCTCCTTGAGCCGCGCGAGCGACTCGGGACCGAGCACCCGGAAGCGCCACGGCTCGGTCAGATGGTGGTTGGGAGCCCAGCGCGCGAGCTCGAGAAGCTCCTCGAGAACCTCGCGCTCGACGGGGTCGGATCCGTAGACCTTGTGGGTCCGCCGCGTGCGAATTGCCTCCTCGAGCTCCACGCGCCGACCGTAGCGAGGGCCCACTGCGTGGAGCCTTCGCACAGGGAACCGATGCAGAACCGGTTCTCCTGCAGAAACACGCAGTTTGCGGCCTTGCGGGGGCCCGGGTGGTCTCCTACCTTGGCTCGGTCCTCCTAAGTAGCACGAGTCACACGAGCTCAGTACCAGCACCCATAGAACTGCCGGAACCGCGGGCTTTCGAGCACCGCCAGACGCCGCGCCCACGTGCCTGCGAGGCGTTCCTCGACATGGTCGCCGAGCGCGACCCCGTGCTGCACCGCCACCAGCAGGTCGTCGCGCAGATGGCCGCCGCCGTCGGCGAGGCGATGGAGCTCGACGCGCGCACCCTCGACGACGTGGTGCTCGCCGCCGAGCTACACGACCTCGGCAAGCTCGCCCTGCCCCACTCGATCGTCCACAAGCCCTTCGCCCTCGACGAGGAGGAGTGGCGGATCATGCGGCGCCACACCCTGATCGGGGAGAGCATGCTCCACCCGTTCCCGGAGCTCCGCCGCGTGGCGAGCTTCGTGCGCTCCAGCCATGAGCGCGTGGACGGCCGGGGCTACCCGGACGGCCTTGCGGGAGAGGCGATTCCTCTCGCCAGCAGGATCGTCTTCGTCTGTGACACCTGGGAGGCCATGACGGGCGGGCGCGCCTACCGCCCGCCGGTCTCTCGGGCCGAGTCGCTGGCCGAGCTGCGCCTGTGCGCGGGCACGCAGTTCGACCCGGTCGTGGTCGAGGCCTTCGTGGCCGCGATGCGGCCCCGCGCTGCCTAGGTCGCCGCGCGCGTCAGGTGCCGGCCCAGCCGGTGGGCCAGGGCCATGATCGTGATCTGCGGGTTCACGCCCAGGGAGCTGGGAACGACGCTCGCGTCGGAGACGTAGAGGCCTTCGGTGCCGTGCAGCTTGAGGTCGCTGTCGACCACCCCGCGCGACGGGTCGCGGTCGGCGCGCGCCGTGCCCAGCGGGTGGAAGGCCAGGAGCGTGAAGTCGCGCGCGCGCACGCGGCGCCCGTTCGCCAGCGGCCCCGGGTCGCCGTCCTGAAGGGGCGGCACGCCCGCCACCGGCTGTATGACGGTCCGGGCGCCCGCCGCCCAGTAGAGCTCGCTGAGCTTCTCGACGCCGCGCCTCACCCGCGCCAGGTCCTCGCTGCCCAGGCGGTAGCGGATGCGCGCTCGCCCGGCGAACTCCCGCACCTCGCCGCGCGAGCTGTCGCAGATCATCACGCCGAACTGCGACAGCGCGCCGAAGCGCAGCATGAGCTCGCGCAGCTGCTCGCCCGAGAAGGGCATGCTGGCGGCGAGGTAGTCGGGCGGGCCGGCGGCGCCCTCGAACATGATCCCCTCGTCGGCGAACTCGTCGACGAAGTACGACTGCGGCACGCCGTCGGGCATGTCGACGTCCTCGTCGAACACCGCGCGCACCGCGGTGCAGGGGTGGATGGCGAGGTTGCGGCCCAGCTCGCCCGAGCCCGCGCCCAGCCGGCTGCGCCGGAGCAGCAGCGGGGTGTGCACGGCGCCGCACGCCACCACCGTCACGCCCGCCTTGACCTCGAGGCGGCCTCCGCTCTCCAGCCGCGCCTTGACCCCGGTCGCGCGGCCCGTTGCGGGTCACGATCCTCCTCGCCTTGGCGCCGGTCACCGTGCGCGCGCCCGCCCGCTCCGCGGCGTCGATCCACACCTGGCCGGCGTGCTGCTTCGCGCCGGTCGGGCAGCCGAAGGCGCACACGCCCGAGCCCCGGCAGCCGCGCGCGTTGCGGTGGAGGTAGTCGCCCGACCAGCCCAGCGCCTCCGCCCCGCGCTTGACCACCTCGGCGTTGCGGCCCGCCAGCTCAGGCGTGACCTTTGACACTCCCGTCTCGCGCTCGACGTGCTCGAAGTGCGGCCTGAGCTCCTCGGGAGCGAGCGCCTCGAGGCCGTGGTCGCGCCCCCAGCGCTCGAGCACCTGATCGGGCGTCCGGAAGCAGGTGCCGGAGTTGACCAGCGTGGTGCCGCCCACCCCGCGGCCGAGCGGCAGGACGATCGGGACGTTGCCCTCAGTCACGGTCTGACCGGCGTCGCGGTAGAGCAGCGACATCATCTCGCGCGGGCGCGCGTTGAGCTGCTCGGGAGCGAACCGCGGACCCTCCTCGAGCACGACCACCGACATGCCCGCCTCGGCGAGCTCCCGGGCGACAGGTCCGCCGCCGGCGCCGCTGCCGATCACACAGGCGTCGGCGTGCAGCGTGGTCATGGCCGCCTCGTCTCGGCGTCGTAGCCCAGCAGGCGCATCACGCCGTCGTCGCCGAAGTAGGTGAGGCGGGCGATGAACTCCAGCGCGTCTACCAGGGGCTTGGCCCGCGAGGCCTCCGCGTGCGCGAGCGCCCGCGCGCGCTCGCTCTCTCCCAGCCGGCGCAGCCGCGCTCCGTGGCCCAGCGCCCGCGGCGCGAGCTCGGCGGCGTGCACCATCGCGCGCATGCCCAGGCGGTTCAGCGGCGGCGAGTCGGCGAGGTAGCGGTCGAAGGCCTCGACCGCGTCGGTGTCGGCTACCGCGGGCAACGGCGGAGCGGGCGCCACCACCGTGTCGCAGACGCAGGCGAAGATCGAGGCCTCGCGCCGGCTGAGGACCCTCACCGCAGCGCCTCCTCCTGCGCGGCCGCCAGCTCCTCGACCGCGGCCGCGGCCGCGTCGCCGTCCCCTTCGGCCACCGCCTCCGCGGCTCGCGCGTACAGAGGGGCCAGCCGCTGCCGGTCGGCGACCAGCGGGTGGAAGAGCTCCGCGCGGTCGAAGTACAGCCGCCGGATCGAGTTGAGGATGAGGACGAAGACCACGTTGTCCGCGGCCTCGACCAGCTCGGAGAAGAAGGCGAAGTCGATGGCCTGGGCCTCGTCCGGCTTGGCCGCCGCCGCGAAGGCTTGCGCCAGCTCCTGCAGCCGGGCGGGGTCCTCACGGCGCTCGGCGGCCAGGCGCGCGGCCTCGCGCAGCATCAGCCGCCGCGCCTCCATGAGCGCCTCGAGCGTGGGAACGTCGAGGCCGCCGGCGCGGAACAGCACGTGGGTGACCACGTCAAGGCCGCCGTCGGCACGCCAGTCGCGAACGCGCATCGCGTCGCCGTGGCGGACCTCGACCAGCCCCAGCTGCTCGAGGCGCTTCACCGCCTCGCGCACCGAGGCCATGTTCACGCCCAGGTCAGCGGCCAGCCGGCGCTGGGTGGGGAGCTTCTCGCCCGGGGCGTAGCGGTCGGAGAGAACGTCCTCGGCGAGAACGCGGAAAACCTGGTCGGACACCAGAGAGCGTCGGATCGCCTGAGCCACGAAGGGTCATTGTACGGGTGTTCGGAACAATCTGCCAGGCGGGACGGAATGGATGCCCGCGCGCGAGCGCGGGCACCCCTCCACGAAATTCGTCAGCCCGCGGAGGGCTTTTCCGAAAGGCGTGCGCCCTTCGCGCTCCGAAGCCGGCGGCGCGTGAACCACGCGGTGAGCAGCGCGAGCGCAACCCCGCCGATCCACACGTAGAACGGCGGCGCCTCGGACTTCTCGGCCGAGCGCGTCCGCGACTGCGCGATCTGCGAGACGAGCGGCGATGGACCCTCCTTGGGCCGCGAAGCCACGCTCCCTTGGCCGGCGGCCGTTGCGCCGGCGCCCGACGCACGCTCCGCGGAGCCCGAAGAGGAGGAACCGCCGCCGGTATCGGCGCCCGAAGCGGACGCCGCCGCGCGACGAGGACGAGCGCCGCCGCGGCCGCGGAGCGGTAGCCAGCGGATAAGGCTTGCGCCGCAACGCGGCCAAAGCCTGAGCGGTGACCCACACCGGCGTCTGAACCGAGCTCGACGAGTACGCGATCGACCCGTTGCGCCGCTGCCGCCGCTTGATGTAGGCGAGGGCGCGGCCGACCACGTCGTTGCCCCCGCCGACGGCCACCAGCCCCTGCACCGCGTAGGCGGTCGACTGCGTGTTGGACGACCCGCCGCGCCGCAGGCCGAAGCCGCCGTCGGAGTTCTGCCAGCGGCGCAGGTAGCGGACCGAGTCGCCCGCCGCGTCGCCGCGGCCGCGCCCGGCCGCCGCCAGCGCCTGCAGCGCCGCGCCGGTGAGGTCGGTGTCGCTGCCGGAGGTGCTGGTCAGGCCGAAGCCGCCGTCGGAGTTCTGGGCGCGCCCCAGCCAGGTGACCGAGTTGTCGCCCACCCGCTTGCCGGCGGCCCGCAGAGCCAGGATCCCGAAGGCCGTGTAGCTGACCTGCCCGCGGAAGGAGCCGTCGCTGCGACGGTGCCGCAGGAGCTCCGCCACCAGGTTGCGCCCGCCGAAGCGCCGCGGCGAGCGACCGGCGGACTTGAGCACGAGGATCGTTCGCTCGAGCTCGCCGAGGTCGCGCAGCCGTCCGGCCGTGCGCGCCAGGTAGCGCGTGACGGTGCGCCCGCCGCGGCGCTTGACGTACGCGGGGTTCTTGCGCGCCGCGCCCAGGCCGAGGGCGGCCCAGCCGGTCATGAGGCCGTTGGACGACGCGCGCGGCGTGTTGCCGAAGCCGCCGTCCTTGTTCTGCGAGCGCAGCAGGTAGTTGGTCGCCTTGCTGGACGTGCTGGCCATCGCCGCCGAGGGCGCGAGCAGCATCAGCAGCGCGACGGCGGGCACGGCCCAGCGCACGTCGAAACGCCGCCGGTAGCGGCGCAGCGCGCGGACGAAGGCGGGCCCCAGCAGGAGGCAGAAGATGACGTTGCCCACCGCGTGGGCGACGTTGTAGGGAAGAGAGGTGCTTGCCACGACGAGATAGCTCCCGGGATCGTTCGAGTACGTGAAGGTCCACTGGTAGACGTCCATCCAGGCGCCGAAGGCCAGGCCCGCGGCGCCGCAGACGACTGCCAGCGCGATACGCGAGGGCTCGCGCCCCCGCCACAGGTGGGCGACGAGCGCGCCGGCCAGGCCGACGCCTCCCCAGCCCACCATCTGCCAGGCCGTCCATGGGCCCTGGCCGAAGAAGACGTTGGAGACGAGCGCGGTGAGCGCGCCCACCATGAAGCCGGGCACCGGGCCCAGCGCGAAGCCGGCGAACAGCACGATGTCGGTCGTCGGCTTGACGTTGGGGATCGGCGCGAAGGCCAGGCGGCCAACCACCGCGAGGGCGGCCAGCGCGGCGACCATCGCCACGACTCGCGCCGGCGGGCGCGTGCGCTCGTACCAGAAGAATCCCGCCAGCACGACCACGGCCAGCACGGCAAAGGAGGTCACCGGCCAGCTCATCGCGCCAGCTCCGCGGTCAGCAGGGCGGCGCCGTCCGAGGGCAGCAGCGCCGCGCCGTCGGTCGCGCGCGCCACGTCGGTCGAGAAGTGCCAGCCGCCGCCGAGCACCTCCTCGGGGGTGCCGTCGGCGATCACCTCGCCCTCGCCGAGCAGCACGACGCGGTCGGCGAAGGCCGCGGCGAACTCGGTGTCGTGGGTGGCCACGATCGCCGCCGGCAGCGAGCGGATGCGCTCGGCCAGAGAGTCCTTGTGCGCGCGATCCATGCCGCGGGTGGGCTCGTCGAGCAACACCGCCGCGTGCTCGCCGTCGCCCAGCGCCACTTCCAGCGCCAGGCGCTGGCGCTCGCCGCCCGAGAGGTCGCGCGGGTTGGCCTCTCCCCTGCCGGCCAGCCCGGCGCGCTCCAGGCCCGCCTCGCTGACCTCGTGGGCGGCGTGCTCGTGGACGAGGTAGTCGCCGGGGTTCTGCAGCAGCAGAGCAACGTCGCCCGCCCGCTCCACCTTGCCGCGCGTGGGCTCGAGCAGCCCCTTCGCGGTGCGCAGCAGCGTGCTCTTGCCCGCGCCGTTTCGGCCCATGAGGGCAACCCGCTGGCCGACGGCCAGGCGCAGGTCCAGCCCGCGCAGGACGGTGGGCCCGTCCTCCAGCTCGACCCACACGCCGCGCAGCCGCAGGGCGTCGTCGCCCCGGGCGGTCGGCTCCGGACGGCGGCCGCGGGGCGGGGCCAGGCTCGCCCCGCGCAGCGCCTCGCGCGCGGCCTTGACCGACACCGGCGGCGGACCCAGCCCCGCGCCGGCGAACAGCCGCGCCAGCGGGGTCGCCAGCAGCGGCGGCGCTTGCTCGAGGAACCCTTGCGGAGCGGCGTCGCAGCTCACCCGCCCGTCCTCGAGGGCGATGACGCGGTCGGCCGCCGGGAGGCAGCGCTCGGTGCGGTGCTCGGCGATCACCACGGCCGTGCCCCAGTCCTCGTTGAGGCGGCGCAGCAGCCAGACCAGCTCGTCGCCGGCCACGGGGTCGAGCTGCGACGTGGGCTCGTCCAACAGCAGCAGCGCAGGGCGATGCACCAGCGCCGCGGCCAGCGCCACCCGCTGCAGCTCGCCACCGGACAGCGTGTCGGTGCGGCGGTCCAGCAGCCGCTCGATGCCCAGCGCCAGCGCCACCTCCTCCACCGCGCGAGCCACCGCCTCGGGGCGCTCGCCACGGTGCTCCAGCGGCAGGGAGATCTCCGCCCGCACCCCGCCCAGCACCACCTGGCGCTCGGGGTCCTGCATCACAACGCCGCACGCGCGCGAGAGATCGGCCGGGCCGTGCTCGCGCACGCTCATCCCCGCCACCTCGATGCTCCCGGACGCCTCGCCGCCGTGGAAGTGCGGGACCAGCCCGCACAGGGCACGCAGCAGCGTCGACTTCCCCGAGCCCGACAACCCCGCGAGCACGGTGAAGCTCCCCGGCTCGAGCACGAGGTCGATGTCGCTCAGCGTCGGGCGCGTGGCCTCCGCGTAGGTGAAGGAGAAGCGCTCGGCGCGCACCAGCGGCTCAGACACGGGCCACCCCCAGGCGCGCGGGGCGGCCGATCAGGGGCGCGGTCGCCGCCACGACGATCCCCACCGCGAGCGCCAGCACCCCCGGGCCGAGCGGCACCTCGAAGCTCGGATAGACCTCGACCGCTGCCACGCCGGCGATCTTCGCCGCGATCGCTCCCGCCAGCACGGCGACCGCTGCGAGCGCCACGGCGATGTCGTGCCGCGACCACGGCCTGCGCGCCCGCGGCGGCGGCTCGGCGGACGCGTAGCCGCGGACCTCGAGCGCAGCCGCCACGTCCACCGCGCGGTCGAGCGCGCCCGACAGCGCGGCGCGAGCCACGAGCAGGCGCTGGGGCGGCTCGGCCCGGCAGCGCGCGGCCTCCCCCATGCGCCCCGCGTCGCGGGCCAGCACGGGCACGAGCCGAACGGCCAGCGCTGCGCTGAGGGCAGAGCGGTACGACACGCGGCGGAACAGGCGCAGCAGCGCATCCGGGTCGACGGCGGCGGACAGGAGCCCCAGCGCCATGACCACCGATGCCACGCGCAGGCCGGCGAGCGCGCCGGCGCCGACGGCCTCCAGCGTCACGTCCCACTGGCGCCCCAGGAACTCGCCGCCGCGGATCAGCAGCGTGTCGCCCTCGGAGTAGACGAGCGGGTTCACGATCGTCACCAGCAGGACCAGCGGCAGCGCCAGCAGCGCCACGCGGTTCATCTCCTTGGCCACGCCCGCGGCGGCCCCGGCGGCGTAGGCGGCCACGATCACCGCGCCGGTGATCAGCGGGTGCTCGAACAACGCGCCGGTCAGCGCCAGGGCGGCGCACAGGCCCGCCGCCGCGCCTGCCCGAGCGGCGTGCAGAGCGCTGGCGCGCGGGCGGTAGACGGGCACGAGCCTCATCGCAGCGGCAGGTCCTCCGGCCCCTGCGGGGTGGCGGCCACGGCGAAGGCGTCGGCGAGCGTCTCGCGGTCGAGGCTGCGGGCGGCGCGCAGTGTCCCCTCGTCGTCGTTGCCGGTGACCGCCCAGAGGATCTCCTCGGCAGCGGGCTTCAGCGCGGCCACCAACCCGGTGCCCGCCGGCGCGGTGCGCGCCACGCGCGCGTTCTCGTCGAGCAACTGCAGCCGGTCGCCGGAGAAGCGGGCGAAGACCCCGGTCTCGTCGGGCTTTCCGGTGAGCCGGCCGACGGCCTGGATCCGGCGCGCCTCCTTCCAGGGCGCCACCACCACCCGCAGCACGTTGCGCGTGGCGTCGGCCCCGAAGGCCGACGAGCTGACCTTCACGCCGGCGTCCTGGAGCCGGCGCTTGGCTTCTCCGCACGCCTCACCGCCCTCGTCGGCGCACTCAACGCGCACCGGGAAGCGCTTCCCCTTGACGCCGTTCAGCATCGGCTCCGGGTACGCCCCCACGATCGCCGGGATGGACATGGCCGCTCGCCACTGGCGGTAGTCCCACTGCACCCGGTCGCCCTGGTGCAGGTCGTACTCGGCGGCGCCTTCGCCGGACTCGATCCCGTTCACGAAGAAGAACCAGTCGCGCCGGCCCTCGGGCCCGCCGCCGCTCACGCCGTTGATCGCCTGCACGAAGCGCCCGCCGTAGCGGGTCTCGACCTTCTGGGTCGAGCGCAGCAGGCGCATGACGGTCTCGCCCTGCTTGAGCTCGGAGCGGTTCTGCTGGTCGACGACCTGCCGGCCGAAGTCCCGTGTGACGCGCAGCTGGACCCCGCCCGGCCGGTCTTCGCCCGCCCCCAGCCCGCAGCCGGCCAGGCCGAGGGCGAGCACCAGCAGGGCGAGGCCCCTGCGCATCAGCGCACCGTCACCCGCTGCGGGTAGGTGCGGACCTCGCCCGTACGCGTGGCCCGGATGCCGTAGCGCCCGGGAGCCACGCCGGCGAACGAGGCCAGCCCCTGCGCGTCGGTGGTCGCGATGAGCCCGCCCAGGCGCACCTCGGCGCCTCCGGCGTTCACGCCCTTGCCCTGGTCGTCGTAGGCCACCACGCGCACCGAGACGGCTCCGCCGCCCGGCGCCGACACGCGCAGCGCCAGCGTGCGCTGGCAATTGCTGGCCACGGCGCAGTAGAACCACGTGACCCGCTGGCCGCGCCGCAGGCGGCGCCGGCCGAACGGGCCGCTCGGGTCGGCGGCTCCGGTGGTGCCGACCTTGCGGCCGACCTTGTAGACCCAGCCGCGATCGGCCCGGTTGACGTCGCCCGCGATCCGGCGCACGAACAGCTGGGCGCTGTCCGCCGCGTTGCGCGAGCAGGACCCGTAGTCGCTGATCCCGATGCGACGCGACGGCCGCGCGCGCACCAGCGCCGCGAGCGGCGTGCCCGTGGCTACGGCGCAGCGCCGCCGCCCGACGCGCACACGCAGCCCGCGCGAGCTGACCCGCTTGGCGCGGTACGAGCCGTTGCGGAACACGACGAAGTGCTCGACCACCGGCGCGGGGCGGCGCTTGGCCGCGTCCGCGTCCGGTGCCGACGAGCCGCCGCCCGCCAGGGCCAGCGCGGCCGCCGCGGCACCCGCGCCGCCGATCACCGCGATGCGCCCGCTCACGGCCGCACCCCCACGGCGTCGAGCTCGACCGGCCCGCCGCCCACCGCGGTCACGCGCACGCCGTGCACGCCCGGGCGCAGGCGCCGCGAGGTGAACAGCACCCGGCGGTGGCGCGGCCGGCCGCGCAGGCGGATGGTCCGCGTGCCGCGGTCGATCTTCACCCGCAGCCGGCCGCCCTTGGGCAGCTTGCGGCCGATCAGCGCCAGCCGCGTGCCGCGGAAGCGGAGCTTCGCGGTGGCCCCGCGGCGCGTCGAGCGCACCACGTGGCGACCCCAGGCGCCCTTGCGCTGCAGCCGCTTCCAGCCCTCCGAGAAGCGGATGAGGCTGCGGTCGCGGTCGTCGACCGGAATGAGGAGCTCCTCACCGGTCGCCGAGCGGCGGTTGCCCGCCCGGTCGATCGCGGTGACCCGGAACTCGTACTGGCGGCCGGGGCGCCCGCGGAAGCGGGTGCTGACCTTCGTCGTGTCGTCCAACAGTGTCCTCCAGTCGCTTGCCGCCTTGGTGGCCGAGGCCGTCTCGCGGACCTCGACGTCGTACCGCGAGACGCCGCTGCCCGTCCCGTCGTCGCCCTGCCAGGAGAGCTCGACGCTGCGCGAGGTCGAGCGGTCGCTGGCGTAGCCGCCGGCCGCCCCCGCGGAGAGCAGCTCGATCGAGGGCGAGCTCTTGTCGCCGCTGGTGCAGGCCGGCGCGCCGGCCGGGTCCACGCAGACGGTGAGCAGCGGCGAGCGCACGGAGTCCGCGCGCGTGGCCTTCAGCCGGTAGACGCCCGCCTTCGCGAACGACAGCGTGGCGCGGCCGTCCGCGTCGGTCAGCTTCCCGCCGATCGACGAGCCCGAGATCGGCGCGCCGGTGCCGCCGTCGGTGACACGGACGCCGAAGCTCTGCCCGGTGCGGGCCGAAGCCGGGCCGCTGAGCTTGAGTGCGTGCGCCTTCGAGAACGCGTCCCAGACCCACAGCACCTCGTCGCCGGTGCCCACGCGCTGCTGGCAGCCGCCCACCTGCGAGGAGACGAAGTTGTTGAAGTGCCCCCAGAACTCGGAGTCGGTGCTCGAGTCCGGGCCCACGCGGTTGAGGAGGAAGTCCTCGAAGCCGGTGTTCCAGGTGCCGTCGAAGGTGAAGCCGCCCTGCTTCGCGCCGTCGTCGAGGGTCGCGGTGGAGGTCGGCCCGGGAACCGTGCTGGCGCCCCCGTTGGTGCCGTCGCACTTGTGGGCGCCGTTGCTGGAGGGCGTGGACACGTCGTGCCCGTCGGTGGTCACGGCCTTCTCGTAGATCGTGCCGGTCTTGCCCTCCACGCGCAGCTTCACCGAGACCGGGTCGGCTTGCGCGGCAGGGGCCAGGGCCAGGGCGCCCAGTGCTGCGAGCGCAGCCAGGCGGGCGGGGCTATAGGACATGGTCTTCCCTTTCTCCGAGGGATCGCTTGATGCGGCCGGAGAGAGGTCTCCTGGCTTCCGGGCTGTTGCGCCGCGCCTTCCCGGGAGCCGGTGGCTCCCAGTGGCTGACCGCAGTCGTGCGGCGCCTTCTGCACCCGGTCACAGTGGCGGGACCGCGCCGGACTCTCACCGGACTTCCCTGGCCCACCGGCCGTATGAACGCTGGCCAGCATACCCCCGACCGGGGGCGGCGTCCTAGCGCCGGCGGCTGAACATGGCGACGGCCGGACAGCAGCAGCACCGCGGCGGCGGCGACCAGCGGAGCCACGACCACCAGCCCCGTATGCCGCTCGGCGACGCCGAGCAGGCCTCCGGGCTGGACCAGCGCGACGAAGGCGATGAAGGCGAGCGCGAGCAGGCCGGCCGCGGCCAGCGCCACGAGTCCCGCCGCGGTGAGGCCCTCGGTCACCTGGCGCACCGTGGCCGCGGCGCGCGACCGGCCCGTGCGGGCGGGGAAGCGCTCGTCGAGCGCCGTCAGGCCGGCCAGGAGGATCAGCGCCCAGCCCGCGGCGAGCAGGAAGCCGCCGACGGCGTCACTGGGGAAGTGCCAGCCGAGCGCGATGACGCTGAAGGCCACGCTGAGCGCGAAGCCGGCGCCGACCATGGCGGCCAGCGGACGCAGCCGGGCCGGAACGGCGACGACGAGGCACAGCGCGATGGCCATCGCGGCCGTGGAATGGCCGCTCGGGAAGGCCTCGGGCGCGACGTGCGCGCCCTTGTCGGCGGCCTCGTAGCGCGGGTAGGCGAGGAAGGCCTTGAGCAGCTGGCTGGAGACGCTGGTGGCGCCGATCAGCAGAACGATCACCGCGGCCACGCGAGGCCGGCCTCGCAGCACGGCGATCCCGGCCAGCACCGCGCCCAGGAGGATCACCGCCCAGGGGTCGCCGAGGTTCGCCAGGTAGTCCGGGACCGAGCCGCCGTTGGGCTCGACGCTCATGAACCCGATCAGCGATGTGGCGTCGGCCCGCCGGGCGGCCGTCGAGCCGTAGGCAAGCACGAGCAGCAGCACGAAAAGAGCCGCGCATCCGCCGGCGGCGGACAGGAGTGCGGTGGGCCGTCGAGTCACCCGACGAGGGTCGCAGGACCACCGAAACGCGGCCTTAAGGCCCCCGGGCGGACGGTCGGTCGGCCGCTATCATCGCCAGGTCTTCAGGCCGCCATCGTCTAGGGGACTAGGACGCCGCCCTCTCACGGCGGAAACCGGGGTTCGAATCCCCGTGGCGGTACCTCTCTATCCCGCTTACTAAGGCGGTATTCGCCTCGTCCATCCCTCGCGCGCGTTGGTATGCGCGTTAGTCAGGTCCCGCAGAACCCCGAGGGGCTGGAGGCGGAGCCGAGCCCTCGGCGATTGCTCAAGGGAGGCCGCACCCCCAGGGGGGTAAGAGGAGCCCCGCCGCCTCAGCTCCTCAAGGGAGCCCTCAGGACAGTGAGGCATCAGGAGCCTCGCGAGGCAACCCCTGCATCCCAGCGTGAACCAGCCCACCCTGGGAACCCGCTGGCTTGCGCCTCCGGTGCGGTTCGGTTCCCGGGATGCGAACATACGTTCGTGACCAGCCAGGGCTCGCCCTATGCCCGCTTCAAGCGAGCCCTGGACTCCGGCAACCTGATGCAGGTAAGAGCGGCAGCGGCCGAGCTTCCGGCGGTCCCGCTGCGCGATGCCCTCGAGGTCTGCGAACTCCTTCGCCGCGCGAACCCCGAGGTCTACGAGCGGGCGGCGCTTCGCTGGCTGGCCCGTCTGCTGCTCGAGCGGCCGGGGATCACGCTGGGCGAGGTAGAGCAGGCTGCGCTCGCGCTGCAGCGTCTGCCCGATGTAGAGGCCGTGCGGACCCTCCGGGCGCTGGCCACCTAACGGCGCTCGACCTCCGAGCAGTCCAACGACATCGACCAGGCAGGGCTGGGGTAGGGTCCGACCCCTCGCGCCAACCGCCGCTAGGGAGGCAGATTGGAAGCGCAGGGACCGCAAGGGACCCCACCGGGCTGGTATCCGAATCCGCAGGGGCCGGGTCAGCGTTACTGGAACGGCAACCAGTGGACCGGTGACGTCTGGGAGCCGAAGCCTGAGTCGAAGTTTGGGACGGCCCTGCAGGAGATGCAGGAGTGGTGGTGGGAGTGGTGGTATGTGCCACTCGCCGCCGTCCTCGTGATCGGGGCCGTTGGCGGCACGCTCCAAGGTCTTCTCTCCGACTCGCTCAGCGCCAGCGAGGTCGAGTCCGTGGAGCTCGGCACCACCCGCGCCGGTGTCGAGGAGAAGCTCGGCTCGCCAGCCGGCACTGAGAGCAGCGGGATCGGGGGTCGCGAGTGCATCTTCTACGACCGGGAAGGTGGGGCGGGGCGCAACCAGTGGCAGTTGTGCTTCAGCGGCTCGGGCGAGGATGCCCGGCTCGAGGTCAAGCGCTGACATCGTCAAGCCCTACCCCTGCGAGGGAACGGGAGAGATCGCGTTAGCGGTGCCTCAGTTGCCCCGCCAAGCGCCTTCGCCAGGGTCAGTAGTAGAAGTCGATCTCCACCTGCCCCATGACCAGCTTGAGCCAGCCGCCCTGAGGGGCTGGCGTATGCACCGCGTCGATGAAGTGGTCGGGGTGCAGGGTGATGCGAGCGTCCCCCACTCCCAGCCGTAGGGCCTGGGGATCCCAGCCGATCGTCTCCGCGTCCTCGACCTGATCGGTTTGCTGGAGAACGCCCTCGAGGTCCACGACGATCGGGGGTTTGCTGCGGACTCCGCGGACGGTGACCTCCACCTGCTGACCGATCATCGCCGTGAGGCGAGCGAGCGCTTCGGGGTAGTCCAGGGCTTCCGGCTCCACGTTCCGGTGTTCTCGACCTGCGCCGGCCTCCCTTTGTGGAGGTTCTGGCACCCCAAGCGGGAGCAATGCGGTGGCCCATTAAGGCTCCTTGCGGCTCGCGAGGGGCAGGCGTAGCGTTGCCAGGACGCCACGAGCACATAAGGAGCGGTCCTTTGACCATCCGGCCCCCCATCTGTTTCGCCATCGTTTTGAGCATGGGGGTGGTCCTCGCGGTGAGTCCGTCTGTGGGGTCGGCTGCGGTGCCGTTCAAGAAGGCGACTTACCGGGGCAAGACCTCGCAGAACCGAGGCGTGGTCCTCAAGATGAGCCGGCGCAGTGTGCGACGCCAGAGCTCGGCCGAAACCAACCTCCGCGCCCAGTGCGGAGGCGGGCCGCGGTTGACGTTGTTCGCCCTGCACTTCGAGGCGCGGGTTTCTCCCAGCGGGCGATTTCGGGCCACCGAGGTGTCCTCCGAGGACGCCGAGGAGCTCTTTGAGCCCATCGTCGACGGCCAAGGCAAGCGGCGCCGGCTGTTCGACGTCACGCGGTACGAGTTCAGCGGGAGGTTCGTGACCAGGCGGCGGGTGCGCGGACACTGGCGGGCACGCAGCGTCCTGTTGGACCGGTCCGCCGCGTTCGAGTCCGACGAAGGGGTCTTCGACCGCTGTGACACGGGCGACGTGACCTGGAGCGCTCGGCTGCGCCGGCGCTGACCGATGAACTCCCCACCGCCAAAGGGTCGCGCGCGGGCGTTCGGCCCGGTGCTCGCAGCGCTCGTTGTGGTTCTGGCCGTAGCCGGCGGCTGCACGGCGAGCTCGGATGATCCGCCCCTGACCGCTTCGGAATATCGCCAGCAAGGCGATGCCCTGTGTGTCGAGATGCAGCGAGCGGCTGATGCCATGCCGCCTCCCCGACGGCGGGAGGACCTGGCCCGGTCCTTCGGGGTGACATCCGACCGCATCTACAGCTACGCCGATCGCATCGAGGCCCTTAAGCCGCCACCGCATCTGGAAGCCCTCCACGCTCGTCTCGGGACTTTGCATGACAGGGACAGGCAAATCGCCAACGACCTCACCGACGCGCTGCGCAAGTCGGACGATCCTCCGCGCACCATGACGCGCTTCATCCGAGCGAACCTGGCCCACTCGCGAGAACTCGCGGGTGTTCTGACGAAGCTGGGACTCAAGACGTGCGCCCGTCTCGCCCTGCCTCCGGGAGCGGTGGGCAGCGAACGGCCCCAGCGGCGTGAGCGAGATTTCGATCCCTGCCCTGATATCGAGGAAACGATGGGCGACATGGAGAAAAGCCGTGATGGTTGGGCTCGCTTGGCTCGACGTGGGACACAGTTGATTGACACACTCGAACGGCAGACGCGCATCTATCCCGAAGAGCGGGCGAAGATCGCGCCCGACCTGCGAAGCTCGCGGCGCCGCATGGAGGAAGTCCAGCTCAAGCTCCAGGAAGCCGAGCGAAGAGTCCAGGTGCTGCACGAGGAGGCGCGCGCGGAGGGTTGCTAGCGCTGACCGTCTCGGGAGCAGCAGTTCCGGCCCGGTCATCAATGATCCGTTAGGTCGAGCGCGGCCCTGACGGCCTCCCACAACTTGACCCGCCGCCGATCAGCCCGGTCAACTCCTCCCGAACCGATCCGCTCATGGCCTGTCCCGATCCTCGGCCGAGCCTCATCCGCTCTGTCCTTGAGCTCGGCCAACTCGTCGTCGCGCAGCTCTCCTATGGACGCGAGAAAGAGCAGCGGCTCCAGCTCGTATTCGTCGTAGAGGTCCGCCCGTCCTTCGGTCGATTTGCCCTCGGCTGAGCGCCGGTAGTCGTCGTAGCCAATGACGTGTTGGGGGCGCTCTGCGAAGTAATGCCACCACGCCCACGGACGGTGGCCGGAGACTCCGCGCTCGGCGTACTCGTGGATTAGGGCTTCGCGGCGTTCTTCCCACGCCGCCCGTCGCTCTTCGATTGCCGTGGGGCGAGGCCCAGTCCGGGACGCTTCCCCGGCAGAGCTCTGTCTCGATCCAGTGCTCCCGCGCAGCTCGCGCCCTGGCCTCTGGATCACGGCCGGTTGTTCTTAGGTATCGCCGCTCGTCGTAGTGATTGCGGCACAGCCCCCTGCCGTGAGCCTTCGCGTCGCACCCGTCGACCGTGCAGGTGCGGGGTTCCGCGCTCGCGCTCACCACTCTTCCCTCCCGGGTGGTGGTGGACCTTCCTCAAACGGAGCCACAACGGCGGTCTCCGGACGCGCGAAGGGGGTCGCCCGCCCCTGCGCCGCTTGAGGACGCGAGATACTGGGCCGGCGATGTCGCAGCAGGACGTGCCCGCGGAGTTGCGTGCCCTCGCGGAGGCCGCTTACGAGGCGCTCAATGCTGCCGACATAGACGGCTTCTTGGCGCTCATGGCGGAGGACGTCGAGTTCACGTCCTTGATCGCGGAGGCCGAGGGCGCAAGCTTCCGAGGACGCGAGGGGGTGCGGGACTGGTGGAAGACGGTCGTTGCCAGCTTCCAAGACGTGCGCTGGGAAGTGCTCGAACTGATCGCGGGCCCGGACGGCAGGGGGGTCATGCACCTGCGCATCGTCGGGAGGCTCGGCGGCGTCCCAGTCGAACAGACGATGTGGCAAGCCACCGCGATACGCGACGGAAGGGTCGGCTGGTGGGCGTTGTTTCGCACCAAGCCCGAAGCTCTCGAGGCCGCGGGGCTGTCGGAGTAGGCGATGTCGCAGGAGAACGTGGAGATCGTCCGGTGGTTCTTCGGCCAGGCCGATCGGTTCTTCGACCTTCTCGATAAGGAGGTCGAACTCGACATTCGCCCGATGACCCCTGGTTACCAAGGGATCATTCACGGCAAGGTTGGCGTGATCGACTTCTGGCGCGACTACGAGGGCATGTGGGACGAGTACGTCTTGGAGCCCACCGAGATCATTGAGGCTGGTGAGGACCAGGTCGTAGTCGTCGCGAACGAGCGCGGGCAGGGAAGCGGGAGTGGAGCGCCGTTTGAGCGTCGTTCGGGGACCATCTTCACCCTCCGGAACGGGAGGTTGGTGAAGTTGAAGTTCTTCAGGACCCCCGAAGACGCCCTCGAAGCCGCCGGCCTGTCGGAGTGGGCGATGTCGCAGGAGAACGTGGAACTGGCGCGCCGGGTGTTCGCGTCGGCAGACCCTTCCGCCTTCTACGCCCTCTTCAGCGAGGACATCGAATACGACATGCGCGCAACCCCCCTGCCCGACTTCGCGGAGCTCTTCCGAGGCCGGGAAGCTGTCCTTGAGTTCTTCCGGCGCTACTGGGGCACTTGGACCGACTACGCCGTCGTTGCCAACGAGATCATCGGTAACGGAAACGAGGTGTTCATCGACATAGTCGAGCGCGGTACCGGCCGAGGAAGCGGGCTGTCCTTCGAGCGGCGCTGGTACCACGTCTGGACGCTCCGTGACAACGAGTTGGTGCGGTGGCGCGGGTACTTCGACCGTGAGCAGGCCCTCGAGGCCGCGGGCCTGTCGGAGTAGGCGATGTCGCAGGAGAATGTGGACGCCGT
>CAWEOW010000023.1:0-76825 GCA_963810745.1 uncultured Thermoleophilaceae bacterium
CGACCACGACGTCCACGACGACTGGAACATCTCGGCCACCTGGCTCGAGCAGATGCGCACCGGGCCGCTGTGGGACGAGCACATCATCGGGGCGCTGATGTCGTACTGGGTCTACCAGCACATCGGCAACCTGCGCCCGCGAGACCTGCACGACGACGGGCTCTACCACCGGGTCCATGAGGTCGACGACGCCGCGCCGATACTGCGGGACTTCGCGATGAAGGCCGACCGCGAGCCCGACGGCACTCGCTGGAGCTTCTACCGCGACCTGGGCGACACCCGCCTGGTGGTGATCGACTCGCGCGCGGGGCGGGTGCTCGACCCCGGCCACCGGTCGATGCTCGACGAGGCGGAGTGGAAGTGGCTGGACGAGGTCGCCACCGGAGGCTTCGACCACCTGCTGCTGGCGACCTCGCTGCCCTGGCTCCTGATGCCCGCGCTGCACGACCTCGAGGCCGCGAGCGAGGCGATCTGCGACGGCGCCTGGGGCAAGCCGGCGGCCTGGGCGGGAGAGAAGGTCCGCCAGGCGGTGGACCTGGAGCACTGGGCCGCCTTCCGGGAGTCGTTCACCCGCCTCGGCGAGCTGCAACGAGCGGTGGGCTCGGGCGAGCGCGGCGAGCCGCCGGCCACCATCCTCACCCTGTCCGGCGACGTGCACCACGCCTACCTGCAGGAGGTCGGCTTCAAGAAGGGGTCAGGGGTGAAGAGCGGCGTCTACCAGGCCGTCTGCTCTCCCTTCCGCAACCCGCTGGACCAGAAGGAGCGGCGCGTGATCCGCTCCACGATGAGCCCGGTGATGATGCGAGCGGCCCGGATTCTGCGCCGGCTGGCCGGCGTCGGCGACCCCGAGGTGCGCTGGCGCCAGGTGGGCGACGGGCCCTGGTTCGACAACCAGTTCTCGACGCTGATGATCGACGGCCGCGACCTTCTGATCCGGCTCGACAAGGTCTTCGGTGACGACGACAACCACACGACGATCGAGCCGGTGCTGGAGCGCCAGCTGAGCTGACCTCAGCCCGCCGGGACTCCGCCTAGACTGGCCGCCCTTGGACTACCCGGTCGAGAGCTTCAGCGAGGAAGAGCGCACCGCGCTCGCCCCGCACTTCACCAACCTCGACCGGCCCGTCTTCGCGCTCGTCAACCTTCCCGAGACGGTGAAGGGCGCGATGTTCGCGCGCTACTCGCGCTACCCCGGCACGCTGCGCCGGCTGTTCCTCGACGAGTTCGCCGGCGATCTGGAGGGCGGCGCCCGGGCGGCCTTCGACGGCGCCGAGGGCGAGCGGGCGCGCAAGCTCTACGAGCGCATCTTCCTCGGCTACGGCGACGACTCGGTCGCCCAGCTGGGCGGCGTGCACGTCGCCTGCGAGTGGGTCTCGAACGTGATGACCAAGGTGCTCCAGCGGGGTCGCCTGGCGGCCTACCTGGAGCAGTCCACGCGCTACATCGCCTACGACCAGCCGATGCCCGGCGGCGGCTACCGCTACTGGCGCGATCCCGAGCTGGGCCCCGAGCACGAGCAGGCGATGGACTTCCTGTTCGGCACCTACGCCGAGTGCCTGCCCCAGGTGATGGCGTGGGCCGAGGAGCGCTTCCCGCGCGCCGACGGCGAGCCCGAGGCCGCCCACCAACGCTCGCTGAAGGCCAAGGCGCTGGACCTGCTGCGCGGCCTGCTGCCCGCCGGCTCGCTCTCGCACATGGGCATCTACGCCACCGGCCAGGCCTACGAGCAGTTGCTGCTGCGCCTGCACTCCTCGCCGCTGCCCGAGGCCCGCGAGATGGGCCACATGATCCTGAGCGAGCTGCAGCAGGTGGTGCCGAGCTTCGTCGCGCGCGTGGAGCGCCCCGACCGCGGCGGCGAGTGGGCCGCCTACCTGGAGGAGCGCGCCCAGGCGGCATCGCGCTGGTCGGCGCGCCTGGGGCTCGACCGCGAGCGCGGCCCGGAGTCCGGCCCGGCCGTCCGGCTCGTCGAGACCCGCGGCAGCGAGGACGACCTGCTGGCCGCCCTGCTCTTCGAGGCCGCCTCCTGCTCCGAGGAAGAGGCGCGCAAGGCGGTGCGCAACCTGCCGCCCGACGAGCGCGAAACGATGCTGGCCGAGCTGGTCGGCGAGCGGGCCAACCGCCGCTACCGCCCCGGCCGCGGCTTCGAGGCGCTCTCCTACCGCTTCGAGGTGGTCTCCGACTACGGGGCCTTCCGCGACCTGCAGCGCCACCGGATGCTCACATGCCAGTGGCAGACACTCGGGCCCGAGCTCGGCGCCGGCGTGCCCGAGGAGCTGGAGCAGGCCGGGGTGGCGGACGCCTACCGCGCCGGCCTCGAGCGCTCGCGCGAGGAGTACGAGCGCCTGGTCTCCGCGGGCCGGTCCGAGCTGGCTCCCTACGCGCTCTGCCTGGGCTATCGCATCCGCTACGTGCTCGACCTCAACGCGCGCGAGGCGATGCACCTGATCGAGCTGCGCTCGGGTCGCGAGGGGCACCCCTCGTACCGGGCCGTCGCACACGCGATGCACGCGGAGATAGCCGGCGTCCACCCCGCCGTGGCGGCGGCGATGACACACGTCGACGAGGGAACGGAGCCGCGACTGGAGCGGATCCTCAGCGAGATCCGCACCCACGCCAAGAGGTCGGCCTCAGCGCAACTTTGACGGGGTAGGGCCTGTTAGTGGGGGCACCAACCCGACTAGGAGGATGCCCCGTGAGGCAGCGTACCAAGGGCCTCCTCGTCACTCTGGCTCTGGCAGCGGGAATCTCGGCTGTCTTTGCAACCGTGGCGATGGCGGCTGTGATCACTGGAACGGACGGCGACAACACGCTGACCGGCACCAGCAAGCGAGACCGAATCGACGCCAAGGGCGGCGAGGACGTCGTCCGGGCCCTGTCCGGGCGCGACCGCGTCTTCGGCGGCGACGGCAACGACCGTCTCGACGGCAACCGAGGGCACGACCGCGTGCGCGGCGGAAACGGCGACGACACCGTTCGCGGTGGCGGCGGCGCTCCGGGCCGGCGCGGCGACCGCGTCTTCGGCAACGCCGGCGACGACAAGGTCTACGGCAACACCGGCCGCGACCTCGTGATCGGCAACCAGGACGACGACCTGCTCGTCGGCGGCCGCGGCCGCGACGGCCTGTTCGCCGGTTCCGGCAACGACACCCTCTACGGCGACCGTCAGGTGAGCGCCGCTCGCAGGGGTGCCCGCAGCCGCAACTTCCGCGGCGACCGCCTGCACGGCGGTGACGGGAACGACACCTCGCACGGCGGGGCAGGCCGCGACGGCATGTCCGGCGGCAAGGGTGACGACACCCAGTACGGCGGCGGTGGTGGCGACACCATCTTCGCCAACCTCGGCGCCGACCGGTCGTTCGGCGGCGACGGCAACGACACGCTGTGGGCGCTCGCCAAGGGCGACGTGGCCCAGCCCGGCGTCGACGCGCTGGACGGTGGCAACGGCAACGACCGTTTCCGCGTCCGCGACGGCGAGGCCGACCAGATCACCTGCGGCGCCGGCTTCGACCGCGTGTTCGCCGATCAGCTCGACGTGATCACCGACGCGACCGGGAGCAACGCCAACGGCTCCTGCGAGTCGGTGGTGCGACGCACCGCTCCGGATGGAGACGGCGCGGAGAACCGGGTGCAGTCCCCGAAGGAGGACCGGGCGCAGAAGTAAGCGCTCGCGGGACTCGCAACCGTGGTGAAGGGCCCCCAGGGATGGGGGCCCTTCGTCGTTCCGGGGCGGGCGCGATACTGCCCGCCATGCGCCGCGAGCTCCTCGACGCCACGCGCGTCGCGCCATCGATCCTCGCCTCCGACTTCGCCCGCCTGGGCGAGCAGGTGGCGCAGGTAATGGACGCCGGGGCGAAGGTCATCCACGTCGACGTGATGGACGGTCACTTCGTGCCGCCGATCTCGATCGGGGACCTGATCGTCGATGCCCTGCGCGACCAAGTGCACGAGGCCGGGGGCTGGCTCGACGTGCACCTGATGATCGAGCGGCCCGAGCGCCAGGTGGCGGCGTTCGCCGAGGCGGGGGCCGACTCGATCAACGTGCACGTGGAGGCCACCCCGCACATCCGCTACGCCCTCGACGCGGTGCGCGACGCGGGTTGCCTGGCGGGCCTGGCGCTGAACCCCGGCACGCCCGCGGAGGCCGCCGCGCCGGTGGCCGACATCACCGACCTCGTGCTCTGCATGACCGTCAACCCCGGCTGGGGCGGGCAGGCCTTCATCCCCGGCTCCGAGCGCAGGGTCGCACGGCTGCGCGAGCTGGTGGGCGAGGGCACGCCGATCACCGTGGACGGCGGCATCGACGCCTCGACCGTGGGGGCCTGCGCCGAGGCCGGCGCCACGCTGTACGTGGCCGGCTCGTCGGTGTTCGGGCGCGAGGACCCCGCCGAGGCCTACCGCGAGGTGGCCGAGGCCGCGGGGGCGACCTGACCATCCTGCGCGCGGCGGTGGTCGCGCTCGTGGTGCTCGCCGGCTGCGGTGGGGAGCCCAAGCTCACGGTGAGCTTCTACGACGACGTGCAGAGAGGTCGCGAGATCCTCGTGTCGGTTCCGCCTGACCTCAACAAGCCGAGCACCGCCAAGGGCGCGGAGCAGGTGAGGGTCCAGTGCTTCGACCGCGACTCCGACCAGGTCCTCAACGAGCCCTACACCTGGCCGTTCGAGTCCGACGGCGTCGGCGACAACCTCCCTCACGCCCACATCCGGGGGCTGCCCGAGATCCTCAACGCCGTGACCCGCTGCAAGCTGCTCGGGACGGACCCGCCGCTGGAAGGCGAGCTGCCGCTCGCGAGGTAGGGTGCCGCCATGGACGTGAAGATCACCCTTCCCGAGTCGTCCATTCCGACGCACTGGGTGAACCTCTTGCCCGATCTGCCGGGCGACCCGGTGCCGCCGCTGAACCCGCAGACCGGCGAGCCCGCCGGGCCGCCGGACCTCACGCCGATCTTCCCGATGGCGCTGATCGAGCAGGAGGTCTCGCCGGAGCCGGAGATCGAGATCCCCGAGCCGGTGCGCGAGGCGCTGCGCCTGTGGCGCCCCACCCCGCTCTACCGCGCGACGCGGCTCGAGGCGGAGCTCGATACCCCGGCCAAGATCTTCTACAAATACGAGGGCGTTTCCCCAGCCGGGTCGCACAAGCCCAACAGCGCGATCCCGCAGGCCTACGCCAACAAAGAGGCCGGCGTGCGCGGGCTGGTCACCGAGACCGGCGCCGGCCAGTGGGGCTCGGCGCTGTCGCTGGCCTGCGCGATGTTCGGGCTCGAGTGCAGCGTCTACATGGTCGGCTCGAGCTACGACCAAAAGCCCTACCGCCGCTCGATGATCGAGACCTGGGGTGCTTCGGTGCTGCGCTCACCCAGCGACACCACCGACGCCGGGCGATCGCAAGCCGACCACACCACCGGCTCGCTCGGGATCGCGATCTCCGAGGCCGTCGAGGTGGCAGCCGGCGACGAGGGGCTCAACTACGCGCTGGGCTCGGTCCTCAACCACGTCTGCCTGCACCAGACGGTGATCGGCCAGGAGGCCATCGAGCAGCTCGCGCTCGCCGAGGTCGACCCGGACGTGGTGATCGGCTGCGTCGGCGGCGGTTCGAACTTCGCCGGCATCGCCTTCCCGTTCGTGCGCCGTGTGCTGCGCGGCGAGGCCAAGACCCGCTTCGTGGCCGCCGAGCCGGCCGCCTGCCCCACGCTCACCCGCGGGGCCTACCGCTACGACTTCGGCGACACGGTGGGCATGACCCCGCTGCTGCCGATGTACACGCTGGGCCACGACTTCGTGCCGCCGCCGGTGCACGCCGGAGGGCTGCGCTACCACGGCGACTCGCCGATGGTCTGCGGGCTGGTCAAAGCGGGGCTGATCGAGCCGCGTGCCTACCGCCAGAACGAGACGTTCGAGGCGGCCGTGCGCTTCGCCCGCGCCGAGGCCATCGTGCCGGCGCCCGAGCCGGCCCACGCGATCCGCGCCGTGATCGAGGAGGCCGAGGCCGCGCGCGAGGCCGGCGAGGAGCGGACGATCCTGTTCAACCTCTGCGGGCACGGCCACTTCGACATGTCGGCCTACGACGCCTACCTGCGTGGCGAGCTGGAGGACCCCGAGTTCTCCGAGGAAGACATGGCGGCCGCGCTGGACCGCCTGCCGGACGCGCCGGCGATCGCCTAGACCGCTAGCGCTTGCGCTTCTTGCGGCTGGGCTTGGGTGCCGAGGGCGCCTCGGGCTCGGGCGCGTCGTCGCTCTGAGCAGCCTCGCGCGCCTTGGCCTGATCCATCGCCGAGGGCCACGGGATCGCTTCCCCGGCGGCCCAGGCGGGGCCGCGGCCCTGCGGCCAGCGGTCCAGGAAGAGCACGGCCAGCGCGGCGGTCCAGAAGATGGTCACGATCGGCGGCCCGCCCCCGAGCAGCGGGATCACGTAGAGGACGCCGACGATGATCCCGAGGATCCCCATGAAGCGGCTGAGCAGCCCCGCGCGCATGGCCCCGAGGCTGATCATCACGAAGGAGAAGCCGAAGGCCAGGCTCGGGGCTAGGCCGATCAGCCCCACGTCGGGGAGAATGCTGTCGTCCTCGAGCCGCTTGGCCGCCTGGTTGGTCTGCTCGTCAGCGCCCAGAGCGGCGAAGTCGTGCGCGATGTCGATCCGCACGACGTTCAGCGCGATCAGGACGATCATGTAGAGGATCGGCCCCGCGATCGCGAGCACCAGCGCCGCCTTCTGAAGCTCGGGGCGCCGCGCCCGGGTCGCGTAGTAGAGGTAGACCAGCACGCCGCCCATGGCCAGGACGGCCAGGCCGTTGAGGCCCGCGATCACCAGCAGGTCGCCGGCGTGCTCGTCGATGCGCAGCTGCTGGGCCTTCTCGCCGCGGGCGTTACCGCTGCCCAGTGTCGAGACACCGTAGGCGAACGAGGCCACCAGGAAGAACGCGCCGGCCGCGGCCGCAGCCGCCGCCGGGCGGCTCCAGCGAGCCTCCCACTCGAGCTGCTCTTCGCGGTTCACGTCTGGCGTGAAGCCTGGTCGGTCTCGGCGGCCGGGGCCGAGGCGCGGGGCGGGTAGTACTCGTGGTCGTCGGGCTCGACGAACTTCGAGATGCGCTCGCCCACCGCGAGCACGAGGTTGAGGGCCGGGGAGGCCAGCCGGATGACGGTCTCGACGCGCTCGCGCGTGCGGAGCTCGTCCGGGGTCAGCGGCGCCATCGCGACCGACTCTATAGCGGCCGGAGCGCAGGCCGGGCGTCGGCCGGCCGAGCACGCGGCTCGACTAGATACCGTCCGGGCCGTGACGGTCGTGCTCTATGGCGCCACGGGCTACACCGGGCGCCTCGTAACCGAGGAGCTGCGCCGGCGAGGGCTCGACTTCGTCCTGGCGGGCCGCAACGAGGAACGCCTTGCCCGCGTCTCGTCCGAGCACGGCGGCGGGGCTCCCACCCGCACCGCGTCGGTCGACGATCCGCGGTCGCTGACCGAGCTGCTCGAGGACGCATCGGTGGTCATCAACTGCGCCGGCCCGTTCAACAAGGCGGGTGAGCCGGTGGTGGCGGCCGCCGTGCGGACCGGTACCCACTACATCGACTCCACCGGCGAGCAGAGCTTCATGAAGCTGGCGTTCGACCGCCACGGCGACGAAGCCGAACGCCGCGGCGTCGCCCTCGTCCCGGGCATGGGCTTCGACTACGCGCCCGGCGACTGCATCGCGCGCCTCACCGCGCGCGGCCGCGAGCCGCTCGACGAGGTCACCGTGGCCTACGCGGTGGAGGGCTTCGGGGCCACCCGCGGAACGCTGCGCTCGGCGCTGGGGATGATGGGCGACGACGCCGTGGTCTACCGCGACGGCGACTGGCGCCCAGCGCCGCGCGGAGTGCAGCGCGCGAGCTTCCCGTTCCCCGAGCCGGTCGGCCGGCAGGCCGTCTCCCCGTATCCCGCAGGCGAGCAGCTGACCGTGCCGCGGCACACCGACACCCGCACGGTCACGACGTACCTCACCAGCTCCAGCGCCTCGCCCCACCCGCTGCTAGAGCCCCTTGTCCCCTTCACCCTTCCGGCGCTGGGCCTGGCGCTGCGCACTCCCCTCAGCGGCCTGCTCGACAAGGCGATCGGCGCCCTGCCCGAGGGGCCCGACGAGGAGACCCGGCGCGCCGCGAAGTTCACGGTGGTGGCGGTCGCCCGGGACGCCGAGGGCCGCGAGACTCGCGGGGTGGTGCGCGGCAGCGACGTCTACGGCATCACCGCCGTGCTGCTCGTGCACGGCGCCGAGCAGATGACCGCGACGAGCTACGACGCGGCGGGCCCGCTGGGTCCGGCCGCGGCGTTCGACCCCGAGGTACTGCTCAACCACTGCGGCGACCACGGCCTGTCCTGGGAGCTCGACACCGCGACCACGGCGGCCTGACGGTGTTCGGACAGCCGATGGCCTGGCCCCTTCGCCTGCTCGCGCTCGCCCTGGTGGCGGCAGCGTTGCCGTCCTCGGCCCTCGGGCGGTCGAACCAGGAGATGGTCCTGCAGGACGACCCGCGCCTCGTTCACCCGGCCTCGGAGGCCCAGCTGCGCGAGTCGCTCACCGAGATCAAGTCGCTCGGCACCGACCGCGTGCGGGTGACCGTTCTCTGGAACCTGATCGCGCCGAGCCCCCGCAGCGAGCGCCGCCCCAGCTTCGGCGACCTGGGCCCGACGGACCCGCGCTCCTACCCGCCCGGCGTCTGGGACCGCTACGACCGCATCGTCCGTATCGCGAAGGAGCTCGACCTGGGCGTGCTGTTCACGGTCAGCGCTCCGGGACCCGCGTGGGCGGACAGCACCCGCCGCGGGCGGGCGGGCATAACGCGGCCCGATGCCGGAGCCTTCGGCGACTTCATCGAGGCGGTGGGCAGGCGCTACTCGGGCCTCTGGCCCGACCCCGAGCAGCCTCCGGCCCCTCAGCAGCCCGACCCCACGCTGCCGCTGCCGGGCCAGGCCACCCCCGCCCCGGCGCCCGGGGTGCGGCGCCTACCGAAGGTGGACCACTGGTCGCTCTACAACGAGCCGAATTTTCCCGGCTGGCTCATGCCCCAGTTCAGCCGCCGGCGGCCGGTCTCCCCACACCTGTACCGGGGGCTGGTGGACGCCGCATGGAACGGCCTCCAGCGCTCGGGCCACCAGGGCGACACGATCCTGCTCGGCGAGACCGCCCGCTTCGCCGACCCGCCGCGTCGCAGCAGGATCGCCTCGAACTCGGTGATGCCCACGCTGGCCTTCGTCCGCGAGCTGTACTGCCTGTCGAACCGCTACCGCGCCCTTCGCGGCCGCGCCGCCCGGGCGCGCGGCTGCCCCGCCACGGGCGCAGGCCGCGCGCGCTTCCGCGCCGACCACCCCGGCCTCTTCGACGCCCCGGGCTGGGCGCACCACCCCTACACGCTCACGCGCGAGCCCAGCTGGCGCGGCCACGGCCCCACGGACACGGTGATCGGCTCGATCAACCGCCTCGCGCGGGTCATCGACCGCTCGCGGCGGGCCTGGCGCAGCTTCAGGCGCCCGCCGCTCTGGGTGACCGAGTTCGGCTACGAGACACCGCCCGACCCGTTCCGCGCGGTTTCCTTCTCGCGCCAGGCGGGCTGGATGAGCTGGGGCGAGTTCGTCGCCTTCCGTAACCCGCGCGTGGCCTCCTTCGCCCAGTTCCTCCTGCGCGACGACGCCCCGGTCCGCGGCCGCCCGAGCCGCTCGCGCCGGCGCTGGGTCACCTGGCAGTCCGGGCTGCGTACCGCATCGGGCGGTCCCAAGCCGGCGCTGGCCGAGTACCGCGTGCCGGTCTACGTGGCCCCGCAGCGACCGCGCGGTCGGACGGTGCGCGTCTTCGGGGCCTTCCGGCCTGCGGGCGACGACGCGCGGGTGCCCGCGCGCATCGAATTCCGCGGCCGCGGCGGCTGGCAGGTGCTGCGTGAGCTGACCGCGCGTGGACCAAGGGCCTACGTCAACGCGCGTGTGCGCGTGC
This sequence comes from uncultured Thermoleophilaceae bacterium, assembly GCA_963810745.1. Lineage (GTDB taxonomy): Bacteria > Actinomycetota > Thermoleophilia > Solirubrobacterales > Thermoleophilaceae > JACCZR01. The sequence continues at coordinate 9,952 of CAWEOW010000023.1, forward strand.
CCGGACGCGGACGCGTGCGACTCACCTACCTGGCCCCCGGCGCGAACGAGCGGGTCGCGAGCCGAGGGGTCGTGGTCCGGCCCCGCTAGCGGGCCGGCGGGACCACGCGCAGTATCCGGTCGTCCCCGTCGTTGGGACTGCCGCGACCGTCGCGGTTGTTGGTGAGCACCAGGAGCGCGCCGTCGGGGGCCTCGACCACCGTGCGCAGCCGGCCGTACTCCCTCTCGAACAACGCCTCGTTGCGCGTGATGCGACCAGAGCGGTCGATCGTCAGCCGGCGTAGCTGCTCGCCGACCAAGGCGGCGACCAAGAAGTCGCCGCTCCAGGCCGAGCCGCCCTTGCGCACGAACGTGGACCCCGACGGCGCGATCGACTCGGGGTACACGGCCACCGGGGCCACCAGCCCGGCTCCGCCCTCCTCGCCGTTCACCCGCGGCCAGCCGTAGTTGGCGCCGCGGCGAAGGAAGTTGATCTCGTCGTCGCCGTCGGGGCCGTGCTCGTCGGAGACGAGACGCCCGGTTCCCGGCTGCCAGTCCAAGCCCTGCGGGTTGCGGTGCCCGGTGGAGAAGACCTGCGGGCGCCCGCCGCCGCCGCGGTACTGCTCCGGCGTGAGGCGCAGGATCTTGCCGTTGAGCGAGCGGCGCTGCTGGGCGAGGTCGTCCTGGCCCGCCTCTCCGGAGGTCACGTACAGGTTCCCGTCGGGTCCGAAGCGCATGCGCCCGCCGTCGTGGATCACGCCGGCGCGGATGCCGCGCACCACCACCGCGTCCTCTTCCAGGCGATCGCCTGACATCCGGTAGCGGACCACCTCGTTGCCCCCGGAGGTGGTCCGGTAGAGGTAGACGAAGCGGTTGCGCTCGAAGTCGGGGTCGACCACCACACCGAGGAGCCCGCCCTCACCGGCATCCTCTACCTCCACCTCGGCGACGGGCCGGCGTTGCAGCCTTCCGGTCTCGCTCAGCAGGCGCACCCGGCCGGGGCGCTCCGTGACCAGCGCGCGCCCGTCGGGCAGGAACGCGAGGTCCCACGGCACCTCCAGGCCGTCGGCGACGGTCTGCACCCGCGGGCCGCCCTGCGCCCGCTCAGGACCCGTGTCGGTCTGGGTGGTCTCCGAGCGCGTAGGCGGGGGCGCCGGAGCCGAGCTCTGCTCGTCGTCCCCGCCGCAGCCGGCCAGCGCCACCAGCCCGAGCAGCAGGAAGGCCCGAAGCCTCAATCGTCTACGGGGGTCAGGCGACCGAGCGCCCTCAGGAGCACGCTTCGAGGAGCGTGCTGACCCGCTAGTGCGCCAGCGGCGTTGAGCCGCCCGGGCACCACCACCCGCTTGCCCTTCTCGACGCCCTTGACCGCCTCCTCGGCGTTGAACTCGGCGGAGGTCCAGAACACGGACGGCATGCCGCCCTCGGCGTCCTCCAGCCCGGCGCTCTCCACGAACTCGGTCTTGACCGGCCCCGGGCAGAGCGCGGTTGCGCTGACCCCCGTGCCCGACAGGTCGGACGTGAGCGCGTCGGTGAACGAGAGCACGAAGGCCTTGGTGGCCGCGTAGGTCGCCTGGCGGGGCAGCGGCTGGAACGCGGCGGAGGAGGCCACGTTGAGCACCGCACCGCGACCGCGCGCGACCATCTCGGGCACCAGCCGTCCGCACAGGTCGATCACGGCGGCCACGTTGACCTCCACCATCTCCAGCTCTCGCTCGCGGTCCAGCTCCTGAAAGCGCCCGCCGCTGCCAAAGCCGGCGTTGTTCACGAGCACCTCGATATTCAGGCGGCGGCGGCCGGCCTCGGCCACGATCTCGCCGCGGCCCTCGGCCGACGAGACGTCGCCGGCGATCACCTCGGCGCGAACCTTCTCGCCCAGCTCGGCGGCCAGCTCCTCGAGCCGGTCGGCACGACGGGCGACTAGCGTGACGCCCTGCCCGCGCCGCGCCAAGGCACGCGCGATCTCGGCTCCTATGCCGCTGGATGCGCCGGTGACGAGGCAGGTGGCGTCCTGCGCGGGGGGCGGGAGCGGCACGCTGTCTACGATAGGGAAGGCATGAGCTCTGAAGATCCATTCGGCGGCCTCTTCGGCGACCCGGACGAGCTCCGCAAGCGCCTCGCCGAGATGGCCGAGCAGATGCAGGGAGCGCAGAAGGTGGCCTGGGCCGACAACGCCATCAAGCTCGCCGCCGACATGACGATCGCCGGCATCAACCGGCTCAACCTGCAGGGCAACGCCGAGCAGCAGGCGGCCGAGGTCCGGGAGGCCATACGCACGCTGTTCCCTGAAGCGGTCATCCTCGTGCGCGAGGCGCGCGAGGGCTTCGGCGCGAGCTAACTCGGCGCCGACCGGGCCGCCTTCTCGGCCTCCCGCTCCTCCTTGCCCCGACGGATGACCTCCCTGAAGGAGCGCATCCGGAAGATGAAGAACATCGAGAGGAAGCCGATGCCGAAGGTGAAGGCGCCGATGGCCACCTGCTGGCCCACCGAGTAGGCCGCGACCGTCGACCCCGACGCGGAGTCGGCGAACACCTTCGCCAGCAGGGCCTGCTGCACTCCCGCCCCCTGCGGCGTGAAGGGGACAAGCGCGGACACCGCGTTGACGCCGAGCACCAGCAGCACGTTGGTCACCGACCCGCCAACGCCGAAGGCCTCGAGCAGGAACCAGAACGCGGTGAAGCGAAAGCCCCAGCCCGCCAGCTGCACGAGCCACACCTCGCGGATGTAGCGCTCGCGGTCGCGCACGATCGTGAGGCCCTGGCGCACGCGCTCCCAGAAGCGCTTCACGCGCGCGGAGAGAATCCCGAACGCGGTGACGAAGGCGACGGCCAGGAACGTGACCAGGAAGAGCGTGAACTCGGGGTGCTGGGCGAAGAAGGAGAGGTCGAAAGCCTCGAGGCTCGCGAAGTCCGGCGGCTTGGGGAAGACCCCCTGCGTGAAGGCGAAGGCCAGCACCGGGATCGCGATCGTCAGGTCGAAGATCAGCTCGACGGCGAAGCTCGAGGCCACCGCGGGGTAGCTCGAGTGCGGCACCGAGTTCTTGGTCAGGAAGAGGCGGACGAGATCGCCGCCGCGGGCCGGCACCACCGCGTTGAAGCCATAGCCCGCGAAGTAGGCGCCCCAGATGTCGCGGAAGCGGATCGGCTCGTCGGGGTAGGCGGCACGCAGGATGTGCAGCGAGGCCCGCGCGCGCAGTGTCAGGTAGGCGGCGAAGGCGGCAAGCGCCACCACCAGCGGCAGCAGCTCGATCTCGGCAATGCTCGTGAAGAACTTGTCGATCGCCTCGAAGAACGAGCGGAACGAGTCGCCGAGGGTGGCGGTCACTTGAGCAGCCGCGAGAGGCGGCGGTCCTTCAGCACGCGCCCGCCCGTCTGCTCCTGCGGGCAGTAACACATGACGTAGTCCTTGAAGTGGATCGCCTCGATGGTCGTTCCGCAACGCGGGCACGGCTCGCCGGCGCGGCGGTGGACCTGCAGCGGCATCGGCAGCTTGTCCGGGATCGTCGGGCCGAGCACGTCCTCGTAGTGGTCGAGCGCCCCCTGAAGCGTCGATCCGATGGCCACGCTCAGGGCGTCGACCTCACCGGGCTCGAGATCCGACCCCTTGCGGAAGGGCGACAGCTTCGCCGTCCAGAGGATCTCGTCCACCCACGAGCGCCCGATCCCGGAGATCGTGCGCTGGTCGCGCAGCAGCGGGTGCAGGTGGCGCGGCTGGTCGAGCAGCTCCGCCAGGTTCTCGGGCACGGGCAGGGCCTCGGGCCCGAGCGTGGCGACGCTCTCGTCGGCGCCGATCTCGTCCTTGGGCAGCAGCTTGGCCCAGGCCCGCTGCTGGGTGCCGAACTCGCGCAGCCGCAGCTCGCGCCCGTCGTCGAGGCGCAGCAGGAGGCGCGAGGCCTTGTCGCGCAGCGAGGCGCGGGTGTCGAACAGCTGCAGGCGCCCGGCGGACATCAGGTGGATGAGGAGCGCCAGGTCCCCGAGCTCGACGGTGAGCATCTTGCCCACCCGACCGACGCGGTCAACCGTCCGGCCCGAAAGCGCGTCGAGGGGCGGGTCGAAGGTCTTCATCGTGACCATGCCGGGAGCGAGCGCGGACTCCACGCGCGCACCGGCGGCCGCCGCCGTCAGCCGGCGGGCCGCCATCTCCACCTCTGGCAGCTCGGGCACAGGCCTGAGGCTACGATGGTCGGCCCCGTGAAGAGGCTGATCACAGCAACGGTCGCGCTGGCGGCGCTCGCGGTTCCCTCGGCCGCGGGCGCGGCGCCCGCCACGCGCGACGCCACGGTGCGCTCCTTCGACGGCACGGGGATCGTCACGCACTTCTTCCCCGCCGACGGGCGCAAGCGGCCCACGGTGCTGCTGGGCCACGGCTACGGCCAGCGCGGCGAGACCAATCGCAACGGCGGCTCGGACGAGCTGTTCGGCATGGTGGGCGTCAAGCCGCTGGTCGACGCGGGCTACAACGTGCTGACCTGGGACGCGCGCGGGTTCGGGGGCTCGGGCGGGCGGATCATGATCGACGACCAGCACTTCGAGGGCCGCGACGTGCAGGCGCTCATCTCCCACGTCGCCCGCCAGCCCGAGGCGCGGCTCGACGGCCGCGGCGACCCGCGCGTGGGCATGACCGGCGCCTCCTACGGCGGAGGCATCGAGTTCGTGACCGCCGGCATCGACCGCCGCGTCGACGCGATCGCTCCGATCATCGCCTGGAACTCGCTGCTCACCAGCCTCTACAAGGACGGCGCGGCCAAGCTGGGCTGGGGCACGCTGCTGACGGGGGTGGGAGTGAGCGCGCGGCCCGACCCACGCATCAACCGCGCCTTCGCCGAGGGAGCGACGACCGGGCGCTTCTCCAACGCGACGGTGGACTTCCTGCGCACGCGCGGGCCTCAGGACCGCCTGACCCGGAACATCCGGATTCCGACCCTCATCACCCAGGGCACGGCGGACACCCTCTTCACGCTGCGCGAGGCGATGAGCAACCACGCCCTGCTCAAGGGCCGCGTGCCGCTGAAGATGCAGTGGTTCTGCGGCGGCCATGGCGTGTGCCAGACGCCCAAGGGGCCCAAGGGCCACGTCGAGCGCAACGTGGTCCGCTGGTTCGAGCGCCACCTCGAGGGCCGGCGCTCGGTCAATACGGGAGCGCCCTTCGAGTGGCTCGCCGATGACGGCGCCTGGCGCTCGGCCCAGCGCTTCCCGCTGCCCCGCACCTCGGACCTGCGCGGCTCGGGCGCAGGCACGCTGCCCGTGACGCCCGGGACCACCGGAGGCGGGGGACTGCTGTTCGCCACACCGTCGGCCAGCGCCGTGAACGTGGGCATCGGCTCGCCGTCGAGGGCCGTCGACGTGATCGGCGAGCCGCGCCTGCGGCTGCGCTATCGGGGCACCGCCCTTCCTGCGGGCACCCACCTGTACGCACAGGTGGTGGACCTCAACCGCGGCGTGGTCGTCGGCGGCCAGGCCACCCCTCTCCCCGTAACGCTCGACGGCCGCGAGCGCGTGCTGGAGCGACCGCTCGAGCCGGTGTCCCTGCGCGCGACCGGTGGCAGCCGCTTCCGCCTGCAGATCATCTCGGGCACCAACGTCTACAACCTGCAGCGCAGCGCCGGCAGCGTCCGTGTCGGGGAGGCCTCGGTGGCGCTCCCGGTGGTCGACGCCCGCTCGCGGGCAGTGCTCCGAGTGGGCCGCCCGTACGACCTGCGCAAGGCCAGCCGCATCCGCCGCGGCCGGGTGGGCGTCCGCAACCTCGGCGAGCGCTTCGTCACCGCCCGCGCGCGGCTGTACCACCTGCGCCGCCGGCGCGGCAGCCGCCGCCGCGTGTGGAAGGAGGTCGGGCGCAGCAGCGTCTTCCACCCGCGCCTGGGCCGCCGGACCATCCGCCTGCGGGTGGGCCGCCGCCTGCCTCGGGGCCAGTACCAGGTGCGCGTGGGTGCCAACGACCCCTACGGCCGCCGCATCGTCGTCCGAGGGAAGCGCTCCCGCCTGCGGCGATGAGGGTCTCGGTCGCCACCGACGAGCGCACCGGCGTGGCCGACGCGGTGGTCGACGAGCTGCGCAAGCGCGGCCACGAGCCGCTCCTGCACGGCGCGCTGAACGACGAGGAGCGCGACGACTGGGCGTGGGCCAGCGAGGCCGCGGCGCGCGACGTCGCAGAGGGACGGGCCGAGCAGGCGGTGGTGGCCTGCTGGACGGGCACCGGCGCCTCGATCGCCGCGAACAAGGTCCCGGGCACGCGGGCCGCGTTGTGCGGCGACGCCGAGACCGCCTCGGGAGCGCGCAAGTGGAACGACGCCAACGTGCTCGCCCTCTCACTTCGCACCACCAGCGAGGCGCTGCTCGAGGAGATCCTCGACGCCTGGTTCGCGGGCGAGCCGAGTGGGGACGCGGAGGACGTCGAGAACGTCCGCCACGTCGACGAGCTCTTGCCTTAACTAAACGAACGGGTAATAATTGGCGGCATGGCTCAGACACGCGCTGCCCAAGCACTCGTCGACGGCGACATCGACCAGGTGATGGCCGGCCTGGATCGCATCGTGGAGGCCGCTCCTTCCTACGAGAAGCTGTTCGCCCGCTGGCAACGCCAGCACTGGAGCAGTGAGGACTTCGACTTCGCGCTCGACGCCGAGCAGTGGGCCGACCCCGACCTGATCACCGAGGAGCAGAAGATGTTCTTCCAGTGGTCGTGCTCGTCGTTCTTCCTGGGCGAGGAGCGGGTGACCACGGAGCTGCTGCCCTTCGCGATCGCCGCGCCCTCCCACGAGGCCCGCGCCTTCCTGGCCACCCAGATCTCCGACGAGGCCAAGCACATGGTGTTCTTCGACCGCTTCTATCGCGAGGTGTTCGGCGTGGACGCGGTGACGCTGTCGGAGAACGTAGAGGCCCAGCGCCCGAAGATGAAGCCCGAATACGGCCAGCTGTTCGACGGGATCCTGCACGACTGCGCCGAGACGCTGCGCAAGGACCCCTCGGACTTCGACGCCCTGGTCCGTGGGGTGACCGTCTACATGGTCGTGATCGAGGGCACGCTGGCGCTGACCGGCGCCCGCTTCATGCTGCGCTCGATGAAGGACAACGGCTGGCTGCCCGGATTCCAGGCGGGCTTCACCGCGGTGAACCGCGACGAGTCGCGCCACGTGGGCTTCGGCGTGAAGTTCCTGGCCGACGCGATCAAGGACGACCCGCGCCACGCCCGAACCATCCAGGCCACGCTGGAGGAGACCCTCCCGGTGGGCACGCTCGCCCTCGCCCCGCCCTACGCCGACGACCCGTTCAACTTCGAGACGCCCTTCGGCTACGGCTCCCAGGAGATCTTCGAGTACGCGATGCGCTCGCTGTCGAAGAAGCTCGCCGCCATGGGAATGGAGCCCGTTGGCCAAGCTGCCGCCTGAGGGGGAGGCAACCCGCGGCCCCGGACGGCCGGCGTCCGGGGCGCGGGAGCGCGTGCTCGAAGCCGGATTCGAGGTCCTCAAAGAGGAGGGCTATGCCGGGCTGACCACCGCGAAGGTGGCGGCGCGCAGCGGCCAGAACAAGGCCCTGATCTCCTACCACTTCGGCTCGAAGCAGGGCCTGGTGGCCGCGGTGGGGCGCGAGGTGCGCGACTCGATCACCGCCGAGGTGCTGGGCGGCATGGGCGAGCCCGGCACGGTCGAGGAGGTGGTGAGCGGGCTGCTCGACGGCCTGTGGCGGGTCATCGACGAGGACCCGCGCCTGCCGCGCCTCTACTTCGACCTGTCGGCGGTCTCGGTGGTCGAGCGCGACGTGCGCTCGGTGATGCGCGAGATGAAGAGCGGCTGGCAGGAGGTGGTCGCGGGGTTGTTCCTCGGCACCTCGGACGGGCCGTCGAGCCGCGCCGAGGCCGAGGCCGGCGTGGTGCTGGTCATGGCCGGAGTCGAGGGTCTCGCGCTGGAGCGCCTGGAGCGTGGCGAGACCCCGGCGCTCGGACGGGCCTGCGAGCTGTTCGTGACCTCGGCGAGCGCCGCGCTCAGGGCAGCTTGACCCTGAAGCGCACCCGCTTGACCGCCCCGCGGTTGCCCGCGCCGTCGGTCGCCTGCAGCCGGGCGATGTAGCGCCCGGGCCGAAGGCCGCGGCCGCGGAAGCGGATCGAGCGATCGCCCGATCGCAGCCGCACGCTCAGCCTGCGCAGGCGACGACCGGGGCGGCGGACCGTGGCGATCGACCCCCGGACCCGGGAGGCCTCCGACAGGCGGAAGCGGAACCGGGTGCCCGCGCGGCGGCAGCCGCGGCCGGGTACGCAGAAGCGCGACGGGCTGGCGCGGAGGCGGGTGAGCGCGGGGGCGGTCGTGTCGGGCGGCGCGACGGTCACGGCGCCGGCCATGTCGGGGTGCACCGTGCAGCGGTAGACGAAGCGGCCGAGGGCGTTGAATGTGTGGGAGTACGGCGATCCGCCGGTCTGGGGCTGCCCCGAGTTGAAGGACTCGGCCTGGCCGGGATCGCTGGTCACCGTGTGGTCTTGGAACGCCGTGGTGAAGTTCCACGTGACGGTCTCTCCGGGCACGACCCGCACGTCGCGGGGCCCGTAATCGTTGTCGAGGACATTGACCGTGGCCGGCAGCGCCACCGCCGGCGCGGCCAGGGCCAGCAGGCAGGCAGCGGCCAGCGAAAGCGCGAGGGAGCGACGCACTCACTCAGGGTAACCGCGGGAGGACGGCCGACGCGAAGGTTCTGCGAGCATCCGCGCCCGCGTGAGCGAGCAGGTCGACACGAAGGCCGAGGCCGAGGCCCTCGAGCGCCCGCCCCTGCTGGTCCGCGAGCCGCTGGCCGAGTGGCTCGACGGCGAGGGCATCGGCGAGGGGCCGGTAGAGGCCGAACGCATCGGCGAGGGCCACTCCAACGTGACCTACCTGGTCAAGCGCGGCGACACCCGCGTGGTGCTGCGGCGTCCGCCGCGGCCTCCCCTCCCGCCGTCGGCGCACGACGTGCTGCGGGAGGCCCGCCTGCTGCAGGCCCTGGAGGGCACCAACGCTCGCGGCCCGGAGATCCTCGCCGTCTGCGAGGACGAGGGCGTGCTGGGCGTTCCCTTCTACGTGATGAGCGAGGAGCACGGAACGGTGGTCACCGACACCATCCCCGAGGCGCTGGACACCCCCGACGAGCGCCGCCGGACCGGCGAGGAGCTGGTGGACGCGCTGGTGGAGATCCACGCCGTGGACTGGCGCGAGCGGGGCCTCGACTGGTTCGGCAAGCCCACCGGCTACCTCGAGCGCCAGCTGCGCCGCTTCAACGGCCTGTGGGAGCACAACAAGACGCGCGAGCTGCCGGTGGTGCAGGAGGTCGGTCAGTGGCTGGCCGACAACCTGCCCGAGTCGCCGCCGGCCACCATCGTCCACGGCGACTTCCGGCTGGGCAACGTGATGGTCGCCGACGAGGCGCCCGCGCGGGTGGTCGCGGTGTTCGACTGGGAGCTCTCCACCATCGGCGACCCGCTGGCCGACGTGGGCTACCTGAGCCTCACCTGGACCGAGCCCGGCGAGTCCGACGACACGATGTTCTCGGCGCTGACCTCGGTGACCCGGGCGGAGGGCTTCCTCAGCCGCACCGAGCTGGTGGCCCGCTACGAGGAGCGCTCGGGTCGCTCGGTCGGGAAGCTCAACTGGTACCAGGCGCTCGCGGCCTGGAAGGCCGCCGTGTTCATGGAGGGCAACTACAAGCGCTTCAAGGCCGGCGACAGCGACGACGAGTTCCTCGGCATGTTCGACGAGGGCGTACCCGCGCTCGCGGAGAAGGCCAAGCAATTAAGCGAGACGTGATGTCGAGCAATGGGTCGGCACCGCGGGGCTGGAAGCCCCGCGGAGGTAATCCGTGGGCGTGACCCGGGCCCTGCTCGTCGACTTCGGCGGCGTCCTCACCACCAACGTCTTCCATTCCTTCCGCGAGTTCTGCGAGCGGGAGGGCCTCGACCCCAACGCCTTCCTGGACCTGTTCCGCTCCGACGAGGAGGCGCGCCGCGACCTGCGGCGGCTGGAGACCGGCAAGATCGACGAGGAGGAGTTCGCGGCGAAGATCGGCCCCAAGATCGGGCTCCACCGCACCGAGGGCTTCATCGACCGGCTGTTCGCGGGCATGGAGCCCGACGGCGACATGGTGGGAGCGGTCAAACGCGCGAAGGCTTTGGGCGTTCCGACCGGCCTGGTCTCGAACTCGATGGGCGCCGGGCGCTACAACCGCGACAGCTTCCCCGAGATGTTCGACGGCGTGGTGATCTCCGGCGAGGTCGGCTTCCACAAGCCCCAGCCCGAGATCTACCGGCTGGGCGCCGAGAGCGTGGGGCTCGACCCGGCCGACTGCGTCTTCGTGGACGACCTCAAGGAAAACTGCAAGGGGGCGGAGGCGGTGGGCATGACCGCGGTGCTGCACCGCGGCGCCGACACCACGCTCCCCGAGCTCGAACGGTTGCTGGGCGTCTCGCTGGCCTAGAGCCCGGGGATTGTCGCGCAGGCGGCTGATTGCGGGTTTGTCAGCCTCTCTGTCATGCAGCTTGTTCTCTGGGACATCGACGGAACGCTGGTGGATACGGCCGGACACGGCGCCACGGCTTTCGCCGATGCCTTCGAAGCGGTGTTCGGCCGCCCGCCCGAGGGCCTGGTCCCGATGGCCGGCCGCACCGACCACGAGATCGCCTTGGCGATCCTGGCGCAGAGCAGCGTGTCCGGCGGCGAGAGCCACCTGCCCGACATGTGGCGCGAGCTGGAGACGGCGCTCAACGGCAAGCGGGAGGCCATCCGCGCCGACGGCCGCGCGCTCCCCGGAGTGGAGGCCGTGCTCGAGGAGCTCTCGCGCCGCGACGACGTGCTGCAGTCGCTGCTCACCGGCAACATCGAGGCCAACGCCGCCACGAAGCTGGGCGCCTTCGGCCTCGAGCGCTGGCTGGACCTGGAGATCGGCGGCTACGGCTCGGACGGCGGCGTGCGGTCCGAGCTGGTGCAGGTGGCGCTGGGCCGCGCCCGCGAGCTCCGCGGCGTCGACCTGACCCCTGGCGACGTGGTGCTGGTGGGCGACACCCCCCTCGACGTGGCCGCCGGCCACGCGGCGGGCGCGCGCGTGGTGGCGGTGGCCAGCGGCTACTCCAGCGAGGAGGACCTGCGAACCGCCGGCCCCGACGTGGTCCTGGAGGACCTGAGCGACACCGAGGCCGCGGTCGAGGCGATCCTGGCCGCCTAGCCCCCGGCGCCGATCGCCACCACGCCCGCAAGCGCCAGCGCCACGCCGGCCAGCTGCAGCGCGCGCACTCGCTCCTCGAGGATGAAGCGGGCCAGCAGCACGGTCACCACCGGGTAGAGCGAGCTGCACACCCCCACCACGCTCACCAGCCCCTCGGTGGAGGCCACGGCGAACGAGGCGTTGGCCCCCACGTCGAAGAAGCCCACCGCGATCAGCAGTCGCGCGTCCGAGGGCCGCAAGTCGCCGGCCCGCGGCCGCACCACCGCTGCGACGGTCAGGAGCGTGACCACCCCGGTGATGCGGTTGACCAGCAGCGCCCACCACACGTTCCCCTCGCTGGCGGAGTCGATCAGCACGAAGAACAGGCCGAAGCCCAGCGCCGCAAGCAGGGCAAGGCCGGCGCCCGTCGCCATCCCTCCGCCCTCGCCGCCCTCGACCTCCTCGCGCGAAGCCAGCACCACGCCGATCACCGCGAGCACGATTCCCGCCAGCTGCACCGCCTCCGGGCGCTCGCCGGTGGCGACCCCCACCACCACGGGCACCACGGCCGCGGTGGCCGAGATGGGGGCCACCACCGCCATCGTCCCGACCGCCAGGCCGCGGTAGAAGCAGGCCAGCGCGCCCACGCCCGCGAACGCCGACAGCGAGGCGACCACCAGGTGGTGGGCCTCCGGCGGTCCCTCGGCCTGCGCGGCCACCACCGCGATCAGCAGGACCAGCCCCACCACCTGCGAGACCGCCAGGACGATCAAGACCGACATCCGGCGGCTGGCCAGGCCGCCCATGAAGTCCGCGATCCCCCAGGCCAGGCTCGAGGTGAGCCCGAGCGCGACGGCTATCACGGGGCGCTCAGGGGTGGATCGCCGACCCGAACGAGGGGCCGGTCATGCTGACCTTGCCGCCCCCCACGTTCAGCCGGTCGATGTGCAGCGAGCGGCGACGGTCGTTGATGAAGCCCACGCCCTGGCGCCGGGCGGCATACACCAGCCACAGCCCGCCGCGGGGGCCGACCACCGCTGACCCGCCCCCGGGCCCGAAGATCCCGCGCCGCGACTGCAGGAAGGGCTGCGCCTCGGGCTTGCGGAAGGGGCCGAGCGGGAAGCGCGAAACCGCGTAGCCCATGCCGTAGTTGCGCCGCCAATGGTTGGCGGAGTAGAGCAGGTAGAACAGCCCGCCGCGTCTGATCACCCAGGGGTTCTCGACTATCGCGTAGCTCCGGTTGCCCTCCCAGGACTGGTCGATCCCGATCAGGTGCCGCGGGCGCCCGCGCGCGTGCAGCAGGTTGGAGCTGAGCCGCATACCGACTACTGAGCAACGCCCGGGGAATTGCTTGCAGAAGGCGTCGGTGCGGGCGAAGTAGAGGTAGACCCGCCGGCCCACCACCAGCGGCGCGGGGTCCAGCGAGCCGCCCTTCCCGCCGCAGGCCAGGCGCGCCCGGTGGCGGAACGGTCCCTGCGGGCGGCGCGCGGTGGCCACGGCCACGCACATCTTGTTCGGGCGCCGCGCCTTCGCGCTGTAGAAGAGGTAGTAGCGGTTGCCGCGCCGCAGGGTGCTCGGCGCCCAGAAGTGGCCCGTGGCCCAGCGCGGCGAGCGCCTCATCGCGTAGCCCACCTTGCGCCAGTGCACGAGGTTGCGCGAGCGCAGGATCGGGAACAGGTCACGCCGGCGGTCACCGGGCGTGGTGCCGTAGGCGTAGTAGAGGCCGCGGGTCCTCAGAACGGCCGGGTCGGGAAAGACCCGGCCGTAGACCGGGTTGAGGTACGCGGGCTCGGGCGGCGGAAGAGCAGCCAGCACGACCCGGCGCTAGACCAGCTCGACTCGCTCCATCACAACGGGCTCGACGGGCATGTCGCGCGCGCCGGTCTCGACCTTCTCGATCGAGTCGACGGCCTCCATGCCCGACTCCACCCGCCCGAACACCGTGTGTTTGCCGTCCAGCCACGGCGCGGCCTCGGTGGTGACGATGAAGAACTGGCTTCCGTTGGTGTTCGGGCCGGCGTTGGCCATTGCCAGGGCCCCGCGGACGACCTTGTTGTCGTTGAACTCGTCCTCGAACGTGTAGCCCGGGCCACCGGTCCCGGTGCCCTCCGGGCAGCCGCCCTGGATCATGAAGTCCGGGATGATGCGGTGGAAGGTCAGGCCGTCGTAGTAGCCGTCATCCGCGAGCTTGCGGAAGTTCTCGACGGTCTTGGGGGCGTCCTCGTCGAACAGTTCGACGGAGATCGGCCCGTGATTCGTGTGCAACGTCGCCTGGCTCATCTCTTGGCCACCTCCACGTCGTAGTCGACCTTCTCGTTCAGCTTGCTCACCACTTCCTCGGCGCGGTTGGCGGGCACCTCCGCGAAGGAGAACCGCTCCAGCACCCGGACGTTGCGCACCTGCTCACCCTCGAGCTTGGAGTTGTCCACGATCGCGCTGATCAGGTCCTTCGGCTCCAATCCGTTCTGGCGGCCCGCCCCGGCCACGAGCTTGACCCGCGGGCCTTGGTCATCGCGCGGCTTCGTGTGCCGTGGTCGGCGCGTCTGGCGCTCTTCCTGGGGCTCCTCCTGCTTGGGCTTGGGCTTGGGCGCCCCGCCGTTGGCCGACCACTCGACGATGTCGGTGTTCGCGTGCTTGCGCACGGCCTCGAGGTCGCCGCGTTGCTTGGGCGTGATCAGCGTGATCGCCCGTCCGGTTCGCTCCGCGCGGCCCGTGCGCCCGATGCGGTGCACGTAGATGTCGGGTGAGTTCGGGATGTCGTAGTTGATGACGTGGGTGACGCCGGTGATGTCGAGCCCGCGGGCGGCGACGTCGGTGGCGATCAGCAGCCGCTCGCGCCCACCCTTGAAGGCGATCATCACGCCGTCGCGCTGGCCCTGGGACATGTCGCCATGCAGGGCCTTCACGCGCACACCGGCGTCGTTGAGGCGCCGGGCCAGGCGGTCCACCCCGATCTTGGTGCGGGCGAAGACGATCGCCTGCTCGGGCCTCTCGGCCTTGATGACCTCGGTCAGCGCGTCGGGCTTCTCCTTGTCGGGCACCTCGACGAAGAACTGCTCGACGGTGTCGATGGTGAGCGTGGCCGCCCGGACCTTGATCGTGGTCGGGTCGTACATGCGCTTCTCCGCCAGCTGGGCGATGGGCGGCGGCATGGTGGCCGAGAAGAGCGCGGTCTGGCGTCCGGAGGGCGCGCGGGACAGGATCGTCTCCACGTCCTCGAGGAAGCCGAGGTCGAGCATCTCGTCGGCCTCGTCGAGCACCACGTAGCGGGCCTTGTCGAGGAACAGGTGGTGGCGGCCCATCATGTCCATCACGCGGCCGACCGTGCCCACGACCACCTGGGCGTTCTCCTTGAGGCGCGAGGCCTGGTCGCGGATCGGCGCGCCGCCGAAGATGGCCACCACCCCGATGCCACGCCGCTCGCCGTAGGCGCGCAGCGCCTGGGTCACCTGGATGCACAGCTCGCGCGTGGGAGTGAGCACCAGCGCCTGCACGTCCGGATCGTCCGGATCGATGTAGTCGAGCATCGGGAGGCCGAACGCGGCGGTCTTGCCCGTGCCCGTCTGAGCCTGGCCGATCACGTCCCGGCCCTCGAGGAGGGCGGGGATGGTCTGCTCCTGAATGGGAGTGGGCCTTTCGTAGCCCAGATGAGCCAGGGCCTCGAGCAGGGGCTCCGAGAGGCCCAGGTCCTTGAACGTCGTCACGCGACGAGGTTAGTGACGAGAGTTACTGTGGCCTTATGCCGCGTCCCTGGCTCGTCGCAGTGGAGGAAGATCCTCAGGCGCTGGACGACCTCCAGCGTGAGCTTCGGGCTCGCTACGCACGGGACTACGGAGTCGAGTGCCTGGACTCCGCGGAGGCTGCCGTCACGCGCCTGGGCGAGCTCGCGTCGTCGGAGGAGCCCGTCGCCCTGGTGCTGGCCGGCCAGTGGCTCTCGGGCATGACCGGCACCGAGCTCCTGGGCAAGGCCCGGGACCTCCACCCGCACGCGAAGCGGGGGCTGGTGATCGAGTGGGGAGGCTGGGGCGACCCCGCAACGGGAGAGGCGATCTTCGAGGCGATCGCCGACGGGCGGATCGACCACTACGTGCTCAGGCCCTCGGGCACGCCGGACGAGCTCTTCCACGCGGACATCTCCGGCTTCCTCCTCGAGTGGGCGGACTCCCAGCGGACCTCCGCCCACACGATCCACGTCGTCGGCTCGTCCTGGTCCGGCCGCGCCCACCAGCTGCGTCGCGTGCTCGGGCGCTGCGCGATCCCGCACTCGTTCTGCCTCGCCGACTCGGGCGACGGGCAGGCCATACTCGCCCGGGCCGGCGAGGACTCTGCGCTGCCGCTGATCGTCTTTCCCGACGGCAGCTTCCTGTCGGACCCGAGCGACCAAGAACTCAGCGAGGCCAGCGGCTGGCCCATCGGTCCCCACCAGCGCGAGTTCGACGTGATCATCGTCGGGGCGGGCCCCGCCGGCCTGTCGGCCGCGGTCTACGCCGCCTCGGAGGGGTTCAGCACCCTCGTGGTGGACGAGGGCGGCATCGGCGGGCAGGCCACCTTCAGCTCGCTCATCCGCAACTACCTGGGCTTCCCGCGCGGCGTCAGCGGCCGGGTCCTGGGCCAGCGCGCCTACCAGCAGGCCTGGGTCTTCGGGGCCAACTTCGCCTTCATGCAGCGCGCCGAACGCCTGCGCGTGGTGGGCGACCACCTGCAGGTCACCCTCGCGGTGAGCGGGGAGGTCGCGGCCCGCGCCGTGGTGCTGGCGACCGGAGCCCGCTATCGCCGCCTGGGGATCGAAGCCATCGAGGAGCTCAACGGCGCCGGCGTCTTCTACGGCGGCCCGGCGTCGGAGGCCCTGGCCGTGGCCGGGCAGGAGGTCTACGTGGCGGGAGGGGCCAACTCGGCCGGCCAGGCCGCGTTGCACCTCGCGCGCTACGCCCGTCACGTGACGATGGTGATCCGCGCGCCGTCACTCGCCGCCGGCATGTCGCACTACCTCGTGCGCCAGGTGGAGGGCACCCCGAACATCGAGGTCCGCCTCGGGACCGAGATCGTGGGCGGAGGGGGCGACGGCTGGCTGGAGCACCTCGTGCTGCGCGAATGCGCCGGGGGGCGGGAGGAGACAGTGAAGGCCGACGGCCTCTTCGTGATGATCGGCGCCACGCCCCACACCGACTGGCTGCCGCCCGAGGTCGCCCGCGACTCGCGCGGTTTCGTGCTCACCGGCGTCGACCTGGAGGACGAGCACGGCTGGCCGCTGGAGCGAAGCCCGTTCCTGCTGGAGACCAGCGTGCCGCGGCTGTTCGCGGCCGGGGACGTCCGCCACGGAGCGTCGAACCGGGTGGCCTCAGCCGCGGGCGAGGGCTCGGTGGCGATCCAGACCCTGCACGCCGCACTAGCCCCGGGGGTCGACGAGGAGCTTCCCGCGGGTGCGTCGCGCCTGTAGGTCCTCGTGCAGGCGGCGCACGTCGGACAGCGGGTAGGTCTCGCCCACGACGGGCTCCAGCCTCCCGGCAGCGGCCAGCTCGAACAGCTCGGCCAGCGGCTCGGCCATCAGGTCGCGCCGACCCAGACAGTGGCCCAGCCAGAAGCCGATCACCGCGCGGCTGTGCTTCATGAGCCGGCCGTGACGCACCTCGATCTGCTCGCGGGAGGACACGCCGTAGACCACCAGCCGGCCGAAGGGGGCGAGCGCCTCCAGCGACTGCTCGAAGACGCGGCCGCCGGTCGCCTCGAGGATCACGTCCAAGGGCTCCCCGCCGTTGGCCTCGGTCAGCGCGCCGGCCAGGTCGTCGGCCCCGCTGTCGACGGCGGCGTCCGCCCCGGCGGTCAGCGCCTGCTCGCGGCGCTCGGGTGAGCCCGCTGTGGCGATGATCCGCCCGGCGCCGAAGATCCGGGCCAGCTGCATTGTCATGCCGCCGGTCCCGCCGGTGGCCGACTGCACCACCACGCTCTCCCCCGGTCGCAGGTGCGCGCAGGTGCGCAGCAGGTGCCAGGCGGTCAGGCCCTGGATCAGCAGGGCCAGCGCGGCGCCGTCGTCGAGGCCGTCGGGAACCTCGAACACACTGTGCTCGGGCGCCACCGCCTTCTCGGCGTAGCCGCCGGTCCCGGACAGCATGGCCACCACGCGCCGGCCGTCGGTGTCGGTGCCCACCACCTCGTTGCCGGGCGTGAGCGGCAGGCCGTAGCGCGCGACGTAAGCGTTCTCGCGCGTGTGGGTGTCGGCGAAGTTGACGCCCGCGCGCGCGACATCGATCAGAACCTCGCCCTCACCGGGCACGGGCTCCTCGACATCGGCGACCTTCAGGACCTCCGGGCCCCCGAACTTCTCGATCAGGACGGCGCGCACGCGCGCAGGCTAGCCTCACCGCCCCTATGAGCCTCACAGTGGTCGGATCCATCGCCTTTGACGCCGTCAAATCGCCCTTCGGCGAGCGAGACAAGATGCTCGGCGGCGCAGCCGTGCACTTCTCGCTGGCCGCCTCGTTCTTCACCGACGTCCGCGTGGTCGGCCCGGTGGGCGACGACTTCGGCGACGACGAGCTCGCGGTGCTGCACGGCCGCAACGTGATCACCGACGACATCGAGCGCGTCGAGGGCGGCCAGACCTTCTTCTGGAAGGCGCACTACGAGTTCGACATGAACACCGCGCACACCGAGGACACCCAGCTCGGCGTGTTCGGCGAGTTCGAGCCCAAGCTCTCCGAGGACTCCAAGAACTCGGACGTCCTGTTCCTGGCCAACATTCAGCCCGACGTCCAGCGCGGCGTGCTCGAGCAGTCCCACGCGCGCTTCTCCGGCCTGGACTCGATGAACCTCTGGATCGAGACCGCGCGCGACTCGCTCGTGCGGACCGTCGGAGGCGTCGACCTCCTGTTCCTCAACGACGCCGAGCTGCGCCAGCTCACCGAGGAGGCCAACCTGGTGAAGGCCGCCCGCGCGGTGATGGAGATGGGCCCCAGCACCGTGGTCGCCAAGCAGGGCGAGTACGGGGCGGCGCTGTTCACCCGCGACGGCTTCTTCGCGCTGCCCGCCTACCCGCTGGAGACCGTGGTGGATCCGACCGGCGCCGGCGACTCCTTCGCGGGCGGCTTCCTCGGCTACCTGGCCTCGCGCACAGACCACTCCTCGGAGGAGGAGCTGCGCCGCGCGATGGTCTACGGCTCCACGCTTGCCTCGTTCAACGTCGAGGAGTTCGGCACCGAGCGCGTCGGCCGGCTGACGCGCGAGGAGATCGACGAGCGCTACAACGAGTTCGAGCGCATGACCGCGCTCGCCGGCCTGCCCGCCTAGGGAGCGTCAGGCGCCGGCGGCGGGCGGAGCGGTGGCGTCCTCGCCGCCGTCCCCGAGGCCCTCGCGGGCCAGGTACTCCTCGGCCAGCAGGGGGTTCTCCTTCGCCCGCTGGACCACGCGCAGGAGGTCGGACATCGTCGCGACCTCCTCGACCTGCTCCTTGATGAACCACTGCATGAACTGCTCGGACGAGAGGTCCGAGTCCCGCCGCGCGAGCGCCGCCAGCTCATTGATCTGGCCCGAGACGCGCTTTTCCTGCTCCAGCGCGAGCGCCACCGGCTCCACCACGTCGGCGAAGTTGGTCTGGGGCGCGTCGACCGCGGGGATCACGGCGTCCTCGTCGGCGTCGAGCAGGTACCGGACCATCATCATCGCGTGCTCGCGCTCCTCCAGCGCCTGTGCGTAGAAGAACGAGGCGAGCCGGGGCAGGGTCTCGGCGTCGTAGTAGACGGCGAGCGAGAGGTACTGGTTGTGAGCGCCGAGCTCGTGGCCGATCTGCTCGTTGAGCCGCTCGACGAATGCAGAGGACGCCATGTCTGCGGGGCAACCTACACGACGGCCCACACGACTTAGGGAGCCCTAACAGCGTCTGCTACGTTCCCCGGCCCGTGCCGACCCAGGTCAAGGCAAAGAAGAAGTGCTGCAAGGACCGCCCGCGCTGCAAGAAGTGCCCTGTGGTCCTCAAGAAGCTCGAGAAGGCCGGGTACGCCGAGCGGATCTCCAAGCGGGCGTACGTGCTGGAGCTCAAGCCACCGAAGAAGGTTTTGAAAGCAGCCCGTTCCCGGTAGCATCGACCTGTCGTGGGCTGGACCTTCTTCTTCATGTTCGTGGTCTTGAAGATCCCGATCGTGTTCGCGCTGTGGCTCGTCTGGTACGCCACGCGCCAGCCGCCGGTCGAGCAGGAGCCCCGTGACGACGACGGCTCCGACCGCCACGACCACCCCCACCGTCGCCGGCCCCGCGATCCCCGCGGGCCGCGCCGCGGTGGCCCGCACGGAGCTCCCATCCCGCGCGCGCCGCGCCGGGTGCGGACGCTCGTCGGGCGCAAGGGATATTTTTCGAAGCGATGAACGCTTTCCACGTGGTCGGAGGCCTCCTGGCGGTCTGGGCGGTGATCGTGTCCTTCCTCGGGATCACCCGCGAGGGCTTCCCGAAGACGGCCCTGGCCGAGCGCCTGGTCACGCTGATCTCGGTCGTCCTCGTTGTCGGTGCCATAGGCACGGGCATCTACACCAGCGCGACGGAGGAAGAGGAGGCCGACGAGGAGTCGGCCGCCCTGCTGCTTCGCTGAGATGCCCGACGACGACGGCTACGCGGTGCACTACACCGCGCTCGAGCGCGGGACGCCGGTCTACAGCTCCGAAAACGAGCAGGTGGGAACCGTCGCCGAGGTCTGGGACAACCAGCGCGAGCACATCTTCGACGGCTTGGTGATCGACGGCAGCGACGGCAAGCGCCGCTTCGTCGACGCACCTGAGGTCGCCCGCACCGCCGAGCGCGCGGTGCGACTGACCATCACCGCAGCCGAGGTGGCCGCACTCGGCCCGCCGCAGAGCGGCGGGGCCGGCACTCCGCTGGGCGGGCTGTCGAAGCTCTTCAAGCGCCGCGGTTAGGCAGCCGCCGCGTCCAACTCGTAACAATGGGGTAGGGAGCCCTAGAGCGGGACCAAGACGAAGCGGAGGAAGCACGGGATGGCCGACGACCAGACGCAGGACCAGGAGAACGGCGGGGGCGTAGCCACCGCCGGGGGCAAGGAGAGCCTCTCGGTGACCGACAACCGCACCGGCGAGCAGTACGAGGTCGAGATCAGCGACGGCACCGTGAAGGCGATGGACTTCCGGCAGATGAAGGTCAACGAGGACGACTTCGGCCTCATGACCTACGACCCCGCCTTCACCAACACGGCCAACTGCCGCAGCGACATCACCTACATCGACGGCGAGGCGGGGGTGCTCGAGTACCGCGGCTACCCGATCGCCGAGCTGTGCGAGAAGTCGACCTACCTCGAGGTCGCCTACCTCCTCATCTACGGCGAGCTGCCCACGCAGGACCAGCTCAACGAGTGGATCTACGAGATCACCCACCACACCTTCGTCCACGAGAACATCAAGAAGTTCGTCGAGGGCTTCCGCTACGACGCCCACCCGATGGGGATGCTCCTGGCCACCGTCGGCGCCCTGTCGACCTTCTACCCCGACGCCAACAACATCGACGACGAGACCGAGCGCCACATGGCCGGCGTACGGCTCATCGCGAAGGTGCCCACGCTGGCGGCGTTCGCCTACCGCCACAACCTGGGGCTGCCGTACGTCTATCCCGACAAC
The DNA here is from genome assembly GCA_963810745.1 of uncultured Thermoleophilaceae bacterium. Classification (GTDB taxonomy): domain Bacteria; phylum Actinomycetota; class Thermoleophilia; order Solirubrobacterales; family Thermoleophilaceae; genus JACCZR01. The sequence goes on from CAWEOW010000023.1 coordinate 30,688, forward strand.
GACCACAGCTACCCCGGCAACTTCCTCTCGATGATGTTCAAGATGACCGAGCTGAAGTACGAGCCGGACCCCCGGCTCGAGCGGGCGCTCGACGTGCTGTGGATCCTCCACGCCGATCACGAGCAGAACTGCTCGACCGCCGCGGTCCGCGCGGTCGGCTCCTCGCAGGTCGATCCCTACTCGGCGGCAGCGGCGGGAGTCGCCGCCCTCTACGGGCCGCTGCACGGCGGCGCGAACGAGCAGGTCCTGAAGATGCTCGAGCGCATCGAGACGGTGGAGAACATCCCCGACTTCCTGAAGGGCGTGAAGGACCAGGACGAGCGCCTGATGGGCTTCGGCCACCGGGTCTACAAGAACTACGACCCACGCGCGGAGATCATCAAGAAGCACGTCGACGAGGTGTTCGAGGTCACGGGCAAGAACCCGAAGCTCGACATCGCCACGGAGCTGGAGAAGCAGGCGCTGGACGACGAGTACTTCGTCGAGCGCAAGCTCTACCCCAACGTCGACTTCTACTCGGGCCTGATCTACGAGGCGCTGAACCTGCCCAAGGACATGTTCACGGTGATGTTCGCCATCCCGCGGACCTCGGGCTGGGTCGCCCAGTGGCTGGAGATGACCCAGGACGAGGAGACCAAGATCGCCCGCCCGCGTCAGATCTACACGGGCGACCGTGAGCGCGCGTACGAGCCGCCCGAGAAGCGCGAGCAGAAGGTCGACCCGCCCACCGGCGCCGGGGCCACCTCGGTGATCGATCCTGCTGCAGGAGCGAAGAGCTCGGCTTAAGATCGGCGAATGGTCCGCCGACTCCTGGTCCCGCTCGGGGCCGCCCTAACGCTCGCACTCGTCCCGTCCACCGCCCTGGCCGCCCCATCGGTCACGGGGCAGTTCAACTTGCCCAACATGCCGAAGTACCTGGCCCAGGGGCCCGACGGGAACATCTGGATCACCTACGGCGGGCCAGAGATATCGAAGGTCAGCCCGGCGGGTCAGGTCACCAACTTCAACCCCGACAACGTCGAGAACATGACCGGCGTGACAGCCGCCAACGGCAAGATCTGGACGACCAGCAGCAACCAGATCGGCAGCTTCTCGCCCTCGGATCCCGTCGGGACCGGCGACAAGGACGACGTCCCCGGGATCAGCGGCGAGGCCATCACCCGGGGGTCCGACGGGAACCTCTGGACCACCGGCCCCGAGCAGGTGGTCAAGCTCAATCCCGGCACGAACCCCGTGACTCCGACGCCGATTCCGGTGCCCGGCCTCAACGGCAGGGACATCGACTCGGCTAACGGCCTCGTCTGGGTCGCTGACGCCAGCGGCCGTGTGATCCGCTTGACGACGGCAGGTGTGCCGACTCCGTCAACGTCGGCGGCATGGTCCAGGGCGTGGCAGCCGGGCGAACGGCAGGATTTGGACCACCGAATCGGGCAAGATCGGGAGCTTCCTGCCCTCGGATCCCGAGGGCACCGACGTCGTGGACAACGTCCACGGGACAGTAGGTGAGGCGATCACCCGCGGTTCCGATGGCAACCTCTGGACCAGCGGGCTCGACCAGGTACTCAAGATCAGCCCCGCGAACCCCGTCGGCGCCGACGGAGATTCCGATGCGCCGACCTGGACGGCAGGGACATCGACTCGGCGAACGGCCTCGTCTGGGTTGCCGACTCCAGTGCCCGGGCCGCGTGATCCGGGTGACCACCGGCGGTGTCGCCGACTCCGTTCAACGTCGGCGGCATGGTCCAGGGCGTGGCCGCCGGACCGGGCACAGACGCGGGGTATCACCGACCAGGCGCCGCCCCAGCACGTCGGCCGCATCCAGGGTGGAGTCATCAAGAAGACCCCGCGTTCGGGCGACCCGTTCGGGATGGCACTCGGAGCCGACGGGGCCTACTGGGCTGCGCTCTTCAACTCGAGCCCGTTCTCTCTCGGCCGGCTCACCACGGGCGGCGGCCTGACCACGCTGGGCGGACTGAGCGGCGGTCCCCGCCAGATCACGGCTGGTCCGGGCAACACCCTCTGGGCGGGCCTCGAGCAGGTGAACAAGGTGGCGCGCATCTCGGGCGTCACGGCTCCCCCTCCGGGCGGTGGCGCTGGCGGTGGCGGCGGCGGCGCGGGTTCGACCATCAACGGCACGCCCGGCAACGACGTCCTGAACGGCACCGCGGGCAACGACGTCATCAACTGCGGCGCCGGTGACGACGTCGTCAACGGCGGTGGTGGCGATGACGTCATCAACTGTGGCTCGGGCCGCGACCGCATCCGCGGCGGCACGGGGAACGACCGGATCGACGCCGGCTCGGGCAACGACCGGGCCAGCGGCGACAGCGGGCGTGACCGCGTCAACGGCAGCACTGGCAACGACCGAGTGGCCGGTAACTCGAACGGCGACCGGGTTCGGGGTGGCTCGGGCAACGATCGCGTCGGCGGCAGCGGCGGCAACGACCGGGTGCTCGGCGACCGGGGCAACGACCGCGTCAGCGGCGGCTCGGGCAACGACCGGGTCTCCGGCGGGCGCGGCAACGATCGCCTCGCCGGCGACAGCGGCCGGGACCGGCTGTCCGGCGACAGCGGCCGCGACAGGCTCTCGGGCGGATCCGGCAACGACCGGCTCTCGGGCGGCTCGGGCAACGACCGCCTGCTAGGTGGCCGCGGCCGCGATCGCCTCTCGGGCGGGTCGGGCCGGGACCGCGAGACTCAGTAGCGCTCAGCGGGCGCCGGCGGCCTCGCGCGGCCGGCGCCCGACAGGCTCACTCCTTGGACGAGCTCTCCTCGTCGTCCTTGCCGTTGTCGTCGTCGTTGCCGTTCTCGTCCTTGCCCTCGTCCTGCGCGTCGTCGTCCTCGCTGCTCTGCTCCTGCTCCTGCTCCTGGCCGGCCACGCTGCCGCCGCCCTGGTTGATCAGCGCGAACGCCGCGCCGTGGGGGTCCTGGAGGACCGAGAAGCGGCCGGCCTCGTTGTCGAACGGCTCGGCGCGCACGCTGGCGCCGTTCTCGCGCGCCTTCTCGGTCGCCGCGTCGCAGTCCTCGACGGCGAAGTAGACGATCCAGTGGGCGGGCACCTCGTCCGGGAAGTCGTCACCCATGCGGAAGACTCCGCCGACGTTCGCACCTTCCTTGGTCAGCTGCCAGTAGTCGGCTCCGCCGGTGTCGACCTTTTCGGACTCCCACCCGAAGACCGCTGAGTAGAACTCCAGCGCGTCCTCGGGGTCGCGGGTGCTGACCTGGTGCCAGGCGATCGTCCCCGGCTCGGACACGACCTCCGAGCCCTTGTTCTCGCCCGGCTGCCAGACGCCGAACACGGCCCCGGAGTTGTCCCCGAACACCGCCATGCGCCCGGCGTCACCCACGTCCATGGGCTCCACGTGGACTTCGCCGCCTGCCTCCTTGACCTTCTCGGTAGCCGCGTCGGCGTCCTCGACGTTGATGTAGGTGGTCCAGGAGGGCGGCTGACCCTCGTCCTGGATCGGCATGAGCCCGCCGATCTGCTTGCCGTCCTTGTAGAACATCCGGTACCCGCCGTACTCCTCGGAGCCTTCGCCTGCCTCGAGCCCGAGCAACTCTCCGTAGAAGGAGGCCGACTCGTCGACGTCGGGTGAGGCGAGGTCCGCCCAGGAGGGCAAGCCCGGGGGAAACTCTTCTATCTCTGGCATCTAGTCCTCCTCGTACGTGGGCGAGGCATACCTACCCACGGATGGCGGCCGCTGTAACCGCTAATGCCACTTCGGCACGTGTGCGCAGCGAGTCGGCGAGGATGTACTCCTGCGGCGCGTGGGCGCCGCCCCCGCGCGGCCCGAGCCCGTCGATACTCAGCTCCACGTGGCCGGCCATGTGGCTGGCGTCCGAAGCGCCGCCGCGCTGGGTCCCGACGACCGGGCGGCCTAGCAGCTCGGTGGCCGCCTCGAGAACGGGGGCCGAGCGCTCGCGCGTGTCCATGCCCGGCCAGCGGCGCATCAGCTCGGCTTCGAGCCCGACGCCGTCCAGGTCCTCGGGGACCGAGGCGAGGATGGGGTCGAAGACCTCCAGGCGGTCCGCGCGCATGTCGCAGAACAGCTCGCCCGCCGCGGGCACGGCGTTGAACGCCTCACCCGAGCGGATGACCGTCGGCACCGCGGTCAGGCGGTCGGGGCCCTCGGGGTCGTGGTGGCCGGCCACCCGCCTGGCGATCTCGGCGAGCGCGAGCAGCGCGTTGCGTCCCTTGTGGGGCGCCGAGCCGGAGTGGGCGGCCACACCGCGCGCGGCGACCCGTAGCGTCCCGGCGGCCTTGCGCTTGACGATCACGCCCTCCTCGCCGCCCGGGCCGCGCTCCCCGGCCTCGAAGCAGAGCGAGGCGCCGAAGCCGGCGAAGCGCTCGCCGTGAGAGAACGGCGCGGTGCGCCACTCCTCGTCGACCACCAGCAGCAGGGCAACCTCGGCGAAGAGCTCCGGCCTTCGGGCGAGCGCGCGCAGGACGCCGAGCGCCAGCACCACCCCGCCCTTCATGTCCACGGTCCCCGAGCCCACCAGCCGGTCGTCCGCCCGGGCCATCGGCCGGTGCTCGGCGTGAGCGATCACCGTGTCGAGGTGGCCCACCAGCAGGATCCGCGCCTCGCCACTCCCGCGCACGCGCGCGACCATGTCGTCGGCATAGCCGGGCGAGGAGCACGCGAGGCGCTCGATCTCCGCCTCGGCGGGGAGCAGCGCGCTGGCCACCGCCACCGCCTCGTCGGCCGCCGCGACGTCGCCGGAGGGCGAGGAGACGCCCACCAGGGCCTCGAGCTCGCGCTCGGCCCGCACGGCGATCTCCGCCGCCTCCGCTCCGACCCAGGCGCGGTCCACTAGATCCGGAAGACCGGCACCAACCGCTTCTCGTGCTCGGCCTCGATGCGCGCGACCACCTCGAGGTGCTCCTCCAGGCCCGAGCCGCGCAGCTTCGTGGCCAGCAGCTCGTCGACCTGGAAGATGCCCGAGGAGTTGTTCATGGCGATCTCGATCGACACCGCCCGGTCCTCGCCGGGCTCGATCGTGACCTCGTCGATCGCCGCCGCCGACAGCGAGTGGATGTTGGGGCGGCGGTTCTCGAACGGCACGCGCGAGCGGCCGGCGGCGAGGTCCAAGGCGTCGGCCACCCGGACGACGCCCGCCTCCATCGTGAGCGGGTCGCCGCGGCGGCGGTGGCCGATGATCGCGTGCAGCGACTCCGACATGACGGTGGTCAGCTCGGGCTCGTCGTAGATCGGCTCCAGCAGCAGCGGCAGGCGGTCGGCCGCCAGGAAGAGGCTGAACTCCTCGTGGTCGGTGCGGTGGATGGCCATGCCGGTGTCGTGGAACAGGCAGGCCGCCGCGATCACCACCTCGGCGTCGTGCTCGCGCATGCCGTGGTCGGACACCATCGCCGGCTCCACCCCGCGCCGGCACAGGAGGCGAAACAGCCGCAGCGCGATGTTGCAGACGATCTGGATGTGCACCCACGAGTGGTCGGACATGCCGAGCCGGCCGGCGGTCACGTGCTGCCCGTGCCACAGCCCTTTGAGCCGCGCGTCGGTGTTGGCCGCCTCCAGCAACCGCTCCAGCCGCCGGTTGCCGCGGGTGGGCGCCTTGATCTGCGCCTCGGCGAGGTCGGCGGCCTCCATCAGGCCGCCACCCGCAGGGCGTCCAGCAGCAGGTCCTTGACCTCGGACCGCTCAAGGTCGCGGTGTTCCAGCCAGTCGAGGATCACGCCGTCCATGAGCCACAGCCACCCTTTCACGGCCGCCCGCTGGCGCGGCGTCCCGCCCCCGGGGGCGATGCCCGCGAGGACGCGCTCTGAGGTGGCCTGGCGGATCCCGCCGATCAGGTCCTCGACCTCGGGCTGGGCCGAGCTGCGGATGAGCTTGGCGTAGGCGACGGGGTGCTCGTCGATCCAGCCGAGGAACGCGTCGAGGCTCGCTGCCAGTGCCTCCATCGGCGGGAGGCCGGGGTCGGGCTCGGTGAGCGCCGCCACCTCCGCGGCGGACTGCTGCAGCGTGGCCACGAACAGCTCCCGCTTGCTGGGGAAGTAGTGGTACAGCAGCGCCTTGGAGATCCCGGCTTCCCGCGCGATGCGCGACATGGAGAGCTCGTCGTAGGAGTGCGAGGCGAACAGCTCGGCGCCGAGCTCGAGCAACTGGCGCCGCCGCTCGTCGACCTGGAGGCGGCTGTAGGCGGGCTCGGTCAAAGCTTTAGGAGACATTAACTGACCGGCGGTCAGCAAAGTGTACTGTCGTTGACCGATGGTCAGCAGATGGCGGCGGCGGGTGAGCTGCCGTTCCGCGGACACGGATGCCGCGGGGCCGGACCGAGCAGGATGCTCGGGCCGGCCGCTGACCGTCCTCGCCTCTGCGCTCGCGGGGCTACGCTTTGAGGGGTGGAGCCGCTAGTCGACGGACACGGACGCCGGATCGGAGACCTGAGAGTCTCGGTCACCGACCGTTGCAACTTCCGCTGTCAGTACTGCATGCCCGCCGAGGGCCTTCCCTGGCTCGACCGAGACGAGATCCTGCGCTTCGAGGAGATCGAGCGCCTCGTGTCGCTGTTCGCGGGCATGGGCGTGCGCGACTTGCGCCTGACCGGCGGAGAGCCGCTGGTCCGCCGTGACTTCCCGCGGCTGGCGGCGATGCTCGCCGCGGTCGAGGGGATCGAAGACCTGTCGCTGACCACCAACGGCTACCTGCTGGAGCGCGACGCCGAGGCGCTGGTCGCCGCCGGCATCGATCGCGTGAACGTGTCCATCGACTCCCTCCAGCGCGACCGCTTCTACGAGCAGACCCGGCGCGACTCGCTCCCCCAGGTGCTCGCCGGCCTACACGCGATCGCGCGCCACCCCGAGGTAAGTCCGATCAAGGTCAACGCCGTGGCCCTGCGCGGCTTCACCGAGCAGGAGGCGCTCCCCTTCGCCGAGTTCGCGCGCGAGGAGTCCTTCCAGGTCCGCTTCATCGAGTTCATGCCACTCGACGCCGACCACGCCTGGACCGAGGACCAGGTCCTCACGGGCGAGGAGCTGCGCGAGATCATCCACGCGGTCCACCCGCTGGAGGAGAAGCCGCGCGAGCCGCACTCCACCGCGCGCGTGTACCGCTTCGTCGACGGCGCCGGCGAGATCGGCTTCGTCAACCCCGTCTCCGAGCCGTTCTGCTCGGACTGCAACCGCGTCCGGCTGACCGCGGAGGGCAAGCTGCGCACCTGCCTGTTCAGCGTGAACGAGACCGACCTGCGCGAGCCGCTGCGCGCCGGCGCCTCCGACGCCGAGCTCGAGCAGATCGTGCGCGACGCCGTCTGGCGCAAGGAGCTCAAGCACCGAGTGGGCGAGAAGGGCTTCCGCCAGCCCCCGCGCTCGATGAGCGCTATCGGCGGCTGACCGGCACGACGACCTCGACGGCGTCGCCTGCCTGCAGCTCGCCCTCCTCGACGATGCGCAGGTACTTGCCGGGCCGCCCGGCGGCCGTGAACTGCTTGAGGAACCGCAGGCTGTCCATCTTCACCCCGAGCTTGAAGCAGGGCAGGCGCGGCTCGGTGACCTCGAGCAGTGCGCCGCCCACGCGCCAGCGCTCGCCCGGCTCGGCCCCGGTGACATCGACGCCCTCGACGGTGAGGTTCTCTCCGAAGGTGCCGGGCGGCAACTCGCGCCCCAGCTCGGCCTCCCACCACTCGTAGTCCTCGCGCGCGTACGCGTAGACGGCCTTGGCGTCGCCCCCGTGGACCCGCTTGTCGGCCTGGTGGTCGCCCTCGAGGCTGTCGCCGCGGGCACGGACCGGCCCCTCCACCGGCTCCTTGAAGATTCCCGTCGGGACGTCCTTGCCCCGCCAGCGGACCGTCCCGGGTCGGGCCAGGTTCACCGAAAGTACGCTGGCGTCCATGGCGTCGTACACGGTAATCGCGCGCCGCGGCCCCAAGGTCCATCGGCTTCGCTTCTCCGACCTCGGCGGGGCGCTCGAGGCGATCGAGGAGCACGGCCGAGAGGCCGAGCGCGGCGCCCACGTCGAGCCCGCCGGCGGGGGCCTGATGCGGCGAATCGAGCCGGTCCAGCAGGTGGTGGCTCGCCTGGAGCTGAGGGGCCCGCAGCGCCTGCGCGCGGGCGTGGACGTGCGGGGCGACGGATCCAGCGAGAGCTACACGGGGCGGGTGCGCCGCAAGCTGATCGAGCAGCACGCCGGGGAGTCGGCCTACGACGCGCTGAGGCGCGAGCTCGCGTGAAGGGCGTCTGGCGCGTGCCGCTGCCCCGCGGCGCCGAGCCGCCGTTCCGGGTGTTCGTCAACGGCGTGCCGCAGACCGAGGGCGAGGACTACCGCCTGGTCGAGCACGAGCTGCACTTCGACCGCCCCCTGGAGAAGGAGCGCCTGGGCATCGGGCGCTGGACGGCGATCTTCCTCGGGCTGTTCGGCTCCTACGGCAAGAACGACTCGGTCGACGTCCAGTACCAGCTGGGTGGTCGCCAGCTGGTGGCGGTGGGCCTCGAGATTCACCCGCCCGACTAGCCCGCACTAGCCTTTCGCGCCATGCGTATCGACAAGGTGCTGCAGGAACGCCGGCCGGTGTTCTCCTTCGAGTTCTTCCCGCCCAAGACCGACGACGGCGAGAAGAACCTCGAAGTCGCCCTCGAGGACCTCAAGCTCGACGAGCCCGACTACGTGTCGGTGACCTACGGGGCGGGCGGGACCACCCGCAACCGCACGCTCGAGGTGACGAAGGGGATCAAGGACGACCTGGGCCTGGAGGCGATGGCCCACCTCTCGTGCGTCGGCGAGTCCAAGGAGAGCCTGGTCGAGATCCTGCGCGACCTCGAGTCGGCGGGGATCGAGAACATCCTCGCCCTGCGCGGCGACCCGCCGCGCGGCGAGACCGAGTGGAAGCCCCACCCGGGCGGCCTGCACTACTCGACCGAGCTGATCAAGCTCGTACGCGAGCAGTTCGACTTCACCGTCGGCGCCGCGTGCTTCCCCGAGGTGCACCCCGAGGCCCCGAGCCTGGAGTCGGACCTGCGCTTCGCGCGCGAGAAGGTCGAGGCGGGCGCGAGCTTCCTCATCACCCAGCTGTTCATGGACAACGAGCTCTACTTCGACTTCGTCGAGGCGGCTCGCGACGCGGGCATCGACGTCCCGATCGTGCCGGGCATCATGCCCATCACCAACGTCAAGCAGATCAAGACGATCACCGGCATGTGCGCGGCGACGATCCCGTCAGAGCTCGAGCGCGAGCTGGACGAGCGGGCCGGCGACGCGGAGGCGGTCACCGAGTTGGGGGTTGCGTACGCGACGCTTCAATGCTCTGATCTCCTCGCTCGCGGTGCACCCGGAATCCACTTCTACACCCTGAACAAATCCCCGGCCACGAGGGCCATCTTGGCTGCGTTGCGGGCCGCGCAGCCGTGGACGAGAGTCAAGGAGGCTGTTTGATGCGACGTGTCGTTCTGCTGCTGGTCGTGCTGGGCGCGATCGGCTTGGCCGCCCCTGCCGGGGCCGCGGCCGAGACCAAGTGCCCCTTCACCTTCCGCGTCCAGCACAACGACCGCATCGGCAATCTTCAGCTGCCCGAGGGCAACTACAACATCTTCGTCATCAACCAGGCCTCGCTGAGCTGCGAGCGCGCCACCGACCTGTTCCGCCAGTTCCTCGAGGACTGGGACGGCCGGCTGCCGCGGCCCTGGATCAACGTGAGGGGCACGGCGACCTTCACGCGCGGGTCGGGCAGCACGATCGGCTTCCGCGTCGCGAGGGTCAGCGGTGGCGGTGGCGGCGGCGGCGGTGGGAACCACCCGCACGGCGGAATCACCTGCCCCTCCTACTTCACCGTCCTGCACAACGATCACATCGGGCGCTTCCGGATCCCCGCTGGGCAGTACCGGATCACGTTGCTCGCCGTTGGCCGGCTCTCGTGCGCCCGCGCCTCCCGGCTGCTCGCGAGCTTCCTGCAGGACTACGACGGGCGGCTTCGGCGACCCTGGATCCTGGACCGCGAGACGGGCACCTTCTCCGCCGGGAAGAACGTCGGCTTCCGCATCAAGGCGGCCGTCGGGCCGCCCGTGAACCCGAACGGCCCGGTGTACCCGAGCAACGGCTCGAGGTGCCCGAGCTTCCGGGTGCTCAACAACGACCGCATCGGGCGGCTGAGGCTGCGGCGCGGGCCGTACATCCTGACCCGCCTCCGCGGGAGCGGCCTCACGTGCGCCCGGGTGTCGCGCCTGTTCCGCACCTTCCTCAACGACTTCGAGGGGAACCTGCCGCGGCCCTGGATCGTGCAGACGCAAACGGGCACGTTCCGCCGTGGCCGCGGAAGCCGAGTGGCCTTCTCGGTCAAGCCCGCGCGTTAGGCAAGCCGCCAGAGCTCTTGGTCGCCCGCGTCCTCGCGGGCGACCTCGTTCTGGCGTTCGAGGTGGTCGAGGTAGCAGAGGGTCTCCGGGAAGATCCAGCTGACGCGGGCGAAGGTCGGGATCTCGCGCGGCATCCCGGCCGCGTCCAGCACGGCGTCCACCAGCTCGTAGGCGGGCTTCGGCCCGTCGCGTAGGGCCTCGCGGATCGCGTCCAGCCGGGCGGCGACCGTGCGCCGGTTGGCCGCGATGAGGCCGGGCGCGTCGCGCACGGGGCGGCCGTGGCCGGCGAGGATCAGGGCGACGTCCAGCTCCTCGACCTTGTCGAGGCTCGCCAGGAACTCCCCCGCGGGGTCGGGCGTGTAGCCGTGGTCGAAGTAGAGCGAGACCCGGCCCAGCAGGTGGTCGCCGGAGAGCAGCAGCTTTCGCTCGGACTGATGCAGCACCACGTGCGAGGGCGCGTGGCCGGGCGTCTCGTAGGTGGTCCACGTCCCGAGGTCGGTCTCCACCTCCACCCCCTCGAGAAGCTCGCGGTCGGGCAGCTTGATCCCGGACAAGCCGGAATCGCGGTTGCGGCGGGTGTCCTCGTAGGCGGCGAGGTCCTGGAGCGGTGTGCCGCTCTGGCGCGCCACCTCCAGGCGCCAGCGCAGCGTGGCGTCGGGGTCCTCGGCCGCCTTCGTGGTGTGGCCGTGAGTCGGGATGCATCCACAGCTCGCACCCGGTCTCCTCCACGATCGCCGCGGCCTGGCCGTAATGGTCCCCGTGCGCGTGCGTGCACACGAGCAGCCGCACGTGGTCCAGGCTCAGCCCCGCCTGCCCCAGCGCCTGGCGCAGGCCGCTCAGCGAGCCGGGCTGGGACAGCCCGCAGTCCACCAGCACCACGCCGTTGCCGGAGGCCACGGCGAACGCGTTGACGTGCGGCACCGCCGGCCACGGCAGGGGCAGGCGCAGGCGCCAGAGGCCGGGCAGGACGCGGTCCGCCCGGGCGAGCTCGCGGCGGCGGCTCACGGATCGATCAGGACGCCCGGGTTCAGGATGGCCTGCGGGTCGACCGCCCGCTTGGCCCCCCGCAGGGCCTCGCCGAAGAGGTCGGGCCGCTGCACGTCGTAGCCGCCCGGGCGGTGGTCGCGGCCCACCGCGTGATGGTGGGTCACCGTCCCGCCCGCGGCCAGGATGGTCTCGGTCACCGCGGCCTTGACCGCGTCCCACTGCTCGACCTCGCTCCCGCGCCGGGCCGGCGCCAGGACGGTGAAGTAGGGCGCCGCGCCGTCGGGGTAGGCGTGCGTCAGGCGGCAGCTGACCCGTCCCTCGCCGCACTCCTCGGCCACCGCCCGCTCGGCGCGCTCACGCACCTCGGCGACGAACGGGTCGAAGCGGTCCCAGGTGATCGCGGTCTCGAAGGTCTCGGAGAGGATCCCCGCGGCGATCATCGTGTCCCGCAGGTACGGCGCCTGCAGGAACGCGCTGCGCCAGGCGCCCGCGGACTCGTCGCGCTGCCCGGTGCTGGGCTCCCCGAGCAGCCGGCCGCCGTGGTCGTGGCACAGCTCCAGGCCCTGCTCGAGCCATGCGTCGAGCGGGCGCGCGGCCGACTCGAAGCCGAGCACGAGCACGGCGGTCTCGCCGTCGCCCGCGCCGGTCAGGCCGGCTTCGGCGGGGTCCAGCAGGCGGCAATTGGCGGGCTCGAGGCCGGACTGGGCCAGCGCGCGCACCGCGGCCCCTCCTTCGCCGAAGCTCGGGAAGCCGACCGACGCCGAGGCCCGGAACCGCGGGCGCGGACGCACCCTGACCCACGCCTCGGTGATCACGCCGAGGATCCCCTCGGAGCCGATCAGCATCCGGTCGGGGCTCGGCCCCGCGCCCGAGCCGGGCAGGCGCCGGCTCTCCCACTCCCCCCGCGGCGTGAGGGCGCGCACGGACTCCACCAGGTCGTCGATGTGGGTGGGCCCGGTGGCGAAATGGCCGCCCGCCCGCGTCGCCACCCATCCGCCCAGGGTCGCGAGCTCGAACGACTGCGGGTAGAAGCGCAGGGTCAGGCCGTGCTCGCGCAGCTCGTCCTCGAGCGCCGGCCCCGCCGTCCCCGCGCCGATGCGCGCGGCGAGCGAGACGGGGTCCACCTCGTGGACCCCGGAGAGGCCGGACAGGGCGACCGACACGGCCGGCTGCTCGAAGCGCGGCTCGACGCCCCCCACCACGCTCGTGCCGCCGCCGTAGGGGATCGCCGCGGCCCCCGAGGACTCGCAGAAGTCGAGCACCTGCTCGAGCTCGCCCTCGTCACGCGGAGCGGCCACCAGGTCCACGGGACGGGGCACCTGGCCGCGGAAGGCCCGGACCACGTCGCGGTAGGCCTTGCCCAGCGAGTGTGAGGCACGGGCGTGCGGGTCGGACGCGAAGATCTCGGCGAGCGAGGCGGGCGGCGCTCAAGCGCGGCTCGGGCAGGTCCAGATCCTCGACGCGCGCAGGGCTCTCGACGTCGGTGGCGCCGAAGCCCAAGTGGGCGACGATCCCCGCCGCGGCGGCCTCCACCTCGGCGTGCGACGGCTGCTGGTCCTCGTACCCCCAGCCCCAGAACTTGCGCCGGCGGGGTGGCGCCTCGGTGGCCATGGGCGAAGCTTCTCAGAGCCGCCGCCGAAGAGGGGCTATTGTCCAGATGGCCGATGGCAACCCGTACCTCGACGGTCCAGATCGTCATGCCCCAGATGGGCGAGTCGGTGACCGAGGGGACGGTCCTCGAGTGGCGCAAGCAGGTCGGCGACCGAGTGGAGCTGGACGAGCCGCTGCTCGACGTCTCCACGGACAAGGTCGACACCGAGATCCCGTCCCCCGCGGCGGGGACGCTGACCAGCATCGCGGTGGAGCCCGACCAGACCGTCGCGGTCGGCGCCGTGCTGGGGGAGATCGAGCAGGGCGACGCTCCGAGCGAGCCGGCGCCTGAGCCGCCCGCCGAGGGCGGCGGAGAGGTCGTCGACGTCGCCTTCCCCGAGATGGGCGACTCCGTCGCCGAGGGCACCGTGCTCGAGTGGCGCGTCGCCGTCGGCGACACCGTGAACGTCGACGACCCGCTCGTCGAGGTCTCCACCGACAAGGTCGATGCCGAGGTCCCCTCGCCGGTCGCGGGCACGATCACCGAGCTTCTGGTCGAGCCCGACTCGACCGTCGACGTGGGCACCGTGCTGTGCCGCATCGAGGCCGGCGCCGGCGCCGCCAAGGGCAACGGCCCGGTGCAGCCCGCGGCCGACATCGAGGAGGTCAAGCCGGCCGCCGACGCCCAGCCCACCCAGGGCAACGGCGATGTCAACGCGACGCCGGTCGCCGCGCGCATGGCCGGCGCTCACGGCGTGGACCTCAGCGCGCTGACCGGCACGGGCCCGCGCGGGCGCGTGACCAAGGACGACGTGCAGAACGCCATCGAGGGCAACGGCGCCGCCGCGGCCCCCGCCGCTCCGGCCGCGCCCGCCGAGGGCGAGACCACGCCGATCCGCGGGCCGGCGGCCACGCTGGTCCGCTTCATGAACGACAGCCGCTCGATCCCGACGGCCACCAGCTTCCGCACCGTCCCGGTCACCACGCTCGACGCGCGCCGCCGCGCGCTGAAGAACGCGGGCCGCAAGCTCTCCTTCACCCACCTCATCGCCTGGGCGATCGTCAAGGCCGCCGAGGACTGGGCGGTGATGGGCCACTCCTACGCCGAGGCCGACGGCAAGCCCCAGCGGGTCACGCCGGGCGGCATCTCGCTGGGCCTGGCCGTGGACGTGGAGCGCAAGGACGGCACCCGCTCGCTCGTGGTGCCGGTGCTGCACGACGCCGGCTCGCTCTCCTTCCCCGACTTCGCCGCGCGCTACGACGAGCTGGTCGTCGGGCGCGCGCGACAACACGCTCGACCCGAGCGCCTACCAGGGCGCCAACATCACGCTGACCAACCCGGGCGGCCTGGGCACCGTGGCCTCGGTGCCGCGCCTGATGCCCGGCCAGGGCACGATCGTGGCCACGGGCTCGATCGGCTACCCGCCGGGCATGGCCAACGTGGACCCGGCCCGGCTCAACGAGCTGGGCGTGGACAAGGTCATGACGATGACCTCGACCTACGACCACCGGGTCATCCAGGGCGCGGAGTCCGGCTCCTTCCTGCGCCGGATCGACCAGCTGCTGCAGGGCGAGGACGGCTTCTACGACGGCGTGGTCGAGAGCCTCGGCGTCTCGCTCGCCGCCCCCGACGAGACCGCCCCTCCGGCGACCGCGGCCGAGCCCGTGCCCGGCAAGGCCCCGAGCGCCGCGCCCAGCGAGGCGCTGCTGCAGGCCGTGCAGGCCGCCACCTCGGTGGTCAAGGCCCACCGCACCCACGGCCACCTGGCCGCGACGCTCGATCCGCTCGGCTCGCCTCCGCGCGGGGACCCGGCGCTCGACCCCGACTCGGTCGGGCTCACCCGGGATCAGATGGACGCCATCCCGGCGTCGGTGCTCCGCGTGGCCGTGCCGGGCGAGAGCTTCACCGAGGCGCTGCCCCACCTGCGCGAGACCTACTGCGGCACGATCGCCTACGAGGTCGAGCACATCGCCGGCCACAACCGGCGCGTGTGGCTGCGCCAGTACATCGAGTCCGGCGAGCACCGCAAGCCGCTCGACGCCGAGCACAAGAAGCGCCTGCTGAAGCGGCTGTCCGAGGTCGAGGCACTGGAGACCTACCTGCACAAGGCCTTCCTGGGCAAGAAGCAGTTCTCCATCGAGGGCCTGGACTCGCTGCTGCCCATGCTCGACGAGGCCATCGAGATCGGCACCGAGGCCGGTGCGCGCGACGTCGTGCTCGGCATGGCGCACCGCGGGCGGCTCAACGTGCAGGCCCACACCGTCGGCCTGCCCTACGCGCGCATCCTGGCCGAGTTCGAGGGCGAGCAGCGCCTGGAGGCCGACACCCAGCAGCCCGAGGGCGGCACCGGCGACGTGAAGTACCACTACGGCGCCGAGGGGACCTTCCGCACCCAGGGCGGCCGCGGAGTGACGGTCACGCTGTCGCACAACCCCAGCCACCTCGAGTTCATCGACCCGGTGATCGAGGGTCGCGCCCGCGCCGACCAGACCTCGCGCAAGGGCCGCGAGCCCAACCACGACCCGAGCGTGGTGGTGCCGGTCCTCATGCACGGCGACGCGGCCTTCCCGGGCCAGGGCGTGGTGTCGGAGACGCTGAACCTGCAGGCGCTGCCGGGCTACACCACGGGCGGCACGGTCCACGTCATCACCAACAACCAGCTGGGCTTCACCACCGACCCCAGCGACGCCCGCTCCACCCGCTACGCCTCGGACCTCGCGAAGGGCTTCGACATCCCGATCATTCACGTCAACGCCGACGACGTGGAGGCCTGCGTGTCCGCCATGCGCATGGCGATGGCCTTCCGCCGCGAGTTCGGCCGCGACGCGCTGATCGACCTCATCGGCTACCGCCGCTACGGCCACAACGAGACCGACGAGCCCGCGTACACGCAGCCGCAGATGTACGACGCGATCAAGGCCCACCCGCCGGTCCGCAAGATCTACGCGGACAAGCTGATCGCCGAGGGCGTCGTGAACGAGGAGGAGGCGCGCGCGATGCTCGACGACGCCACCACCAAGCTCTCCGACGCCCACGCCGAGCTCAAGGAGTCGATGGGCGGCGACGCGCGCCACCAGACCGGCGAGCACGAGCTCGACCGCACGATGAGCCGCGAGCCGCGCACCACCGTGCCCGCCGACACGCTGCGCTCGCTCAACGAGCAGCTGCTGCGCGTGCCCAACGGCTTCACCGTCCACCGCAAGCTCGCCCCGCAGCTGGAGAAGCGGCGCAAGACGCTCGGCGACGAGGGCGGCATCGACTGGGCGCAGGCCGAGTCGCTGTCGTTCGCCTCGCTGCTCGCGCTGGGCGTGCCCATCCGCCTCACCGGCCAGGACTCCGAGCGCGGAACGTTCTCCCAGCGCCACCTGGTGCTGCACGACGCCAAGTCCGGCGAGGGCTTCGCCCCGATCCAGAACCTGCGCGACGCCCACGCGCCGTTCGAGCTGCACAACTCGCCGCTGTCCGAGCAGGCCTGCCTGGGCTTCGAGTACGGCTACTCGGTGCAGGCCTCCGACGCGCTGGTCCTGTGGGAGGCGCAGTTCGGCGACTTCGTCAACGGCGCGCAGGTGATCATCGACCAGTTCCTGGTCTCGGGCCTGTCGAAGTGGGGCCAGACCTCACGGCTGACGCTGCTGCTGCCCCACGGCTACGAGGGCTCCGGCCCCGAGCACTCCAGCGCGCGGCTGGAGCGCTTCCTGCAGCTGGCCGCCGAGGGCAACATCCGCGTGGCCAACCCGACCACGCCGGCCCAGTACTTCCACCTGCTCCGCCGCCAGGCGCTGGTGGGCAAGGCACGGCCGCTGGTGATCATGACCCCGAAGAGCCTGCTGCGCCTGCCGGCCGCCACGTCGCGGCTCGAGGAGCTGGCCGACGGCGCCTTCCAGCGGGTGATCGGCGACCCCAAGGCCGACCCGGAGAAGGTCACCAAGCTGGTGCTCTGCTCGGGCAAGGTCTTCTACGACATCGACGACTACGAGGGCCGCGACGAGGTCGGGCACATCGCCGTCGCGCGCGTCGAGCAGCTCTACCCGTTCCCCGAGTCCGACATCGGGGACCTGATGCAGCGCTACCCGAACCTCGAGCGCGTGGTGTGGGTGCAGGAGGAGCCGCGCAACATGGGCGCGCGCGCGTTCATGCGGCGCAAGATGGCGGAGATCCTTCCGCCCCACCTCTCGTACAACTACGTCGGCCGCCAGCTGCGCGCCTCGCCGGGCGAGGGCTACGCCGCGGCCCACAAGCGCGAGCAGACGCGCATCGTGCGCGTGGCGCTCGACCTCGACGAGGACCGGCTGGACCCGGACCTCTCGGCGCAGCGCGCCAAGCTCGGCCCGCCCACGGGCGAGCACCAGCTGCCGCGCGACTGAGCTAGCGCTTCTTGGCCTGGGCGCGGGCCATCTTGCTGCGCGATGTCGTGCGCGCCCAGCCGGCGCTGGATCGCCGACGTGGTCCCGGGCGCCAGCTCGTAGGCGCGCGCGCCGAGCCGCAGGGCCAGCGGCGCCACGTTGACCTCGGCCTTGTCGTCCTCCACCGCGATGGCGACCGCCTTGGCCACCTGGTGCGGGGTGACCATGCTCACCCCGGGCGGAAGCTCCACGCCGGTCTCGGCGAACATCCCCGCCTCCGAGACGAAGCTCGGCGAGACGAGGCTGACGCTGACCTCGGTGTCGTGCAGGTCCTCGCGCAGGGCCCAGGCGAGCCCGCGCAGCCCGAACTTCGTGGCGGAGTAGACCGAGGACCCGGCGGTGGCCACGCGCCCGTTGAGCGAGCCGATGAACACGAGGTGGCCCTTGTCGCGCTGGCGCATCGCGGGCACGAGCGCGCGGGCGAGCTGCGTCGGGGCGGCGAGGTTGACGGTGATCGCGCGGTCGATCTCCTCGGGGCTGAAGTCGGTGAGCGGGCCACTGCCCGGCAGCGCCGCGTTGGCGACGAGCAGGTCGACGTCGCCGGCGCGCTCGGCCAGGTCGGCCGCCGCGCCGGGCTGTGCGAGGTCGGCGGGCTCGAGGCGGGCCTCGCCGCCCAGCGAGTCGGCGACCTCGCGGAGCGCGTCCTCGCGCCGGGCGCTGAGCACCAGCTTCGCCCCGCGGGCGTCGAGCTCACGGGCGATCTGTGCGCCCAAGCCGGCCGAGGCCCCGGTGACGAGCGCTCGCGCGCCGAAGATCCGCATCCGAGCGATCGTATCCCCCCTGGGGCCCATGTACTCTGAACGCGCCATGAACGAGCGGGACCAGGGGCTGCTCGGACCGCGGTCGGTCGCCTGGAAAGTGGTCGGCCATCAGGTGAGCCTCGTAGGAGGGCTGCGCTCGCTGATCGTCCAGTCGCTGCACCCGCTGGCGATGGCCGGGGTCGCGCAGCACAGCGACTACCGCAACCGCTCGCTCGACCGCCTGCGCCGCACCGCGCACTACGTGGCCGCCACCACCTTCGGCGACACGGAGACCGCTCACGCGGCCGCCCGCCGGGTCAAGACGATGCACCGCAAGGTCAAGGGCACCGACCCGGTGACGGGCCTGCCCTACTCGGCCGACGACCCCGAGACCCAGCTCTGGGTCCACTGCGTGGAGTGGCACTCCTTCCTCGCCGCCTACCGCGCCTACGGCGGCCGGCTCACGCGCGAGGAGGAGGACCAGTACCTGTTCGAGGGAGTGCGCATCGCCGCCCTGCTCGACGTCCCGGAGGACACGGTCCCCGGCTCGGTGGCCGAGTACCGCGACTACTTCGAGGAGGTGCGCCCGCGCCTGTGCGTCAGCGAGTCGGCGCGGGCGGCGATCGACTTCGTCCAGCACCCGCCGCTCACCCGGGAGCTGCTGCCGCTGCAGGTCCCGCTGCGAATCACCGCGGCGGCGGCGATCGCCATCACTCCGCGCTATCTGCGCGTGATGGCGGGGATCGACCAGTCGCGCTCGTGGGACACGCTCACCGTGGCCGCCGTGCGGCCCGCCGCGGCCGCCCTCGGGCTGCCTCTTCTTCGCGAAGCGCCTGCCATGGTTGTGGGCCGCCAGACGTCGGAGCTCGTCTCCACGCCTCGGCGGCTCGCTGCGTGAACTTCCTCTCGCTTCCCATCACCATCCCCGCCAAGGCGGTGACCCGGGCGCTCGACGACCTGAGCGCGCTCGCGGCCGTGGCGCGCGAGCTGCCCGCCCGCCTGGACCGCCTCGACGAGCGCGCCGAGCTGATCGACGAGCGGCTGGAGAACGTGATGGCGCTGGGCGAGGCCATCGAGCGCCAGGGCGCCCGCGTGGCGGACCTGGGCGAGCGCATCGAAGCGCAGGGCGCGCGCATCGCCGAGCTGGGCGAGCGGGTGGTCGAGGGTGGCGAGCACGTGACCGAGCTGGGCGAGCGGATCGACGCCCGCGGCGAGCAGCTGCTCGAGTTCGGCGACCGCCTGCTGAAGACCGCCGAGCGCGGCCTCGAGCAGTCGGACGACCTGGCCGAGCGAGCGCGGGAGGTGGCCGAGAGCGGCCGCGAGGTGGCCGCCGCGCTGCCTACGTTGCAGCGCGCCGTGGGGCTGGCCGAGCCACTCGAGGGCGTCGTCGAGCGCATGGGCAAGCTGGCCGACCGGCTGCCCGGAGGCGGGGTCCGCCCGCCGGACTCGCGCGGTTCCTCCTAGCGCTCAGGCCACTTCGCCATTACTCTGCCCTGCGTGCCACATCGCCTGATCCGCCTTCTCTTGGCGGTCTTGGCGGTCGGGCTGGCCGCTCCGGCGGTGGCGTCAGGGGCGGTTCACCGCGAGGCCTATTTCTCGGCTCCGATCGATACGGAGCCCTATGAAGCCGAGCAGAAGTACCAAGTGCTGCTGCCCGACGGACGCCAGGCGCCTGGCGGCAAGGGCGGCTGGATCACCTCGATGGACAGCGACGTGGTGGACACGAAGGATCCGCTCGCGAAGGCGCTGCCCATCCAGGACGTGATGATCCACCACCTCGTCTACGGCTCCTTCACGCACATCAAGGCGCCGCTGTCGTGCGGCGGGCGCTTCTACGGCCGCGGCGAGGAGCACCAGAAGTTCCGGCTGCCGCGCGGCTACGGGCTGCCGAACCGCCACGACGACGGCCGCGCGCCGGCCTGGTACCTGGCCCACATGCTGATGAACCACCGCGGCTCGCCCAAGCGCGTGTACGTGCGCACGCGCGTGACCTGGACCGACGAGAAGCCCGAGCACGAGGTGGACCCGCTCTTCCTCGACGCCAAGAAGTGCGCGGTCGACCCCGTCTACGACGTCCCCGGCGGTGGCCGGCGCGGCTCGGTCCACAAGATGACCAGCAGGTTCCGCTGGCCGCGCGGCTACTCGGGCCGGATCATCGGCGCCGCGGGCCATCTGCACGGAGGCGGGAAGTACGTGCAGCTGCGCAACCGCTCGTGCCGGCGCAACCTGGTGACGTCGAAGGCCTACTACGGCATGCCCGACCACGAGTTCTACCGCGTGAAGCCGCGCCTGCACGAGGCCTCGCCGGTCCGCATCCAGACGAAGGGCACCCCCACCGGCATCCCGGTCGCCGGGGGCGACCGCGTGAGCCTCACCGCGGGCTACGACAACCGCTACCTGCACACGCGCGTGATGAACATCATGGGCGGCTTCTTCCTGCGCGACGACTCGGTGAAGGGCTGCCCCCGCATGCCGCGCGACGTGGTGGTGACCAACCGCCCGCGGCGCTTCCGCGCGAACCCGCCGCGCTACCGCGTGCCGCTGGTCAAGAAGCCCACCGGCGCGTTCCAGCGGCTCGGCCCGACCGGGATCTCCATCCCCGGCTACTTCTTCGAGCCCGACCGCGTGAGCATCCGGAAGGGTCAGCGGATCACCTGGCGCTTCCAGACGCGCGAGGACCACTCGGTGACCGTCACCGACGGCCCCCGCGGCTTCTCGTCGGCCTGGAAGCGGAGCGGGACCTTCAGCTACCGCCCCAAGGTCAAGGGCAACTACAAGATCTTCTGCTCGCTGCACCCTGCGTCGATGACGCAGGAGGTCAAGGTCCGCTAGCCGAAGGCGGCGCGGCGCACGAGGCTGAGCGAGGCCTCGGGGCCGGGCCAGTGCTCCTCCAGCAGCGCCTCGCCACCCGACCGCAGCGCCACCCGGATCGCGAGGGCCGCGACGATCACGTCGTCCAGCTGGCCGACGACCGGAATGAAGTCGGGCACGAGGTCGATGGGCATGAGGAGGTAGCCCACCAGCAGCGCCAGGAGCACCTTGCGGCGCCGCGGCACGCGCGGATCGGCGAGCAGTCGCTTGACGAGCACGACGCAGTCGGGGATGAACCCGGCCAGAGCTCGGGCCTGGGTCCGGCGCCCGATGGCGACCAGGGCGAGAACCGCTGCCAGATAGAGGGCGAGTACCACCCCCAGGGAGATGAGCATCCAGTCCATTTGGGGCTCGTTTCGTTCCTCACAACCGAGGGTACCGCTGGGGACAGCAGATCACGGACGACCTGCAGGAGGTAGCTCTCATGACTCGCCCTGGCCCGCGCACGCTCGCGTGCGCCCTCATCGCCCCCATCGCGCTTCTCGCCCTCCCCGGCAAGGCGTCGGCATCGTGCGCGGTGACGACCGCTCGGCCGACCGCCGACTCGGCAGCCGCGGCCGCCGACGCGACGGTCTGCCTGATCAACCGCGCCCGCGCGCGCCGGGGGCTACGCCCGCTCAGAGCGAACGGTCGCTTGGCGCTCGCGGCGCGGCGCCACTCGCGCGACATGGTCAGCAGGCGCTTCTTCTCGCACTGGTCGCCCGGGCGGAGCGAGCCCTCTGCGAAGGATCAGGCGGGCCGGCTACCTGCGGGGCGCGCGGGGCTTCGCGGTCGGCGAGAACATCGCGTGGGGGTCCTGGGGCCGCGCCACGCCGGGCTCGATCGTCCGGGGTTGGATGCGCAGCCGGCCGCACCGGGCGGCCATCCTCCACCGGCGATTCCGTGAGATCGGGCTGGGCATCAGCCCGGACGCTCCACGGCCGGGACGGCCTGCTTCTGCGACCTACACGGCCGACTTCGGCCGGCGCCGTTGACGCTATCCTCGCTGAGCCCCAGCGGGCGTAGCTCAGTTGGTTAGAGCGCCGGCCTGTCACGCCGGAGGTCGCCGGTTCGAGTCCGGTCGCTCGCGCTCCTTCGCGCCTATTTCTGCTTCTGCTTGCGCTTGGCCTTCAGCTGGGTCACCGCCAGCCAGGCCATGAAGCCGATCACCGGGATGAAGTAGGCGATCGTCACCAGCCAGTGTCCTGCGTGGGCGATTAGGAGCATCAGGCGTTCCCGGATAGCAGTAGCAGCAGCGCGCTGATGGTGAACAGGATCATGACGGCCAGCATCCACAGCTGGGAGGGGACCACCTTGTCCTCGTCGTCGCGGTAGACGACCAGCGCGCGGTCGTGTGCCAAGGCGAGTCCGGCCACGTGGCCACCGACCACCAGCGCTACCCACAGCCACTGGATCAGCCGCGCGCCCATGAAGTAGGAGATCCCCACCTCCGAGGTTCCGAAGAGGTCGGCGCCGTCGCCCAGCGGGTCGGAGGACAGGTAGACGATCGCCTGGCCCTGGAAGGCCAGCAGCGTCATGTAGTGAGCGCCGACGTAGGCCAGCGCGATCGGGACCAGCGACGGCGCGAACAGGCCGGCCAGCCGCGACGCGGAGTTGCGCTCGTCGAGGATCTTCATGCCCGCGATCCCCAGCCGGTAGAGCCCGACCACCAGCCCGACCATCGCGAACAGGCCCACCGCGTTGGAGATCTCGAACGCGGTCTCCGACGAGAAGCCGATCCCCTCGAACAGGTCGCCGAGCTTGCCGCCCACGTCGACCCAGAGCGCGGTCTCGCTCAGGCCGTCGAAGCTGACGGTGCCGATCATCGCCGCGATCACCACCACCAGCCCGGCCGCGGGCTGCAGGGTCGTCACGCCGGCCAGCGGCGGTCGCAGGCCGAGGACGCCGTCGCGCGTCTCGAACACCGACAGTCGCGAGAAGAAGTTGAAGTAGACCGAGAACGCCTCGCCCTTGTTGGACCAGGCGTCCACTCCGTAGAGCGCCATCCCGATGAAGGTCGCCACGGAGTACACGAGCGTTGCGATGGCGACCGTCGAGGGGTCGTCGGGCGTCGAGTTGACCAGCTCGAGAGCGGTGAACGCCAACAGGCCGGCCGCGGCCGGCCAGAGGCCCAGCCGCCGCGGGTACTCGAGCGGCGGCGGGAGCTCTCCGCGCGCCGCCAGGCGGGCCAGGAATGCGACGGCCCGTCCTATCGCACGCCAAGGGTTGAACGCCCGGAAGACGTCGCCGAAGAGGATGCTCACCGCGACCAGGCCGACCCAGAACACCACGTACACGAACGTGGGCGCGAAGTTCGAGGCCGCCGTCTGCTGGCCCTTGAGGCCCGCGTAGACCACGAGGAACAGCAGGAACACGCCGATCGCGCCGCAGAGGATCTCCGCCGGCCGGCTGCTGAGCACCCGCCCCAGGAACCCGGGCAGCGGGCGCCACGGGTAGGGCTCGAACAGCGGGCGGCGCCACAGCACGGCCAGGGCGACGAACGAGACGACCAGGACCACCACCGAGCCGAACAGGAACAGCCCGAGCGTGATCGGCAGGTCGGCCCGCTGCTCGATCCCGTGTGCGATCGGGAGGGTCACCGCGGGCTGACCTTCACCTTGGCGAGCTCGGCCTCGCTGTCGTGGTCCTCGAGGGTGAAGATCCCCTCGATCTTCGCCTCGAAGCGCGAGCACGGTCGTCTTACCGGGCTGCACCGGCTTCTCGATGTCGTAGCCGTGCAGGTGGATCTCGGCCGGCTTGTCGGTCGTCACGTCGATGCGGGCGCTGGAGCCCGAGCTGAACTCGATCGTCTTCACGCCGCCGGCGGGCTTGCCGCCCCGGATGCTGACCGTCGGCGGCTTCGGCTTGGCCTCCGCGGTCTGGGTCTTGGCGGGGGTGGTGTCTTTGGCCTGCTTGGGAGCCGGAGCCGGCTCCTTCTTCTCATCGGTGGGCCTGATCAGCACGAACGCGACGACCACCACGACGATGGCCCCCACGATCACGCCCAGGCGCTGGTTTCGGGACATGTGTCCTCCTTCTGTTTCGCTCAGCGGTGCGGGCTAGGCCGCGAGCGGGGGAGCGCGCCCCGAGAGGTGGAGCGCAAGCGGCGGCCCTGACGGCCGCAGCGCGGGAAGCGAGCGACGCAGCGCGACCGGCGCCGGGCCACGGCGGGGCCGGCGGGCGCGGGCGGCGGCGGTGGCGAGTGCGTGGCGGGCGCCGCGGAGGCCCAGCGCAACGAACAGGCCGGCGAGGGCGGCCAGCGGCAGCACCAGCAGCGCGCCGTTGGCCGCGAGCGCGCTCAGCGGCGCGCCCTCGAGCGTCAGCTCCACGAGCTCTTGGCCGAAGTGCAGCGCGAGCAGCGCGCCGGTGGCGAGCAGCCACGTGCGCCGCAGCGAGACCGGCCCGCGGCCACCGTCGCCGGTCTGGCGAGCGAAGGCGAGGGCGCGCAGGAGCATCGCGCCGGCGACGCCGAGCAGGAGGGCTGCGGCCCCGCCGACCAGCGGCAGGTAGCCGTGGGCGGCATCGAAGCCGTCGCCCGACGGCCGGCCGGCGATCAGGTAGCGCAGCTCGTGCAGCGCCAGCGCGGCGGCGAGCACGAGCGCAGTCGCACGCAGGATGGGCGCCGAGCGCATCCCGCGCAGTATGGCAACCGCGGACCGCTCAGAAGGCGAGCGGGACAGGCCGAGGGCACGGCGACAGAGGGGCGGCGCGATGCCGGCCCACTCTGTTTCCTGAACGGTCACAGGTCAGGGCCCACCGGTCCCGAAGATGGGGTCATGGCTCCACTCATGACCAACGTGCTCGACCTGATCCGAGCCGGTCGCGGCAGGCAGCGCTGCCTGGTCTGCGGGAAGCACGTCGGCGCGGACGAGCCTCAGGTGAGACTGCGCCACGACGAGCGGGCGCATCGCCGCTGCGCCACCTACTCCATGCGGCGGCGGCCTTAGAGGGGAGCGCGCTCGCGCTCGGGCGCGGGCTCGACGGCCGGCTCCGCCGGCGTCCCGCCCTCGAGCTCGAAGCGGTAGCCGACCCCGAAGTGCGTGTGGATGTACGCGCAGTCGGGCGAGACGGCCTCGAGCTTCTGGCGCACCTTGCGCACGAAGACGTCGACCGAGCGGTCGCCGTGGGCCATCGAGTAGCCCCAGACCGACTGGTAGATCTCTTCGCGCTGGAGCACCCGTCCCCGCGCGCCGGCCAGCAGCTGAAGCACCTCGAACTCGCGGCGCGTGAGCTCGGCGCTGGCGCCCCCGACGTAGGCCTGGAACTTGTCGGGTCGGATCTCTAGCGAGCCGGCGGTCAGCGGGCTGTCGTCGCCCGGCGGCGCGTAGCGCTTGCGCCGGCGCACCACGGCTTCGACGCGCGCGAGGACCTCCTCGGGATGCGCGGGCTTGGTGACCCAGTCGTCCGCTCCGGCCCTCAGGCCGCGGACACGCTGACCGACGCTGGAGCGGCCTGTGCAGACCACGATGCCCATCGTGGGAACAGCGGAGCTGACGCGCTCCATGTAGTCCCATGCTCCGGGGCCGAGAAGGGCCAGGTCGACGACCAGGGCGTTGAGGCGCATCGCCGCGAACTCCTCCACCCGAGGCGGCGCCTTGAGGGTGCGGTACTGCACCCCGAGGCCCTCGGCGCGGTTTGCGAGCACGCGCACGAAGCCCGAATCCGAGTCGAGGATCGCGATGCGGAGATGTTCCTGGTCGGACGCGTTCACGGTCCTCGTGAAGCGAGTCTACGCCGGACGCGGGCGTTGGTCACAGCTTGTTCACAGGTAGAAAACATGCATGTAACGAGAAAACGAGGCCCCGCTGGCACGCTGCCTGCCGTGATGCGAGCCGGGCAGCTCGAGGTAAGGCCGGACGAATTCACCGCGCTGCTCGACGGCCGGCCCCTCACTCTGACCGTCAGGGAGCTCTCGCTCCTCACCGCGCTCGTCGAGCGCAAGGGCCGCATCGTCGCGCGCGAAGAGCTCTATCGGGTGGTCTGGGACGAGCCCTACCACTCCCGCGACCGCTCCGTCGACGTCTACGTCGCCAAGCTGCGGCGCAAGCTGGGGCCCGAGCGGCAGCTGATCCAGACCCATTTCGGCTTCGGCTACCGCCTAGATCCGGGCGCCTGAGCGGCCTTCACTTCCTTTTCACAAGACCGCGACAAAGCGGTAACAGACTGCTCCCTCACCGCTGGCAGCCTCGCCGTCAACGTGACCAGACCAAGGAGCAAGAACATGACCAGGTGGATGACGGCCGCCGTATGCGTGCTGCTGGCGGCGGGTGTCGCAGCCTGTGGCGACGACGGGAACAGCGGTAGCGGTGGCGGCAACGGCGGCCTCACCGGCAGCATCACGATCGACGGCTCGAGCACGGTCCAGCCCTTCGCGCAGGCGGCGCTGGAGCTCTTCCAGGAGGAGAACCCCGACGTCCGCATCACCGTCGGCGGCGCCGGCACCGGTGACGGCTTCGAGAAGTTCTGCCGCGGCGAGCTCGACATCGCCGACGCCTCGCGGGCGGTCGAGGACGAGGAGAAGGCCGCCTGCAAGAAGGCGAACGTCTCCTACTCGCAGGTCCAGGTGGCCAACGACGGCATCGCGGTCGCCTCGAGCAAGGCCCTTCCGGTCAAGTGCCTGAAGACCTCGCAGCTCAAGGAGCTCTACGAGCCGAAGAGCAAGGTCAAGACCTACTCCGAGCTTGGCTCAGGCCTGCCGACCAAGCCCGTCTCCCTGTTCAGCCCGGGCACCGAGTCCGGCACGTTCGACTTCTTCACCGACACGGTGCTGGAGACCGACGCCGAGCAGCGCGAGGCGAACGTCCAGACCTCTCCTGACGACAACGTGCTCGTCACGGGCGTCTCCGGCGAGGACAACGGCCTCGGCTACTTCGGCTTCTCCTACTACGAGCAGAACCTGGACAAGCTGAACCTGGTGTCGGTGGACGGCGGTGGCGGCTGCGTCGCACCCTCGACCAAGACGATCCAGGACGGCAGCTACAAGCCGCTATCGCGGCCGCTCTACATGTACCCGAGCGCCAAGGCGATCAAGAAGCCTCAGGTCAAGGCGTTCATGGACTTCGTGATCAGCAACCAGGACAAGATCGCGAAGGCGGCCAAGATCGTGCCGATGACCCCGGAGCAGGCGGGGACCGCCAAGCAGGACCTGACGAAGGCGGAGAGCTAGCCGGATGGGAGACGAGCGCCCGAGCCTGCTTCGCACGCGGACACGGAGGTCCGTGGGCGAGGCGGCGATCAAGTACGCGCTGCTGGCCGCGGCGCTCGTCTCCATCCTGACCACCTTCGGGATCGTGTTCTCGCTCCTCGAGGAGACGGTCGCCTTCTTCGGCGACGTCGGCTTCGCCGACTTCTTCTTCGGGACGAAGTGGACGCCGCTCGCCGGCGGGGAGTCGCAGTCCTTCGGCGTGGTGCCGCTGATCTTCGACACGCTCTACCTCACGGGCATCGGCCTGTTGGTCGCGGTCCCGGCGGGAATCGGCTCGGCCATCTACCTGGCCGAGTACGCCTCCCCCCGGATGCGCAAGCTGCTCAAGCCCACGCTGGAGGTGCTGGCCGGGGTCCCGACCATCGTGTTCGGCTACTTCGCGCTGACGTTTGTGACGCCGCACATCTTGCGGGCGCTCGGAATCGAGGTCGGCTCCTTCAACGCGCTCTCGGCTGGGCTGGTGCTGGGCGTGCTGGTGCTGCCGACCATCGCCACCGTGGCCGACGACGCGCTGGTGTCGGTGCCCGGGTCGCTGCGCGAGGGGGCCTTCGGGCTGGGCGCCTCGCGCATGCAGGTGTCGACGCGAGTGGTTCTGCCGGCCGCCCTGTCCGGCGTGGTCGCCGCGCTCGTGCTGGGCGCCTCGCGCGCCATCGGCGAGACCGTGATCATCCTCGTTGCCGGCGGCCAGAAGACCAACCTCACGCTCGACCCGGCCGAGGCGATGCAGAACATGGCCGCGTTCATCGCCGCCACCTCGCGCGCTGACATCCCGACCTCCGGCCCCGAGTACGGGACGATCTTCGCCGTCGGGACCACGTTGTTCGCGATGACGCTGGTCCTCAACGCGATCTCGATCCGCTTCGTGCGGCGCTACCGGCAGGTGTACGAATGAACACCGTCGCCGAGGCGAGCCTCTCGCGGAAGGTCGTGCAGCGCGCCTCCACCGGACAGCGCACGCGCAGCCTGATGTTCAAGCTGCTCCTGCTGCTGAGTGTCAGCGTCGGCTTCGTAACGCTCGCCGCGCTGATGATCGACGTCCTGGTCGACGGAGCTCCGCGGCTGTCGCTCGACTTCCTGACCAGCTTCCCGTCGCGCATCTCGCCGGAGAACGCCGGGGTGCAGTCGGCGCTCGTCGGGACGATCCTCCTGATGGTCGCCTGCGCGGTGTTCATCGTGCCGGTGGGGGTCGCCACCGCGGTGTACCTCGAGGAGTACGCGAACCGCGAGAGCTGGCTCTCGCGGGTGATCGAGGTGAACATCCAGAACCTCGCCGCGGTCCCCTCGGTGGTCTACGGCATCCTCGGGCTCGCCTTCATCGTCCGAGGGCCGATCGGCATGGGCCCCGTGCTCCTGGCCGGCTCGCTGACGCTGGGCCTGCTGGTGCTGCCCGTGGTGATCATCGTCTCGCGCGAGGCGATCCGCGCCGTGCCGCCGTCGATCCGCGAAGGCTCCCTGGCACTCGGCGCCACCCAGTGGCAGACGATCTGGAAGCACGTGCTGCCCGGCGCCCTACCCGGCGTGGCCACCGGCGTGATCCTGGCGCTCTCGCGGGCGATCGGCGAGACCGCGCCGCTGCTGGTGATCGGCGCCGCCACCTTCGCCCGCTTCAACCCGGAGGGGCTGTTCGACCGCTTCACCGCCCTGCCCCTGGCGATCTTCGAGTTCATCAGCGACGCCGACACCGAGTACCGCAGCGCGGGCGCCGCGGCGATCCTCGTGCTCCTCGGCCTCCTCGTCGTGATGAACGCCGGAGCGATCTTCCTGCGCAATCGATACGAGAGGAAATGGTGAGCATCGACACCGACAAGGCCACCCAGGCTCCGGCCATCCAGACCGAGGCCAAGGGCCAGAAGCCCGAGGCGCCGGCCGGTGAGCGCGAGGCGATCTACCGCCTCGATGAGGTCGGGGTCACCTACGGCGGAGTTCCCGCGGTGCGCGACGTCACTTTCCCGATCTACGAGAACGAGATCACGGCGCTGATCGGCCCCTCCGGATGCGGCAAGAGCACGCTCATCCGCTGCCTCAACCGGATGAACGACCTGATCCCGTCGGCCGAGGTCAGCGGCACCGTCGCCTACCACGGGCAGAACCTCTACGACGAGGAGATCGACCCGGTCCAGGTCCGCAAGAGGATCGGGATGGTCTTCCAGAAGCCGAACCCCTTCCCGAAGTCGATCTACGACAACATCGCCTTCGGCCCGCGCGTGCTGGGCATGAAGGGCGACATGGACGAGATCGTCGAGAACGCGCTGCGCCGCGGCGCGCTGTGGGACGAGGTCAAGGACCGGCTCAAGACCAACGCCTTCGGCATGTCGGGCGGCCAGCAGCAGCGCCTGTGCATCGCCCGCGCGCTGGCCACGAACCCCGACGTGGTGTTGATGGACGAGCCCTGCTCGGCGCTCGACCCGATCTCCACCGGCCGGATCGAGGACCTCATGTTCGAGCTGCGCGACAATTACTCGATCGTGATCGTCACGCACAACATGCAGCAGGCCGCCCGCGTGTCGAACATGACCGCGTTCTTCACGGTCGAGCTGGACGCCGACGAGAATCACCGCACCGGCCGCGTCGTCGAGTACGACGACACCGAGAAGGTGTTCACCAACCCCAGCGACGAGCGCACCGAGGCGTACGTCACCGGCAAGGTGGGCTGAGCGCTTGCCCGACCAGGGGCGCATCCACTTCCAGGAGGAGCTCGCCAAGCTCGAGGAAGCCGCGCTGGGCGGGCTGGACCTGGCGGTCGGCGCGGTCGACCGCGCGCTGGAGACGGTCAAGCACCAGGACGTGGAGCTGGCGAGCATGGTCATCGCCGACGACGACCGCATCGACGGCCGCTACCTGGAGGTCCACCAGGGGATCCTGTCGCTGCTGGCCCTTCAGGCGCCGGTCGCGGGCGACCTGCGCGTAGTCGCGGCGCTGCTCCACCTGATCAAGCACGTCGAGCGCATGGGCGACCAGTGCGTGAACATCGCCAAGCTGGTCCCGCTCGCCGGCCACGAGCCGCCCACGGACCCCGAACTGCTCGAGGAGCTGATGGAGATGGGCGTCCTGGCGCGCTCGCTCGTGGTCCAGTGCAAGCAGGCCTTCGCGACGCGCGACGTCGGCCTGGCCGAGGACCTCGTGCGCCAGGACGATCGCATCGACCGGCTGAACCGCGACATCTTCACGCGCGCGCTGGACTTCGGAACCGACCCCGACCGGCGCGAATGGGCGATGCACATGATGCTCATCGGCCGGGCCATCGAGCGGATCGGCGACAACGCCGTGGACATCGGCGAGCAGACGGCCTTCGTCGTCACCGGCCTGTTCCGAGAGTTCGAGGACGCGTCGCGGCCCGGCGTGTCGCTCCCCCGCCGCGGGTGACCGAGGCACTGGAGCTATTCCGCGAGGCGGGCGCGAACGTCGCGCTGACCACCTTCGACCTCGAGCACGAGGGAGATCGCCTCCGAGCTCGACGACGTCGTGGACCTGAGCGAGGAGGTGGCTGACTTCCTGGCGCTCTACCGCATCGAGGCGCCCATGGACCAGGCGGTCCAGCTTGCCGGAGTTCTGCGCCTCGCCGGCGCCGAGATCGGCGCACCTGGTCGAGCTGAGCGCCTGGAGGACGTGGGCGACCGCGGTGTGCGCGAGGCGCTCGCCTGCTGTTCGACGGCGGCTCGACCCATGGTGCACCGTGGAACGAGCTCTTCGGCGCCTGGAGGAGGCGATCGACGCCTGCGAGCATGTGGCCCACGTGCTGGAGGGCATCGTCCTGAAGGAGACCTGAGCGCCTCGGCCACCCTGGGCTGCATAGACATCGGCAGCAACACGACCCGCCTCCTCGTAGCCGAGTGCGGTGGTGGAGCGCTCCGCGAGCTGGAGACCCAGCGCGCGTTCACGCGGGTGGGCAAGAGCCTAAGGAAGGACGGCCGCATCCCCAAGAAGAAGATCGACGAGATCGCCTCCGTGGTCTCCGCGCAGGCGCGCGTCGCGCGCGAGACGGGTGCCGAGCAGCTGGTCACCGTGGCGACGGCCGCGATCCGCGACGCTCCCAACCACCACGCGCTTGCCGAGGCGATCCGCAACGCCGGGGGTGGCGAGCTGCAGCTCGTCTCGGGAGAGGAGGAGGCGCGCCTCGCCTTCGTGGGTGCCGCGCGCACCCTCGCCACGCCGGCCGACGGCACCCTCGGGGTCGTGGACGTGGGCGGCGGCTCGACTGAGATCGCCGTAGGCGAGGGCAACGGTCTGGTGGCCTGGTCGGCCTCGCTTCGCATCGGCTCGGGCTTCCTGGCCGACTCCTATCTGCGCTCGGACCCCCCCTCCATCTCGGAGCTCGACGCGGTGCGCCGGCACGTCGAGGGCTGCTTCGAAGGGCTCGAGCCGCCGCAGCCTCAGCTGGCCGTGGCGGTGGGCGGGACTGCCGCGTCGCTTCGCCGGCTGCTGGGGGCCGAGCTCGAGCACGAGACGCTGGAGCGCGGCATCCGCGTGCTGTCCTCCAGCACCGTGGCCGAGGTGGCCGAGCGCTTCGAGCTCGACCCGGTGAGGGTTCGGCTGCTGCCGGCGGGCATCCTCGTTCTCGAGGCGCTGTCCGACCTGTTGCGGATGCCGTTGCGCATAGCCCGCGGGGGCCTGCGCGAGGGGGTCATCCTGGAGCTGTCCGAGAGCGGGCGAGGAGGTGGAGCTCCGCGGGCCGCAGCAGCACCTTGAGCTCGCCCTTGTCGATCCCCGCCAGGCCGCCCTTCTTCATGCGCACCTGCGCTCCAGTGGCGGTGTGAATGGCCATCGAGAAGTCGGGGTCGTGACCCACGAGCAGCACGTGGTCGCCGTGCCCGAGCGCGATCTCGGTGGGATCGAACGGCCCACTGGAGATGCGCTCCTCCTCCTGGGGCTCGACGTCCAACGCTTCGCAGGCGAGCTTGGCGGTGTCGGCAGCGCGGACCTTCGGGCTGGTGAGGCACGTGTCCAGAGGGACCCCAAGCGCGGCCAGCGCCGCGCCCGCCGCCCTGGACTGCTCCTCGCCGCGTTCGGTGAGAGGCCGGTCTGCGTCGGGCGAGCCGTCAGCCGCCTCTCCATGCCGCAGCAGCCAGATCACCGCTCGGCAACATACCTACCCTCCGTACAGGGGAGAATCCGGTAACAGGATGGAAACAACCACCGCCAACGAGCCGGCGATCGATCTCGAGTCGCCCGAGCTGTACGAGAACCGCGAGCTCTCGTGGCTCGACTTCAACGACCGGGTGCTGCAGCTCGCCGAGGACGGGACCGTTCCGCTGCTCGAGCGGGTCAAGTTCCTCGCCATCTGGACTTCGAACCTGGACGAGTTCTACATGGTCCGGGTCGCGGGCCTGCACGACCAGGTCGACGCCGGCATCGACGCGCGACAGGCCGACGGCCTCTCGCCCCAGGAGACCATCGAGCGGATCCACGAGGGGGTGGCCGCCCAGGCCACCCGCCAGGGCCGGCAGTGGGAACAGGAGGTCCGGCCGGCGCTGGCCGAGAGCGGTATTCGCATCGTCGCGCCCGGTGACTGCTCGGGAGCCGAGGCCGAGGCGATCCAGGAGATCTTCCGCGAGCAGGTCTTCCCTGTCCTGACCCCGCTGGCCGTGGGCCCCGGGCGCCCTTTCCCCTACATCTCCAACCTCTCGCTGAGCCTCGCCGTGTGGCTGCGCGATCCGGTCACCGAGCAGGAGACCTTCGCGCGCGTGAAGGTCCCGAAGGAGGTCGTGCCCCGCTTCCTGCCGATCGGCGAGAACACGTTCGTCCCGCTCGAGATGGTCATCGCCGAGAACCTCGCGGACCTCTTCCCCGGGATGGAGGTCCTGCGCCACAGCATGTTCCGCGTCACGCGCGACGCGGACTTCACGGTCTCCGATGAGGCAGACGACCTGCTGCGCGCCGTGGAGCACGAGCTTCGCCAGCGCCGCTTCGGCGAGGTGATCCGGCTCGAGGTCGGCGCCGACATGGACCCCGGCCTCCGCGAGCTGCTGGTGGACTCGCTCGAGATCGAGGAGGAGGAGGTCGTCGACGTGGAGGGCCTGCTCGACCTGACCGACCTGTGGCAGATCCACGGCCTGGACGGCCACCGCGACCTGCGCGACGAGCCCTGGACGCCGGTCACCGCGCCCGCGCTGCGCGACCCGGAGCGCGAGAAGCCCGACGTGTTCGGAGCCATGCGCCAGGGCGACGTGCTGGTGCACCACCCCTACGAGTCGTTCGCGACCAGCGTGGAGCGCTTTGTCGAGCAGGCGGTCGAGGACCCCGACGTGCTCGCGATCAAGATGACCGTGTACCGCACCTCCGACGACTCGGCTCTGGTGCCCAAGCTGATCGAGGCCGCCGAGCAGGGCAAGCAGGCGGTCTGCCTCGTCGAGCTGAAGGCCCGCTTCGACGAACGGCGCAACATCGGCTGGGCGCGCGCGCTGGAGGAGGCCGGAGTGCACGTGGTCCTCGGGCTCCCCGGCCTGAAGACGCACGCCAAGGCGCTGATGGTGGTCCGCCGCGAGGGCAACGGGGTGCGCCACTACGTGCACGTGGGCACCGGCAACTACCACGCCAAGACCGCCCGGCTGTACGAGGACTTCGGCCTGTTCACCACGGACCCGCGGATCACCGCCGACCTGGCCGAGCTTTTCAACGCGCTTACCGGCGTCGCTAGGGCAGCCGGCTACCGGCATGCGCTCGTTGCCCCGGAATACTTCCGGCCCAGCATCCTGGGCGAGATCGCCGACACGGTGGTGGCTCACGAGCGCGGCGAGAAGGCGCGCATCGTGCTGAAGATGAACTCGCTGGTGGACCCGCAGTGCATCCGTGCGCTCTACCGGGCCTCGCAGGCCGGCGTGCGAGTGGACCTCAACGTGCGCGGCATCTGCTGCCTGCGCGCCGGGGTGCCGGGGGTGAGCGAGAACATCCGCGTCGTCTCGGTGGTGGGCAGCTTTCTCGAGCATTCGCGCATCTACGGCTTCCAGCGCGGGGAGGAGCGCCGCTACTTCATCGGCTCGGCCGACCTGATGCCGCGCAACCTCGACACGCGCGTGGAGCTCCTCGTCCCCGTTCTCGACGAGCAGAACAAGTCCGAGCTCGAGGACACGCTCGAGCGCTGCCTCGCCGACGACACCAACAGCTGGGAGCTCGAGCCCGAGGGCTCCTGGAAACGCCGCACGGGCGGCGACCGCAGCGTGCATGGCGAGCTCAAGGAGCGCGCTCTGGAGCGCGCCGCCGCCGCCGACCGCGCCTAGCGGGGCGGCCGCAGGCCCAGCGAGCGCTTGAGCGCGATGACCCGCGCCGCGCTCTCGCGCACCCGGCGACGGAAGGCCGGCGAGCGGCGAGCGGCGCGCAGGAGCCGCGGGTAGACGAGCTTCGGGCTGCCCGAGCCCGTCATGAGGATCAGGTCACAGCCCGCCGCCACCGAGCGCTCCGCCGCGGCCTCCACCGCCTGGCGCCCGATCACGGCCTCTGCCTCGATGCTGTCGGTGATCACCACGCCGTCGAAGCCGAGCCTCTCGCGCAGAAGCCGGTCGAGGATCGCCGGCGACTGCGAGGCGATGCGCTGGCCGTCCAGCGCCGGGTAGTCGGCGTGGGAGGACATGACGAGCGGGACACGGCCGCGGATCGCCGCGCGGAACGGCGCGAGGTCGGGGGTGCCCTGGATAGTCACCGCGGCGTCGTCGGTGTTCTGCCCCGCGCCGCCCAGGCCGGGGAAGTGCTTGGCGGTCGCGGCCACTCCGCTGCCGCGGTAGCCGGCGACGGCCTCGGCCGTCCCGCGCACCGGGTCACGGAACGAGCGACCCGCGAAGTCCGCGTCGGCCACAGGGGTGAGCGTGACGTTGACCCCCAGCGCGCGCAGGCCGCGCCCCGCACTGCCCGCCGCCGCGCGCGGGTCGGCTTGCTGGGCCTGGCCCTGCTCGGGGCCTACGAACGGGACGTTGCGCACCTCGCCGCCCTCTTGGTCCACCGACACCAACGCCGAGCCGCGGGCGTGGCGCTGCAGCGAGCGCGTGAGCGCGGTCAGGCCCTCGCGCGTCGAGGTGTTCTCGCCGAAGAGGATCACCCCGGCGCCCTCGGCGTCGCGCAGGCGACGGCGGACGTAGTCGGGCGCGGTGGCCCCGGGGAAGCTCGCGATCAGCAGCTGCCCCACCTGCTGTCTCAGCGAGAGGCGATCGACGTCGCCCTTCTCGCCTGGGGCGGTGTCGGGGCGCTCGGGCGGCGGCTCCTTCTCGGAGCGCCGCTCGCGGATCCCGGCGCCGGCGACGATGCCGGCTATGAGCGCGACCGTGGCTACGGCCGCGAGCACGGCGCGCCGGCGGCGCGCCTCAGGGCTGATCAGCTGGACTCACGCCGCGCGTCGAGCGTGCTGCGGATGCGATCCGCCACCTCGGGCGCGGTCTTCTCCAGGCGCTTCAGGTCCCAGCCGGTCATGGTGATGGCCCGCAGCGGCGAGGTCGCGACCACGGACGCGTTGCGCCGGTCCTTCTCCAGCAGGCCCATCTCGCCGAAGAAGTCACCGGGGCCGAGGTCGGCCAGCTTCTCGCCGCCGCGAAGCACCTCCGCGGTGCCTTCCTCGATCGCCATGAACTGGTACGAGTAGTCGCCCTCGTTGACCAGGCGATACCCCTCCGACACGGAGGTCTCGTCCACGAACGGAGCTATCTGATGGAGCTCCTCCTCGGGAACGTCCTGGAACAACGGCAGGTTCTTCAGGCGACCTGGGTCCACTCGATCCTCTCCTCGGGTGCGCGGGCAATCTACCCCAGCGCGCCGGTCAGCGCACCCTGAGAAGCAGCTTCCGGCTCCTGAGGTCGCGCAACACTCACCTTCAGGGCATGCCCGCGGGCATGCGTCCGTAGCTGCGCCCCGCCCGTACTCTCCCCTGATGGCCGGGCTCGAGTACGTCAGGCAGGGGAGCGGCGAACCGCTGCTGCTGGTGCACGGCCTGGGTGGGGACCGCGTCACCTGGAAGCCCGTGCTGGAGGGGCTGGCCGCCGAGTTCGACGTGATCGCGGTCGACCTCCCCGGCTTCGGCGCCTCGCCGCCTCTGCCCCCCGACCGCAAGCCGACCCCCCGCGCCCTGGCCGAGGAGCTGGCCGGCCTGCTCGACGACCTCGGGATCGACCTCGCGCACGTCGCGGGCAACTCCCTCGGAGGCTGGGTCGCGCTGGAGCTCGCGCTGCTGGGCCGTGCCCGGTCGGTCACCACGCTGTGCGCGGCCGGCATGTGGTCCAAGGCTCTGGGGCCCCGGCCCGAGCTGCCCGCGCGCCAGATCGGCCGGCTCGTCGCGCCCACGCTCGGGGTGGTGATGGCTCCCGAGGCCGTCCGGCGACGGCTCATGGCCGTGTTCGTGGCCCATCCCGAGCGCGTCCCGCGCAAGGACGCAGCGCGCATGGCGGCCTCCTACCTCACGGCGCCCGGCTACGTGGCCACCAACCGCGAGATGCGCGCCGACCGCTTCCAGGGCGCGGCGGACATCGACGTACCCGTGACGCTGGCCTGGGGAGAGCGCGACCGGTTGATCCGCCCCCGAAACCCGGGCATCCCGGGCGCGGAGACCGTGGTTCTGAAGGGCTGCGGCCACGTCCCGACGTGGGACGATCCCGGCCTCGTTACGAACGTGATCCTGCAGACGGCGGAGGCCTCGCTGCTACGGTCCTGACCAGCGAGTGAGCCTTTCACTCGCGAGGTTCTGAGTCTCCTGAGCGCAGTAGCGATCCGGGTCAGCTGAATCTCCCCGATCGTGAGCGGCCCTCCGGCCGCCAGTCAGGAGCAAGAGAATGTCATCGCAGTCCTTCGCCGATCTCGGCGTTTCCGAAGTGGTCGTGCGCGCCTTGGCGCAGCGCGACCGCCACAAGCCCTTCGCAGTGCAGAGCACCGTGGTCCCCGACGTGTTGGCCGGCCGCGACGTGCTCGTCCAGGCCCCGACCGGCTCGGGCAAGACGCTCGCCTTCGGCGTGCCTCTCGCCGACCGGCTCGACGCGTCCGACCGGCGCGCGGCGTGCCTCATCCTCGCCCCCACCCGTGAGCTCGCCGGCCAGATCGTCGAGGAGCTGCAGCCGCTGATGGCGGCGCGCTCGCTCTCGATCGCCGCCGTCTACGGCGGGGCGGGCATCGAGCCGCAGGCCAAGCGCGCCCGCAAGGCGCACGTGGTCGTGGCCACCCCCGGCCGCCTCGAGGACCTGATCGCCCGCGGCGACGTCCGCCTCGACCGGGTTCGCACACTGGTCCTGGACGAAGCGGACCGCATGCTGGACATGGGCTTCCGCCCCGTGGTCGATCGCATCGTGTCCCAGACCCCGTCCGACCGCCAGACCCTCTTCTTCTCGGCGACGCTGGAGGGAGCAGCCGGCAAGCTCGCTCGCGCGTACACGTCGAGCCCCGCCCGCCACGAGCACGCCGCTCCCGCCCGCGACGAGGGCGCCATCGAGCACCGCTTCGTCTCGGTGTCCCAGCAGGCCAAGCTCAACGAGCTGCTCGGTGAGCTCAAGGCCAGCGGCCGCGGGCGCACCCTGGTCTTCGTTCGCACCAAGCGCGGGGCCAGCCGCCTCGTCAAGCGCCTGGGTGGTCACGGCGTCAAGGCCGTGGAGATGCACGGCAACCGCAGCCAGTCCCAGCGCGAGAAGGCGCTGGCACGGTTCGCCGACGGCTCGGTCGACTGCCTGGTGGCCACGGACGTGGCCGCCCGCGGCATCGACGTCGACGACATCACCCACGTGATCAACTTCGACGCACCGGGCGATCGCGAGGCCTACGTGCACCGGATCGGGCGCACCGGGCGCGCGGGGCGGACCGGCGTGGGGATCACCTTCGTGGTGGGCGACCAGACGAAGGACGTCCGCCGCATCGCGCACGACCTCGACCTGCGCTCGCAGTTCGCCGAAGCGGACCGCCTACCTTGAGTAGCGCCTAAGCGCCAGTCCGGGTAGGGTCCGCGCCGCAGGCCAGGCGACGACGAGGAGAGGTACATACCGATGGCGCAGAGGACCAAGGCTGATCGCTCGGCGGCGGCCAAGAAGGCGGCGGCGACCCGGAAGCGCAACCAGCAGAAGACATCGTCTTCGACGCGCGGGAAGAAGGCCGCTTCGACCCGCCAGCGCAACGAGGCGGTGGGCAAGGCCGGTCAGGCCAGGACCGCAGCGGGCGCCGCGGTGAGCGGAGCCAAGACCGCGGCGAAGTCTGCCGGCGCGGCGGCGAAGAAGGCGGGCAAGGCGGCGGCCACGCGTGCGGGTGCCAGCGATGCCCCGAGCAAGGCCAAGTCCACCACGTCCAAGGCCAAGTCGGCCGCGAAGTCGCGGACCAGCGGCAAGGCCAAGAGCACCGCGAAGGGCAAGAGCACCCGCTCGCGCAGCACCGCCAAGAAGAAGTAGGACAGCCCGGCGGGGCGGCGCGCGACGATACGCTGCCGCCCCGCCGATGGACTTCGAGCCCTCAGACCGCGCCCGCGAGTTCGCGGAGCGGCTCCAGGCCTTCATGGACGAGCGCGTGCTCGCCGCCGAGCCCGTGTGGCAGCAGCAGGTCCAGGAGTCCGCCGCGCGGGGCGAGCCGCACTGCCACCCGGCGGTCATGGAGGAGCTCAAGGAGGACGCGCGTTCGCGCGGCCTGTGGAACCTGTTCCTGCCCGACCCCGAGCACGGGCCCGGGCTGAGCAACCTCGAGTACGCGCCGCTGGCCGAGATCATGGGGCGCACGCGCATCGCCTCCGAGGCCTGCAATTGCTCGGCCCCGGACACGGGGAACATGGAGGTGCTGCACCAGTTCGGCAGCGACGAGCAGAAGGAGCGCTGGCTCGAGCCGCTGCTGGCCGGCGAGATCCGCTCGGGCTTCGGGATGACCGAGCCCGACCAGGCGAGCTCCGACGCCACCAACATCTCCATGCGCATCGAGCGCGACGGCGACGACTACGTCCTGAACGGGCGCAAGTGGTGGACCACCGGCGCGCTGCACCCCAACGCCCGGATCCTGATCGTGATGGGCAAGACGGACCCCGACGCGCACGTCTACCAGCAGCAGTCGATGATCCTCGTGCCGCTGGACACGCCTGGGCTCACGATCCTCCGCAGCCTGCCGGTGTTCGGCTACCACGACCCCGAGGGCCACGGCGAGCTGCTGTTCGAGGACGTGCGCGTGCCCGCGGGCAACCTCATCGCCGGCGAGGGCCAGGGGTTCCTCATCGGCCAGGCGCGCCTGGGCCCGGGCCGCATCCACCACTGCATGCGCGCGATCGGCGCGGCGGAGCGCGCCCTGGAGCTGCTGTGCGACCGCGCCGACGAGCGGGTGACCTTCGGCGAGCCCCTCGCCCGCCGGGCCAACATCCGCGAGTGGATCGCCGAAGCGCGCATCGAGCTCGAGATGGCGCGCCTGCTGGTGCTCAAGACGGCGTGGCTGATGGACACCGTGGGCAACCAGCACGCGCGCACGGAGATCGCGGCCATCAAGGTGGCCGTTCCCCAGATGGCCCTGAAGATCGTCGACCGCGCCATTCAGGTGCACGGCGGCGGGGGCGTGAGCAACGACTTCCCCTTGGCCTACATGTACGCGGGACTGCGCTCGCTGCGCTTGGCCGACGGGCCGGACGAGGTCCACAAGCTCTCGGTCGCCCGCCAGGAGCTGCGCCGTCAGCGGGAGCGGCGCGAGGCATGAGCGTCGACCCCACCGGCGCCGACCTCAAGCGCTTCCTGGAGGAGGACCTGGGCGGCCCGGTCGTGATGCTCAACCTGCTGCGCTTCGCGCCGGAGGGCCGAGCGAGCTACGACGAGTACTCGCGGCGGATCCTGCCCTTCCTGGAGCGCGTGGGCGGCGAGGTCCTGTACTACGGCGACACCTCCACGGTGCTCGTCGCGCCCGAGAGCCACCGCTGGGACGCCGTACTGGTGGTGCGCTATCCGAGCCGCGAAGCCTTCAGCCGCATGGTCGCCGACCCCGAGTACCAGCAGATCACCCACCTGCGCACCAAGGGCCTCGAGGAGGCCGTACTGCAGGCTACGACGCCACTGATCTGAGCCGGCCTTCGCTCTTGCGCTGCAGGAGCGCTTCGTCGGCGGCCTCGAGGACAGCTCAGGCATCGCCGCCGGGCCGCCTGAGCAGCCTTCCCACCGCGCGCGCGTGAGCTCTCGCCATGCTTCTCCCCTTCGGCAGACCGGCGCTCTGCTCAAGTCTGGCGGTCAGGTGTCCAAGCCACCACGTCCTGCGCGCGCGAGAAGTGGAGCAGCGGAGCGTCCAGGTCGGCGTCGGCCGGCTGGAGGGGCCAGGGCGGGTGGTGGACCTCCGTCCGCCAGGCGTGGCCGGCGCAGACGGTGTAGAAGCAGTAGCGCTCGGTCAGCCAGTGCTCGAGCGTGCCCGGCTGTGGCGCGCGCGGCGGTCCCGCCGGGCCGTACTCTGCCGCGAATGCGCCCCGGTGGCCGTGGCGGCGGGCGCGGAAGCGCACCCGCTCACCGTCGCGCTCCAGCTTCACGTCGCCCTTGAAGTACGGAAGCCCGAATCCCCTGCGGCCGATCTCGAGCGCGACGAGGTTGCCCACGTCCAGGCTCACGAAGTAGACCCCCGGCTTCCCGCGGAGCGTCGCGTAGGTGCGCACATTGAGCTCGGCGAAGCTGGAGGTCCCGGCCACCGGCGGGCACCACGCGAAGCGCACCGTCTCCATGCGGAAGGGGACAACGCCGACGTACGCCTGCCCCTCGAACAGGTCGGGCTCCAGCGGCTCGGGCACCAGGCGGCGCGCCTGCTCGGCGTCGATCGGCCAGTGGGCGAACAGCAGGTGGTTCCAGCTCTGGCCGATCACCCAACGACCCTCGGGGAGCGGCCAAGGCCGGTGGGCGGTCTCCGCCAGGCCGAGGCGCTGGGCCAGCGAACGCCGCGCGGGGCCGGGGAGCAGGGCCGTCACGGGCGGCAACACTAGGGTTGGCCCGGTGAGCGTCGACGTGGAAGCCGGCCAGCGCCGCAAGGTCAAGGTGCTCGCCGCCGGCGGCACGATCTCGATGACCGGACGCGAAGGCGCGACGCCGGGGCTCGACGGCGGCGCCTTGGTCGAGGCCGTGCCCGAGCTGGCAGAGCACCACGGCCTCGAGGCCGAGACGATCGTCAACCTGCCCAGCGCCCACCTCAGCCTGGGGGACCAGCTGGACATCTGCCGCGCCGCGCGCGACACCGCGCGCCGGGGCAGCGGAGTGGTGGTCACCCACGGGACCGACACGCTCGAGGAGACGGCCATGCTGTGCGACGTCCTGCACGACGCGGAGGCGCCGATCGTCTTCACCGGCGCGATCCGCGTCTCGTCGGCCTCGGGCGCGGACGGTCCCGCCAACCTCAGCGACGCGGTCAGCGTGGCCGCGAGTGAGGCGGCCTCCGGCATCGGCGTGCTCGTGTGCTTCGGCGGCGAGATCCATCACGCGCGCACGGTGCGCAAGACCGACACCACCTCGCTGGTGGCCTTCAGCTCGCCGCAGACCGGCCCGCTCGGCCGTGTGACCGAGGGCCGCGCCACGATCTGGTCGCGGGTGCCGCGCAACCCGCCGCTCGACCCGCCGGACCTCGAGCCCCGGGTGCTGATCGTGCCCACCACCGCGGGCGACGACGGCACACTGGCG
The DNA here is from genome assembly GCA_963810745.1 of uncultured Thermoleophilaceae bacterium. GTDB lineage: Bacteria > Actinomycetota > Thermoleophilia > Solirubrobacterales > Thermoleophilaceae > JACCZR01. Next base: position 72,313 of record CAWEOW010000023.1, read on the forward strand.
CGGGCGGCGCTCGACACCGATCCCGACGGCGCGGTGATCGGGACGCTCGGCGCCGGCCACTTGGCCCCTCCGCTGCTGGACCTCTGGCGCGAGGTGGCCGAGCGCATCCCGGTGGTCGCCTACTGCCGCGCCGAGCGCGGCGTGATCCTCAACGGCACCTACGGCTACCCGGCCTCCGAGCGCGACCTACGCGGCAGCGGGATCATCCCCGCCGGCTTCCTCTCGCCCCAGGCCGCCCGCATGAAGCTGCTGGCCTGCCTGGCCTCCGGGCTGTCCATCGACGAAGTGCGCTGGCTCTTCCGCCAGGACGATGGCTGACCGGCTCGACCTCGCCCGGGCCGGCTACGACGCGTTCCGCACGGGCGACGCGAGCGCCTACGAGGCGATGCTGGCCGAGGACTTCATGTTCTACGCCCCGCCCGACCCGGGCATCGACCGCGACACCTGGTGGGAGCGCTGCTGGCCCAACGCGCAGAGCGTCGCGAGCTTCTCCTTCGAGCGGCTGTTCGAGCACGGCGACGAGGTGTTCGTGACCTACGAGGCCACGCGCCAAGACGGCTCGCGCTTCCGCAACAGCGAGGTCCTCACCTTCCGCGGCGACCAGCTGGTGAAGGTCGAGGTGTACTTCGGCTGGGACCTCTGAGAGGCCCTAGCTCTTCTTGCGGTCCACGGCCTTCTGCAGCTGGTTCTTGCTCATGCTCGAGCGACCGTCGATGTTGAGCTTCTTCGCCTCGTTGTAGAGCTGATCTCGGGTCCGGCCCTTCTGCTTGTTGGTGCCGGAGCGTTCCCCGCCCCGCTGGCCGGAGGACTTGTCCTGGGTCGAGGTGCGCGACTTCTGCCGCGACTCACCGCTGCGCGCCTTCTCCTTGTTCACCGTGCGCGCGGCGATCTCCTCGGCCCTGCCCTCGGAGGCGCCCTGCTGCTTCTCGCTCTTCTTGACGTGCTCGTATTGACGGGCCCGCTTGGTGCCCTTTTTGACTCCCCTGGGTGGCATGGGATTCGTTTTCCCCCACAGTTTGCGAGTCACACCTACGATGGGCTCTGATCCGGGAGGCGGATCGGAGCGAAGACCTCGGCGTGGAGATGACCGACATCCCCGACCGCAGGACCTGGCGGCGTGACCTCGCTCGCTACACCGAGCCGGACCGCCGGCGCAGCCTCGGCCAGATCGCGAGCGTCGTGCTGCCCTACCTGGGCGTCTGGGTGCTCGCCGCGCTGCTGCGCCCGGGATTCTGGGGCGCCATCGCGCTCGGCCTGATGGGAGCGGTCTTCCTCGTCCGGGGCTACTCGTTCTTCCACGACCTGACGCACAACTCGATGTTCAGGTCACGGCGGGCCAACGCCTTCTGGGGCCACCTGCTCGGCTTCCTGATCTACACCCCGTACCGCTGGTGGCAGCGCCAGCACAGCCTCCACCACGCGCACGCCGGAAACCTCGACCACCGCGGGCCCGGGGAGATCAACACGATGACCGTCGCCGAGTACGAGAGCGCCTCGCGGCTGCGCCGGCTCGGCTACCGCCTGTACCGCAACCCGGTGCTCATCCTCCTCGTCGGGCCGTCGCTGGTGTTCCTGTTCGAGCGGCGCTTCCCGCGCCGCGGGATGACGCGGCGGATCCTCACCGGCGTTCTGCTGTGCAACCTCGCGCTCGTGGCCTGGGCCGTCGGCTGGAGCGCTCTCCTGGGCTGGCAGACCTGGCTCGCCGTGCAGGCCACGACGATGGTGGCCGGCGGGGCGGTGGCGGCGTGGATGCTCTACATCCAGCACCAGTACGAGGACACGTACTACCAGTCCGCCGACGAGTGGCAGTTCGAGCTCGCCGCGCTGAAGGGCAGCTCTTACCTGAAGCTCCCGCGCCCCCTTGCGTGGGCGGTGGGCAACGGCAACTACCACCACGTGCACCACCTGAGCGCGCGGATCCCCAACTACCGCCTGCGCGATGCCCACGAGGCCCACCCGATGTTCGCCCGGACGCCGGTGATCACCGTGCGCAGCGGCTTCGCCGCGCTGCGGCTGAAGCTGTGGGACGAGGAGAGGTCCTGTCTCGTGCGCTTCCCGCCCGTGGTAGACCACGCAGGTGGCGACGTTCTGCCTGCTGCACGGCGCTTGGCACGAGCCCTCCTGCTGGCGGGGCGTCGAGTCCCGGCTCGCAGCGCTGGGCCACCAGACGGTCGCGCCTGAGCTCCCGCTCGACGACCCGGCCGCCACCTACGCCGATCGGGCCCGGCCGGCGCTGAGCGCGCTCGAGGACGCCGCCGAGCCGGTGGTCGTGGTCGGCCACTCCCAGACCTCATCGGTCGCCGCGCTGGTGGCCGACGCCCGGCCGGTCGCCCTGCTCGTCTACGTCTGCCCGCGCATGGGCACCTTCGGGCAGCCCGAGGGAATGCCCGCGCCCATGCAGCCCGGCCTCGAGTTCCCGCCGGACCGCCCCGACGGCACGAAGGCCTGGGATCCGGAGACCGCGATCGCGACGATCTATCGCCGGCTGCCGCCCGACACGGCGCACGCTCTGGCCGAGCGCCTGCGCCCGATGGCGATGCCACCCGACGAGTACCCGCTGGCCGCGCACCCCGACGTCCCGGCCGAGCTCATCTACGCAGCCCACGACGAGTTCTTCACGCCCGAGTTCGAGCGCTTCATGGCCCGCGAGCTGCTGGAGGTGGAGCCCATCGAGCTGCAGGGCGGGCATTTCCCGATGGTCGAGGACCCCGACGGCCTGGCCGACCTTGCTGGACCGCCTGAGCCGGTGACGACCGCGCCGCGCTCTACCGTGCCGCGCCTTGATCGCCTACGCGCCACAGATCACGTTCGTGCTGTCCTGGGTGTTCGCCCTGATCGGGTGGGACGCTCCGGGAACTGACGCGGCCACCGCGTTCGACGAGCAGGCGCTGCGCTGGATGCTCTACATCGCGCTCGGCTGGACCGGCGCGGTCGGCTCGCTGATGCACACGGTGTTCGCCCGCAAGACCGCCGAGTCGATCGGCTGGCAGACGAACGGGTTCCAGTACGAGGTCGGCTTCGCGAACCTCGCGGTCGGCCTGGCCGGGATCTACGCCGGCTCGGTCGACAGCGGCCCGGCCTGGATCGCGGCCTCGATCGCGGGCGGCACGTTCCTGGCCCTCGCCGGCTGCTACCACGTCGTGGAGATCGTCCGCGACCGCAACTACTCCCCCGGCAACACCGCGATCCTGATCAGCGACTTCGGCGTCCCGATCTCTCTCTTCGCGCTGCTGATCGCCACTGGCACCATCTTCTGATCAGGATCATCACGTGGAACGTGGCGCGGCGGGTCTCGGCGCTCGTCGAACAGGCCACCGCGCTGGCGGAGCGCGAGCTCGACGTGCTGGCCCTGCAGGAAGTGACCAAGCGGACGCTTCCGCTCTGGCGGTCGGCGTGCGCGACCATCGGCCTGCCGCACGTCCGGGCATCGCTGGACGACGCGGACCCTTCGCGACAGCCTTCGTCGCGGCGAACTACGGGCGTTCTCGTCGCGGCGAGGGAGCCGCTCTCGGACGGCGTGGCGGCCCTGCCCGTCCCGTGGCCCGAGACGGTGCTGTCGGTACGGCTCGCGGAGTCGCGGATCGAGGTGTGCTGCGCCCACGTGCCCAACGCGGCCAACGGCTGGGTGAAGGTCCAGACCCTCGAGGCGATCAGAGCGGGCCTGGAGGCGGCGCCGCCCGGGCCGCGAGTGCTGTGCGGCGACCTGAACACGCCGCGGCGGGAATCGCCCGACGGTGAGGTCATCTCCTTCGGCCGCGACTCCCGGGGACGGGTGCGCCCCGAGCGCGGCGCCCGGTGGGACGAGGGCGAGCTCGGAGTCGTGCCGGGACTGCGCGACCTGGGCTACCGGGATGCGTTCCGCTCGCTCCACGGCTACGCGTCGCGCGAGCCCAGCTGGACCTGGGAGCGGGTCGCGGGCCACGCCGGCGGCTGGCGGCTGGACCACCTGTTCGCGTCGCCTGAGCTGGAGCCGCTGGCCTGCACCTACCACCACGAGTGGCGGCAGCGCGGGCTGAGCGATCACTCCGCTCTGGAGGCAGACCTCGCCGCGTCGGATGCGGACTCGATCCGGCCCAGCAGCTCCCGGTAGGAGTCGCAGAAGGCCTCGACCCCCTCGCGCTCGAGCTGGTGCGTGATCGAGTCGAGGTCACCCCCTCCCCGGCACAGGCTCGGAGGATGCTCTCCGCCCTTTCGAGATCGAACCCGCCCGGGTCGATCTCCCCGTGGTCGGCAAAGGCCCGGAGGGTGCCCTCGGGCATCGTGTTGATCACGTCCGGGGCGATCAGGCGCTCGACGTAGCGAACGTCGGAGAGGCTGGGATCCTTGGTGCCCGTGCTGGCCCAGAGCGGGCGCTGCTCGTTGGCGCCGGCCCTCGCGAGGGCCTCCCAACGGGGTTCGGCAAAGCGCCTGCGGTAGTGGCGGTAGGCCAGCTGGGCGTTGGCGATCGCCACCTCCCCGCGAAGCGGAGAGCCGGCGGGAAGTACGGCATCGGCCTTCGCGTCCACGCGCGAGA
>CAWEOW010000024.1:0-19947 GCA_963810745.1 uncultured Thermoleophilaceae bacterium
GAGGCGGTGCGCGAGGTGGGCGAGCCCGTGGCCCGCACCTGGCGGCTCTACATGGCCGGCTCGCGGGTCTCGTTCAGCGAGGACTACCTCGAGCTGCACCAGATGCTCGGCGTGCGCACCGAGCGCGGCGAGTCAGGTATGCCGCTCCGCCCCGACTGGGGTGACCGGCGGGCCGCCCTCGGTGGCGCGGCTCACGTGGCCTGAGCTGCTGACCAGCCCCGCCCCGAGGCTCACCACCAGCAGGGAGACCACCAACACGGCGCCGCCCAGCGGGGTCTGGCCCCAGTCCTCGCCGGTGAGGAAGGGCGCGAGCAGGACCGGCACGAGCACGGGCACCACGTAGATCACCGGCCCGACCTGCGTGGCCGAGCGCCGCTGCAGGGCGGTGACCTGGCTCAGGAAGCCGAGGCCCGCGATGACCGCGGTCGCGACCAGCCACCCGAAGGCCGAGGCCACCCGGTCGTCGGACAGGTCGTCGGAGACGAGCTTGCTGGTGATGCCGCTGAACGCGTAGGCGGTGCCGGCGGCGAAGGTGGCCATCGTGGTAAGGCCGGGCGTGCACTCGCCGCGCAGCCGCTCGGCCACGTAGGGGACGAGCGTCACCAGCGCGAGAGCCGCGAGCGCGACGAGCAGCGCGGACGTGCGGGCCTCGACCTCCGCGCGCTCGGGCGCGCTGAGCGTCATCACGGCGATCCCGATCACGATCGCCCCCACGCCGACCCAGTCGCGCCGGCGCACGTTCTCGCCGGGCGTGCGCGCCCCGATGACCAGCAGGAGGAGCAGCCCCGCCGCCAGGGCGGGCTGGACGATCGTGAGCGGGGCCAGCAGCAGCGCCAGCACGTGAAAGGGGTAGCCGGCGAAGGTGAGCAGCGTGCCCTCCACCCAGCGCGGGCGCTTGAGCAGCCTCCGGATCAGCCCGAGGTGGAGCGAGAACTTCTCGTCCACCTGGCGCGACTCGCCCGCTTGGAGCACGAGCCCCGCGCTGAACAGGCCCGAGGCGACCAGTGCTGCCAGGGCGCCTAGAGGCGTCGTTTCCATGCGCGAGCTGACGATAGCCGGGGTACATGCGCGCGTAGCGGGGTATGCAGTACGGATCAGCGAGCGAGGGAGCTTTCTGCGGTCGTTCCTGGCGCACCCTCGTGCGGTGGGCGCCGTACTGCCCACTTCCCGGCGGGCGGTGTCGGACATGTTGGATCTCGCGCGCGTGCCGGACGCGAGCGTGGTCGTCGAGTTCGGCGCGGGCAGCGGTGTTTACACGCGCGAGCTCTTGCGCCGCATGGGGCCCGATGCCCGCCTGATCGCCTTCGAGGTCGACGAGGGCCTGGCGGCCGGCGTGCGGGCCGAGCTGGACGACCCGCGGCTGCAGCTCGTGGCGGGCTCCGCAGAGGACGTCGAGCAGTACCTCGACGGCGCAGAGGTTGACGTACTCGTCTCGGCTCTACCCTTCACCTCGCTTCCGGGGGAGGTGCGGCAGCGGGTCCTCGACCTGTCGCCGAAGATCCTCGGACCCCGCGGCGTGATGCTCGTGCTCCAATACTCCCCCTTCATCCAGCGCGAGCTGCAGCGCCGCTTCTCGAACGTCGAGCGCCGCATCTCGCCCGTCAACGTGCCCCCGGCCTTCCTGTTCCGTTGCTCCCAGTGAGCTGGCGCGCCCTGCGCGAGGCCCGCCGCTACGTGGCATGGGCCGCGGCGGTCGACCTCGTCGTCGCGCTGACCGGCCGCCGCGCGGGTTGGATGTCCGCCGGCACCGCCCTCGCCAGCCTCCTCTTCTTCCGTGACCCCGAGCGCGAGCTCGAGCCCGAGGACGGCACCGTCTATGCCAGCGCGGACGGCGTGATCGTGGGCGTCGACCGGACCACCGACCCGTGGATGGAAGACGAGGCGCTGCGCGTGAGCACGTTCCTCTCCATCCACAACGTGCACGTGATTCGCAGCCCCGCCACGGGCCGCGTCGCGGCCGACGAGGAGATCGGCGGCGGCTACGCCCCGGCCTTCCTGGGTCGCTCGGAGAGCAACCTCCGCAAGCGCATCGCGATAGACGGAAGCTCAGGGCGGGTAGTGATCGTCCAGATCGCCGGGATGCTCGCGCGCAAGATCACTTCATGGACCGACCTCGGAGCCGGGGTCACGGCCGGCCAGCGCGTGGGCCTGATCCACCTGGGATCGCGTACCGAGGTGCTGCTCCCCCCGGACCGCTATGAGGCCCTCGTCCGTCCCGGCCAGCGCGTGCGCGCCGGCGTCACCCCTATCGCCCGCGCCCTGGAGGCCTCCGCATGAGTGCCCGTGTCAACTTCGCCAACCTGCTCACCAGCGGCAACCTCGCCGCCGGCTTCTTCGCGCTCATTCTGGTTCAGCAGGGCGCCTTCACCTGGGCCGCCGGGTGTGTGGCCGCCGCCGCCCTCCTCGACTCCGTCGACGGGCTGGTGGCGCGGCTGACCAAGAGCGAGTGCGAGTTCGGCTCACAGCTGGACTCGCTCGCCGACCTCGTCTCGTTCGGGATCGTTCCCGCCCTTGCCGTCTACGTGAGCGTGCTCGAGTCGGTGCCGGTGGCGGGCATCGCTGCCTGCCTCGGCTTCCTGCTCTGCGGCGCCTACCGGCTGGCGCGCTTCCAGGTCGACGAGGCGTCGCGCCGGCGCTTCGTGGGCCTGTCGATTCCCCCGTCGGGGCTGATCGCCGTCGGGCTGGCCGCCGTCGAGGCGCCCCGCGGCCTGACGCTTGCGGTGGTCGCCGTGCTCAGCCTCCTGATGGTGAGCCGCATCCCCTTCCCCACCCTCGGCGAGGTCAGGCGGCTGATGCAGGCGCCCGCGCGGCGGGCTCGTTTGCTTGCGGCTCAGGCTCAGGCGAGCCGGAAGTAGGCGGCTCGGGCTCAGGCTCGGGCGAGTCGGAAGTAGCCACAACCGCCGCCACCGCGCCGGCGCTGGCCAGCACGGCGGTGCCCGCGGCGAGCACGACCAGGGAGACGCCGAGCACGGCGAGCTGCGAGGGGCTCGGTGCTCCACTGCTCGCCCGCCAGCAGGGGCGCGCACAGCACGGCCAGGACGATCTGGATCACGAGCACGCCGGGGAACACGCGGATGGCGGAGCGCTTCTGCAGCGCGGTCATCTCGCTGGTCAGGCCGATCAGCGCAGCGACCGCGGTGCCGCCGAGCCAGGCGAGGCCGGGGAGGATGTGCCCCTCGGAGAAGGCGTCGGCCACGAACTTGGTCATGAACCCCGAGCAGGCGTAGGCCAGGCCCGCGCTGAGCACCACCAGCATCGGAAGCTTGCGTCCTCGCAGCAGATAGGGCGCCAGGGCGACCACGGCGAACACGGCGAGCGTCGGGGCGATGACGGTCGCCGCGGCGGACTCCGCCGTCGGCGCTCTTGGGCGAGGCGAAGCCGAGGCCGGCCACGCCCACGGCGATGGCGAGGATCGCCAGCACCTCTCGCCGGCCGACGCATTCGTCGGTCAGTCGCTCGCCCGCGAAGAGCAGCACGAACAGGCCCACGGCAAGGGCCGGCTGGACCACGGTCAGGGGGGCGAGGCCCAGGGCCGCCGCCTGCAGGACCCAGCCGAGGATCACGCACAGCGTCCCGAGCACCCAGCGCTTGCGCGAGACGAGGTTCTTCAGCAGCGACGGCTTCAGCGACTCCGATTCCGGGATGTCGCGGGCCTCGAGGGACTGGAGCAGAACGCCGAGGCTGTACGAGCTTGCCGCCGCCAGCGCCACTCCTATGCCTAGTAGATAGGTGAGCACCCCCAAACGGGCCTACCCGGCTATCGGGGTACGCTGACTCCTACCTCACGCTGAGAGGTGCCGGCTGGCGCATGAGCGCCCGCCGGTAGCGGCGCATCGAGGCCCGGCGGAAGTCGCCGTGGGTCTGGTTGCGCAGGCGCGCGACCCGCTCGCGGTGGAAGCGGCTGCGCAGGCTCTCGTTGTGCCCGATCACGTCGCCGGTGCGGATGCCGAAGCGGCCCTGGAGGTGGCGCGTCAGCCGCAGCGAGGCCGCCATCTGTCGCCGGTTGCGCAGGACCCCGCGATCGCTGGTGCCCACGTGCTCGATGCCGATCGCCGTGTAGTTGAGCCCCACCGTGTGGCGGCACATGATGCTCAGCGGGACCAGGTCGTAGATGCGCCCGCGGCGATCGATCACGTAGTGGGCGCAGACGCCCGGGAGCTCGCCCAGCTCGGGGTCGGGCCGGTTGCGGGCGAAGGTGTTGTAGGCCGACGAGAAGCTGTTGCCGGCGGTGTAGTGCTCCACGATCACGCGCGGGCGCTCGAGCAGGAAGGAGTCGATGCCGTAGTGGCGCCGGGCGTAGGCCCGCATCTGGCGCTTGCGGTCGTCGCCGAAGGGGATCCGCTTGCGCACCGTGCCCGGCGGCGCGACCGCTCGGGCCACCGCCAGCGCGGCCCCGGCGTGGCGGCGCACCCCGCGACCCGAGAGGCGCCCGCCGGGCAGCTCGACCACGAACGCCGTGGAGCCGCGCACCGCGCGGTTCTGCCAGCTGGTGGCCAGGCCGGGCAGCGGCGCCAGGCGACGGTGGCGCATGCGCGCGCTGCGCGCGTAGACGGCCTCGAGGCGCACATCGCCGCCGGTGCGCTTGGTGACCAGGTTCTTCATCTGGTGGTACCAGACGGTCACCCGCGGCCGGATGCGCAGGGTCAGGTCGCGGATCACCCGCGACTCGGGCTCCGAGAACGGGTCCGGCCCCGGGTAGAAGGGGTCGAACGGGCGCCCGCCGCCGCGCCAGCCGACCGGGAAGTTGCGGTTGAGGTCCACCCCGCGCGCGTTCTGGCGCCGCCCGGCGCGCACGCCGTCCGGGTTCACGCTGTCGACCAGCCAGAGCTCGGTGCCGCGGGGCGGCCGCGCGCGGCGCAGCCGGCGGGTCACGGGCACGCCGGCCTGCTCGTTCCCGTGGATCGCGCCCACCACCAGGACCTTGCGCGGGGCGGCGGGGTTGCCCACCGTCACCGCAGCGATGGGCCGCCCCTCGGCGGAGCGGCCGAGCTGCTCGGTGCGCGCTTGAGCCGAGGCGGGCGCGAGCACGAGCAGCGCGGCTAGAGAGGCGAGAACCAGGCGCACCGGCCCCAGTATGTAGCGTCGGAGGCGTGACCCAGGAGATCGCCGCGCTGGCGGCTGAGCACGGCCGGGTGGCCGTCGACACCGAGTTCATGTCGGAGCGCCGCTATCGCGCCCTGCTCTGCCTGGTGCAAGTGGCCGTGCCCGACCCCGCCGCCGAGGACGGCGTGCGGACCGACGTGCTGGACCCGCTGGAGGGCGGATTCGACCCCGCGCCGCTGGCCGCCTCGCTGGCCGACCCCGCGATCGAGGTGGTGATGCACGCCGGGCGCCAGGACGTGGCGCTCCTGCGGCGCGAGTGGAGCACGGAGGTCCGCTGCCTGTTCGACACGCAGGTGGCCGCCGGCTTCCTGGGCCTCGGCCCCCAGGAGGGCTACGAGTCGCTCGTGCGCCGGGTGCTCAACATCAAGCTCAAGGGCGGCGAGGGCTTCACGCGCTGGGACCGCCGTCCGCTCACCGAGGACCAGCTCTCCTACGCGCGCGCCGATGCGAGCCGGCTGCTGGCGCTGGGCGAGAAGCTCCAGCAGCGCCTCGAGGAGCGGGGCCGGCTCGAGTGGGCGCTGGAGGAGTGCAGCCCCCTGGAGGCTTCGAGCGACGAGCGCGACCCGCAGCGGCTGTACGAGCGCCTGCCCAAGCTCGGGCGCCTGAGTGCGGAGAGCCGGGGCGTGGCGCGCGAGCTGGTGGACTGGCGCGAGAGCGCGGCCGAGCAGGCCGACCGCGCCGCCACCTCGATCCTGCCCGACCAGGCCCTGATGGAGGTCGCGCGACGCGCGCCGCGCGACCGCAACGCGCTGGAGGAGATCCGCGGGCTCCCTCAGCCCACGCTGCACCGCCGCCACCGCGAGCTCCTCGACGCCGTGAAGCGCGGGCAGGGGCGCGAGGCAGCGGCTCCAGTCGGGGGCGCCCCTCCGCGCGACTCGCGCGACGCCCCGGTGGTCGCGCTGGCCCAGGCGGTCGTGCGCCACCGCGCCCAGGAAGCCGAGGTGGCCACGGAGCTGGTGGCCACCCAGGCCGAGATCGCGGAGTTCGTCATGGCGCAACGCAGCGGTGACGCCCCGCGGGCCCGGGTGGCGGACGGCTGGCGCCACGAGCTGGTCGGCCGCGAGCTCGAGGAGCTGCTGGCGGGCCGCCGCGCGGTCTCGGTGACCGAGGGCAAACGGCTGGCCCTCGAGGAGGTCTGAACCGCGTCCGCGCGGGGTAAGGCCAAGCCCATGCCCACCGAGCCCTCCATCCCGACGCTGTCCGACGTGATTCGGCGCGCCGCCGAGGTGACCGACCCGGGCAACGACGCCGTCGAGGAGCTCCAGGAGCGCACCGAGGACGCCGACGAGCCGGTGACGGCCATCGAGGACATCGACGAGCGGATCGGCGAGGAGGTCGGGAAGATCGACCCCGAGGGCGACGACCCCATCCTCGTGATGACGGCGGCGGTCGCCGTCTACCTGGCCCACCGGCGCGACGAGATCGCCGCGCCGCGCGAGGAGCTGTTGCGCCTCGCCGCGCGCGCCGAGTTCGACGGCGCCCCGCCGGACGACGTAGCCGACTGGCTCGCCGCCGAAGGCGTCTCGGCCTAGCTCCTCAGGCGCCGGGCTCCGCCGGGGCCCGGGTCACCCAGCCGGTTCCGCCGCAGGTGTCGCAGACCCCCTCGGCGACGACTCCCGTGCCGTCGCAGTCGGGGCACACATCGTCGCCCCCCGGGAGGGGGCTCGCCTCGTTCTCCGCCATGGCCAAAAGCCTCTCAGGCCCGACGGCCGAAAGACAAGAGACACTTCGCCCGGTGACCGACGAAGAGGCGCACCGCTACGCGCGCGAGAAGGGCGTCTCCAAGCCGCTCTACGCGCTGGTGGCGGCGATCCTCAAGCCGCTCATGCGGCTCTGGTTTCGCATGCACATCGAGGGGGCCGACCGGATCCCGGAGTCCGGCGCCGCGATCCTGGCCCCCAACCACAAGAGCTTCGGGGATTCCTTCTTCCTCGGGGTCTGCACCAGGCGAAAGCTGCGCTTCATGGCGAAGACGGAGCTGTTTCGCGGCACGTGGGGCCCCGTCCTGACTCGCCTGGGCGCGTTCCCGGTCAAGCGCGGCGAGGCCGACGACGCGGCGCTGCTCACCGCCCGGACGATCCTCGAGCAGGGCGGCCTGCTGGCCCTGTTCCCCGAGGGCACCCGGGTGCGGGACCCCGACGGCCTGGGCGAGCCCAAGCGCGGCGCCGGCCGCCTGGCGCTGGAGAGCGGCGCGCCGATGGTCCCCTGCGCGATCACGGGCACCGAGGACCTCCTGTTGGGGCCCTTCCCCAAGCCCAAGCGTGTGCAGGTCTCCTTCGCGGACCCGATCCCTGCCGCCGAGCTGCCCGCCACGCCCGAGGCGGCGGGTGAGCTGATCGAGGACAAGCTCTGGCCCGAGGTGGCGGGCGAGTACCGCCGCCTGCGCTCGCGGCCGACGCTGGTCGCGGCGGCGGTGACGGCCCTGGGCCTCGGCGGGCTGGCGCTGTTCCGCCGCCGCCGGTAGCGTCCGAGCGCGTGAGCTGGACCGCCGAGGACATCCCCGACCAGAGCGGCCGCACCGCCGTTGTCACCGGCGCGAACAGCGGTCTGGGGGCGTTCGCCGCCCGCGACCTGGCCGCGAAGGGCGCCACCGTGGTGCTCGCCTGCCGCAACACCGAGAAGGGCGAGCAGGCCGCGGGCTGGATCCGCGACGCGACGCCGGGGGCCGAGGTCCAGGTGGCGAAGCTGGACCTCGCCGACCTGAGCTCGGTGCACGCCTTCGCCGAAGGCCTCGAGCACGACAGCCTGGACTTGCTCGTCAACAACGCCGGACTGATGGCGATCCCCCGCCGCGAGACCAAGGACGGCTTCGAGATGCAGCTCGGGACCAACCACCTCGGGCACTTCGCGCTCACCGGTCTGCTGCTGGAGCGCCTGGAGCGCGGCACCGAGCCGCGGGTGGTCACGGTCTCCAGCCCCGCCCACCACTGGACGCGCGGCATCAACTTCGACGACCTGCAGGGCAAGAAGCGGTACTGGCGCTGGACGGCCTACGGGCAGTCGAAGCTGGCGAACCTCCTGTTCACCTTCGAGCTCCAGCGCCGCGCCGACGAGGCGGGCTCGCCGCTGAATGCCGATGGCGGCCCACCCGGGCTACGCCGCTACGAACTTGCAGACCCGCGGCGGGGGCGGCAACGGGCTGCTGACCCGCTTCGAGGACGCCCTGATGTGGGTGGGGAACACGGTCTTCGCCCAGAGCGCAGAGATGGGCTCACTGCCCACGCTCTTCGCGGCCACGGAGCCCGGCATCGCCGGCGGCTCCTACGCCGGCCCCGACGGAGTCGGCGAGCAGCGCGGGCACCCGCAGCTGGTGGGCTGCAGCAAGCTCGCCCGCGACGAGAGCACCGCCCGCCGCCTGTGGGAGGTCTCCGAGGAGCTCACGCAGGTCCGGCCCACGTTCGGCCGGGCGACGGCCACCGCTTGAGCGCAGGCGGCGCGCTGGTCACCGGGGCCGCGCGCGGCCTCGGCCTGGAGATCGCGCGCGTGCTGGCCGGGCGCGGGCTGGTGGTCCACGTGACCGACGTCGACGCCGAGGCGGCCGAGCGCGCGGCGGCGGAGATCGGGCACGGCGCCCACGCGTCAGCCCTGGACGTGCGCGACGAGGACGCCTGTCGGCGAGCCGCGGCGAACACCCCCTCGCTGGAGGTGTGGGTCAACAACGCCGGCGTTCTGGTCACCGGCCCGCCCTGGGAGCAGAGTGCGAAGACGCGGCGGCTGATGATGGAGGTCAACGCCACGGGGACGATCAACGGCACGCTCGCCGCTCTCGAGCCGATGCGCGAGGCCGGCCGCGGGCACGTGATCAACGTCGTGTCCCTCGCCGGCATCGTGGCCGCCCCGGGCGAGGCGGTCTACGGCGCGTCCAAGCACGCGGCCATGGCCTTCAGCCTCGGCACCCTCTACGACCTGCGCCGCAACGGGATAGAGGGAATCGACATCTCGTGCGTCTGCCCCGACGGCATATGGACGCCGATGCTGCACGACAAGCTCGATGACCCCGAGGCCGCGGCCTCGTTCGCCGGCGTGCTGCTGCAGCCACGCGACGTGGCTCACTCCGTCGGCCGCCTGGTCGACAAGCCCCGGCCGGTCACGATCCTGCCCCGCCGCCGTGGGCCCCTGATCCGCGCGATCGACCTCTGGCCCCGCCTGGGCGCGAAGGCGATCCGCCCCGCCCTGGCCGCCGGGCGGCTCAAGCAGCGCCGCCTCCGGCGCCGCCGTCCCTCTGCCTGAGGGTGGAGGAGGTTCACCCCTGGGGTGGGTGTTCGCAGGGGCCGCGCTGGGCGACATTGATGGCGAGAGACACAAGAGCCATCGAGACCACCGGCCGCCATCGGTGAACCCCACCCCGGGACACCCGTGAGCCCCCAGAGGCCCAGGCAGCCCACACTGGACTCGCACTGCGACTTATGGCCCTCGCGCCCCTCCCCCGGGCGCGGGGGCCACTTCCTCCTCCGCCGCTAGGCGCGGAAGAGCAGCCGGTTCCCCCACGGGTCTTCGGCCCGGAAGCCGCCGTCCTCGTCGGCGACCGCGACCCCACCTGTCTCCAGGCGCGCGCGCAGGGCGGCGAGCGACTCCGGGCCGTCGAGCACAACGGTCCAGCGGCGCAGGCCGACCGCTTCGGCCGGCGCCGGCGGGACGCCCTCACCGCGCCAGGTGTTCAGGCCGAGGTGGTGGTGGTAGCCGCCCGCCGCGATGAAGGCCGCGCTGGAGAACTGCGTCATCACCTCGAAGCCGACCAGGTCGCGGTAGAAGGCCAGCGCGCGGTCGATGTCGCCCACGTGCAGGTGCAGGTGGCCCACCACGAGCCCGGGGTCGGCGTGCGGGTGCAGCTCCTCGCCGTCGGTCAGCTCCAGCAGGCCGTTCATGTCCAGCGGCTCGGGGCCGATTGTCTTGGGATCGGTCAGGTCACCCCACCGCTCGCGTCCGCGGTCGGCGGCCAGCTCGATGCCGTTGCCGTCGGGGTCGGGCAGATAGATCGCTTCGGAGATCCCGTGGTCCGAGGCCCCGCTGATCGGCGTGCTCGTCTCGAGCAGCCGCCGCGCGGCGCGCGACAGCTCGATCCGCGACGGGTGCAGCAGGGCGAAGTGGTAGAGGCCGGCGTGGCGGCCGGCGGGACGGGCCTCGGGCTCCTCGTGGAGCACCAGCAGGTCCTCGGCGCCGGCGCCCATCGTGTTCGGGCCGTGCTCCCGGAGGCCGATCGAGCGCTCGTAGAACCGCTTGGAGCGCTCGAGGTCGGTGACCGCGATGTGGACGGGCCCCAATCGGAGCGTGTCGGGAAGCGTGGGTGTGGCGGCGGAAGTCATACTCACGAAAAGTAAGTCTAGCCTCGCCGCTCGAGGACGACCAGCGGAATCTCGCGATCGGCTCGCTCGCGGTAGGTCTTGAAGTCCGACCACTCCGCGTCGGCCTTGGCCCAGAGCCGATCGCGCTCCTCGGGCTCGGCCAGCCGGGCGTGCACCGGGCGCCTCTCCCTGCCCACCTGGACCGTCGTGTCGGGATTGGCCTTGAGGTTGTGGAACCAGGCGGGGTGCTTGGGGTGCCCGCCCTTGGAGGCGACCAGCACCAGGTCGTCGCCGTCGCGGGCGTAGGCCAGCGGGCTGGTGCGGCGCCGGCCGCTCTTGGCGCCCACGTGGTCGAGCAGCAGCATCTGCGGCAGGCCCGGAACACGGTGGCCGATGAGCCCGCCCGAGGCTCGGTAGGCCGCGGCGTGGAGGCCCGCCCCGCGCCTCAGCAGAGACCAGGACTTGTCGCCGATCTCCCGAATGCCCACGGCGCGCACACTACGGTGCTCTGCGTGCTCGAGGTGACCACAGCCGGATGGGCGGTGACGATCGGCCTGATCGGGGCCCTGTTCTTCGTCGACCTGTTCATCTCCGGTCGACGCCCCCACGCGGTCGGGTTCCGCGAAGCGACCTTCCAGTCGATCTTCTACATCAGCGTCGCGGTCGCCTTCGGCGTCGTTTTCGGGATCGTCGCCGGCTGGGACTACGGCACGGAGTACTTCGCGGGCTACATCGTCGAGAAGAGCCTGTCCGTGGACAACCTCTTCGTGTTCGTGATCATCATGACCACGTTCGCGGTGCCCGCCGAGCACCAGCAGCGGGTGCTCACCTTCGGGATCCTGGCCGCGCTGGTCCTGCGCGCGATCTTCATCGCCCTCGGCGCCGCGCTGATCTCGACCTTCTCGTTCATGTTCCTGATCTTCGGGCTGCTGCTGATCTTCACCGCGGTCCAGCTCTTCCGTCACCGCGACGAGGACCCCGACGTCGAGGACAACGCGCTCGTCAACTTCGCGCAGAAGCGCCTGGCCTTCACCGACCAGTACGAGGGGGGCAAGCTCTTCACGCGCGTCAACGCAAAGCGCGCCGCCACGCCGCTGATGCTCGTGCTGATCGCCATCGGCAGCACCGACCTCCTGTTCGCGCTCGACTCGATCCCCGCCGTGTTCGGCGTCACCGAGGAGGCGTTCATCGTCTTCGCGGCCAACGCGTTCGCGCTGCTCGGCCTGCGCGCCCTGTTCTTCCTGGTCTCGGGGCTGCTCGACCGGCTGGTCTACCTGTCAGTAGGCCTGGCGCTGATCCTCGCCTTCATCGGCGCGAAGCTGATCCTGCACTTCGCCCACGAGGACATCGACAAGTCGATCCCCGAGATCTCCACCGGCTTCTCGCTCGTGGTGATCGGGATCGTCCTCACCGTCACGACGGTCGCCAGCCTGCTCAAGGTCCGCCGCGACCCAACCGCGAAGGCCCACGCCGGGTCTCTGCGCGGACACAAGCGTGTTGACGACTCCTCCCGTGTGGGAAGGTGATGCCTGAAGAGGGAGGAAGCACATGAAGCAGCTCACGAGCCTCGACGCTCAGTTCCTCGCCATCGAGGATCCACGCACCTACGGTCACGTCGCCAGCTTGGCCGTGTACGACCCGTCGACCG
The DNA here is from genome assembly GCA_963810745.1 of uncultured Thermoleophilaceae bacterium. GTDB lineage: Bacteria > Actinomycetota > Thermoleophilia > Solirubrobacterales > Thermoleophilaceae > JACCZR01. The sequence continues at coordinate 12,034 of CAWEOW010000024.1, forward strand.
CCTCCGGAGGTGAGCTGCGCCGGGAGGACATCTGCCGGATGCTCGGCGAGCGGCTGCACCTCCTGCCTCCCTTCCGCTGGAAGCTGGTCAACGTCCCCTTCGGGCTCGACCAGCCCTACTGGGTCGAGGACCCGGACTTCGACCTCGACTTCCACGTGCGCGAGTCCGCCGTGCCGCCGCCCGGCGACGAGGCCCAGCTGTGCGAGACCGTCGCCCGCCTGCACGCCCGGCCGCTGGACCGCACCCGGCCGCTGTGGGAGCTGTACGTGATCCAGGGCCTGGAGGGCGGCCACGTCGCGCTGTTCACCAAGGTCCACCACGCCGCGGTGGACGGGGTCTCGGGCAACGAGATCCTCTCGGCGATCCTGGATCCCAGCCCCGAGGGGCGCGACGTCGACCCGCCCTCCGAGGACGCCCACGGCGAGCGTGTGCCCGGCGACCTGGAGATGCTCGGCCGCGGGGTGATGAGCCTGCCCTCCCAGCCCATCCGCGCGCTCCGCTCCCTCCCCGGCGTGCTGCCCAACCTGACCGACTTCCCGGGCGCCACGGCCATCCCCGGCGCCACGACGCTCTCGCGCGGGCTCACCGGCCTGCGGCGCCGGGTGGCGAGCGACGTCCCGGCGGAGGCGCTGGAGTCCGCCACCGCGCGGGCTCCCCGGACGCACTTCAACGGGCCGATCTCGCCCCACCGCCGGCTGTCCTGCGGCCAGGTGTCGCTCGACACGGTCAAGGAGGTCAAGAAGGCGGCCGGGACCACGGTCAACGACGTCGTGGTCGCCCTGTGCGCGAGCGCTGTGCGCGACTACCTCATCGAGCGCGACGACCTGCCCAAGGACCCGTTGCTGGCGATGATCCCCGTATCGGTGCGCACCGAGGCCGAGCAGGGCCAGTTCGGCAACCGGGTGGGGACGATGATCGTCGAGATCCCCACCAACGAGGCCGACCCGCGCAAGCGGCTGGAGCGCACCCACGAGTCGCTGAAGAGCGCCAAGATGCGCCACCAGGCGGTGCCCGCGAGCCTGCTCACCGACGGCGCCGCGTTCATCCCGCCGGCCGTCGCCGCGCTCGCCGCGCGCAGCACCATCGAGCTGCTCAGCCGCACGCGGCCGCCGCTGAACCTGGTCATCTCCAACGTGCCGGGGCCGCGCGACCCGCTGTTCTGCGCCGGGGCCCAGCTCGAGGCGCTCTATCCGGTGTCGGCGATCCTCGACGGCGTCGGGCTCAACATGACGGTCATGAGCTACCGCGACCACATGGACTTCGGGATCATCGCCGACCGCGACCAGGTCGACGACACGTGGGTACTGCTCCAGCGCACCAGGGACGCGCTCGACGAGTTGGAAGAGGTCTACGTGGGCCGCACGAAGCGCCCGCGTGCGCACGCCGAAGCGTGAGGCTGCGCCGGCCGTCCCCCGCGCTGGTCATCGCCTGCATCGCCCTGTTCGTCTCCCTGGGCGGGGTCGGCTACGCCGCGGCGACGGGGTCGATCGACAGCCGCGAGATCCGCAACAACACCATCCGCGGCAAGGATGTGCGCAACAACGGGCTGTCGGGGCGCGACATCGCCAATGCCTCTCTGTCGGGCGCCGACGTCAAGAACGGCCGCCTGCTGGGCGTGGACATCGAGAACGAGTCGATCACCGGGGCGGACCTGGACGAGCGGACGCTCAGCGAGGTGCCCGCCGCGCGGGCGGCCACCTTCGCCGCGAGCGCGGCGACGCTGGGCGGCGTGCGGGTGGTGCCCTTCTCCTACCGCTCCGACTCCAGCGATGCGCAGCCGGTGCGCGCGAGCGTCGGCGGGCTCGAGGTGCGGGCCGGGTGCGCCGGCGGCGACGTGGACCTGCTCCTGATCAACCGCTCGGGCGCCCCGGCTCTGCTGACCTACGGCAGCGGCACCGAGCTGCTGTCGCCCAACGAGTCGTTCAACGTCGGCGACGCCGGGCCCGACGACGGGACCTCGGGCCAGGCGGGCTTCGTGGTGGACTCCACCGGCCGTGCCGTGCGAGCGGAGTGGTCCCTGGCCGAGAACGCGCTGGGCAACGACTGCTACCTCAGCGGGCTGGCCACCGGGTAGCCGGTGGCGTTCGTCTACCTGCTGCGCTGCGCCGACGACAGCCTGTACTGCGGCTGGACCGATGACGTCGAGCGCAGGCTCGCGGCGCACCGGGCCGGCAAGGGCAGCCGCTACACCCGCAGCCGCCTGCCGGTCGAGCTGGTCTGGGCGATCGAGGTGGCCGACCGCTCGGCCGCCATGCGCGAGGAGGCGCGGATCAAGCGCCTGCCGCGCTCGGCGAAGCTGGCGCTCGCGGCCTCCTAGGCGAAGACCACGGCCTGGCGCACGCACTCGCCCGCGGCCAGGCGGTCGAAGCCCTCGTTGAGCTCGTCCAGCGCCAGGCGGTGGGTGAGCAGCCGCTCCACGGGTAGGCGGCCCTCCAGGTGCAGGTCCACGAAGCGCGGCACGTCGACCGGCGGGTTGCACGAGCCCAGGTAGGAGCCCTTGAGCGTGCGCTCCTCGGTGACGAGCGTGACCGCCGGAATCGACAGCTGACGGTCGGGGTGCGGCAGGCCGACGGTCACGGTGGTCCCCCCGCGGCGCGTGGCCCCGTAGGCCTGCGCCAGCACGTCGGCATTGCCGACCGTCTCCACCGCGTGGTCGGCGCCCAGGCCGTCCGTCGCGTCCTTGACCTCCTGCACGACGTCCTCGCCGGCTGCGATCGCGTGCGTGGCGCCCAGCTCCTTGGCCAGCTCCAGCTTCTCCGGGACCCGGTCCACCGCCACGAGGGTTCCCGCGCCGGCCAGGCGGGCGCCCAGCAGGGCGGCCAGGCCCACGCCGCCGAGGCCGAAGACGGCCACGCTCTGGCCGGTCTGCACGTCGGCCGAGTTGACCACCGCGCCCACGCCGGTCAGCACCGCGCAGCCGAACAGCGCCGCGACCTCGAAGGGGAGCTCGTTGGGCATCTTCACGGCCGAGTGCGTGCTCACCACGATGTGCTCGGCGAAGGCCGACACGCCCAGGTGGTGGTTCAGCGGCTTGTCCCAGCGCCTCTCGCCGGACAGCAGCGTGCCGGCGGCGTTGGCCTTGCCGCCGGGCTCGCACAGCGCAGCGCGACCGCCGCGGCACTCGGGGCACTCACCGCAGGTGGGCACGAACGACAGCGCCACGTGGTCGCCAGGCTCGAAGCCCCCCGCCCCGGGCCCCAGCTCGACCACCTCGCCCGCCGCCTCGTGTCCCAGCACCATCGGCATCACTCGCGGGCGCGAGCCGTCGATCACCGAGAGGTCGGAGTGGCACAGGCCGGCGGCTCGCACCTTCACGAGCATCTCCCCCTCCCCCGGCGGCGCGAGCTCGAGCTCGGTCACCTCCAGCGGCCGCGACTCCGCGTAGGGAGCGGGCAGGCCCATCTCACGTAGGACGGCGCCGCGCGTCCTCACGTCAGGCGCTCCAGAGCCTCGCGGACGGCGTCCGGGATCTCGTGGGGCCGGCGGCTCTCGCGGTCCACGAACACGTGGACGAACCAGCCCTCCGCCAGCGGCTCATCGGTGTCCTGGCGGAAGAGCCCAATCTCGTAGGTGACGCTGCGGCGGCCGAGGCGGCCGACCCTCAGGCCCGCGTCGACGGTGTCGGGGAAGGCGATCGGCGCGTCGAAGCGGCAGTGCGATTCGGCGCAGAGGCCGATGACCTCACCCGAGTGGATGTCGAGCCCGCCCTCGGTGATCAGCCACTGGTTGATCACGGTGTCGAAGAAGGCGTAGTACTCGACGTTGTTGACGTGCCCGTACACGTCGTTGTCCTGCCACCGCGTGGGGATGGCGAGGACGTGGGGGTAACCGGGGCGGGACATGCGGCGGCGGCAAAGCTACTGCCGCCGCCGCTGTGACGTCTAGCTCTGCGGCCGGCGTTCGGGGCGCGAGCCCCGCTCGCCCTCCGGGCAATCGCGGTCCTGGCCTGACTCGCCGTCCTCGGCGCCGGCGCGGGATGGCCCGCCCGCAGGAGCCGTTGCCTAGATCCTGCCCATTGGCTGCTCCTCTGTCGGGGTTCGGAGCAGAGACGCGCGAGCGGCGCGTAAGTCAGACGGCGCCGTAGGCGAGCATGGCTTTGGCCACCTTTTCGAACGATGCGCGGTTCGCACCCCGTGCGTAGTCGACCTGGTCGCCATCCTCGCCGTGCTCCACGCACTGGTCGTGGATCTCGTCCATGATCTCGCGCAGGCGCTCGTCGACCTCCTCGCGGCTCCAGGCGATGCGCACGGCGTTCTGGCTCTGCTCGAGCCCTGAGACGGCGACGCCGCCGGCGTTGGCGGCCTTGCCGGGCGCGAACAGCACGCCGTTGTCGCGCAGCGCAGCCGCCGCCTCGGAGGTGGCGGGCATGTTGGCGCCCTCCACCACGGCCCGGCAGCCGTTGTCGATGAGGCGCTTGGCGTCGTCCTCGTCGAGCTCGTTCTGCGTGGCGCACGGAAACGCGAGCTCGCACTCCACGCCCCAGGGCTTCTCGCCGGCCAGGAACTCGCCGTCGAGCTCGCTCAGCCGCCCGCGCCGCTCGAGCTTGAGCTCGCGCACCTCCCGCAGCTTCTCCTCGTCGAGCCCGTCGGGGACGTGGAGGACGCCCTCGGAGTCCGAGAGCGTGACCACCTTCGCCCCGCACTCGATCAGCTTCTCGGCACAGTAGATCGAGACGTTGCCCGCACCCGAGAGCGCGCAGGTCTTGCCCTCCAGCCCGTCGCCGGCGTGCTCGAGCATGCGCGCGGCGAAGTACACGGCGCCGTAGCCCGTGGCCTCCGTGCGCACGGCGCTGCCGCCGAAGGTCAGGCCCTTGCCGGTGAGCACTCCGCCGAAGCGGTTGCGCAGGCGCTTGTAGTGCCCGAACAAGTAGCCGATCTCACGCGCCCCCACACCGATGTCGCCCGCCGGGATGTCCACGTCCTCCCCGATGTGGCGGTGCAGCTCGGTCATCAGCGACTGGCAGAAGCGCATCACCTCGCCGTCGGACTTGCCCTTGGGGTTGAAGTTCGCGCCGCCCTTGGCGCCGCCCATGGGCAGGCCGGTCAGCGCGTTCTTGAACGTCTGCTCGAAGCCCAGGAACTTCAGCACCGAGAGGTTGGTCTCCGGGCCGAAGCGCAGGCCGCCCTTGTATGGGCCGAGGGAGTTGTTGAACTGAACCCGCCACGCGCGGTCGGCCCGCAGGCGCCCTTCGTCGTCCTGCCAGGTCACGCGGAAGATCACGATCCGGTCGGGCTCGGTCATGCGCTCGAGGATCTGCGCTTGCTGCAGCTCCTCGCGCTCCTCCACGAGCGGCATCACGTGCCCCGCGAACTCGCGCACCGCCTGGAGGAACTCGGGCTCGGCGGGGTTGCGGCGCTCGAGGCCCTCGAGGAAGTCGTCCATCCGGCTCACGCCGCGGCCGCCTTGGCCTCGGCCTCGTCCAGACGGGCGAAGCGTGGGTCGTCCCTGGACAGCATCCCGCGCAGCTCCCCGCGTACCGCCTCGAGGTCGACACTTCGGGCGCCGACCATGGCCTCGATGTCTGCCCAGTCGCGCGTGCGGTCGAACATCGCCTTGAAGACCGCGAGCTCGGTCGGGCCCAGCACCGGGATGCGCGTGTCGGCGAAGGGCACCGTGCGCCGGTTGCGCGCCGCCTCGGCATGCACGGGCGCGTAGTCGAAGAACAGGTCGATCGGGGTGTCGTCCCACCACAGCCTGATCTGACCGTCGCGCGCGATGGCCTCCTCGGTGCCCGGCGGCTGGTCGACCCCCTCCGGCAGCGCGCCCAGGCCGGTGGCGGCCTCCTCTGCCGGCACGAAAAGGTTCAGGTCGATGTCGCTCGTGCCGCGCGGGTCGAGCGTGCAATAGGCAAGCGCCACGGCGCCGCCGAAGGCGTGCGGGATGTTCCTGCGCGAGAGCGCGCGGTGAAGGGCCACCACGCGCTCCGCGAGCGTCATGGCGTGGCGGGCAGGCGCGGGAAGCGCAGCTCGCGCTCGTGGCGCACGGGCAGCGCCTCAGCCAGCTCGAGCACGCGCATCAGCGTGCGGCCCGCCCTGGCCAGCTGGGCCTGGGAGGGCTCGTGCACCGCCGGGTGGCCGCCCTCGTCGACCTCGAGGCGCGCGCCGGTGGCGGCCAGGAGGCGGCTGAAGGTGGGCACCGTGGGCTGCTTGGCGCCGCTCTCGTAGGCGGAGATGGCGGCCTGGGACGTGCCGGTGCGAGCGGCGAGCTCGCCCTGGGTCAGGCCTGCGCGAATGCGGGCGCTTTGCAGCGCATTTCCGGCATCCATGGCCCTACATCATACCCCATCGGATATCTCCTGAAGCTCCTCCAGGGCGTCGTACGTCCAACCCATGAGGTTGTCCAGGTCGGGCATCTGGTCGCGGTCGGCCACGATGCCGAAGTCCATCGAGCCCATGTAGCTCATCACCGTGATGTTCAGCCCCATGCCGTCCGTCACCACGGAGACCGGGTAGTTGGCCACCAGCTTCGCCCCCGCGCAGTAGAGCGGGAACTGGGGCCCGGGCACGTTGGAGATGACCAGGTTCCAGGTGGGCCGTCCCGGCGACGAGCTGGTGAGCGCGAAGGTCGCGCGCGCGGCTCGCGAGAACACCGCCGGCGGGATGAAGTGGTTGGCGTCCTGCAGCAGCTCGGCGGGCAGGGCGCGGTGGCGCTCCTTCATCGCCCGCAGCGCCTCGTGCTGGGCCTTCAGCCGCTGCAACGGGTCCTCGAGGTTGGTGAACAGCGGCGCCCGCATGAGCATGATGCGGTTGCCGTAGGTGCCCATCTGCTCCTCGCTGCGCACCGACACCGGGATCTGAGCCACCAGCGGGTCGTCGGGCAGCTCGTCGTGCTCGATCAGCCAGCGGCGCACCGCCCCCGCGCAGATCGACACGACCACGTCGTTGACAGTCACACCGTGCTGGTTCTTGACCTCCTTCACGTCGTCGAGCGGGATCTGCCCGAAGGTGAAGCGCCGGTGCGGCGACACGCGGCCGTTGAACGAGGTGCGCGGCGCCCGCAGGCTCGAGCGCTCCAGCTCCTGGCCCTCGCTGCCGAAGGGGTGGCGCAGCCGGTCGGTGACCCGTGCCACGGTCCCCGCCCCGGGCAGGACGCCCAGCGGGGTCTCGTCGAGGTTGGGCAGCGCGGAGGGCAGCGATCGCAGCAGCCGCACCGGATAGCGCGGCACGCCCATCAGCCCGCGGGCCACCATCTCCAGGTCGCTGGGCTGGTCGGCGTCGCCGTCCTGCTCGGCCGGCGCGGTCGGCTCGCGCCCCTCCGGGCTGAGGTCGAGCAGGACACCCATGATCTCCGCGCCCGACAGGCCGTCGATCAGGGCGTGGTGGATCTTGCTGAGCATGGCCACGTTGCCGTTGTCGAGGCCGTGGATCAGGTAGAGCTCCCACAGCGGCCGGGCGCGGTCGAGCGGGCGGGAGAAGATGCGCGCCACCTGCTCGGAGAGCTTCTGGTCGCTGTACGGGCCGGGCAGCGCGAGCTCGCGCACGTGGTAGTCGAGGTCGAAGTGGGGGTCGTCGACCCAGTACGGGTAGTCGAGACCCAGCGGCACCTCGGCCAGGCGCCAGCGCAGCGGGGGGAGCAGCGGCAGGCGCTCGGCGAGCAGCTCGCACAGGTCGGCGGCGTCCAGCGCGCCGCGCGGCGTGGTCGACGGGTCGAGGATCGCAAGGCCGCCGACGTGCCCCGCCTGCCTGGGAGTCTCCAGGGCGAGGAACTGGGCGTCGGCGCTCGTGAGCTGCCTCACGCGAGGGTTCTACCCGATCCGGGGCCGCCTAGTGGTGGAAGCCGGGCACGGCCCGCCACTCCCCTTCGCGAGCGCGACGCCTGCGCTAGATTCGGCGACGCCTGGTGGGCGTAGCTCAGTTGGTAGAGCTCCTGGTTGTGGTCCAGGCGGTCGCGGGTTCAAGTCCCGTCGCTCACCCC
>CAWEOW010000025.1:0-87940 GCA_963810745.1 uncultured Thermoleophilaceae bacterium
CTTGATCCAGGTCTTGAACGCCGCGCGCGTGTCCTTGTCGAAGGCGGAGAAGATCTCGTCCAGCTCGACGGTGTTCTCCACCTGGCTGACGGGCAGGCTCTCCCCGTCCTCCAGGAAGTTGTCCTTGCCGTTGAGCTTGCGGTGCCCGGGCGAGACCTCGATGTAGCTCTCGCCGAGCAGCGTCTTCTGGCGCAGGATGACCTTGCTGTCCTTGGCGACCGGCGCGAACTCCGGCTTGACCTCCATCTCGACGATCGTGCGCGCGGTGCCCTTGTCGAGCTCCTTGGTCTTGACCTTGCCGACGTTCACGCCGGCCATCCGCACGTCGGCCTCCTCGGCCAGCGTGGGCGCCTCGGGGATCTTGGCCAAGAAGCGGTAGCTCTGGGGCTTCAGCGGAGGGAGCCGCCGAACGACAGCCACAGGAAGAGCAGGATCCCGACGCAGGAGAAGGTGAACAGGATCATCGCTGCGATGCGGCCGATGCTGGGGCTCTGCTTGATCACGTGCAGACCCCCGCCTGCTTGAGGGCGTGGAGCACCGTCCCGAGCGGGATGAGCCCGTTCGTCGGATCGGCGCCGAGCGCGAAGGCGGCGCAGGGCAGGCCGCCGAGCGAGAAGCGGCGCTGCGGGCCACGCGCGTCGCCGGTGTTGAACAGCGACGTCGTCTCCGTGGCCGCCCAGCCGAGCGTGTAGAGCAGGCCCTCCTGGCGCGCGCGGTCGCGACCGATGTCACCGGTGAGGCCCTCGCTGCCGTCGGGGTTGAAGGCCCCGATGTTGAAGAAGCGGTTGAGCTCCTCGAAGTCGGTCGCCAGGTCGGGCAGGCCGCGGTTCAGGCTCTTGGCGCCGCGCCCGAGGTTGCGGGTGAACGGGATCGTCGCGCGCGTGAAGGGCCGGATCTGCTTCTCGATGATCGGCGTTGCCTCGCGCACCAGCGGCAGCACCGCGCGGTTGGCCTCGTCCAGGCGCCGGAACGGCGGGCGCAGGGCCTCGAGCGTGGGACCGAGCTTGTCGGCGTACGGCCCGACCTTGTCCAGCGTCTGGTTGGTCTGCTCGAGCGCGCCGGGCAGCTTGCGCACCGACTCCGAGATGCTCTGGTCGGCGTCGGCGAAGCCCTGCAGCGCGTCGTTGGAGGCGCCGACCAGCTTGACGATGTCGCGGTCGGCGTTGCCCAGCTCGGTGGTGAGCAGGCCGTAGTTGTGGATCAGGCGCTTGAGGTTGCCGCGGCGGCGCGCGACCGCCGAGCTGAAGCGGTCGAGGTCGCGGTGCAGCGGGCCCAGGCGCGCGAAGGTCTCCTGCAGGTCTCCCCCGCGTCCCTTGAGGCCCTTGCCCGCGCCGGAGATCAGCAGCTTGAGGTAGTCGCGCGTGTCGACGTCGAGCGACGCGAGGATCTCGTCCTGGTCGACGTCCTCCTGGGAGTTCTCGACCTGGATGGTCTCCTCCTCCTCCATCGGCTCGCCGCGGCCCGGGTCGACCTCGAGGAACATGTCCTTCAGGCCCGTCTTGGTGCGCAGCAGCGCCGTGGCGTCCTTCTTGATCAGCTTCTTGTACTTCGGCTCGATCTGCAGCGTGACCACGGCCAGGCCGTCCTTCAGCTCGACCTTGCCGATGTCGCCCACCTGCACGCCGGCCACGCGGACCGTCTGGCCCTGGCCGGGCTGCACGGCCTGGGCGTTCGGGAGCTCGATCTTGACCAGGAACGGCTTCTCCTGGACCAGCGGGAAGCGAAGGCGCTGCTGGGACAGGATGTAGCCGCCCACGCCGACGGCGATCAGGAACAGCGCGAGGATCGCGAGGAAGTCGCCGAGGTGCTTGCGGATGGCCGACTTCATCGCTTGCCCTCCGCGTCCTTGGCCTTCTTCTTCTTGGCCTCGTCCCTCTCCCTGAGCGAGCGCACGTCGAGGTTGGGGTCAGCCGCCTCGCGCTTCTTGCCCTCGCGCCGCAGCTCGGCGCGCTGCTCGCGCAGCTCCTCGTTGTCCTTCACCGCGGCGTCGTAGAGACGGCGCATCGTGCGGCGGTCAGAGGCCGAGAACTCGTTGCGCCGGGCACCGCTGGAGAACGAGGCGGCCGGGCCGCCGGGCGCGTTCATGTTCGGCGGCTCCTGGGTCTCGCAGGGGACGTCGGGGCGGTGCGGCGGCGGCTGGCGGCCCGAGTCGGGCGGGGGCGCGGGCCGGACCGAGTTGCCGCTGGGGTGGAGGAAGGGGCTGACGCCGGGCATCGGCGGCGGCGTGGCCTGGCCGTAGAAGTAGGAGAGGTTGGCGTCGGAGAGGCGGCTCTCGCCGGAGAGGCCCACCAGGCCGCGCGTGCTCTGCACCGCGAACGACTGTCCGTCGATGCCCGGCAGCTCGGGCATCGGGATCGGCGCGTTGGCGAAGGGCACGAGCACGCCGGAGGTGCAGGCCGACAGCGCACGGCCCTGGTCGAGCACCGGGATGGTCCGCTGGTTGAGGCGGACCAGCGCGGGCGTGTAGCCGCGCAGCACCTTGGCCGCCCCGCGCAGCTCGGAGCGGCGGAAGAGCAGGCGCGCCTGGCGGATGAAGGGGGTCGCGGCGTCGAGGGTGGCCGGCGTGGAGCGCACGCCGGGGAGCGCGTCGACCGCGAAGCGGCGCAGCGAGGGCAGCGCGTTGTTGACCGAGAACAGCGCCGGGCGAGCGGAGCGCAGGGTGTCGCGCAGGGCGGGCACGCTGCGCTCGAGCGCGGCGTCCTCTCGGGCGAAGGCGCCGGCGGTCACGTTGAGGTTGGTCACCAGGCTCTTCAGCGCGCCCTCGTTCTCCACCAGCGCGGAGAAGGTCTTCTGCTGCCCGCGCAGCACGCGCTGCAGGTCCTTCGTGGGCTCCTGGCCGAGCGTGGCGTCGTTGACCAGCGACGTGTTCTTGTAAGCCGGCTCCCAGTACTTGATCGACTCGTTGAAGCCCTTGGCGCCCTTGCCCTTGAGGCTCGCGGAGTACTCCTTCAGGAGCGACTGCAGGTCCTCGCGCGTGTCCTTCTGCAGCGAGGTCAGGATGTCGCCGAACTGGACCGAGGCGAACGTCTGCTGGATCGGGATGACGTCGTCCTCGTCGAGCACCGGCGCGGTGGGCGAGCCCGGCTTGAGCTCGATGAACTTGTTGCCCTCGAGGAAGATGCGCGGGCGCACCTTGAGGGTCGCGTCCTCGTGCAGCGGCAGCGCGGTCTCCTTGACCTCCATGGTCACCTTCGCGCCGGTCTCGGTGCCCTCGAGCGGCTGGACCTTGGTCACCTTGCCGACCTCGATTCCCGCGATGCGCACCGGCGACTTGGGCGTCACGTCGTCGGCGTTCTTGAACATCGCCGTGACCTCGTTGGGGTCGGCGAACGGGTTGGCCTTCGTGAAGCCGAAGTAGGAGAAGACCGCGATCACGACGATGGCGATCAGGCCGGCCTTGAAGCGGCTCATGCCCGTGCTCTGGGCGCTGCGGTTGCGCCGGAAGAGAGCCATGGCCTAGGGCACGTCCTTCAGGTTGTCGATGCCGAGCTGGCGCGACTTGTAGGTGCCGCCCGTGAGCACCGGGTAGTCGTCGGTGGCGACCGCGCCGTTGCCTCCGGTGCCGGTCGGCTCGGCGCGCCCGGAACGAGGCCCGGGCCGTAGCGGGTCCCCGGCGGGTAGAGCGGGCCGTTCGGGTAGCCCGTCTGGCCCACCTGGCAGTCGGCGTTGCCCTGCGCGTCGATCGCGGGCGGGTAGGGCGTGCCGAACAGGCGCCCGGCAGGCTCGCCCTCCGGGATCCCGCCGGGACCGCGGTGCGCGCCCCGCGCCTTCTGGCCGGGCAGGATGTCCGCCGGCCGGGCCGCGTCGCTCTGGCCGTAGCCGTTGGGCTGGGCGACGTTGGAGAGCTTGGCGCCCTGGCCCTGCACGGTGCCGCCGGGGAAGAGTGGCCGAGGCCTTGGCGGACATGTGCTCACCCAGCGCGTGCAGGAAGTAGACCGGGTAGTTGCAGACCGACTGGTACGGGTTGAGGAACTCGACCAGCGGGCGCGTGACGGCCAGGCCGCTGCGGATGTCGCGCAGGCCGAGCAGCGTGTTGGGGTTGGCGAAGAGCCGGTCGAGCGAGACGAAGGCGCTCTGCAGCCGCTCGTTGAGCGGCACGGTCTGCGGCAGCACCTTGGTGCCCACGCGGAAGGACTGGTTGAGCGCCGGCAGCGAGCGCGGGAGCTCCTGGACCGCCGGCCGCAGCGCCACCGAGAGCTCGGCGAAGTCGTCGAGGAAGGGACGCTGCGCGCGCAGCGAGCGGGTGCCGACGTCGAGCGTGTCGGGCCCCTTGGCGATCGTGTCCTGCAGCGCGCGCGGGCTGAAGCCGATCGCGGCGAAGGTGTCCGCCATGTTCGTGAACAGCTGCGCCTGGACCTCGGCCACCGGCGCGACCTGCGCCGAGGTGCGGCCGAGCTCGCGGAAGAAGCTGGGCAGGTCGGTGTCCGGCGACGCCAGGTTCGTCATCACCGGCGTCAGGTAGACGAAGAACGGGTTCAGCTGCTCGATCGTCGCGTTGAGGGCCGGGCCGCGGCCGGCGAACGCGTCGCCGAAGCCCTCGGTGGCCACGCGCGCGGACGGGCGGGTGTCGCGGTCGAAGGTCGACAGCACGTCCTCGATCTCGAGCGGCTCGGAGGCGTTCTTCAGCGACACCGTCGAGCCGGGCTTGAGCTCCGTCTTGCTCTTGCCGGGGATCACCTCGACGTACTTGAGGCCGAGCGCCGAACGCGGGCGCACCCGCAGCTTGGTGTCCACCGACGAGCGGCTCGACGGTCTTGTCGAGCTTCATGTCGACCTTCGCGATCGTCGTCTGCTTGCCGTCGACCGTCTGGACGGTGGGCCGGATCATGTCGATGACGCCGACCCGGAAGCCGCCCACGCGCACCTCGTTGCCCTTGACGAGCTTGGCGCCGGAGGGCAGCTCGGCCTTGAGGTCGTAGGTGGGAACGAACGGCAGGCCGGCGTTCGCGTTGTAGGCCAGGAACACGGCCACGATCGCCACGAGCAGGGTCACCGCGCCCACCAGGACCGGGCTGGCTGCGATGGAGGCTGTTGCGCGGCGCCGGGTCATGGGGCGAGGAGGTAGTCGAGGAGCTGGGCGTCCTGCGTGGCGTCGTTGCCGCTGTCGCGCTGTCCGCCGGTGACCTGCTGCTTCAGGCCCTGGCGCAGCCTGTCCACGTTCTCCGGCGTGCGCTTGCCCGCGGGGAGCCGGTCGACCAGGCGCTGCAGGTCGGGAGGCAGCACGATCTGCGGCTTGGAGATGTCGCGCTGGCCCTTGACGGGGCCGGCGTCGGGCTCACCCGCGCCGCGCCGCTCGCCGGCGCGCGCCGCGGGCTTCTCGGCGCGGCTGCTGACCGACCGCGAGGACGGGGCGCTGCCGTCGGTGAAGTCGGGGTTCTTCAGGCCGGGCTGGTACGGGCCGAGCCACTGGTTGCACTCCTTCAGCAGCTCGGGGTCGTGCGCGTCGTTGATGTACTCCGAGCACGGCGGCCGGTCGTTCTGGCCCAGGTTGAGCAGCACGCTCACGCGCAGGATGTGGCCGAACTTGTCGAAGCCGTTGAGGCTCCAGGTCTGCCACCAGAAGTAGTTCCAGAAGGCCTCCATGCCGGTGAAGCCACCGCTGTTGGGGATGGCCGTCTTGTCGGGCGAGGGCGGCGCCGAGAGCTTGGCCCGGCTGTCGTCTTCGATGGCGCGGTCCCGGTCGTCGAGGCCCTGCAGGAACTGGCGCAGCGGCCTCGCCGTGCGCGGCACCTGCGGCGCGAGGCTGCGCAGCGCGTCGACCTCCTGCTTGCCGCGCTTGAAGGCCCGAGTGCCGACCTTGCTGGCCCGCCCGAGGGAGCGGACGGCGGGCCGCGAGGCCTCGGCAAACGGGCCAAGGCGATTGAAGAAGGTGGTCAGGTCGGGCGCGGCCCGGCGCAGGTCGCCGAGCAGCGGCGTCTGGGCGTCGGTGAGGTCCTCGAGGCGCGCCATCGTCGGCGTGAGCTCGTCGAGGAAGCCCGGCAGCTTCTGGAAGTTCTGCGTCAGCTCGCGCCGCCGGGTGGCGGTGATCTCCGCCGTCCGGCCGGTCTCGCGGACCCAGCGGACCACGTCCTGCTTGTTGTCGTTCAGCGCGCCGACCACGCGGTCGGAGTCGACGATGAAGCGCTCGATCGTGGCGTTCTGGTCGCCGAGCGTGCGCAGCACCTTGGTGGTCTCGCGCAGGCCGGGGTGGGCGCGGCGAAGCACCGTCTGCAGGTCCTGCGGGCGACCCGCCAGGCCGGCGCCGAGCGAGGAGATGATGAGCCGCAGGCGGTCGCGGTACGGGGTGCGCAGGACGTTGTTGACCAGGTCCTGCGGGACCGTCGAGGTGGTGTTCTTCACCGGGATGGTGCCGCTGCCGTCGCTGGGCAGCTTCTTGGCGCTCTTGTCGCCGGGCTGGCAGTCCACGAAGTACTCGCCGATGAGCGACTGCGGCTTGATGTCGCAGCTCGCGTTCTCGAAGAAGTCGCCGAAGCCGCGCTCCTTGACCGTGACCTCCACCTCGGCGACGGGGCGCTTGCCCGGCTCCTCCTTGATCTCGAAGGTCTTGGTCGCGCCGGCCGTGACGCCGCCGACACGGAAGTCGCCGCCCTCGACCAGGCCGAACGCGTTGTCGAACTGGACCTTGTAGGTCGCCGCCGAGCTCTTGTCGCCCGAGGCGCCGGTCATCAGGAACGCCGCGACGCCGGCGAGCGCGAGCACCGCTATGGCCGCGAGGCGCCTCAAGGCACGTCTCCCGTGTGGCGCTGGCCGGGGTCGCAGCGCAGCTTCGCGGCCTCCTCGGCCGAGAAGACGTTCGAGCCGTCGGGCGCAGGGGCCTCCGACGCGCCGGGGCAGGGCTTGAAGTTGCCGGAGCGCACCGGGCCCAGGTTGTTCTGCAGGTTGAGGAGGTTGAAGTTCGGCTTGCCGTTCTCGAACAGCGAGACGACGTCGCTCGCGCGAATCGCCGCGCGAGCGTTCGCGCCGAGGGCGTCGAAGCCGGGGCCGGTGGTCGAGAAGTCGTCGAACCAGCCGAACAGGTCGGTGGTGTAGGGCCGGCCCTGGGCGATGATCGGCGTCGCCGCCGCGGAAGGCCTTGATCGCCTCGGGGAAGGCGCCGTTGTCGGTGCCGACGTTGTAGGGCGTGCCGCCGGGGCTGATCGTGCGCCGCGAGGCGTCGACCGCCGACTTGGCCAGCGGCGGGACGGAGCGGGTCAGGTCGATCAGGTCGTTGCTGGGCCCGCGGCGCCGGACGGTCTTGCGAAGGTCCCGGACCGTCGGCTCGGCGTCGCGGGCGAGCTTGCGCGCGTCGGAGAGGAAGGGCTGCAGCCGGCGGGCCACGGGCTTGGACGCGTTCACCAGCGGGTCGGTGTCGTCCAGCGCGGCGCGCAGGTTCACGAACGTGGTGTTCGCGCGGCGCATGACGGGCGGCAGCAGCTCGATCGAGTCGGCCAGGCCCTGCTTCTGGTTCGCCAGCGCGCGGGTGGTGGTGTTGAGGTTGCCGACGAGACCCGAGAGGTCGTCGCGCTTCTCGGCCAGCGCGGTGACCAGGCGCGAGGAGTCGATGAGGAAGCGCTCCAGCACCGGCGTGTCGCGGTTGAGCTCGCCGAAGAGCCGGCGCGAGGTGGAGAGCGCCGGGTTGAGGTACTCGAAGCCCTTGTTGGCGAGCGCGCCCTTGCCCTTGAACTGCTCGGAGGAGCCCTTGAAGAAGTCCTGGAGCGCCGTGCGCGTCTCGGGGTCCAGCGTGTTGAACAGCTGGTCGAGGTCGACCTGCGTGGTGGTGTTGCTCGCCGGCATCGTGCCGCCCGCCGGGATGGTGTCGTTCGACGAGTTGGCGGGCGGGAAGTCGAGATCGACGTAGCGGTTGGCGATGCCCGACTGGGAGAACTGGCGGATCCGGGCGTGGGTGCCGGTGGGGAGCGGGGCCTTCTCCTCCTGCACCGTCATCTCGACCTCGGCCTGGCCGCTGTCGGTGATCTTGATGCTCTTGACGGAGCCGATGGCCACGCCGCCGGACTGGACGGGGTTGCCCTTCACCAGCTGGCCGCCGTTGATGAAGGTCGCCTTGACCTTGTAGGAGTCGCTGCCGCCGAAGAGGATGATCGCCACGAGCGCGATCGCGGCGATGAGCGCGCCCAAGGCGGCCACCCTTCCGACGGCGGACAAACGCATCCCTCTTTGGCTCCCTAGCTCCCTCTAGCCCCGCCACGGGAGGGTCCCGCGGCCAGAACGAGGGCGAATGTAACCGATGATTCTTGACCGGGCGCCGGTTACCCCCGGGTCTTCCGCGAAGTTTTATTGAGTTGGTGTTAAGCGGCGCCCTGGAGCCGTTTATTCCTCGTCAGGGCGCTCTTGCCCCGGCCAGGTGCCGGTGAGCTGGGCGAAGCCCTGGCGGGAGCCGTGGTCGGCCGCCTCCTTGGCCACGCGGAAGATCGCGCCGGACAGGGCCGCGGAGGCGATCAGCTTGCCCCAGGAGATCTCCTTGTGCTCGGCCTCGGGCGGCTCCTGCTCATCGATGAGCCCCCAGACCTGCTCGAAGACCTTCTTGGAGACGAAGCCGGCCAGCAGGCCGCCGATGATGCTGAAGGGAACAAACAGGATCTTGGCCACGGGCGGGTTATACCCGCTCTGCCCCTGGGTGATGCCCGGGGTGGGGATCGAACCCACACTGAGCGCGTTTTAAGCGCGCCGCCTCTACCAATTGGGCTACCCGGGCGAGAGCAACTTTGGCCTTGCTACCGTTTTTCTGCCGCGAATGGAAGCTTCCGCTCTCCATCATTCCGCGCGCCTGCCCGCCCTCGCGGGACGTTCGCCTCTCCTCCGCCTCCAGAGCGACGAGAAGCTGATCGCCCTGATCCGGCGAGGGCATCACGGTGCCTTCGAAGCGCTCGTGCAGCGCTACCAGCCCCGCCTGCTCGCGTTCTGCCGCCACATGCTCGGCTCCACCGAGGACGCCGAGGACGTGCTGCAGGAGGTCTTCGCCGCCTCCTTCAACGCCATCTGCGCCGACGAGCGGCCGATCAACGCCCGGCCGTGGCTCTACCGCATCGCGCGCAACCGCTGCCTGAACCACCTGCGCCGCCCCGCCCCCTCCGGCCAGGACTCGATGGACGTCTTCGAGCGCGACGGCGGCACCACCACCGCCGACACGGTCCACAAGCGCGAGGAGTTCCGCCAGATCGTCTCCGACGTCCAGGACCTCCCCGAGACCCAGCGCACCGCGCTGCTGCTGCGCGAGATCGACGCGCTGGCCTACGACCAGATCGCCGAGGCGATGGACACCACGGTGTCGAGCGTGAAGTCGCTCCTCGTACGCGCGCGTGTGTCTCTGGCCGAGGCTTCCGAGGCCCGGATGCTGACCTGCGACGAGGTCCGCCTCGAGCTCGGCCAGGTGTCCGAGGGGCTCGGCAAGACCTCCGCTCCGGCCCGCCGCCACCTGCGCGGCTGCGAGCGCTGCCGCGTCTTCAAGGGCGAGCTGCGCAAGACCAACAAGGCGCTGGCCGCCATCTACCCGCTCGGCCCGCTCGTCTTCATCAAGAAGGCGATCGGCGCGAAGCTCGCCGCCGGCGGAGGCGCAAGCGCCGCCGCGGGCGGCTCGGGCGGCGCGGCCGCCCTGGGCGGCGCCGCGGCGACCGCCAGCGCTCCGGCCGCCATCTCCGCCGGCCTCGGCACCGTCGCCTCGAAGGCCGCCGCCGGTGTGGCCGCGGCCGCGCTGGTGACCGTGGGCGCCGTCGAGGTCCGCCACGTGACCGCCGACTCCGAGGCCCCCGCGCCGGTCTCGGCCATGAGGGCGCCCGCCCACGCCGCGCCGGCGCCCGTCCCGGCCAAGACGCCCGAGCCGGTCGTCGCCCCCGCCGCCGTCAAGCCCGAGCCCAAGCCTCAGCCTGAGGTAGAGGCCAAGCCCGCAGCCGCGGCCGGTTGCCGAGCCCGCCGCCGCGGCGCCGGCGCCCAAGCCCGCGGTTGCCGCGCAGCCCGCCAAGCCGGTCGTGGTCAAGCCCGCGCCGACCGCCGTCCAGGAGAGCGAGTCCACCGTGACCCTCCCGGGCGCGGACGAGAACTACTCCAGCGACGAGCTCTCCTCGCCCCCGCCGCCGGGCTACCCGGCCACCGAGCCCTCGCAGCCGGCCTCGGGGTCGAGCTACCAGCAGCCCGAGCAGCGGCAGCGTGCTGCTGCAGCCCCGATAGCCACCTTCGAGGACTTCGAGAAGCTCGACCTGCGGGTCGGGCGCGTCCTCGAGGTCGAGAGCTTTCCCGAGGCCCGCAACCCGGCCTGGAAGCTGCGCATCGACTTCGGGCCCGAGCTGGGCGAGAAGCGCTCGTCGGCGCAGATCACCCACTACCCGGCCGAGGAGCTGGAGGGCCGGCTGGTCGTCGGGGTGGTGAACTTCCCGCCGCGCCGCATCGCCGGCTTCAAGAGCGAGGTGCTGGTGCTCGGAGCCCTGGACGACGAGCACGGCGTGGTGCTCCTGCGGCCCGACCGCGACGACGTGGCGCCCGGCGACCGCATCGGGTGAGGTCATCTCCACGCCGGGCGACCGCCACGACCCGATGCCGAGCCTGGCTCGGCTGCCGGGCTTCCTGTGGCGCAAGCTCGGCCGGGTCGGCCGCGTGGTCGTGGCCCTCCTCGCCCTGGCCCTCCTGGCCGCGGTGATCGCCTCCATCCCCGGTGTGCGCGATGCCCGGCGCGGCAACGCCGAGCGCGAACGGCGCGAGCGGGTCGAGGCCGCTCAGCGCCGAGAGGCGCGCGAGCGCGAGCTGATCCGCCCACGTCGGGTGTCCGGCGTGGCCACGACCCCCGCCCTCGAGCGGGCCATCACCGCCGACGTCGTGGCCCGCGAGCGCCGCCGCCCCATGCGGGTCAGCTGCCGGCGCATCGCCGGCCGCGGGCGCTACAGCTGCCTCGCGGTGACCTCGGAGGCGGGCTCGACCCGCGGCAACCGCGGCGTGGAGATCGGCTTCCCTACCGGGCGCTGGTCGACCCCTCCACGGGCCGCGGCGCCATCTGCCGCGCCCTGGGCCGCCCGGGTGAGGGCAGCCTGGGCCGGCTGAAGGTGACCAACCCGGAGGCCTGCGGCGGCTAGGCCGGCGGTCGGCGCCAGCCCGATCACCTTCAGGCGCCGCTCCAGGGCCTTGACGGCGAAGGCGCGGGTCTCCTCCACCGAGCCGAAGATCGGCTCCACACCCTCCTCGCGCAGGAAGCGCGGCTCGAGCACGCCGTCGGCCACCGGGCCGGCCTCGCCCAGCGTGCGCATGATCGCCTCGCCGTAGCGCGGGTCGCGCTGGGCCATGTCGCGCAGGAAGCGCGCGCCGAAGGCCACGTGGCGGTGCTCGTCGCGCGCCACGTTCTGGAAGCCCGCCACGAAGCCCGGCAGCGTGCCCATCTCCTCGTTGAAGCTGATGATGAAGTGCTGGCCGGTGAGGGCCAGCATCCCCTCGATGACCATGTGGTAGAGCGTCACGGCCTCCACCAGCGTCTCCAGGTCCTCCGGCTCGGCGGCCAGGCGGTCCACCTTCTGGCCCAGCATCTCGTCGAACAGCTGGCCGAACTCGGGGTTGAGGTGCTCGCTGGTCTCCTCCAGGCGCCCGTCCAGGTCGCCGGCCTCGAGGATCCCCACCTCGTCGTAGAAGCGGTTGAAGAACGCCACGTGGCGCGCCTCGTCGGCGATCTGGGTGCAGAGGAAGATCCGCATCTCCTCGTCGGGAGCGGCGCGCATCATCGGCCCCAGCTCCGCGGCCACCCGCTGCTCGCCCACGAAGAACGAGGACAGCCCGTAGAGGCGCTGGCGGCGCTCGGGGGGCGGGATGCGCTCGTGCCAGTCCACGCGGTCCTGGCTGAAGTCGATGTCCTGGACGCTCCACTGCTGGCGCTCCCAGAGGCTGTACAGCTGCCCGTAGGAGAGGAGGTTCGCCTCGCCGCGGTCGGCGGCGGCGCTCAGGGCGGGGTCGCTCGTGGCCTGGAAGTCGGAGCGCTCGGTGCGCTCGCCGGTGGCGTCGGTCAAGGCTCTTCTCCTCGAGTCGGAAGCTGCTCCCGGGGGGCAGCCTAACCCACGCCTGGCTGGCCGGCCAGTCAGGGACCGGGCTCGGCCGAAGCCTCGATCGAGACGCCTCCCGAGCCGCTCAGCCGCTGGCCGGGCCGCAGCCCGTCCAGCTCGAGCGAGCCGCCGCTGCGCAGGACCTTCCCGCCGAAGCGGATCGTGTACTTGCGGCCGTCGGCGGAGCGCAGCTCGGCGCGGATCGCCAGGTACGGCGGGACCCTGACGACCTTGGGCGTGATCCGCCCGTTGCGCCCGGTGAACATCGCCGGCGAGCGCGCGCCGTCCTCGTCGCCCGCCCCGCCGGGCTGGGACTCGGGGTCCTCGCGCCGGTGCTCGGCGCCGCCGGGAGGCGCCTCGGCGTCCGACGGCGGCTGGGTGGCGCTTGGGGCCGTGGCGGTGGGCCCGCTGCCGGTGGTCTCACCGCGGGCGGGCGGCTCCTTGGCGGGCGGCGGCTCGTCGTCGCCCCCGCAGCCCGCGGCCGCAAGGCTCAAGCACACCGCGGCGAGAGCCGAAAAGGTGCTCAGGTGAGGCAGACATGCGCGACGCCAGGCCATGGACACACGGTAATCGGCTCCTCGGAGTCGACGTCCCGCGTCGCCGCCTCTGGGTCTGTGGCCAGCGGGTCCACCACGGGCTGACCGGCGTGCTGCTGGCGGCCGCCGGCACCGCGCTCATGGCCCACGACTGGAAGGACCGGCCGATGTGGTTCGAGCGGGGAGCCGGCAGCCAGCCGTAGCGCTAGTTGCGGCTGAGGTGCCGCTTGAAGAAGTCCACCGTGCCCTCCCACGCCTTCTTGGCGTGGCCCTCGTGGTAGGTGCCCAGCCGGTTGTGGTCGTTGGCGAACGCGTGGCCCGCGCCCTCGTAGAACACGAACTCGACGTCGTGGTCGGTGGCCGCGTCGATCTCCTGCTCGAGCGCCTTGGCGTCCTCGACCGGCACGAAGTCGTCGGAGTCGCCGAAATGGCCGAGCACCGGGGCGTCGATGTTCGAGAAGTCGGGCTTGCCGTGGGGCATCACGTAGTAGTAGGTCACGACCGCGTCGACCTTCGGGTTTGCCGCTGCCGGCCCACACCGCCAGGCCGCCGCCCATGCAGAAGCCCACCGCGCCGATGCCCGAGCCGTCGTAGGCGTCCTGCTCGGAGACGAAGTCGACCGCCCCGCGCAGCTCCTTCTCGGTCTCGTCCATGTTCATGGCCATCAGCTTCTGCTGGGCCTCGTCGGGCTGCTCGGTGGTCTCGCCGTGGTAGAGGTCGGGCGCCAGGGCGACGAAACCCTCCTCGGCGAAGGCGTCGGCCAGCTTGGTGACGCTGCTGTCCAGCCCCCACCACTCGTGCAGCACCACGACGCCGGGCCCGCTGCCCGACTCGGGCAGGGCGAGGTAGCCGGTGCCGCTCCCCCCATTGGCCTTGAACTCAACCTCGGGCATTCATCACTCCTTGTCGTCGTTCAGCTCGCGAGCGAGCTCCCATCCCACTGCAACCCCTACCAGCATTCCCATGCGCGTCTCCTCGGCGAGCAGCGTGCGGATGGCCACCGCGCGCTCGCCCGGGTCCTCGGCGCTCGCCGCCTGGCGGATCTGGTTCTCGTGCGCCGAGCCGAACCAGCCGCCTTCGTTCAGGGCCTCGTTGAGGACGCGCTGGAGCTGCGGCGCCACGCGCGCCACGCGCTGCTCGGCCTCGCGAAAGCGACCGGGCTCCGACAGCGCCTCCAGGGCGGCCTCCACCTCGGCGTCGCTGAAGGGGGCCTCGGACATTCAGCTGCGCGCCAGGGGCCGCAGCAGCAGGCCGAGGATCGCGCCCGCGACGGCGCCGCCCACCGCGGCGGCCAGGTTGGCCTCCTCGACGGGGAGCGACAGGAGCAGCAGCACCGCGGCGGCCACCGCCACGCCCAGCATGTCGGCTTCGCGGTGGGCGCCGCGGCGGGTCGCCAGGCGGTTGTCGACCAGCCAGGCCGTGAGCAGGCCCAGCGCGGCGCCGTTGGCGCCGAACACGAACGCCGGGACGTCGCCGGTCACGACCTCCGGCCCCGCAACGGTGGCAAGGGCGGAGCCCGCCGTGCCCGCGAGCAGGAAGACCAGCACGGGCACCACGGGCCCGAAGCGGCGCTCGAGCAGGGTCCCGAAGACGCCCACCGCGAGCAGCGCGACGAACGCGTAGGCCAGGCGGTCGGCGAAGACGAACGGAGCGGTGACGAAGCGCCAGGGCGCCTCGTCGGCGTCGAGGTTGATGGCGCCCAGGTCGGTGGGCTCGATGTCGATCGCGGAGAGCACCAGCAGGACCAGGCAGGCCCCGACGAGCAGAGCGGTGCCGTAGGGCCGGCGGTCGGGCGCGATGCCCTCTATCTCCTCGGGGCGTAGGCGCGACAGGCGTGGGCTCGCGCGCCGGCGCCGGCGGGGCTTGGCCTCCTCCTCGGGCGTGCCCGGGCGGTCCAGCTTCGGCGCCCGCTTCCGCACCCGCTGGCCGCAGTAGGGGCACTCGGTCACGTACGGGCTGACCTCCGAGCCACAGTTCTTGCAGACGACGAACAGGTCGGGCTGGCTCACCGACTCTGAGATTACCCGGAGCTTCCTAGCCGTCGGGGCGGCCTGGCACGTCCGGCACGGTGGCCTCGACGATCTCCCGGGTGACCTCCGAGAGGTCGTGATTGGCCTCGTAGACCACGATCTGGCGGCGGGCCCCGGTGCCGTTGTCCAGCAGGTCCTCCAGGGCGTCCAGCTCGGTGCCGGCCCCCAGATCCTGAGCGCGCCCGCGCAGGCGGTCGATCAGGCGGCGGGCCAGCTCACGGGTGGGTACCCGGTCGCGCGAGGGCAGGTCCACCAGCTCGCCCTCGAGGCCGTGGCGAGCGGCCAGCCACTTGTTCTCGTCGAGCATCTCGTAGGGGTAGCGGGAGAGCTGCTGCCCGCTGTCGTAGTGCTCGGCCAGCTCGTGGACCATCGCCTGGGTCAGCGCGGCCAGGCCCAGCGTGTGCTCCACGCGCGTCTGGGCGTCCATGACCCGGATCTCCACCGTGCCGAAGCGGGGGTGCGGGCGGACGTCGTACCAGAGGTAGGTGTAGTCGGGCACCACGCGGCTGTCGACCATGAACTGCACGCGGCGCGACCAGTCCTCGAAGTCGTCGTAGCGGGGCGGGATCCCCACGCGTGGGAAGGCGCGGAAGATCGGCGTGCGGCTGGAGAGCAGCCCGGTGGCCTGGGCCCGCCAGTAGGGCGAGTTGGCCGACAGCGCCAGCAGGAGCGGCAGGTGGACGCGCATCCCGTTGGTCACGTGGATGGCCTTGTCGGGGTCGTCGAGCCCGATGTGGACGTGGATCCCGAAGATGATCTCCTGCCGCGCGACGAACTGGAGGCCGGCCACCAGCTCCCGGTAGCGCGGCCGCGAGACGATCCGCTGCTCCTCCCACAGCGCGAAGGGGTGGGTGCCCGCGGAGCCCACGGCGAGGCCGAGGTCCGAGGCCACGGCCTGAACCGTCCGCCGCAGTCCGCGCAGCTGGGCCCCCGCCTCGGCGACGCCGTTGCAGGGGCTGGTGGCGATCTCGCAGACCGACTCCATGAGCTCCGGTTTGACGTCGCCGGCGACCCCGGTCTCGCGCAGCGCCTCGAGCAGCGCCTCGATCGAGTTGGAGAGGTCGAGCGTCTCCGCGTCGACGATCATCAGCTCCTCCTCGATGCCGATCGTGAAGGGTCGCCCCGAGAAGGAGTGCTCCACAAACGGCAGGATATGCTCGCCCCATGACACTCGGGTACGACGGCAAGCTCTACATCCTCGCGTTCGACCATCGCGGGTCGTTCCAGAAGAAGATGTTCGGGATCGAGGGCGATCCCGATGAGGAGCAGACAAAGACCATCGCGGACGCCAAGCACCTCATCTTCGAGGGCATGCTGAAGGCCGACGAGAAGGGCCTGGACCCCGAGGTCACCGGGACGCTCGTGGACGAGCAGTTCGGGGGCGACATCCCCCAGCAGGCGAAGGAGAAGGGCCTGCTGCTCGCCATGCCCGTGGAGAAGTCCGGCCAGAACGAGTTCGACTTCCAGTACGGCGACGAGTTCGGCGATCACATCGAGCAGTTCGATCCCGACTTCGCCAAGGTGCTGGTCCGCTACAACCCCGACGGCGACCAGGAGATGAACCAGCGCCAGGCCGAGCGCCTGAAGCGCCTCTCCGACTGGCTCCACGAGAACGACCGCAAGTTCCTCTTCGAGCTGCTGGTCCCCGCCGAGGACGCCCAGCTGGAGCAGGTCGACGGCGACGCCGACCGCTACGACAGCGAGCTGCGCCCCGAGTTGATGCAGCGCGCCATCACCGACCTCCAGGACGCCGGCGTGGAGGCCGACATCTGGAAGATCGAGGGCATCGACACCGCTGAGGACTGCGAGAAGATCGCCCAGACCACCCGCCGCGACGGTCGCGACGGCGTGATCTGCGTGGTCCTGGGCCGCGGGGCCGACGACGAGAAGGTCGAGCACTGGCTGCGCCAGGGCGCGGGCGTCGAGGGCTACGCGGGCTTCGCCATCGGCCGCACGATCTGGTGGGACGCCCTCAAGGGCTTCCTGGACAACGAGATCCCGCGCGACGAGGCCGCCGAGCAGATCGCCGACAACTACCTGCGCTTCGTGCGCGTCTACAACGAGGCCGCCAAGGAGGCAGCGCCCGCCTGAGCGCTGCCCCCGCCGGGCCCCGCGGGGCCCGGCCGGAGCCGATAACGCTGGTAACGTCCCGTGCCGCTCATGCGGATGCGGCAATCACTGGCTCAGTTCGAAGAGGCCTTCCGCGAGGAGGCCGAAGAGTCGGTCGTCCGGCGCGAGAGCCTGCGCCATCAGGCGGCTCAGCGCTCGCGCACCCGGCGGGTCGAGCGGCGCGAGCGTGCGGGCACGATGCGCTTCGTCGGCCTCTGCGCCGCGATCATCCTCACGGCAGTGCTCGTGACCTTCGTGATGTTCGAAGTGCTCGCCTACGTGGCGGGCTAAGACTCGGTCAGCTTCCGCAGCGCCTCGTCGACGGGCTCGCCCTCCGCGTCCTCGGCCGCCTGGTCCTGCTGGATCTCCAGGTAGACCTCTTTGCGGAAGACGGGAACGGATCGAGGCGCCTCGATCCCGATGCGGACCTTTTCGCCCATGATGGCGAGCACCGAGATCTCGATGTCGTCACCGATCATGATGCTTTGGTTCGACTTCCTCGTGAGTACGAGCACGGGGCGCCTCCTGCCCTTGCCTGCCCTGCCCTAGCCTGCCCTTTCTGCATCAAATCAGAACGCGCCGTCGAGCACCACTTGCGTTGCTAGTCTGGCGCGCTCTTTGGCTCGTCGATCGCTGAAGCCCCAGCTCAACCAGATCCGCACGTGGGTTCGCCAAGGGCGGACCGACGCCTGGATCGCCCATCAGCTCGAGGTTTCCGTGCGGGACATCGGCCAGTTCAAGCGCGAGCACGAGCTCGCGCCGGCCGACGCCCCTGAGGGCGACGCCCCCGGGCCGGTGGTCGAGGAGGAGCCCGACCTGCGCGCCGAGGACGACGCGCTGGTGGCGGCCGCCCTCGAGGCCGAGCAGGAGGAGGACCAGCCCGCGTCCGAGGAGGACGACGAGGGCGGGGAGCCGAGCGACAACGGCGACGAGGACGGCGACGACCGGCCCAAGCGCCGCCGCCGCGGGCGCCGTGGCGGCCGGGGACGCGGTCGCGGGCGGGCCCGCAAGCCGCTGGAGGGCACGTTCGACCACGGCGAGGAGGGCTACGGCCTGTGGCTCGACCCCGCCGTCCAGGACGACCCGGTCTACGCCGAGCACTGGGCGGGCCACCGCCCCGTCACGGTCTCGATCGAGACCGACCGCATCGTCATCACCCGCACGGGCGAGGAGTCGTCGGACGACGACTCCGGCTCGGACGACTAGAAGCGCTCGTCGTCCTCGCGCTCGTGGGTGCGCCCGCCGGCCCAGTCGGCGGCCATCCGTGCATAGCGCGCGAAGGCGCAGTCGATCGCGGTGGTCAGGTCGGCGACCTGTGAGGCGCGGCGGGCGGTGTCCTCGGCCCAGCCGAGATCCTCGCCGTACAGGCCGCGCGAGGTCGGCGGCCATGAAGCTGGCCCCCAGGCGGCGCCTCAGCTCCTCGTAGACGGCCCGCGTGGCGCGCTCCAGCTCGTCGCGCTCGCGGCCCGAGGCGTCCGCCATGCGGCGGTCCGCCTCACCCCACTGGTACAGCGCGTTGTCGAGCGCGTAGGCCATCGCGGCCCACGGTACCCACGTCAGTCCTTCGGCAGACCGCGAATGACGTAGGAGCGCTCGCCGCCCTTGACCATGCCCAGCTTGCGGGCCTCGCGCTCGAGGGCCGCCGGGCGGCGCAGGTCGCGGACCTGGCGCTTCAGGTTGCCCTGCTCGGACTGCAGCCGCCCCAGCTCCTCGCGCTGGGCCCCGGCCGTGCCGGACTGCTCGATCCAGTGCTTGGCCGGCGAGATGTAGAGGGCGAGGATGATCGCGAGGACCGCGAGCAGCGCCACGCGGCCCACGCGGTCCCAGCGGATGCCCTCCGGGCCGCTTGGACGAGTACCGGCGGCGAGGGACATGGGCTGCGCGCGAGGCCACTGCCTCGCGGTTTCGCCGGTGCGGCTGGGCTTCCTGCCCTCTGGGCGGCTACGCCCAGCCGCACCCCTGGTCGATTGCGGTGCGCTTCACCCGCTCGGCATCACGCCGGGCCTGGCTGAAGGTCTTGCGGTCGCCGGTCTCGCGCGCGACGTCGCGGATCAGGGTCAGGTCGCTGTATGAGCCCTGCAGCGAGTTGCACAGCTTCGCCTTCTTGGCCTCGACGCTCTGACTGAAGCGCCCGTCGTTCTTGGCCGCGTCGGCGTCCTGGGCGAGCGGTGAGCCGGCGAAGCCGACGCCGAGAGCGCAGGTGATGGCAGCGATGGTGATGCGTGTCTTGTTGGTGGTCATACGGGCCATGGTCGACGGCGCCGGCCGCCTCGCCCAGCCACCCTGAGGGTGAAAACCGCCCCCTAAGAGCGAAAGACGCTGCGGCCCGGGTAGGTCGCCGCGTCGCCCAGCTGCTCCTCGATTCGCAGCAGCTGGTTGTACTTCGCCACCCGGTCCGAGCGCGACGGCGCGCCGGTCTTGATCTGGCCGCAGCCGGTGGCCACCGCCAGGTCGGCGATGGTGGTGTCCTCGGTCTCGCCCGAGCGGTGGGACATGACCGCGGTGTAGCCGGCGTCGTGGGCCATCTGGACCGCCTCGAGGGTCTCGGTGAGCGTCCCGATCTGGTTGACCTTGACCAGGATCGAGTTGCCCACGCCGCTGTCGATGCCGCGCTTCAGCCGCTCGGTGTTGGTCACGAACAGGTCGTCGCCCACCAGCTGGACGCGGTCGCCGAGCTCCTCGGTCAGCTTGCGCCAGCCGTCCCAGTCCTCCTCGTCCATGCCGTCCTCGATCGAGAGGATCGGGTACTTGCCGGTGAGGTCCACCCAGCTCTCGACCATCTCGTCCGAGGACAGCGACAGGCCCTGGTGCTCGAAGCGGTAGGCGCCGTCGTCGAAGAGCTCGCTGGTGGCCGGGTCCATCGCGATGGCCACGTCCTTGCCCGGCTCGTAGCCGGCCGCCTCGATGCCCGCCAGCAGCGCGTCGAGCGCCGCGGGGTTCGACTCGAGGTCGGGCGCGAAGCCTCCTTCGTCGCCCACCGAGGTGGACAGCCCCTGATCGTGGAGCCACTTCTTCAGCGCGTGGAAGATCTCGGTGCCCGTCTTGAGCGCCTCGGAGAAGCTCGGCGCGGCCACCGGGACGATCATGAACTCCTGGTAGTCGACCTTGTTGTCGGCGTGCGCCCCGCCGTTGAGCACGTTCATCATCGGCACCGGCAGGACGTGGGCCTCGGGCCCGCCCAGGTGGCGCCACAGCGGCTGGCCGGCGTCGGCGGCGGCGGCCCGGGCCACGGCCAGCGAGACGCCGAGCATGGCGTTGGCTCCCAGCCGGCCCTTGTTGTCGGTGCCGTCGAGCTCGACCATCTTGCGGTCCAGGCCGGCCTGGTCGGTGGCCTGGCGGCCGGTGAGCTCGGTCGCCAGCTCGCCGTTGACGTTCTCGACGGCCTGGGCGACGCCCTTGCCGCTCCACGCGTCGCCGCCGTCGCGCAGCTCCACGGCCTCGAACTCGCCCGTGGAGGCCCCGGAGGGCACCGCGGCGCGGCCGGAGGCGCCGGAGCGCAGCGTGGCTTCGACCTCGACGGTCGGGTTGCCTCGGCTGTCGAGGATCTGACGGGCGTGGAGTGCGGCGATCTCGGACATGAGCGGGCGGTTATCTAGCAGCCTTGAAGCGCTCGGCGGCGGCCCGCAGGGCCAGCTCGGGGTCCACGCCGTCGGCGTGGGCCTCCTCGACGGCCCGCATGAGGGCCTCGCCGTGGTCCTCGAAGGACCGCCCGGACCCCTCGAGGAGGCTCGTACAGCCCCGCGCCGGCCGCCCGCTTGACCACCTTGCGGGCGTACAGCGGCGAGGGCATGTTCTCGGGCAGGTCGCCGAACACCTCGCCCCCGCGCTCCTCCTCGCGCTTGATGCGGCCCCACTGCTTGAGCACCGCGTCGGCGGACTCCGCGGCGGCCTCGCCGAACACGTGGGGATGGCGGCGGATCAGCTTCTCGCGGCAGGCGTCGGCCACCGCGGCCAGGTCGCCCGCCCCGCGCTCCTCGGCCAGCAGGGCCAGGAAGTGCACCTGGAACAGGACGTCGCCCAGCTCGTCGATCAGCTTGGCGTCGTCGCCCGAATGGGCGGCGTCGGCCAGCTCGTAGGCCTCCTCGACGGTGTGGGGCACGATCGACCGCTCGTCCTGCTCGCGGTCCCACGGGCAGTCGCGGCGAAGGCGCCGCGTGATCTCGTCGAGGCGCGCGAGGGCGGCCGCGCCGGCGGCCGCCCTCTCCGCGTCCTCAGGCTGCTCTATGGCGAAGCGGGGCCCTGCGGCGCCGGGTCGCTGGGCTGCGGCGTGGGCGTCGGCACCTGCTGGGCGCCGCCACCCTGGGGCGCCTGCTGCGGGGCGCCCTGCGGGACCTGCTGCGGGGCACCCTGCGGCGCGCCCTGCGGGACCTGCTGCGGGGAACCGCTCGGCGGCGCTCCCTGGCCTCCCTGGGGCACGCCCTGCGGGGCCTGCTGGTTGGTGTTCTGCTGCTTCGGAGCGTTCTTGCACTCCTGGACCACGTAGTCCTTGGCGCAGGCCGTCTTCTTCTTGTAGTCCTCGCGGAACTTCTTGATGAACCCGTCGAGCGCCTTCTGCTGGCGCTGTGAGCGCAGCAGGTTCTTGATCGTGTCCTTGGCCTGGTCGAGGCTCTGCTGCGAGGGCTTCTTGACCGCGGTGACCTTGAACACGTAGTAGCCGAACTGGGTCTTGACCGGGCCCTCGACCTTGCCCTTCTGGGCCTTGAAGACGGCGTCCTCGAAGGCCTTCTCCTGCGACCCGCGGGTCACGTCGGGCAGCTTGCCGCCCTGGGCCTTGGAGGCGTTGTCGATCGAGTACTTCTTGGCGACTGCGGAGAACTTGTCTCCATCCTCGAGAGCCTTCTTGGCCTGCTCGGCCTGCGACTTGGTCTTGGTCAGGACGACCTCGAGGTCGCGGCGCTCGGGCTGTGAGAAGCGCTTCTTGTTCTTGTTGTAGTAGTTCTCGACGTCCTGGTCGGTGACCTTGGTCTCGTCCTCGGTGATCTTCTTGGTCAGCTTGTTCTGGAGGGTGTCCAGGCGGACGCGGAACAGGATGTCCTGCTCGTTCATGCCCGAGGTCTTGAGGAACTGCTGGTACTCCTTGGCCGAAGGGAAGGCCTGCTTCTTCTGGTCGTCGAAGGACTTCTTGACCTCGGCGTCGGAGACCTCGACGTCGCGCTGGTCGGCCTCCTGCTGGACCCACTGGGCCTGGATCAGGAACTGCATGACCTCGCCCTTGAGACGGTCGAACTCCTGCTTGCACTGGGTCTTCAGCTGGGCGGCGCTGGGCTTCGGCGCGCCCTTCTGCGTGGGCTGCTTCTGGCGCTGGGCCACGCACTGCGTGTAGTTGGGCGGATCCGGCACCACCGCCTGCCCACCCTGGGACTGCCCCATGGCGGCCGTCTTGAGCCACTTGTTGAACTCGGCCTTGGTGATGTTGTCGCCGCCAACCTTGGCGACGCTGTTCGAGGGGACCTCGGCGCCGCAGCCGGTCACGAGCGCAGCGGCGACCGTGAGGCACGCGGGGACGAGAAGCAGGCGTGAAGTCATGACGAGGTGTGTAGCTCCCTTGGGTAAACCGGGCCTGAAGGCCAGCGGCGGAGGGTAGCTACTTCTTCACGGCGCGCTGGCCACTTCCAGCAGGGCCTCCGCCGCGGCCACCACCGCTGGGAAGCGGGCGGCGGGCTCGGCGGGGACGTCCACGCGCACCGTGCTGCGGCCCGGCTCGTAGGTGGCCTCGGGCAGCCGCTCCTTCAGCAGGGCCGCGGCCTCGGGCCCCAGGTCGATCGGGAACACGGCGAGCTTGCCGCCGGTGAAGTCCACCGCCTTGGCCCCCGCTCGGCCCAGCTTGATGCGGGCGTCCTGCAGGCGGACGAGGTTGTCGAGCGGCTCGGGCAGCGGGCCGAAGCGGTCCTCCAGCTCCTCGCGCAGCACGATGAGCTGGGCCACCTCGCGCGCCCCGGAGATGCGCCGGTGGACCTCGATCTTGGCCGCCTCGTAGGGCACGTAGTCGCTGGGCACGTAGGCGTCCACGGGCACGTCCATGCGCACCGGCTCGGGGGCCTCGTCGGCCGAGTCGCCGGCCAGGGCGGCGACCGCCTCGTCGAGCATCGACACGTACAGCTCGAAGCCCACCGCGGCCACGTGGCCGGACTGCTCGTCGCCCAGCAGGTTGCCCGCACCGCGGATCTCCAGGTCGCGCATCGCGATCTTGAAGCCCGAGCCCAGCTCGGTGTAGTCGGAGAGGGTGGACAGCCGCGCCGCGGCGTCCTCGCTCAGGGCGGCGGAGGAGGGATAGAAGAGGTAGGCGTAGGCGCGCTCGCGGGAGCGGCCCACCCGGCCCCTGATCTGGTAGAGCTGCGCCAGCCCGAGCTCGTCCGCGCGCTCGACGATCAGCGTGTTGGCGCTGGAGACGTCAAGGCCGCTCTCGATGATCGTGGTGCAGACCAGCACGTCGGTCTCGCCGCGCAGGAAACCCAGCATCGTCGGCTCGAGCTGGTGCTCGTCCATCTGCCCGTGGGCCACCGCCACGCGGGCCTCGGGCACCAGCGCGCGGACGCCCTCGGCGTAGTCCTCGATCGACTCGACGCGGTTGTGCATCAGGAAGGTCTGCCCGCCTCGGGCGCGCTCGCGCTCGATGGCCTGCTTGACCAGCTCCTCGTCGTACTCGCCCACGTAGGTCTTGACCGGGCGCCGGCCCTCCGGCGGGGTCTCGATCACCGAGATGTCGCGCAGCCCGGCCAGGGACATCTGCAGGGTGCGCGGGATGGGCGTCGCGCTCAGCGAGAGGACGTCGACCCGCAGGCGCAGCTGGCGCAGAAGCTCCTTCTGCTTGACCCCGAAGCGCTGCTCCTCGTCCACGATCAGCAGGCCCAGGTCGTTCGGGCGCACGTCGCGCGAGAGCAGGCGATGGGTCCCGATGAGCACGTCGACCTTGCCCTCGGCGAAGCCCTCCAGCACCTGGCGCTGCTCGGCCGCGCTGCGGAAGCGCGAGACCACGTCGACGTTGAAGGGGTAGTCACGCAGGCGCTCGGCGAAGGTGCCGTAGTGCTGCTGGGCCAGCACGGTGGTGGGCACCAGGAACATGACCTGCCTGCCGTCCGCGGCCGCCTTGAAGGCCGCGCGCAGCGCCACCTCGGTCTTGCCGTAGCCCACGTCGCCGCAGATGAGGCGGTCCATGGGCCGGGCCTCCTCCATGTCGGCCTTGACCGCCTCGATCGCCTCCATCTGGTCCGGCGTCTCGCGGAAGGGGAAGGCGTCCTCGAAGGAGATCTGCCACTCGCCGTCCTGCGGGAAGGGGTGGCCGCTGCGCCGCTTGCGCTCGGCGTAGAGGTTGATCAGCTCGCCCGCCAGGGCCTGCGCGGCCTTGCGGGCGCGCGACTTCATGCGCTCCCAGGCCTTGCCTCCCAGCTTGCTCAGCGGCGGGTCGCCGGCCTCGGCGCCGACGTAGCGGCTGATCTTGTGGAGCTGGTCGGAGGGGACGAAGACCTTGTCGCCGCCGGCGAACTCCAGCTGCAGGTAGTCGCGCGTGATGCCGCCGACGGTGCGCGTCTCGAAGCCGGTGAAGCGCGCGACGCCGTGGTCCTCGTGGACGACCGCGCTTCCCGCCCGCAGGTCGGTGAAGGCGGCCAGCGCCCCGCCGCTCGCCGGCCGCGGTCCCTCGGGGCGCGCCGCGCGGCGGCCGCGCAGCAGGCGGTGCTCGGGCAGGATCGCCAGCTTGAAGCTCGGCGCGAGGAAGCCCTCGCGCAGCGACGCCGCGGCGAAGCTCACGCCCGGCTCGCGGGCGATGGGCACGCCGTCCACCAGCTCGGCCCGCACCCGGGCCAGGTTGTAGGCGGCCCGCTCGGCCTCGCCTCGCCTCCCCCAGGCCACCACCGTGCGGTAGCCCGAGCGCACGAGCTTCTCCAGCTCGGGCTCGGCCTCCTTGAGCGAGCGGGCCGCGGTGTCGGCGCTCTGGGCGCGGAAGGAGTGCGGCTGGTCGCCCGAGATGCTGCTCAGGCGCAGCGCGGCCCGCTCGTCCAGGCGGGAGGTCAGCGTCCTCCGGGCTCACGTAGAGGTGGTGGGCGTCGGAGTCGTGGAAGCTGGCGGTCACGTCCTCCCAGTGGTCGGCCAGCGCGGGCGGGATCTCCTCCTCGGAGGCGACGGCCACCAGGCCGTTCTGCGGCAGCAGCTCCAGCAGCTCGCCGAAACGGTCCACCGGCAGCAGCTCGGCGACGTCGGGGCGGTCGTCCTCGTCGCTGACCGCTGCGATCTCCGCGAGCTCGCGGTGCTCGGGGGCGAGCTCTGCCGCCGGGGCGATCTCCACGCGGTCGGTCTCCTCCAGCGAGCGCTGGGTGAAGGTGGAGAAGTAGGTGAGCCGCTCGACCTCGATGTCGAACAGCTCGCAGCGCACAGCCCGCTCCTCGGTCGAGGGGTAGAGGTCGAGGATGTCGCCGCGCATGGCGAACTGGCCGCGCTCCTCGACCTGGTCGACGCGCTCGTAGCCGCAGGCCACGAGCTGGGCGGCGGTCTCCTCGAGGTCGAGCAGCTCGCCCTTCTCGATGGCGAAGCCGTGCGGGCGCAGCGCGGGGTCGGGCACCTTCTCCGACAGCGCCACCGCCGAGGCCACCACCACGGCGCCCTCTCCCTCGAGCAGCGAGTCCAGCGCGGCGATCCGCAGGCCCACCAGGTGGGGCGGCGGGGCCAGGTGCGACTCGTACTGCACCCCGCGGGCCGGGTAGAGGCGCACCTCACGGGGGCTGAGGAAGGCGCGCAGGTCCGCCGCCAGGTCGCGGGCCGAGCGGTCGTCGCCGGCCACCACCAAGGCGGGCCGGGCCGGCTCGGAGTCGATCAGCGAGGCGAGCAGGAACGGCCGCAGGCCGGAGGACACGAAGGCACGCTGCGGCTCGGCCTGGGCGGCCTCGCTGAGGGCGCGGACGGAGTCGTCGGCGCGGACGTGGTCGAGTAGCGAGCGAAGGGACATGGACAGGCGAAACGGCCACCCGGGAGGCCCCGCGCGGCTGGTGTTGTCAGTCTAGGTGGGCGGTGGCCGTGGCCACGCTCGTCGGCGTGCTGGTAGGCCTGGTTATCTACCTATAGGGCGCCGACCAGGCGCTCGAGCTCGCCGGCCGCCTTTTCCGTCAGGGCGGCCACCTCCTCGCGGGGCTCGCTGAAGCGGCCCAGCACGTGCGCGGAGACGATCTCGGGGTCCGTCGAGTCGGGCCGGCCCACCCCCACCCGGACGCGATGGAAGTCGGGGCTGCCCAGGCCCGCCTTCAGGGATTTGAGCCCGTTGTGACCCGCCAGCCCGCCGCCCAGGCGGGTCCGGACCTCGCCGAAGGGCAGGTCGATCTCGTCGTGGACCACGGCGATGCGGTCCAGGTCGACGCCCAGCGACCCGCGCGCGGGACCGACCGAGCGGCCCGCCTCGTTCATGTAGGTCTGGGGCAGCAGCACTCCGACGCGCGGGCCGCCGGGCCCGGTGCGGCCGTCGGCGTACAGGCCGGCGTAGCGCTTCTTGAGCTTGCCCAGCCCCCAGCGCTCGGCGACGAGCTCGGCCACGTCGAAGCCGATGTTGTGGCGCGTGCGGGCATAGCGGTCACCCGGGTTGCCCAGGCCCACCACCAGCCAGTCGACACGGCCATCGCCGCCTCGACCGAAGAGCCTCAGGAGTCCGAGTCTCCCTCGGAGTCGGCCGCCGGCTCCTCGCCACCGCCCTCGGGCGCCTCTTCGCCCTCGGGGACCTCGATCGGCTCGCCGTCCTCGCCGACCAGCGCGGTCTCCTCCTCGATCTCCTCGGGCTCCTCGACCTCGGTCGGCGGAACCAGCGTGGCGATCACGGTCTCCTCGGCGTCGTCGAGGAACGTCACGCCCTGCGGGGCGGGGACCTCGGACAGCGGCAGCGTGGCGGCGATCTCCATCTCCGAGACGTCGACGACGATGTTGTCGGGGATGTCCGTGGGCAGGGCCTCGACGTTCAGCTCGCGCGTCACGTGCTCGAGCACGCCGCCCTCCTTGACGCCGGGCGACTCCTCGCCGCCCTCCAGGTCCACCGGCACTGTGGTCTGGATCTTCTCGTCGAGGCGGACCTCGAGGAAGTCGATGTGGACGATCTCGTCGCGGACTGGGTGGTTCTGCTGGTCCTTGACGATCACGGGGCGGGTGCGGCCACCGTCGATCTCCAGGTCGAGCAGGGCGGCGCCGTCGGCCAGCAGCTTGCGCAGCGACAGGGCGTCCACCTTGAAGGCGAAGTTCTGGTTCTCACCCCCGCCGTAGATCACGCCGGGCACGAGCCCCTCACGGCGCAGGCGGCGGTTGGAGCGGGATCCCCGTTCCGGGCGCTCTTGAACGGCTAGTGAAGGTCGGTCGGCCATGAGGGCGACCGGCGAGTCTAGCTAGGTCAGAAGAGCTGGTTTTCTCCGTCGAACGCCTCGGAGACCGAGTCGTCGCTGAAGATCCTTCGGATCGAGTCGGTGAGCACGTCCGCGCAGGTGAGCTGCGTGATCAGGTCCGGCGCGCCCTCGCCCAGTGGGACGGTGTCCGTCACCACTATGTCGCCCAGCGGCGAGTCGGCGAGCTTCTCGAAGGCCCGGCCGGCGAACAGTCCGTGGGTCGCGACGGCGTGCACCGAGCGCGCGCCCTCGTCGAGCACGGTCTGGGCCGCGGCCGCGAGCGTGCCGCCGGTACCGATGATGTCGTCGACGATCACGGCCACCTTCCCCTTGACGTCGCCGATCACGGTGCCGATCTCCGCGACGCCCTGAGCGGGGCGCTCCTTCTCCATCAGCGCGTAGGGCGCGCCGACGCGCCGGGCAAATGAGCGGACCAGCTTCACGCGCCCGGCGTCCGGGGCGATCATCACCAGCTCGTCCTCGTGGCCGTAGACGTCGGCGATGTACTGGGTGAGGATCGGCATCGCGGTCATGTGGTCGACCGGCTTGGAGAAGAAGCCCTGCACCTGGCCGGCGTGGAGATCCATCGTCACCAGGCGGTCGATCCCGGCGGTCTCGAGCAGCTCGGCCACCAGGCGCGCCGAGATCGGCTCGCGCGGCGCCGACTTCTTGTCCTGGCGCGAGTAGCCGTACCAGGGGGTGACGGCGATGATCCGGTGGGCCGAGGCGTGCTTGGCCGCGTGGACCATCAGCAGCAGCTCCATGAGCGCGTCGTTGGCCGTGAGGCCCTCGCGCTCGGATCCGCACAGCGACTGGATCAGGAACAGGTCCGCCCCGCGAATCGAGTCCTCGTAGCGGCAGTAGACCTCACCGTCGGCGAAGGTCTTGAGGCCCGCGTCGGCCAGCTGGACGCCCAGCCGCTCGGAGATCTTGCCGCCGAGCTCCTGGCTCGCACGCCCCGCGCTGATCATCAGGCGCTTGTCGTAGCCGGCCGGGATGCTCTTGGCCAAGGCTGTTGCGACCTGGGTCTCGACGCTTACGGAGACGGCTTCTCCTCTTCGACTCGCTCTGCGTAACCCTCGACGTTGCGTTGCTCCGGCCGGCTGATTCCGAGCGCCCCCTCGGGGACATCCTCGACGATTACCGAACCGGCACCAGTGTACGCCCGGTCCCCGACACTCACGGGCGCGACGAACGACGTGTGGACCCCGGTCTTCACGTTCTTTCCGATGTTCGTCCGGTGCTTGTTGCGCCCGTCGTAGTTGGCGGTGATGTTTCCCGCCGCCACGTTGGCGCCCTCGCCCACGTCGGCGTCGCCGATGTAGGAGAGGTGGGGCACCTTGGCGCCGGCGCCGATCGTCGAGCCCTTGATCTCGACGAAGGTGCCGACCTTGGCCCCCGCCCCGATGCGCGCGCCCGGGCGCAGGTAGGCGAACGGGCCGACGCTGGCCTCCTCGCCCACCTCGCTCTCGATCAGCACGGAGTGGGCCACGCC
Source organism: uncultured Thermoleophilaceae bacterium (assembly GCA_963810745.1). Classification (GTDB taxonomy): domain Bacteria; phylum Actinomycetota; class Thermoleophilia; order Solirubrobacterales; family Thermoleophilaceae; genus JACCZR01. Next base: position 28,525 of record CAWEOW010000025.1, read on the forward strand.
CGCGCGGTCGCCGATCACGGCGTCCACCGCAGTCACGTGCGGGCCGATGTCGCAGCCGCGGCCGATCCGGGTGGCTCCAAGCAGGCTCGCGCCCGCGCCCACGCGCGTGTCCTCGCCGATCTCCACGCCGGCGTGCAGCTCGATGCTGTCGGGGGCGGCGAAGGTGACCCCGTTCAGGGCGTGGCCGCGGACCAGGCGGCGCCGCGCGATGGCCTCGACGTCCATCAGGTCCGCGCGCGTGTTCACGCCCTGGGCAACGTCCGGGTCGTCGGTGCTCGGCGCTGGCCACCCGGCGCTCGGCCGCGAAGGCGGTGATGGCGCCGGTCAGGTAGATCTCCCCGTCCTCCTCGCCCACCCTCTCCAGCGCCGCGAACAGCTCGCCGGGCTCGAAGACGTAGGTGCCGAGGTTCACCTCGCGGTTGGCGAGCACCTCGTCGGGCAGGCCCTCCGTGCGCTTGGTCTCGACGATGCGGTCGAAGGCTCCGTCGGCGGTGCGCATCACCCGCCCGTAGCCGGCGGGGTCGAGGCTCTCCGTGGTGAGCATCGTCACCGCGGCGCCGGCGGCGGCGTGGGCGTCGGCCAGCTGCGCGATGACCTCCGCGGCGACCAGCGGGTGGTCGCCCGAGAGGACGGCCAGCGGCCTGTCGCCCGGGACCGCGTCGCGAGCGGCGAGCACCGCGGCGCCCGTGCCCTCGCCCTCGCTCTGCTCGGCGACGGTCACGCCGTCGGGCAGGCGCCCGTCCACGCCCTCGCCCGGCCGGGTCACGCAGACGACCTCGGTGGCGCCCGCTTCGCGGGCGGCGTCGATGACCCACTCGACCAACGGCTTGCCGCACACGGCGTGCAGGACCTTCGGCGTCTCGGACTTCATCCGGGTGCCGTGGCCGGCGGCCATGATCAGCGCAGTGAAGGGTTCGGCCATAAGGGGTCAGCCAGCGTAGCGGCGGGACATACTCTTCAGCGACTGCCCTTTGGGGAGTGGTCTAACGGCAAGACGCGGGCCTTTGGAGCCCTGAGATCCTGGGTTCGAATCCCGGCTCCCCAGCTCACGCTCGGTCGACCACCTCGTAGTGCGTGACCGATGACTCGCCGTCGATCAGGTAGCGCTCGTCCTCGGGGTAGAGCACCGCCTCCTCGATGTCCTCGCCCGCGAAGGCCTGGATCGCCTCCCGGGACTCCCACAGCGAGAGCGTGATGAACTCGGTCCGGTCGCCCTCCTCGCGGCGCAGCATCCACGCGCCGCGGTTGCCCGGGGTCTCGGCGTACTCGGCGAAGCCGGTCGCGCGGATGTAGTCGGCGTAGGCGTCCGCGTCGGGCGGGCGGACGGCGCCGGTCCAGATGCGCGCGATCAGCGGCGGTCCTTCTCCGCCTTCGGCACGAGGCCGCCCTCGGCGCCCGGCTCCTGCGCGGGGCCGCCCGGCGGGGCGATGCCCAGCACGCGCATCGCCTTCAGGCCCAGCGACAGGCGCTCGCGGCCGTCCGTGGAGCCCACGTCGAGGCCGCTCAGCTCGCGGACGCGGTCCAGGCGGTAGCGGACCGTGTGGCGGTGGGTAAACAGGCGCTCGGCCGTGCCGGCCACGTTGCCGTCGGCGTCGAGGAAGGTCTCGAGCGTCTTGACCAGCTCGGTCTCGTACTGCTCGTCGTAGGCGGCCAGCGGGGCGACGGTCTCGTCGTGGAAGCGCTGCAGCTCACGCGGGTCCTCGTTCATCGCAGGCAGCAGCAGGCGGTAGGCGCCGGTCTCCTCGAACTTCAGCGACTCCGCCCCGCGCGCCTCGGCGACGTTGGCGGCGAGGATCGCCTCGGAGGAGGCGCGGTGGAGGTCGGCGGGGTCCGCGGTGCGGCGGCTGCGCGCCACTGTGAGCGCGAAGCCCTCCAGGCCCGCGCGCAGCTCCTCCAGGACAGCGCCGGCGGCCCGTTCGGCTGTCGCCTCATCGAGGGCGGGGACGAGCAGGAGCAGGTCTCGGTCGTCGTCGCCGGCGTTGGCGCGCAGGGCGCCGACGGGCACGAGCCCCACCAGCGATCGAGCGCTCCACCACGCGCGCCCCGCGCTCGGCGAGGGTGAGCACGCGTGCGCGCCAGTCCCCCTCGGCGGGCGCGTGGGGCCGAGCGCGGGCGATGATCATCACCGCGCCGTCGACCAGGTGGCAGCCGAGCTCGGCGCCGCGGGCGACGATGTTCTCGCGGTCGGTGACCGTGCGGCCCACCAGGTCCTCCAGGAAGTCGCGCACGGCGGCCTCGCTGGCGCGCTCGGGGGCGGTCGAGCGGTCCACCTCCAGCCCGATCAGCGTGGCGACCATGCGCAGCAGGGCGGGCTCGGGTGGCTCGCCCCTGGGCCGGTAGCGCAGCTCGCCGACGACGGCGTCGGCGACCCTGAGGTCGACCTGGTCGGCGGAGCCCTCGCCGGCCATGATCGCGCGCTCGTCCTCGGGCGAGGAGCAGGCCGATGCCAGCACGCCGCCGGTGGCGGCGAGGACTATCGCGCTGGCGTCGAGCGCCCGGCTCGCGGCACGGGTGACCGACGGCAGCCCGGCGCCGGACTCGACGGCGTCCGAGACCTGCTCGAAGAGCTCCAGGAAGGAGCCCGGGCCGGCGCCGGAGGCAGCACGGCCCTTGGGCTGCTGCGCCGCGGGCATGGCGAGAACTTTAGGCGCGAAGCGCCCAGTTCGGCGGGCGCCGCTAGGCGTAGCGGTCGTAGGACCAGACGATGGCGAAGCCCAGTCCCGCTCCCACTCCCAGCAGCGTGGCGAGGATGAAAAGGGTCAGGAAGGCCGCCGCGACCTTCTCCCACAGGCGCCCATACGCCTGCAGCGCGGGCAGCAGGATGAAGGCGATGTAGCCGGCGCCGGTGATCCCCGCGCCGAGGGCCAGCGCGAGCTCCGTCGTGGACAGGCTCAGGTCCATCGGGCGCTCATTGTGACGCAGGCGACGGCCGGGTGCGGGTGACCACGGCGCCCGGAACCGTCTCCGCGGCCGCCTCCGCGGCGGCCCTGTCCTCGAACAGGCCGAAGGCGGTGGGGCCCGAGCCGCTGAGCCGGGCCGCCAGGGCGCCCGCGTCCCGCAGGGCGTCCAGCGTCGCGCCCAGCTCCGGGCGCAGCGACAGCGCCGCAGCCTCCAGGTCGTTCTCCATTGCCGAGGCCAGGGCCGCCGCCCCTGCGCCGGCCAGGCCTCTGAGGTCGTCGGGGTCCAGCGGCTCCCGCGGCTCGGCGCCGCGGTCGTGCTCGGCGTACACCGCCGCGGTGGACAGCCCCTCGGCGCTCGGAACCAGCACCAGCCACAGCTCCGGCAGCGCCAGCGGCTCGACCACCTCTCCCGCTCCCGTCACCAGCGCCGGCGCGGGGTCGAGCTGGCTGGGGACGTCCGCGCCGATGGGCGCGCCCAGTCGCCGCAGCTCGTCGAGGCTCAGCGGCTCGCCCGCGATGCGGTTGGCGGCCCGCAGGGTGGCCGCGGCGTCGGCGCTGCCGCCTCCAAGGCCGCCCGCCACCGGGATGCGCTTCTCGACGGTCACGCGCAGCGGCGGGAGTGCCGCACGGGTGCGAAAGGCCGCCAGGGCGTGCTGGACCAGGTTCGGGCCCTCGACTCCCGGGGCCACGACCTCGTCGAGCGTGGCGGGCTCGAAGGCCAGCTTGTCGGCGAGGTCGAGCGGAGCGAACAGCGAAGCGAGCTCGTGCAACCCGTCGCCGCGCCGGCGCCCGACGTGCAGCACGAGGTTGACCTTCGCCGGCGCGGTCTCGGAGAGCACGTCAGCGGTCCAGCAGCTCGGCCAGGCGCGGGAAGTCCGTCGGTGCGAGCCGCTCCGCGCGCGCGTCCGGCGGGTGTCCGAGCTCCTCGAGGGCGTCGCGCGCGCGGTCGCGGACCCCGTCCGGCGCGCTCGGTGCCAGGGCGAGCGACCCGCCGAGCGCCTTGCGGCGGTGGGCGAACGCGGCGTGGACCAGGTCCCTCGTGGCCGCTGTGGGCGCCGGCCCCGTGCGCCGCAGCCGTACCAGCGCCGACTCGACCGCCGGCCGCGGGTGGAACACGGTGGCCGGGATCCGGCGCAGGACCTCGACCTTGCAGGACAGCTGGGCCAGTACGGAGGTGGCGCCGTAGAGCTTGCCCTTCTCGGGGCCCGCCGCCAACCGCTCGGCCACCTCGCGCTGGACCATGGCCACCAGCAGCGAGGCGCCGGGCAGCTCCTCCAGCGCCTTGAGCAGGACGGTGGCGGCGACGCCGTAGGGCAGGTTCGCGACCACCTTGCCGGGCCGGGGGTCCAACGCAGCGAAGTCGAGGCCGACGGCGTCGGCTTGGTGCAGCGTCGCGTTGGCGAAGGGTCCCAGGGCGTCCTCCATCGCCTCCCGCAGGCGCGGGTCGACCTCGACCACGTGCAGGTGGGCCACCCGCGGCGCAAGGTACTCCGACAGCACGCCCAGGCCCCCGCCCACCTCCAGCACGACGTCGTCCTCGCTCAGCTCGGCAGCGTCGCCGATGACCCCCAAGCAGGTTGTCGTCGACGAGGAAGTTCTGGCCCAGCTCGCGGTTGGGCCGCACGTCGAACTCGCGCAGGCGGCGCAGGCTCGCCTGACGAGGGGCGTCGGCGGTCACCACCCGAAGACGCGGGCGGCGTTGGACTCCACCAGCGCCTCCAGCTCCTCGTAGGGCACGCCGCGGCGCTCGGCCACGAAGCGCGCGGTGAGGGCCACGTTCGCCGGCTCGTTGGGCTTGCCGCGAACAGGCTGCGGGGAGAGGTAGGGCGAGTCGGTCTCCACCAGGAGCAGCTCGTCGGGCACCCGCCCAGCCGCGTCCTGGAGGTCGGTGGCCTTGGGGTAGGTGACGTTGCCGGCGAAAGAGCACACGTAGCCGCGCTCGACCGCCTCGTCCAGGCGGTCGGCCATCGAGAAGCAGTGGAGCACCACGGTGAGCCCGTCGGCGTGCTCGGCGAGGAGGTCGAAGGTGTCCTGCTCGGCCGCGCGCGTGTGGATCACCAGCGGCAGGTCGAGCTCCCGCGCCAGGCCGGCGTGCGCGGCGAAGGCGCGCTTCTGGTCCTCGGGCGGAGCGCCCTCGCGGAAGTAGTCGAGGCCGGTCTCGCCGATCGCCACTACCTTCGGGCGCCGCGCCTCCTCCTCAGGCAGCCAGCCGTCCCAGCCCGCGGCGGCGTTGGGGTGCAGGCCGACGATCTGGAAGACCTCCTCGTACTCGTCGGCCAAACGCTGCCCGATGACCACCGAGTCGCGGTCGATCCCCACAGTGGCGAGCTTCTCGATGCCCGCTGCGCGGGCCCGCTGGACCAGCTCGCTCGCGTCCGGCTCGCAGTGGTCGAGGTGGCAGTGGGTGTCGACCACTGCCTACGCCGCGGCGGGCTCGACCCTCGGGAAGAGCTGGCCCGGGTCGCCCAGGGTGGCGCCGCCGGCAACGTTGCCGAAGCTCGCTGCGGCCACCGAACGGTCCTCGGTGCCCAGGGCGTCGAGCAGCTTGCCCGCCGCGGTGGGCACGAACGGCAGCAAAAGCAGCGAAACCACGCGCAGCCCCTCGGCCAGGCCCAGCAGCACTGTGTCCAGCCGTACGGCCTGGGCGTCGTCCTTCGCCAGTTGCCACGGCTGTTGCTCCTGCACGTAGGAGTTGAGCGCGCGCACGCGCTGCCAGATCAGCTCGAGGGCGTCGGTCGGCTGCGTCGCATCGAGGGCCGCGCAGACCTCGTCCGTCAGGCCGTCGAACAGCTCGGTCAGCTCGGCGGGCGGGTCGCCCCCGGGTACGACCCCGTCGCGGTAGCGGTCGACCATCGCCAGCGTTCGGCTGGCGAGGTTGCCGTACTCGTTCGCCAGGTCGCTCGTGTACCGGTTCTCGAAGCCCTCGGGCGACACCTCGCCGTCCTGGCCGAAGCGCACCTCGCGCATCGCGTAGTAGCGCAGCGCGTCCGCGCCGTAGAGCTCGACCACCTGGAACGGGTCGATCACGTTGCCGAGCGACTTGGACATCTTGTGCTCGCCGAGCAGCAGGAAGCCGTGGATGGCGACGCGCCGCGGGACCTCGATGTCGGCAGCCATGAGCATCGCGGGCCAGATCACGGCGTGGAACTTGAGGATGTCCTTGCCGATCAGGTGGACGTCGGCCGGCCAGAAGCGGTCGGTGAGGTCCTCCCCCTCGCGCGCGTAGGAGAGCGCGGAGTAGTAGTTGATGAGCGCGTCGATCCAGACGTAGATGACCTGCGACTCGTCCCAGGGCACCGGCACGCCCCACTTCAGGCGCGCACGTGAGAGGGAGATGTCCTGCAGGCCCTGCTGGATGAACGAGAGCGCCTCGTTGAAGCGGATCTGCGGCGTGACGAAGTCGGGCCGCTCGGCGTACAGACGCTCCAGCGGCTCCTGGAAGGAGGAAAGCCGGAAAAACCAGTTGTCCTCGTGCTCACGCTCGAGCTCGATGAGGTGGATCGGGCACTTGTTGCCCTCCACGAGCTCGGAGTCGGTCTTGAAGTCGGCGCAGCGGGGGCAGTACCAGCCCTCGTAGGTGCCGGCGTAGACGTGGCCGTTGTCGTGGATGCGCTGGACCACGCGCTGCACCACCTCGTGGTGCTCGGGGTCGGTGGTGCGGATGAAGAAGTCGTTGGTGACCCCCAGGGCCGCCGCGAGCTCCTTGAAGCGGACGTAGTTGCGGTCGCCCAGCTCACGCGGGGTGATGCCCTCGCGCTCGGCCACCTGGGTCACCGGCTCGCCGTGCTCGTCGGTGCCGGTCAGGAAGAACACCTCGTCGCCGCGCTGGCGCCTGTGCCGCGCGAGCACGTCGGCCGCAATCGTGGTGTAGGCGTGCCCCAGGTGGGGCTCCGCATTCACGTAGTAGATCGGGGTCGTGACGTAGTAGGCCATCCTCCGAAGACCCTAAGGGCCACTGTCCCGAATCGACCGCGCGGCGCGCGCCCGCGGCCGGGGCGGGCGAGCGTCAGGGCGGCCGCTGCGACGCCGAGGCAAGCCAGGGCCCAGCCCAGGTCCAGGCCGCCGCCACTTCCGGTGGGCACACGTACCCGGCCGGCGGGGTGGTGAGCGGGTGCTCTCGCCGCTCGCGGCTGCGTCGCCGGGCCGGCCTCCGGGGCCCTTGCCGGCGAGCGCTCCCCCGCAGTGCGCGAGCGAGGGGCCGGTGCCGGGCCCAGCGCCGCAGGCGACAGGGCCTTCGTGATGGCCGAGCGGGCAGGCGCTGGTGCGGGCGCGCGGCCGGGAGCGCCCGCGGGCGCTCGCACGCGGCTGGGCGCGGCCGCCGGCGCACGTCGCGCCGCGGGCGCGGGTGCCGCGCCGGGCCCGGCCGTCAGCGGCAGGGGGAGCGGCGCCGGCGCAGGGCCCGGCTTGCCTTCGCCTGGGCCGGCCGGCGCCGCGAGGAAGCTCATGGGGTCGCGGTAGGCGTGGCGGCTTCCCGCCTCCCGGACCCCGAAGTGCAGGTGCGGCCGCTCCGCCGAGCGGCGGCCGGAGGTGCCAACCGCTCCGAGGCGCGCGCCGCTGCCGACCTGATCGCCCTCGCGCACGGCCAGCGACGAGAGGTGGAGGTAGGAGGTGTCCCAGCGCCCGTCGGCGGTGCGGACGGACACGGTCAGCCCCGAGGACCCTGCCGTTCCCGCGAAGGTGACGCGACCCGACGTGGGCGCCGCCACCGCCCGGCCCACCGGGGCGGCGATGTCGATCCCGCGGTGCTGCCCGCCCGCGTAAGGGTCGCTGCCGTTGCGGTAGGAGGTGATGACCTCGCCGCGGACCGGCCAGCCCCAGCTGCCGGCTGCCGCCGCGGGTGGAGCCCCCGCGACCACGGCGAGGGCGACGAGCGTGAGGATGAGCGGGGTGCGGGCCATGCGGCGACCGTAGGTCCGCTAGGCGGCCGTGGGGCCCGGGCGGGGTCGAGTCGTAACGATCCGTCACGGTCCGCGCACAGTTCGTCACACGGGCGTTACCCGAAGGGCGGCGCGGCGCCCAGACGACGAACTCCTCCGGCGCCGGAGCGCTTTCTCGGCGGGGTGCCCCGTGTCGCGCGCCGGACCGGGGGCGCGCACCGACGAACAAATCGTCAGCCCGCTGACGACCTATTCAGCCGCGGACGCGCCCTTTCCCTCGTCGCGCTCGTCCATCAGCGCCCGGTACAGCTCGTTCGCCCGCCCGCCGGTCAGCTCGGCGACCACCGCCGCGGCAGGTCGGGGCCGCGCGCCCGCCTCCACCAGCCGCTGCAGGGCTTCCAGCCCCTCCGGGACGGAGGCCGAGCCGGCCGACTCCGAAGCCGGCCCGATCACGAGCACCACCTCCCCTCGCGGGTCCGCGGCGGAGTAGCGCTCGGCCAGCTCGCCGGCCGTGCCCCGCACCACCTCCTCGTGCACCTTGGTCAGCTCGCGACACACCGCAACCGGCCGCGAGGGGTCGAGCGAAGCCAGCACCGACAACGAGGACGCCACCCGGCGCGGCGACTCGAAGGCGACCAGCGTCCCGCCGGGCTCGGCGAGCAAGGAGCGCAGCTCGCCCTTCTTGCGTGGGAGGAACCCCTCGAAACGCCAGTGGTCGGCCGGCAGCGCCGAGGCCACCAGGGCGGCCAACGCGGCCGAAGGCCCGGGCAGCACCTCCACCTCCACACCAGCGGCCACGCACGCGCGCACCAGCACGAAGCCCGGATCGGAGACCAGCGGCATGCCGGCGTCGGAGACCAGCGCCACGGTCGAGCCGCCGCGCATCTGCTCCACGAGCTTGGCCGCCTCCGCCGTCTCGTTGTGCTCGTGGTAGGCCACCAGCCGCGCGGAGACGCCGTAGCGGTCCAGCAGCACGCGGGTGCGGCGGGTGTCCTCGCAGGCCACCACGTCGGCGTCGCGCAGGGCCGACAGCACCCGCAGCGTCACGTCCTCGAGGTTCCCGATCGGCGTCGGGCAGACGACCAGCCGGCCGGTCAAGAGCGCCCCATCCCGTCCAGGGCCAGTAGCGCGGCGCCCAGCATGCCCGACTCGCCCCCGAACTCGGCCGGCACGACCCGCATGCGCGGCGGGCCGAGGCCCTGCGCGGCCAGCACCTCGCGCGCGGGCTCGAGCAGCAGGTCCCCCGCGGCCACGGCGCCGCCACCGATCACGGCAACCTCGGGGTCGAGCACGTTCAGGATGCTCACGAGGCCCGCGCCGAGCTGCCGGCCGACCGAGCACACCGCCTCGACCGCGAGCTCGTCGCCGGCGTGGGCGAGCTCGGTGACGAAGCTGCCCCGGATGGCGCCCTCCTCCTGCAGGCGCGTACCGAGCGGAGAGCGGGGATGGGCGCGCGCGGCCTGGGTGCCGGCGATCCCGATCGCACTCCCCGAAGCAAGGACCTCGAGGCAGCCGCGGCCGCCGCAGGGGCAGGGCGGCCCGTCGACATCGGTGACCATGTGGCCCAGCTCGCCCGCCGCGCCGGTGGCGCCGCGGTAGACCCGGCCATCCAAGACGAGCCCGCCGCCGATGCCGGTGCCGAGGGCGAACATGACCGCGTGGGAGGCGCCGCGGGCGGCCCCGATGCGGTGCTCGGCCATGACGGCCGCGTTCACGTCGTTGTCGACCCAAACGGGGAGGCCGAGGCGCTCGGCCATCAGGTCGCCGAACGGCACGTCGTCGAGCGGCAGGTGGACCGAGGCGACCGAGCGACCGCCGGAGACCAGGGAGGGGATGCCGAAGCCCACGGCCTCCGCCTCCGGGGCCACGCTGCGCAACTCCTCCACGGCCTCTACTACGATCCGCAGCGTCTCCTCGCGGTCGGCTCCGCGCCAGAGGCGGTGCACGCGGTTGTGAACCACAAGGCCCTCGTCGACCACGCCGCCGAGGAGCTTGGTGCCTCCCGCGTCGACCCCGATGACGCGCTTTGGCGGCATCGCCGGACGATATAAGGATCAGATGGCCGACTCGCCCCCTGAGTACAAGGTCTACAAGGCCCGCAAGAACCCGTTCTCGGGCCTCGGCGCGCGCGGCCTCGAGGGCCTGCGCAAGCGCAAGAAGGCCCCGAAGGAGCCGGGCGAGAAGCGCGAGATCACCCCGGGCCGGGTTCTCAAGTGGGTCGCCCTGGCGGCCGTCGGCTGGATCCTGCTGGCGCTGGTCCTGTTCCTGATCAGCGCCCAGGTGAGCGGCGGGCTCTCACCGCGCAGCGAGCGCTCCCTGTCCGGCGGCAGCAGCCTCCTGGCGGGCAGCAACATCCTGATCATCGGCACCGATACGCGCTCCGGCGACTCCATCGACAAGAGCCAGAGCGGCCCGGCCCGGGCGGACACGATCATGATCCTCCACACCAGCCTCGCCGGGATGAGGCGGCTCTCGATCCCGCGCGACACCGAGGCCGACATCCCCGGCCACGACCGCCAGAAGATCAACGCCGCCTACGCCCTGGGCGGGCGGCCGCTCCTCGTGGAGACCGTCGAGGGCTACATGGGCGGCGACATGAAGATCAACCACATCATGGAGATCGACTTCAAGGGCTTTCCGAAGTTCATCGACTCCATCGGGGGCGTCACGGTCACCGCCAAGCGCCGCATCTGCTCGCCGCCGTTCGACAACTTCTGGAAGGGGCTGCGCTTCAAGAAGGGTGAGAACCAGCTGACCGGAGCCAAGGCGCTCGGCTGGGCCCGCATCCGCAAGAACGAGTGCGCGCCGCAGGAGAACGACCTGGACCGCGCCGAGCGCCAGCAGGAGCTCCTCTCCGGCGTCCGCGGTCAGCTGATCTCGCCGGCGACCTTCTTCCGCGCTCCCTGGGTCGCCTGGAACGCTCCCAAGGCGTTCAAGACCGACCTGCACGGCCCCGGCCTCCTCGCTCTCGCGTTCGACGCCGGGATCGGCGGCACGGGCGAGTCGAAGGTGCTCAAGCCGTCATGCCTGGACTGCGGCGCCGGCGGCAGCCTGAGGATCCCCAAGCCGGCCCGGACGGACGCCGTCGACTGGCTGAAGAACGGCGATTAGTCGTCTGAGGAGGAGCCGTTGCTCGAGGACGACGAGTCCGACGAGCTCTCGGACTTCTTGGACTTCGTGTCGGCGGTCGAAGTCTCCGAGGACTTCTTCTTCTTGCCGTAGTCGGTGCTGTAGAAGCCCGAGCCCTTGAAGTGGACGGCCGGCGCCGACAGGACCCGCCGCGCAGGGCGCCCCGCAGACTTGACACTCGGTCAGCGGGTCGTCGCTCATCCGCTGGAAAACGTCGAACTCGTGACTGTTGTCGCAGCGGTACTCGTAGATCGGCACGGCGCGGCGAGTATAGGTGCGGGCCTAGGAGGGCGGTCGGGGCTGCTCGAGGTCCTCGAGCAGTGACACGCCGGCCGCGTGCCACACCAGCCAGGCGGTCATGTGGCGCACAGGGCGGAAGGCCGTCCGAAGCATCGCGCGACCTGTATAGCGTCACTCCCCGTGTCCGAGGCCGTCTCCATGGAGAAAATCGTCGCTCTTTGCAAGCGACGCGGTTTCATCTTCCAGAGCTCCGAGATCTACGGCGGCATGGCCTCGGTCTACGACTACGGCCACTACGGGGTGCTGCTGAAGAACAACGTGAAGGGCGAGTGGTGGCGCGCGGTGCTCCAGGAGCGCGACGACATGGTCGCCCTCGACGCCGCGATCCTCATGCACCCCCGCACCTGGGAGGCCAGCGGCCACCTGGAGGGCTTCACCGACCCGCTCGTCCAGTGCCTGGGGGAATGCAAGAAGCGCTGGCGTGAGGACCACCTCCCGCCGGGCACCACGACCTGCCCGGAGTGCGGCGGAGAGCTCACCGAGGCCCGGCAGTTCAACCTGATGTTCGAGACCCACGTGGGTCCCGTGCAGGACGACAGCTCCACCGTCTACCTGCGCCCGGAGACCGCCCAGGGCATCTTCGTCAACTTCAAGAACGTCCTGCAGTTCGCGCGAAAGAAGCCGCCGTTCGGGATCGCGCAGATCGGCAAGGCGTTCCGCAACGAGATCACCACCCAGAGCTTCATCTTCCGCACCTACGAGTTCGAGCAGATGGAGATCGAGTACTTCGTGCCGCCCGCGGAGGCCGCCGACTGGCACCAGCGCTGGATGGACGATCGGATGCGCTGGTACACCGACCTCGGGATCCGGGCCGACCACCTGCAGCTGCGCCCCCACGGCGCCGACGAGCTCTCCCACTACTCCAGCGCCACCAGCGACATCGAGTACCTGTTCCCGATGGGCTGGTCCGAGCTGGAGGGCATCGCCAACCGCGGCGACTTCGACCTCACCCAGCACGCGAAGTACAGCGGCGAGAAGATGGAGTACGTCGACCCCGGCACCGGCGACCGCTACGTCCCCCACGTGATCGAGCCCTCCGCCGGCGCCGACCGCGGCACGCTGGCCTTCATGGTCGACGCCTACGACGAGGAGGAGGTCGAGGGCCGCGAGCGCGTCGTCCTGCGCTTCCACCCCCGGCTCGCCCCGGTCAAGGCGGCGGTGCTGCCGCTGGTCAACAAGGACGGCCAGCCCGAGAAGGCGCGCGCGATCTACGAGGAGCTGCGCACCCGCATGACGGCCGAGTTCGACACCGGCGGCTCGATCGGCAAGCGCTACCGCCGCCAGGACGAGATCGGGACGCCCTGGGGCGTGACCGTCGACCACCAGACGATGGAGGACGACACCGTCACCCTGCGCGACCGCGACTCGCTCGACCAGACCCGCATCGCCATCTCCGAGCTGACCGCCGAACTCGAGCGCCGCCTCCACGAACCCTGGAGCAGTCCGAAACTGACCTAAAATGGGTCACATGCAGCCGTTGTTCGAGCACCGGCTGGAGCTCGCGGGGTACAGAACTCGAGCGCTGGAGCTCGAGGGCGACGGCCCACCCCTGCTGCTGTTGCACGGCTGGGCCGACAGCGCCGACACCTGGCGCCTGCTGCTGGACCGCCTCGCCCGCGAGGGCCGCGCCGCCCTGGCGGTCGACATGCCCGGCTTCGGCGACCGCCGACAAGCTGGGCGAGGGACCGATCCTCGAGCAGCTCGACGCCTTCGTGGACGCCGCGCTGGAGCACACCGGCGAGGACACCGTGGTGGTCGGCAACTCGCTCGGCGGCTGCGCCGGGCTGCGCGCGGCCGAGCGCCATCCGCTCGGTGGCGTGATGGCGGTGGCGCCCGGCCGGGCTGGACATGGCGCGCTGGTTCGTGCTCGTGCGGCGCGATCCGCTCATCCGCAACCTGCTCGCCTCGCCGCTGCCGGTGCCCAACGCGGTCACGCGGCGCGTGGTGGCCGGCGTCTACAGCCGGCTGGCGTTCCACCGCCCCTCCAAGGTCGACCCGCGCGTGGCCCAGACCTTCGCCGGCCACCTGGAGAGCCGCGCCACGGCCGCGCGCGTGGTGCGCAGCGCCCGGCGCCTGCTGCCCGAGCTCGACGACTGCTTCGAGTTCGACCGCATCCGCAGCCCCGTCCTGCTCGTGTGGGGCCGCCAGGACCTGCTCGTCTTCCAGTCGGGGGCGGAGCGCGTGCTGGACGCCGTGCCCGGCGCGCGGCTGGAGGTCATCGACGAATGCGGCCACTGCCCCCAGCTCGAGCGCCCCGAGCGCCTCGGCGACCTGCTCCTAGAGTTCTCGCGATCGCCGGCCTCTCTCTAGACACCCTCGTCGACTCGGCGGCCAACGGCTACGACATGTTGGTCGGGGGCGGCCTGGCCGAGACCTCCCCGACCCCGAAGTCGATCATCGACGAGGGGCCGCAGCGGACGGTCTACCGCTACCGCCCTGCCCGCGGCGGGCCGCGCCGGCGCTCGCCGGTCCTGCTGGTGCCGCCGCTGGCCGCCCCCGCCAGCTGCTTCGACCTGCGCCGCGGCTGCAGCCTCGCCGAGCACCTGGTGCAGCGCGGCCACCCCACCTACCTGGTCGACTACGGGCCCATCTCCTTCTCCGACCGCGCGCTCGGCCTCGAGCACTGGGTCGACGAGGTGATCCCGAAGGCGGTGGAGGCCGCCTCGGAGGACGCCGGCGGCGCACCGGTCCAGCCGGTGGGCTGGTGCCTCGGCGGCATCATGACCCTGCTGGCGGTGGCCGGGGACCAGAAGCTGCCGGTCTCCTCGGTGGCGATGGTGGCCAGCCCCTTCGACTTCGCCGAGGTGCGGATGTTCGCGCCGATCCGGCGGCTGTCGCAGCTGACCGGCGGCGCGCTGGTGTCGGCCCTCTACCGCGGCCTGGGCGGGGCGCCCGCGCCGCTGGTCTCGCTGGGCTTCCGGCTCACCGCCTTCGACCGCTACCTCACCAAGCCGCTGTTCCTGGCCCAGCACCTCAGCGACCGCGACACGCTGGCGCACTCGGAGGCCGTCGACAACTACATGGCCCACATGCTCGCCTACCCGGGGCGCACCTTCGGCCAGCTCTACCACGCCTTCTTCCGCGTCAACGAGCTGGCCGGCGGCAAGGTCCTGCTCTCCGACGAGGAGATCGACCTCGACGCGGTGCGCCAGCCCGTGCTCAGCGTGGCCGGGGGCGCCGACGTGCTCGCCCCCCGCGCCGCCGTTCGCCACGTGGCCGAGCTGCTGCCCAACGCCGAGGAGGTCCGCCTGCGCGACGCGCCCGGCGGGCACCTGGGCGTGCTCACCGGGCGCTCGGCCCGCAACACCACCTGGCCCGAGATCGACGACTTCCTGGCCGCGAACGACCCCGTCGAGCTCGAGCCCAGGCGCAAGCGGCGCTCAGCCCGTGCGAAGCGGGTAGCCGCGCAGCCGGCCTAGCAGCGCCAGCGCTCCGACCACAGGCCGGGGAGCTTCATCCGGAAGACGTCGGAGTACTCGCGCAGGACCCGGCCGGCGCCGAGTGGGGTCATCGTTCCGCCCTTCGCGCTCTTGCGGTAACGACGCGATGCGTCGACCGCGGCGAAGAACTCGGCGGTCCGCAGCGCCGGGCGCACCTGCCAGCTGGCCTTCGTGTGCTCGGTTGCCCACATGCTGTGCGGGGTGCCGCGGGGGATCTCGAGCGTGTCGCCGGCTCGGAGCGTTCGCGTCTCGTCACCGACCCGGACCTGGAGCTCGCCCTCGGTGACCTCGAAGCGCTCGTCCTGACCGGGGTGGAAGTGGACGGGCGGCTTGGAGGACTCGGGCTGCCACTCGGCTTGACCTCGAGCAGCTCGGGGGTGTGCGCGCACGGTCACGGCTCGCCGTCGTGCAGGGAGTAGGTCGTCTCGTGGTATTCATCTTGAAGCAAGATACTTGACAAAGATACTTGTCAACGAGCTACCTCGGGCGTGGATCAGATCGACGGGCTCGTCGGGCAGTGGGAGGGGGAGCGCCCGACCTCGACCTGCGCGCGATGGCGACCATCGGCCGCCTGCTCGCGCTGAGCCGCCACCTGGACGCGGCGCTGGGCGAGCTCGCGGCGGAGTACGGCATCCAGCCCGCCGACGCGGACATCCTCTTCACGCTGCGCCGCTCTGGACCCGCCCTACCGGCTGACGCCGTCGGCGCTCAGCGACTCGCTGCTGGTCAGCTCGGGCACGATGACCAGCCGCCTCGACCGGCTCGAGAAGGGCGGGCTGATCGAGCGGGTCCCCCACGCCAGCGACCGCCGCAGCATGGAGGTGGCCCTGACCGACAGGGCGCGCGAGCTGGTCGACGAGGCGGTGACGCGCCACGTGGACAACGAGGTCCGCATCCTGGCCGAGCTGAGCGACCGCGACGTCGACGAGCTCAACCGCATCACCAGCGGGCTGCTCGAGCGCGTGGCCTCGGGCGCCTGGCGCGACTAGAGGGTCGCGAGCTCGGCCGCGATCTTGGGGTCGGCCCCCGCAGCCTGAGCGTCGAGCCAGCGCCAGCGGGCGCCGTCGAGCATCTCGGTCCGGCCGTCGGCCAGGTGGTCCTGGACGGACTCCACCTTCAGGCCCACCCCCACCACGGGCGCCGACTCCAGCGGCTCGCGCAGGACCTCCGCCGCCCCGTACGCGGTGAACGCCAGCTCGGTCCCGAGCAGGCACAGCGCGACCTGTGGGTCGGAGCGCAGGCGCTCGAGCGTGTCGCGCCCGCGGCCCAGCGCGAAGGCCAGCCGGTCGTCGCCCAGCCGCACGGCGGTCGAGACCGGGATCACGTGCGGGCCGGCCACGCTCAGCACGGCCGGGGTGCCCTGCCGCCAGACGGGAAGCGTCAGGCGGCCGACCCCTCGAAGTCCGCGCGGGGAAGTATCCGCGCCAGCGGCTTGGGCACCCACCAGTTCCACTTGCCCATGAGCTCCATGGTGGCGGGTACGAGCACCAGGCGCACCAGGGTCGCGTCGAGGGCGATGGCCACGGCCAGGCCCAGGCCGATCTCCTTGATCGAGGGCACGCCGGTGCCGGCGAAGACCGCGAACACCGCGACCATGATCAGGGCGGCGCTCGAGATGGTGGCCGCGCTGGCCCGCAGGCCCTGCGCCACGGCCAGCTTGTTGTCACCGGTGGCCTGGTAGCGCTCGCGGATGCGTGTGAGCAGGAAGACCTCGTAGTCCATCGAGAGCCCGAACACGATCGCCAGCAGGAAGGGCGGCGTGATCGTGTTGATGTAGCCCAGCGACTCGAACCCGAGGAAGCCGTCGATCCAGCCGTACTGGAAGATCGCCACGAGAATCCCGTAGGCGGCGCCGACCGAGAGCAGGTTCATCACCACCGCCTTCAGCGGCAGCAGCACCGAGCGCAGGAGCAGGAACAGCACGAGGTAGGAGAACAGCAGGACGAACAGGACGATCTTCCACATCGAGCCCGAGACGAGGTCCTTGAAGTCCTCGACGCTGGCCGTCGCCCCGCCCACCTCGACGTCCAAGCCGGAGGACCTCAGGCGGTCGACCAGGGCGCGAGCCTGCGGGCTCTCGGGGTCGTGCTTCGGCGCGGCGGAGAACAGGACCGAGCGGCCGTTCTTCGGACACGACCGGGCCGGTCACCCGGGCGACCTCGCGGTCCTCGCGGAGCTTCTGCGCTCACGGCGCGCGCCTCGGCGCGCTCGGCGATCACCTGCGTGGGGCCGGCGGAGCCCGGGCCCAGCTCCTTGGCGGCCAGCTCGGCCCCCACCCGGGTCTCGTTGTCCTTGGGGAACTGGCGCAGGGCGCCGTCGCCGAACTCGAGCGAAAGCGCCGGGATGGCCAGCACGAGGAGGACCGCGGCGCTGATGGCCGCCGCCAGCGCCCGGGCGACGGGTGACGCGGTCGGTCCAGCGGGTCCAGAAGTCGGGCTTGACCTCGCGCGTGGAGCCGGGCCGGCGCCGGCGCCAGCGCAGCGAGCGGAACAGCAGCCCGGTGACCGTCGCGATTCGCCCGCGCGCGTACGCGCGGGTGCCCAGCAGCCGGATGAGCACCGGCAGCAGCGTCACCGCGGCGAGGATCGAGACCGCCACGACGATGATGGCGCCCATCGCCATCGAGCGGATCGTCGTGGAGTCCACGAGGAACAGCCCGGCCAGCGAGACCATGACCGTGACCCCGGAGAACGCCACGGCCAGGCCCGACGTGCGCATGGCGATCGCCCGCGCCTGCTGCGGCTCGCGGCCGGCGCGCATCTCTTCGCGGTAGCGCGCGAGGATGAACAGCGAATAGTCCACCGCCACCCCGATGCCGATCATCGAGGCGACGTTGGTCACGAAGACCGACATGTCGGTGGCCTGGGACAGGAAGAAGATCCCCGCGCCGGTGATGCTCACGCTGGCGAAGCCCAGGGCGAGCGGCAGCGCCGCGGCGGCCAGGGAGCCGAACACCGCGAGCAGGATCAGGAGGACGATCGGGAAGCCCGGTCTTCTCGGCCGACTCGAGGTCCTCCTTGCTGAGGTCCTGCATGCCGGCCCACAGCGCCTGCTGGCCGACGAGGTAGGTCTGCACGCCGTCGCGCGGGCCGGCTCGGCCGCGCCGACCTCCTCGCGCATGTCGACCGCCAGGTCCGACAGCTCATCCTGCGAGCCGCGCACGTCCAGCGGGACCACGACGATCGAGCTCTTGCCCACCTCGCGCTTGGCCTGCGCGGCGACGGCGGGGCTGAGCCGCGCGTGCTCCAGGCGGTCGGCGACGCGGCCGACCCGGTCGACGGCGGCAGCGCACATCGGCCTCGCTCGAGCCCGGCTTGCGGGCGAGCACCACGGCGAGCGAGTCGCGCTGGGCGCGGTCGAACTGGCCGAGCGAGCGGTCCACGGCCTCCGAGCCCGACCCGGGCACGACGAAGCCGCCACTGGTCAGGTGCTCGGTCTGGCGCGCGGCGAAGGGGGCCGAGGCGAGCAGCACGACGACCCAGACGCCCACGACCAGCCAGCGCCTGCGCTCGAGGAAACTGCCGAGCCTCTCCATCGCTCCCTGCATCGATCTACTCCTGCATCCTTGGCTGGCCGGACAGCCAGGAATGAGATCCCTAACCGGGCCGCCCTTCTGTGACCTTGGTCACTCCGCCAGCAGGCGGCGGACGCTGCGCGCCCCGAGCTCCAGCGCCGCGCTGGAGTCCCACTCGGGATCGGAGAGCAGCTGCATCCCGATCCCGTCGCCCAGCGCGAAGATCACCGAGGCCACCGGCTCGGCGCCGGCGTCGAGCTTCACCACGCCCTCCGCCTCCTTGGCCCGCAGCGCTTCGGCGAGGTGCGCCCGCCAGGTCCGGTAGAGCTCGGCCAGCTCCAGGCGGATCTCCTCCGAGTGCCGCGAGGCGCTGAGCATCTCGTAGACCACCGTGGGCGAGCGCGGGTCGTCCTCCAGGAACGCCTTCAGCTGCTCGACCAGGATCTCGACGATCTCGTCCGGCGAAGAGGCGCTCGCGAGGCTCGCGTCCAGCGCGGCCACCCGCTCGTCGCAGTCGTGGCGGACCACCTCGACGAGCAGGCGCTCCTTCGAGCCGAAGTAGTAGTGCAGCAGCCCGCGGGAGACGCCCGCCTCGCGCGCGACCTGGTCGAAGGTCGACCCGGCGGCTCCGCGCTCGGCCAGGCTGTTGCGCATCGCCTGCACGATGCGGCGGGCCTTCTCGCCGTCCAGACGGCGTGGGGCTGCGACCGAGGCCTCCACGCAGACAACCCTAGAACTAAGAAGGGCGCCCCGCAGGGCGCCCTTCTGAAGCTGCTTGCTCGCTCGGCGAGCCGGTCAGGAGGTCCCGACGGGCGCGCTGGGCGGGTTGCTGGTCTGAGGAGTGGTGGTCGAGGTGTACTCGAACTCCTCCTCGGCGCCGAACAGCGTGTCCAGCACCTTCTTGCGCAGACCCTCGTTGAGGGCAACGGCGGCGATGCCGCCCACGACGAGCACCAGCAGGAGGCCCCCGCGGCGCTTGCCCTTCTTCTTCTTCTTGCCCCCGCGCAAGGCGTCGGCGGCTTCCTTCATCGCGCTCGCCGCTTCCTTGAGCTCCTTCTGGGTCTTCTTGTCATCCAGCACAGCCTGCGGACCCTTGCCATTGCTGATCCGGCTGTATGCCTTCTTGGAGGAGTCGAAGGCCGTACGCAGGTTCTCGCGCAGATCCTCGTCCTCGATCAGGCGCTGGACGTACTCGTTGTCCTTCACCGCCTTTCCTGCGGCGACGGCACCACCGCCTGCCTTCGCGGCCTTCTTCTTTGCTGCCATTGCTCTCCTCGGAGTTTGCTTGCCGGCAAGCGCACCATACCCGGACTACGCGGCCTGGACACCGGAAAGTGCGGGCGCGGGCTCCAACGCCTCGGCGATGCACCTGCTCGACCGAGTCGACGAAGAGGAACTCCACGTCTTCCTTCAGATGCTGGGGAAACTCCTCCAGGTCCGCCTCGTTGCGGCTCGGCGCGATGACCCGGGTGAGCTCCGCGCGCTGCGCTGCGAGGGCCTTCTCCTTGAGCCCGCCGATGGGCAGCACCTGGCCCGTGAGCGTGACCTCGCCGGTCATCGCGGTGTCCGAGCGGACGGGGCGCCGCGTGAGCATCGAGGCCAGCGCCGTGGTCATCGTGATGCCCGCGCTGGGGCCGTCCTTGGGGATGGCGCCCGCGGGCACGTGGAGGTGGATGTCGTGCTCGCGGAACCACTGGTCGGTGTGCTCGGAGCCCAGCGTCTCGAAGTGGCCCTTCACCCACGACAGCGCGGCCGAGGCCGACTCCTTCATCACGTCGCCCAGCTGGCCGGTGATCTGCAGCTTGCCCTCGCCGGGGTAGGCGGCCGCCTCCACGAACAGCACGTCGCCGCCCACCGGAGTCCAGGCCAGGCCGGTGGCCACGCCGGGCTCGTCCGTGCGCCGGCCCACGTCCTCCTCGAACTTGCGCTTGCCCAGCAGCTCGCGCACCTGCTTGGGACGGATCGTGCGCTTGGAGCGCCGCGTCCCCTCGGCGTACTCGCGCGCGACCTTGCGGCACACCGAGCCGATCTCGCGCTCGAGGTTGCGGACTCCGGCCTCGCGCGTGTAGCCGTCGATGATCTGGGCCAGCGCGTCGTCGGTGAACTCGATCTTCGACCGGCCCAGCCCGTTGCGCTCCACCTGGCGCGGCACGAGGTAGCGCTTGGCGATCTCCAGCTTCTCCTCCTGCGTGTAGCCGGAGAGCTCGATCACCTCCATGCGGTCGCGCAAGGGGGCCGGGATCGTGTCGAGCTGGTTCGCCGTGGTGATGAAGAAGCAGCTCGAGAGGTCGAAGGCCAGATCGAGGTAGTGGTCGCGGAAGCTCGTGTTCTGCTCGGGGTCGAGCACCTCGAGCATCGCGCTGGAGGGATCGCCGCGGAAGTCCGCGCCCATCTTGTCGATCTCGTCGATCATCAGGACCGGGTTGTTGGACTCCGCGTCGCGCAGCGCGCGGATGATCGCCCCCGGCATCGCGCCGATGTAGGTGCGCCGGTGACCGCGGATCTCCGACTCGTCGCGCACGCCGCCCACCGACAGACGCTCGAAGGCGCGGCCCATCGCCGTGGCCACCGACTTGCCCAGCGAGGTCTTGCCCACGCCCGGCGGGCCGACGAAGCAGAGGATCGAGGAGCGCGCGTCGTCCTTGAGCTTGCGGACGGCGAGGAACTCCAGGATGCGGTCCTTCACGCGCTCGATGTCGTAGTGGTCGGCGTCGAGCACCTCGCGCGCATGCGCGAGGTCGAGGTTGTCCTCGGTGGACTTCGCCCACGGCAGCCCGGCCAGCCACTCGAGGTAGGTCCGGATCACCCCGTGCTCGGCCGACTGCGGCGGCAGGCGCTCGAAGCGCTGCAGCTCGCGCTCGGCCTGCTTGAGGGCGTGCTCGGGCAGGCTCGCCGCCTCGATCTGCTCGCGCAGCTCGGACGCCTCGGCGGCCTGCTCGTCGGTCTCGCCCAGCTCCTCCTGGATCGCCTTGAGCTGCTGGCGCAGGTAGTACTCGCGCTGGCCGCGGTCCATCTCGGACTGCACCTGCGACTGGATCTGGGTCCCCAGCGAGACCACCTCCAGCTCGCGCGCGAGGAACTCCGAGAGCCGGCGCAGCCGCTTGGCCACGTCGCGCTCCTCGAGCAGCTCCTGCTTCTCCGCGGTGTCGATCCGCAGCGCGCCGGCGATCATGTGCGCCAGCTCGGCGGGGTCCTCGACGTTCGCCACCGCCACCTGCAGCTCCTCGGGCAGGTAGGGAACCTGCTCGATGATCTGGGTGAAGGTGCTCTGCACGTTGCGGTGCAGGGCCTGGAGCTCCGTGGAGGGCTCGATCTCGTCGGGGAGCTCGGTGATCTTCGCCACCAGGTAGGGCTCGGTGGCGACGTAGTCGCCGAGCAGCACCCGCTGGCCGCCGTTGACCAGGATCCGCAGCGAGCCGTCGGGCACCTTGATCATGCGGGCCACCACGCCCGAGACGCCGACGTCGTACAGCTGCTCGGGCCCGGGCTCCTCGAGCTCGGGGTCGCGGGAGGCGACCATCGTGAGCATCCGGTCGCCGCCCAGCACGTCGTTGACGAGCTGGACCGAGCGCTCCTGGCCCACGGCCAGGGGGATCAGCATGTTCGGGAAGGGGACGCTCTCGCGCAGCGGCAGCACGGGCAGCGCGTCCGGGAGGCCGCTCCCGACGGGGACCTCGTGGAACTCGCCGTCGCCGGAGGGCACGTGGATGCTCACGACCCGCCCTCCTCGATCGGCACCTTGCGGGCCGGCTGGTCGCGGCGGGCGAGCGGGACCTCGACGCGCAGGATCCCGTCGTCGTAGGAGGCCTTGGCCTCGTCGGCCAGGACGTCCGCTCCCAGCTCGACCACCCGGCGGAAGACGCCCTGCTCGATCTCCAGCTGCTGGTAGAGGCGGGCCCCCTCCTCCACCGTCCGCCGCTCACCGGCGATCACCAGCTGCCGCCCGCGGATCTCCAGGCCGAGGCGCTCGGGGTCCACCCCCGCCAGCTCGGCGCGCACCACCGCGCGCGGCGGGTCGTCGCGGTAGAGCACGTCGACCGAGGGGACGAAGCCGCGACCGCGCAGCCCGGAGCGGTCGAAGACGTCGCCGAACAGCTGGTCGATGTCCCGCCGCATCCGCTCGAAGCCCGGCGAACAGGTCGCGCTCGGAGCTCACGGGATCTCCGCCACGAAGCCCTCGACGGCCATGTCGACGCGTCCCGAGAAGGTGCGCCGCGCCTCGTCGCGGGCCCAGGTGGCGTCCAGCTCGTCCGAGATGTGGGTGAGCAGCACCCGCTTCACCTTCGCGTCCTCGGCGTGCTCGCCCGCCTCGCCGGGGGTCAGGTGGCCGCGCACCCCGGTGCGCTCGGGCCGGGGCAGGGTGGCCTCGATCACCAGCAGGTCGGCGTCCTCGGCGAACTCCTTCAACGAGTCGGTCGGGCTGGTGTCGGCGCCGTAGACGATGCGCCCCTTGCCCTTCTTCGAGCTCAGGCACATCGCGTAGGTCTCCATGAAGTGGGGCACCGCGCGGAAGGTGACCACGACGTCGCCGATCTCCAGCTCGCGACTGCGCCTCGTACTCGCGCATGTCGAAGGCGTTCTCGATGAGGTCCTCGTTGCCCCAGGCCCCGACGACCCGCCGGAAGACCTCGGTCGCGCCGGGCGGCACGTGCAGCTCGGGCTTGGCCGGGTCGTCGGTGCCCGGCCACGGGGGGACCGGAACGGGCTGCTGGCGGGGCGCGTAGGTGAGCGCGTAGGAGTACGGAACGAGATCCAGGAAATGATCGGCGTGGAGATGGGAGACGACTACCGCGTCCACGTCGACGTAATCGACCTGCTCACGCAGCTTGGCGAACACGCCGTTGCCGCAGTCGACGAGCAGGCGCGTGTCCTCCTCCTCGATCAAGTAGCCGGAGCAGGCGCCGCCGGCGTCCTGCCAGGACGGAGACTTCCCGAGAACCGTCAGCCGCATGGCGACAGTATCTCGCGGCGAGGAGTTCTCAGGCGCCCGAAGCTGCGCCCGGCGCCGGGGGGAAGGCGTAGGCGGAGTGCGTGCGCTCGGCCCGGAAGACGAACGAGAGCTGACGCTCGGGGGCGAGGCCCCGCTCGGCCGGCCGGAAGGTCGGGCAGGGCTTGCCCCCCGTCAGCGCGCACAGCATCTGCTGGTGGAAGAAGCAGTCCTGGCAACGGGCCGCCTTCTGGGTCTTCGGCTTGGGCACGGGTCGAGAGTGCAACAGGTTCGCCCCCCTCGCCAGTCCGCGAATCCGGAAAACGGCGCTTTTCCGTTTTCCTGCAATATGCAGGTTGTTCGCACATTGCCCCGGTCTTTGCGGGCTTTGGCTGCGTACCTCTATGACCATGGAACTCGTTGCCGGAGCCACCGGCTATGTCGGAGAGCGCCTGCTCGAGCGCCTCTCATCGGAAGGCCGGCCCGTCCGCGGGCTGGCGCGCGACGCCTCGCGCGTGACCCCGCTGGACGGCGTGGAGCCCGTCGAGGCGGACCTGCTCGCCGGCGAGGGGCTGGACGAGGCGCTCGACGGCGTGGGCACCGCCTACTACCTCGTGCACTCGATGGAGGCCGCCGAGGACGACGACTTCGCCGAGCGCGACCGCCGCATGGCCCGCCGCTTCGGCGAGGCCGCGCGTGACGCCGGGGTGGAGCGCATCGTCTACCTGGGCGGCATGGCGCCCAACGGCAACGAGTCGCGCCACCTGCGCTCGCGCCTCGAGGTCGAGCAGATCCTGCTCGACCTCGTCCCCGACTCGACCTCCCTGCGCGCCTCGATCGTCATCGGCTCCGGCTCGTCCTCGTTCCGGGTCCTGGTCAGGCTGGTCGAGCGCCTGCGGGTCCTCCCCATGCCGGCCTGGAACCGCAACCGCACGCAGCCGATCGACGAGCGCGACGTGATCGAGTACCTCGCCCGCACCCCCTCGGTCCCCGGCGCCGCGGGCCGGGCGCTCGACATCGCCGGGCCGGACGTGCTGGCCTACGGCGAGATGCTGGAGCGGATCGCGGAGATGATGGGCGTCGGCCGGACGGCCCTCGGCCTCAAGGCGTCGCTCACACCGCCCGCCAGCGCGGTGGTGGCCGCCGTGACCGGCCAGCCGCTGCAGCTGGTGCGCCCGCTCATGGAGAGCCTGGAGTCCGAGATCCTGCCCCGCGACCCCGAGGAGGCCGCGCATCTCTACGGGATCCGCCCGCGGAGCTTCGACCGCGCCGTGGAGCACGCGCTGGGCGAGTGGGAAGCGGTCGAGCCGCTGGGTGCGCGATGAAGGTCGAGCGCTCGATGCAGCTGGACGCCGAACCGAATGACGTGCGTGAGGTGGTCATGGACCCCGAGCGCCTCGGTGACTGGGTGTCCATCCACCAGCACCTGGAGGACTCACCCAACGGCCAGCTGCGCAAGGGCTCGGAGCTCACCCAGTGCCTCAAGCTCGCCGGCCGGAAGTTCAAGGTCACCTGGAAGGTGACTGAGAACACACCAGAAAAGGTGGTGTGGGAAGGAAAGGGTCCCATGCGTACAACCGCCAAGGTGGTGTACGAGTTCGAGGCCAGAGACGGTGGTACGTGCTTCAACTACCTGAATGAGTACAACCTCCCCGGCGGCGCTGTGGGCCGCATGGCGGGCCCCGCCGTCAAGCGCGTGACGGGTGGAGAGTTGAATAAATCATTGGAGAATCTGAAGAAGCTGGTCGAGTAACTGTTACCGTTACTCACATGGCAGATTTCCTGAAGGACCAGCTACAGGCAATGGACGCCAGGCTGAAGGAGCTCAAGCCGCTGCACGAGGAGTACCTCAAGCTCGAGCGCGCCAAGGCCGCACTCGAGGGGCTGGAGGCCCCCGCCAAGCGCGGCCCCGGTCGCCCGCGCGGTTCCACCTCCGGCAACGGCCGGCGGCGTCGCCGCCGGCGCCAGGGCGGCACGCGGGCACAGCAGGCGCTCGAGGTGGTGCGCCAGCAGCCCGGCGTCTCGGTGCGCGAGCTCTCGGAGAAGCTCGGCGTCAAGCACCCCAACTACATGTACCGCGTGATGAACGAGCTCGAGGGCGACGGCGCGGTGAAGAAGGAAGGCCGCGGCTACGTAGCCGCGTAAGCGTCAGTAGCGGAACTTCGCCGCGCTCCGCGGGTTGGCGGGGCGTGGTGAAGCGGCTGCTCCTCATGCTCATCGCTGCCGGCGCGCTCGCGCCCGCAGCCCAGGCCGCGCCCGTGCGCACCGACGGACCCGAACCCGTCGGTCAGCACCGTGGCGAGCGGGCTCGACCACCCCTGGGAGATGGCCTTCCTGCCCGACGGCAGCTCGCTGGTCTCCGAGCGTCCGGGGCGCCTGCGCTTCGTCAGCAAGGAGCGGCGGCTGAGCGGGCGGGTCGTGGCCCGCTTCGAACGTCTCCGGCGGAGAGGGCGGGCTCCTCGGCGTGGCGGTCGACCCGCGCTTCTCGCGCAACCGCTACGTGTACCTCTTCCGCACCACCGAGCGCGGCGCCGCGCTGGTCCGCTACCGCTTCGTGCGCCGGCGGCTGCGCAGCAAGCGCACGCTGTTCGGCGGCATCAGCGTCAACCGCATCCACAACGGCGGCCGCCTGAAGTTCGGCCCGGGCCGCCGCCTCTACCTCACCACCGGCGACAGCGCCGAACCCCAGCACCGCCCAGAGCAGCCGGCTCGCGCAACGGCAAGTTCCTGGCGCTGAGCCGCCGGCAGGTGCTCGGCCGCGGCGGGCGCCCGGCGGTCGTCTCCAAGGGCCACCGCAACCCGCAGGGCTTCGCCTTCAGCCCCCGGCGCAGGACGCTGTTCGCCACCGAGCACGGGTCCACCGGCTGCGACGAGGTCAACGTCATCCGACGCGGCCTCAACTACGGCTGGCCGCTGATCCGCTGCGCGGCGAGCGCGCCGGGCCTGGTCCGCCCACTGACCTTCTACCCGAGCTCGATCGCGCCTTCGGGAGCCACCTTCGTGACCCAGGGCGGATCGTCCTGGAGCGGCGACTTCCTGTTCGGCGCGCTGCGCGGCCGGCACATCCGCCGCCTCACGATCACCAACGGAGCGGTGACCCGCAACCAGGCGCTGTTCCGCGGCGACTTCGGCCGCGTGCGCAACGTGGTCGAGGGCCCCGACGGCGCCCTCTACGCGCTGACCGACAACGGCGGCAACGACCGGATACTCCGGATCGTGCCGCCGCGCGGCTGACGCGGGGCTAGCCCAGCAGGTCCTTGACGGTCTCGCGCTCCTGCGCGAGCTCGTCGACCGTCGCCTTGATGCGCTCCTTGGAGAAGTCGTGCAGCTCGATGCCCTGCACGATCTCGTACTCGCCGTTCTTGGTCGTGACCGGGAACGACGAGATCAGGCCCTCGGGCACGTCGTAGGAGCCGTCGCTGGGCACGGCCATCGAGACCCACTCGTCGCCGGTGCCGAGCACCCAGTCGTGCACGTGGTCGATGGCGGCGTTGGCGGCCGAGGCGGCGCTGGAGGCGCCGCGGGCCTTGATGATCGCCCCGCCGCGGCCGGCGACCGTGGGGATGAAGTCGTTCTCCAGCCAGTCCTGGTCCTGGTCCACCGCGTCCCAGGCCGGGACGTCGTCGACCTTCGCGCTGAAGACGTCGGGGTACATCGTGTTCGAGTGGTTGCCCCACACCGCGAGGTTGTGGACGTTGGCGACCAGGTCGTTGGCCTTGCGGGCCAGCTGGGTCATCGCCCGGTTCTGGTCGAGCCGGGTCATCGCGGTGAAGCGCTCGCGCGGCACGTCGGGCGCGTTCTGCTGGGCGATCAGGCAGTTGGTGTTGGCCGGGTTGCCGACCACGAGCACCTTGATGTCGTCCGCGGCGCCGGCGTTGATGGCCTCACCCTGCGGCTTGAAGATGCCGCCGTTGGCCTCGAGCAGGTCGGAGCGGTCCATGCCCTCGCCGCGCGGCTTGGCGCCCACCAAGAGGGCGACGTTGCAGCCGTTGAAGGCCTCCTTCTGGTCGTCGGTGACCTCGACCTCGCGCAGGAGCGGGAAGGCGCAGTCGTCGATCTCCATGGCGGTGCCCTCGGCGGCCTTCACCGCGTCGGGGATCTCCAGCAGGGTCAGCTTGACCGGGGTGTCGGGGCCCAGCAGGTCGCCGCTGGCCGCGCGGAAGAGCAGCGCGTAGCCGATGGCGCCCGCGGCGCCGGTGACGGTGACGTTCACGGGTTCGCTCACTTGTTCATCTCCTTCTGAAGGTTCTCTTCGATCGCCGAGAGGAAGTCCTCGGTGTTCAGGAAGTCCTGATCCTCACCCACCAGGAGGGCGAGGTCCTTGGTCATCTTTCCGCTCTCGACCGTCTTCACGCACGTGTTCTCGAGCGCCTCGGCGAAGTCGCACACCTCGGGCGTCTCGTCGAGGCGCCCGCGCGCGCCGATCCCGCGGGTCCAGGCGTAGATCGAGGCGATCGGGTTCGTGGAGGTCTCCTCGCCCTCCTGATGGCGGCGGAAGTGGCGCGTGACGGTGCCGTGGGCGGCCTCGGCCTCGACGGTCTTGCCGTCGGGGGACATCAACACGCTGGTCATCAGCCCCAGTGAGCCGAAGCCCTGGGCCACGGTGTCGGACTGCACGTCGCCGTCGTAGTTCTTGCACGCCCACACGTAGCCGCCCTCCCACTTCAGGGCGGCGGCCACCATGTCGTCGATCAGCCGGTGCTCGTACGTGAGCCCCTTCTCCTCGAAGTCGGACTTGAACTCCGAGTCGTAGACCTCCTGGAACAGGTCCTTGAAGCGCCCGTCGTACTTCTTCAGGATCGTGTTCTTGGTCGACATGTAGACCGGGTACTCGCGGTCGAGCCCGTAGCGGAACGAGGCCCGCGCGAAGTCGCGGATCGACTCGTCGAGGTTGTACATCGCCAGGGCGACTCCACCGCCGGGGAAGTCGAAGACGTCGATCTCGATCGGGTCGTCGCCGTTCTTGGGCGTGAAGGTCAGGGTGAGCTTCCCCTCGCCCTCCACGACGAGGTCCTCGGCGCGGTACTGGTCGCCGAAGGCGTGACGGCCGATGATGATCGGCTCGGTCCACCCGGGCACGAGCCGCGGGATGTTGGAGATCACGATCGGCTCGCGGAAGATGACCCCGCCGAGGATGTTGCGGATCGTCCCGTTGGGCGAGCGGTACATCTCCTTGAGGCCGAACTCCTCGACGCGAGCCTCGTCGGGGGTGATCGTGGCGCACTTCACGCCCACCCCGTGCTCCTTGATCGCGTTGGCCGCGTCGACGGTGACCTGGTCTTCCGTCTCGTCGCGGTTCTCGATGCCGAGGTCGTAGTACTTCAGGTCGACGTCGAGGTAGGGCAGGATCAGCTGCTCCTTGATGTAGGACCAGATGACGTGGGTCATCTCGTCGCCGTCGAGCTCGACGATGGGGTTCTCGACCTTGATCTTCGCCATGGGGCGGGAGTATTTACCAGGCTGGGGTAGAACCACCGCGTGCCCACTTCGCCCGAGGCCGCCGCCGAGCCCATCCCCGAGGAGTTCACCGCCTCGCGGATGGGGCGCTCGGTGCTGCTCGTCGTGCTCATCGTGGCCGTCGGTGGTCGCTCTGCTCGTGCTGCTCCCGGGACTGGCGTCGTTGCGCAAGGCGCTTCGAGGGCGGCGATCCGTGGTGGCTCGCCTTCGCGGTCCTTCTCCAGGTGCTCTCCTGCGCGTCCTACGTGATCGCGTTCCGCACCGTCTTCTGTCAGAGGATGAGCTGGCGGACGAGCTCCGAGATCGGCCTTTCCGAGCTGGCGGCCAACTCCGTCCTGTCCGTCGGAGGCGCCGGGGGCCTGGCCCTCGGGGCGTGGATCCTGCGCCGTGGCGGGGTCAGCGCCGGCCACATCGCCCGGCGCACAGTCGCCTTCTTCCTCCTGACCAGCCTGGTCAACGTCTCCTGCCTCGCCCTGGGCGGGCTGGGTCTGCTGACCGGCATATTTCCCAGCGACGCCTCAGTGGCGCTGTGCGTGATCCCCATCGTGGCCGGGCTGGGCGCCATCGCGCTGGCGCTGGCGGCCGGGCCGCTGACGGCGACGCTGGCGACGCGCTCGCGCTGGCCGCGCGTGGCCACGGGACTGCGCACGCTGAGCGAAGGCGTGAGCGAGGCCCTGTTCCTGCTCCGGGACCGCCAGCCCCAGCTCCTGATCGGCACCGCCGGCTACATGCTCCTCGACGTCGCGGTGCTGGGCGCCGGGTTCGCGGCCTTCGGCAACGACGTTCCGGCCTTCGGCGTGCTCCTGGTGGCCTACATCCTGGGCCAGCTCGGCGGCCTGATCCCCCTCCCGGGCGGCATAGGCGGGGTCGACGGCGGCCTGATCGGGGTGCTCGTCCTCTACGGGGTCGACGCCGCCGACGCAGCGGTCGCGGTGATCGCCTACCGCGGCGTGCTGCTGGCCGTGCCCGCCCTGCTGGGCTTCCCGGCGCTGGCGCTGATCCGCCGCCGCCTGCGCCAGGAGACCCACGACATCGCGGCCTGCAACCCGGGTGAGCAGGTCGAGGTGCTCGGCCGCGGGCTCGTCCGCAAGCCGGCCTAGGCGGCTACTCGAGCGTCGAGAGCATGAAGGCCAGGCCGAAGCCCGTCGCGGTCACCAGGCCCACCCAGCGCCCGCTGTCCTCGTAGGCCTCGGGCACCATCGTCTGAGCGAGCATCACCACGATCGCGCCCGCCGGCCGCCGCCCGCGCGCGAGACGAGCAGGTCGCCGGCGAAGAAGGTGAGCGCGCCGGCAGCGAGGCCCACCACCGTTGCGTCGCGCCCGCCGCTGTCGAACGCCTCCTCCGTCAGCTCGAAAGCGGCGGCGCTGATGAGCACCCCGGCGCCGAAGGCCATCACGAGGCCGATCGTGCGCTGGGAGAAGCGCACCCGTAATCCAACGGCCGCCCCCAGCACCAGCGCGCCGCCGCCGAGGAGGCCCCACAGCGCGGCCTCGATCACGCGGCGAGCGTACGCCTAGGCCGGCCCGAAGGTCAGGCCGAAGCGCTCGCAGAGCTCGGGGATCGACTCAGGCTCGGCTTCCAGGCCGTAGCGCGCGCCCAGCTCGCCCACGATCGCCGGGTCCAGCGGCCCGCCGGAGAGGATGCCGACCAGCTCGCGGAAGTACTGCTCGAAGCCGGCCGGGGCGATGATCTCCAGGATCCGGCAGGGCTCGTCGCCGGCGTTCCAGAACGTGTGCCACTGGTCGCGCGGCTTGAAGACCAGGTCGCCCGGCCCCGCCTCCACCACGTCGTCGCCCAGCAGCGCGCCCATGCGGCCCTCGAGCACGAACGAGTACTCGTCCTCGCGGCTGTGGCGGTGCAGCGGGGCGGCCAGGTGCCGCGGGGCCATCGGGTGCTCGACGAGCGAGAAGCCGCCGTCGTGGGTCTCGTGGCCGTCGATCATGAAGCGCACGCCGATCGAGCCGAGCGAGCCGCTGTCTCCGTCGCTGGGGCCGACGATCCTGGGAGCCGAGGTCTGCATGGTGCGAGCCTTTCGTTGAACAACCTGTTCGTCCATCCGAGGCCACGGTAACATCAATGAACACCGTGTCAACCCAAAAGCGCAGATACGAGCTGAAGGCGCGAGCCAAGGCGCAGGAGGAGACGCGCGAGCGCATCGCCGCCGCGGCCTCGGAGCTCCACGAGGAGGTGGGGGTGGGCCACACCACCGTCTCCGACATCGCCCGGCAGGCCGGTGTGCAGCGGGTCACCGTCTACAACCACTTCGCCGACCTCGAGGCACTGCTGCCGGCGTGCAGCGCGCACTGGCTCGAGCGGCACCCGATGCCCGACTTCACGCGTGGCCTTCGCGCTCGAGGACCCGCGCGAGCGGGTGCGGGCGGTGCTCGAGCAGCTCTACCCCTGGTACCGCGAGAACGAGCTGATGCAGCTGCGAGTGCAGGGCGAGCGGAGCACCGTCCCCGAGCTCGAGAGCTGGATGACGCGCACTGCGGACGTCGCGCTGAGCGGGCTCGCCGATGCCCTCGCCGGCGGCGAGGAGCGCACGCGGACCATCGCCCGGCTCGCGCTCGACTTCTGGACCTGGAAGCGCCTGAACAGCGAGGGCCTGGACGACGACGAGGCCGCCCGCCTGATGGCCGACCTGCTGCCCTCAGCCGGCTAGAGGCACCTGCCACCATCCGTTGTGATGTTCGGTGGAAGCTCGATCAAGCTTGCGCGCGTCTTCGGCATCCGCATCGGAGTCGACGTCAGCTGGTTCTTCGTCTTCTTCCTGGTCATCTACTGGCTGACCGGCAACTACCAGGAGAGCCTCGGCCCGGACAAGGACACCCAGGCCTTCCTGCTCGGCGTGATCAGCGCCGTCCTCCTCTTCGGCTCGATCCTCCTCCACGAGCTGGGTCACGCGCTGGCGGCCCGGCGGCTGGGGATCGGCATCGCCTCGATCGACCTGTGGCTGTTCGGCGGGCTGGCGAAGATGGAGCGCGACGCCCGCACCGCGGGCGAGGAGTTCAAGGTCGCGGTCGCCGGCCCGCTGGTGACGCTGGTGATCGCGGCGGTCTGCTTCGGCGCGGCATCGCTGATCGCGGGCACCGGCAACGCCCTGGACGCCACCGGCGTTGACGGCACGGGCATCGACCCGGTAGTGGCCGTCCTGGGCTGGGTCGCCCTGGTGAACTTCAGCCTGCTGGTCTTCAACCTCATCCCGGGCTTCCCGCTCGACGGCGGGCGCATCGCGCGCGCCCTGGTCTGGTGGCGTACCGGCGACCGCTCACGCGCCACACGCCTGGCCGCGCGCCTCGGCCGGGGCGTCGCGTACCTGATGGTGGGCGCCGGCATCTTCATCGCCATCGCCACCGGCGACGTCTTCGGCGGCATCTGGCTGGCGGTGATCGGTCTGTTCCTGGGCAGCGCGGCGCGCCAGAGCGAGTACCAGAACGAGGTCCAGAGCCGGATCGAGGGCGTGCGCGTGGCCGACGTCATGGACTCCGAGCCGGTGGCCGTCTACGAGGACCTGAGCCTCGACCGGGCCTGGGACGAGTTCTTCCTGCGCTACGGCTGGCCCTGGTTCCCGGTGGTCGACCGCGACGGCAAGCTGGTCGGCGTGGTGGCCGCCGAGTCGGTGGAGTCGTTGCCCGAGCAGGTGCGCCCCAGCCGCAACGTGGCCAGCGTGATGGCCGCCGACGACGGCGGCGGGTCCCTGCGCGTGGGCTTCGAGGAGCCGCTCGAGGCCCTGCTGGGCCGGGAGGGCCTGGCCCGCCTCGGGGCGATCATGGCCGTGGACCGCGAGGGCGTGCTGCGCGGTGTGGTGACGGCCGATCGAGTGCGCCAGGCTCTGCGTCCCGTTGCTCCCTGAGGGGTCCGCAGGCCGTACATCGGGTAGGCAGCGCGCTCGAATAGGATTGCGCCCGCCTCTCCCCAGATGCCCAAGCACGACGTCCTAGTTATCGGAGCCGGCCTCGCCGGACAACGCGCCGCCCTCGCTGCGGCGGAGACCGGCGCATCGGTGGGGATCATCTCGAAGGTCCACCCCGTGCGGTCGCATTCCAATGCGGCCCAGGGCGGCATCAACGCGGCGCTGGACCCCGAGGACTCCTGGGAGTCGCACGCGTTCGACACCGTCAAGGGCTCGGACTACCTGGGCGACCAGGACGCCATCGAGATCATGTGCAAGGAGGCGCCCCACGAGCTGCTCGAGCTCGAGCACCTCGGCGTCACCTTCCACCGCAACGAGGAGGGCGGCCTCGGCAAGCGCGCCTTCGGCGGCGCCTCCGCCGCGCGCACGTACTACGTGGCCGACATCACCGGCCAGGCGATCCTCCACGTGCTCTACGAGCAGCTGATGAAGCACGACGAGGTGCATCGCTACGAGGAGTGGTTCACCACCGCCCTCGTGCAGGACGAGGAGGGCAAGATCGCCGGCGCGGTCACCCGCAACATCCGCGACGGCTCCATGGAGCTGTTCGCCGCCAAGTCGGTGATCCTCGCCACCGGCGGCAACGGCCAGGTGTTCAACCCCACCACCAACGCGCTCGTGTGCACCGGCGACGGGATCGCGCTGGCCTACCGCATCGGCGCGCCGCTGATGGACATGGAGATGATCCAGTACCACCCGACCACGCTGGCCGGGCTGGGGCTGTTGATCACCGAGGGCGCCCGCGGCGAGGGCGCGCACCTCTACAACGCCGAGGGCGAGCGCTTCATGGAGAAGTACGCGCCCAACAAGATGGAGCTGGCCTCCCGCGACGTGGTCTCACGCGCGGAGCAGACCGAGATCGACGAGGGCCGCGGCTTCCCCGACGGCACCGTCGCGCTGGACATCACCGTGGTGCCCAAGAAGCGCATCCACGAGGCGCTGCGCGAGATCCTCAACGTGGGCCGCGACTTCGCCGGCGTGGACATCACCCAGGAGCCCATCCACATCAAGCCCGGCAACCACTACGTGATGGGCGGGGTCAAGACCGACACCAACGGCCAGACCACGATCCCCGGCCTCTACGCCGCGGGCGAGTGCGCCTGCGTGTCGGTGCACGGCGGCAACCGCCTGGGCGCCAACTCGCTGCTCGACACGCTGATCTTCGGCCGCCGCTCGGGCGAGCACGCCGGCAAGGCGGCCAAGGGCGCGCCGATGCCGAGCCCCTCGCAGTCCGCGCTGGACGACGAGGACGCGCGCATCCGCACCATCTTCGACCGCCAGCAGTCCAGCCGCCGCGTCTCGGAGATCAAGGCCGAGCTGGGCGCGACCATGGACGAGAAGTGCTCGGTCTTCCGCGACGAGGAGGGCCTCAAGGAAGCGCTCGAGGTGGTGACGCGCCTCAAGGAGGAGGCCAAGACCGCCTCGGTCGACGACCACGGCACGGTCTTCAACCAGGACCTGCTCGGAGCGATCGAGCTCCAGTTCATGATCGACAACGCCGAGACCATCCTGGTGTCGGCCATCGAGCGCAAGGAGTCGCGCGGGGCGCAGTTCCGCACCGACTACCCCGAGCGCAACGACGACGAGTGGCTCAAGCACATCAACGTGCACCCCAACGGCGACGACACCCCGGAGATCGAGTACTCCGAGGTGACCATGACCCAGTGGGAGCCCGAGGAGAGGACCTACTAGCCGTGGCTGACGCTCAGGACTTCACCCTCAAGGTCCGCCGCTTCGACCCCGAGTCCGGCGAGCAGGCCTACTGGCGCGACTACGGCGTGGAGCTCGACCCCGAGCGCTCCGTGCTCGACGGCATCCTCCAGATCCGCGACCGCGAGGACGCCTCGCTGGCCATCCGCTGCTCCTGTCGCGCCGCCATCTGCGGCTCCTGCGGCGTCCGCATCAACGGCAAGTCGGCGCTGGCCTGCAACACCCGTATCTCCGACGCTCAGGAGACCGCCTACAACGGCGCGATCACCGTCGAGCCCATGGGCAACATGCCCGTGATCAAGGACCTGATCGTGGACATGGACGCCGTCCACTGGAAGAAGATCCAGCGGGTGACGCCCTGGCTGCTGCCCGAGGGCGACCCGCCGGAGAACGAGGAGTACAAGGTCCCGGCCGAGGCGATGATCGACGTCACGCAGTCGATGGCCTGCATCCAGTGCGGCGCGTGTGTCTCCGCCTGCCTCTCGCTGGAGGTCGACCCGGAGTTCGTGGGTCCCGCGGCGCTGGCCAAGGCCTACCGCTTCGTCGGCGACCCGCGCGACGACCACACCGAGGAGCGCCTCAAGGACCTCGCCGAGGACCCGCACGGCATCTACGACTGCACCCACTGCTTCGCCTGCATCGAGGTCTGCCCCAAGGACGTGGCTCCCATGTCGCAGATCATGCGCCTGCGCCGCCGCGCCACCGGCGACTTCGGCATCAAGGACGACAACAACGGCTACGGCCACGAGAAGGGCTTCGTCGACATCATCGAGAAGTGGGGCACGCTGCACGAGGCGCAGCTCCTCCCCCGCTCGTTCGGCCAGGGCTCCATGGTGCGCGGCCAGGTGGAGCCCGAGGCGGTCAAGCAGCTGCTGGTGAACATGCCGACCGCGCTCCGCGGTCTCAAGAGCGGGAAGGTGACGCCCAAGAAGGCGCTCCTGCACCCGAAGATCCCGGGCATCAAGAACGTGCGGCGGATCTACGACGAGATCGAGAACAAGGACGAGCGCCTCGAGCTGAACCTCTACATCACCGGGCACGAGGGCGACGAGCCCGAGCCCGACGAGACCGAGTCGGAGGCGTGATGCCGACGTTCAACATCAGAGCGCGGGGCCGGAGGCCCCGCGGAGGTAATCGATGAAACTCGCGTACTGGCCCGGCTGCGTCTCGCGCGGCTTCACCCCCGAGCTGCACGGCTCCATGGAGCTGGTGGCCCCCAAGCTGGACATGGAGCTCGTCGAGCTGGACCGCGCCAACTGCTGCGGCGCCGGCGTGATCGCCGAGCACAACCAGGAGCTGGTCGACACCCTCAACGCGCGCACGTTCGCGATGGCGCAGGACGTGGACGGCGCGGCGGGGATGATGAACATCTGCTCCACCTGCCAGGGCGCCCAGTCCGAGTGCCAGGAGCGGCTGGACGCCGACAGCCAGTACCGCAACCACATCAACTCCAACCTGGACGCCGAGGGCCTCTCCTACGAGAAGAACGGCGCCTGGTGGAACAAGAACTTCCTCTGGCTGCTGGTGGAGGAGATCGGCCTGGACACCCTGCGCGAGCGGGTCGTGCGCCCCCTCGAGGGCCTGCGCGTGGCGCCGTTCTACGGCTGCTACATCGTGCGCCCCACCCGCCGGCTGGGCTTCGACGAGCACCCCGAGCGCAACCGCTACCTCGACCAGCTGATCGAGGCCGTCGGCGGCGAGTCCGTGCACTACGCCGGCTCGCACAAGTGCTGCGGCTTCCCGGTGATCACCATGAACCGCACCACCTCGCTGCGCCAGGCCGGCCGTCACATGGCCGACGCGATCGACGCCGGCGCGGACTGCGTGGTAACGCCCTGCCCGCTCTGCCACCTCAATCTGGACATGCAGCAGCCCGAGGCCGTGAAGTTCGTCGAGCGTGACCTCGACATCCCGATTCTGCACCTGCCCCAGATGGTGGGCCTGGCGCTCGGCCTCGAGCCCAAGGAGCTCGGGATGGACAAGCACGTGGTGAAGACCACCGACGTGCAGCGCAAGGTCGCCGAGCTGGCCGCGGCCTGACCCTCCTCGAGCGTCTCGGGGTAGAGCTCCCCGTCGTTCAGGCGGGAATGGGTGGAGGCATAGCGGGCGCCGAGCTCGCGGCGGCGGTCTCGGAGGCCGGCGGGCTCGGAACCCTCGGGACCACGCCGGGCGACACGCTCGGCGCCGAGCTGTCGCGGGCGCGCGACCTCACCGACAAGCCGCTCGCGGTCAACGTGCTGCTCCCGTTCGCCGGACGGGCCACCTGGGAGGCGGCGGCGGCGGCCGACCTGACCGTGACCTTCTGGGGCGAGCCGCGGCGGCGCGTGGCGGGGCCGTGGGCGCACCAGTGCGGCTCCGTCGAGGAGGCGCTCGCCGCCTGGGCGGCCGGCGCCGACGCCGTGATCGCCCAGGGGGTCGAGGCAGGCGGGCACGTGCGCGGGTCGTTGCCCGCGCATGAGCTTCTCGAGCGCACCCGTGTCGCGCTGCCCGAGGGCTACCCCGTGCTGCTCGCCGGCGGCGTCGCCGACGCGACCGACGTTCGCCAGGCGCTCGACGGCGGGCGCGGCGGCCGCGGTGCTCGGGACCCGCTTCGTGCTCAGCGAGCAGAGCGGCGCGCACCCGGAGTACAAGCGCCGGGCGATGGCGGGCGAGCACACCCTCCTGACCGAGCTGTTCGGGGCGGGCTGGCCCGCCCCGCACCGGGTGCTCCCCAACGCGGCCACCGAGCGCTGGCTGCGGCGCGGCGCCCTTCCGGCCTGGGTGCGACGCCTGCACCGCGCAACCGCGCCGGTGCTCGCCCGCGCACCCGCGGGGGCCGCCCGCGTCCAGCGGCCGTGGTCGCCGCTGCTCAGCCCCCAGCCGCCGACGGCCGGGGGCCCGGACGGGCTGGTCGAGTCCGGCCCCCTCTACGCCGGCGAGACGGTGGCGCGGCTCGGCGACGTGCGCCCGGCGGGCGAGCTCACCCGCGAGCTGGCGGGCTAACCGGTCAAGAAGGGGTCGACCCTGGCGCAACGACCGAACCTGGTCGTGCGCGAACCGCGCAGGCTGGGCGAGCCCCTGTCTCTCGCCGTGACGGTGATTCGGT
Organism: uncultured Thermoleophilaceae bacterium; assembly: GCA_963810745.1. Lineage (GTDB taxonomy): Bacteria > Actinomycetota > Thermoleophilia > Solirubrobacterales > Thermoleophilaceae > JACCZR01. Next base: position 65,778 of record CAWEOW010000025.1, read on the forward strand.
GCCTACCACTGCGGGCCGACCGCGCCGGGATCCGGACGCTGAACCGCTTGCTGGTAGTGGACTTGATCAGCCTGCCGTTCAGTCGCACGTGCACGCGACGCATCCGGGAGGAAGCGTCGCGGATGCGTACGCGCATCCGGAAGCTGCTCGTCACGCAGGACCGGCGAGGCACTCCGCCGACGCTGATGCGCGGCCGGCTGTTCACAATGCCTCCTTGACCTGCCGGACCGACGTCGGGCGGCGCCGTGGTGGCCGGCGGCGTCGGAGCAGGCGGTTGGTCGGGAGCCGATCCGGCCGGCAGGTTGACTGCGGCCACTATCAGTGACAGGCAGTCGCTGTTCACTCCGGTGGTCAGCCTGAGGGTGTTCGCGCCGGGAGACAGCAGGTTGGTCACATCCGCGCTTCGCACGTCCCACAAGAGGTCGGACGCCGAACCTGCGGGGCCGCCCGGGCCCGCCACGGTGCTCCCAGAGAAGACGGGGCCTGCGGGGAAGATCGTCTGGCCGTTCACCACAACGGCATCGTCCGGGAACGTCTGTCCGTCGGAAACGTGGAGATCCATGCTCGCGTTGCCCGACTGGTAGTTGATGCCGGGCAGGTTCACGTTCCAACCGTTCGCGTCGAACGTGTTGACGATGTTGGAGTCGTTGTTGTTGAAGATGACCACGTCGCGGTTGTTGGCGTTGTTCGCGTCCTTGAAGAAGACCAGCAGCGAAGCGCCGTTGATCTCCACCCCTGGTGGCTTCCTGAAGTTCGACAGGGCATAGCTGCCGTTGCCCTTGCCGCGAACGATCGAGGTCACGTTCGCCCGGTAGGCCTGGCTGTTCTGGAACCCCCAACAGTTGTTGTCCGAGAATCCGATCTGGGTGCCGGTGATGCCCTGGCCATTGAAAGAGACGGAGGCGTTGGCCGCCGGCTGATCGCTATTGGTGGGCCCGTGCCAGTACAGATAGGCCTCACTGACCGTCCCGGAGACGCCGCTGAGAGTCATCGTCCCGGTCCCGCTGCCTCGCATTCCGCCGAATGCGGCGTACTGAACATCCGAAGCGAAGACCGTCTTGAAACGGGCTATGTCGTTGGCCGAGGCGGCCGGGGGTATCGCCATGGCGCCCACTACAAAAGCCAGGAACAACAGCCCGCACTTGCGCATGAAACGCACCCCTTTTCCTACATAGCCTTGTCCACAACTACCCCGAAACCGTCAACCCGTCAAGTGGGGTAGCCTTTATCGGTGCTCAAGCGGCGCTCGCTGATCGCCTGCGTGCTGTGCCTTATCGGGTTAGGGGCATGGCCGCATTTCGCGTCCGGAAGGGTTCCGACTCTCCGCCTGTCAGATGAGCGGCGCAGCACGGTCCACGCGTACATGAAGCGTCCGGCGTGGGTTCGGCGTAACCCCTCGTACCGATCTCACCACCTCGCCCGCCTGACACGGCATACGTTCTACGGCTCGCCGGAGTCGGTAGTGGTGCTTCGGTGGCACAGGGACTCTCGCCGTCGGTCCTGGTATCGGGTCCGGTTTCCCGGGCTGGGGCGCCGGGTCGGGTGGCTGCCAGGGCGAGCACTGGCTGACTTCGGCGATACGGACACCCTGCTCGTCATCGATCGACGTCGCCGGCGCCTGCGGTTGTACCGAAGAGGGCGCACGGTCTTCAGGGCCCAGGTCGGTGTCGGCGCTCGTCAGTCGCCTACCCCTCGCGGGCAGTACTACGTCAGGGAGCGGCTCGTGCCCAGGAACCGCCGCGGTATCTACGGCGTGCTCGCCTTCGGGACGAGTGCCTTCTCGAGGTTCCGCACCGACTGGCCGGGTGGCGGCCAGGTCGGGGTCCACGGCACAAACCAACCGAACCTCATCCCCGGCCGGATCTCGAACGGCTGCGTTCGCCTGCGCAACCGCGACGTCCGACGGCTCGACCGCCGCGTCGCGGTGGGTACTCCGGTTCTGATCAAGTAGCTGGTCCCGCCGGCGGCTAGCCCAGCAGCAGGACCAGCAGGAGCACCAGGAGCGCGACGCCGATGCCGATACCCGCGGTCTCCAGCAGCTTCTTCCCGGTCCAGAACCCCGGGTCGGCGCGGTCGCGGCTGTGGTGGCCCTCCGGCGGCTCTCCCACCCAGTCGTCGTCGTCCCAGTCCGGCTGGCGGCGCTCGCTCATGCGGGGAATGGTCCCAGAAACGAGAAAACCGACCAGTGGCTGGTCGGCTCTCGTGTGGCGTACCCCAGTCCGCCCTTACGGAAGTTCAAGAAGACTGGGTGAATAGTCCCTGAGCGGGGCCCTCTCCGCTTCCCCTCGGGAGAGGGATCTTCGGAGGAGGGTTGGGGTGAGGGGAAGGTGATGCGTCTCTCACCCTTTCTCCCCCGCCGAGGGACTAGTATGCCCGTCCATGCCCACCTCCGTGACCGTGGTCATGGCCAAGTTCGAGGACCTCGTGGCCATCGGCTTGCGCCAGCTGATCTCCGAGGACCCCAACCTCGATCTGATCGCGGACGGAGTGCCCCTGACCGAGCTCGACGTCCTCGTCGACCGCGTCGACCCATCGGTCGTGCTGCTCAACTTCGGCTCGCTGGGCAGCCCCGCGCAGGTCTACCAGCTGCACCAGTCCCACCCCAGCACTCGCTTCGTGGTCCTGGCCAACCGCCCCACCGCCGCCGAGTGCAACCAGATGCTCGGGTTCGGGGCCACCGCCTGCCTGTCCAAGGAGACCGAGGGCCGGGACGTGGTGAACGCCATCCACCTGGCCTCGCGCGGCATGCACGTGCTTCCGCGCTCCGCCGCGGCCGGCGGCACCAACGCCAGTCTGGGCATGGAGGGCTCGGACCTCCTCACACCCCGCGAGGCCGACGTGCTGGAGCTGCTGCAGGACGGGGCGACCAACGCCCAGGTGGCCCACGCGCTCTCGATCGGCGTCGAGACCGTGCGCACCCACGCGCGCAACATCTACCGCAAGCTCGGCATCTCCTCGCGTCGCGACCTGGCCCGGCTCACCCGCACCGAGCCGGTCGTCGTGGATGATCTCTCAGGCGGCGGCTGAGCGCGCCCGCAGCAGGTCGCGCTCCACGATCCGCTCGGCCAGCTGCACGGCGTTGAGGGCCGCGCCCTTGCGCAGGTTGTCCCCCACCACCCAGAGGTTCAGGCAGCGCTCGTGCGAGGGGTCGCGGCGGACGCGCCCCACCAGCACCTCGTCGCGCCCTGCGGCGTCCACTGCCAGCGGGTAGAGGCCGTCGGCCGGGTCGTCGAGCACGATCAGGCCGGGTGCTCCCTCGAGCAGCTCGCGGCACTCGTCGGGTGAGAGCGGGTCGCGCGTCTGGACGTTGATCGACTCGGAGTGGCCGGTGTAGACCGGCACCCGGGCGCAGGTGGCGGATACGCCGAGGTCCGGCGTGCCGAGGATCTTGCGCGTCTCGGCCATCATCTTGCGCTCCTCGGTGGTGTAGTCGTCACCGTCCTTGAAGTACTCGACCTGCGGCAGGACGTTGAAGGCGATCTGGTGCGGGTACACCGCGGGCTTGGGCAGCTCCTGGGCCTCCACCACCGCGGAGGCCTGGTCGTGCAGCTCCTCCACGGCACGCTGGCCGGTGCCCGAGACCGACTGGTAGGTGGAGACCACCAGCCGCTCGATGCCGACGCGGTCGAGGATCGGCTTCAGCGCCACGACCATCTGCATCGTCGAGCAGTTCGGGTTGGCGATGATCCCGTCGTGGTCGTCGAGGGCCTCGGGGTTGACCTCGGAGACCACCAGCGGCACGTCGTCCTTCATGCGCCAGTAGGAGGAGTTGTCCACCACCACCGCGCCCGCGTCGGCGAAGCGGGGACCCCACTCCTCGCTCACGCCCGAGCCGGCGGAGAACAGCGCCAGGTCGAAGCCCTGGATCGACTCGTCGGACAGCGCGCGGGTGACCAGCGTCTGCTCGCCCCAGTCGATCTGGCGGCCCTCCGAGCGCCCGGAGGCGAAGGGCACGACCTCGCTCGCGGGGAACGAGCGCTCGCGCATCACGCCGAGGATCGTGGAGCCCACGGCGCCGGTGGCGCCCACCACGGCGACCCTCATGTGACCACCGGCCTGTGCACGCCGGAGACGTCCTCGCGCCGGACGGCGTTGTCGCCCAGGTCGAAGGCGGCGTGCAGCTCGCGCACCGCGGTCTCGACGTGCTCCTCGCGCACCACACAGGAAATCTTGATGGGAGAGGTGGAGATCATCTCGATGTTCACGCCGGCCTGGCCAAGCGTGGTCAGCGCCTTGGCCGCCACGCCCGGGTGGCTGCGCATTCCCGCGCCCACCAGTGAGACCTTGCCCATCGACTCGTCGGTCTGCACCCCGGCGAAGCCCAGCTCCTGCTTCAGGCTCTCGAGAGCATCGCGGGCGTTGGGCAGGTCGTCGCGCGGCACGGTCACCGACATGTCGGCCGACTGGCCCTCGGTGACGGGCTCGTTCTGGATGATCATGTCGACGTTGACGCCCGCCTCGGCGAGCGAGCTCAGCACGCGGCCGGCGATGCCGGGCCGGTCCGGCAGGCCGAGCATGGTCACGCGCGCCTCGGCGGTCGAGTGCGTGACGGCGGTGATGAGCGGTCGTTCCATCGTGCGAGCCTCGTCCTCGACCACGGTACCGGGCCGGTCCTCGAAGCTGGAGCGGCAGTGGATGCTGATGCCGTGGTTGCGCGCGTACTCCACCGAGCGCAGCTGCAGGACGCCAGCGCCCGAGGCCGACATCTCGAGCATCTCCTCGAACGTGACCACCGGCAGCTTCTTGGCGTCGGGCACGATGCGCGGGTCGGCGCTGAACACCCCGCCACGTCGGTGTAGATCTCGCAGACCTCGGCGCCCAGGGCGGCGGCGACGGCGACAGCCGTGGTGTCCGAGCCACCGCGGCCGAGCGTGGTCACGTCGGAGGAGGTGGAGACCCCCTGGAAGCCGGCCACCAGCACGATCTTGCCCTCGTCGAGGCCCTCCCGGATGCGGTCCGCCTTGACGTCGAGTATGCGGGCGCGCGTGTGGGAGGTGTCCGTGACGATCCCGGCCTGGGAGCCGGTGAGGGAGATGGCCTCGTGGCCCAGGTCGTTGATGACCATGGCCGCGAGCGCGCAGGAGATGCGCTCACCGGTGGACAGCAGCATGTCCATCTCGCGCGGGTGCGGTCGCGGCGAGACCTCGTGGGCCATCGCGACCAGCTCGTCGGTGGTCTTCCCGCGGGCTGAGAGCACGGCGACCACGCGGGTGCCGCTCTCGGCCAGGGCGACGATCCGGCCGGCGGCGCGCTTGATGCGCTCGGCGTCGGCGACCGAGGTGCCGCCGAACTTCATGACGACTGTCGGTGCTGCGTCAGGCACGGCTTCGGAGACTAGCCTCGGGGCGCGGTGGGAATGAGGCGCCTCCTCTCGCGGCTGGGGCCGCTTGCGCCCTATCGAGCCCAGCTGGGCATCCTGCTGCTGGCGATCGCGATCGTGGCCGTGACGGGCGGGGTCCTGGTGGCCCGCGAGGGCGACAGCACGCCCGAGGGCGGTGTGCCCGAGGCGGGCGTGGAGACCCGGGGCGAGCGCGACACCTCGTTCCTGGCCCGCATCGTCCCGCCGCCCGCGGACGCCGGAGGGACGAGCGGCCCCCGCGTGCCGCGCACGGTCAACGACCTCGTGCGCCGGCTCCCGCTCGAGCGCAAGGTCGCCCAGCTCTTCCTCCTCGGGTTCGACGGCAAGGACCTGACCGCGCCGATCTTCCGCCAGCTCCGCCGTCTGGACCTGGGCGGGATCATCGTCGACCGTCGCAACTACGAGGGGCCGCAGAGCCTCGGCTCGCTCGCCGGGGAGGCCCGGGTGATCGCCGGGCAGGAGCGTCACGTCCCGCCCTGGGTCATGGCGCCGCAGGAGGGCGGCGAGTTCTCCGCGTTCCGCGACCTGCCGCCCGCCGGCAGCCCCGCCGACATCGCCTCCCCCGCCGACGCGGGCCGCGCGGCGGGCGCGGCGGCAAAGACGCTCAAGCAGCTGGGGGTCACCGGTGTCCTCACGCCGGTGATCGACGTAGGGCTGGAGACCGATCCCGCGCTCGGCGCGCGTGTGTTCTCCGACAACGCGGTGCGGGTGGCCCAGTACGCGGTGCAGAGCGTCACCGCCTACGACCGGCAGGGCATGTTCTCCGCTCCCAAGCACTTCCCAGGCCTGGGCACCGCCAGCCAGCCGACCGAGGAGGGGCCGGCGCAGGTGGGTCTGAGCGACGTGGAGCTCGAGGACCGCGACCTCGTCCCCTTCCGCGCGGCCTTCCGCGCCGGCGCGCCGGGCGTGGTGCTCTCGCACGCGCTCTACACCGTGGACGACTTCACGATCCCCGGGTCGCTCTCGCGGAAGGTCGTGACCGGGCTGCTGCGTGACAAGCTCAAGTTCCGCGGCGTGGCCATCACCGACGACCTGGCCGACCCGGCCATCACCGCCCTGGAGTCGGTGCCCGACGCCGCGGTCAAGGCGATCCAGGCCGGCGCGGACATGCTCTGGATCTCCGGCTCGGCCGGAGACCAGCAGGCCGCCTACGTGGCGGTGCTGCAGGCGGTGCGGCGCAAGCGCATCTCGCGCGCGCGACTGGACGTGGCGGTGGGCCGCGTCCTCACCGCCAAGCGGCGCTACGGCCTGATCAAGTAGCGCTAGAGCGTCGTACGCGAGCGCAGCGCGCGGCCCAGCGTGATCTCGTCGGCGTACTCGAGGTCGGAGCCCACGGGGAGGCCGCTGGCCAGGCGGGTGACCGCCACCTCGGGCGCGCGCTCGCGCACCTGGTCGGCCAGGTAGAGGGCCGTTGCCTCGCCGGTGGTGGTCGCGTTGGTGGCGATCACCAGCTCGCGCACTCCGTTGCCCGACACGCGGCTCAGCAGCTCGGAGACGTGCAGGTCCTCGGGGTCCACGCCGTCCATCGGCGAGAGCGCCCCGCCCAGCACGTGGTAGCGGCCGCGGAACTCGTTGGTCCGCTCGATGGGGATCACGTCGCCGGGCTCCTCGACCACGCAGATCACGTGGGAGTCGCGCCGCTCGTCCTGACAGATGCGGCAGGTCGCCTCGGTGGCGAGGTTGAAGCAGACCTCGCACTGGCCGACCGTCTCCTTGACCTCGCGGATGGCGTCGGCGAGCGGGAGCGCCTGGTCGTCGGGCACCCGCAACAGGTGGAAGGCCAGCCGCTGGGCGGTCCGCTGGCCCACGCCCGGAAGGCGCGCCAGCTCGGTGATCAGCCGGTTGACCGGAGGGGCGAACACGGGCCCCTGAGGCTAGTGCGCGACCCGGCGGCGATAGGCCCGCGCGGCCAGGTGAAGCGGGACCGTCGCGTGCCCGGCCCGGGCACTGAGCTCCGCGGCGAAGCGGCGATGGCGCTGGGCCTTGGGGTCGCTCAGGTACATGGCCACCACGCCCTGCACCACCAGGCGGTGGAAGCGGGCCGCCGGCAGCGTGGGCACCGCTTCCAGAGACCGGCCGAGCAGCCACTCGATGCGGGCGTACGCGCGCTCGGGCGAGGGGTACTGCGCCACGAAGTTGAGGTCGCCGCCCTCGCGGTCCTCCTCGAGGTCGATCAGGTAGTCGAGCAGGATGTGGAGGGCGCCCACCCAGGGGAAGTAGGCCTCGTGGACCGCGCCGGCCGCCTCCGGCGGCAGGTCCGGGTCGAGCGCGGCCATGAAGAGCGCGAATATCCCCAGCGTCGAGCCGGTGGCCGCCGAGAACTCCCACCAGTCGAGTTCACCCCCGGGCGCCCACTCGCGCAAGCGCGGCGCACGCTCCTCGTGCCGCACGTGCTTGTGCACCTGGAGGTCGCAGTAGAGGCCGACCAGCTCGGCGACGTGCGGGGCGACCTGCGGGTAGCCCGGCAGGCGCGCGATCTCCCGCCGGCAGGTGGCGACGAGGGCCTCGAGGTAGCCGCCGTCCTCGCGCCCGTCGTACGGGCCCTGGGCCGTGGGACCGACCGCGTCGGTCATCGCCCCGTGGAGCCGGCGGAACTCCTCGGGGTCCAGCGAGCCCGCCCGGTCGCACAGGTTGTCGAGGTAGTCGCTGATCGTCTGGAAGGCGACGATCAAGCGGACCAGGCGGTCGCGGTCCGGGCCCGGCGGGGCGCCCGTGGCGTACACGGCGCCGCCGTCGGCGTGGAAACGCTTGAGCCGCAGCGAGGCCAGGGCCTGGCGGCGCAGCTCGGGGTCGGGAATCGCCTCGGCGCGCTCGTGCCAGCCGGCCAGCTCGCGCGAGGAGATGGGCAGCACCTCGCCGAACGATCGCCACAGCAGGACGGGCGCCGAGACGGGTGGGCGCGGTGGCGTCAAGCGGCGGGCAGACCCGGGCCGGGCTCCAGGTCCACGTCGCCCGAGCGCAGCGGCTCGCCGCAGGCCGCACAGTGGGGCTCGACGTGGGTGATCTGCCCGCACTCCCGGTGCCGGTAGAGGACCGGCGGGCCGGCGTCGCCGGCGGTCCAACGGTCACCCCAGGCCACCATCGCCATCAGCACGTCCATGAACTCCGAGCCCATCTGCGTGAGCACGTACTCGTGCCGTGGCGGACGGTCGGAGTAGGGCCGGCGCTCGAGCAGGCCGGCGTCGACCAGGTGCTTGAGGCGCTCGGCCAGCACCTTGCGCGAGATGCCGAGGTCGTGCTGGAGGTCGTCGAAACGGTTGATGCCGATGTATACGTCGCGGATCACCAGTGGCGACCACGGTTCGCCCGCCACGGCCACGCTGCGGGCGATCGAGCAGGGCATGGAGGCGAAGTCGGTTCGCTGCATTGCAAATGAGTTTACTAAAGGAACTAAGTCGGGTAGGTTGCCGGTATGGAGCTACCGCCGATAGTGACGAGAGAGGAGTGGCAGCAGTCGCACGAGGAGCTGCTGGCCAAGGAGAAGGAGGCCACGCGGGCTCGGGACGCGCTCGCCGCCGAGCGCCGGCGCCAGCCGATGACCGAGTTCTCCGCCGACTACCGCTTCGAGGGCCCAGACGGCGAGCTGAACTTCATCGACCTGTTCGACGGCCGCAGTCAGCTCATCGCCTACCACTTCTGGTTCCCCCCGGGCGGCCCACCCTGTGGCGGCTGCTCGATGTTCACCGACCAGATCAGCCCACTCGACCACCTGAATGCCCGCGACGTCTCGTGGGCGCACTTCTCGACCGCTCCGCAGGACGAGATCGCCGAGGTCAAGCGCCGCAACGCCTGGTCGGTGCCCTGGTACACGCCCGTCGGCACCGAGTTCCAGGAAGCGTGCGGGACCACGAACTACTTCGCGCTCGACGTCTTCCTGCGCGACGGCGACCGCGTGTTCCTCACCTACGAGACACGCAGCCGCGGCGTGGAGGCGCTGGGCAGCACCTGGACCTTCCTCGACCTGACCCCGTTCGGGCGTCAGGAGGAGTGGGAGGACACGCCGCCGGGCCGGCCGCAGTCGCCGCCCTACTCGTGGTGGCGCCGACCCGGCGAGTATCAATGAGGTGAATGTGGTCGGTGTTCGACAGCCCGATCGGCCCGCTCACGTTGGTGAGCGAGGACGGCCGCATCTGCGAGCTCCGCTTCCCGGGCCGGGACCGGCCCCCGGCTCGGCGCGACGACGGCGCGCTCGCCGAAGCAAGTCGTCAGCTGGCTGAGTACTTCGCGGGCGAGCGCACCGCGTTTGGCCTGCCGCTCGAGCTGCGCGGCAGCGACAGCCAGCGCCGCGTGTGGCAGGAGCTGCGCACCATCCCCTACGGCGAGACGGTCAGCTACTCCGCGCTGGCGCGGGCCGTCGGGCGGCCCGACGAGGTGCGCGAGGTGGCCGCGACGGTGGGCCGTACGCCGGTACCGATCATCGTGCCCTGCCACCGGGTGGTGGCGGTGGACGGCGCGCTGACCGGCTACGGCGGCGGGCTCGAGCGAAAGCGGGCGCTACTCGATCTCGAGGCCCCGCAGCTGACGCTGGCCTAGAGGCCCGGCAGCCCTAGGCCGCCGAGCCCGCCGGTGGCGGCGCCCATCTTCGAGGCGGCCAGCTCCTGGGCCGAGCGCAGCGCCTCGGTGACGGCGGCGGTGACCATGTCCTGCAGCAGCTCGACGTCGTCGGGGTCAACGGCGTCCGGGTCGATCTTCAGCTCCTTGAGCTCGAGATCGCCGCTCATCACGACCCTGACCATGCCGCCGCCGGCAGTGGCCTCGACGGTCTCGTCCTTGAGCGACTCCTGGGCCTTGGCCACCTCGGCCTGCATGGCCTGGACCTGCTTCAGCATCTGATTCATGTTGGGCTGCTGAGCCATCAGCTCTGCTCCTCTTCTTCCTCGAAGACCTCTTCCGCGGCCAGCCTCTCCTTCAGGCGCGCGATCAGCTCGTCCTCGCTGAGTGTGGCGGGTGCCGCCGCTGGGCCGCCGCCCAGCTCGAAGCCGAGCGTCAGAGCCTGGCCGGTGAGACCGCGCAGCGCGCCGCGCAGCAGCTCGCCGTTGGCCTCGGCCTTCTTGCGCATGAAGGCCGCTCCCTCGGCGAAGGACACCGTCAGCCTGTCGCCGTCGAGTGCGGAGGGTCGGGCCTCGGTGAGCACCGCGGCGACCATGGCGTTGCTCTCGCTGACGGCTTCGCAGAGCGCGGGCCAGAGCTCGCAGATCCGTTCGAAGGTCACCGTGGCGAGGGCCTGAGGCTCCTCGTCGGGGTCCTCCACCACCGCGGCTGCCGCGACGGCGCCGCCACCACCCGAGGCCTTGGCCACCGGGGGCGGGCTCGGGTTGGGGCTGGATGCGGGCTCGGCGCTGCCGCCCTCCGGCACCGAGCCGGCGCCGCCGAGCCGGCTCTCGAGCTGCTCGATGCGGAACATGAGCGCCTGCAACGAGGCGTCGGCCTGCGGCTGGGTTGCCTTGAGCAGGGCGACCTCGAGCTGGATGAGCGGCTCCGAGCCCTCCTTGACCGCGGCCAGGGCCGCCGCCAGCAGGTCGATCGCCCGCAGCAGCTCGGCCTGCTTGAGCCGCGCGGCCTGAGCGGTGAGGCGCTCCGTGTTCTCGGCGGTGACCGAGAACGACTCGGGCACTTCGCCCAGGATCTGCACCTCGTAGAGCTGGCGCAGATGCGCGGTCAGCTCGCGCATGAACTGGGTGAAGTCGAGGCCCGACTCGGCCAGGCGGCGTACCGCGAGCAGCGCGGCCTTGGGGTCGTGGTCGGCGATCGCCTCCGTGGTGTCGAGGACCACCGCGGCGTCGGCCACTCCGAGCACCTCGAGCACGTCGTCGAGCTCGAGCTCCTTGCCGCCGTAGGTGACCATCTGCTCGAGCGTCCCGAGGGCGTCGCGGAAGGAGCCGGTCGCCGAACGGGCGATCATGCCGACGGCGGCATCGGGAACCTGGATCTGCTCCTGCCCGGCGACCTTCTTGACCACGCCGGCGACCTGGTTCAGCGACGGGCGGTGGAAGCGGAACTGGTGGCAGCGGTCGATGATCGTGGCCGGCACCTTGTGCGCCTCGGTGGTGGCCAGCACGAACACCACGTGCGGCGGCGGCTCCTCGAGCGTCTTGAGGAACGCGTTCCACGCCTGCGTGGTGAGCATGTGCGCCTCGTCGAGGATGTAGACGCGCCGGCTGCCGCCCATCGGCGCGAGCGCCACGTTCTCGCGCAGCTCGCGGATGTCGTCGACCGAGTTGTTGGATGCGGCGTCCATCTCCACCACGTCGAGAGACGTGCCGCCCATGATCGCCGTGGCGTTCGGGGCGTTGGGATCGAAGTCAGCTGTGGGGCCGCCCTCGGCGTTCAGCGCGCAGGCGAGCAGCTTGGCGACGCTGGTCTTACCGGTGCCGCGGGAGCCGACGAACAGGTAGGCGTGGTGGACCTTCCCGAGCTCGATCGCGTTGCGGAGCGTCTTGACGATGTGCTCCTGCCCGACCACCTCGTCGAAGGTCCTCGGGCGGTGGCGGCGATAGAGCGAGAGCATCGGCTCGGGCCATGCTAGCCGCCGTCCGGACGGCGGCCAGGCTTCCTTTCAGAGGCAGCCGCGGGGGGACTCGAAGTCGCGCCTGGGCTCGATGCGGAGCTGCACGGGAATGGCCCGAGCGGAGGTGTCGCGTGTCTCCGCGAGCTTCCCCTTCCAGCAGTCGTCCTGGCCAACGACCACGTCGTAGACGAGGGTTTCCTCATCGGACCTGACGGTGCACCTCCAGCCGCCGGACCGCTCGACACACTCCGCGCCCGTGGTCTTCTTCTCGTCGAGCGCGGTCGCCCCGCTCTTCTCGTAGGCCCGCTCCACGGCGCTCTTGACTGAGTCCGCGAGCTCTCCGCTGTCCGTCCCGCCGCAGGCCGATATCAGGACGCAGGCGAGCAGGACGGGGACGAGAGCGACTCGCATGGTCGAAAAGTGGACCGTGCACCCACCGTCGAAGGAGGTCCTCGGGCGTGCCCGCCGTCCCTTGGCTCGGGCCAGGCGAATCCACGGCGCATGAGCGATTTCGCTTAAGGCTGCTTCCTCCCGGATCTGACCTGGTTCGCGAGCGCTCACCGCGTGGGACCCGGCCGTCACCGCCTCAGGGCGGCGTACTGACCCCGATGGCCTCGCTCCTCGGGTGGGAGTTCAGCCCTGCTAGAGCGGATTGCAGGTACAGGACACCGCTAATTCCCCGCCTAGCACGGTCCGTAGAGGAGCCTAGCGCGACTTGATCGCGAGGCGGCGGACCACTGTCAGCCATTTATGCAGGCCGCAGGCGTGCGGCAAGCCGGTTCATCCCGTACTCCTCGGCCTTGGCCGCCGCGGCTTCGCGGTCGAGCGCGGTGTCAGGCGGCAGCTCGACCTCGGTGTCGCGCAGAGTCGCGATCTCCTTGAAGGACCTGAGGAGCTCGGGGTCGGCCATCAGCGCGCCTCGCACGCTGGGCTTGCTCTCCTTGACCGCGGCGTTCAGCGTGGCCTCGAGGGTGCCGTGGCGCTGGAGCAGGTCGGCCGCCGTCTTCTCCCCGATGCCCTTGGCGCCGGGCAGGCCGTCGCTGGGGTCGCCGCGCAGAGCGATGAAGTCGGGCACCTGGCCGGGATCGATCCCGTAGCGCTTGCGCACCTCCTTGGGGTCCACCACGTCCGCCCCTCGCGCGCCCGTCTTGACGTAGAGGACGGTGATGCGGTCGGTGGCGCACTGGTACATGTCGCGGTCGCCGGTGAGCACGAGTGCCTCGCCGCCGGCCTCGGCCTCGCGGCGCGAGTAGGAGCCGAGCAGGTCGTCGGCCTCGAGCGAATCGTGGTTGGCGATGGTGAAGCCAAACGCGCCGAAGAAGTCGTCGACCGCCGCCCATTGAGGCGCCAGCTCGTCGGGCAGCGGCGGCCTGTCGGCGTGGTAGTCCGGATAGAGCTCGGTGCGGTACTCCGCGGCGTCGGGGCCGAAGCAGAGGACGGTCGCGCGTGGATCGTGCGTGTCGATCTCCTGCAACAGCATGTTGGCCGTGCCCAGGAGGGCGTTGACCGGGCGGTCGTTGTCGTCGGTGATCGACGTCGGCAGGGCATGGAAGGCCCGGAACATCAGGGACGGCGCGTCGACGATCAGCAGGGCACCGGACATGGGCCGATCCTGACAGGCATAGCCTGCGCCCATCGGCGCGACGCTCTACTCGCTGAAGGTCTCGCATCCGAGCCAGGCGGCGCTGGGGATGTTGCGCCACAAGGGTTTCGAGCCGCGCGTGGTGGAGCTGCTTCCCGGCTCGCAGCCGGTCGTGCTTCGGGGCCTGGGCTTTCGCCACGGGACCGTGCCCGCGCTGCGGCTCGACGGACGGCGCATCCAGGGCTCGCGAGCGATCGCCCGCGAGCTCGAGCGCGTGCGGCCCGAGCCGGCGCTCTATCCCGCGGAGGACCGGCGGCACGTCGAGGAGGCCGAGCGCTGGGGCGAGGCCGAGTACCAGCCCATCCCTCGCGTGCTGCTTCGCTGGCAGAGCACGCGCAGCCTCGCCTCGCGCCGCTGGCTGATGGAGGTGACGGGTGTGCCGCTGGCGCGGGTGACCGGCGCGGCCATCCTCCCGCTTGCGGCCCTCTTCGCGCGGACGGGCGGCGCGGACGAGCGCCGCTCGCGCACCGGCGTCCTAGCGCTGCCCGTGCACCTCGACCACATCGACGCGCTCATCGCCAGCGGTGTGCTCGGCGGCGAGGAGCTCAACGCGGCCGACTTCCAGATCGGGACCACCACGCGCGTACTGCTCGGCTTCCCCGAGCTGGCGCCGCTGATCGAGGGGCGGCCGGCGGGCGCGCACGCCCGCCGGGTCCTTCCGGATCACCCCGGGCCGGTCCCGCCCGGGATCCCCTCCTCCTGGCTCTAGAATCGGCGCCCTCTCCCGGGCGCGTAGCTCAGTGGGAGAGCGCTCGCCTCACACGCGAGAGGTCGCTGGTTCGAACCCAGCCGCGCCCATCACCCAGACGCCCGTCCCAGAGCGGTTTTCGCCTCGTATGGGCCCCCCACGCCTTCCTCTCGGCAGGTCTTGGAAAGCGCAGTGGAAGCGACAGACCACCGCCGGCGGCAACAAACGGCAGACCTACGCCCGGCCTCGCTGCTGGTCACCTGCGAGGAGGCTCCCAAGCTGAGGCCGGTGGGGGCGTCCCCCGGCTCCCTTCCCGGGCGCACTCCTCAGCCCCTCCTCAGCCTGCCGGGCGTCGCCGAGAGCTACTCGCGCAGATCGTCGGCGGACTTATCTCGCTGCGCGAACCCTTTACGGACGCGTGTTTCTGTCTCCTCGCGCGCCTGAACCTCTCCGGCGCTCGGCGGGGCGGTCGGAAGGACTCGGGCAGCTTCGTTCATCACCTGTTGGCGATGTTTGAACTTGCGCTCGTAGTCGCGCACTGCCTTTACCGTTTCTGCGTCGGCGTCGGCGAGAGCTTCGACGATCTGCTCGGGGCTGAGAGCGTCGTAGCCGGGAAGCGGCTCGCGCGAATGCATGTAGCGCACCTGGTCGAGCACCTCCCGCCGGTTCCTGTGAGACCGCTCGTAGCTTTCGACCGCGTCCAGCTCGGCCTGGGAGAGCTCGTGGAGCCGGGTCCCGATCTCCTTGTGATCGAGCTTGTCGTAGCCCGGGAACGGGAGCTCAGCTGCATCCGGTGCGCTTGGGTCATCGCGAGGGGCCTCCGCGTGAGAGCGGCGTTTGCGAAGGGCATCCAGGATTTTCATCTGCTTGCCTCGGTCTTGGAGCGGTTAGCAATCAAGTTAGCCCGTCGCGCCAAGCGGCGGAAGATCGCGCGCACGAGGCCTCGGCGCTGCTGAGCCGGATCACGCGGCGTCCCTCCTCGCCAGGAGACCGACCTTGTTCCCATCGGGATCGAGGAAGGTCTCGAACAGCACTCGGTCCGAAGTCCGCTCGTCGTGCTCGGGCGTGATGCCCCGGACCCTGAGTTCCTCCACCTCCGCGGCCAGGTCGGCCACCGTGAAGCCGACGACGGAACCCCCGGCGCGCTCGGGCTCCTCCAGTACTTGGAAGAGGGCGGTGTCGGACACCCGCCACTGCGCGAGGCCGTCCATCGGCCGCTGGTCCGGTGCCCGGCCGAGTAGGCGCTCGTACCAGTCCAGCGAGAACTCGAAGTCCGCGACCGTGACTCCTGCGAGGACCGTCTCCGTCTTCACCAAGCGCCTTTCCGTCGAGCCAATCAAGTTCATTGGCGATGGAGCCGCTGCCAAACAAGGGTACGGCCCGGGCGAGGGCGTCTGTCGCTCGGAGCGCGGCCAGGCAGACTTCCCGGGCGACGCGTATGGGTGAATCGACCGGACTCTTGTGATCCTGGGATTGGTCCTCGCGCTGGGCTCGGCGGCCGCCACCAACGTGGCTTTCCTGTTCAAGCACCGGGGCGCGGTGGCCGCCCCGCCAGTCCAGGTTCGCCGCCCGCTTCGGAGCGCAGCCGATCTACTTCGCTCCAAATGGTTCCTGGTCGGGTGGCTCGTGGCGGTGGTCGGCTTTGCCCTGCACGTCGGGGCGCTCTCGCTAGCGCCGCTGTCGATCGTGCAGGCAGTCTTGGCCGGCGGGCTGGTGTTCCTGGCGGTATTTGCCGAGCGTTTCTTCGGCTTTCACCTCGGACGGCGGCAGTGGATCGGCGTGACGATCACGGCGGCCGGGCTCGCGATCATCGGGGTGACCGGCGGCGGCGCGAGTGATCCCGAGCAGGCTTCGCTGGCCGCGCTGATCGGCGTCGAGGGCGGGCTCTTCGTCATCGTCGCCGTGCTGCTACGGATCGCGGCCCGTCGCCACATGCAGCCCCGCGGCGAGGGCCTGCTCCTCGGCGCGACCGCCGGTGCGCTGTGGGGCGTGTCCGACGTAGCCATCAAGTACCTCACCCACGCAGAGGCCGGGCCACTGTTCGGGCTGTTGAGCCCCTGGTCCCTGACCGCGCTCGTCGCTGGGGTGATCGCTTTCTATGCCTCAGCCCGCAGCCTCCAGATCGGAGAGGGCGTCGAGGTGATCGCGATCACCTCCGTGGCCGCCAACCTCACGGCGATCCTCGGGGGAATCCTGGTGTTCCACGAGCCGATCGGCTCGGGTGCCCCCGCCGTCATCGGCCGCGTCCTCGCCTTCTGTCTTGTCATCGGCGGGGCGGCGCTGATGCCAGCCCCGATGCGTGCCGCTCCGCGGGCCGCTTGATCTGCCCATCTCGCCTTGGGATGCCTCCGCCCGTGGAAGCGCTGTGGAAGCGACAGACCACAGCAGACGGCAGCAGATGGCAGTGGCTAGCAGGGGAGATGCGCGATTCCCGAGGGAGATCGCAGCAGATGGCAACAGACCGCAGCAGCCGTCGTAGATCTCACACGCGAGAGGTCGCTGGTTCGAACCCAGCCGCGCCCATCGTCGCCGGCCGCGACATCGCCTACTCCCCGAGGCCCACGGCTTGGAGGGCCTCGGCCTTCTCGCGGAACCATTCGTACCGAACGACCTTGCCGTCTTGCACGGTGACGACAGAAGAGAAGGTCGCTTCCATCGGAACGCCGCTGCCTGTTCCCTCTCCCCTCCAGCGTCCGACGACGAGGACGCCATCTCCCGCTTCGATCATCTCGAGGACCTCGGGCCGGATGTCCCCGAAACTTGCGCGCAGCCGGTCGAGAGCCACTCGGAACTCGCCGATTCCTTGTCTCGTTCCAGGCTCGACGGCGTAAGGCGGATTCACCCACTCGACGTCTTGATCGAGGAGGGCGAGGAAGGACTCGAAGTCGCCGCGTGCGAGTGCGCGGAAGCCGTCCTGCACCACCTCCACGCTCTCCTGCGACATCGCCTACTCCGACAGCCCCACGGCTTCGAGGGCTTCGGCCTGGTCCTTGTAGCTCCTCCTGTGGACGATCAACCCGCCCCTGAACGTGTAGACGTGCGCGTACTTGCCGAAGGGCACCTCAATCCCACTGGAGCGCCCGCGCATCCGCTGGTCGATGAGCGCGACTACGCGGTCCCCGGCGTCGAGTAGCTCGTACTCGAACTCGACGGTTTCCCAGGCGGCGAGCCAGCCTCGCCAGAACTGCCTAACGCCCTCGATCCCCCGGTAGACCCCTGCGATGTCCGGCGCGGGTGTCTCGGAGGCATCCCATTCGACCTCGGGGTCGAGAAGTTCGACACCGAAGTCGCTCCGGCCGGCACGGAAGTTCTCGAAGGCTGCGCGCAAACGCTCCACGTTCTCCTGCGACATCGCCTACTCCGACAGCCCGGCGGCTTCGAGGGCCTGCTGCTCGTCAGAGAACTCCTGGTAGCGGAGGATCTTGCCCGCTCGAAAGGTGAGGACCATGTAGAGGCGCGATCTAACGGATGCATCGCTCGCGCGTCCGCGTCCATGCTCGACGCCGACGACCAGCACACGGTCCCCGTGATCGCTGATGCGCTCGATCTCGAAGCCGTGCTCCTCGAAGTTCTCAAGCCATTGCTCCCAGGAGTCGCGCACACCCCGGTGGCCCCGGTATACGCGGCCGTCGGCACGCTTCGGGTCTTCCACCCACTCGATCTCCGGGTCACAGGTCTGCTCGATCAGGTCAGGAAGGGCAGCAAGCAAAGCATCCTTCTCCAGAGCCTCCACCCCTGCGAAGAGGTCGGAAGCGAAGTCCACGTTCTCGTGCGACATCGCCCGCCCAGTATCCCGTTCGTGGAAGCACCGTGGAAGCGGCAGACCACAGCAGACGGCAGCAGATGGCAGCAGCTAGATCCGGGGATTCGCTGTAATAGAGGGAGATCGCAGCAGCCGGCAGCAGACCGCAGCAGCCGTCGTAGACCTCACACGCGAGAGGTCGCTGGTTCGAACCCAGCCGCGCCCATCCCGGAAGTCCCTGCTCCTACGGGTTTATAGCCGTATTTGACCGCCCCACCAGGGCCGTCTCGTTCTCCTGCGACATCGCCTACTCCGACAGCCCAGCGGCTTGGAGGGCCTCGGCCTCGTCCAAGTAGGCGCTCATCTTTCGGATCAGGCCGCTGTCGAACTCGACCACGTAAGCAACGGACTGGTCCAGATCGATGCCGCTCGCCTTGCCACGTATCTGCATCTGGCCGAGAGCGACGATCGTGTCGCCGATGTTGCGGAACTCCGAGATCTGGATGGACAGGTCCCAGAGTGCGTGCCATTCGTCCCAGAAGCGGCGCACCTCATCCCGCCCTCGCCAGACCGTCTGAGTGCCCTCGACCAGCCTTTGTACCCCGGAGGACCACTCGACCTCCGGGTGGGCAGCCTCCATCCAGGCGTCTACGTCGCCGCGATTCCAGCCGTCCACGGCCCGTCGCACGACCTCCACGTTCTTCTGCGACATCGCCTACTCCGACAGCCCTACGGCTTCGAGGGCCTTCTTTCGCTCGGTGAAGCTTTGCAGCCGGACGAGCCTTTCCTCCCGAAACTGCCCGAGCCAGGCCGCTTGCGGGATATGGAGCGGCACGCCGCCTTCGCGACCCTTCGCACGCCACAAGCCCAGGGCCAAGACCCGGTCGTCGCCAAGGTCCAGGAACTGCTCCGGCCTTGCCTCGAACTCCGCCCAATCCCGCTTCAGATCATCGATCCATTGCCGCGCCCCGTCGAGGCCGTGGTAGGTCGTTCCCTCAAGGAGGGCGTTGACGGGAATCAACTCGACATCCGGGTCCATCAACGCATACAGGTCGCCAGTCTCCTCGGTGAACGTCCGGTTGAACTCCTCGAAGAGGCGGCGGGCAAGCTCCACGTTCTCCTGCGACATCGCCTACTCCGATAGCCCCACGGCTTTGAGGGCTTCATCTCGCTCGAGGAACTCCTCCATAGCGACCGTCTTGCCATCGCGGACGGTGTGGACGGAGTAGGAGCGGGCATCAACCTCGATGCCGCTACCCCGCCCCCGTCCTCGAAAGTGGACGACGGCGACAACCTGATCACCGGCGTCGATGAACTCCTCTGGGGTCGTCTCCAGCTCCTCCCAGTCGCTCTCCCACCTCGTCAAGTAGGCGCGAACGGCCTCGACCCCCTGCATCGGAGCCTCCTCGAAGGGGTGCCAGGCAACCTCTGGATGGACGTCGGCAAGCGCCGCGTCAAAGTCCCCGCGCCGGTAAGCCTCGACCGCACGGCGGACCACCTCCACGTTCTCCCGCGACATCGCCCGCCCAGTATCCCGTCCGTGGAAGCGCCGTGGAAGCGGCAGATCACAGCAGACGGCAGCAGATGGCAACGGCTAGGAGGGAAATGCGCGATCCCAGAGGGAGATCGCAGCAAACGGCAACAGACCGCAACAGCCGTCGCAGACCTCACACGCGAGAGGTCGCTGGTTCGAACCCAGCCGCGCCCATCCCGTGAACCCCCCTGGAAGCTCGGCCCGCCGGGCACCAGGGTGCGTTAGGCCCGCGCCACGACCTCGCGCACCTCGACGTTCTCGAGCGTGACGGCGTCAGTAATCATCGAGGGGATCCTTTCGGCCGCGCCGTTGGCGGCTTCCTCGGACTCGAAGACGACCATCGACATGCCCGAGTCGTCCTTCCGTGCCCAAACCCCGCTTACGAACCCGGGGGCGTGCGACACCCCAGGGACTGTCTGCTCGTGCAACTGCTTCTCGGCTGCGTCTCGATCGTTGATGGTGACGGTGACGGCGACTGCGTGCACGGGGTCCTCCTCTGCCGCTTGTTGGCACGGCGAACCTATCTGAGGACTAGCGCGCCAACAAGGGCCTCGTAACGCAGGGAGATCGCAGCAGCCCGCAGTAGCACCGCAATCGCCCTCGCAGTCCTCGCACGCGAGAGGTCGCTGGGTTCAAACCCAGCCGCGCCCACTCTGAGAAGCCCTGCTGAAGCGCGACGTGATCCGCACTTAGAGACGAGCCAGCACCGCCGCGCACGCGAGCAGGATCATGGCCAGGGACAGCGCATAGAGCGCGCCATCGAGCGGCGCAACCAGACGCTCTGCCGATAGCTCCATCACGCTCCCGTCGCTCAACCGCTGTCGGCCGGTGACCGACTCGGTGCGCCGACGCAGTTCTCGCGCGGGACTACTCAAGCGGCGCTGGCCCACGCTGAGCGCGAAGCAGGCGACCGTCACCAGGGCTCCCGCGGCGCGGAACGAGAGGGCGTTCGCCCAGTAGCTGGTGGCAGCCGGGAACGCGCCCCATGCGGCTGCGAACCAGAAATCGGTGTGGAAGCGTCCGCCGAATAACTCGAGGTTGTAGGCGAGCACCAGGAAGACTCCGGCGGCCACGAACGGGGCCAGCGTCAGGGACACCACGACGAGCCCGGCCACTCCGATCCCGGTGGCACCGACCAGGCCCGCTGTCGCGAGGGCGATCAGGGCGGAGTCGGACAGGCGTGTGCCGAGCGGCCGCCCCTGGAGCTCGTCCAGCGCGTGGGCGGAGACCCCGACCGCGAGTAGGAAGGCGGCGAGAGCGGCCGCAAGCCGGTCCCAGTGCAGAGTCGGGGCAAAGGCCGCGCCGAGCGCGACGTAGCTCAGATGCCAACCCGTGTACGGAGGGTGGACGAGCGTGATGAGGTCGCGCCACCCGCCCGAGCGAAGTGCATAGAAGGCGGGTCGGTCAAGAGACGTCCGCAGGCTCTCTCACCCCCCAAAGCACGACACCCGCCCCGAAGCTCATGCGACGCAGCCCCTGAAGGGGTACGCCGGCGTCCGCCCACAGGCTCCGAAGGGCAGAGTCCGGGTGGCGCTTGTCGAAGGCCGAGATGCTTGGTCCGAGGAAGCGGCCAACGTCGTACCACTCGCGCGAGACCAGGCGTCCGATCGCGGGAAGCCCGAGCCGCGTGTAAGCCTGCCACAGAGCCTGCAGCGGCGGCGAGCGGGGAACACCGAACTCGAGCGACGCCATCCGGCCGCCCGGCTTGAGCACCCGAGCGAGCTCGCGCATCGTGGCGGCCGGATCGTCGACGTAGCGCAGGAGGTAGGTGAACGTGACGGCGTCGAAGCTCGCATCCTCGAATGGGAGCTCCTCGGCCTCCGCGTGCACCAGCTCCACCCGCCGCCCGAGCGCCGGACGTGCCGCGACCCGGTGGCGCGCGCCGGCCAGCATTGCCTCGCTCTGATCGAGCCCTACGACGGAGCACCCGTACCGGCGTACCAGTGCCTCCGCCACGAGACCGGTTCCAGTCGCCACGTCCAGGACTCGGTCGTCGGGAGACGCCTCGACGGAGGCGACAAGGGCGCACCGCCAGCGCGGGTCCTGGCCGAAGCTCAGGACCGCCCCCATCCGGTCATACCGGTCCGGCAGGCCCGAGAACAGCTCGAGCGCGTGCTGCTTGCGCGGTGAGGCAGCCTGCCTCATACACGGATCTCCTCCGTAGTGCTCCAGGGCGAAGATAGGGAAGCATTCTCGGCCGATGACGTCGCGACCGCTCCCGACCGGCAGCCCTAAGCGTGCGTGCCGCGGGCCCCCTTGGAGGCCCTCGGTTCGCGCCCGGGCAGCAAGGGCACGCCGGTGTCGGCCTCGAGGTGGGCCTGCTCCGGGGTCGCCCCCGCGGACTCCTCCGAGGCGGTCGCCGCGTTGCCCATGCCCCGCTCGAGCAGCGGGCGCACCATGTCGAGCGGCAAGGGGAAGACGATGGTCGAGCTCTGGTTGCCGCTGATCTCGGTCAGCGCCTGCAGGTACCTCAGTTGGAGCGTGACCGGGTTCGGCTCGATGACCTCCGCGGCTTCGGCCAGCTTGGCGGCCGCCTGGAACTCGCCCTCAGCGTTGATCACTTTGGCCCGGCGGTTGCGCTCTGCCTCGGCCTGGCGAGCCAGGGCGGACTGCATGCGCTCCCGGAATCTCGACGTCCTTGATCTCGACGATCGTGACCTTGATCCCCCAGGGCTCCGTCTGCTCGTCGA
>CAWEOW010000026.1:0-8890 GCA_963810745.1 uncultured Thermoleophilaceae bacterium
CGGGCCCGCCTTCGCCGTCGTCGGCCACGACCTCGAGGTCAAGGCGGTGAGCGAGGCCGGCGAGGCCATGTTCGAGGACCGGCTCCCCGACCCCGACAGCGAGCTGGGACGCGCGGTGAAGCGCGCCGCGCTGCGGCGGATGGACCGCCCTCTGCGGGTCCAGGCGGGCTCGTTGTCGCTGCTCGTGAGCACCTGCGGACCCCCGCGGGCCGCGCTGGTTTCGGTGCAAGAGCCAGTGCAACGGTTGCGAAACACCCGCTGAGCAGCGAAAAGACTCCTGGAGATGGCCGGGATCCGTACCCACGCTGCCGCCGAGCTGCTCGGCGTCAGCCCCAACACGCTGCGCTCGTGGGAGCGCCGCTTCACCTACCCGCGCCCGCGCAGGACCGCGGGCGGGCACCGCCAGTACGACCTCGCCGAGCTCGAGGCGCTGCGGCGGGCGCTGCTGGAGACCCACAACATCTCCTCGGCCATCGAGGTGGCCCGCCGCCGGGGCGAGGGCCCCAGTTCGGCCAACCGCTTGGTCGACGCCTTCGACCGCTTCGACGAGACCGCCGCCGACCGCGTGCTCGAGGAGAGCCTCGCCGTGCGCTCGGTGGAGCGCACCGTCGAGGACGTCCTGCTCCCGGCCGTCGAGGCCGCCGACGACCGCGCCTCGCGCGAGCCGGAGCTGGAGCTGGCCTGCCGCTGGGCCACCGGCTGGCTCCACGCACAGCGCCGCCTCGCCTCGCCGGCCAACCGCGAGGAGTCCGTGGTGATCTTCGACGCCAGCGACCGCCTCGACATGGAGGCCCTTCACGTCCAGGCGCTGGAGCTGGCGCTGCGCCGCGCAAGCTTCCCGACACTCCTGCTGTCCTTCGGGCTCCCGCCCGAGCGCGCCGCTCGCGCCATCCGCGCCGTGACGCCGAGCGCCTTCGTGTTCGCCGGCGGCGACGCGACGCTCGAGGTGGTCGGCCGGCTCATGTACGCGGTCAAGCAGGTCGGCTCGTCGGCGCCGGTGGTCGAGTACCGCGAGTCGATGCCGGTCAAGGGTGAGCGCTCGGTGCCGAGCCTCGGCAACGCGCCCAGCGAGGCGGTGGAGCGCCTCCGCGGGATGCTGGACGACGATCAGCCGCTCACCGCGCCCACCCGGGCGGCCGGCGCCGAGGCCGAGCCCGGCGAGATCGTCCGAAGCCACGCTTAGTTTCTCGCCCCATGAGGGCGTTGGAGGTCGGTGACCCGCTGGCCCATCGTGCGCTGGAGGCGCTGCTGCGCGCCGAGACCTCGCTTCGCCGCTCGCTGTCGGCCGAGCTGGAGCGCGAGGGAGTCACGGCGGCCGGCTTCTCCGTGCTGGTGGTCCTGACCACCGCAGGGGGCTCGATCGAGCTGCGGGCGCTGCGGCGGCGCTTGGGCCTGACGAAGGCCAACGCCACGGAGATCGTGGCGACGCTGGAGGCGCGGGGGTTGGTCCTGCGCCGGCGCCTGGAGCACGACCGCCGGGCGTCGGCCGTCGACATCACCCGGGCCGGGGCGGCGCTGGCCGAGAGGTTGTTCCCAGCGCACACCGAGCGGGTGTCGAACGCGTTCGGAGGCCTCGACGAGGCCGAGAAGCGAGACCTGGCGGACCTGTGTAGACGTTTGGCCGCCTGAGCGCGCCTGCGCTCAACCTTTTCCGGCATCGCGACGATGTAAGGGTGATGCCACGAATCGGGGTGGCTGCCGCATGCCTCGCCCTCCTGGGCCTGGCGGCCCCTGCCCACGCGGCAGCGCAGGGCGTCCCCGGTGAGCTGATCGTCCGCTTCGAGCCCGGCGTCTCGGCCGCGGACCGCGCCGACGCCCGCGCCGACGCCGACGTGACCTTCGAGCGTGGCTCCCGCCTCTCGGGCACCCAGCTCGTGCAGGCCGAGCCGGGCCAGTCGGTCGGCCAGGCCGATCGCGAGCTCGAGGCCGACAGGCCGCGTGCGCTACGCGGAGCCCAACACGGTGGTCCGCCCCGCGTCCATCCCCGACGACCCTCTGTTCGGCTCGCTGTGGGGCCTCAACAACACCGGTCAGACGGTGAACGGCAGCACCGGGACGGCCGACAAGGACATCGACGCGCCGGAGGCGTGGGACATCACGCGCGGCAGTGGCGACGTCACCGTCGCGGTGGCCGACACCGGCGTCGCCTACGACCACCCGGACCTGGCCGGCCGCATGTGGCAGAACGACGCCGAGGCCGGCGGCACGGAGGGCGTGGACGACGACGGCAACGGCTACGTGGACGACGTCCGCGGCTGGGACGCCATCGACGGCGACTCCGATCCGCGCGACCTCGAGAACCACGGCACCCACGTGGCGGGGACCATCGGGGCCGAGGGCGACAACGGAGTGGGCGTGACGGGGGTTGCCCAAGACGTGCGGCTGATGCCCGTGCGCGTGCTGCGCCCCGGCGGCGGCACGGCCCTCGCTCTCGCTGAGGGCTTCGACTACGCGGCCGACATGGGCGCCGACGTGGTCAACGCCTCGCTCACCGGCGCCGGCTTCTCGACCACCGTGAGCCAGGTGGTCGGCTCTCACGCCGACACGCTCTACGTGGTCGCGGCGGGGAACGACAACAGGAACATCGACAGCCCCGGCAACACCGTCTACCCCTGCAACATCACCGCGGCGAACCTGGTCTGCGTCGCGGCCACCACCCAGACCGACGCGCGCGCGAGCTTCTCGAACTACGGCCCGACCTCGGTCGACCTGGCGGCGCCCGGCAGCACCGTGCGCTCCACCCTGTCGGCCTTCGCCGACCTGAGCGGGAGCCTTGACGGATTCGAGTCGCCTGCCGACTCGAGCGACTTCTCCAGCGCATGGGCGGCCTCGGGCTGGTCGCGCACCGGCGCGGAGAAGGCCACGGGCAGCTGGTCGGCCACCGACTCGCCCTCCGGCGACTACGGCCCCAACGCCGACGCCAGGCTCGAGACCACCGAGCCCTATGACCTCAGCGGCCGCCAGGGCTGCTCCGTGCTGTTCAGGATGCGCCTCAGGACCGAGGAGGACTTCGACGTCCTGCGGGTGGAGAGCTCGTCCGACGGGGTCGACTGGGACGAGGAGAGGCGCTTCTCGGGCGACGACGGCACGGGCTTCGGCTCCTACTCGGCCTACCTCGACCGCGACGGTGGCCCGGCCTACGTCCGCTTCCGCTTCACGAGCGACGCGCAGGACCACTTCGACGGCGTCCACATCGACGACGTGCGCGTCCGCTGCACGACGAGCACCTACGCGGGGGACGAGTACGGCTACTTCAGCGGCACCTCGATGGCCACGCCCCACGTGGCCGGCGCCGCTGCGCTGGTCAAGGCCCTGCGCCCGGGCGCCTCGGTGGCCGAGCTGCGGGCCGACCTGTCTGCAGGGCGGCGACGAGCTCCCCGGCCTCGCGACGATCACCAGCAGCGGCCGGCGCCTCAACGCGCGCGGGGCGCTGGAGCACGACGGGCCCCAGGCCGTGACCACCGACCCGGCGTCGGTCGGAATGCGGGGGCGACGCTGGCCGGTGAGGTCAACCCGGTTGGCCGGCCGACGCAGTACCACTTCGAGTACGGGCTCGACGAGACCTACGGCACCCAGACCGAGCCCCAGGACGCGGGCTCGGGCGTGACCCCGGGGCCCGTGAGCCAGAGCGTCACGGGCCTCGAGGCCGGCACCACCTACCACTACCGCGTGGTGGCCACCCGCGACGGGATCGAGCGCCGCGGCGAGGACCAGACCCTGACCACGAACCTCGACCCCTCGCTGCCGCCGCAGCCCACGAATCTGGCGGCCACGCCCGGGACGCTGAAGGTGGGGCTGAACTGGGACGACACCCCGGGGGCCACGGGCGGATACGAGGTCTTCTCGCGGGCGCCCGGCGACGCATGGCCCGACACGCCCGAGGCCACCCCGTCGGAGAGCGAGCACGTGGCCACTCCGCTCGCGGCCGGCGCCGAGCGCTGCTTCCGGGTGCGCGCGGTCAACGACGACGGGCCCGGGCCGTACTCGGCCGAGGCCTGCGCGACGCCCACGGGCACCCCACCTGGGGCAGTCGGCGGCCTGACCGCCACCGCGGGCGTGCGCTCGGCCTCGCTGTCGTGGCCGGGCGCGAGCGGCGCGCAGGCCTACCTGGTCCACCGGCGTTCGGCATCGGGGATCTACCCGGCCATGCCCCACCGAACGCTGACCGCCACCTCGCTCTCCGAGAACGGCCTGACCGCGGGCCAGACCCTCTGTTACCGAGTCCAGGCCTGGAACCAGTGGGGCCTGGGCGGGCTCTCGCCGGAGCGCTGCGTGACCCCCACCGCCCCGCCGCCCGCCGACCCCCCCACGCAACCCGCCCCGTCCCCGGCGCCAGCCTCGCCGCCGGAGGACCCGGTGCTGGTCGACCTCTCGCGCGCCAACCGCACCCTGCGCGCGGGCCGCACCGGCCTGTTCACGTTCTCCTTCCGCGCCACGCCGGGGCTGAGGGGCCGCGCGTCGTTCGCCACCGCCCGGCGGGTCCGCCTGACCCGGCGCTCGCGCCTGCGCACCGCGAAGCTGGGCTCGCGCGGCTTCGGCGCGTCGAGCGGGGGCACCGTTCGCGTGCGCATCCGCCTGGGCAGGAACGGCCGGGCGCTGCTGCGGCGCTCCAAGCGCCTGCGGGTGAAGGCCACGGTCAGCGCGGGCGGTGAGCGCAAGACGCGCACCTTCACGCTGAAGGCGCCGCGCCGTTAGGCTCGGCGCCGCTTGGGCCGCCCGCTCGTCTGCCTCCTGCTCGCCACCGCTGCGCTAACTGCCTGCGGCGGCGACGACGAGCCCGCCCAGGGAACGCGCACCGTCACCGAGACGACGACGGAGACCGTGCCGGGGGCCACTACCGGCGATACGACCACCGGCACGGAGACCAACACCGAGACGGATGCCGGCTCGGACTGCCCCGGCGTGACCGTCGTCCGCGGCGACCCCTCCTGCGCCCAGATGCAGTTCGCGGTGAGCGGCTACGACACGAACGGGCCGAAAGTCCAGGAACTCGGGGCCTACACGTGCGAGGGCGGCGAGGCCGACACCCGCCCCGTCACCCTCACCTGCACCGCCGGGGACAACGAGTTCACGGCCTCCAAGCCCTAGCCGCTGACGCATAGTCTCGGGCGGTGCCCCCGCCGCACCGCCCGGTCGATCCCTCGCAGTCCTTCCCCGCCCTCGAGGAGCAGGTGCTCGAGCGCTGGGGCGAGCGTGATGTCTTCCGGGAGTCGGTCCGCCGCCGCGAGGGGGCCGAGCCGTTCGTCTTCTACGAGGGCCCGCCCACGGCCAACGGCCGGCCCGGCGCCCATCACGTGCTCGCGCGCGTGTTCAAGGACGTCTTCCCGCGCTTCCAGACCATGCGCGGCCGCCAGGTCCAGCGCAAGGCGGGCTGGGACTGTCACGGCCTGCCGGTCGAGCTGCAGGTCGAGCAGGAGCTCGGCTTCACCGAGAAGGAGGACATCGAGCGCTATGGCGTGGCCGAGTTCAACGCCAAGTGCCGCGAGTCGGTGCTCGAGTACATCGACGAGTGGGACCGGCTGACCGAGCGAATCGGCTTCTGGATCGACACCGACGACGCCTACTTCACCCTCGACAACTCCTACATCGAGTCGGTCTGGTGGTCGCTGAGGCAGGTCTGGGACCAGGGCCTGCTCTACGAGGGCTACAAGGTGGTGCCCTACTGCCCGCGTGACGGCACCGCGCTGTCCTCGCACGAAGTCGCCATGGGGTACGAGAACGTGGTCGACCCGAGCGTCTACGTGCGCTTCCCGCTCAAGGACGAGCCCGGGGTCTCGTTCCTGGCCTGGACCACCACGCCCTGGACGCTGCTCTCCAACGCCGCACTGGCGGTCAATCCCGACGTCGAATACGTGCGCGCCCACGTGGCCGGCGAGCAGCTCATCATGGCCGCGTCGCTGGTCGAGAGAGTCCTGGGGGAGGTGGACACCGAGCCCGCGGGCGAGATCGTCGGCCTGGCCTACGACCCGCCGTTCCACTACGTCACCGACTTCGGGCCCCGCGGCCACACGGTGCTGCCGGCCGACTTCGTGACCACCGACGACGGCACGGGCATCGTGCACACCGCGCTGGCCTTCGGCGAGGACGACTTCGCGCTCGGCGAGCGCTTCGGCATGACGCTGCAGAACCCGGTGTTGCCCAACGGCACCTTCGACGAGCGCGTCGAGCCCTTCGCCGGCCGCGGGGTGCGCGAGGCGGGGCCGGACATCGTCGAGGCCCTGCGCGAGTCCGGGCGCCTCCTGCGCGCCGAGGACTACGAGCACTCCTACCCCCACTGCTGGCGCTGCGGGACGCCGCTCATCTACTACGCCAAGTCGTCCTGGTACGTGCGCACCACCGAGCGCCGCGACGAGCTGCTGGCCTCCAACGAGGAGGTCACCTGGCACCCGGCGCACATCAAGCACGGGCGCTTCGGCAAGTGGCTGGAGAACAACGTCGACTGGGCGCTCTCGCGCGAGCGCTACTGGGGCACGCCGCTACCGATCTGGCGCGCCGACGACGGCGAGACGATCTGCGTGGGCAGCGCGGAGGAGCTGCGCGAGCTGGGCGCCGAGGTCCCCGATGACCTGCACCGCCCCTACATCGACGAGGCCACCTTCGAGCGCGACGGCAAGACCTTCCGCCGCGTGCCCGAGCTCATCGACGTGTGGTGGGATTCGGGCTGCATGCCCTTCGCCCAGTCGGGCGACCACGACGCGCCCGTCGCGGACTACATCTGCGAGGGGCTCGACCAGACGCGCGGCTGGTTCTACTCGATGCTCGCGGTGTCGACGCTGTTGTTCGGCCGCAGCTCGTACGAGACGTGCCTCTGCCTCGGCCTGATCCTCGACCCCGAGGGCCAGAAGATGAGCAAGAGCAAGGGCAACGTGGTGGCGCCCTGGGACGTGCTGGACACCCACGGAGCCGATGCCTTCCGCTGGTACTACTTCACCTCGAAGCAGCCGTGGGACGGCTACCGCTTCTCGGTCGACACGGTCGGCGAGTCGGTGCGCCAGTTCATGCTCACGCTCTGGAACACCTACGGCTTCTACGTCCTCTACGCGAACGTCAACGACGTCGACCCGCAGCCGGAGGGCCTGACCGACCTCGACCGCTGGGCCCTGTCGCGCCTCTCCGCCGCCACGACGATCGCGGGCGAGCGGCTCGAGGACTACGACACGACCACCGCCGGGCGGGCGCTCGCCGCCTTCGTCGACGAGCTCTCCAACTGGTACGTGCGCCGCTCCCGCCGCCGCTTCTGGGAGGGCGACCCGGCCGCCTTCTGGACCCTGCACACGTGCCTGGTCGCGGTGTCGAAGCTCTTGGCCCCCCTGATCCCCTTCGTCACCGACGAGATCTACGACAACCTCGACGGCACCGAGCCGTCGGTGCACCTCTGCGACTGGCCCGAGCCGGGCGAGCGCGACGAGCGCCTCGAGTGGCAGATGGACGTGGCGCGCGACGCGGTCGAGCTCGGCCGCTCGGCGCGCGCGCAGGCCAAGATCAAGGTGCGCCAGCCGCTCGCCGAAGCGGTCATCGTCGCCGGCCCTGACGAGCGCGAGGCGATCGAGCGTTTCCGCGCACTGGTGCTGGACGAGCTCAACGTGCGCGAGGTGCGCTTCGTCTCCGACGCCGACGAGCTCGGGCGCTGGGAGCTCAAGCCCAACTACCGGGCGCTGGGGCCGCGCTTCGGCAAGCACATGCCGCAGGTGGCCGCGGCCGTGGCGGGGCTCGATCCCGCGCGGGTCCGCAGCGGCGCGCCAATCGGCATTTCGGTCGACGGCCGCGAGCACACCCTCGAGCCCGACGACGTGCAGATGGCGCTACAACCGCTGGAGGGCTACCAGCTGGAGCGCGCGGGCACGCACGCCGTGGCGCTCAACCTGGAGCTGGATGACGACCTGCGCCGCGAGGGCCTGGCCCGCGAGATCGTCCACGCCGTCCAGTCCGCGCGCAAGGACGCCGGCCTGAGGGTCGAGGACCGCATCGCGCTGACGCTCGGCGGCGACGCCGAGCTGGTCGAAGCCGCCCGCGCCCACGAGGGCTACGTGAGTGGCGAGACCCTGGCCACCTCGCTCTCCTATGACGGCGCAGAGGCCGGCCAGAGCGCGACCATCGACGGCCGCGAGCTTAGGATCGGCGTCAGCCGCGCCTAGGCGGGCTTGTGCTCGAGCGCGAGGTAGTTCTTGCGCCCGAAGGTGATGTACCAGAGCGCCGTGAACGGGTTGGCGTTCGGGTAGCTGAAGAGGTGCGAATGGCCGCCCGGCTCGAGCGTGACCCGGACCGCCGGGCTCACGGCCCAGTCGATCTTCATCTGCACCTCGTGCTCGCCGGGGGTGACGGGCTCGGTGTGGCTCTCGCCGTGCTTGATCTTCGCGGCCTCGCGGCCGTCGATCAGGACGCTGTAGGCACGCGCGCGGTCGGTGTAGCCACCCGCCCGGCGCTCGACGGTGATGTGAGAGCTTGGGGCCTCCACTAGCCCTGCAGTTCGCCGCCTATCGCCCACTCACTCTTCGGCGAGTCCGAGAAGCGGATCCACACCTGGTCGGCCGGCGTGCCGGCGACCTCGGTGAGCGCAGCGGTGATCCGCTCCGCGACCTCGGCCTTCTGCTCGGGCGAGCGGCCCTCGAACCACTCGACTGTGACGACGGGCATCCCGGCTAGGCGAGAGCCGGCTCGATCTCGGTCACGATGCGGTTCTTCGGCATCGCGCCCTGGATCGTGTGGGCCACGTTCCCGCCCTTGAAGAGCAGGATCGTCGGGATGGCCATGATGTTGTAGCGGGCCGCCGTGTTCGGGTTGTCGTCCACGTTCAGCTTCACCACGCGCAGGTCTGAGCGCTCGTTGTTCAGCTCCTCGAGGTGAGGGGCCACCACGCGGCACGGGCCGCACCAGGGCGCCCAGAAGTCGA
>CAWEOW010000027.1:0-178913 GCA_963810745.1 uncultured Thermoleophilaceae bacterium
GAGCGTTGACCTCGCCCAGCTCGGCCGCCAGCGCGGGACTCGCTGCCCCCATCAGGTCCTCGCGGCGGAAGCTGACGAACAGGCGGGCGTCGGCGGGCTCGGCGTCGCAGAAGTCCACGATGGACAGTGCGGCGGCCAGCGCGGCCTCCCGCGGATCCTCCTCGTCCTCGATCGCCGCCAGGAACGACGCCTGCGACCGGGCGACCGCGCGCAGCCAGAGGCGCCCGAGCAGCTCGTCGCGGGAGCCGAAGCGGTGGTAGATCGAGCCCACGGGGGCGCCGCTGGTGGCCGCGATCGCCTCGACCGTGGCGCCGCCCGCCCCACGCTCGAGCAGGAGCTCGCGCGCGGCGTCGAGCATGGTGTCCGAGGGATGCAGCTGCGGCCGCGGCACCCGGCGATACTAGAACAGCCCCTCCACTAACCCCGGCCGAACGGCGTGACGGGCCGCCGGGTCTGTTAGAGCTAGGCGGATGAAGAGGCGGCCTCGACTCGCGAAGTCGCTGGTCGCCCTCGGCGCGGTGATGCTCCTGCTCGGGGGCATCGGGCTCTACCTCGAGCGCGCCGTCTTCGACTCCGACAGCTTCGCCGACCGCGCGGCGACCACGCTGCAGGACGAGAGCGTCCGCTCGGTCATCTCCGAGAAGGTCAGCGACGAGGTGGTCAAGTCCCGGCCCGACCTGATCGGGGTGCGGCCGCTGATCGGCGCGGTGGCCGACGGAGTCGTTCGCTCGCCGGCGTTCGGATCGCTGTTCCGCGCCGGCGTCTTCGACCTCCACCGCTCGGTCTTCGACAGCAGCCAGGACTCGGTGTCGCTCGCCGTGAGCGACATCGGCGTCCTGGTCATCCAGGCGGTGCAGCGGCTGCAGCCCTCGGCCGCCAAGCGGATCCCCGCCGGGCCTGCAGGCCCAGCTGGTGAGGATCTCCGACGGCACGGAAGGGGTGGTGGCCGACGGCCTGCGGCGTGGCCGAGACGGTCCGCTCGCTGACGCTCATCTTCCTCGCCCTCGCGCTGATCTGCCTGACCGCGGGGGTGCTGTTCGCGCCCGACCGGCGGGTCGCGTTCCGCTGGGTGGGGATCGGCGCACTCGCCGCCGGCCTGACGACCGTGCTGGTCTACGAGATCGCGCGGCTGCTCGTCACCGGCCTGGCCGAGGACGACCAAGGCCAGGCCGCGGCCCGCTCGGTGTGGGACGCCTTCCTCGGCGGCCTGCGCGGATGGGGGCTCGCGGTCGCGGCGGTCGGTGGCGTGACGGCGGCCGCGTCGACCTCGCTGCTGCAGCCGGTCGAGCTCGGCCCGGCGCTACGCCGGGCCTGGGAGCGGCTCGCCGCGACGCCCGAGCGTGGGCTGTTGCGCGTGCTGCGCGCCTTCGCTCTCATCGCGCTCGGCGGCCTGGTCATCGCGGCGCGCGACGCCGTGCTGCGGATCGTCGTGGTGACCGCCGGCATCGGGCTGATCTACCTGGGGGTCGCCGAGCTGATGCGGCTTCTGGCCCCGCCGCCCGGCACGGCGCCCGACCGGCCCTCCGCGCGCGGGCCGACGCCGCCGGATCCCTGCGCGCGCGCTCGCGGGCGTGTTCGTGGCCCTCGCGCTCGTCGCCGGCTTCTTCGTGGTCCGCGCCAGCGGCGAGCCCGAGGTGACGGAGGTCACCACCTGCAACGGCCACCGCGAGCTGTGCGACCGCCACGCTCGACGACGTGACCTTCGCCGCCTCGCACAACTCCATGTCCGCGGCCAGGGAGCGGGGCTGGCTGTTCGCGACCCACGACAAGGGGATCCCGGGGCAGCTGGACGACGGCGTGCGCAGCCTGCTGATCGACACGCACTACGGCGTGCAGACCAAGGACGGCGTGGCCACGCAGCTCGACAAGGGCAGCAAGAGCCGGGCGAAGATCGAGGACGAGGTCGGCCCGGAGTTCGTGAACACCGCCGAGCGCCTGCGCAAGCGGCTCGGCTACCGCGGCGGCGGCAAGCCCGAGATCTTCCTCTGCCACGCCTACTGCGAGGTGGGGGCGACCGACTTCGAGGAGGCGCTCACGGCGATCCGCGACTTCGTGGTCGAGAACCCCACCGAGGTCCTGGTCCTCTCCATCGAGGACGACGTGACGCCCGAGGACAC
Source organism: uncultured Thermoleophilaceae bacterium (assembly GCA_963810745.1). GTDB lineage: Bacteria > Actinomycetota > Thermoleophilia > Solirubrobacterales > Thermoleophilaceae > JACCZR01. The sequence continues at coordinate 2,118 of CAWEOW010000027.1, forward strand.
CGCCAAGGCCTTCAGGGCCTCGGGCCTGCTCGACTACGTCTACAAGGGCCCGATCGGGCCCGCGGCCGCCGACCCTGCGCACGACTGATCGACGAGGGCACCCCGGTGTTGGTCTTCGCCGAGAACAAGACCGACCCGAAGTACCCCTGGTACCGCCAGCAGTTCGGCTACGTGCAGGAGACGCCGTTCGACTTCAAGACGCCGAAGGCGCTCCTGCCTCCGCCCAGCTGCCGGCCCGAGCGGGGGCGCCGCGACAACCCGATGTTCCTGCTCAACAACTGGGTGGAGACCGCGCCCGCGCCCACGGCCGAGCAACGCCAAGATCGTCAACTCCAGGCGGCGGCTGCTGACCCGGGCGCGGGCCTGCGGGCGCGAGCGCGGGCTCAAGGCGAACCTGGTGGCGGTGGACTTCTACGCGATCGGCGACCTGTTCGGGACCGTCGACGAGCTGAACGGGGTCCGCTGAGCGAGCGCCACGCGCGGCTGGCGGCGCAGCGGCTCTCGCCGGGGGCGCAGGCCGGCTCGGCCGCCGAGGCGGCTCGCGCGGTGTGCGGGGTGCAGGCCCAGGACGTGCGCGCCGCGGGCCTGGCGCTGCGCAGCCGCGTGCGCGGGCTGACCCGCGCCGACGTGGACGCCGCGCCCCTGGTCCGCACCTGGACGGTGCGCGGCACCGTGCACCTGATCGCCGAGGAGGACCGCCCGTGGCTGCACGCCCTGTGCGCCCCGCGCTGGGGGCCACGCTTCGCAGCGATGCTCGAGCGCCGCGGCGGGCTGGAGACCGCGCGCGGGATGCTCGGGGACATGGTCGAGCTGCTGGCGGCGCAGCCGCGCGACCGGGCGTCCCTGCTCGCCGCGCTGGCAGAGCGCGGCCACGCCGACCTCGGCCCCTACGCCGTGAACGTGCTGGTCCCCTGGGCGAGCCAGCAGGGGGTGGTGGTGGGCCTGGCCGACGGACGCCTGCGGGCGGCCGATCCGCCCGAGGAGGTGGACCGCGACGAGGCGCTGGCCACGCTGGCGCGCCGCTACCTCGAGGGCTACGGGCCGGCGGAGGCCGAGGACCTGGCGCGGTGGTCGGGCCAGCCGATGGGCGTTTCGAGGCGCGCTCTCGAGGCGGCCGGCCCGGTCGAGCCGGCCGGCGAGCCGCCGGACCCGCCGGCGTCCTCGCTGCTGGCGGCGTTCGACACGACCCTGCTGGGCTACCGCTCGCGCGACTGGATCGTCCCCGCCGAGCACGACCGCCGCATCCTCCCCGGAGGCGGGATGCTGCGCCCGGTGGTGCTGGCCGGCGGCGAGGCGGTGGGCACCTGGCGCCTCCCTCAGGGGCGCCTGGAGGTCGACTGGTTCGGGCCCGAGGTGGACGTGGAGGCCGAGCGAGCTGACGTGGAGCGCTTCCTGGAGGGCTAACTTGCGCCGGGTGCGCCGCGTTCTGCTCGTCGTGCTCCTGGGCCTGGCCGGTTGCGGCGGCGTCGGAAGCGACCCGCTGGAGCGGCCGCTGACCTTCTTCCCCGAGAACGCGCCCATGCTGGCCGTCGTCGACACCGACGCGGACGGCGACCAGCAGCGCGCGTTCCGGCGCATCACGCGGCGCTTCCCGCTCAGCTCGCAGCTCGTGCCGCAGCTGCAGGACCCCGACCTCCGGCCGCTGCTGGGCAACCCCGCCGTGATCGGAGCGCAGGACCCGCGGGCCCTGTCCGACCGCCATCAGCTGGTGGTGGCGATCGAGCCCCGCGATCCTCAGCGGCTGGCCGAGGTGCGCAAGCGCTGGGTGGAGACCGGCCGCTTCCGGCGGGCCGGAGACGAGTCGGGCTTCCGGGTCCTGAGCGACAGCGCCGGGGAGCTCAACGCCTTCGACGGCAAGACGATGGTCATGTCGGGCTCGCGCCCCCGGCTGTCCAACGCGCTGCGCCGCGGCAGGGAGGAGGACGGCATGGGCCTGGGCGAGTTCCGCGACTCGTTCCAGCGCGTTCCCGGCCACGCGCTGATCGGCGTGCGCCTCGACGCGGAGGCGCTGGTGGCGGCGAGCCCGCTGGGAGCCGGCGCCCAGAACGCGCCGTTCCTCTCGCAGGCCAAGACGCTGGGCGTGAAGCTGTTCGCGCGCTCGGGGGCGCTGGAGGCGCGCTTCCGGATGACCACCGCGGAGCCGGTCGACCGCCGCGACCTGCCGCTGGCCGAGGGCCCGGACTCACCGCCGGCGGTGGTGCGTGAGGGCGAGGTGGGAGTCGGGGTGCGCGACCCCGCGCAGCTGCTGCGCTTCCTTCGCGGTGGTGGCCTGGGCATCGGCAGCTCAAAGGTCGAGGAGCGCGTGGGCATCGAGTTCACGCGCGACTTCGTAAAGCAGGTCCGCGGGAACGCCGCGCTGAGCTTCGTCCCCGGACGGGGCTGGGCGCTGCGCGCACAGGTGCGCGATCCGAAGGCGATGAAGCGGACGCTGGACCGCATCACGCGCCGGGCGGCCGACGCTGCGCGCACCTACCAGAACGACGTCATCTCGATCACCCCGCCGCGCGACGCCGGCGGGGTCTACCTGCTGGACCGCATCGGCGACGACCTCGCCTTCGGGCTGTTCGGCGACCGGCTGGTGTTCGCCGACAGCAAGAAGCTCGCGATCGCCATCGCCAACGCGCCCGCGCGAGCGGTCCCCGGCGCGAAGGGCGCGCTGGTCCTCTCAGCGCGTCCGGAGGAGCTGCGCAGCCGCTTCGTGCGCCAGTTCGCGCCCGCAGGCGCGCTGGGCGACCTCGTCGACCCGTCGGTCTTCCTGCGCCCGCTCGGCCGGCTGGACGCCTCGCTGGAGGCGAGCGAGGACGGGCTCAGCGGGCGCCTGGTCCAGCGCTTCGACTGAGGCTCAGTCCCAGGAGCGCAGGATCGGCAGCGGGTCGATCGGCTTGCCGCCCGTGTACCAGCCGCCCACCCAGACCTCGAAGTGCAGGTGCGGCCCGGAGGAGGCGCCGGTGCTGCCCACGTCGCCCAGCCGCTGTCCCGTTCGCACGCGCTGGCCCTCGTGGACGCGGGTGGACCCGGTGGCCAGGTGCATGAAGACGTAGTCGCGGTTCTCGCCGTCGCTGCGCAGGACGATGTAGTGGCCGGCGCCGCCCGCCTGGTAGGCGACCACCCGGATCACGCCGCCGTGCGGCGCCACGATCGGGGTCCCGGCGGCAGCGACGACGTCCTGGCCCTGGTGACTGTGGCCCGGGCGACCGGCGCCGAAGCGCGCGCCGTCGCCCCCGTAGCTGAACGGGCCGACCAGCGGGAAGGTGAACGCGCCCGAGCGCGGCGCCGGGGCGGGCTTGGGCTTGCGGCTTGCGGACGGTCAGCCGGCGCGTCGCGGGGATGCGGCGCGCGCGGCGCAGGGCCTTGCCGCGACGGTCGCGGGCCGACAGCGCGACCACGTAGCGCCCGGGGGCAAGCCCTCTGGTGCGGAGCCGAACCACGTTGGCCCGCTTCGTGCGCTTGGCGCCCAGTCCGATGCGCCGGGCGACCCGCCGCGAGCCCACCTTCTTGAGCACCACGCGCACGCGGATCAGGCGCGCGGGGGCGTCGATGCGAAAGCGCAGGCGCGTCCCCGAGACGGTGAAGGACCTGAGCAAGGGAGCCGGCTGTGGGAGCGGCGCCTCGGGCGCGGCCTGGCCGACCTTGGTACCGCCCCCGGAGGAGGGCAGCGACGCGCCGCCGCTGGCCGCGCCGGCAGGAGCGGCGACGAGCAGCGCGGCGAGAAGGGCCAGTGCGGGGGCGGAGAAGCGCATGCCTTTCGAGCACGGTCGGCGTTCTCCTTCCGCCTTTCAACCGGAGAATGAGGTCTTGCGCGAGCTTTAGGCGGCGTCTATGCGCGTCAACAGCTCGCGGGCGCCGTTCTTGGCCAGCGGCTCGTTGAGGTTTCCGCACTTCGGCGACTGCACGCAGGAGGGGCAGCCCTTCTCGCACGGGCACTCCGCGATCAGGCGGATCGCGTCGCGCACCAACGCCTCGAAGCGCTCGAAGCCCTGCCGCGTGATCCCGACTCCGCCGGGGTGGCCGTCGTAGATGAACACGGTCGGCTTGCCGGTCTGGGGGTGGTAGTTGGTCGACAACCCGCCGATGTCCCAGCGGTCGCACATGGCCAGCAGCGGGAGCACGGCGATCTGCGAGTGCTCGGCGGCGTGCAGCGAGCCCAGCAGCAGGTCCATGGGGAAGTCGCCCAGCACGCCCTCGGGCAACTCGTACCAGAGCGCCTGGGTGGAGAAGGTCTGCTCGGGCAGGTCGAGCGCGACCAGGTCGAGCACCTCGTGGTCGCTCACCCGCTTCTTCTGGAAGGCCACGGTCTGCTCGGTGACCGACACCTCGCCGAACGAGAGGCCGATGTCGCCCAGGGCGCGCGCGTCGAGCACGCGCTCGATCCAGGTGTCGGTCTCCTTCTTGGGCTGCGTGTACCAGTCGCCCGAGAAGCGGCGCACCAGCGCGCGGCGGCCGCGCAGGTCGAGCTCGTCGACCTCGTAGGGCACGCCCATGTGCAGATAGGCGGCGCCCCGATGCACCTGGTCGTGGGCGCGGCCCGCCTCCACCGTGCCGATCACCTCACCGCTCTCCTCCTCGACGATCGCCACGCTGTCGGGCGACGACGAGCGCAGGGCGATCTTGGCCGCCGGGTAGCCCTCGCCGCGCACCAGGTAGCGGCCGCCCTTCTCGCGCAGCTCGCCGAAGGACACGAGCCGCTTGGCGAAGCGCTCCCACTCGGGACCGAAGACGTCGGCGTCCTCGCCGCTCAGCGGCAGCTCGTAGGCAGCGGCGGCCAGGTGGGCGAGGTGGATCTCCTCCGAGGTGTGGTCGAGGATCGCCGCCTCCACCGGCCGCTCGAGGAACTCGTCGGGGTGGCGGCAGAAGAACTGGTCGAGCGCGTCGTCGCCCGCGATGTAGAGGGCGAGGCCGGTGCTGCGCCGCCCGGCGCGGCCCCACATCTGGCGCAGGCTGGCGACGGTCCCGGGGAAGGTCACGCACACCGCGGCGTCCAGCTCGCCGATGTCGATCCCCAGCTCCAGCGCGTTGGTCGCGACCACCGCCAGGAGGTCGCCCTCCACCAGCCGCTGCTCGATCTCGCGGCGCTGGCGGCCGGTGTAGCCCGCGCGGTAGGGCGCGATGCGGTCGGCCAGGTCGTCGGGCAGGCGATCGCGCGTGAAGCGCTGCACCAGCTCCACGCCGCGGCGAGACTTGAGGAAGCAGATGGTCCGCGCGCCCTGCTGCACCAGCTCGGCCAGGAGCTCGGCCGCCTCGCTGAGCGGCGACCCGCGCGAGCCGAGCTTCTCGTCGAGCAGCGGCGGGTTCCACATTGCGATCTTGCGGTCGTGGCGCGGGGCGCCGTCGTTGTCGACCAGCGTGTGCTCCTGGCCGGTCAGGCGCCCTGCCAGCTCGGCCGGGTTGGCGATGGTGGCGCTGGTGAGCATGGTGCGCGGCTCGGTCCCGTAGGCGCGCGCGAGCCGGCGCAGGCGCCGCAGCACGTTGGCCACGTGCGAGCCGAACACCCCGCGGTAGACGTGCGCCTCGTCCACCACGATCCAGGCCAGGTTGGCCAGCACGTCGCCCCACTGGCGATGGTTGGGCAGGACGCCGACGTGCAGCATGTCCGGGTTGGTGAGGATCAGGTTCGAGCGCTGGCGGATCGCGCGGCGCTCCTCGCGGGGCGTGTCGCCGTCGTAGATCGCGTGGCGCAGGAACGGCGCACGCAGCGCGCTCAGCTTGCGGGCCTGGTCCTGGGCCAGCGCCTTGGTGGGGTAGAGGTAGATCGCGCGGGCGCGCGGGTCCTGCGCGAGGGTCTGGAGCACCGGCAGGTTGAACGACAGCGACTTGCCGCTCGCGGTGCCGGTGGTGACGATCACCGGGCCGCTGCGCGCCGCCTCGTAGGCCTCGGCCTGGTGGAGCCACAGCCGTTCGACCCCGGCGTGCGCCAGTCCCTCTCGCAGCGCGGGGTGCAGGTCGTCGGGCAGCTCGGCCGTGCGCCCCGGCATCGCCTTCTCCCGGCCGGTGGCCTCGAGGCGCCCGTCCTCCCGTCCCTGCTCGAGCAGGGCGTCCCAGGGGCTGGCCGTCGGAGTGGTGGGCACGAGCGGCCATAGTAGGCCGCCGTGATCCGCCGCTTCGACCACTCCGACTACCCGTTGGAGCTCCTGCGCGAGCGCAAGGACCGCTCGGCGTCGGTGGTGCTCCCGGCGCGCGAGGTGGCGGACACCATCGAGCCGATGGTGGAGACCCTGGTCGGGCCTCGATCTGTTCGACCAGGTGCTGGTGGTCGACGCCGCCTCAGAGGACGGGACGGCGGAGCTGGCCCGGGCCGCCGGGGCCGAGGTCCACCAGGAGTCCGAGCTGATGCCCGAGCGGGGCCCGGTGCGGGGCAAGGGCGACGCCATGCGCCGCGGCCTGTCGGCGGCCGGCGGCGAGCTGGTGGTGTTCATGGACTCCGACACGCGCGACTTCGCCGCGCATTTCGCCTGCGGGCTGCTGGGCCCGCTGCTGGTGGAGGAACGGGTCGAGTTCCTCAAGGGCAGCTTCCGCCGGCCCACCGACGGCCCGAGCGGAGGCGGCCGGGTGACCGAGCTGACCGCCCGTCCGCTGCTCAAGGCCTTCTACCCCGAGCTGGCCGGCTTCGCCCAGCCGCTGGCCGGCGAGGTGGCCGCCCCGCGGGCTGTGTTCGAGCGCCTGCCGTTCGCCGACGGCTACGCGGTGGAGACGGCGATGCTGCTGGGCGCCTGGGACGAGGTAGGGATCGAGCGGATGGCTCAGGTCGAGCTGGGCGAGCGGCGCAACTACCACCAGCCGCTGGAGCAACTCGGCCCGATGGCGGAGTCGGTGCTGGGCGTGATCCTCGACCGGCTCCGGGCCGAGGGCAGGCTCACCTAGGCGCGGCCCGCCAGCCGAGGTAGCGCCAGCTCGTGCCCTCGCGGGCCACGACGGCCATGTCCTGGTGCAGCCGCAGGATCGCGTCGACGTCGACGGGCATGGGCGGGGTCTCCACGGCCACACCCCAGCCATCCCGGGCGCGCGGCGCCGTCGAGAGAGGCCGTACACGGACGATGTTGTTCTCGCCGCGCTGGCGGAGCTCCCGGGCGAGGTCGGTCGCCTCGCGCATGGAGTCCGCGGCGAAGTGGAACTGCAGCCGGCGCGGGCTCATTGGACCTGGGCGAGCGTCGTCGGCCAGCAGCGGCGCAGGAAGTCGACCAGGAGCTCGTCCGACTCCTCCAGCCCCCGCGCGTCGATGTCCTCGACGATGGCCGCCAGATGGGTGTCTTCGGGCATGCACCGATGGTCCGTGCCAGCGGCTCCCAGGTCGATACCGCTGTTGCGGTATCCGGCTCGTCAGTCGGGAACGTGGCCATCTCCGAGCGCCTTGGCCACGAGGTGCGCACGCGAGCGCGCTCCGATCTTGTCCATCGAGTTGCGGACGTGGGTGCGCACCGTGTCGTGGGCGATTCCCAGCTCGTCCGCGATCTCGGGGCCGCTCCTCCCCAGGGAGACCAGCCGGACGATCTCACGCTCGCGCTCCGAGAGCGGCTCCTCAGTGTCCGATATCGGCGGGGGGCGGCGAAACCGTCCGCCCCAGCGCTCGGTGTTGAGCGCGACGACCAGCACCAGCCGTTGTCCGCTGATCGTCTCCGGGTGGGCGCCCCACTGCACGGCGATCGTGGTGCCGTCGGCGCGGATGAGCTCGCGCACGCCGGTGAAGTCGCCCTGGGCGATGCTGGCGGCCCACTCGCGCGAAGAGAGCTCCGGCCCGTCGGGCGCGAGCTCGTAGATCGGCTTGCCAAGGACGTCGTCACGCCCGTAGCCGAGCAGCCTCAGGTAGGCGCTGTTGACCTCCAGCTGGACCCGGCGTTCGTCGAGCACAACCATCGCGTTCCGTGACTGCCGGAACGCGTAGCCGAACATGTCCCGCCAGCTCCGCTCCGCGGCCACGGAGCCAACCTTCTCACGCGGCCTTGCTCAGCTGGCGCTCGGGCGGGACCCGCACCACCCGCCAGGCCAGCCCCGCCCGCTCGAGCACGCGGATGAACATGCCGCCGGGATCGAGCTCGCGGCGCCGCAGGCCGTGGAAGGCGGAGGTGGGAAAGGCGTGGTGGTTGTTGTGCCAGGACTCGCCCATCGTCGCCAGCGAGAGCCACGCCACGTTGGTCGACTGGTCGTCGGTGGCGAAGCGCCGGCGGCCGAAGTAGTGGCAGATGGAGTTGATGCTGAACGTGGCGTGGTGCAACAGGAAGATGCGCACCAGCCCGCCCCAGACGAGCGTCAGCAGCGCGCCGGTCAGCGTGCCCTTGACGAGGAGGCCGACCAGGAACGGGATGGCGAGGCTGGCGGCGATGAGCGGCTTCTCCGCGGAGTCGATCAGGCGCAGGCCGCGGTCCTTGACGAGGTCGGCGGCGTAGCGGCGCTGATCGGCCTGGCCGACGGTGTTGAAGAGCCAGCCCACGTGGGCGTGCCAAAGGCCCTTCAGCGCGCCGAGCACGCCCGGACCGCCCTCGTGGGGGCTGTGGGGGTCGCCGTCCTGGTCGGTGAAGTCGTGGTGCTTGCGGTGGTCGGCGACCCACTTGAGCACCGATCCCTCGACGGCGAGCGTGCCCATGACCGCGAGCGTGTAGCGCACCGCCGGGTAGGTCTGGAACGAGCGGTGGGTGAGCAGGCGGTGGAAGCCGACCGTGATGCCCAGGCAGGTGACCGGGTACGCGATGGCCAGGAACGCGACGTCCACCCAGCCCACGCCGTGACCCCAGAGGCTCACGAGCGCGACGCCGAACGCGACCGGCGGCAGCACCATCGCGACGACGTTGGTCACCTGATGGGCAGTGGAGTGGCGCGGCGGCGCTTCGACGGGCAATGTGCGGTTCTCGGGACTCCGGTCTAGCGTAGCCGCTGGATGCCGCTCCGCTGCGTCTACACCGACCTCGACGGGACCCTTCTCGGGCCCGGCGCCTCGCTGTTCCGCGACGCCGACGACGGCTTCACGCTGCTGCCGGCCCGTGCGCTCGAGGCCTGCCACCGCGCAGGAGTCGAGGTCGTGATCAAGTCCGGCCGACGCCGCGCCCAGGTGATGGAGGACGCCCGCCTGCTCGGGCAGAGCGGCTACATCTTCGAGCTGGGCGCGGGGATGGTCCTGGACGGCGACGTCACGTGGCTGACCGACCGCCGCCACGACGACATCACCGCGTCCGGCGTGCCCGAGCGCCTGGTCGCCGAGCACGACGTGGAGCCCCACTCGCCCTGGCACACCGGCCGCGAGGTCTCGCACCTGTTCCGGGGCCGGCTGGACCTGGCCGCGGTCAACGCTGAGCTCGACGACCTGCGGCTGGTGGACAACGGCGGCATCGAGGACGGGCGGCGGGTCTTCCACCTCGTGCCCGCCGAGGTGTCGAAGGCGAACGCCGTGGCCGCGCACATGCGTGCCCGGGGCTATTCGCGCGACGAGGTCATCGGTGTGGGCGACTCGCGCGAGGACGCGGAGGTGGCCGAGGTGGTGGGCCGCTTCTTCATGGTCGCCAACGGCGACGGGGCGATCGGAGACGCCGTCGTCACCGAGGCCTCGTACGGCGACGGCTTCTACGAGGCGGTCGTCAGCTCGCTGATGGCTCGCTGACCAGCGCGGCGCCCGCGCGCTCCAGCTCCTCGCGCGTGCCCGCCTCGGTCACGCTGGCCAGGTCGAGCAGCCGGTGGTCGAACAGCGACAGCGAGTCCTTGCCGCAGACCACGTGGCAGGTGACGCCGCGCTGCCGGCAGCGGGTGGCCACCTCGCCCACGATCTTGCCCGCCAGCGTCTGCTCGTCCAGGCGGCCCTCGCCGGTGACCACGAAGGCGGCCCGGCGCATGGCGTCGTCGAAGCCGATCGCGTCCAGCACGTACGCCGCGCCCGGTCGCAGCTCGGCGTCGCGGTGGGCCCACAAGCCGCCGGAGAGGCCGCCCGCGGCTCCCGTCATGGGTACGCCCCGAGGGTCTCGCGGCGCGTGCTCGGCCACGGACTGCTGGCGCTTCTCCAGTCGCTTCACGGTCTCCGGGTCGGCGCCCTTCTGAGGGCGCGAACACCCGCGGGTGCGTCCTCGAACGGGGTGGTCACGTCACACAGGACCTCGAGCCGCGGCCGCACGCCGGCCTCGTCCAGCGCGCGCAGGGCGCCGGCGCCGCCGTCCGTGGTGGCCGAGCCGCCCACGGTCACCAGCACCGTGTCCGCTCCGGCGGCCGCCGCGGCCACGATGAGCTCGCCCGTCCCCTCCGACGAGGCGGCGAACGCGTCCCGCTCCTCCTCGGCGACCAGGCTCAGCCCGCTGGCCTGCGCGGCTTCGACCACCGCGGTCCTGCCGTCGGGGAGCAGCACGAACGCGGCTTCGACCGGCCGCCCCAGCGGGTCGCTGACCGTCTCCGTCCGCCGCTCGCCGCCGAGCACGGTGTGGAGCACGTCCATGGTCCCCTCTCCGCCGTCGGCCACGGGAAGCTCGACGGCCTCGCGCCCCGCCGAGCGCAGCCCGTCGGCCACCGCTCCCGCCACCTCCGTCGCCGACAGCGTTCCCTTGAACGAGTCGGGCGCGACGAGGACGGGGGCGGGGGTCACAACGCCGCGCGGAAGGCCTGTTCGGCTTCGTCTCCGCGCACCGCGAAGACCACCCGCTCGAGCCCGCCCGAGTGCTCGCGGGCGGCGCCGACCATGATCTCGGCGACCTGGCTCAGCGGGAAGCGGCCCACGCCCGCTCCGAAGGCCACGAGCGCGAGCGAGCGGCAGCCGAGCTCCTCGGCCTTGTCGAGCGTCGAGCGGGTGGCCTGCCCGATCACCTCGGCCGAGGTCGGGCCGCCGAGCTCCATGGTGGCCGCGTGGATGACCCAGCGGGCGGGCATGTCGCCGGCGGTGGTCTCGACCGCCTCGCCGAGGCCGATGGGCGCCTGTTCGCTGGACTCGCGCTGCACCTCGGGGCCGCCCGCCCTGCTGATCGCCGCCGCCACCCCGCCGCCGTGCGCGAGGTCGGTGTTGGCGGCGTTGGCGATGGCGTCGACCTCCAGTTGCGTCACGTCGGCTTCGTGCACCTCGAGCTCCATCGACGTATCGTCTACCACGTTGAGCGCGAACCTTCGCTTGGCCGACCTGCTGGGCGGCCTGTCGGTGGCATGCGACCTCGGCTTCGGGCTGCCGCCCGAGGAGGCGATGCGCTCCTGTCTGATCGCGACCGCGGTGGCACGCCGCCTTGGCATGTCCGAGGCAGACGCCGCCGAGGCCTTTTACACCGCCCTGCTCATGCACGTCGGGTGCAGCGCCCTCTCACACGAGACGGTTGCCGCGTGGGGAGACGATCGAGCGGTCCTGAGAGAGGTCGCGAGCACGAACGTCGCAGACCCGGATGAAGTCGCCCGGGCCCTGATGCCGAAGGTCCTGGCGGGGAGAAACCAGCCGGAGCAGGCCCGCATTCAGCGGTTCGCGATGAGCCCGGAGGGCCAGAGGTTCGGCCACGACTTCGACACCGGTAGCTGCGAGGTGGCGAGCGCCACGGCGAGGCGCGTCGGCCTCGGCGAAGGCGCCGCCCGCGCGCTGAAGGAGGCGGTCGAGTGGTGGAACGGCGAAGGCCCGCCGGACGGGTTGGCCGGCGAGGAGATCGCCCTTTCGGCGCGCGTGGCCCGCGCGGCGGCGGATGCCGCGCGGTTCGACTCGCTCGGGGGAACCGATGCGGTGACTCACGCGCTCCGACAGCGGGCGGGCGGGATCCTCGACCCGACTATCGTCGAGAAGATCGTCGGGGGCGCGGATGAGCTCTTGGCCGATGCCCGGGCGGGCGACCCTCGCGAGCGCTTGCTCGAGGTCGAGCCCAAGCCGGTGATCGAGATCGGACCGGTCGACTTGCCCCGCGTCGCGGAGGCCTTCGGCGACCTCGCGGACATGAAGATGCCGTGGACTCACGGGCATTCGGGCGCCGTGGCCGGACTGGCCGGCGAGGCAGCGCAGAGCCTGCGACTCGATGCCGAGACCATCGCCGACCTCGAGGTCTCAGCCCGCCTGCAGGAGATCGGGCGACTGTCCGTCTCGAACGCGATCTGGGAGAAGCGAGGCCCGCTCACCACCGCGGAGTGGGAGCAGGTGCGGATGCACGCCTACCAGTCCGAGCGCATACTGGCGGGCTCCAGCGCCCTCGAGCCGATGGCCAAGGCCGCGGGCATGCACCACGAGCGCCTCGACGGGTCGGGTTACCACCGCGCCTGCACCGCCCGCGAGCTGCCCCCGGCAGCCCTGATCCTCGCGGCGGCAGACGCCTTCCACGCCATGACCCAACCCCGTCCCCACCGAGAGGCGCTCGGTGCGGAAGAGGCCGCGGAGGAGCTCCGGCGCGAAGTGCGGGCGGGCCGGCTGGACGGCGAGGCCGCCGCCGCAGTGCTGGAGGCAGCCGGCGCCGGTCCCCCAAGGCGGAGGGACAACCTGCGGCCCGGCGGCCTCAGCGAGCGAGAGGTGGAGGTCGCACGGCTGGTCGCCGCCGGGTGCTCGAATCCGCAGATCGCCGAGCGCCTGGTGATCTCTCGCCGCACCGCCGAGCACCACGTCCAGAACATCTACGCCAAGGTCGGCGTGTCCAGTCGCGCCGGCCTGGCGCTGTTCGCGCACGAACACCACTTGATCGCTGACAAAGATGGGTAGACCTACCGATGCGCGGCGTGGCGGTCACGGCGACGCTCCCTGACGTCCATCCCGACGAAAGGGAGCCATGCCCCGCAATCACGCGATAGCCCTCGACTACGAGCTCATCGGAGAGGGTGCGCCCGCCATTCTCGTCCACGGCAGCTGGTCGGACCGCGACAACTGGCTACCGGTGATCCCCGGGCTAACCCGCTCGCGCACCGTGCTGGCCTACAGCCGCCGCGGGCACGGCCTGAGCGGCCGCGACCCGGAGGCCACCAGGCGCGACCACGAGGACGACCTCGCGCACCTCATCGAGCGCATCAACGCCGGGCCGGTGACCGTGATCGGCACCTCCTACGGCGGCTCGATCGCCCTCGGGCTCGCCGCCCGGCGGCCCGAGCTCGTTCGCGAGCTGGTCGTGCACGAGCCGCCCCTGGTCGAGCTCGTTGCCGACGATCCGCGCGCGCAAGCCGAGTTGGCGGCCGTCGGGCCCGCGATCGCCGGTGTCGTGGCCGGGATCGAGCGGGGCGACGCGGAGGGCGCGGCCCACCGCTTCGTCGATGAGGTCGCATTCGGGCCCGGCGCCTGGGACGAGCTGCCCGTCCCCCTGCGCGAGACGATGATCGCCAGTGCGCCGGCGTTCCTCGCCGAGCAGCGCGATCCGGCCTGGGCGGCGCTCGAGCCGACGAAGGTGACCGCGCCGGTGCTGTTGACCCAGGGCGACGAAAGCCCGGAGTGGTTCCGGCTCGTGGTGGCCCGGCTGGCCGACGCGATCCCCCAGGCGCGCGTTCACACCTACGCCGGCGCGGGACACGCACCGCACGCCACTCACCCGGAGGCATTCGTGCGGGGCGTCGAGAGCTTCCTCGCGCGTGTCGGCGAGCCGGTTACGTTGGCCGCATGAGCTATCGCCACCACCTACCCCAGCTCGACGGCGGCACGTTCCTGACCGACGGGGGGATCGAGACCAGCCTGATCTTCCACGACGGTCTGGAGCTGCCGCTGTTCGCCGCTTTCGACCTGCTCAAGGACGAGGCGGGCACGCAGTCGCTGCGCGGCTACTACGAGCCCTACTGCCGGCTTGCGGCCGAGCGCGGCACCGGGCTCGTGCTCGAGAGCCCGACGTGGCGGGCCAGCCCGCGGTGGGCCGCCGAGATCGGTCACAGCGAGGAGGACCTCGACCGCCTGAACCGCAAGGCGATCGCGCTGATGGAGGAGCTGCGCGGGCGTCAACCGGCGGGCCCGCCCGTGGTCATCAGCGGTTGCATCGGCCCACACGACGACGGCTATGACCCCGCCGAGCGGCTCGATGCGGCGGCCGCCGAGGACTATCACTCGGTCCAGATCGCCACGTTCGCCGAGACCGCCGCGGACATGGTCACCGCGATCACCATGACCTATACAGACGAGGCGGTCGGGCTGACCCGGGCCGCGGCGGCGGCCGGGATGCCGGTGGCGGTCTCGTTCACGGTCGAGACCGACGGCCGGCTGCCGAGCGGCGAGGGCCTGGGCGAGGCGATCGAGGCGGTCGACGCCCAGACCGCCGCCGCGCCCGCGTACTACATGGTCAACTGCGCGCACCCGACCCACTTCGAGCGCGTGCTGGAGGGCACAGGGTCCTGGCGCGAGCGCATCCGCGGCCTCCGCGCGAACGCGTCCGCCAAGAGCCACGCCGAGCTGGACGAGGCGACCGAGCTCGACGCGGGTGACCCCGCCGATCTGGGGGAGCGTCACGCGCGCTTGGCCGAGCTCCTGCCGAAACTGACGGTCGTCGGCGGCTGCTGCGGCACCGACCACCGCCACGTGGCGGCGATCCACGCGGCGGTGTCCCGCTAGTCCAGGGCCGGCAGCCCGTCGAGGCTGCGGGAGTTCTTCTCGCGCTGGTAGTCGTCCAGGGCCTCCTCGCCGCCCACGCGCAGCTTCTTGGCCGCCCACTTCTCGCCGTGCGGGCGCTCGCCCTCGTAGGACAGCAGCGGCACGCCGTAGCCGCAGGAATCCGCGATGCGCTGCACGTGCACCACCACGATCGACCGCTTGTACTCCTCGATGGAGGGCTCGTCGAAGTCTCCCTGGGCGAGCAGCTCGTCGAATCGCGGCTCGCCGGCGGGCACCACCTCTCCGCGGCCGTGCAGGCGCAGGATCCGGGGCGGCCCCTCGAAGGCGCAGAACATCACCACCACCCGGCCGTTCTCGCGGATGTGGGCGATGGTCTCCGCGCCCGAGCCGACCACGTCCAGGTAGGCCACCGTGCGCTCGTCCAGCACGCTGAAGCTCCCGATCGGCCCCTTGGGGGAGACGTTCACGTGGCCGTCGCCGTCGAGCGGCGCGCTGCCGACGAAGAACAGGGACTGGCGGGCGATCCAGTCGCGCCAATGCTGGTCGATGCCCTCGTAGGTCTTTCCCATCAGCCGTTCTTCCGGTCGCGGTCCCTCGACGGTTGTACTCGCTTGGGCTCGCCGGGCATCTTGGGATAGTCGGGCGGGTAGGGCATGTCGCCCTCCTCGTCGCGCTCGTACATCTCCAGCAGTGGCTCGAGCGAGTGGGTCGCCTCGTCGATCTCGGCGAAGTGGTCGCCCACCTCGGCGAAGCGCGCGGGCATGGTCTGCACGGTGAAGTCCTCGGGCGCGACCTCGGAGACCTCCTCCCACAGCAGCGGGGCGGACACCGGGGCGCCGGGCTTGGCGCGGATCGAGTAGGGCGAGGCGATCGTGCGGTCGCGGGCGTTCTGGTTGTAGTCGATGAACACCTTCTCGCCGCGCTCCTCCTTCCACCACTTGGTGGTCACCTGGTCGGGCATGCGGCGCGACAGCTCGCGGCCGAAGGCGATCGCCGCGTGCCGAACGTCGGTGAACGTCCAGCGCGGCTCGATGCGCACGTAGATGTGGATGCCGCGCCCGCCGGAGGTCTTGGGGAAGCCGCGGTAGCCGAGCTCCTCGAGCAGGTTGCGCGCCTCGGCGGCCACCACCTGGGCATCCTCGAAGTCGGTGCCCTCCTGGGGGTCCAGGTCCAGGCGCAGCTCGTCGGGGTGGTCCACGTCGGCTCTGCGCACCGGCCAGGGATGGAAGGTCAGCGTGCCCATCTGGGCGCACCAGCCCACCACGGCGATCTCGGTCGGGCACACCTCGTCGGCGTGCCGGCCGGAGGGGAACTCGATGCGCGCGGTCTCGACGTATTCGGGCGCCCCCTTGGGCACCCGCTTCTGGTAGAAGGCCTCGCCCTTGTGGCCCTCGCGGGTGGAGAGGGTCATGCCCTCGTGTACGCCCTTGGGCCAGCGCTCCAGCGTGGTCGGGCGCTCGCGCAGCGCGCGCATGATGCCGTCGTCGACGGCGAGGAAGTACTCGACGACCTGCGTCTTGGTGATCTCCGGCGTGCGGTCGGTGGCCGGGAAGATCACCCGGTCGCCGCTGGTCACGCGAAGTTCGCGCCCGCCGGCGTCGACCGTCGTGTCCGTCGAGCGGGTGCGCCCCACGCGATCAGCTTGGCAGCCGACCGGGCGGGGCGCCCGCAGGCGGTCCTAGAGCGTCTGGACGTTCACGGCCTTGGGACCCTTGTCCCCGGCCTCTGAGTCGTACGAGACCTTGGCGCCCTCGGCGAGGCTGCGGAAGCCCTCGCTGGCGATGCCCTGGTGATGTACGAACAGGTCCTTGCCGCCGTCGTCAGGGGTGATGAAGCCGAACCCCTTCTCGTCGCTGAACCACTTCACTGTGCCTTCCGGCATATGTCCTCCAATGTGTGCTGCTTACACGAGGAGGATGCGGTTGCAACGACCTGCGAGCGCTAACACGACTCGGCCGGATCCCTTTGACCCCGCCTTTTTACACAGCAGACGCTAACAGCGCAGCTGGTCCAGCGTGCACTCGGCGGGTTCTTGTCGTCGCGCCAGCGCTTGAACTTCGCCCCGTGGCGGATGCGGTTGCCGGTGATGTGGTCGAAGCCGATCTCCACCACCAGCTCCGGGCCGCAGCCCCTCCCAGACCAGCTCCTCCTCGCTCTTCCAGCGCGACGGCTCGCCGTGGCCCTGCTCGCCGGTGCGGTAGGGCTCGAGCAGCTCGAGGAACTCCCGCTTCTGCTTGGCCTTGAAGCCCGAGGTGTGGCCGACGACGTGCAGCTCTGCCCTCGTCGTCGTACAGGCCGAGGATCAGCGAGCCGAGGGTGTTCGCCTCCTTGCCGAAGCGGAACGCGGCCACCACGCAGTCGGCGGTGCGCAGCCGCTTGATCTTCGTCATCCCCTTGCGCTCGCCCGGCAGGTAGGCCGAGCCGGCCTGCTTGGCGACCACGCCCTCGGAGTTGCCCGTGAGCCACTGGCCGGCGGACTCGCGGTCCGGGGTCATCGGCGACAGCTGGATCGGGTCGGAGACCACCTTCTCCAGCCGCTCGCGGCGCTCGGTGTAGGGGAGCTCCAGCAGGGACTCGTCCTCCTCGGCCAGCAGGTCGAAGGCCACGAAGCCCGAGGGGTACTGCTCGGCGAGCATCTCGACCCGCGACTTGGCGGGGTGGATGCGCTGGGAGAGCAGGTCGAACTCCTGGACCCCGTCGACCACCACGATCAGCTCGCCGTCGAAGACCACCCGCTCGGCGTCGGAGGCCAGCACCTGCTCCACCACCTCGGGGAAGTAGCGGTTCATCGGCTTGCCGTTGCGGCTCTGCAGATGCACCTCGTCCCCGTCGCGGAACACCAGCGTGCGAAAGCCGTCGTACTTGGGCTCATAGCGCCATTCCTCGCCCTCAGGGAGGTCGGACTTCGAACGCGCCAGCTGCGGCAGAACGGGCGGGGAGAGCGGAAGGGCCACGGATCAGGAAGGTACTCTGGACAGGTGGCCGAGGATCACGCGACAGTCGCCGAGGAGGAGTACCTCCAGACGATGTACTGGCTCCAGGAGGCGGGTCTTCAGATCACCGGCGCCAACATCGCGCGGGCGATGCAGGTCTCGGCCCCCACGGTGCACGAGATGATCGGCCGCCTCGAGGGCGACGGCCTGGTGACGCGGGCCGCGGACAAGTCCCTGGCCTTCACCGAGAGCGGCCACGAGCACGCCGCCAACATCGTCCGCCGCCACCGTCTGATCGAGCGCTTCCTCACCGACGTGTTCGACATCCCCTGGGACCAGGTCCACGAAGAGGCCGAGCGCCTGGAGCACTGGATGTCGCCGGTGGTCGAGGAGCGCATGCTCAACGCGATCGGCGACGCCAAGACCTGTCCCCACGGCCACCCGATCTACGAGGGCGCCCGCATCGAGGGCGTGCCGCTGGCCGACGTCGAGGTCGGCGCCAAGGTGCAGGTGCTGCGCTTCGAGAACGAGGCCGAGGACCTGCTCCACTACCTCATGGACAGCGGGCTCAAGCCCGGCATGGAGGGCGAGCTGGCCTCGTCCGACGGCGAGGAGGTGGCGGTCCAGGTCGACGGCGAGCGCCTGTCGGTCAGCCGCAGCGTCGCCGAGACCGTCTCGGTGAGCGCCGACCCCTCACCGCCGCCGCGGGTGGCGCTGCCGGACCAGCTCGTGTTCGCGCGCGAGCGCTACGGCCGCTGAGCGCCCGCTAGCCGAACGGCTGGGCCCGGCGGGCCCGGAGGTCGAAGAACAGCACCGTCGCGATGACCGCCACGATCGGGGCGCTGATCGACTCGCCCAGGGTCTGGCCGAGGAGGATCGGCCACTCGCTGTCGGAGCTGATCGCCAGGGCGCCGAACGGCAGGGTGAGCGCGGCGCCCGGCAGCAGGCCGATCAGGCTGGCGAGCAGGATCACGCCGGCGGAGCGGAACCAGCGGCCCTCGGTCAGCTCGCCGCTGCGCCGCAGGGGGTCGATGCCGCGCCGGTCCTCGAGGGCCACCGCCTGCGGGAACAGGTAGAAGCGCACGAAGAGGTAGAGGCCGGGGATGATCAGGAAGAACAGGCCCACGGCCACGCCGACTGCGCCGAGGATCGCCGTGAGGATCAGAGGGGTGGAGGTCTCCACGGCCCGGATCGCCGCCCGCCCGGCGGTGGGGGCGGACCCGGCGACCATGAAGGCGCACGCCGCGGTGATCAGCGGCGTGGTGAGCACGTAGCTGCTCAGGGCGCTGATGGCGGTCTCCACCGGCTGGATCTTCTCCTCGTAGGGCGAGGTCAGCTGCTCGAGCCCGACGCCCGACACGACCAGCTCGATCGGCACGGCGAAGACGAGGCCGACGGCCAGGAAGCCCAGCGGCCGGGCGGCCAGCAGGGCGAAGGATTCGCGGAGAAGCTCGCCGAGGTCGCGGGGGCGGTCGAGCTCCCCGCCGCCCGTCACGTGCGGGCGCCGGCCAGCTCTCGGTAGGCGTCCGCCAGCCTGCTGACGCCCTCGTCGATCTCGTCGGCCGTCACGCCCGAGTAGGAGAGGCGAAGCGAGTTCTCGCCGCCCTCCAGCAGGAAGTCGGTGCCCTTGACGAAGATGACGCCGCGCTCGCGAGCCGCCTCGTCGAGGGCGGATCCGTCGGTGCCCTCGGGGAGGTCGACCCAGAGGAAGTAGCCGCCCTCGGGCTTGACGAACTGCGCCTCCTCGCCGAAGTCGCGCTCGAGCGCATCGGACAGGCGGTCGCGGCGCTCCTGCAGCGCCGTCTTCACGGTCTCGATGGAGCCGTCGATCGCCCCGGAGTTGCAGAACTCGGCCACGATGGCCTGGGAGACCATGCTCGGCGAGATGTAGGTCTCGGTCGCGGTCTTGCGGATGCCCTTGATCAGCTCCTCGGGCCCGGCCAGGTAGCCGACCCGGATGCCGGGGCAGACCGTCTTGGAGAACGAGGAGGCGTAGACCACGTGGTCGGAGTCGTCGATCGAGAGCATGGTCGGCAGCGACTCGCCCTCGAAGCGCAGCTCCACGTAGGGGTCGTCCTCGAAGACGTAGAAGTCGTACTCGCGCGCGAGCTCGACCAGCTTGCGGCGCTTCTCGAGCGACAGCGTGGCGCCCGCGGGGTTGTGGAAGTTGGGGATGACGTGGGCCAGCTTCGGCCGCGCGCCGCTCTGGAGCGCCCGCTCCAGAGCGTCCACGTCCAGGCCGTCGGCCTCGACGGGGATGGCGAGCAGGTCGGCCCCCATCTTCTGCAGCGAGAGCAGGGTGCGGTCGTAGGTCGGGGCCTCGATCACCACGGTGTCGCCGGCCTCCACCAGGTGCTGGAAGAGGAAGGCGTCGGCCTGCATGGAGCCGTTGGTGGCCACCACCTGCTCCTTCGGCAGCCCGTGCTTGCCGGCGATCCACTCGACCAGCGGGCCGTAGCCCGCGGCGGTTCCGTAGGAGAAGGCTCCCTTGGGGTCGGAGCTGAAGGCGCGGTCGGCGGCGGCCTTCAGCTCGTCGACGGCGACGATGTCGAGCGAGGGCGCCCCGCGCGCGAGGGAGATGTCTTCCTGACCGGACACGGCTCGCGACGATACCTAGATCGATCGGCGGTGCTCGGCCGGCCAACGCCCGGCCTGCGCTCCGGCGATAGGGTGCCGCCGCTGTGGTCGCCGTGACGATGGAGAAGCTCCGCGAGGAGCTCGCGAGGCTGGACCCCACCGACCGGGCGCTGCTCGACCTGAACCTGCGCCGCGGCATGGAGGAGAGCGAGATCGCCGAGGTGCTCAACGTCGAAGCCGACGAGGTCTCGACCCGCCGCGAGCGGGTCCTGGAGAAGCTCGCCTCCGACCTCGGCCTGGAGACGCGCGAGCAGCGCGACGAGCTGCGGGCCACGCTGCCCGACCTGCCGGCCGAGAGCTGGAAGGGCTAGGCGGCCCGCGCGTAGACCTTGTCGCGGTAGCCGCGACTGGGGCGGTAGGGGCCGCCGCAGGTGATCAGCACCCCGCCGTTGCCCCACGCCCGGGATCTTCAGCTCGCCGCGCGTCGGCCGGCACGTCGACGACCCTCGTGCGCTCGTCCGCCTCCGGGACGGCGATGCGCGCGAGTGCGCCAGCCGGACCTCGGCCGCGACGGCGTTCGCGGCGCCGGTTGCCACTAGCATCGTCGCGGCGAGAATGGTCCCCGCCACGCCCCTCCGGACAGCGGTCCGCCGGTCCATATGGGCGGGATTCTAGGCGTGTCAGAAGATCCGCTGGACCGGGTGCTCGCCGCCCTGAGCGCCGAGTCCCGCGCGCTCCTCGAGCTGAGCGTCAGGCGCGGGATCCCCGACGACGAGATCGCGTCTCTGCTGGGCACCCCGGAAGCCGAGGTGCGCTCCCGCCGCGAGGCCGTGATGCAGGACGTGGCCGACTCTCTGGGCGAGGAGCCCGACGACGAGCTGCGCCGGCAGATGGCCGAGCACCTGGGCGACCGCGGGAACCTGTTCGCCCCGCCGCCCGAGGCGCCGCCACCCCCGGCGGACCGGCCGCGGCGCGGCCGCCTGGTCCCGGCGCTCCTCGGCGGCCTGCTGATCGCCGCGGCCGTGGCCCTGGTGCTCGCCCTCGCCGGCGGCGGCGACGAGGAGCCGCAGCGCCGGACGCTCCAGCTGGGCCCCACCGCGCAGCTGGAGGCGCTGCCCGGGATGCCCGACGCCCGGGCCCGCGCGCGCCTCGTGCGCCGCGACGGGCGTGACCGCCTCGAGCTGCGCGTCTCCGGGCTCCCGCGGCCCCGCGGGCGCTACGCGGTCTGGCTGTACTCCTCGGTGGACCGCGCCCGGCCGCTGGGCAGCTTCCCCTCGGGAGACATCGAGCTCGACGCGCCCCTGCCCCGCGACGCCGAGCGCTACCGCGACGTCGACATCTCGCTCGAGCCCGACGACGACAACGCCAACCACAGCGGCGACAGCTACCTGCGGGTGCCCCTGGCCCGCCTGCGGCCGTGAAGCGGGGCCAGATCCTGATCGCCGTGCTGGCGGCGCGTGGCCGTGGCCGCGGTGGCGCTGCTGTCCGCGCGCGGCGGCGACGACGGGGGCGGCGGGGCCGAGGACGGCAAGGCGCCCGCGGGGGCGGTCCGCGTCCCCTTCGCCTACTCGCCCGAGAAGGAGCGGCTGCTCAAGCCGCTCATCCGGCGCTTCAACGAGCGAGGGGCGCAAGAGCGGGGGCAGGCCGGTCTTCGTCGAGGGGCAGGTGGTCGCCTCGGGCGAGGCCGAGAGCAAGATCGCCCGCGGCACGCTGCGGACCGTCGCCTGGTCTCCGGCCTCGTCGCTGTGGGGGCGGCTCCTCAACTTCGACGCCGACCGGCCGCTCGCCCCGCGCGAGAGCCCCTCCATCGCGCGCACGCCGCTGGTGATCGCGATGTGGGAGCCGTTCGCCCGCGCGCTCGGGTGGCCGAAGAAGAAGATCGGCTTCGAGCAGGTGCTCCGCCTCGCCCGCGACAAACGCGGCTTCGCGGCCTACGGGCACCCGGAGTTCGGCGACTTCAAGCTCGTCCACACCAACCCCGACTTCTCCACCTCCGGCCTCTCCGCGGTCGTGGCCGAGTACTACGCGGCGACCGGCCAGCGCGAGGGCCTGACCGAGCGACAGGTCACCTCCTCGAAGGCGCGGGCCTACGTCCGCGACATCGAGCGCTCGATCGTCCACTACGGCGACACCACGCTGTTCATCGCCGACCAGATGCGCGAGAAGGGGCCGGGCTACGCCTCCGCGGTGGCCATGGAGGAGGTCACGCTGCTCGACTTCAACCGCAACCGCCGCGGCCAGCCGCCGCTGGTGGCGCTGTATCCGCCCGAGGGCACCTTCTACTCCGACAACCCCTACATCGTGCTCAACGCCCCCTGGGTGCGCCCGGAGCAGCGCCGCGCCGCCGAGGTCTTCCAGCGCTGGCTGGCCGATGAGGTCACGGCCGAGCGCGCGGGCGCCGAGGGCTTCCGCCCCGCGGCCCTCGACGAGAAGCCGGCGGGACGGGTGACGAAGGCCAACGGCGCCGATCCGGCCCAGCCCAAGCGCGTGCTGGGCCTGCCCGAGCCGCGGGTGCTCGACAGCATCAAGCGGACCTGGCGCCAGGACCGCAAGCCCGCGAACGTCGAGCTGGTCCTGGACGTCTCCGGCTCCATGAGCCAGGAGAACCGCCTGGCGCGGGCGAAGCAGGGGCTGGAGGCGTTCTTCCGCGAGGTCTCGCCCGACGACCGCGTCGGCCTGACGATCTTCTCCGACCGCATCCAGAGCCTGGTGCCGATCGCGCCGTTCTCGCAGAACCGCCGCCGCCTGCGCGCGCTGGTGCGCCAGCTGATCGCCGACGGCGGAACCGCGGTCTACAACGCAACCGCGCAGGGGCTGGAAACCGTGCGCGCTCTGCGCGACCGCGAGCGCATCAACGCGGTGGTGGTCCTCACCGACGGCGAGGACACCGACTCCACGCTGACCGCGCAGGACGTGATCAATCGGGCGCGGGCGCAGGGGGACTCGCGCGACCAGGTGCGGGTGTTCACCATCGCCTACAGCGCCGAGGCCGAGGGCGCGCGCGAGGCGCTGACCGGGATCGCGAAGGCCAGCGGCGGCCAGGCCTACGAGGGCACCACGGAGGACATCGAGACCGTCTACCGCAGCATCTCGAGCTTCTTCTGATGCCCGAGAAGCCCTACAGCCGCTCCGAGTACAACCGCGCGCTGCTGCGCAACGCGCTGCTCGACCCGTTCGCGGTGCTGCTGCTGGCGGCGATCGTGATCGCGGGGATCCTCCTCAACCTGGTGCTGCCCCTGCTCCCGGTCGCGATCGTGGCCTACGCGATTGCCGCGGGGCGCACCTACTTCGACGAGGACGAGGCCAGCAAGGTGCTCGAGCGCGAGCGGGGCAAGCGGCGGCGCTCGCTGGAGCGCGTCCGCCTGGACTCCAACACGCTGGCCCCGCCGATCCGCGACCTGGTCAACGGCGCCCGCCGGCGCGAGTCCCGCATCCGCGAGGCGATCGAGCGCGCCCAGCTCCCCTTCGACGAGGTGGAGGGCGAGGTGGACGCGTTCCTGGAGGTGATGGAGGGCTCGGCGACGAGAGCGCAGCTCCTCTTCGAGACGCTGGCGGAGAACCCGCCCGACTTGGTCGAGCAGCGCATGGAGGCCGAGGAGCGCGCTCCCGGCCCCGGCCGCGAGCATCGGGCGGAGCTGGTCGAGGCGCTCGGCGCCCAGTTGACCGTGCTCCGGCGCATGGGAAAGCAGCTCGGGCGGTACTACGACGAGATGGAGCGCGTGCTGGTCGAGCTCGACACCGTGCGCGGCAGCCTCGTGTCCGCCTCGGCCTCCACCGACACCGAGCGCCAGCGCACGCTCGCGGCGGAGGTGCGCGGCCTGCGCGAGGAGGTCGGGTCGCTGTCCGAGGGGATGAGCGAGGCCTACGAGGCTCCACCGGCGTGAACGGGCCGATCGTGATCGAGCCGGCGGTCCACGGCGACCACCGGGGCTTCTTCATGGAGAGCTACCGCGCCTCGCGGATGGCCGAGCTGGGGGTGACCCACGACTTCGTCCAGGACAACCATTCGCGCTCGGCGCAGGGGCGTGCTGCGCGGCATGCACTTCGCGCTCGACGGCCAGGCCAAGCTCGTGCGCTGCGCGCGCGGCTCGATCTTCGACGTGGTGGTCGACCTGCGGCGCGAGTCGCCGACCTACGGGCAGTGGGAGGGCTTCGTCCTCGACGACACCGATCACCGCCAGCTCTACGTGCCGGGCGGCTTCGCTCACGGCTTCTGCGTCACCAGCGAGGTGGCCGACGTGACCTACAAGGTCTCGACCTACTACGACCCCGAGGTCGAGCGCGCGATCGCCTACGACGACCCCGACGTCGGGATCAGTTGGCCCGAGGGCCTCGAGCTGCAGGTCTCGGAGCGGGACCGCACGGCGCCACGCCTCGAGGACGTGGCGCCGGAGCTTCCCTTCTAGCTACTCGACGGTCGCCTCGGAGACCATCCCCTTGGCCACGTGCGGCGGGCCGCCCTGGCGGTCGGGGATGAAGCACATGAGGGCGTACTTGCCCTTCTTCTTGAGGTCGAGCTGGACCGCCTGCTTGCCGCCGCCATCGAGCACCGCAGTGTCGACACCCGCCTTCTCGTCGAACGGCGGCGGGCCCTTGGGCTCACCCTCGGACGCGGCGACCTTGCGAACGTCGGCGATGGTCTTGCCCGGGTTGATGGGCAGCGCGACCATGAAGTGGGGCTGCTTGCCCTGGTTGTCGAACAGCACGGTCTGCTTGCCGGTCTTCAGGCCCGTGGCCTTGAAGGAGTAGTCGACCGCCTCGACGCTCGGGCCGGCCGAGGGCTGGGAGCCGCCGCCGCTGCCGGTCACCTCCAGCGGGGCGCTCTTGTTCGACTCGATGTCGAGCGCGTAGTACTTCCCGGGAGCCAGGTTCTGGGTGACCTTGCCGGACTGGCCGGGCTTGGTGTTGCCCACGCCGCCCTCCAGCTTCAACCAGTCGGGGAGCGGCTTGCCCTTGTCACCCCAAGCCGTGCCGGCCTTGCCGACCTCCTCGGCGGTCTGGTTGCCCGTGACCCGCACGAGCTGGGCGCCACCGGGCTTCTTCCCGGTGTTCTTGACGGTGATCTCCGCCAAGCCCGCTTCGACCGATGCCGGGCGCCTTCAGCGCGGCGTCGGACCGCTCGATCGTGATCGACTGCGTCGTCTGAGCGCTGCTGTTCTTCTTCTTTTTCTTGCTGCTCCCGCAGCCGACCGCGAGGGCGGAGGCGAGCAGGACGCACGAACGCGCATAGCGCGAGCTTCTTCATGGGTGAAGTCTCCCTGTCTGGTAGGCCCCCGGCCGATCCGGGGCGCGCCACCCTAACCCGACTAGCGGCTGTGCGCCAGCGCTTCGGAGGCCACGTCGGCGACCTCCGTGGGGTTGCGCCCGACGCGCACGCCCTTGGCCTCGAGGGCCTCGGCCTTCGCGGCGGCGGTGCCCTTGGACCCGCTGACGATCGCGCCCGCGTGGCCCATGGTCTTGCCGGGCGGCGCGGTGAAGCCGGCGATGTAGGCGATCACCGGCTTGGTGACGTTCTCGGCGATGTACTCGGCGGTGCGCTCCTCCTCGTCGCCGCCGATCTCGCCGCACATGACGATCAGCTCGGTCTCGGGGTCCTGCTCGAACTCGGCGATTACGTCGATGAACGAGGAGCCCACGACGGGGTCGCCGCCGATGCCGACGATCGTGGAGTTGCCGAAGCCGCGCTGGGCCAGCTCGTTGCCGATCTGGTAGGTCAGCGTGCCGCTGCGCGAGACCAGGCCGACGCCGCCCTCGGAGAAGAAGTGCGCGGGGATGATCCCCACGTTGGCCTTGCCCGGCGAGAGGATGCCGGGGCAGTTGGGGCCCACCAGGCGCGTGCTGTCGGTGCGCTTGAGGTGGGTGTAGACGCGCAGCATGTCGTGCGCGGGGATGCCCTCGGTGATGCAGATGACCAGCTCGATGCCGGCGTCGGCGGCCTCGAGGATCGAGTCGGCGGCGAAGCGCGGCGGGACGAAGACCATCGCGGTGTTGGCGCCGGCCTCGTCCACGGCGGCGTGCACGGTGTCGAAGACCGGCACGCCCTCCACGTCCTGGCCGCCCTTGCCCGGCGTGACGCCGGCCACGAGGTCGGTGCCGTAGCGGCGGTTGTTGAGCCCGTGGAAGGAGCCCTCGCGGCCGGTGAGGCCGGCGACGACGAGCTTCGTGTCCTTGTCGACGAGGATCGACATCAGCCGGCGAGCTCCACGGCGCGGGACGCGGCGTCGAGCATGGTCTTCTCGACGTGGACGTTCGGCAGGTCGGCGTCGGCGAGCAGCTTGCGGCCCTCCTCGTCGTTGGTGCCGTCGAGGCGGACGACGAAGGGAACGGTGATCTCGAGGTTGCCGAAGGCGGTGATCAGGCCGTTGGCCACCTCGTCGCAGCGGGTGATGCCGCCGAAGATGTTGAACAGCACCGCGGTGACCTTCTCGTCGGAGAGGATCACCTCCACGGCGTTGGTGATCTCCTCGGCCTTGGAGCCGCCACCGGCGTCGAGGAAGTTGGCCGGCTGTCCGCCCGCCTGGGCCACCACGTCGAGGGTGCTCATGACGAGGCCGGCGCCGTTGCCCAGGATCCCGACGTTGCCGTCGAGCTTCACGTAGGTCAGCCCACGCTCGCGCGCCATGCGCTCCTGCGGGTCCTCGGCGTCGGCGTTGCGCAGGTCGGCGGTCTCGGGGTGGCGGTAGAGAGCGTTGGCGTCGACCGTGACCTTGGCGTCCAGCGCGACGACCTCCCGGTCGCCGGTCACCAGCAGCGGGTTGACCTCCACCAGCATCGCGTCCTCCTCGATGAACGCCTCGTAGAGGCGCTCGAGGAGCGAGCCGACCGGACGCACCACGTCCTCGGCGATGCCGGCCTCGAAGGCCAGCCGCCGGCCGTGGAAGGCCTGGAAGCCCACCAGCGGGTCCACGTGCAGGCGGGCCATGGCCTTGGGGTCCTTCTCGGCGATCTCCTCGACGTCCATGCCGCCCATGCGCGAGAGCATCACCATCGGCTTCTTGGCGCCACGGTCGAAGACGACGGCCGCGTAGTACTCCTCGGCGATGTCCGAGGCCTTCTCCACGTAGAGCTCGTGGACGGTGAAGCCGCGGATGTCCATGCCGATGATGTCCGCTGCGTAGCGCCCGGCCTCGTCGCGGTCCTTGGCCAGCTTGATGCCGCCGGCCTTGCCGCGGCCGCCGATCAGCACCTGGGCCTTGATGACCACCGGGTAGCCCAGCTCGTCCGCCACCGAGACGGCGTCCTCGACCGTCGTGGCGGGCTCTCCCTGGGGAATCGGCACCCCGTGACGGGCGAAAAGCTGCTTGCCCTGGTACTCGAGCAGGTCCATATGCGGCGGGGGAGGCTATCGATGGGCCGCCGCGACTAATCTTCCCCGCTCCCATGGCCCTTCCGAAGAAGATCGAATTCGTCACCTACGACTGCTACGGGACCCTGATCGACTGGGAGACCGGGGTCTTCGAGGCATTCGAGAAGGAGGCGAAGCGCGACGGCTTCACGGTCAACCGCGACGAGTTGATCCCGCGCTTCATCGAGATCCAGCGCGACATTCAGCGCGGCTCCTACGAGCTCTACGCCGAGGTGCTGCGCCGCGCGGCGGTGCGGGTCGCCGAGGAGCTGGGCTGGGAGCTCGAGCCCTCCCGGTCGAACTTCCTGCCCGACTCGGTGCCGAGGTGGATGCCGTTCCGGGAGACCAACGCCCAGCTCGAGCGCTTCGGCAAGAAGTTCGAGACGGGGATCCTCTCCAACATCGACGACAAGCTTCTGGGGGCCACCCGGCGCCACTTCCGGACCGACTTCGATCTGGTGGTCACCGCCCAGCAGGTGCGCTCCTACAAGCCCGACCCGGCCCATTTCAAGGAGTGCGCGCGGCGCATCGAGGACCGCAAGAAACGCTGGGTCCACATCGCCAGCGGCTACCCGACCGATGTGGAGCCCTGCCTGAAGCAGAAGATCCCCGTGATCTGGGTCAACCGCGACGGCGAGGCGCTCCAGAGCGGCCAGAAGAAGCCCACCGCGGAGGTCAAGAGCTTCCGCGAGGCAGGCAAGCTGCTCGGCGCCACCTGACAGCTGCGCGCGATCGCGCTACATAGCGACGCCCTCGTGCTGACGTCGCGGCTGTGGCAGACCAACGCCACCGCCCTGCGCGCCGGCGGCGAGTGCATGCTGGTCGACGCGCCGTACTTCCCCGACGAGCTGGAGATGCTGCCGGGCGTGCTGGGCCAGGCCGGCTTTCGCCCGGACGCTCTGCTGGCCACCCACGCCGACTACGACCACCTGCTGGCGCGGCTGTCCTTCCCGGACCTGCCGCTGGGGGTGGGCGAGACGACGATGGAGCGCATCCGGGCCAACCCGGGCGAGCGCCCAGCGCGAGCTGCGCGAGGAGGACGCGCGCAACTACGTTCGAGCGCGACCGCCCGCTGGGGCTCGGCGGCGTGCGCTCCCTGCCGGTGCCCGGCAAGCTGGAGCTGGGCTCCTCCGGGGAGGAGCTGGAGCTGCACCCGGCCGAGGGCCACGCGCCCGACGGCACGGCGGTGTTCATGCCCTCCGCGGCCGTGCTGCTGTGCGGCGACTACCTCTCCGACGTGGAGATCCCCCTGATCGCCGGGGCGGGATCGCTGCCCGCCTACCGCTCGACGCTCGAGCGCCTGGAGCCGCTGGTGCGCCGGGCGGAGTCGGTGGTGCCGGGCCACGGCTCGCCGCAGACCCAGGAGGGCGCGCTGGGCCTCCTGGAGGCCGACGTGGAGTACCTGGACGCGCTGGAGGCCGGCCGCGACGAGCTGCCGCCGGGCCGCGACACCTCACGCCAGCGCGAGATCCATCGCGACAACCTCGCGAAGCACGTAGGCTGAACGCGTGGCCGAGCTCGCGGACGACCCCGTCGCCGCGGGTGACGATGCGCTCGCGCAGGGCGAGTGGGAGGCGGCCGCGACGCTTACAAGCGTGCCTGGAAGCCGACTCCGATTCGGGGCCGGCCTGGGAGGGCCTGGGCTGGGCCAGCTGGTGGCTCTGCGACCAGCCCGCCACGTTCGAGGCCAACGAGCGCGCCTTCCGGGCCTACCGCGCAGCCGGCGACGTGTGCGGCACCGCCCGGGCCGCCACCTGGCTGGCCTCGGCCTATCTGGACTTCCGCGGCGAGGACGCGATCGCGGTCGGCTGGCTCGAGCGGGCCCGCCGCCTGCTGGCCGACGTTCCGGAGTGCTCCGACCACGGCTTTCTGCTGCTGGTGGAGGCCGACGTGCTGGCGCGGACGGGAGGCGACCCGTTCGAGATCGAGCGCGTGTCTGGCGAGGCGGTGCGCATCGGTCGCGCGCTGGGAGTCCCGGACCTGGAGGCGGTCGGCCTGGCCCGGCAGGGCAACGCCGCGCTCGACCAGGGCCGGGTGCAGGAGGGGCTGCGCCTACTCGACGAGGCCACAGCGATCGCGGCGACGGAGGAGTTCCAGCTCGCGCTGTCGGCCGGCTGGACCCTGTGCTGCACGATCTCGGGCTGCGAGGGGGTCGGCGACTTCTCGCGCGCCGCGCAGTGGGCGGGGACGATGTTCAAGACGGGCGAGCGCTGGCGGGGCCGCCACATGACCGCGATGTGCCGCAGCTCCTACGGTAAGGTGCTCGCCACCCAGGGCGAATGGCCCGCGGCCGACAGCGAGCTGATGGCCGCGGTGGCCGACATCGTG
Source organism: uncultured Thermoleophilaceae bacterium (assembly GCA_963810745.1). GTDB lineage: Bacteria > Actinomycetota > Thermoleophilia > Solirubrobacterales > Thermoleophilaceae > JACCZR01. The sequence goes on from CAWEOW010000027.1 coordinate 31,729, forward strand.
CCCACTCGCCCCGGTTTGTCCAGCGGCGCGGTGGTGAAGCTGGGTGAGCTGAGGGCGCGCCAGGGTCGAGCGGAGGAGGCGCGGGATCTCTTCCGGCAGGCGGGCGCGCATCCGGGCGCGGTGCTCGGCCTTGGCACCATGGCCTGGAAGGAGGGCGACTCCCAGGCGGCTGCCGACGCCGCCGAGCGCGTGCTGCGCCGCGTGCCGGACGGCTCTCTGCTCGACCGCCTCCCCGCCCTCGAGCTGCTGGCGCTGGCCAACGCGGGGCTGGGCCGCGACGAGGAGGCCTCGGCCGCGTGTGACGAACTGGCGCTGATCGCCGGCCGGCTGGGCACCGCCTACCTGCGCGGGCGCGCGCGCCTTGCCGAGGCCGAGGTGACCGAGGCCCGCGGCGACCACGAGGGATCGCGCCGCGCGTGCGAGGACGCCATAGACCTCTTCTCCGAGACCGCGGCGCCGTACGAGGAGGCACTCGCGCGAACCGTGCTGGCCCGCGCTCTGCGCTCGCTGGGCCGGGCCGAGGCCGCCGAGGCCGAGGAAGCGACCGCGCGAGGCACCTTCGAGCGGCTGGGGGCCCGGCGCGAGCTCGAAGCCGGCCGCCATGGCGACCTGACGGCCCGTGAGCTCGAGGTGCTCAGGCTCGTGGCCCAGGGCAAGAGCGACGCAGAGGTGGCCGAGGAACTGGTGGTCAGCCCCCACACCGTGCATCGCCACGTAGCCAACATCAGGACCAAGCTGGGCCTCTCCTCGCGCGCCGCGGCGGTCGCCTATGCGGCCCGCAACGAGCTGATCTAGCGCACCTGGCCGGTTCCGGCCATCTGTCGCAGATGGCCGATCCAGGCGAAGCAGGCCCCTCCCGGTCGGAGCATGCTGGGACTCGTCAACCAAGACGGAGGACCGAGATGCCGCAGACCACAGACGCCACCCAGCTGTACACCGTCCGCCGCGGAGCAGGCCCCGACGTCTTGCTGATCGCCGGCCTCACGGACCCCGCCGAGGCGTGGGAGTTCCAGCTGGAGGGCCTCTCGGACCGCTACTCGGTGATCGCCTACGACAACCGCGGCACGGGCCGGACCCCCCTGCCTGACGAGCCGCTCTCCGTCGAGTCGATGGCCGACGACGCCCTCGCCGTCCTGGACTCTCAGGACGTCGACACGGCGCATGTGGCCGGCTTCTCGGGCGGCAGCCGGATTGCCCAGGAGCTGGCGCTGCGCCATCCCGAGCGGGTCAAGAGCCTGGTCCTGATGAGCACATGGGCCCGCCCTGACGCCTACTCCACCTCGATGATGGGCTACTGGAACTGGCTCGTCGACCACGCGCCCAGCGAGCGGGCCATGCTGCAGGCCTTCTTCCTCTGGATCTACACCGCACGCGCGCACGAGGACGGGACCGTCAGCCGGTTCATCGACGAAGCACTCGCGTTTGCCCATCCCCAGTCGCCCGAGGCCTTCAAGGCGCAGTTGGCCCCGTTCCGCACCTACGACAACCTGACTCGGCTTCCCGAGATCGCGGCGCCGACGCTCGTGCTGGCGGGCGAGCAGGACATCGCTGCACCGCCGCGCTACGGGCGCGTCGTCGCCGACGCCATTCCCGGCGCGCGCTTCGAGGTGATGCCCGGCGAGGCCCATCAGCCCTTCCAGGAGGTCCCGGACCGGTTCAACGAGCGCGTCGATGCGTTCTGGAGCGAAGTGGAGTCCCGATGAGCACAGCCGTGAGCAATCAAGACGAGCTCCGCTTCCGCTTGAGCGGGGGCCTGTACGAGCCCGGCAGCGCGGAGTACGAGGACAGCTGCGAGCTGTTCAACGCCGCGGTCGACCGGCGCCCCCGGCTGGTGGCCCGCTGTGCCGCCCCGGCTGACGTCGTCGCTGCCCTCGCCTTCGCGCGAGCGGAGGGGCTGCCTGTCGCCGTGCGCGGCGGCGGCCACTCGGTGACCGGCGTCTCGCTGGTCCACGACGGCCTGGTGCTCGACGTGCGCGGCATGAGCGACGTGGAGGTCGACCCCGAGCGGCGCATCGCCCGAGTGGGCGGCGGCGCCACCTGGGCGCAGATGGACCGCGCCACCCAGGAGCACGGGCTCGCCACCACCGGCGGCCGCGTCTCCAGCACCGGCGTGGCCGGCCTGACCATGGGTGGCGGCTCCGGCTGGCTGGAGCGAAAGCACGGCCTGGCCTGCGACAACCTGCTGGCGGCCGAGCTGGTGACCGCCGGCGGCGGGCTGGTCCGGGCCTCGGCCGAGGAGAACCCCGACCTGCTCTGGGCCCTGAAGGGTGGCGGCGGCAACTTCGGCGTGGTCACCGCGCTCGAGTTCCGCCTGCATCCGGTCGGGCCCGAGGTGCTCGCCGGGCTGGTGCTGCACCCGGCCTCGCGCTCGCGTGAGCTGCTGACCCTCTTCCGCGAGGTCCAGCGGGACGCGCCGGAGGAGCTGGGGCTGGCGATGCTGCTGCTGGCCGCCGCGCCCGACGAGCCGGAGATCCCCGCGCACCTGCGCGGAAAGCCGGTCGCGGCGATCGGCGGCATGTACAACGGCCCGATCGCCGAGGGCGAGGAGGCGCTGCGGGCGATCCGCGAGTTCGGCCCGCCCGACGCGGACTTCTTCGAGCCCACCGGCTACGCGGACTTCCAGTGCTCACTGGACGACCCGCCCGGCTACCGCAACTGGTGGTCGGCCGAGCAGCTCCCCGAGCTGAGCGACGAGGCGATCGAGACCACCGCCTCGCTCGCCGAAGAGATGCCCGGCGAGAACTCGCAGGTGTTCATCGTCCCGTGGGGCGGCGAGGTGGCCCGGCGCGCCGGCGACAGCCCGCTCGCCGGCCGGGACGCCGCCTGGGTGGTCCACCCGCTGCTGATGTGGAACCACGCGCGCGACGACGCCCGCCTGGTCGACTTCGGCCATCGCTTCCGCGACGAGCTGAGGCCCCACGGCAGCGGCCAGACCTACCCGAACTTCATCGGGGACGAGGGACGCGAGCGGGTGAAGGCCGGCTTTGGCGAGCACAACGCCCGGCGCCTGGCCGAGGTGAAGGCCCGCTGGGACGCAGAGAACGCGTTCCACGGCAACCACAACATCCGCCCGGCCGGTGCACGCGCGGCGGCGTGACCTGCGCCGCCTCGCGGCGGCGGTCGGCCTCTCGGCGCTGGGGGACCTCCTTGCGCTGATCGCGCTGGTCCTCGCCGTCGAGCGCAGCACAGGCAGCAGCATCGCCGTCGCGGCGCTGTTCGCGACCACGCTGGTGCCGGTGGTGGCGCTGGCCCCGCTCGCCGGTCTGCTGGTCGACCGGGTGGAGAACGTCCGGATCCTGGTGCTGGCCTCCCTGGCCCAGGCCGCCGCGGCGGGCGCCCTGGCCTTCGCGGGCACCGACCTCGCGGTGGTCCTCGTCCTCTCGACCCTGCTCTCCGCCGGCTCGGCGGTGAGCCTGCCCGCGGAGGCCGCCCTGGTTCCCGCCATAGCGCGCACGAGCGGCTGACCGAGGCCAACGGCCTGATGGAGAGCGCCCGCTACGCGGGGTTCGCGGCCGGTCCTGTGCTGGCCGCAGCCCTGACCGCCGTCGCGGGCACGCAGCTGGCGCTGGCCGTCAACGCGGTCAGCTTCCTGGGCATCGCCCTCGCGGCCGGGACGTTGACCGCCCGCCGCCGGCCCGAGCCGTCCATCGAGGACCGGACCGCTGCCTCCGAGGCGCTTGCGGGCGGCCGGCAGCTATGGGACGACCGCGTCCTGCGCGTGGTCGTGGGCTCGGCGGTGGTGGCGCTGGCGTGCGTGTCGGTGACGCTGACCGCGGAGGTCTTCTACGCCAAGGACGTGCTGCGCGCGAGCGACTCGGTGTACGCGCTGCTGACGGGCGCCTGGATGGTGGGCATGGTCCTCGGCGCCAGCCGGATTGCCCCCCGGGTCCGCCCCGAGCTGGTCGCGGCCGGCGCCCTGGTGGGGCTGGTGGTGCAGGGCGCCGCGATCGCCGGCCAGGTGGCGTTCGCCGTGGTGCCGGTCGCCCTGGTGGCGTTCATGATCGGCGGCGTCGGCCACGGCGCGAAGAACGCGCTCATCCGCACGCTGGTCGCGCGGCGCGTGCCCGAGCGGCTGCACGGCCGGGCCTTCGCGGCCTACAACGCAGCGCGCAACGCGGCCGAGCTGAGCGCGATCGGCGCCGGTGGCGCGCTCGTGGCGGGGGTCGGCCCCAGCACTGCTCTGGCGATCGCCGGTGTCGGCCCCGTGGTGCTTGGATTTGCCGGGCTGGCCGCCCTGCGGCGGCCGCTCAGCGCCCCATCCGGTCGCCCGCAACCAGAGACGTGACCGGGATGGCCGCGGCGTCGCGCAGCGCCTTCTCCGGGACGCCCTCGATCTCGCCTACCAGCTCGTAGACGAGCGCCTCGGGGTCGACGCCGAGCGCCGCGGCGTCCTCGTCGCCGAGGCGCTCCACCAGGTCCTTGGAGGCCAGCAGCTCGCCGTCGCGGGCGGTCTGCTGGATGCGGGCGCAGTCGTTGACGGCGTCGCCCAGGGCGGTCACCTCCAGCCGGCCTCCCGTCACCACCTGGCCCATGTAGAGCGCGCCGCCCCAGTGCAGCCCGACGTTGATCCGGTAGGAGCCCACGATGTCGATCATGTCGGGGTCCTGGGCGAGGGCAGCCGCGGCCTCGTACGCGGCCCCCGGGATCTCCCGCGCCGCCTCCACGGCGCCTCGCGCGGCGGCGGAGACGTCGCCCAGGTCGTCCTCCAGGAAGAACGCGGTGACGCCGTCGCCGGCGTGCTTGCCGACGATCCCGAGCTTGCGGACGATCACGTCGTCGATGGCGGTGGTGGCGGCCCGCACCAGGCGGAAGTAGGCGGCGCTGGGCAGCCGCCGCGAGAGGTCGGTCGAAGACTGGAGGTCGGCGAAGAGGATCGCGGCGCGGCGGCGGCCCGGCTCGACCAGACGCGCCATGCGGGCGAACATGTCGCGGTCGCCGCGGGTGACCATCAGCAGGATCGAGGCCGGCAGATCGGGTGCGTACAGGAGGGCCGTGCCCAGCAGGCGTCCCTCGGGGTCGCGCAGGCGGAGGCCCACGTAGCCGATCTCGACGGGAGGGAGGTCGCCCTGCACGAAGCGGACCGAGGAGACCCACAGCGGATGCGGGCCCGCCGGGCGTGAGGCCGGGCAGGGCCTCGGCGATCATCGCCCGCTCGTCCGGGCTGAGGTTGGGGGAGAGCCGGTCGATCACCTCTTGCGGGCCGCCCTCGGCGTCGGCGAGCACCCAGCTGAGCATGTCCGCCGCCCAGCGCACGACGTCCTCGGGCACCAGCGCGCGCCGCCACACGTCGGCGGCCAGTGTCTCGGGGAGCGTGCGGCCGTAGCCCAGCGCCTCCTCGTCCCACTCGTCGAGCAGGCGCTTCTGCTCCTCGGAGACCCAGCGCATGCGCCACTCGTGGTCGAAGACCGTGGCCGCGAGCCCGGTCTGGCCGAGCTGCGCGATGACCTGTTCGAGCGAAGCGGCGTCGACCTCCGGCATGGGCGAGCCCATGCGACTCAGTTTCTCAGGCGTTGGCGCGCACGTGCCAGTGCACGGTCATGCCGCAGACGACCGTGCCGTCGGCGTCGGCCATCTCCACCTCGATCGGGAACTCGACGCGGCCGTCGGAGTCGAGCGCGCCGATCAGCTCGCTCTTGTCCCGGCTCAGCCGCCCCGTGGCGGTGATGGGCCCCTTGGCCAGCTTGCGGTAGTCGATCTCGGCGGACTTGGCGAGCGGCGTGATGTCGCCCATGCGCTCGGCGAAGGCGCCGATGAACGCGCCGCCCGACGCCGCCTCTCCGGCCGCGAACAGCGCGCCGGCGTGCTGGGAGCCGACGTGGTTGAGCAGGTGGTCGCCCTGTGGCAGCCGCACGATCCCGACGCCGTCGCCGACTTCGACCATCTCCAGCCCGACGTGCTGGTTGAAGGGGATCGCCTGCTCGTAGCCCGCCCGTACCGCCTCGTAATCCATGGCGCGCCACCCTACACTCGCCCCGGATGGTGAGGAGAGCGTTGGCGATCGCGGTGGGCCTGCTCTTCGTACTACCCGCTGCGGGGGCCTCGGCCGCCGCGCCGGCTAGCTGCGGCCTGGCCTCGCCCGAGTTCTCGGCCACCGGCGACTTCCCCGCCTCGCGCCAGGGCAGCTTCGTCTTCGTGCCCTTCGACGTGCCCGCGGGCATCACGCAGGTGCGCGTCAACTACTGCTACGACAACCCGACCCCTGGCCCCACGGCCGGCGGCAACGACCACACGCTCGACCTCGGCGTCTACGAGCCGCGGCCGACAGGCGACACCGGTCCGTGGAGCATGGACGAGTTCCGCGGGTGGGGCGGATCGGGCTACGACCGCGTGAACATCACGCCGCAGGGCTTTCCCAACGACGCTCATTACAACGCCGACCGCAAGGCGCCGGTGGAGGGCCTGACCACGCGCTCGTTCGTCCCCGGGCCGATCCCCGAGGGCAAGTGGGCGGTGGAGCTGGGCCTGGCGAACATCGCCACCGCGCCGTTCGACGCCGACGAGAGCGTCGGCTGGCGGGTGGAGGTCGATCTATCGACTCCGGCGCCCGGCGGTCCCGCCTACTCGAGGCCGCCCCACGATCCCTCGCCGGTCGACAGCGCCACCCGCTGGTACGCCGGTGACTTCCACGCCCACGCCGAGCACTCGGGCGACGCCAACGCGACGCTCACCGAGACGATCGACTACGGCTTCGGCACCGCCGGGCTCGACTTCATCACGCTGGCCGACCACAACACCGGCAGCGGCTGGCCGGAGTACGACCGCCGCCGCGCGAGCGGCGGGGTGCCTCCCGGGAAGCTGCTCGTGCGCAGCGAGGAGGTCACCACGTACCGGGGGCACACCAACAACCACGCGAGCGGGGTCCAGCCGGACTACCGAGTCGGCCCGCTGCTCGAGCGCCAGAGCAGCGGCTCGCTCACCACGATGCGCGGCGGCCGGCCGGTGTCGCAGGTGTTCGACGAGGTGAACGCGGCGAACGGCATCACCCAGGTCAACCATCCGACGATCTTCCCCACGCCGCCCTTCGCGCCCGGCCTGTGCCGCGGCTGCGCCTGGCGCCACTCCGACGCCGAGACCGACTACTCGAAGGTCGATGCCATGGAGGTCTCCACCGGCGTGGCCAACAGCCCCTTCAACGCTTCGGCGATCGAGTTCTGGGAGTCGAAGCTCGACCAGGGGCACAAGATCGCCGCGGTGGGCGGCAGCGACTCCCACCGGGCGGGCGACACCCCGGGGCCGACCGACGCCCCGCTGGGCACGCCGACCACGATGGTCTTCGCCGGCGAGCTGTCCGAGCAGGGCATACGCCGCGCCGTGGAGGCCGGTCACACCTTCGTGAAGCTCACCGGCGGCTCGGCGCCCGACATCCGGCTCGAGGCGCGCCGGCGCGGGACCGGCTCGCCCACGGCGATCTTCGGCGACACGCTGGCCTCCGACGTGCCGGTGGACTTCACCGCTCAGGTGCTGGGCGGGAACTCGAGCTACCAGCTCCAGGTGATCAAGGACGGAGAGCATGGTCAGCACGCGCGGCGTCAGCGGCGGCAGCTTCACCACGAGCTTCAGCTCGACCGGGCCCTGGCCGCTACCGCCTGCAGCTGATGCAGGGCACGCAGATCGTCGCGGTCTCGACCCCGATCTGGGTGAGCGGCTCGGCGGGCACGGGCGGCGGGCCGGCCGGCGGCGGAGCGACGCCCACCCCGGCGGCGAAGCCGGACGAGCTGCAGGCCGGATTCGGAGCAGGCGGGCCCAGCCGCGCGCGGCGCGGGAGCTTCCTCATGCGCTGCCGCGTGCGCACCACCGGCAAGCGCGTCTGCCGCATGCGGGCCGTGGCCACGGCCTGCGGGCGCAAGCGGACGATCGCCTTCGGGCGCGCCGAGACCAACACGCGAAGCAAGCTGGTACGCCTGAAGCTCAACCGCTGCGGCCGCCGGCTGCTGGCCCGCAAGCCGCGCGGCGCTCGCATCCGCCTCGAGGTGCGGGCGCGGGACATGCTCGGCCGCGAGGACGTGGCGACTAAGCGCGCTGTGCTTCGGCCTGCGGGTCGCTGACCCGCGACAGCAGCACCGCCGACAGCACCATTCCCGCGAACAGGACGATGCCGAGTGTGCCGAAGCCCGTCAGCGCCAGCACGGCGCCGCCCACCAGCGCTCCGACCAGGTAGCCGAGCTGGGCGCTCGCCGTGCGCGCGCCCATCATCGCCCCGGGCCGCCCTGGCAGTTGCAGCAGCCCCAGCGCGCTCGAGCCGGTGGAGCGCACGCCGGCGAACAGGGCGAGCACGCAGAACAGTCCTAGCGTGAAGCCCACCGAGGGCGAGAGCCCGAGCACGGGCAGGAACAGCGCGCCCATCCCCAGCCCGGCGGCCACGATGACCTGTCGGCGCGGCAGGCGGGTCACCAGCCGCTCGGTGCTCAGCGACGAGATCAGGAACACCACCGAGCCCACCGCCAACAGCGAGCCGACGACGGCCTCGTCGACGTCGTACATCTTGATGTAGAAGGCGCCGGCGAAGGTGAGCTCGGCGGTCCACGCCGAGTAGGCCACCAGCTCCGCCACCACCCAGCGCCGCGCCGAGGGCGCGCGAAGGACCGTGGCCAGCCCCTCCAGCGGCCCGCCCGCTTCCCCGGCCCGGCGCTCCTCCCGCGGCGCCGACAGCCCCGCGAGCAGCGCCACGAAGGCGACCGTGCCAGGCACCAGGTAGGACAGCCGCCAGCCCCCGGCGTCGGCGAGCAGGCCGATGAGCGGGTTCCCGACGATCCAGGCCAGCGACTGGGCGCCCACCACGTAGCCCATCGCCCAGGGCGCGTCCTCGTCGCTGAACGTGGAGGCCACGCCGGCGAAGCCGGCCGACAGCAGGCAGGCGACGCCCGAGCCGGTGACGGCGTTGGCGAGGTAGAAGAGCGGCAGCGAGGGCGCCGCCGCGGTGGTGGCGGCGCCGGCCATGGCCAGTCCGGCTCCGGCGATGAGCAGCGGCCGGACGCCGACCCTGTCGATCAGCGGCCCGATCAGCAGCGAGATGGCGACGGCCACGCCGGCGAGCACCGCGCGCGCGACTCCCACCGCGCTGACCGAGGCGCCCAGGTCCTCGCCGATCGCCACGATGAGCGGCGCCAGTACCACGATCGACGACTGCGTGCAGATCGTCGCCAGCACGAGCGGCAGGAGCCGCCGCGTGCGTGAGTGGCTACTTGATGGTGGCGATGGGATCGCCCGAGGAGATCGGCTTGCCCTCCTCGATCGGCAGTTCTTCGATGGTCCCCGCCTTGTGGGCGGTGATCTCGTTCTCCATCTTCATCGCTTCGATCACGCAGAGGAGCTGGCCCTCTTCGACCGCGTCGCCCTTCTTCACGTGGACCTTCCACATGTTGCCCTGGAGTGGCGAGATGATCTCGTCGGGGCCGCCGCCCGAGCTCTTGGCCCGCTCGGAGCGCTTGGGCGGCCCCTTGGCGGCGGGGCCGGCGGCCGGCGCGGCCCCGTTGGGCGCGGCGGCGCCGATGACCTTGACCTCGAACTTGCGGCCCGAGACCTCGACGGCGTAGTCGCGCTCGGTCTTGGGCTCGTCGCCGTCGTCGGCGGCGGGCTCGGGTGCGGGGTACTCGATCCCCTTGAGCCACTTCTTGTCGCTCATGAGGTCGTGGCAGGTCTCGCCGTTGTTCCACTGCTCCGTGGCCAGCAGCTCCTTGTGGAACGGGATGAGCGTCTTCACGCCGCCGATCTCGTACTCGTCCAGGGCGCGCAGCATGCGCTTGGTCGACGCCTCGCGGTCGACGTCCCAGACGATCAGCTTCGCGATCATCGGGTCGTAGAGGGGCAGCACGTCATAGCCGGCCTCGGCGCCGGAGTCCACCCGCACGAACGGCCCGCTGGGCTCGCGGTAGTCGCCGATCTTGCCCGGGGCGGGCGCGAAGTTCTTCGAGGCGTCCTCGGCGTTGATGCGGCACTCGATGGCGTGACCGCGCAGCTCGACGTCCTCCTGCGCGTAGGACAGCTCCTCGCCGGCGGCCACCTTGATCTGCTCGCGCACGATGTCGATGCCGGTGACCATCTCGGTCACGCAGTGCTCGACCTGCACGCGGGTGTTCATCTCCAGGAAGAAGTACTCGTCGCCCTGGAGCATGCCCTCCATGGTCCCCGCGGAGCGGTAGTTGACCGCCTTGGCGGCGTCCACGCCGATCTGCCCGATCCGCTCGCGCAGCTCGGGGGTCACCGCCGGCGCAGGCGACTCCTCGATCACCTTCTGGTGGCGGCGCTGCACCGAGCAGTCGCGCTCGAAGAGGTGGATGACGTTGCCGTGCGAGTCGGCCAGGATCTGCACCTCGACGTGGCGCGGGTTGGGCAGGTAGCGCTCCAGGTAGACAGTGCCGTCGGAGAAGAACTTCTCGCCCTCGCCGGAGGCGCCCTCGAACGCCTTCTCGAGCTCGTCCTCGGACTGGGCCACGCGGAAGCCCTTGCCCCCTCCGCCCGCCGCGGCCTTGATTGCGACGGGGTAGCCGATCGACTCGTCGATGATCTTGCGCGCGGCCTCGACGTCCTCGACGGGGTCGGTGGTGCCGGGGACGATCGGCACGCCGGCGTCCTTCATCAGCTCGCGGGCGCGGGTCTTGGAGCCCATGGCGTCGATGGCGTCGGCGGGCGGGCCGATCCAGACGAGGCCGGCCTCCTCGACGGCGCGGGCGAAGGGCGCGTTCTCGGCGAGGAAGCCGTAACCGGGGTGGACGGCCTCGGCCCCGGACTGCTCGGCGACCTCGAGCAGCTTCTCGACGTTCAGGTAGCTCTCGGCCGCCGGCCCGGGGCCGAGCAGGTAGGCCTCGGTGGCGCGCCGGGCATGCGGCGCGTCGCGGTCGGGCTCGGAGTAGACCCCCACCGAGCCCACGCCCAGCTCCTCGAGCGTGCGCATGACCCGGATGGCGATCTCACCGCGGTTGGCGACGAGGACCTTCGAAAACACGGCGGGGGAGGTTATTAGCCCCGCGCGCCGCCGCCGGCGCGCAGGGCCACTAACCGCTACTCGGTGGCCTGTCCGGCCTTCTCGTTGATCTTGGTCACCACGCCGTTGTCCTCGTCGAAGAACTCCTTCACCACGGCGGGCCAGCCGCCCAGCTTCTCGATGGTGAAGAGCTGCTTCGGCACGGGGAACTGCTCCGGGTCGTCGGCGGACTTCAGCACGGGGCGGTAGCCGTTCTCGGCGAAGATCTTCTGACCCTCCTCGCCGGTGAGGAAGTCCACGAACGCCTTGCCCTTCGCTTTGTCGGGCGCCTTCTCGGCGACCGCGATCGGGTTCTGGATCAGCAGCGTCTGCTCGGGGATCGTGTAGTCCACGTCCAGGCCCTTCTTCTTGGCCAGGATGGCCTCGTTCTCGTAGGCCAGCAGCACGTCGCCCTTGCCGCTCTGGAAGGTCTGGAGCGACTCGCGCGCCGACTTGTCCTGGACCGGCACCTTGTTCAGGAGGGTGTCGATGTACTTGGTGGCCTCCTGCTTGGACTTGCCCTGCTCGAGCTGGGCGCCGTAGGCGGCCATGACGTTCCAGCGCGCGCCGCCGGAGGTGACCGGGTTGGGGGTGATCACCTCGACGTCCTTCTTGAGCAGGTCGTCCCAGGTCTTGACGTTCTTCGGGTTGCCCTTGCGGGTCACGAAGACCACGACCGAGTTGGTCACGAAGCCCTTGGTCGGGGTGTTCGTCCAGCTCTTGGACACCTCGCCGGTCTCGACGAGCTTGTCCATGTCGGGGGCCAGCGAGAGCGTCACCACGTCGGTGGGCAGACCGCCCTGCACGGCGCGGGTCTGCTCACCCGAGGCGCCGTAGGACTGGTCGACCGTGACGCCCTTGCCGGCGGAGGTCTTGTTGAAGGCCGGGATCTGCTTGGCGTAGGCCTCCTTGGGAGTGGAGTAGGCGACGAGCGAGATCTTTCCGCCGCCGTCGCCGCTGGAGCTCTCGTTGCCGGTGCCGCCGCACGCGGCGGCCACCGCGGCGACGAGGACGAGGAGAGAGAAGAGAGAGGTGCGAGTCAACATGGCCGGGCAAAATAACAGATACCCGACCGGAGTTACGGACTTTACGTGCCGGACTCCGCTTCGAGGTCCGGCTTCTTGGCCACGCTCAGGTAGACCCTCTGGCCCGCGAACAGTTCGAGCGGCTCCGCCTCGGCGGCGCTGAGCTGCACCGAGACGGACTCGTGATCCCCCACGAGCACCTCGACGCGGACCTCGAAGCCGAGCCGCAGTACGCGCTCCACCAGGGCCGCGGTGGTGCCGGTCTGCGGCTCGGTGTGGATAACCAGGTCGTGCGGGCGCACGAGCTCCTCGTTGACCTTGGTCACCGGGCCCACGAAGCCCATGACGAACTCGTTGGCCGGGTCCTCGTAGAGCTGGTGGGGTGGCCCGCCTGCTCGACCTTGCCGTCGGCGAGCACGACCACGTGGTGGGCCAGCTCCATGGCCTCCTCCTGGTCGTGCGTCACGAACAGCGTGGTGACGTGCACCTCCTCGTGGAGGCGGCGCAGCCAGCCCCGGAGGTCCTTGCGCACGCGCGCGTCGAGGGCGCCGAAGGGCTCGTCGAGCAGCAGCACCTTGGGCTCCACGGCCAGGGCGCGGGCGAGCGCCATGCGCTGGCGCTGGCCGCCGGACAGCTGGTCGGGGTAGCGCCCGCCGAGGCCGCCGAGCTGGACGAGGTCCAGCAGCTCCTGGACCTTGCCGCTGATCTCCTCCTTGGGCCGCTTGCGCACGCTGAGGCCGAAGCCCACGTTGTCGCGCACGGTCATGTGGCGGAAGGGGGCGTAGTGCTGGAAGACGAAGCCGACCTCGCGCTCCTGGGGCGCCAGCTCGGTCACGTCCTCGCCGTTGAGATGCACGGTGCCGCCGTCGGGCTGCTCGAGCCCCGAGATCACGCGGAGCAGGGTGGACTTGCCGCCGCCGCTGGGTCCGAGCAGGGCCGTGATCTGGCCGTCGGGTGCGGTGAACGACACGTCCTGCAGCGCGCGGTAGTCGCCGAACGTCTTGTCAAGCCCGCGAGCCTCAATTGCCATGCCGCAGCCTCCTGTTTCGGTCCAGCAGGTTCATGCCGACGAGCACGGCCACGGCCATCAGGGCCAGGACGATGGCTGCCGCGTAGGCACCGGTCAAGTTGAAGGACTGGAATTGATCCTCCACGCGGAGGGTCGCGGTCTCGGTACGGCCCACCAGCTTCCCGGAGACGACGCTGACCGCGCCGTACTCGCCGAGCGCGCGGGCGGTCGTGAGCACGACGCCGTAGCCGACGGCGGGCCGGATGGCCGGGAGCGTGATGCGCCAGAAGGTCTGCCAGGGGCTGGCGCCGAGGGTGCCGGCGGCCTCCTCCTGCTCGGTGCCGATCTCACGCAGCACCGGGCTGACCTCGCGCACGACGAACGGGAGCGAGACGAAGACCGTGGCCAGGATGATCCCCGGCGTGGAGAAGATGATCTTGAAGCCGGCGTCGGTGAGCGGGGCGCCGAGCCAGCCGTCGTTGCCGTAGACGAGGACCAGCGACAGCCCGATGACCACCGGCGAGACCGCGAAGGGCAGGTCGATGAGCGCGTCCATGAACCTGCGGCCGGGCATCTTGGTGCGTACGAGGAGAAGCGAGGTGACGACGCCGAAGATCGTGTTCAGCGGCACGGCTATTGCCACGACGATGATCGTGAGCCAGAAGGCGTGCATCCCCTGCGGCGAGGTGAGCGAGTCGATCACCGGCGCCAGGCCCTTCTCGAAGGCCTTGAACAGGATCAGCGCGACGGGCAGTACCAGCAGCGCCGACAGGTAGATGAGCGCGGTGCTGCGGAGTGCCAGGCGGGAGGTCAATGCCTCACCCCCCTGCGCGAGAGCGCGGCGATGAGCGTGAGCAGGAGGAGCGATGCCGCCAAGAGGACGATCGAGACCGCGGCTGCTGCCGCGCGGTCGCCGACCTCGATCTGGCCGAAGATGTAGACGGAAGCGACCTCGGTCTTGTTGGGCAGGTTGCCGGAGATCAGGACCACCGAGCCGAACTCGCCGAGCGCGCGACCGAAGCCCAGGGCCACGCCGGCGAGCATCGCCGGCCGGATGGCGGGGAAGATGATCCGGCGGAAGACCGTGAGCGGCTTCGCGCCCAGCGAGGCGGCCGCCTCCTCGACCTCGGGGTCGAGCTCCATCAGCACCGGCTGTACCGAGCGGACCACGAACGGCAGCGTCACGAACAGCAGCGCCAGCGCGACGCCGATCTGAGTGAACGACACGCTGATGCCCAGCGGGCTGCCCTTGCCGTAGAGGGCCAGCAGCGTCAGGCCGGCGACGATGGTGGGCAGCGCGAAGGGAAGGTCGATCAGCGCGTTGACGACGCCCTTGCCGCGGAAGTCGTCGCGGACCAGCACCCAGGCGATCAGCGTCCCGAAGACGGCGTTGATCGCCGACACCAGCAGGGAGACCCACAGGGTGAGCGTGAGGGCGTGCACCGCCTGCGGCTTGGAGATCGCCTCCCAGAACCCGGCCGGGCCGTCCTCGAGCCCCGCCACGGCGACCGCGGCCAGGGGGATCAGCACGACCAGCGACAGGTAGGTGACGCTCAGCGCGCCCGCGGCGGCGGTGCCGGGCATGCGCAGGCGGCTCGCGCTGTCGCGGCGCAGCGGGAAGCTCCCGGCGCTCATTCGACCACCATCCCGGCTCCGACCGTGTCGTTGGTCGAGTCGTCGATGAGGATGAAGCTGCCGGTGGTCCGGTTCTCGGCGTAGGCGTCGGCGGCGATGGGGGCCGCGAGGCGCAGGTGCACCAGGCCGATGTCGTTGAGGCCCAGCTCGTCCGTGGGGCCGTGCTCGCCGCTGTTGACGTCCAGCCGGCCGTCGATCGAGTCGACCTTGGCGGCCGAGGGTCTGGCTCAGGTGCTTGACCTTCAGGCGCGCGCCGGGCCTCAGGGGGGTCTGCGCCATCCAGCACACCTCGGCCTCCAGCTCGCGCCGCAGCTCGGGCTCCGACTCGGCGGCGGCGATGAGCGAGCCGCGCGAGACGTCGTGCTCGCCCTCCAGGCGCAGCGTGACCGAGAGCGGGTAGAAGGCCTCGTCGAGCTCGCCGTCGAGCGTGTCGATGGACTCCACGCGCGTGCGCGCGCCGCCGGGCAGCACGGTCACCTCGTCGCCCGGGCGCACCGTGCCGCCCGCCACCTGGCCGGCGTAGCCGCGGTAGTCGTGGTGCTCGTCGCTCATCGGGCGCACCACCCACTGGACGGGGAAGCGGAACGCGGCCTCGTCGCGGTCGGGCGCCGGCTCGAGCTCCTCGAGCAGCTGCAGCAGGGGCGGGCCGTCGTAGTAGGGCGTGTTCTCCGAGCGCTCGGTGACGTTGTCGCCCTTGAGCGCCGACAGCGGGATGGCGTGGGCCTCCGGGAACTCGGCGGCCACGGCGTCGAACACCGCCTCGTCGAATTCGACGAGGTCCATCTTGTTCACGCACACCACAACATGGGGCGTACGCAGGAGGGAGGCGATGTGGGCGTGGCGGCGCGACTGCTCGACCACGCCCTTGCGCGCGTCGACCAGCACCAGGGCGACGTCGGCGGTGGAGGCGCCCGTGACCATGTTGCGCGTGTACTGCTCGTGGCCGGGTGTGTCGGCGAGCACGAACTTGCGCCGATCGGTCTGGAAGTAGCGGTAGGCGACGTCGATGGTGATGCCCTGCTCGCGCTCGGCGCGCAGGCCGTCGGTGAGCAGGGCGAGGTTCACGTAGCCGTCGCCGCGCTCCTTGGAGGCGCGCTCGACCGCCTCGTACTGGTCCTCGAGGATCTGCTCGGTCTCCAGCAGCAGCCGCCCGATCAGGGTCGACTTGCCGTCGTCCACCGAACCGGCGGTGGCGACGCGCAGGAGCTCCGAGGTCCGCTGGGGCGCCTCGAGCGGGGCCACTAGAAGTAGCCCTCCCGCTTGCGGTCTTCCATCGCGGCCTCGGTGACGCGGTCGTCGGCCCGGGTCTCGCCGCGCTCGGTGAGGTTGGTGGCGGCGATCTCCGCGATGACCTCCTGCAGCTCGGCGGCCTCCGAGCGCACGGCGCCGGTGCAGCTCATGTCGCCGACGGTGCGGAAGCGCACCGACTCCTCGAAGACGTCCTCGCCGGGCAGGCGTTCGACGAACTCCGAGTTTGCGTAGAGCATCCCGTCGCGCGCGAAGACCTCACGGCGGTGGGCGAAGTAAAGCGGCGGCAGCTCGAGGCCCTCCATCGCCACGTACTCCCACACGTCCAGCTCGGTCCAGTTCGAGAGCGGGAAGGCCCGCACGTGCTCGCCGGGGCGGACGTGCCCGTTCAGCTGGCCCCAGAGCTCGGGTCGCTGGGCCTTGGGGTCCCAGCCGCCGAAGTCGTCGCGGAAGGAGAGCATGCGCTCCTTGGCCCGGGCGCGCTCCTCGTCGCGGCGCGCGCCGCCGAACGCGGCCTTGAACCCGTGCTCGTTGATGGCGTCGAGCAGGACCGGGGTCTGCAGCCGGTTGCGCGAGGCGCGCGGGCCGGTCTCGTCGGTGAGCTTGCCCGCCTCGATGGCCTCGGGCACCGAGGCCACGATCAGCTCCGCGCCCAGCTCCTCGGCGCGGCGGTCGCGGAAGTCGACCGCCTCGGGGAAGTTGTGCCCGGTGTCCACGTGCATGACCGGGAAGGGGAACTTCGCCGGCCAGAAGGCCTTCTCGGCCAGCCGCAGCAGCACCGCGGAGTCCTTGCCGCCGGAGAACAGAAGCACGGCCTTGCCCGGCTCGGCGGCCACCTCACGAAAGACGTGGATGGCCTCCGCCTCGAGGGCGCGGAGGTGGGGCGTGCGGTGGTGGATGGCCTCTAGACGTGCAGCCCGCACTCGGTCTTCTCCTGTCCGGCCCAGCGGCCGTCGCGGCCGTCTCCGGGCAGGGTGCAGGGCGCGCAGCCGATGGAGGCGTAGCCCTGGTCGTGAAGCGAGTTGTAGGGGAGGTCGTGCTCGTGGATGTAGCGCCACACGTCGCGCTCGGTCCAGTCGGCGAGCGGGTTGTACTTCCACATGCCGCGCTTGTCGTCGCGCTCGACGAACTCGGCGTCGGCCCGGGTGGGGGACTGCTCGCGTCGGATGCCGGTGATCCAGGCCTCGGCGCCATGCAGGCCGGACTCGAGGCCCGCGACCTTGGCCTGGCCGCAGCAGTTGTCGGCGCTCCACGGGCCGGAGGCGTCGATCACCTGGATGTCGAGGCCGTAGCGCTGCTCGATCTCGCGCCAGGTGGTGTACGTCTCGGGGAAGAGGACGCCGGTGTCGATCGTGAAGACCCGCACGCCGGGCTCGATCGCTCATCAGCATGTCGATCAGGACCGACTCCTCCTTCTGGAAGGAGCAGGCCATGGTCAGCCGCGGATGGTGCTTGTCGACAGCCTCCGCGAGGGTGCTCTCGGCTAGACCGCGCACTCGCCCTCACCCCGGATCACTTGGTAGGGCTCGGAGCGGTTCCAGTCGATGAAGTGGTTCATCGTGTCCAGGCTGAACTCCACCGGCAGCGACAGGTCGCTCAGGAGGTCCTCGAAGTGGCCGGGCGCCTGGCGCGCGACCCAGGCGTTGAACAGCTCGCCCTCCTCGCGCTGGTCCTGGTAGTGGCGCAGGATGCGCTCGACGGCGTCGGGCACGCGCTTGGCCGGCAGGCGTGACTTGAGCCGCGAGCCGAACTCCACCTCGCCGCCCTCGTAGTTGCCGCCCAGGTGCGGGATGTAGGCGGGGATGGTGCGCTCGCCCATCTTGATCGAGGCGCCGTAGAAGCCCAGGTTGCCCAGGTGGTGCTGGCCGCACCCGTTCGGGCAGCCGGACATCTTGATGTGCAGGCGCTCGACGAGCGGGTCGTCGAAGCCGACGGACTCCAGGCGCTCCTGGATCGCCTGGTTGAGCCCCATCGAGGAGGTGATGCCTAGCTTGCAGGAGTCGGTTCCCGGGCAGGAGACGACGTCGGTGATCTCCGAGGCGCCGTAGTCGCCGAGGCCGAGGGCGCTGAGGCCCTGCCACAGGTCGTAGACCGACTCGTTGCGCACCCAGCGCAGCACCAGGTTCTGCCAGATGGTGGTGCGGGCGTGCCCGCCGGAGTACTCGCGCATCAGGGTGGCGAGGCCGCGGAACTGCTCGGGGGTGAGGTCGCCGCGGGTGACCTTGACCTCGACGGCCGAGAAGCCCTCCTGGCGCTGGGGCTGGACGTTGGAGCGCGACCAGCGCTCGAACTCGCTGAGGTCGCCGTTCGGCGAGCCGTAGCCGGCGGGGACGGGCGGCGCGTCGGCCTCCTCGTCATGGTCAAAGCGGTCGAGCGTGTAGTCGCGCTGCTCGACCCAGTCGCCCTTGAGCTCCTCCTCGACGAGCTCACGGAAGGCGTCCATGCCGATCTTGTCGACCAGTACCTTGATGCGGGCGCGGGCGCGGTTGACGCGCAGGAAGTCCTGGCGGTCGAAGATGCGCAGGCAGGCCTCGGCCACCTTGAGGTACTCGCCGTCGTCAGCCCCCACGAAGTCGTAGAGCGTCGGCGCGACGCGAGCCATGATCGAGGTGCCGCCGCCCACGCGGATCTCGAAGCCCTTCGTGCCGTCGGGCTTGACCCGCGGGAGGTAGCCGATGTCGTGGATGCCGGTGATGGCCCGGTCCTCGTCGGTGGCCGTGAAGGCGGTCTTGATCTTCCGCGGCATCAGCTGGAAGTCCGGGTGGCGCACGAAGTAGCGCACGAAGGCCCCCACGTAGGGAGTGGGGTCGAAGAGCTCGTCCTCGCAGATGCCGGCCCAGGGGTCGCCGGTGACGTTGCGGACGGTGTTGCCGCAGCCCTCGCGGCTGGAGAGGCCGGAGTCGCCGAGCTCGCGGATCACGCGGGCGGCGTCGGGCAGCGGGACGTGGTGGATCTGGATGTTCTGCCGGGTGGTGATGTGGCCCTTGTTGAGCGGCGCGTACTTCTCGACGACGTCCGCGAAGGCCTCCATCTGCTCGGGGTTGACCCCGCCGAAGGGGAGCTTCACGCGGATCATCTGGACGTCGGCCTGGCGCTGGCCGTAGACGCCCTGCCGGAGCCGGAAGGGGATGAAGTCGAGCTCCTCGATGTCGCCGTCGAGGTAGCTGCCGGCCTCGGAGTCGAAATCGTCGAACTCGCGCTCCAGGACCGGGATGACGTGTCCCGGAACGTTCTCGATGACCTCGGGGTTGTTGAGCGACCCCTCGCGTCCCTTACGGGGTGCGGACGTAGGCTCCATGGGCTCCTGAATCGGGAGCCAGCGAATGTAGCAAAAGCCCGCGGGCTTTACGCGCTTTAGCGGACTATCCGAAGGCCACGCTGGAGACGGCGCGAGCGGTTCCCCGCGGAGTCTACGGCCCGGGCCCGGATCGTCACCGAGCGCAGGCGGCGCGTATTGAGGCGCCGGCGGGTTCTGCGGGCCGGGCGCAGCTTGAGCGTGACCGTCCCCGCTCGGCTCAAACGCTTGCTCGCGCGGGCGATTCGGGCCCGCAGCCGCAGCTTTTTCGCCGTTCGGCGACTCAACACCAGCTCCGCGCTGACGCGGCAGGGCTCGCTGCAGTTGAGCCTGACCCGCAGGCCGCGCAGGAGCGTGCGACGGCTGGCCCGGCGCGCCGCCCTCAGCCGGAGGGCAGGCGCCGCCCGGTCCACGCCGGTGGTGTTGGACCCGGCAGGGCCGGATCCCGCCGCGCCTGTGGGCGACACGCCGGCCGGTCCCCAGTCGGGAGCCCTGCCACCCGGGATGACCAGCCGCCCCTGACCGCAGGCGCCGGCGACCCAGATCCCGTCGTCCTCCTGCCAGGCGAGCCGGTTTCCGTCGGGCGCCCACGTGGGCCGGAAGAACGAGCCGGTCGGCCCGACGAAGTCGCATTGAGGTGCCGGGAGCGCCGGCGGCGGAGCGCTCAGCGTGTAGAGGCGGATCTTCGTGCCACCGTCAGCGGTGGCGGCGAAGCGGGTCCTCTGCGGGTTGACCTCGCCGCCGGCGAGGTCCGCGGTGCTGTCGTCGAACCAGTCGTCCACGTTGCCGCCCACGTTCCAGATCTGCGTCTCGATGCTGCTGGAGTTCGCCGGGAAGATCACCGCCCGCCCATCGTCGATCCAGCTCGGGTTGAAGTACCCGGACATCGACTGGTCGATCTCGTCGCGGGGCGTCAGCCGGTGCGAGTACGAGCTGGCGACGCGTGGGCCGAAGAGCAGCGGCCCGTTGTCGTTGAGGTTGTAGACCACTCGCGCCCCGTTGGGCGACACGTGCGGCGTGAGGAATGTGATGTCGCTGTTGCTCTGGTCCCCCGCCTGGTTGAGCACCCGGCCGGCCCGGTCGAGCCGGTGGAGCAGCTTGCCCTTGACCGCGAGAATCTTGCCGTCAGCAGCCTGCGTGGGCCGGCTGTAGCCCCCCGCGGTGGTGATCTGTCGCTGGTTGGATCCGTCTGGCGACGCCTCCCAGACATTGCCGCCGCGCTCGAAGACGATCGAGTCGGCAAAGGCGGCCGGAGGGGCGCCCAGCGCGACCAGGGCGCCCCCCGCGGCAAGCGCCGCCCTGATCGTCCCCTTGCCGTCCATCGCGGCCGAGGATCCCCCGTACGCGCGAAACGCGCATCGGGGAAATCCCTATACGTGAGGGGGCCGGTCAGTCGGTGGTCGTCGGGAGCCCGGCGTCCTGCCAGGCGCCTATCCCGCCCGCCAGGCTCACCGCGTCGCGACCCGCTCCGCTCAGCGCCTGAGCGGCCATCAACGAGCGCTCGCCCACCGCGCAGTAGAAGACGATCGGGCCCTCTCCGAGCTCGTCCGCGCGGGCCGCGAGCTGGTCCAGCGGCACGTGCTCGGCGCCCTCGATGCGGCCCTGGGCCCACTCGTCGTCGCGGCGCACGTCCACGACCCGGGCGCCTTCTCGCCGCAACTCGTCAGCGCGCTTGGCATCTACCTCTAGGCCCGCCACGGGTGCTCGTCCCTTCCGGTCCCCTCCAGCAGGCCGGCGCGCAGCCAGGGGTTCATGCCGGTCTCGGCGGGCGCGGGCGCGGGCGCGGTGTCGCGCAGGAACTGCTCGATCGCAGCGGCGATCGCAGCGGCTTCCTCCGGCGTGGCGCTGGAGCCCTTGAGCTCGATGCGCGGGCGGGGTGGGGTGCGGTGGCCGTTGCCGGACACCCCTCCGACGGTATCGCCCGCGATCCTGTGGGCGTGAGCGAGCTCTCCGACCGCCTGGTCACCCACGCCGAGGCGCTCGAGCGCGACGGGCGCTCGCCGCTGTACGCGGCGCTCATGCGCGGGGCCGCCGCCGATCCGGACACGCTCGCCGCGGTGTTCCCCGACGGCCCGGGCCCCGAGGGCTCGGTTCCGAGCCTCCGCCTCATGGCCGCCCTGCACCACCTGGCGCTGACCGGCCGCGCCCCCGATCTGGCGCGCCACTTCCCTAGCGCCGGGGGCGACGAGGGTCACGAGCGCGCGTGGGCGGCCGCGCGCGAGGCCATCGCGGCCGACCTCGAGGAGGTGCGGCGGCTGGCGGCCCGCACCGTCCAGACCAACGAACCCGCCCGCTGCGCGCCGCTCTACGGCTGCCTGCTGGTCCTGGCCGAGCGGTACGACCTGCCGCTGCGCCTGCTGGAGATCGGCGCCAGCGCCGGGCTCAACCTGCACCCCGACCGCTACCGCTACGTGGTGGAGGGGCGGCCGCTGGGCGACCCGGACTCGTCGCTGGCGTGGGAGGAGCCGTGGGTGGGGCTGCCGGTGGACGACCCGTGGCGGGCCGAGCGCTCGCTGCGCTTCGCCGAGCGGCGGGCGTCGGACATCGCGCCCATCGACGTGACCACCGACGAGGGCGCGGCCACCGCCCTGTCCTACATCTGGCCCGACGAGCCCGAGCGGTTCGCCCGGGTCCGGCAGGCCATCGAGATCATGCGCCGGCGGCCGGTGCGCGTGGAGCGCGCCGGCGCGGCGGAGTGGATCGGCGAGCGGCTGGCCGAGCCGGCCCCGGGCGTGGTGACCGTGGTCTGGGAGTCGGTGATGCGCCAATACCTCGGCGAGGAGGAGCGCGCCGCGCTGGTGCGCCACATCGAGGAGGCCGGCGAGCGGGCCGGAGCGCAGAGCCCGCTGGCCTGGGTCGCGCTCGAGCCCACCAGCGACCACCTCTCCTCCGCCTTCGAGATCTCCTGCCGCGTCTGGCCCGGTGGCGAGGACGTGGTCCGGGCTGAGACCGGCTACCACGGCCCACCCGTGCGCTGGCCCTGACGTGCCACCCTCGCCCGGTGCTCGTGTTCGACCACAGGGCGGTGCTCGAGGCCATCTCGCCCGAGGAGGCGATCGAGCAGGTGCGCAACGGCTTCGTGGAGTACGGGTCGGGCCGGTGGGCGATGCCCGCCAAGACCTACCTCGACGCCGATGCCCCCGGCGGCGACTTCCGCGCCATGCCCGCCCGCGGCGGCGGCCTGGCGATCCTCAAGTGGGTCACCTCCTTCACGCAGAACCCGGCGGCCGGCCTGCCGGTGGTGCTCGGCGCGATCCTCGTCTCCTCCTCGACCGACGGGCAGCCGCTGGCGCTGGTCGACGTGCGCTCGGTCACCGCGCTGCGCACCGGCGCGGTGGCGGCGGTCGCCGCACAGGAGCTGGCGCGCGAGGACGCGCGCACCGTCGGGCTGATCGGCTGCGGGCTGCACGGCGCCTGGGCCGCCCGCTGCCTGGCGGCGGCCGAGTACGGCCCCGGCGTGGTCTACGACCCCGATCCCGAGCGGGCCGGCAGCCTGGCCGGCGAGCTGGGCTGGGAGGCGGGCAGCCGTGAGGACGCGCTGGCCCAGGACGTGGTGACCTGCGTGACGCCGGGCTCCGAGCCGGTGGTGCACGCCTCGGATCTGAGGCCCGGGCTGCACCTGAGCTTCCTGGGCGCCGACGCCGCGGGCAAGGCGGAGGCCGACCTCGACGTGGTGACCTCCGCGTCCCTGTTCTGCGACGAGTGGGACCAGGCCTCGCACGGCGGCGAGCTGACCGGGGCGGTGGAGGCGGGCCGGGTGGACCGCTCGCAGGTGACCCCGCTGGCCGACGTGCTGACCGGCGCGGCGGCCGGGCGCGGGGAGTGACGATGACGTGACCTTGTTCGACTCGACGGGCCTCGCCATCCAGGACCTGGCGCTCTGCCACGCGCTGCTGCAGGCCCACGAGGCCGGCGCGGTGCGGGCGGCGGAGGTCGAGCTCTGAGACGAGCGCTGCTTGCGGCGGCCCTCGCGCTGCTCGCCCTGCCGGCCGGCGCGGGCGCCGGTGGCCTGCCGACCGTGAGCTCGGGCCAGCGCCCCGGGCCGCCGCTGCTGTACGCCGACCCGCCCTCCGCTCCGCAGCTGGGCGTCCAGGCGCCGTTCGCCGCCAAGCCGCTGCTGGTCTCGGGCACCGATGCCCTGCGCGACGGCGAGTACCTGTACCAGGACTACCTCTTCGACGACCACGGGGCGAACACCGTTCCCGGGCTCGGCACCCAGCCGCCGGGCACCGGCAACTTCTCCCCGAGCGCGGGCGACATCGTCTACCCCGACGAGGAGCGCTTCGCCAACAACGCGGCCGACATCGTCGAGGTGAGGGTCAGGCCGACCGACGACGCCGTCGTCTTCCGGATCACCTTCAACACGGTCCGCGACGCCGCCGTGCCCATCGCCACCGTGGCGATCGACACCGACCGCGCCGGTGGGCAGGGCGACGACGCCTGGCCGCGGGGGGCGGGGCTGACCACGCCCGGCGTCGAGCATTTCGTGACCGCGTGGGACGGCGGCGGCGAGGTGACCCACACGGGCGGCGGCCCGGCGGAGCAGGTCGGCTCGTCGGAGCTCGACCCCGACACGAACCAGCTGACGGTGAGCGTGCCGAAGTCGGTGCTCGACCCGGGCACGGGCACCTGGCGCCTGACGGCCGGCGCCGGGCTGCGCGGCGATGGGGACACCTACCGGGAGGTCGCGCCGGGCCCGGTGCCCGAGGTCTTCAACCTGGCCTTCCGGTTCGACGAGCCGCAGTCGACCAACCCGGCCGCCGGGGCGGGGACGCTCCCGGGCGTCGGCAACTTCTTCGAGGACGGGCAGGCCAAGGCGCTGGCCGCGGGCAAGACCGACGGCATCCACGCCGACGTGGACTTCGGCGCGCTGGCGGCGGGCACGAACGCCGAGCCCCACCCGCCGGGCCGACAGCAGGCGCGGATCATGCCATCGGGGCTCGACCTCCCGGAGGGCGTGCGGAGCCGCTTCCCGCAGTTCGGCGGCAAGCTCCAGCCCTACCTGCTGCGCGTGCCCGAGGGGGTGGGCGACGCATCGCGGCCCGCCGGGCTGACCTTCTCCATGCACTCGCTGGGCGGCACCTACACCCAGTACGCGGTCTTCTCGCCGCGACAGCTCACGCAGTTCGGCGACGAGCGGGCGAACCTGGTCGCCACCCCGCTCGGGCACGGCCCGGACGGCTGGTACACCGACCAGGCCGAGGTCGACTTCTTCGAGGTCTGGCGCGACGTGGCCCAGCACTTCCAGCTCGACCCCGAGCGGACCTACCCCACCGGCTACTCGATGGGCGGCTACGGCACCTACAAGCTCGGGACCGAGTACCCCGACCTGTTCGCGCGCGCCTTCACCACCGTCGGCCCGCCGGGCCGCGGGATCTGGCCCGTGGTCCGCCCGCCGAGCCCGGGCGGCCAGGACACGCTCACCACCCTCAAGCTCCAGAACACGCGCTGGCTGCCCTACCTGAACTGGGTCGGCGCCCAGGACCAGCTCGTGCCCTACGTGGGCCCGACCGCCCAGCAGGACCGCTTCGACGCGCTGAAGCTGCGCAGCGAGCTGTGGACCTTCCAGTCCGACCACTTCGGGCTGGCGGTGCTCGACCAGTGGGCCGCCGCGCGGGACTTCCTCGGGCCCAACCGCCGCCAGGGGGACCCGAGCCGCGTGAACTACGTCTTCGTCCCCGCCGCCGACCGAGTCGAGCTGGGCCTGCGCCACGACCACGCGTACTGGGTCTCCGAGCTGAGGGCGCGCTCCACCGCGGGCGACCCGAACACGAACCCCGCCTCGGGCGAGATCGACGCCCGCAGCCTGGCCTTCGGCGAGGGCGACCCCGAGACCGCGACGGTGGGCGGAGCGGTCACCGCCGGCGCCCCGAGCCCGGCGGTACGCCGCGGCACCCGCTGGACCGGCGTGGCCTCGAAGGCGAAGGAGAACGCGCTGGAGCTGAGCCTGCGCAACACCGCGACCGCGCGGCTCGACGGCCGCCGGGCAAAGCTCGACGGCTCCCAGCGGCTGCGGGTGAAGGTGGGCGCGGACGGGGCGGGCAGGCTGCGCCTCGACGTTCCTCTTCCCGCGGGCGCGCGCGTCGAGCGCACGGCGGGACAGCCGCTCACGCGGGCCGCGGCGCCCGAAGTCCAGCTGGACCGGGCGGGCGCCTCGTTCACGCTGGGGTCGGGCACCCGCGAGTACGTGATCACCGCCGAGGCGGCGGACACCCCGGAGCCCGGGGACGACGATCCGGACGGCTCGGGGCGCGGTGACGACGACCCCGGCGGCGGGAGCCACCGAGGCCACGGGCAGCGTCAGCCCGCGCAGCGGCGGCGGCACGCTGCCCTTCACCGGCTTCCTGATTCCGCTTCTCCTGCTCGCCGCAGCGCTCCTGCTGCTTGGCGGCAAAGCCCTCAGGCGCCACAGCTAGGCTGCGCGCCCATGCCCAGACTCGCGCTCTTCGCCGTCCTGTCCGTGCTCGCCGCCGCCCTCGTCGCCGGGTGCGGCGCAAGCCAGCAGCAGCCGGCCACCATCGCCCCCTCCTCGGCCCTCTTCTACGGCGAGGTCGAGCTCAAGCCCGACGGCGACCAGAAGGCCGCGGTCGACGCGCTGGCGCGCAAGTTCCCCGGCTCGGGCGACGCCGGGCAGCGGCTCAGCAAGGTGGTCGAGGACGCGCTGCGCGAGGGGGACGCCAAGATCAACTTCGAGGGCGACGTCAAGCCCTGGCTGGGCGACACGGCGGCCTTCTTCGCCACCAACCCGGGCAGCGCCGGCCCCAGCCAGGACACGCCGGCAGCGGCGCTGATCGCCACCACGGACGAGGAGGCCGCGCTGGCCACCGTCCAGAAGAGCGAGGGCCAGGGGACCGAGCGCGAGTACCAGGGCGTCAGCTACCGCCGCTTCGGCGACTCCGACGAGGTTGCCGCGGTGATCGACGGCTACCTCGTGCTCACCAACGAGCGCGGCCTCAGGGCGATCGTGGACGCCTCGGAGAACGACCGCACGCTCGACGAGAGCGAGCGCTTCACGCAGGCGCTGGAGGGCCAGCCGAAGGACCGGCTCGGCTTCGTCTACGTGGACGCGCGAGCGGCCGTCGAGGCGGTTCCGCCCTCCCAGGCCCAGTTCCTGGCTCCCTTCCGGCGCGCCTTTCGCGAGCCGGTGGTGGCGACGTTCACGGCCCAGACCGACGCCCTGGAGGTCACGAGCAAGACCCCCGAGTCCTCGCTGTCGGCGCTGGGCGTGACGGGAATCGGCACTCAGGGCAGCGACCTGATCGGCCAGCTTCCGGGTGACTCGATGCTCGCTACGGGCGGTCCCGACCTCGGGCGCCAGCTGAGCGCCGGCGTGGACCTCGCCGCCTCCAGCGTCGGCGGCCGGGCGATCCTCGAGCAGGGCCTGCGCGCCCGCACCGGTCTCGACCTCCAGCGCGACATCCTGGGCTGGATGGGCGACTACGGCCTGTTCGTGCGCGGCCAGAGCAGCAGCAGCCTGGGCGGCGGCCTGGTCGTCGAGAGCACCGACCCCGCGGCCACCCGGCGGGCCATCACCGGCTTCCAGCGCATCCTGCGCACGCAGGCGAGCTCCGGCCTGCGCGTGGGCCGCCTGAGCGTCCGCGGGGCCGACGCCGGCTTCTCGCTCGACATCCCCGACCTGCCCCAGCCGGTGAACGTCCTGCTGGCCGACGACAAGTTCGTGGTCGCCTTCGGCGACGAGGCCGCCACGGAGGCGATCAACCCAGGGGACACGCTCGCGAACGAGCAGAACTTCAAGCAGGCCTCGCAGTCGCTGGGCAGCGGCTACCGGGTCAGCTTCTACGCCAGCGTGCCGGCGGCGCTTCTGCTGGCCGAGGGATCCGGCGCCGCGAAGCGACGCCGACTACCAGCGGGCCAAGCCCTACCTGACCGTGCTCGGCGCCCTCGTCGGGGCCTCGAAGCCGGCCGGCGGCGGTCAGCTCGAGTCGAAGTTCCGGCTGACGATCCCCGGCGGCTAGTCGCTCGGGCGGCTGAGCTTCGTCGAGTCGACGACCTCCCAGGCGCTGCCGGGAACGTCGCCGAGGGAGCCGAGGTCCTCGTCGTCTGGCGCTGCGCCGCGGCGCTCGCCTCCGCGCTCGAGCACGAGGACCAACCGCTTGGCCATGCTCAGCTCATCGGCAGGCGGCGCATCACGCGCAAGCCCAGGCTGACTACCAGCGCCCACACGCCCTGCGGCACGTGGGCCGGCGCGGCCACCGGGATGAGCCGCTGCACGGCGACGGTCTGCTCCTCGGTGTACTTCAGGATGCCCTCGGCCCCGTGGCGCCGGCCCAGGCCGGAGTCCTTCATGCCGCCCATCGGCGCGTCGACCGATCCCCACGCGGCTATGTAGCCCTCGTTGACGTTCACCGTGCCCGCCTGGATCCGAGCCGCGAGCCCGTGGGCGCGGCGGCTGTCCCGGGACCACATGCTGCAGTTGAGCCCGTAGCGGCTGTCGTTCACCCGCTCGACCATCTCCTCGTCGGAGGAGAAGCGGGACAGGGCGACCACCGGCCCGAAGGTCTCGTCGGCGAACAGGCTCATGTCCTCGCTCACGTCGGCGAGCAGAGTCGGCTCGAAGAAGTAGGGCCCGAGATCCGGGCGCGGCTTGCCGCCGGCCAGCACGCGCGCGCCCTTGCCCACGGCGTCCTCGACATGCTCGGTGACGGTCTCGAGCTGGTCCTCGGAGACCAGCGAGCCCATGTCGTCCTCGTAGGACAGGTGGCCGCCCAGCTTCATGCCCTTCACCCGGTCCACGAGCTTGTGGGTGAACTCGTCGGCGACCCGCTCGTGCACGAAGAGGCGCTCCACGGAGATGCAGAGCTGGCCGCTGTTGGAGAACATCGCCCGCTCGGCGCCCTCGACGGCGCGGTCGACGTCGGCGTCCTCGAGCACCACCATCGCGTTCTTGCCCCCGAGCTCCATCGAGCTGGGCACGAGCCGCTCGGCGGCCTGCGACGCGACCTGGCGTCCCACCTCGGTGCTCCCGGTGAACATCACGTACTCCACCCTGTCGATCAGCTCGGGCCCCAGCTCCGATCCCGAGCCGGTGATCACCTGCATCAGCCCGGCGGGCAGTCCTGCCTCCTCCAGGACGGCCACGCCCCAAAGGGCGCTGAAGGGCGTGTTGCTGTCGGCCTTGAGCACCACCCCGTTGCCCGCCGCCAGAGCGGGGAGGGAGTCGCTGATGGAGAGGGTCAGGGGGTAGTTCCAGGGCGAGATCACGCCCACCACGCCGAGCGGGTGGTGGTGCTCCCAGGCGGCGGTGAGGACGGGGATGACGCCGCGCCTGCGGCGCGCGCGCAGATGCCGCTCGGCGCTGCGCGCGTAGTAGCGCGCCACCACCGCGGTGTCCATGACCTCCTCGAACGCATGCCGCCGGGCCTTGCCCGATTCGAGCTGCAGCAGGTCGAGCAGCTCCTCGCGGCGGTCGAGGACGATGTCGTGGTAGCGCAGGAGGACCTCGCGGCGGACCTCCCAGCTCGTATCGCGCCAGCCGGCTTGCGCCGCCCGCGCCGCCTGCACCGCCTGCTCCACGTCCTCGGGCGTGCACTTGGGCACCGCCCCGAGCGGCTCGCCCGTGGCCGGCTTGTCGACCTCCATCGTGTCGCGCTCGCCGGTGGTCCTGACTCGCTCCGCCAGGCCGCGGATGACCTCCGGGGTGACTCGCTCAGACTTCACGTGGCGCGATGCCGAAGCGGATGGCGTAGGCATCGAGCATGTGCGGCAGGTCGCCGCCCTCGGGCAGCGCCGGCTCGCGCAGCTGCACGCGGTAGCGGCTGAAAAGCTGGGCGAGGACCGCTCTGCCCAGAAGCAGCACGAGTGGAATGCCAGGGCAGTACTGGCTGCCGCCCGAGAGGTGGTTGAAGCGGACCTCCCGCTCGGAGGCCGTCCAGCGCTCGGGGTTCATCTGGTCGATGTCGGGGGCCACGTCGGGGTCGCGGTGGTTGAAGACGTTGAGCAGCATCACCTGCGAGCCCTCGTCCACCTGCTCTCCGGCGAGTGTGCTGTCGCGCGTCGCCTCGCGAGCGAGCAACGGGGTGGTGGGCCACAGTCGCATCGCCTCCTGCAGGCAGCCCTCGAGATAGGTGAGGCCGTCGAGCGCAGAAGCATCGAGCAGGTCCTTGCCCTCCAGCTCCTCCAGCACCCGGCGCTCGATCTCCGGCTGGGCAGCGATCGCGGCGAGCGCGCGGTAGGTGTTGGTGGCCAGGGTGTCGCGCATGGCGAACATCCAGTGGGGGATCTGGTGGACCACGCGCGTGCGGTCGCTGTGGGGCGCGTCCGCGAACCGCGCCAGCAGGCTGTCGGGCTCGGGGTCGCGCAGCTGCTTCTCGAGACCGCCGTAGAGCTCGTAGAAGCTGTCGCCGCGGCTCAGGCCGACGATCCGGTTGGCCTCTGACATCAGCGTCTCGAGCAGCTCGGTCAGCTCCTGGTCGCCGCGGGCGCGGTCGCCGAAGATCACCCGCAGCGTCAGCCGGTCGAACAGCCGCTCGAAGTCGCTCCAGTCAAGCGTGCTGCCCAGCCGCAGCGCGTCGACCTCTTCCGCGGCCACCTTCGCGAAGCGCCCGCCGAAGGGGTGCACGCGCTCGGAGGTGGCGAGGACAGACTCGGTGAACTCGCGCCGGTCACGCCACTCCTCGCCGTGCGAGAGGGTCAGGGCGTCGGGCTGGAAGTGCTGCATGCCCTTGCCCTTGGCGCCGGAGCCCGAGTCGTACACGTCCGCCGACTGCTCGAGCAGCTCCCGGATGGCGTCGGGCCCCCACAGCACCACGATCCTGCCCCCGAGCAGCTTCACACCCTGCCCGGGGTGCTTGCGCTTGATCTCCTGCAGCGTCTCCACGGTGCGGCGGTCGGCGTCGACCGAGGTCAACAGCTTCGTGACCTTGGGCCGGGGCGAGAACAGCCCGCGCGACACCGCGGGGAGGAGCCCGAGGAATACGACCCGCAGGCTCTCCTGCAGCGAGGCCTCCGGAAGCGCGCTCACGCGTTGATCGCCTCGGCCGCCTTGCGGACGCCCTCCACGGTCTTGCCGACCCTGCCCTTGTTGCTGTCGACCCGGTTCCAGGGCAGGAACGCGTTCGGCATGCCCTCGAGTGCCGGCGTCAGCTCGGGGTGGTGGCGCAGGATCACGTCCCGCATCTTGGTGTGGTTGACCCAGTCGATGCCGGTCTGGGTGTAGACCTCGGGCGTGAAGTCGGTGGTGAAGAAGCGGTCGCTCTTCAGCCGCCGCGACGCCATCAGGATGAACACCCGGAACGCGGTGTCGGAGAACCCGAAGCCCGGCGGCACCGGCTCGGCGTACATGCCGACCTGCAGGTCCACCTTGTCGATGTCGTTGTTGTAGACCCGCCGGATCTCCTCGGCCCACTGCGGGTTGTCCGTGAGCTCGTCGAACGAGCGCACCCGCGGCATCCGCATCTCCTCGCGGAAGTCGTTGTAGCGAGGCACGCCGCGCTCGCGGTCGCGCAGGATGTCCAGCGTGGCGAGGTCCATCACCTCGCCGTCGATGCGCTCGTGGCGCTGGAGGGCGCGCGGGTAGTTGTGCAGCGTGATCGCGCCCGGGTGCTCGACCCCCATCGAGTAGATGAGGTCGGGCAGGTCGAAGCCCGACATGAACGGGCGGGTGTTCTTCGTGGCGAGCTCGACGAACTCGTTCTCCTGGACCAGCTGCCCCGCGGTGTGCTCGTAGAGCTTCCAGTCGTCGGGGATCAGCGGATGCATCCGGTAGACCGAGACGAACTCCTCGGTCAGCTGGAAGCGGGCGCCGTGGTGCTCCTGCGGCGAGCCCATGATTCCGCTGAAGATCTCCGAGTCACCGAAGCGCCCGAAGCGGTCCTTGACGTGCTGGCCGAAGATGCCCGACCAGTTGATGTTCATGGAGCCCCAGAGCGCCGGCGTGTTGACGATGCCGGGGGTCCACTCGACGGTGTGGATCTTCGCCATCAGCGCCGAGTTGATGAGCCACGCGGTGTCGAACAGGCGCTGGTCGTTCCAGCGCGGGTTCTCCTTCTTGAGCACGTCGCAGATCGCGTTGTGCTCCTTGGTGAACAGCGAGTGCAGGCAGGAGAGCCCGAACCACCAGTTCTCGTTGAAGCCCGTGAGGTCGACGCCGGGCTGATCGGGGTCCTCGGGCAGCAGGCCGTCCGCGCCGATCGCCAGCTTGCCGTCCTGGAAGGTGCGAAGGCGGTCCTGCTGCTCCTTGTTGGAGCCGTAGATCTGCGACCCGTCCCACCAGTGGGTCTCGGTGTTGCCGTAGTCGACGATCTTGCCGTGCCCGTTGCCGCTGCCGTTTCCTTCGGCCGCGCCGGCGCGGGCGCCGCTGCCGTCCCCGGGAGTGACCGTGCGGCGCACGTACATCGGGTCCTCGTGCCAGTCGTCGTTCTCGGCGAGGGGAACCTCGATGGTGTCCTCGTTGGTGCCGCGCCCGTGGAAGAACCAGTTGTGGTTCTCGAACTGGATCCAGGCGGCGGCGAGGATGTTGAGCGTGGTGGCCGGCTGAAACTCGTGCCGGGTCATCAGCTCCAGCGAGACCGTGCGAGCGCTCGGGTCGTGGAGGCGCGGCGGCTTCTCGGGGCGGATGTGGCGAGGGTTGATGTTGCGGGAGAAGGCGCTGTCGACGGAGCCCATGTCCGGGTCGTCGGGGTCGTTCCAGTGGCCGCCCGGGCTGCCGGGCCTTCTTGGCCTCCTCGGGGACGGTGTGGCCGCCATTCTCCTGGTACGGCTCCGACTCCGCGTCGAACAGGTTCATGTCCCGCAGGTCGAGCCTGAGCGAGAGCAGATTCAGCATCTTGAGCCCGAGCGTGGGCTGCTCGTACCACTGCCGCTTCCTGTTGATGCGGCCGAAGACCGCGTGCATGGCGCGGTTGGCAAGCGAGCGCTGCGCTGGCATATGGCTGTCCTCCCTATCGACTACCGCCAGCTTGTTACTACCCACGGTAGGGAGAGTTCTATCCCGCCAATCTTGCGGCGCGCCGCCGAAGGGTGAGTACCCGCTCGGCCGAACGGATCGCCGCGGCGCGCGACAGCCGGCCGGAGCGCAGGCCGGACTGGATCGTCCGCGCCGCGGTCGCCGAGCTCGCGTAGGTGTGGGAGAACAGGATCAGGTCCAGGTCGGCGCGCACGGCGTTGAGCGCGATCCGGCCCGGGCTGCCCAGGCCGAAGCCCGTGGGGGTGTCGTAGGCGTCGGAGATCGTCACGCCGCGGAAGCGCAGGCGTCGCCGCAGCTCGCCGACGATGATCGCCCGTGACAGCGAGGCCACCCGATGGCGGTCGAAGGCGGGGTAGACGGCGTTGCTCATCATGACCATCGGCGTCAGGTTGCGGGCGAAGGGCGCCTCGTCGACGCGACGGAGTGTCGAGCGCGAGGCGCGGATGGTGACCGGGGCGTCGTCGGTGTTGCGCCGTGCGGCGCCCAGGCCGGGGAAGTGCTTGGCGGCCGGCAGGATCCGCCGCCGCAGGAGCCCGCGGGCGAACGCGCGCGCCCGCGCGCGGACAAGGGTGGGGCTGCGCCCGTAGCAGCGCAGCTCGCGCTCGAGGGCAGAGCGGCGGCGGCAGACGTCGGCCACCGGCGCGAGGTTGACGTTGATGTTCACCCCGCGGAGGGTCCGGCCCGCCTGCAGGCCGGTGTCGAAGGCGCCGCGGGTGCTCCCGACCCGGGCCGCCGAGCGCGTGGGCCCGCCCGGCAGGCGCTGGACGAAGCCGCCCTCCTGGTCGATCAGCAGCAACAGCGGCAGCCGGACGGGCGAGCGGCGTGCCGCTCGCTGCAGCGAGGCGAGCGTGCGCCGCAGGTGCGCGCGCGAGCGGATGTTGCGCGCGTAGAGCATCACCCCCGCGGCCTCGCCACGCTCGACCCGGCGCACGAGCTCGCGCGGCGGCGTCTTGCCCAGGTAGGAGAAGATCACGCGCTGGCCGGCGAGCTGCGAGTCGCTCAGCCGCGAAGTCTGGGCTTGGGCCGGCGCCGCTAGCAGGCAGAGGGCGCCCACGACGATCGCGGTGTGGATGGCCGCCCTCAAGGCGCGCCACGTTAGCCGCTAGTCACCCTCCCACCACTTGGGTCCCCGCTCGCCCAACGCCACCTTCGCGGCATGTACGCGCTTCCGAGCCTCCTTCTCGGCCTCGGCGTCCCCGCGGCGCTTGGCCCAGCCGACGGCCGAGCGCGCGGACATCAGCTCGCGCACCAGCTCCTTGCGCCGCTCCTCGGGGAGGTTCGGGTCGGTGGCCCGCCAGCGCCGGCCGTCGATGACGATGTAGCGGCCGTCCTCGGTCCGCTCGGGCTCGGTCACGTCTATGCCATCGGGCCGCCTCGCAGCGGCTGCTCCCTCTGCGTGCGCTCCTCGTTGTCCCGCAGGCGCGGCTCGTAGTGCGAGAAGAACACCTTCCCCACCAGGTCGCGGCGGCTCCTCACGCCGGTCTTCTCGAAGATGCTCTTGAGGTGCTGCTGCACCGTGTGCGGCGAGACCACGAGGCGCTCCGCGATGCCGCTCGTCGACTCGCCCTGCAGGACCAACCGGGTCACCTCCTGCTCGCGTTCGGTCAAGCCGTAGGCCGACATCAGAAGCGGGACGAGCCGAGCAGGGTGCGCCGGCTCCACGATGACCGCAACGCGGGTCGCCCCGTCGCTGACGAGCGTGGCTCCGTGCAGCACCACCCACGTCCCCGAGCGTGAGAGCACCCGGGCCACGGCCACCTCGCCGGGAGCGTCACGGCCGTCGGCGGAGCGCTGGGCCTGACCGGCCACGGCCAACACGGCGGAAGGAAGCCGGCCGGCCTTCCAGTCGCCCTCCGGCAGGTCCGACATCCAGCGCTCCACGCCGGGCGTGGCGGACTCGACCTCCCAGCGGGGGGACAGCACGAGAAGACCGGGCGCCTCCGGGCCCTCTGGGTCGCTCGCCTCGCCGAGTAGCAGCGCGCGGCGCGCGCCCTCGCCCAGGGTGGGCGAGGCGGCACGGAGGAAGTCGATCTCCTCGTCGCTGAACATAGGGTCGCCGGGCTCGCGGTAGACGCCGACTCCGCCCCACGCGTCTCCAGAGGAGGTCCTCAGCCCGACGATCAACTCCTGGTCACCGCCGAGCTCCATGTTGGCGTGCCAGCGAGGGCTCGCGGACGGGTCGCCGCCCGTGGCCTCGTGCAGGGTGGACGCGCCGCGGGCCGAGCGCACCACGTCCGAGAGCTTGTTGACGTCGTCCTCGTAGTACTCGTGCGCGAGAGACTCAGGCGGGATCTCGGGCATGAGGTCGTTGAAGTGGCTGGTGATGAGCAGGGACGCGGGGTCGAGCGTGTACCAGCAGAACCCCATGTAGTGGGGAACCAGCGGCGAGATGATCTCGTCGGCCTCGCGCCAGAAGGTGATGAGGTCTCGGCTCTCGCCGGCAAGTGCGCTGAGTCGCCCCTGTGCGCGCTCTCTCGCGTAGGCGCTCATCGGCCGACCATACGCCCGATCGGCGCCGGCGCAAATGCCAGATTTCTGGCATGGCCTCCGGCGAGCTGCGGACGTAGCTTCGCCTCCGTGAACGCAGGAGGACGAACCCCGGAGGAGCTCGACACCCTGCTGGAGGATGCTCTGGTCGTGCGCGACCGGGCGATGCTGCGCTCGTTGTTCTGCGACAGCGCGGTGTTCGCCTCCGGCTCTCGTGAGTCCCGCGGCGGTCAGGCCATCGGCCGTGACGTCGTGGAGCTGTTCGAAGAAGGGCGGCCCTACGTGGCCGGCAACGGCCGCGTGCTCCGCTCCGGGGTCTCGCGCTCCTCAGCTCCAGCAGTGCCGCGCACGTGGTGTGTCGCGGCCCCGATGGGGCCTGGCGGATCGCCATCTGCCTCCTGCACATCGACCGACAGGAGGACACATGAGCACGCAGGCACCCGAAGTCGTGGCGACGCGAAAGGGCGAGGGCGAGGCAATCTGGTGGTTCGGCGCTCTGGCCGAGGTCAAGGCAACGGCCGAGCAGACGGGCGGCCGTCTGAGCTTGCTGGAGATCACCGAGCCCCCGAACGTGGAGGGGCCGCTACACGTCCACCACCGCGACGACGAGGGGTTCTACATCCTCGAGGGTTCGGCGAGGATCGAGGTCGGAGACGAGAGCTTCGACGTCGGCCCGGGTGACTTCGCCTTCGGCCCCCACGGCATTCCCCACCGCTACAGCACCGGCCCCGATGGGTGCCGGCTGCTCTTCGTGATGACGCCCGGGGGCTTCGAGAACCTCGTTCGCGGGATGGGGCAGCCGGCGCAGAGCCGCACCCTGCCGCCGCCCTCCGACGAGGAGCCCGACTGGGAGCACGTGGCCGCCGTGGCCAAGGCCAACGACTGCGAGCTTCTCGCCTAGTACCTAGAGCGGGATGTTGCCGTGCTTGCGCTTCGGCCCGGGCACGCGCTTGGTCTGCAGCGTCTCCAGCGCCTGGATCAGCTTGGGCCGCGTCTCGTGCGGGACGATCACGTCGTCGATGTAGCCGCGCTCGGCCGCCGTGTAGGGGTTGGCGAAGCGCGCCTTGTAGTCGTCCATCAGCTTCTGGCGGCGCTCGTCCGGCGTGGGCGAGTTCGCGATGTCGCGGCGGTAGATGATGTTCACCGCGCCCTCGGGGCCCATGACGGCGACCTCGGCCTGCGGCCAGGCGAAGTTGAAGTCGGCCAGCATGTGCTTGGAGTTCATGACGTCGTAGGCGCCGCCGTAGGCCTTGCGCGTGACCACGGTCAGCTTGGGCACGGTCGCCTCGGTGAACGCGTACAGGAGCTTGGCGCCGTGGCGGATGATCCCGTTCCACTCCTGGCTGGTGCCGGGCAGGAAGCCGGGGACGTCGGTGAAGGTGACCAGCGGGATGTTGAACGCGTCGCAGAAGCGCACGAAGCGCGCGCCCTTCTCGCTGGCCTCGATGTCGAGCACGCCGGCCAGCTGCGCGGGCTGGTTGCCGACGATGCCGACGGGCCGGCCGCCCAGGCGCGAGTAGCCGACGATGAGGTTCTTGGCGAAGTGCTCGTGGACCTCGAAGAACTCGCCATCGTCGACGATGAGCGAGACCACGTCGCGCATGTCGTAAGGCTTGTTCGGGTTGTCCGGGACGGCGGTGTCGAGCGCCTCCTCCATGCGGTCGGGCGGGTCGCCCGAGTCCAAGCGCGGGGGCTGCTCGAGGTTGTTCTGCGGCAGGAAGGACATGAGGTAGCGCGCGTCCTCGAGGCACGCCTCCTCGTCCTCGGAGGCGAAGTGCGCCACGCCCGACTTGGTGTTGTGGGTCATGGCGCCGCCGAGCTCCTCGAACTCGACCTCCTCGCCGGTGACCGTCTTGATCACGTCGGGGCCCGTGATGAACATGTGCGAGGTCTCCTTGACCATGAAGATGAAGTCGGTCATGGCCGGGGAGTAGACGGCGCCGCCCGCGCAGGGGCCCATGATCAGCGAGATCTGCGGGATCACGCCCGAGCACTGGACGTTGCGCACGAACACGTCGCCGTAGGCGCCCAGTGAGACGACCCCCTCCTGGATGCGCGCGCCGCCAGAGTCGTTGATGCCGATGACCGGGCAGCCGATCTTGGCCGCCAGGTCCATGACCTTGCACATCTTCTCCGCCATGACCTCGCCCAGCGAGCCGCCGAAGACGGTGAAGTCCTGGGAGAAGACGCAGACCGGGCGGCCGTCGATCAGGCCGTGCCCGGTGACCACGGCATCGCCCCAGGGCTTGTTCTTCTCCATCCCGAACTCGGCCGTGCGGTGGCGGACGAAGGTGTCGAGCTCCTGGAAGCTGCCCTCGTCGAGCAGCTTGAGCACGCGCTCGCGCGCGGTCAGCTTGCCCTTGGCGTGCTGCTTCTCCTCCGCCTCGGGATTGGTGTGGGCGGCCTGGACGCGCAGCTCCTCGAGCTGGGCGAGCTTCTCCTCGTAGGTCTCCGGTGACTTCTGGCGCATCGGCCGCGAGAGGTTATTCGCCGGAGCTGAGCGCGTTCGCGACCAGGAACAGCGAACCGGCCAGGGCGACGGCGCCGCTGACCGCGCTCATGAAGTCCGCGACGTAGAACGTGCCCCCGTTGGCGAAGTCGTCGAGGGCCAGCAGCAGGTCCGGCAGGGCGAAGTAGGAGAGCAGGACGCCGAGGGCCAGCACCAGGGCGGGGAGGCGCGTGACGGCCGCCGCCACGGCCAGCCCGAGCAGCACCAGCACCGCGAGCTGGTCGACCCAGTCGGTGACCGTCGCCACCTGCCACTCCGAGAGCGAGTCCTCGAGCGCGAAGCCCTCCACCGCGGGCAGGAACTGGATCACGCTCACGAACAGCGCGACGAAGGCGGCGACCGCCACCCCGATCAGGACGGTGACCAGGCCGGTCCTGTCCCCGTGCCGCGGCGCGATCAGGTCGGAGATCACCAGGATGGCGAGGCCGGCGCTGGCGAGCAGCGAGCCCAGGATGCCGATGGCGTTGCCGAGCTCGACTCCGCCCGGGGAGGTCACGAACTCGATGGCCGTGACCAGGGCGGGCAGCGCGAAGAACATCGCCGGCGGCACGAGCGCGGCCCGCAGCAGGGCGTTGCGCGACGCGAGGAGGCTCGCGACGCACAGGCCGATCGTGGCCATCCCGAGCAGGACGGTGATCACGTCGAGCGCCGTATAGAGCTCCCACAGCGTCTCGCCGGGAGCCCACCCGAGGAAGAGCGAGATCACGCCGATCAGCGCGCCCACCGCGATCAGGGCCAGGCCTATGGGGTTGGCGGCGGGGCGTTCTGCGTTCGGCCGGCGCAGGCTCCGCCGCGGGCTGGGCCTGGGCCGGCTGGTGTATCCACAGCGTGGTGTTCGAGTGGCGCTCGAGCCGCTCCAGGGAGGGCTGGGCGGCGATGCCGGCCTCGGCGAGCCCCTGCTGGATCCAGGCCCGGCTCTCGGGCGTGGGGTTCTCCACTCCCCAGACCCGGAGCAGGTTCTCGAAGGGCACCTCGCCGGTGCCGCGCGGCTGGCTCTCCAGCCATTTGCGGAACTGCTGAGCGGGCCCCTGCGTCATGGCGCGCAGCCTACGCAAACGGCCTTTAGACTCCCCGCATGCGGCGGAGCGTGCTGGTGGGGGTGGTGCTGACGCTGCTGTTGCTCGCCCTGCCCGGCGCTGCGCCCGCCCAGGCCGCCGCCAAGCGCTGCGGCGAGCCCGGCTCGCGCTGGCAGCGCGCCACGCCCCGCCAGGCCGGAATGGACGCGGCCAAGGTTCGTGCCGCGATCGACTACGGGACGGTGAACGCCGGCTTCGCGGTCCGCGTGTACCGCCACGGCTGCCTGGTGGGCGAGGACTCGGTGAACCCCGAGAGCCGGGCCGGCCTGTCCGAGAGCTGGTCGCTCGCCAAGTCGGTCACCGCAATGGTCTTCGGACGGGCCATGACACAGGACCTGGTCAGTCGTCACGACCGGATCGGAGGCCTCATCACCGAGGCCGATCGCCCGCACGGCGCGGTCTCGCTCGAGCAGCTCCTGCGCATGACCTCCGGCCTGCAGTGGAACGGCTTCCGCGACTACAACATCTTCATGCGCGACCGGTTGCGCGACGGGCTCACCGTGCCCTTCGACAAGACGCCGGGCACCTACTACGAGTACTCGCAGAGCGGGCCGGCGCTGCTCGCCGAGGCGGTGGGCCGCGCGGTCGGCGAGGACTTCCAGTCCTACGCCCAGCGCGAGCTGTTCGGCCCGTTGGGCATCGGCCGCAACGGCTGGT
The DNA here is from genome assembly GCA_963810745.1 of uncultured Thermoleophilaceae bacterium. GTDB lineage: Bacteria > Actinomycetota > Thermoleophilia > Solirubrobacterales > Thermoleophilaceae > JACCZR01. The sequence continues at coordinate 70,555 of CAWEOW010000027.1, forward strand.
TCTGGCGGCGTGACCAGGTGGGCCACACCCAGGGCTTCTTCGGCCTGAACATGCGCCCCGACGACTTCGGGCGGCTCGGCGACCTGCTGCGCCGCGACGGGGTGTGGCGCGGGCGCCGGATCCTGTCGCAGACCTTCATCCGCCAGGCCCTGTCAGCCAGCCGCACCAACGGCTGTTACGGCTGGCTGATCTGGATCAACAGCCGCAAGCCGTGCGTCAGCCCGCGCGTGGGCGAGCCGGCCGGTCAGCGGCAGCCGCGACTTCCCGACCCTGCCTCCCGACCTCTACCGCTTCTCCGGCCTCTTCGGCCAGGTCGTGACGGTCTTCCCGAGCCAGGACGTGATGGTGGTGCGCACCGGCCAGGAGTCCTCGCCGGCCCTGTCCGGCGGCTCGAGCTGGGAGCAGGGTCTCTACGAGCGGGTGCTGGGGTCGATCACCGACCAGCGCGTGCCCCGCCCGCGTGACGCCGGAGACCCGAACCCCGAGACGCCGGACGCCGACCGCGGCTTCCACACCGCGGTGTTCAACCCGGCCCAGTACCTGCCCGGCATCGCGCAACCGCCGCTGCCGGCGGCCGGGCCGCGCCGTGCGCGAGCGATGCAGATGCGCCTGTACCGCCAGCGGGCCAGCCTGCGCGGCACGGTGATCGTGGCGCTGGCCTGCCCGGGCCGCTGGCCGGGCGGCCCCGCCGGGCGCTGCTTCGGGCGGGCGACGCTCGAGGGCGCGCCGCAGGGCCGCAGCTACGACATCGGCCCCGGCGAGGTCCAGCTCTTCCGCTTCCGCCTCACCGCTCGCCGGCGGGCCTCGCTCAAGCGGCGCGGCAAGCTGCGCCTGGAGGTCGCCACCCGCAACCGGGACACGCTCGACGGCACGCCGGCCACCGAGGGGCTCGGTGTGGTGCGTCCGCCGATCGCGCCGCGCCTGCGGCTGCTGACCGGACGGCTCGTGGTGCGCCGCGGGCGGGTGCGGATGCGGGTCGCCTGCCCGCGCCGCGGGGACACCGGCTGCCGGGGCCGGCTGGTGCTGCGCTCGCGGCGGGGCACGCGGCTCGGCTCGCGCACCTTCCGCCTGGGCAAGGGCCGGCGCGCGGTACTGCGCATGCGCGTCCGCCGCAGCGCTCGGGGACGGGCGCGTCTGGCGGCGAAGACCTCGGTTCGCGACGGCTACTCGACCACGGTCCGCCGCCGCGTCCGCGTGGTTCGCTGAGCGCTACTCGCGCGTGAAGGGCTGACGCTGGTCGGAGCCCAGCTCGTCGAGCAGGCCCTGGAGGCGCTGCTCGAGGTCGTCGTGGGGTGAGGGCTCCGGAGGGCGCTTTCGAAAGCGACTCCAGAGCCCCGACTCGGCCACCTGCTCCTCGATCTCAGCGCTGAGCGTGACCTTCGTGCCCCAGCCCGACGGCTCGAGCGAGGCACTTCCCTGTGCACCTTGCGCCTCCCAGCGCACACATCGCTCGTCCTCGGTGACCTCGATCTCAGCCTCGCCGATCGTCTCGGCGAGCCGCCCTTCGCTCAGCTCCGGCCAGAGCTCGGGCGGTGATTTGACCAGGGTGCGAGAGACCTCGAACTTGGGCATCGCGCCGGGTTTTCGGCGGCGCGATGCCCGTCCCTTCCACCTGGGCAAGACCGCCCAGGTCACACCTCTCTAGGCCGTCGCCGGCACCGCTCCGATCTGCTGCATCAGGGCGAGGTTGTCGCTGACGCCCCAGTGCTCCGCGCACTTGTCGCCCTCCAGCCGGATCATGTCGATCCACTCGAAGTCGACGCGGTTGTGCGAGGGCGGCACCCCCATGAACTCTCCTTCGTGAGTCCCGGTGACCCTGCTGCGGGCCGCGACCATGTCGCCTTCTTCAACCGCGCTCTGGACCTCGACCTGGATGTCCGGGAAGGCCGTACGGAACGACTGGATGAACATCCGGACGCCTTCGATCCCCTCCGGCATGCCCGGCGGGGCCTCGTGATCGACCACGTCCTCGGTGCACAGCTCCGAGATGAGGTCGAGGTTCCCATCGACCATGACCTCGTCGTAGAACCTCTTGAGGAGGTCTTTGCCCTGGTCGGCCATCCTGCTCCTCTCGCCGGATTCGAGTGGGGGCGAGCCTACGCCCGCGGAGAAGCCCGGCGCAAGGCCCCGATCAAGCCTCGGAGTACTCCCCGTACTCCTCCCGCATCACGCCGCACACCTCACCGATGGTGGCCTTGTCCTTCAGCGCGGCGCGCATCGGGACGAGCAGGTTGCCGTCGCCCTTCGCGGTCTCGCGCAGCTCCTCCAGGCGCTTCTGCAGCGTCTCCTGGTCGCGCTCTGCCTTGAACTTCTCGAGGCGCTCCACCTGCTCGCGCTCGGACTCCGGGTCGACGCGCAGGATGTCCACCTCGTCGACCTCGTCGGTGACGTACTCGTTGACGCCGACCACGATGTCCTGCTTGATGCGGTAGCGCTCCTCGTAGCCCCAGGCCGACTCCTCCACCTCGGCGCGGATGAAGGGGATGCACTGGACGGAGCCGCCCAGCTCGTCGACCTTGTCGATCAGGCCCTGGGCGCCGGTCTCGATCTGGTCGGTGAGGGCCTCGACGAAGTAGGAGCCGGCGAAGGGGTCGACGGTGTCGGTGGCGCCGGACTCGTGGGCCAGGATCTGCTGGGTGCGGAGAGCGATGCGGGCGGCGCGCTCGGTGGGCAGCGCCAGCGCCTCGTCGAAGCCGTTGGTGTGCAGCGACTGGGTGCCGCCGCACACCGCCGCGAAGCCCTGCAGCGCCACGCGCACGATGTTGTTCTCGGGCTGCTGGGCGGCCAGCGTCACGCCGCCGGTCTGGGTGTGGAAGCGGATGGTCTGCGCCTTCTCGTTGTCCGAGCCGAAGCGCTCGCGGATGATGCGCGCCCACATCCGGCGCACGGCGCGGAACTTGGCCACCTCCTGGAAGACGTTGTTGTGGCCGTTGAAGAAGAAGGCCAGGCGCGGGCCGAAGGCGTCGATGTCCAGGCCGGCCTCGAGCGCCGCCTCCACGTAGGCGATCGCGTTGGCGAGCGTGAAGCCGACCTCCTGCACCGCCGAGCAGCCCTTCTCGCGCATGTGGTAGCCGGAGATCGAGATCGTGTTCCACTTCGGCACGTTCTCCGCGCAGTAGGCGAACAGGTCGGTGGTGAGCCGCATGGCCGGCTCGGGCGGGTAGATGAAGTTGCCGCGGGCGATGTACTCCTTGAGCACGTCGTTCTGCGTCGTCCCGCGCAGGTCCTTGGACTCGACGCCCTGCTCCTCGCCGACCAGCTCGTAGAGCAGCAGCAGCACGCTCGCCGGAGCGTTGATCGTCATCGAGGTCGAGACGTCCTTGAGCGGGATCCCGTCGAACACCCGCCGCATGTCGTCGATCGTGTCGATGGCGACGCCCGTGCGGCCCACCTCGCCCTCGCACAGCGGGTCGTCGGAGTCGCGGCCCAGCTGGGTGGGCAGGTCGAAGGCCATCGACAGGCCCGTCGAGCCGTGCTCGATCAGGTAGTGGAAGCGCTCGTTGGTCTCCTTGGCGCTCGCGTAGCCCGCGTACTGGCGCATCGTCCACTGGCGCTTGCGATACATCTCGCGGTGCACGCCGCGGGTGAACGGGTACTCGCCCGGCTCGCCCAGTCGCTCCTCGAGGTCGGGCGCGACGTCCTCCGAGTCGTAGAGAGGCTTGATCTCGATCCCGGAGTCGGTGAAGACGCGCTCGTCCTCCGGGCCGACGATGGGGGCGATGGTGGGCTTGTACTCGTGCTCGGTGGCCACGCCGGGAGGATACGGACGCGCGGCGGGCGCTACTCGGGATCGGCCGCGGGGATGGCGCTGACGGCGTCGTCCACGCTCTCGCAGACGCTTACCGTCGAGCCGAGTCCGACCAGCTCGGCCACGCGCCTGACGACCGCCCGCTCGGGCAGCACGACAGCCACCCGCTGCTGGCGCGCCCCCAGGCGCTCGGCCACCTCGAACAGCACGTTGATCCCGGCGCTGTCCATGAAGCTGACCTCCTGGAGGTCGATCACGATGCCGTGGTCGCGGTTGCTCAGCGCGTCGAGCAGCTCGTCGCGGATGCCGTTCGCGGTGGAGATCTCGAACTCGTCCGCTAGCTGCGCCACGGCGACTCCGTCGCGGCGCTCGATGCTCAGGTGCTGGCTCGTGTGTGCTCCCTGGCCAGGTGGTGTTGGATCCTCACGGTGGTCCCCTCGTCTCCCCGTTCGATCTCGACTGAATCCACCAGTGCCTCCATCATCTTGATCCCGCGGCCCCGGTTCTTGCCGCGCGGCGGCCGCCAGGTGCCGTAGTCGCGCACCAGGACGGTGATGTCCTGCCCGCCGCTGACCTCCACGTCGAAGGCGCGACGGTCGGGAGGATAGGCGTGCTCGATGGCGTTGGAGCAGGCCTCCGCCGCGGCGAGCAGGACTGCGTCGAGGTCCCACTGGCTCGCCCCCCGGTCGATCAGCCAGCGCGAGAGGAGGCGGCGGAACAGCGGCGCCGAGTCGCGCTCGGCGGGAAGGGTGACCACCATCGGGTCGGGCAGGACCTCGGTCTCGATCGCGATGAGCGCGGCGTCGTCCGCTGAGCCCTCCTTGGGCAGCAGGTCGTCGAAGGCGTGCTGGGCGAAGCTGTCGACCGTTCCCTCCCACCCGCTGGTTGTGGCGAGCAGCCGGTCGAGCCCCGTGTCGAGCGACTCGCCATGGCGCTCGATCAGGCCGTCGGTGTACAGGAGGAGGCGCGAGCCCGGGACCAGCTCGGTCTCGATCGCCCCGTACCCGGGGCTGTTCACGGCGCCCAGCGGCGGCGCGGCAGGCATGTGGAGCAGCCGCGCCTCGCCGCTCGGGTCGACCAGCACCGGCGGCGCGTTGGCCGCGGCCACCAGCTCCATCTCGCTGCTGCGCGGGTCGAGCACCAGGTACACGAGCGTGGCGGTCCGTCCCGGCTCCAGCTGGCGCAGGAGCGTGTTCAGCCGCTCGATCAGCTCCAGCGGCGGCCGCTCGTCCAGCGCGTAGGCCCGCAGGGCCGACCGCAGCTGGGCCATGACGGCGGCGGCGCGAAAGCCGCGCCCCACCACGTCGCCGATGGCCATGCAGAGGGTGCCGCTGCGCGTGACGAAGGCGTCGTACCAGTCGCCCCCCAGCAGCGCGGAGGCCGCGGGGGAGTAGCGCGCCGCGATCCGCATGCCCGGGAAGGAGGGGAGCGACTGCGGGAGGAGCGAGCGCTGCAGCTCCTCGGCCAGGCCCGCGCTCGCGCTCGGCGAGGCGGGAGTGGATCGCCAGCGCCGCGCGGTCGGCGGTGCGTTGCAGGAGATCGGCGTCCTCGTCGGTGAACTGGCGATCGCCCAGGGTGCCGACGTGCAGGACGCCGGTCACCTCGCCCTCGGCGACCAGGGGGACTCCCAGCAGCGACTTCAGGCCCTTGTCGCGCAGGATCGGGTTGTAGATGTCGGCGTGCGCGACGTCGGGGATGTGCACCGGGCGACGCTCGACGGCGACGCGACCGGCGAAGCCGCGGCCCAGCGGAATGCGCGCGACGGCCTCGACCTCCTCCTCGAGGCCCTTTGCGGCGCGGGCCACGAGGGTCCGGCGGTCGTCGTCGATCAGCAGGATCGCCGCCGTGTCGACCTCCAGGATCTCCGTCGCGCGGGCCAGCAGCTCGTTGAGGAGCTGCTCGAGCGGCAGGTACGAAAGGGCGGCATCGGTTACCGCCTGCAGGTCACTGAGCTGGCTTCTGGGCTCCTCCGAGGCCATTCGACGGGGGAGCCTAACCCTCCGCGGCCGTAGGATCCCGGCTGTGCAAGTGACCGTCCGGCTGTTCGCGATGCTCCGCGAGCGCGCGGGGGCCGGCTCGGTCGAGCTCGAGCTCCCCGAAGGGGCCCGCGTCGGCGATGCCCTGGCCGAGCTCGGCTCGCTCGCCGACGGCCTCCCGCTGGTGATGGCGGTCAACCGCGAGTACGCCCCGGAGGACCAGGAGCTGGCCCCCGGGGACGAGCTCGCGCTGATCCCGCCGGTGAGCGGCGGGTCGGGCGAGCGCTGGGCGCGGGTCACCAGCGAGCCCCTGTCGCTCGAGGGTGTGGCCCGAAGGGTCCGCGACGACCGCGCCGGCGCGGTGGTCACCTTCAGCGGCGTCACCCGCGAGGTCGAGAAGCTGGAGTACGAGGCCTACGCGGAGATGGCCGCGGAGAAGCTGCAGTCGATCGTGGACGAGGCGGTGGAGCGACACGGCCTGTGCTCCGCGGCCGTCGAGCACCGGGTGGGCGACGTTCCGCTCAGCGAGCCCAGCGTGGTGGTGGCCGCCTCCGCTCCCCACCGCGGCGAGGCGTTCGCGGGCGCGCGCGAGATCATCGATCGCGCCAAGGCCGAGGCGCCGATCTGGAAGCGCGAGGTCGAGGGCGAGGAGGGCCGCTGGGTGGAGGGGTCCAAGCCGACCGGCTCTTGAGCCGTCTCGTCAACGCTGCGCGACTGCTCCGGCTACGCCGCCTGGTCGCGCGTGGGAGCCCGCCCTACCGGGTCGAGTTGGGAGCGGGCGAGGTGCATCGGCAGGGTTGGGTGGCAACGGACGTCTGGAGGGGGGCGCCGTACCACCTCGACGCGACCAAGCCGTGGCCGTTCCCGGACGGCTCCGTGAGTCACGTCTACGGCGACAACATGATCGAGCACGTTCCGCTCGAGGGTGCTCGGGAGTTGTTCCGCCACGCCCTCCGGGCGCTGGAGCCCGGCGGAGGGATCCGCCTCGTGACCCCCGACGCCCGCAAGTGCGCGGAGATCTACCTGGCCGGCGGTGAGCAGGCGCGCGAGCTCGCCGAGGCCCACCGCGGCGCGGGCACCCGCATGGAGCACGACGTCGATCTCCTTCGGGCGACCTTCATCGAGTACGAGCACTCACTTGGCTACGCCTGGGACCTGCCGGCGCTCCGTGCCGAGCTCGAGGCGGCGGGCTTCGAGGCGGTGGAGCGGGTGGAGCTCGGCGAGAGCGAGGACCCGGCCTTCCGCGGCCTGGAGTGGCGCGTGCTGCCCATCGACCGCGTGGCGATGCTCGCCGTCGAGGCGCAGCGCCCGGGCTAGGGGCGCTGCAGGAAGCGGTTCGCCGGCTCGAAGGGGGCGAGCGGGGGCAGCTGGCGTTCGGTCAGGCGCACGGGCCGCGGGGAGCGGAAGATCGCCACGGAGTACCCGGGCGCGTAGTCCAATCGCACCAGGCCCATGGGTCGCGGCGGCGGGAACGGCGGGTCGGGCCGCGGCGGCGGCTTCTCGGAGCCCGGGCCGCCGGGGTCGACGGCGACCGCCACTACCTCGCTCACGGTCGCTCCCTGCGGCGGGAGCTTCTCGCAGCCCGCGCAGGTAGATGCCCAGCGGCAGCTCGCCCTCGCTGGGGTTGACCACCACGATGCGCCCGCCGGGCGGCGGGGGGCCGACCGACTCGGCCGCGCCGCGCCAGTCCTCGCGGCCGTACTTCTCGTCGAGGTTCACGACGAGCGTGGTGAACAGGCCGATGCCGCACAGCGCCGTGGCGAGCGCGACCCCGAGCCAGCGCGGGCGGGCCGTCGCGAAGCCCGCGGCCACCACGATCGCCGCCGGCAGCCAGGCGGCGAGCGAGTTGCGAACGCCGAAGGTGTCGGGGTCCACGGGCAGCGGGAGCAGGAGCGCCGCGAGTGCCAGGGCGCCTGCGACCAGCGCGCCTCCGCGCTCGCGCCGGCCGCGCGCGGAAGGCGAACACCACGCCCGCGAGGGCGAGCAGGCCGGCCGCGCCGGCGAGCACCGCCTCGGCCGGCCCCTCGAAGCCGACGAGGAACTGCTTGGGCACCCGCGCCAGGCGGCCGCCCAGCGAGGTGTCGCGCAGGTAGTTGGCCAGGTCCAGGTTGCGCTGGTGAAGCGCCAGCGGCATCAGCGCGAGGCCCACCGCGACCACGCCGGCGACGGCGGGGATGGCTCGCCTGCGGTGCAGCACGAGCAGGCCGATCGCCTCTCCCGCCACCAGGAACAGCGCGTAGTAGTGGCTGGCCAGCGCCAGTGCGCTCGCCACGCGCCCAGCCGGCCAGCGCCTTGGCGGTGGGCTCCTCGCGCGCGTGCGCGAAGCCGAGCAGGGAGAGGCCGCCGAAGAGCATCAGCAGCGGGTAGGAGCGCGCCTCCTGCGAGTAGTAGACGAGCAGGGGGCTGACGGCGGCCAGCGCGGCGGCGATCAGGCCGGCGCGCTGGGAGACCAGCTTGCGGCCGGTCAGGTAGGCGACGCCGACGAACGCCGTGCCCGCGATCGCCGACAGCGAGCGCAGCCCGAACTCGCCGGTCCCCGCGACCTTCACCCACAGCCAGGCGACGACGTAGTAGAGCGGCGGCGTCGACTCGTTGTCGTAGATCCGGTCGAGCATCCCGGAGAAGCTCCGGTCGATCGTGTCGACGGCCACGGCTTCGTCGAGCCAGTAGCTCTGGGCGTCGAGGAACGCGAAGCGCAGCAGCGCGGCGAGCGCGAGGATCGCCAGCGGGGCGACGACGACCGGGCGCTTCGCGGGGGTGGAGAGGACCTGCACCCGGCGCGAGGGTAATGGCCGCGGGCCTGCCAAGGTGATGCCCCGATGACGGGGCGCCGCTGGTTCTACCCGCTCATGCTGGCGCTGCCCTTCCTCGCGGTGGCGGCGGCGCTGAAGGGATTGACCGTCGAGCTCGCGACCTTCCACGGGAGCGACGCGCGCTCGTACCACCTGCCGACGATCATGCAGTTCGCGCGCGAGCTGCCGACGCCGGACCTCGCTCGGTACCCGGCCGCGCAGGCGCCGCTGTTCCATCTGCTGTTCGCCGCCTACGGCAAGCTCGTCGGCTTCGACCTGTGGAAGCTGCAGGCGCTCGGCGTGCGTCATCTCGTACCTCGCCGTCGTCGCCCTCTTCCACCTGCTCTCGGCCTGTCTCGGGCTGCAGCGCTGGAAGGCGTTCCTGCTGTCGCTGCTGTTCGCCCTGTCGCCGTACTTCTTCGGCGCCTCGTTCATCCTGCTCACGGACAACCTGGCGATCCTGTTCGCGCTCGTCGCGCTGATCCTGTTCGTGCGCTCGCGGGAGAAGGAGTCGATGGGGCTGTTCGCCCTCGCCTGCCTGAGCGTCGCGCTGGCGCTGCTCACCCGCCAGGCGTTCGTGTGGCTGTTGCCCGTGGGGCTCTGGTACGCGCCGCGGCGGGTGCCGGGGGCGGCGTTGCTCGCGCTGTCCTTCGCGCCCCTGGGCGCGCTGGTGGTGGCGTGGGGCGGGCTGGTGCCCAAGGGGTCTGACCCGACCTCGTGCGGGCTGTGCCCGGGGTCGGGCGACAACCTGCTGGGGCGCTCCCTGGGCTTCACCTTCGCGGTGTTCGCGATCTACGCCGTCGCGGTGCTCGGGCCGAGCGCGTGGCGGCAGGTGCGGCCGCTGCTGGCGCCCGCCGGCGTGGCCGTGGCGCTGCTGGTGGCGGTCGTCTTGCTGATCGCGTTCCCGCTGGAGTTCGTGCGCGCCGGGGCCCGGCGTGCCCGGCGACGCCGGGTACCTGTGGCGGGCCTCGGAGAAGCTGCCCGGGCTGTTCTGGCTGCTGGTGCCGCTGGGGACGGTGTCGGCCTACGCGCTGGGCCGCCGCGCCGGCCCGCGCTCACTGGCCGTGGTGTTCGGCGCGTCGTTCCTGCTGTCGGTCCTGCCGGTGCGGCTCGTCTACCAGAAGTACTTCGACCCCTTCGCGCTGATGGCGGTGTTCTTCATGGTGCGCCCCGGGGACCTGGAGCGGCGCTGGCAGTGGGTCGGCGCGGCGGCCTTGGCCGTCGGCTTCGTGGCCTATGCGGTCTCGTTCGAGGTCTAAGGCCCGAACTCCCCGCCGCCGGAGCCGCCGCCTCCGCCGGGGGAGAACTCGCCTCCTCCGCCACCGCCTCCGCTCGAGGCCGGTGCGGCGCCTCCTCCGCCTCCCGGTGCGAACTCGTTCGCCGGGTTCGGTGGGGGTGGCTTCGGCGCCGGGGCGGCCGGGGCGCTCGCGCCGGTCGGTCCCGCCCAGGGCGTTCGCCGGGTTCACCGGCGCTCGCGGTTGCCTCGCCGGGTTTGGGTTGCGCGGGCGGGGCGACTCCTCCGGTCGCGGAGGGATCGCTCAGACCGGGTGGCAGCGTCGGGCTCTTCGCCTTCGCCTCCTGGCGGACGATGTTCGGGCGCACGGGTGCCGCGGAATCCTTCAGCTCGCTGACGGTCGCCGCGCCGCCCCCGGCCACTATCGCCGCCGAGGCCGCCACGGCGGCCACCTTCGATCCGCCCACCAGCTCGGCGCCCTGGCCGATCAGCGACTCGAAGCCGCTCCGCAAGGAGCCGCCGACGCCCGACGCGCCCGGCCACCACCACCGCCGGCGGCATCAGCGCCGCCACGCGGGCCGGCGCCGCGCGGAACTCGCGCAGCTGGGCGCGGCAGGCCAGGCAGGTTGCGCAGGTGCGGCCGCAGCGCCTTCATGTCCTCCGCGGTCGCCTCCCCGTCGGCCAGCGCGGACAGCTGGGGCGCCAGCCGCGAGCACTCGTCGCCCGCCTCGATGCCCTCCACCCGCGAGAGGAAGGCCCGGCGGCCCTCGGTCAGGCAGCGGTTGACCTTCGTGTAGGTCCAGCCGCAGATGCGCGCGATCTCGTCGTAGGAGTGACCCTCGGCGCGCAGGAGCAGCGCCCGCGTCTCCTGCGGCTTCAGCCGCTTCAGCGCCTCGGCCCCGACCTGCAGCCGCTCCAGCCGCTCCGCCTGGTCGGGCGCAGGCGCGCCGCCGGCCACTTCGGGCGGGTCGCCGTCGTCGGCCGTGGGCGTGTGGCGGTCCCGCTGGCGGCGCAGCGCGAAGGCCTCGTGCTTGACCACCGTCTTCAGCCACGGCACCAGCTGGTCCTCGGCGGTCGACGGCGCCTTGGTCAGCATGATCTCCAGCCCGCGCTGGTAGGCGTCCTCGGCGTCCTCCGCGGTGGCTGCGTACCGCCGCGCGGTGGCCATGATCTGCCCCGCGTGGCGCTCGATCAGCTCGAGCGCTGCCGCGCTCAGCTCGGCGGCCGGCCGAGCCTCTTCCTGGCGCCTCCCTGCCCTCGCTCGCATCAGCACGGCGTTCAGCCCGCGAGTGTGAAGACTTCGCCCCGCCTCAGTGCACGAAAGTTCGCAAGCTGCGAGGTTTTTGTGACGGGCGAGACAATCGCCGTCCCCGACTGTTTACTTGAGCAGCTCCTCATGCCCGACGGACCCGTTCGACACCTTCGGGAGGCACCGCCGGCAAAGTCGCCGCTGGATCTCCCCACGCGCGACATGCGCGCACCGCGCACGTACCTGCTCGGCGCGCTTCTGCGGCTGGAGGTCGCGCGCCGGCTCGCCCGGCTGATCACGCTCATCGCGCTCGACTTCAGCGGCCTGCTGCTCGGCGTCTGGACGGCGCTCGAGGTCAAGCAGGCGCATCCGCGGCGGGCCGGGCTTCGGCTTCTACTTCGACCAGGCGCTGGACGTGGCGCCGCTGGCCGGCCTGGTGATGATCCTGCTCTTCGCGCGGTCGCACCTGTACGCCGACCGGACCCTGCGCCCCGGCTTCTCGGCCGTGGTCGCGTGCCTCTTCCAGACGACGGCGGTGATCTTCCTCTACGCCGTGGTGGAGGGCTACGACTTCCAGTCCTACTACATCTTCTACGGCGGCCTGTTCTTCGCGCTGTTCTACGTCGCGGGCCTGCGCTTCGGCTTCGAGCGCCTCTCGTTCGCGCTGCTGAAGGCGGCCGGCTACCGCCGCCGCGCGGTGCTCGTCGGGTCGGGCGCCCACATCGACGGCGTGGCCAACGCGCTGCGCGGCTCGGAGATCGAGCCGGTCGGCTTCGTCTCGCTGACCCCGCGGCCGGTCGACGGCCTGCGCGACCTCGGCTCGCTGTCCGACCTCGAGAGCCACCTCGACGAGGTGGACGAGGTGATCATCGCCGACCCCGACTTCCCCCAGGAGCAGGCCGTCGCCCTGGTGGAGCGCTGCCACGCGCAGAGCAAGGCCGTGCGCATCGCGCCCTCGACGATGGAGATCCTCATGGACCGGGTCGAGTTCGTGCCCGGCCAGGCGCTGCCGCTGTTCGAGCTCAAGGCGCCGGTCTTCGAGGGCATCGACTTCGTCGCCAAGCGCGCGTTCGACCTCATCGGGGCCGTGCTGCTCGTGGCGCTCCTGTCGCCGCTGCTCCTGCTCATCGCGCTGATGGTCCGCGTGACCTCGCGCGGGCCGGTCATCTACAAGTCGATGCGCCCGGGCCTGGGCGGCGACCTCTTCCCCTGCTTCAAGTTCCGCACGATGGAGCAGGACGCCGAGCTGCGCCAGGGCGAGCTCGAGGACCGCAACGAGCTGGGCGGGGCCATCTTCAAGATCCGCAACGACCCGCGCGTCACGAAGGTCGGCCGCATCCTGCGCCGCTTCTCCCTGGACGAGCTCCCGCAGCTGCTCAACGTGCTGCGCGGCGAGATGTCGCTGGTCGGCCCCCGCCCGCTGCCCCAGCGCGACTTCGACCGCCTCGAGGACTGGCACCGCAAGCGCTACCTGGTGCTGCCGGGCATGACCGGGCTGTGGCAGGTCTCCGGCCGCTCCGAGCTCGATCCCGACGAGCTCGTGCGCCTCGACTTCCTCTACCTCGAGCGCTGGTCGGTCTTCCTCGACCTCTCGATCCTGCTGAAGACCATCCCCGCGGTCATTCGCTCGCGGGGAGCCTGGTAGCCGGCCCCGCGGCCACGAGCGACTTGGTGAGCGGCCCGATCCGCTCGCGCACGATGGTCGCGTCGGGGAACAGCTCCTGAAGCTCGCGGGCGTCGAGCAGGAGCGTCTCGTCGAAGGGATCGGTGGAGACGCCGAGGTCCCACAGCCGCCGGCCCACCCGCCGCGGCAGCCAGTGCACGAACGGCAGCAGCGCGTGCGGCTCGACGGGGAACCAGCGGTTGGGCGTCTGCACGAAGTAGCGCCCGCCCACGCGGGCCAGCTCGGAGGCCAGCGCGCGCCGGTCGGCCGGCTCCACCACGTGCTCGATCACCGAGTTGGAGTAGGCGACGTCGAACTCCCTGTCGCCGAAGGGCAGGCCGCGGCCGTCGGCGCGCACGAAGGGCCCGGGGTACTCGGGGCGGTCGACGCGGTCGGTGCCGGTCACGTCCAGCTCGGGCTCCAGGCCGGCGAGGCCGGTCTCCCCTGAGCCGACGTCCAGGATGCGCTCGCCGGGCCGCGGCGCCATGAGGCGCCGGAAGAGGTCGCGGCGCTGCCGGCGCGCGCGGCGCGCGAAGCGCTCGGCCACCCGGGTCCGCCACCCCTGGCGGGCGAGTCCGTAGACGGGCTGCTCCGGCATGGACGCCCCTTACCCTTGCAGGCGCCCCATGCGGTACCGATTCCTGTTCGAGCAGATGGTGCGCCGCGAGCTGCGCCAGAAGTACAAGGGCTCGGTGCTCGGGGTCCTCTGGTACCTGATCAACCCGATCGTCCTCATGGGCGCCTACCTGCTCGTCTTCAGCGTGCTGCTGAAGGTGGCGGACATCCCCGACTACCCGCTGTTCGTGGTCGCGGGAATGATCGTCTGGGTGTTCTTCGCGCAGGCGATGCTGGCCGCCGCGCCGAGCATGGAGCAGAACGCGCCGCTGGTGCGCAAGGTCAAGTTCCCCCGCGAGGCCATCCCCGCCGCGACGGCCGTGGTGCAGCTCGCGACCTTCCTGGTGATGCTCGCGCTGCTGGCGCCGGTCGCGCTGGCCATCCGCGGGACCTTCGACGTCGAGCTGCTGTGGCTGCCGGTGGTGGTGCTGCTGCTGTTCGCGTTCGTGCTCGGGCTGTCGATGGCGGTCTCGGTGCTGCACGCGCACTTCCGCGACGTCGAGCCCGTGATCGCCGCCGCGCTGCTGCCGTGGTTCTTCGTCACGCCGATCTTCCTGCGCGTCGAGGACCTGCCCGGCGTGAGCAGCCGGCAGTGGCTCGCCGACCTGCTCGAGTGGGGCAACCCCGTGGCGCCGTTCGTGAGCGCGGTGCGCGAGCTGCTGTACGCCGGCGCCGCGCCGTCGCTCGGGATGCTCGTGTACCTGTCGGTGGCGGGGCTCGGCGCGCTGCTGCTGGGCTGGGTGCTGTTCAAGAAGCTCGGGCCCGAGCTGGCGGTGGTGCTGTGAAGCCGGGCGAGGTCGTGCTCGAGCACGCCTCGCGCTCGTTCGACGTGCGCCCCGAGGAGCGCAGCCGCACGCTGAAGGAGGTCTTCATCCGGCGCGGGCGCAAGTCCGGTCACGGGCGGGTGAACGCGCTGAGCGACGTCTCGCTGCACATCGAGCCCGGCGAGGCGGTCGCCTTCCTGGGCCGCAACGGCGCGGGCAAGACGTCCACGCTGCGCTGCCTGGCCGGCATCGTGCCGCTGGACTCGGGACGGGCGGAGTGCGGCGGCACCGTGGTGTCGCTGCTGGACCTGGGCGCCGGCTTCGGGCCCGAGTTCTCGGGCCGGGAGAACATCCTGCTCAACGGCGCCCTGCACGGCTTCACGCGCGAGCAGATCGAGGCGCGCGTGGACGACATCGTCGACTTCTCCGAGCTCGGCGAGTTCATCGACGTGCCGGTGAAGACCTACAGCGCGGGCATGTTCCTGCGGCTGGGCTTCTCCATCGCCGCCTTCCTCGACGCCGACGTGATGCTGATCGACGAGGTGCTGGCCGTCGGGGACGAGGCCTTCCAGCGCAAGTGCCTGCGGCGCATCGGCGAGCGCATGGACGCCGGGGCGACGCTGGTGCTGGTGTCGCACGACCCCACGGCCATCGAGCGCGTGTGCGAGCGCGTGGTGGTGCTCGACGGCGGCGAGGTGCAGTTCGACGGCGGCGTGGCCGAGGGCCTGCTCTTCTACCACCGCCTCCTGGGCGCCGAGGGCGCCGGCTCGCGCCGGGCGGGAGGCCGCGCCGGGCTCGGTCGTGGACATCGAGATCCGCGACTCCGAGGGGCGCCCGCGCCACGCCTTCAAGCCGGGCGAGCCGCTGAAGGTGCAGCATGTCGGTGATCCCGCCCCGAGGACTCCGAGCGGGCCGTGCTCGCGCTGGAGGTCCGGCAGGCCGAGGGCGGGCTGTGCTTCCGCACCGACACCGCGCTCAGCGCGCGCGGGCGACGGGCGAGGTGGAGGTGACCTTCGAGGTGCCGCGGCTGGCGCTGCTGGGCGGCGACTACGACCTGGCCGTCGGGGTGGCCGACCAGGACGCGCCCCCCGCGGGCTCGCTCGACCGCTGGCGCGCTTCTCGGTGATGCGCACCCTGGAGGCGGAGGGCGTGGCGGACCTGCGCGGCGCGTGGACGGTGGCCGGCGAGCGCGCCACCGAGGAGGCGCTGCGCTGAGCTCGCCCGAGGAAGCGGGCGCCGCGGCGCGGGCGGCAGCGGAGCGCAAGCGCGCCGAGGGCGTCTACGGCGACCCCGCGCCGGGGCCGCTCGACGAGTCGGTGAGCGGCGAGGTGCCCTCGCTGGAGGACCTCGAGCGCTGGGCGGCGATCGAGGTCGACCCCGAGGCCGTCTACTCCACGCGGAAGGCCGGCGCGCCGATCACCGCGGTCAAGCGGCTGCTGCTGCGGCTGCTGCGCCAGTACCACGTCGAGCTCGAGGCCAAGCAGACGCGGTTCAACGTGGCCGTGGTCGAGCGGCTGCGCGAGCTCGAGCGCCGCAGCGGCGAGTGACCCGCGTACACCAGGCTCTCTCGGGCGCCGGGCCCTACGACGCCGTGACGGTCCAGGCGCTGCGCTGGCGCGAGCTGCTGGAAGGCCCAGGGCTACGGAGGCGGCATGCACGCGGGCGCGATCGACTCCGCGATCCGCCGCGAGGTCCGGCCGCTCAGCGCGCTTCGGCCCGAGCGCGGGCGACCTGACGGTGATCCACTACTCGGCCTACGCGCCGCACATGCGGCGCGTGCTGGAGCTGCCGGGGCGGAAGCTGATCGTCTACCACAACGTCACCCCGCCGCGGTTCCTGTGGGACCTCGCACCGAACGTCGCGGCCAGCTGCGCGCTCGCGCGCCGGGAGCTGGGCGACTACGTGCGGGCAGCGGATGCAGTGGCCGCGGTGTCGGAGTACAACGCGCGGGAGCTCGAGCGCGACGACGTGTCGGTGGTGCCGATACTGCGCGACCCCGACGAGCCTGCGCGAGCGCGGCGACGGCGCCGGCCGGCGAGGGTCCGCTCGTGCTGGTCGTCGGCCGGCTCGTGCCCAACAAGCGCCACGACCTGGCGGCGCAGGTCTTCGACGCCTACCGCCGCGGCTGCGAGCCGCGGCGCGCGGCTGCTGTTCGTCGGGGAGCCGCTGACGCCCGCCTACCGGCGGCTGGTGGAGAGCTGGGCGCCCGGGGCGGTGGCGGGCGGCATGCTCGCAGCCGGGACCTCAACTCGGCCTACGCCGAGGCGTCGGTGCTGCTCTCCACCTCCGAGCACGAGGGCTTCTGCGTGCCGCTGCTCGAGGCCTTCGAGTTCGGGCTGCCCGTGGTGGCGCGCCCGGCGGGCGGCATGCCCGAGGTGGGCGGCGACGCCGTCCTGTGGGCGGACGAGGACCCCTTCGACCCCGCGGTGGCCGCCGAGCTGATCGACGCCGCGGTGCGCGACTCCGAGCTGCGGGCCGAGCTCGCCCGGCGCGGGCGCGAGCGCCTGGAGCACTACGCGCCCGAGCGGGTGAGCGAGCAGATCGTGGCCGCGGTGGAGGGGGCGCTGGGCCGGTGAGCGAGCCCTACAGGGAGGACAACCTCCTCGACCGCCTCTCCGACGAGGACACGCTGGAGCTGCACTACGACCGCATCCGCGAGCGCGAGAAGCAGGTGCTCGACGCCCGGCTGGGGATGGACGGCGGCCGCGTCCTGTCGGTGGGCTGCGGCTGGCACCCCGGACGCCACCTCTTTCCCAAGCCGGCCTGGCACATGACCGGCGTGGAGCTCGAGCAGTCGTGGATCGACCTGCTGGTGGAGGCCGGCGACCTCGACGACGGCTTCGCCGGCCGCGGCGGCGAGCTCGACCGCCTGGAGGACTCGTCCTACGACGTCGTGCTCTACCGGCTCGTGCTGCACCACATCGCCTACCAGGGCTCGCTGATGCCGGCGCTCACCGAGGCGCGCCGGCTGCTGCGCCCCGGCGGCGCGCTGGTGGCCGTGGAGCCCGGCTCCTGGCACCCGGTGGGCGCGGCGCTGGGCCTGGCCAACCGACTCGACCTGGGCACAGCGGTGCACGGCACGCCCGACGACATCCCGCTCTCGCCCCGGCGCCTGGAGGCCGACGCCCGGGCGGCGGGCCTGAGGCCCGAGCTGCACGCGGTCACCTACTCGTGGCGGCGCCTCCCGGCGGCCGCCCAGCGCGCCCTGCACCGCCTGGACACGCCGTTCGGCTCGCGGCCCCGCTCGGCGCCGTTCGGCCACACGCTGCTGCTGCTCGCGCGGGCCTAGTCGGAGCTCTGCGCGCCCGGGCCCTCCAGCGGGTCCTTAGCTCGATCGAGGAGCGGTCGGGGCCCGGGACGCTCGGCTTGAGCCGGTAGAGGACGAAGCGCCGGTTCTCGAACAGCGGCGGGCCCTGGACGTCGCGCGAGGAGAAGAAGCGGTTGGTCAGCAGGTAGTCGGCCTTGCGCCCCACCGGCGGGTAGGGGAAGAACTTGCGCAGCGGGTCGAGCGCGGTGAGCGGGTGCGGGGCGAGCATGTAGCCCGCCCACTGCTGGGCGCCGTAGGGCCGGATGTCGACGCGCACGCTCGACCCGCGCGGCAGCTCGCGGCCCCAGTCGCGCACCTGCCACAGGTCGCGGTCGACCGAGGGCACGATGTAGTGGGCGCGCTGGGCCGACGCGAAGCCCACCAGCGCCAGCGCCACCGCCGCCACGGCCAGCGCGGGCGCCAGGCGGCGGCTGCGGTGGGCCACCAGCCAGGCGATCCCGGCCCCGGCGAAGGCGAGCGTCAGCGGGCCGAGGATGCTGACCGCCCGCAGGTAGAAGAGCTGCGTGCCGTCGCGCAGGCGCATGTAGGCGACGGTGATCAGCAGCGCGCCGAACAGGACGCCGAAGGGCGACCCGCGCCGCGCGCGGCGCCTTCCACAGCGCCGACGGCGGCCAGGCGCGATCAGCAGCACCACCGCCACCTGCAGCGACTCGGGCAGGCCGAAGCGGTCGTACAGCGGCGGGAAGGGGTCGCCGGGCGTGTGCCACTCGCTCAGGTCGCCGCCCGGCAGCAGCGCCACGAAGGCGGTCACCATCTTCTGCGCCGCAGCGGCGACCAGCAGCAGCGCGACGAGCAGCACGAACAGCGCGGGCAGCGCCAGCAGCGCCTGCACCCAGCGGCGGCGCGGAAGGCGCAGCGGCAGCCAGCGGCGCCGCCGGTCGCGGGCCTGCCAGCCCACCGCCGCCAGGAAGAGCGCCACGAAGGGGAACAGCAGCGGATAGGCCAGCACCGAGCTGACCGCGGCCACGCCGAACAGCACCAGCGTCCGCGGGCGCGGCTCGCGCAGGTGGTACCAGCCGGCCAGCAGGACCAGCGGCAGGGTGAGCAGGGCCCACAGCAGGTTGTAAAAGGGCTCGTAGACGATCGACATCGCGCCGGTGCCGAGCCCGCCCATCGCCATGACCAGCAGCGAGCCTCGCGGGCCCGCGCCCAGCAGGATCAGGCCGACGAGGAAGAAGCCGATGGCCACCCCGGCCATGAGCACCGCGCTCAGCGGCGTCATCGCGACGATCGGGTCGAGCCCCGACAGCTGCGAGACGCCGGCCAGCACGTAGATCATCGGGTAGCGCGAGCTCCACACCGGCGGCATGTGGTCGATCGGCAGCTGCACGCGCTCGGCGCCCGGGGGCGCCTGCTGCAGCAGCTCCGCCACGCCCGCCGCCAGGTGGGCGTCGCCGTTGCCGCCCACCACGCTCGCCAGCGACCCGGTGCGGATCAACGGCGCCACGAGCACGGCTGCTACGAGCGCGGCCACCAGAGCCGGCCCGGCCAGCGGCCGCAGGCGCGCGGCGAGCGCCACGTCGGACCCGCCCGTCCACAGCGCGGCGCCCAGACCGGCCACGAGCACGATCGCCAGCGAGACGGTCAGCGGCACCCGCAGGGAGCCGAGCAGGGCCAGGGCCAGGCCGGCCAGGCACGCGCCGAGCGGGACGGCCAGCAGCGGCGCCCAGCGCCTCAGCTCGGGCGGCGCCAGCAGGCGCGCGGGCGCGAGCCCGCAGGCGGCGAACAGCAGCACCGCGGCCGCGCACGGCGCGCAGCACGTCCAGCGCCTCCGACAGCTCGGGGCCGCTCGTCCGCCCCGCCACCAGGTCCGAGCCGAAGGAGCCGACGACCGCGGCCGCCACGCCCCCCAGCACCAGCAGCACCGCCGCCGCGACCCCGCCCAGCCGCGGGGCGCTGACGCGGTTCATCGCGACAGGTTTCGCTCGCGCCAGACGCGCGTGAGGAAGGCGGGGTTGCCCAGCAGGTAGCGGCGCCACATGCGCCGCGGTTCGAGCGCCAGGCGGAAGACCCACTCCAGGCCGTGGTCGGCCAGCCAGTGCGGCGCCCGCGGGACGCGGTGGGAGAGGTAGTCGAACAGGGCGCCGACGGTCCAGACCACGGGGACCTCCAGGCGGTCGGCGTAGTGCTCGACCCAGCGCTCCTGCAGGGGCGTGCCCATGCCCACCAGCAGGATGTCGGGCTTCTTCTCGGCGATGTCCTCCAGGACCCGCTCGGAGTGGGGGCTTCCCAGCTCGAAGTAGCCGTGGTGGGTGCCGCAGATGTTCAGCCGCGGGTACCAGCGCCGCAGCGCCGCGCCGGCGTCGGCCGCGGAGCCCGGGTCCGAGCCCAGGAGGTACAGCGACAGGCCGCGCTCCTGGCAGAGGCTGGCGGCGCCCCAGATCCAGTCGGCGCCGGTCATGCGGTGGGGCACGGGCAGGCCGATCAGCCGGGCGGCGAGGCGGACGCCGTAGCCGTCGCAGTAGACGAGGTCGGAGCCCTTGAGCGCGCTGCGCAGCTGGGCGTCGCCGTTGGCCTGGTTGAGGACGTGGGCGTTGACGTAGGAGACGTGGTGGCTGCGCCCGTCGGCCGCGAAGTCGAGGATCCGCCGCAGGAGATCGGCCGGCGGGGCCGTCTGGACGTCGATGTCGAAGAGCCGCGTGGGCGCCGAGGCCGCCATTGCGCCGCTCAGGGTAGTCAGACCGGCGGTTCCAGTCCGTAGGGCGGCAGGGCCTTCCGGCGGGCCTGCAGCTCGCGGCGCTTTCTCAGCATGTCCGGCAGCAGCCGAGCGGCCTCCACGTACCCGCGCAGCAGCGCCCGCTCCACCAGCAGCGCGTACCCCAGCGCGCCTACCTCGTATGCCGCGACCGTGGGCAGGTCCCGGCGCAGCGAATCCAGCGGGTCGTTCTTGATCATCATCAGCAGGCGGTTGCGGAACTGGACCATCCGGTCCCAGTCGGGCATCTGGCTGCGCGTGGAGGGGCTGAAGGTGCGCATGTGGAAGGCCCGCGCGCCCGGCTCGTACACACAGCGCCAGCCCAGCAGGCGCAACCGCCAGGCCAGGTCGGCGTCCGAGCCCCAGGCCTCCAGCTGCTCGTCGATCACCTGGCCGTCCTGCGCGGCGTCGTCCAGAGCCTCGCGCCGGTAGAGCGCCACCGCGCCGTCGGCGCCGAAGGCCTCGGCCGGCGAGCTGAACCCGAGCGCGGGGCGCCCGTGCCCCACGAGTCCGTTCTTGCGGCGGCGGTCCAGCGACATGCCGGCGGCGTCCATCGCGTCGAGGCGCTGCGAGGGCTCGGGCCCGAGCGTGCGCACGAGCTTGGGTGCCACCGAGCCGACACCCGGCTCCTCCAGCCGGCGCCGCGCGGTCGCCACGAAGCCCGGCTCGAGGAAGCAGTCCGGCTGCATGAACAGCACCGCCTCGCCGGCGACCTCGCGCAGGGCGGCGTTGGCCGCGCGCGGCCACGAGTGGCGCTCGGGGAGGCGCACGCAGCGCACGCCCGCCTCCTCGGCGACGGCGGCGGTGGAGTCCTGTGAGGCGTTGTCGATGACAACAACCTCCACGTCTTCCTGGGCGAGCGCGGTGGGAAGGGCGTGGCGCAGCAGCTCGCCCTCGTTGGTGGAGATGACGGGGACGGCGACGCTCATGCGCGGAACGCCTCGATGATGCGCTCGCCCTCGGCGCGCATCCCGTCGTCGTAGCGCCAGCAGACCTCCGTGTCGCCCCAGCGCGCGAGCAGCGCCTCCATGTCGGGGTTGAGGATGTCCCAGCCCCACTTCTCGCGCCAGTAGGCGTAGTGGTGGCGCAGGCGCTCCTGGATCGCGTCCGGCGGGCGGTCGAGGCCGAGGCCGTAGGAGATGCGGTAGCGCAGCGAGGGCGGGAGGGCGGCGCCGATCGCCCGGCGCACCCGGGTGCGGGCGCGCGCCGCGCCGCCGCTGCGCTTGCCCACGTGGTGGATGACCCGTACCTCGGGGAGGTAGAAGACCTTCAGCCCCTCGCGGCGCATGCCCATCGTCAGGTCGAGGTCGTCGAACCACACCGGCGACCAGTTGAGGTCGTAGCCGCCGAGCTCCAGCGCCGCCTCGCGGCGGTACATCATGCAGCAGCCGATCCCGCCGTCCACCTCGGCGATCGGGTCGCACACCGGGCAGTCCTCCTCGCGGAGGCGCTGGACGCGCTGGTGGTCGGTGCGCCGCCCCGCCGGCTCGGTGATGCGCGCGCCGCGGTCGTGGAAGCCCTCGGGGCCGACCATGTCCACGCCGCAGGTGTGCATCTGCCCCCAGTCGAAGACGATCTTGCCGGTCACCACGCCCACCTTCGGGTCGGTGGCGAAGAAGGCGACCATGCGGTCGAGCCAGCCGGGCGTCTCCACCGAGGCGTCGCCGTCGAGCTGGACCACCAGCTCGCCGCGGGCGGCCTCCAGGCCGGCGTTCAGCGTCTCCACCACGCCGCTGGGCTCGCGCTCGATCACCCGCATGTCGGCGAAGCGGCCCGAGTCGCGCCAGCGCCGCAGCAGCTCGACGCTGCCGTCGGTGGAGCCGTCGTCGACCACCAGCAGCTCGAAGTCCGGGTAGTCGGTGTTCTCTGCCAGCCGGCCGAGCACCAGGTCGAGCACGCCCGCGTTGTCGCGGTTGGGCAGGAGCAGGGTTACCGGCGGGGCCACAGCCTCAGCGGGCCTCTCGTTGGGCAGCAGAGCGGCCGAGCTCCCAGGCGATGGCCTCCAGCGGGCGGAAGACGGCGAAGATCACCGTGTCCCGGTCGGCGCCGCGGGCCGCCTCGGCGAGCGCCCCGAGCGCCGGCGCCGAGTGCCCACGCGCCAGAAGCTGGTCTGCGCGATCAGCGGTACCGAGCCGGGGTACTCGCGGGTGACCCACTGGCCGCCCGCGCCCCAGACGGCCTTCTGCTTGAGGAAGCCGCGCAGCGTCTTGCGGCTGGCGTGCACCACCGCGGCGGGCTCGCGGCGCTCGACCTCCCAGCCCGCCGCCCGCAGGCGGTAGGTCAGGTCGGCGTCCTCCGCGGCGCGGACGCGCTCCCGGAAGCCGCCCACCTCCTCGAAGGCGGCGCGCCGGCACGGCGATGTTCGCGCTCTTGGGATAGCCCCACTCGCCGAAGGCGAAGGTGTCGTCCTGGGTCATCGCCCCGCGCAGGTAGGAGTAGCGGGCGACCGGCCGGCGCCCCCGGCGGCGCCTCCTGCTCGATGACGCCGCCGGCGAGCAGCCCGGTGTCTGCCGCGGGCTCGGGGCTCGAAGTAGCGGTCGAGGAGGTCGGCCGTTCGGGGCGGTGTCGGCATCGCAGAACACCAGCCAGTCGGCGCTCCCGCGTTCGGCGCCGCGGTTGCGCGCGAAGGCGGGGGTGGGGATCGTGTCCGCGCGCAGGACCGGGACCTGGCCGGGCGGCGCCTCCGGCGCACCCGGCGTGTTGTCCACCACCAGCACCGAGTCCCCGTCGCGCAGCTCGATCGCCGCCAGCCGCTCGCGCAGGCCGCGCAGCGACTCGGCGCGCCCTTGAACGGGACGACCACGTCCACCGAGGGCCGGCTCACAGCGCGGGCAGCAGCTCTCGCTCGGCCGCGTCCAGCGCCTGGCGCATGCAGTCGTCCATGTCGATGTAGAGGTAGTTGGCCAGGCGGCCGGCGAAGAACGCGCCGAGCTCCTCGCGCAGGAACTCTTGGTAGCGGGCGTTCAGCTCCCTGTTCTCCGGCAGCTCGATGGGGTAGTAGCGCGTCGGCGCGTTGGTGAACTCGAAGCCCAGCACGGTGCCCTCGCACTGCTGCCCGGACGCGTGCTTGGTCTCGTGGATGCGGATGAAGGGGTACTCGAGGCCCGGGTAGTTGACGACCATCGCGCCCTGGGCGTATTCGACGTGCGGGATGTGCACCGAGCGCACCGCGATGCCGCGCCAGTCCAGCGTGCCGAAGCGGTGCCCGCAGAAGACGTCGAGCGGGCAGGTCAGCACCACCGCGTCGGCGTCGCCGGGCTCGAGCGTCTCGAACGAGACCTCCTCGCCGTAGCGCACGTCGATCAGCTCGTGGTCGAGCAGGCCGTCGATCAGGTCGGTGTAGCCGTTGGGCCCGGCGGGCCAGCCCTGGTGGGGGTCGGGGAACAGGTAGGGGTCGTCGTCCCAGCGCACCGACACCCGCCGCGGCGCCCACTGCGCCGACAGGGTCGCCGCCGGGCGGCCCCACTGCTTCTCGGTGTAGGGCTTGATGTAGCGCTCGTAGAGGATCGGGCCCATCAGGTCCAGGCACCACTCCTCGAAGTTGGCGGCCTGGGCGCGCTGCTCGGCGTCGAGGCCGCGCCGCTCCTCCAGCTCGGCCTTGATCTCCTCCGAGCGCGACTGCGCGTCGATGTCCGACACGAGGATCGGCCAGTTGAGCACCTTGCCCTCGACCACGATGTCCACCCGGTGGCGGTAGTCGTTGAACGGGGTCATGGAGTTGGCGAGGTCCCAGACCTCGGTGTCCTCGGTGTGGAAGATGTGCGAGCCGTGCGGCTCGTAGAGCACCCCGTTCATGTGCTCGGAGCGGATGAGGCCGCCGGGTACTTCGGCCTGCTCGAGCAGGGTCGAGGACGACGCCCTCCTGGGCCAGGCGCCAGGCGAGGGTGCAGCCGGTCAGGCCGGCGCCGACGATCAGCACGCGGGGCATCGCCGCCGAGCCTAGGGGCGGAGGTTCGAGCGCGTGCGGCCGAGCTCGTAGGCGATGAGCTCGAGCGGGCGGAAGACGGCCCACAGCGCGCGGTCGCGGTCGCGCGTGCGCGCGGCGACGCACAGGCCGCGCACCAGGTAGCGCGCGCCCCACCACAGCAGGCCGGGCAGGCGCTGGGCCGGGAGCGCGCCGGGGTACTCGCGGTCCAGCCAGGCGCCGCCGGCCCCGTGCACGAGCTTCTGGCGGGCGAAGCCCAGCGCGCTCTCGCGGTTGACGTGGGTGGCCACGGCGTCGTCGCGGCGCTCGACCTCCCAGCCGGCCTGCTCCAGGCGGTAGGTCAGGTCGGCGTCCTCGGCGGCCCGCAGCTCGTCGCGGAAGCCGCCGACCTCCTCGAAGGCGGCGCGCCGGCAGGCGACGTTGGCCGTCTGCGGCCAGGGCCGCTGCTGGCGGTAGGTGTTGGCCTGCTCGCTGAGGCGGCGCATGTAGGCCCAGCGGCCCATCGGCGGGCCGCCGGGGGGAACCTCGGCGTCGGCGATGTCTCCGGCCAGGAGCGCGGTGCGCTCCCCCGGCGGCGGATCGAACAGCCGGTCGAGCAGGTCCGGGGGCGGGATCACGTCGGCGTCGAGGAACACCAGCCACTCGTTGGCGCCCTCGGCGGTGCCGCGGTTGCGCGCGTGGGCGGGGGTGGGCCGCTCGCCGGCCCACAGGACGCGCGGGCCCTCCGCGGGCACCGGAGAGGGCGCTTCGTTGTTGTCCACGATCAGGACCGTGTCCTGCGGCCCCAGCGCCAGCACGCGCAGGCGCTCGGCCAGCGCGGCCAGGCGCTCGGCCGGTCCCGCGAAGGGGACCACCACGTCCACCGGCGGCCGGCTCACGGGAAGGCGGCTCTGAGGCGCTCGAGCCCGGCCGGGGTGGCCGCCGCCAGCACGCGCGAGCGCATGTCGAGGCCCAGCGGCGCGCTGAGGTCGCCGGCCTCGGGCAGCGCCACGGCGCCGCCCGCCTCGCGCACCACGAGCTGGCCCGCGGCCAGGTCCACCGAGCGGGTCTCGCCCAGCGTGAGCATCGCGTCGAGGCCGCCCGAGCCCACGTGGCACAGCGACACGGCCACGGCTCCCAGCGCGCGCAGCCGTTCCGCGCCCGTGGCCTCCAGCGCGCCGGACGCGGCCGCTACCTGGGCCGGGTGGGTGTTCTCCAGCCCCAGCAGCTCGGCCTGGTCGGCTCCGCTGGTGCTCAGGCGCTCGCCGCCGTCGAACGCGCCCTCGCCGCGGCGGGCCCACCACTCCCGGCCCTGCTCGAACTCGTGCACGAAGGCGAACTCCACGTCGCCCACCGAGGGCCCGTCGGCGACCGCCACCGAGAGCGCGTAGGGGCACACGGAGCGGCGGGCGTTGCGCGAGCCGTCCACCGGGTCGATCACCACGCGCAGCGCCCCGCCGCCGTTGACCTCGACCTCGCCGCGCTCCTCGGAGATCGCCAGCAGCCCGCCGTCCAGCCTCTCGAGCTCGGCGAAGACGGCGTCCTCGGATGCGCGGTCCAGGGCGAGGGTGGTGTCGCCACCGGCGCCGGGGCCCAAGGTCTCCGAGCGGTCGGCCTGGCGCTCGAGCGCCTCGGCCGCCCGGCCGGCCGCACGGCGGCATAGCTCGAGCCAGTCGGGGGCGGCCACGGGGGCAGCGTATTGTGCGACGAGGTGGACGCCTTCACCGACACGCTGGCCGTCGACGTGGAGGGCGGCACACTGCACGTGGCCCGGGCGGGGCCCGCCCCGCCCGACGCGGAGGCCGTGGTGGTCGCCGCCCACGGGATCACCGCATCGCACCTCGGCTGGCGGCCGGTGGTGCGCGAGCTGCTCGAGCGCCGGCCCGAGGTCTGCGTGCTGGCGCCCGACCTGCGCGGGCGGGGAAGGAGCGCCTCGGTGGGGCCGCCGCGGGGGAGCCTGGGCGCCCACGCCGCCGACATGATCGCCGTGCTCGACGCGGCGGGCGTGGACCGGGCGGTGATGGCCGGGCACTCGATGGGCGCGTACGTGGCGGCGCGCGCGGCGGTGGAGGCCCCGGACCGGGTGGGCGCGGTGGTGCTGGTGGACGGCGGGCTGCCGGTGATCCTGCCGGAGGGGGTCGCTCCCGACGCGGCGCTCGACGCCTTCCTCGGGCCGGCCATCGAGCGGCTGCGGATGACCTTCGACTCCCCCGACGCCTACGTGGAGTTCTGGAAGCAGCACCCCGCCCTCGACAAGGGCCGCTGGAACGAGGACCTCGAGGACTACGTGCGCTACGACCTCGGCCCCGACGGGCGCAGCGTCGTCGCCGAGGACGCCGTGCGGGCCGACGGCGCCGAGCTGATGATGGACGGGACCGCCAGCGGGGCGGCGAGCCAGGTCGACCGCTCCCGTATGGCTGCTGCGGGCCCCGCGCGGGCTGCTGGACGAGGACCCCTTCATCCCGCTCGAGGCGCTGCTCGCCTTCCGCGAGGCCCAGCCCGCGGCCACCGTCGAGGAGGTGCAGGGGGTCAACCACTACACGATCGTGCTCGGCGACGGAGCGGATCGCGTGGCCGCCGCCCTCGACGACGCCGTCGCCGCGCTCTAGGCCGCCGCGGCCCGGAACACGGCGGCCGACTCGACCGCCACCTGCCTCCAGTCGCGCGTCGGCGGCTGGGCCTGCGCCCCCGCCAGGCCCTCGGCCGCGCCCAAGAGCGCTGCGGCGTCGCCCGGCTCGACCAGGACCGCGCCGGACTGGCCCTCCAGCACCTCGGGCAGGGCGCCGGCGGAGTAGGCGGCCACCGGGGTGCCGCAGGCCAGCGCCTCCAGCGGCGGGAAGCCGAAGCCCTCGTCCTCGGAGGGGAACACCAGCGCCTCGGCGGCCGTGTAGAGCGCCTTCAGCTCCGAGTCGCTGACCCGGCCCAGCACCAGGACGCGCCCGGGCCGCGCGAGGCGGTCGCCGGCGGCGCGGCCCGCGTTGCCGGCCAGCACCAGCGGCGGGCCGTCGGAGGCGGCCACGGCCTCCACCAGCGGCTCGACGCCCTTGCGCGGGTCGATGGGGTCCAGCGACCCGACCCAGAGGAAGAAGTGGTGGGGCAGGCCGAGCCGCGCGAGCAGCTCGCGGGGCGCGTCCACGGGCGCGAAGCCGGGCGGCACCGCCAGCGGCACCACGTCGATGCGCTCGGGGTCCAGGCCCAGCATCCGCTCGGCGTCGGCGGCCACGGCGCGCGAGTCGACCATCACCCGCTGTGCGCGGCGAACCGACCGGTAGCGCAGCTTGTGAAGCAGCCCCGTGCGCAGGTAGACCTCGGGGTTCTTCAGCGGCGCCAGGTCGTGCAGCGTCACCACGTGCGCCGCGCCGGGGCGCAGGCTGAGGAAGTCGAGCGAGGGGGTGTGCAGCACGTCGGCGCCCAGCTTCTTCACCGCGCGTGCCTGGAGGACGTGCTCGAGCGGCTCCCAGCGCTGGGGCTCTGTGATCGTCTGGACCCGCAGCCCCAGCTCGCCCGCGTGCGCGCTGAGGGCGTCGTGGAGGCACTCGACGTAGCGGCCGATGCCGCTCCCCGCGGGGCCGGGGCGCCCGAGCACGCGGAGGTCCTGCGCTACGACGAGGTCGGCCATCGCTGCTGCGTAGCCTGGCAGCCGTGACGGTGGCGGTGACCGGGTCGACCGGCGAATTGGGCGGCCGGGTGGCGCGCCGACTGGCCGAGCTCGAGCAGGAGCAGCGGCTCGTGGTGCGCGATCCCGCGCGCGCTCCGGAGCTCCCCGGCGCGCACGTGCGCCAGACGGCGGGCTACCACGACCGCGCCTCGATGAGCGAGGCGCTCGAGGGAGCGTCAACGCTGTTGCTCGTCCCCGCCGCCGAGGCCCGGGACCGCGTGCAGCAGCACCTCACCGCGGTGGACGCGGCCCGCGACGCCGGGGTGGAGCGCATCGTCTACGTCTCGTTCGTGAACGCGGCACCCGAGGCGACCTTCACGCTGGCCCGCCACCACTGGGCCACCGAGGAGCACATCCGCTCCACCGAGCTGCCGTTCACCTTCGTGCGGATGTCGATGTACATGGACTTCATCCCGCTCTTCGCGGGCGAGGACGGGGTGATCCGTGGCCCCGCGGGCGACGGCCGCGTGGGGGCGATCCTTCGCGACGACGTCGCGGCCGCCTGCGTGTCGGTCCTCACCGGCGAGGGGCACGAGGGGCGCACCTACACCGTGACCGGGCCGCGGGCGATCACCCTTGCCGAGATGGCGGCCGAGCTCTCGCGCGCCCAGGGCCGGGAGATCCGCTACGAGAACGAGACCGTCGAGGAGGCCTGGGCCTCGCGGGCCGGCTTCGGCGCCCCGGATTGGGAGGTAGAGGGCTGGATCACCTCCTATACGGCGATCGCCTCCGGCGAGCTGGACATGGTCACCGACGACGTGGAGCGGCTCACCGGCCGGCGGCCGACCGACCTCGCGGATTGGCTCGGGGCGTGAGCCGGTTCGACGACGACCTCTGGGAGCTGGTCCCCGACGCCGGCCCGCCTCCG
Organism: uncultured Thermoleophilaceae bacterium; assembly: GCA_963810745.1. Classification (GTDB taxonomy): domain Bacteria; phylum Actinomycetota; class Thermoleophilia; order Solirubrobacterales; family Thermoleophilaceae; genus JACCZR01. The sequence goes on from CAWEOW010000027.1 coordinate 99,049, forward strand.
CGCCACCTGGCCCGCTTCGTGCGCGGGCTCCCCGACGCGCAGGACGCGCTCGACCTGGGCTGCGGCGACGGCCGCCTGACCAAGGAGATCAAGGCCGAGCGCGTGGTGGGCGCCGACGTCTCCGAGCTGGCCCTCTCTCGCGCTCGCGGGCGGATGCCCGAGGCGGAGTTCGTCCAGCTCACGCCGGACGAGCCGCTGCCCTTCCTGGACGGTTCGTTCGACCTCGTGACCAGCGTGGAGACCATCGAGCACGTCCGCGACGTCCAGCTGTTCCTCTCCGAGGCGCGCCGCGTGCTCCGCCCCGAAGGGACCCTGGCCCTGACCACTCCGGCGCACGGGCGGCTCACGGCGCTGCGCGCGTTGTGGAGCGGCTTCGAGGAGGTCTTCGACCCGCTCTCGCCGCACCTGCGCTTCTTCACCGCCCGCTCGCTGGAGCGCCTGCTCCACGACCTCGGCTTCGACGTCGCCCCGCTCAAGCGCGAGGAGGGCTCGTTCCTGGCCTCAGCGCGGGTGCATGGCCTAGGTCGAGACCACTAGCCTGGCGACCGGGCATGGACGTCGCCATCCTCGGCACCCGCGGCATTCCCGCCTCCTACAGCGGCTTCGAGACGGCGGTGGAGCAGATCACCGCCCGTCTGACCGCCCGCGGCCACCGCGTGACCGTCTACTGCCGCCCGCACGTGGTCTCGCGCGAGATCGAGGAGTGGAAGGGCGCCCGGCTGGTGCACCTGCCCACCGTGCGCAACAAGTACCTGGACACCTTCGTCCACACGCTGCTGTCGAGCATCCACGCCGGCCGCACGGCGCCCCGACGTCGCCCTCTTCTTCATCGCGGGAAACAGCCCGCTGTGCCTCATCACCCGGGCCGCGGGCATCCCCACCGTCATCAACGTGGACGGGCTCGACTCCGACCGGCGCAAGTGGAACCGCTTCGCCAAGGCCTACCTGCGGGCGGCAGAGCGCATGTCGCCGACCATGGCCACCCGCGCCATGACCGACTCCCACGCGGTGGCAACGATCTACCAGCGTCGCTACGGGCGCGAGATCGGCGTGGTGCCCTACGGCGCCGAGGTGCCCGAGCACACCCAGGGCGGGGTGCTCGAGAAGCTGGGTCTCGAGCCGAGGCGCTACGTGCTGTTCGTCGGGCGCCTGGAGCCGGAGAACAACCCGCACCTGCTCGTCGAGGCCTGGGCGCGCATCCCCTCGGCGAAGACCCGCGGCATGAAGCTCGTGGTGGTGGGCGGGGCCCCCTACGCCTCCGAGTACATCACCCGCGTGCGCCGGGCCGCGGACCCGCGCGTGATCTTCCCGGGCTACGTCTTCGGCCCCGGCTACTGGGAGCTGCAGCAGAACGCCTACCTGTTCTGCGCGCCGACCGAGGTGGGCGGCACCCACCCGGTGATCCTCGAGTCACTGGCCGCGGGCAACTGCGTGCTGGTCAACGACTACCGCCCCAACGCCGAGACCGTGGGCGACGCGGGGGTCTACTTCTCGGGCGAGGAGGGCGTGCCGGACCTGGCCCGCAAGCTCGAGCGCCTGCTCGACGAGCCCGAGACGGTGCAGGACTTCCGGGCCAAGGCGCTGCACCGCGCGGAGCGCTACTCGTGGGACGCCGTGGCCTCCGCCTACGAGCAGCTGCTGGAGGAGGTCTGCGGCGGCTCGGGCCACGGCCCGCTGTCGCTGGACCGCCTCGAGGAGCTCGAGCAGGCGACGACCGGCGTGCTCTAGCGCCGCCGGCGCACGACCCGCACGGGCGACGAGCGGGTGGCGTTGCGGCGCGTGCCCTCGCGCCACACGAAGCGGAAGCGGCCCGAGCTGCGGACCCGCGCCCGCGGGCGCACGATGTTGCGGAAGCTGCGCGTGCGCACGCGCTTGACCGTCCGCCAGCGGCGCGAGCCGGTGCGGCGGAACTGCAGCGAGGCGCTGATCAGGCTGCCGTTGGCCGCCGGGCGCAGCTGGCCGTAGACGCGTACCGCGCGGCCGCGGCGAACGCGCTTGGGGTAGGCGTCGATCGAGCGCTGGTAGGAGAAGAACGAGGGCTTGCGCTGACCGCCGATGGTGATCAGGCCCGACTGGAAGGTGCTGCCCCAGTAGCGGATGTTCGACGGCGGGACGGCCCGGTTGGGCTGGTCGTCCACCAGCAGGAACTGGGCCACCGAGCGCACGCGGCGGTTGCGGTAGGCGATGTGATCGGCCTCGTTGATGTAGGCGGCCTGGCGCGACCACGGGTGGCCGACGATCGTCGGGTCGGGCGGGTCGGTCTGGTAGCCGTACTCGGTCAGCCAGATCGGCATGCGCCGGCGCGAGCCGTAGCGGCGCTGGACGCGGTCGAGCGTGCGGGTCAGCCGGCCCAGCGACGCGATCGTGACCTGGTCGCGGATGCGGTCGGCCTTGGAGGGTGCGACCTCCAGCGCGTAGGGGTGGTGCGCGAAGCCGGGCGCCTGGAACAGGGCCGGGTGGGCGGCGCGGAAGCTCGCGGCGCTGCCGCCGGTCGGGCAGCCGCGGGCCGCGGCCTCGCCGCCGCGGATCGGGCGGATCCTGCTGTTGACGCAGTAGAGCTCGCGCAGGAAGCGCAGGGGGGTCATCGGGCCGCTCGTCAGGCGGCGGGTGCCGCGCGGGGCGAGCTCGCCGATGAGGATGTTGTCGCCGCCGTGCCCGCTGGCCCGCAGGCCGGCCCAGGCAGAGTCGAGCAGGCGCCGGTAGATGTGGGGCGAGGCCGGGCGGCCGCCCGACACCTGGGGGCGCAGCCAGCCCGGCTGCTGGGGCTCGTTCCAGACCGACCACATGCTCACCCGCGGCAGCACGCCGTTGGCCGCGGCGCGGCCGAGAGGAAGCACCCCGCCGCCTCCACCACCCGACGAGGGCGGGGTCGGCTGCTCATCGCGGTAGCTGCCGGAGTAGCGACGGCCGACCGCGGTCACGAACTGGCCGAACTCGCCGGCGCTGGGGTTCACCAGCCCGCGCGGCTCGGACTTGTCGCCGGTGGCCCAGCGGGGTGAGGGGCCGGTGACCGAGAAGAGGAGGCCTATGCCGTAGCGCTGCGCGGCGTCGACGATGCGGTCATAGCGGTTCCAGGAGCCGGCGCCGTAGCCGCGCGGGTCAGCCGCGTTGAACGAGGGCCGGGTGGCGCTGTTGTTGGCCGGCGCCACGAAGCGCCAGATGACCGACACGCGGATCCGCTCGACACCGAGCGAGCGCAGCGTGGACATCGTGCTCTCCACCTGCGAGTCGGTGCCGGTGACCAGCAGGTTGTCGTCCTGGAAGATCGACTCCTGGGACGGTGAGGCCGAAGCAGCGGCGGGTGCGGCCAGTGCTGCGGCCGCCGCGGCTGCGCCGAGCAGCGCGCGGTGGCGTCGCCTCACCGGTATTCCTCGATCGGCTCTTCCGTGATGCCGGGCACCGTGGTCTGCCCACCGGCGCCGCCGAGACCTCCGCCTCCGCCGGCCGGAGCGCCGGGAGCGCCGCCGGGGCCAGCCCCGCCCGCGCCCGCGGCTGCCGCACCTGCGGCGCCGGGCGCTCCCGCGCCGCCAGGAAGCAGGCCGTTGCGGCGGAGGATCTCCTCGCGCTTGCGTCGCTCCTCGGCGGTGCCTCCGCGCGCGACCTCGGCCAGCGCGGCGGCGCGGGCCTGGTCGCGAACGCGGCGCGCGGCCTTGGAGAAGGGGTCGAGGTAGAGCGCGCCGCGCACGACCTCGAGGGCGCGCAGCGGCTCGCTGTGGTGAAGCTCGAACTCGGCGAGCCGCAGCCAGGTCTGGGGGTCGCCGGGGAACTCGAGCACGGTGCGCTCGAGGATGTGCCGCGCCAGGTTCTCCTTGCCGGCCGCCGACGCGACGGAGGCCTCGGCGAAGCGCGGGCGGCGCGCGAGGGGATCGGCGTCGCGGGCGGTGCGGGCGGCGGCGGCCGCGCCCTTGAGGTCGCCCTTCTCGATGTCGCTGAGCGCTTGGGCGGAGGCGCGGTTCGCGCGCTCGGGCTGCCAGATCGCGCCGGCCAGCAGGGCGGCGGTGGCCACCACTCCGACGGCCGCGACGATTCGGGCCCACGGCGGGCGCTTGAAGCGGCCCTCGCCGGTGGGCTCGGGGCCGAGAGCGGCGGTGGCGCCTGCCGCGCTGCCGCGCAGCGCGCCGCGACCGGCCACGAAGCCCGCCGCGGCGAGCGCCACCACGGTCACCCCGGGTACGAACCAGGTCCAGTCGATCGCGGACTGCACGCCGAACACCACCGCGACGATCACCAACCCCAGCAGGGCGGTTCGCTCGCCGGTCCACTCGAGCGGCTCGCGCGGCTCGTGACGGTTGCGCAGGCGCGGAACGAGGCCCAACCGCGCGCAGCGCGCAGGCGAGCCAGGTGAGCAGCGCCAGCCCGCTCAGCACCAGGCCGACGACGCCCAGGTCGGACATCGTCTGAGGCACGTACCCGTGCGCGTGCTGGGCGACCAGCTCGTCCTTGCGGTAGCGCAGGCGCGACACGTAGAAGGTCCCGGCGCCGGTGCCCTTGCCCGGGCGCTCGTCGAAGACGTCGCCCGCCTCGCGCCAGTAACGGGCGCGGCTGGAGGAGGAGGCCGTGAGGCGACCGGCTCCCTCGGGCGGAGCGCCGGCGGTCTCGCTGGTGAGCGAGTCGACCTGGTCGGAGATCGTGCCCGACACGCCGCGGTCGCTCGAGGCCACCGAGGTGAACAGCGCCAGCGGCAGGGCGAGCAGGGCGGCCACCACCACGAGGCCCACGCGGCGGCGCACCCGCATGGTGGGCACGACGCGCGCCATGCCGTAGGAGGCGGCCAGGCCGGCCACCAGCAGCAGGACGATCATGAGCAGGACCAGCAGGCCGAACGTGCCGGCGATCGCCTCGCGCTCGGGCAGCGGCGTGCCGCCGACGGTGAAGGCGGTCTTCGACAGCCCCCACGCGGCGACCGGCACGGCGCCCACGGCACCGAGGGCGAGCACGGCCAGGCTGCGCAGGCGCAGCGGGACGAAGGCGAACCAGGCGATGGCGCCGATGGCCAGCGCCACCAGCGAGCCGCGCGACTGGGTGAGGAGCATGGCCAGGACCAGGACGCCGGCGGCGGGGAAGGCCAGCGCGCGCTCGAGCAGGCCGCTGGAGCGCTTGGCGCCCATCCAGAGCGCGGGGACGATGCCGATGGCGGCCATCGACCCGACGGCGTTCCAGTAGCCGAAGGGCTGGCCGAGACGCGCCGCCTGCTCGGTCGGCGCCAGGGCGCCGGGCCACACGCGCGAGACCAGGCCGTAGAGGCAGACCACGACGCAGGCCGCGAGGATGCCGCGCAGCAACACAGGCGAGGCGGTGGGGGCAAGACGGGCCAGAGCGATCGCTCCGGCGAACACCGCCAGGTAGGCGAACGAGCGGCCGGCCTCGATGAAGGAGAGGTCGGGCACGACCGACCAGCCCACCGACAGCGCGGTGAAGGCGACCAGCGCGGCGAGCGCGATGAGCGGCAGCGATCCGGGGACCGGCCCGCGGCGACGCGACAGGAGCGCGCCGACGATCACGGCAGCGGCCACCGCCACCGCGAGGATCTCGGCGATCGTGGTCCGGCCCAGCTCCGTGCCGCCCGCGGCCACGAAGGCGACGGCGGCTAGGAGCGCGGCTACGGCTCCGCTAGCGACGTAGGCGCGCGGCATGACCCAGGCTGGCCAGGGATCCGGAGAGGCGATCGAAGAGCTGCGGGAAGCGCCGGCGGGCGGCGACCACGATGCCGGCGATGGCGAGCAGCGCCACGGCGATCAGGGCGAGCTTGATCGGGGTGGGCACCTCGTGGGTGGCGGCGGCCAGGTTGTAGAGGCCGGCGTCGCCGGGGCTGATCGACTTGCCGTCGAGGTGGAGGTTCGGCTTCCCGCCGCCGTTGGCCAGCGCCTCGATGGCGGCCTTCTCGCGCTGCTGGCGGGCGAGCTCGGCCTTGGAGGGCTGGGCGGGGCCCGTCGACTGCTCGGTCGTGGTGGCGCCCCCGGCGCCGCCACCGGAGCCGGTGCCTCCGCCGGCGCCCGCGCCGGCACCGGCCGCCGGGCTTGCTCGGGTTGGGCGTGTTGAGGATCTCGCCGCAGTCGCTGTACTCCGAGAGGTCGGAGGGCAGGTCCTTCAGCGCCTGCTGCTTCTGCTGGTCGGAGTAGTTGCCCTGAAGCTGGCCGTCATCGGCGCAGTCTTCGATCGGCCCCGAGATGGAGGCCGCGGGCAGCAAGAGCGCGCAGAGCGCGACAGCAAGCGCCACGAGCAGGCTGTTTCGAAGCAGTCTCAACGTGGATCGATCCGGAGGCTGGGGTGATCGTGACCCAGGGGTCCCGAACCGCGGAACCCTAGCAGTGCGATCAGTCATCTCCTCCCTGTGAAACGCTGTCTACAAGCGGAAGTTGCGCTCTTAGAGTTCGCCCCGTGCCCGTGCGCTGCGCCGTGCTGCCGCCGGTCGCGGTGCCCTACCGCGAACCGCTCTTCACCCTCGTGGGGAACAGCCCTGACCTCACCCTTCGGGTGATCTACCAGTCCGAGGGGCAACCGGGCTGGGATCAGCCCGCCGGCTGGTTCGCCTCGGACCATCCCTACGACGCTCAGGCGCTCGGCTCCCGCCAGCGCGCGCGGGCAGGCCGGACGCCGGTCGTGCTGCCGCGCGGGGTCGGTCGGGCGCTGTCGGAGTTCGACCCCGAAGTGGTCGTCTCGTGGGAGTACGGGCCCACCACGCTGCGCTCGCTGGCCTGGTGCCGGCGACGCGGGCGGCGCCTGGTGATCTTCAGCGAGCTGCCGCCTCACGCCGACGGCGAGCTGCCCGGGTGGCAGCTGCGCCTGCATCGCGCCCTGATCCGCCGCGCGGACGGCTTCGTGGTGGTGTCCAGCGCCGCGAAGCGCCGCGTCGTAGCGCTCGGGCGCGCCGCCGGATGCCGTGGAGGTGAGCTTCCAGAGCGCCGACCTGGAGGACTTCGCCCCCGGGTCGCCCGGTCCCGGCCCGGTCCGGCTCCTGTACGTGGGGCGCCTGGTGGAGGACAAGAACCTGCGGCGGCTGATCCAGGCGGTGCGCGGGCTGGACGCGCAGCTGGAGGTGTGCGGCACGGGGCCACTGGAGGAGGAGCTGCGCGGGCTGGCGGAGAACGTGCACTTCCGCGGCTACGTGGCCCCGGAGGACCTGCCCGCACGCTTCGCCGCGGCCGACGCCCTGGTGCTGCCCAGCCTCTACGAGCCCTTCGGGGTGGCGGTGCGCGAGGCCGCCGCCGCGGGCCTGCCGATCGTCTGCTCGCGCACCGCGGGCGCTGCCGGCGACTTCGCCGTGGAGGGCCGCAACGCGGTGCTGGTCGACCCGCTCGACGTGGGATCCATCCGGCGCGGCGCTGGAGCTGGTGGTCGGCGACGAGGCCGCGCGCGAGCGCATGGCCGGCGAGAGCCTGGCGATCACCAGCGAGCACCCGCTGGCCGACGACGCCGCGGCCTTCGTCCGCGCGGTCACCCGAGCAGCCGCGGCAGCACCTCGTCGCGGATCCGGCTGACCAGGGCCTCGGGGCGGAAGGGCGCGACCAGCTCCGCCGCGCGCGCCCGGTAGACGGCGAGGTCTTCGAGCGCGAACGCGGCGGTCACCGCCGCAGCGAGGTCATCGGACACCAACCTGGGGTCGAGCTCGCGCGCCAGGGGCAGCGCCGCGAAGGGGCCCGGCGTCGGGACCGTGGCGAGCAGTGCACCGTCGGCGAGGGCCTCCAGCGGCGCCTGCCCGAAGTCCTCCCAGCGCGCGCCCGCCACGAGGACGCGAGCGCGACGCAGCGTCGCGCGAAACTCCTCGGGCGGGACGACCCCGCGGATCGTTGCGCTCTCCGGCAGCGTCAGGCCGTGCCGACGTAAGTGGCGCTCGGCGCGGTCGGGCTCGACCGCGAAGACCTCCAGCCGGGCGCCGCGGATTGCAGCCCTTGCCCAGGCCTCCACCACCACGTCCAGGCCCTTGGCCTTGGGGTCGGGAACGTAGGCCACGGCCAGCGGCTCGTCGCCCTCGTGCTCGCCCGAGCTCACGACCGGCGGCGGCAGTACCACCGCGGGCGCCGCCCCCGCCGGCAGGCCCTCGCGGGCGGGCTCGCTCCACGGCAGCGCGACCCTTGCCCGCGACAGCACCCTTCGCTCGAGCGCCCGGACCGGGGCGCTTCGCCTGCCGGGCCGGTTGAGCGCGGCCGGCGCGTCCAGGCGCACCGCGTAGGGCAGCCCCGTCTCGGGGCCGAGCATGGCCGTGGTCGAGCTCGAGAAGACGATCGCCCGCGGCTCGGTGCGCTCGAGCGCCTGCTGGACGGTCCGCCGGGCGGCGAGGGCCTCCACGAAGTCGTTCACGGGGTAGCCGCGCCGCAGGCGGTCGGCGGCGCCGCGCCCCACGGCCACGATCTCCGCCGTGGCGCCCGCCGCCTCGGCCTGCTCGCAGAACAGGCGGTCGGCCACGCGCCAGCCGAGCGTCGTCCCCAGCGAGACCACCAGGAGGTCGCTCACAGGCCCAGCGCCCTCTCGTAGCCGGCGATCATCCCCTCCAGCGTGAAGCGCTCCTCCAGGCGGCGCCGGCCCGCGGCGCCCAGGCGGGCCGCGTCGGCGCGGGCGTCGCGCAGCGCCTGGGCCAGCCCCTCGGCGTCGCCCGGCGCCACCAGCACGCCGGTCTCGCCGTCGGCCACGGCGTCGGGCACGCCACCCACGCGCGTGGCCACCACCGCGCGCCCGGCGGCCATGGCCTCCAGGATCGACATGGGCAGCGCCTCGGCCTCGCTGGGCAGGCAGACCAGCGCGGCTCCTCGGATCAGCTCCGCCGTGTCGTGGCGCTCGCCGAGCAGCTCGACCTCGGCGCCGCGCTCGGCGATCAGGCTCTCCAGCCGCGAGCGCTCGCGGCCCTCGCCGGCGACGAGGCCGCGCAGTCCGGGGACCCGCGCCACCGCCTCCACGAACACGTCGATCCGCTTCTCGGGCCGCAGCCCGGCGAGCACCAGCGCATAGCCGTCCTCGGGCGGCGGCGCGGGCTCGGCGCCGGGCGCCACGCCGTTGGGCACCACCTCGATGCGCTCGCGGCGAAAGCCGCTCGCGGCCAGCGGCTCCACCTGCGCGCGTCGCCACCGCCACCACTCCGTCGACGCGCGGGGCCACCAACCGGCGCAGGCCTTTGCTGGTGGGCCTTCAGCGGCAGCAGGCCGCCGTCGGCCGTGCAGGGCGTGTGCTCGTTCACCAGGTGCCGAACGCCCGTGCGCCGCGCGAGCAGGTGGCCGACCAGCTCGGCGCTGACGTTGCGGCTCATCACCACGCTCGCCCGGCCGCGGGCGAAGCGCAGCGCGCGCCGCAGGCCGCGCGGATCGGCGCGGCCGCGAAAGCCCGCGCACAGGCACGGCACACCGGCGCCGGCCAGCTCGGCGAACAACGGGCCCTCACCGCTCAGGGTGAGCAGCGCGGGGTCGTGACCGCGCTCGGCCAGGGCGGTGATGAGCGTCACCCACTGCCGCTCGGCGCCGCCGGTCAGCATCTCCGGGCAGACGAACAGCGGGCCCACTAGCGCCTCAGCACCTCGACCGTCTCCTGCGCTCGCTGGGCGGGCAGGTACTCGCGCCCCTCGAGGAAGCGCGCGGCCTCGGCCTTGGCCTCCTCGTGCCCGTAGGCCGCGGCCGGCGGCGCGTCCTCGTGGCGCACCGGCGTTCCGTCGACGATGCCCGCGGCCCAGCCGCGCCGCTCGGCCAGGGCCGCCCAGTGCAGGTCGAGGCCCCACCCGAAGCGCACGTCGGGGAACGGCAGCAGCTCGGCCGCCGGCGCCGCGGCGAAGGCGGTGACCGGCCCGATCTCCACGAAGCGGGTGCGCCTGACCAGGCTCAGCGGCCGCCGGCGCGTCACCCGCCAGGCCGCATGGCTGCGCCGGGTCTGAGCGGGCTGGGCCAGCTGCAGCCCGGTGGCCTCGCACACGCCGATGAAGCGGTCGAGGAAGCGGCGGGGGAGGACGACGTCGTCGTCGACCACCAGCGTCCAGTCGGCCTCCGGGGCGCGCTCGCAGTGCGCGGTTGAGGTTCTGGAACTTGCCCAGTCCGGACCCTTCGACCGCCTCGAGCGCGAAGCGGACCTCGTGGTGGTCCGAGCGCAGGCCGCTCCAGCGCGGCGTCGAGCCGGCGACCCTCGCGGTAGGCCGACAGCACGGTCACCGTCCGCGGCGGCGCGCGGCGCGCGATCAGGTCGAGGCGCGGGCCGGCGGCGGTCAGAGCCGCGAGCGCGTTCAGCCCGGCGTCCTGTGCGGCGCGGATCGCCGGCAGGCGTATCCCGCTGACCTCCCCCGAGTCGCCCGAGAGATAGGTCTCGGGGTCGAGGTGGGCGCTCACCGCCCGCGCAGGGCCTCGGTGAGCCGCCCCGCGGAGTGGGCCGCCATCACCAGGCCTTGCGGGCAGCGCCTGCGCCCCGCGTGCCAGAAGCAGCCGCCCAGCACGCGCGCCTCGCGGGCCACGCCCGGGGCGATGCCGCGGCGAGAGTCGCTGCGCCGCGCCCCGCGCCCGCGCGCCCAGGCCGCGCGGCTCAGGCTGCGCAAGGTGCTGTCGGCCGGCTCGCGCCGGTGCTCGACGCCCGCGGCGGGCAGGTAGACGACCTTGCCGCCCTGCTCACGCAGGCGCTCCAGCCACTCCTCCTCGTCGCCGTGCGACCAGTCGATGCGCTCGTCGAAGTCGCCCACGCGCTCCACGGCCGAGCGGCGCACGGCGAAGTTCGCGCCCCAGACCACATCGACCTCTTCGTCCTCGGGCCCCCGGTAGAGCGTGGTGATCGGCGGATCCTCCTCGCCGCAGCCGTGGAGGGCGCCGCCCTCCAGGCGGGCCCGGATCGGGCCGCCGAAGGCCTCGGCCTCGGGCCAGCGGCGGGCGCCGGAGATCACGGCCTCCACCCAGCCGGGCGGCGTGAGGACGTCGTCGTCGAGGAAGGCGACCAGCGCGGAGCTGGTCTCGCGCAGCCCGGTGTTGCGCGCGGCATTCAGGCCGCGCTTCTCGCCGTGGCGGACCACGCGCGCCCCGAGGCGCTCCGCGGTCGCGCCGGTGGCCCACAGGTCGCCGTCGTCGACCACCACCACCTCGAACTCCGCGCGCGTGTTCTGGAGCTTCAGCGAGCGCAGGCAGACCGCGAGGTAGCTCGGCCGGCCGCCGGTGGGGACGACTACTGACAGGTCCGGGGCCGCCAAGGTGGGCGTAGCCTAGAGCCGGTGGCGCGTGTCCTCGTCGTGCACAACCGCTACCGCATCGAGGGAGGCGAGGAGCGCTCCGTCGAGCTGCAGCTGCGCGCGATGCGCCGGGCCGGGGTGGTCCACCGGCTGCTGGAGCGAAGCTCGGCCGACGTAGGCCGGGCCCGCGCGGCGGTCTCGCTGCTGCGCGGCGGCGACCGCCCGGACGAGATCGCCGACGCGGCCCGCGAGCTCGGCGCCGACATCGTGCACGTCCACAACATGCAGCCGCTGGTCGGCCCCCGCGGCCTCACGGCGGCCCGGGAGGCGGGCGCCCGGGTGGTCCTGCACCTGCACAACCTGCGCCTCTTCTGCGCCATCGCGGTGGCCGCGCGGGACGGCGGCCCGTGCTTTCGCTGCCACGGGCGCAACACCCTGCCCGGGCTGGTGCTCAACTGCCGCGGCTCGCTGCCCGAGGCGGCCGTCTACGCCGCCGCACTGTCCTCCCAGCAGCCGGCCGTGTTCCGGACGGTGGATCGCTTCCTCGCGCCCAGCAGCTGGGCCGCCGGGCAGCTGGGCCGCCTGGGCGCTCCCTCCGACCGCATCGACGTGCTGCCCCACTACCTGCCGGCCGAGGCCGTGGCCGAGCGTTCGCAGGCCGATCGCGGCGAGTACGCGCTGGTGGCCGCACGGCTCTCGCCCGAGAAGGGGCTGGGGGCGGCGGTGGAGGCCTCGGCCGCCACGAAGGTCCCGCTCAAGGTCGCCGGCGAGGGGCCCGAGCGCGAGGCGCTCGAGCGCCGGGCGAGCGAGCTGCGCGCGCCGGTCACCTTCCTGGGCCGGGTCGGGCGCGAGGAGGTCGCGAGCCTGCTGGCCGGCGCCGGGGCGGTGCTGCTGCCCTCGAACTACCACGAGTTCTCGCCCTACGCGGTGCTGGAGGCGATGGCCGCCGGCGTGCCCGTGCTCGGCGCCGCGGTGGGGGGCGTGCCCGAGCTGATCGGAGCGGAGCGCGTGCTGCCCCGCGGCGACACGCCCGCGCTCACCGAGCGGCTGCGCGAGCTGTGGGCCGAGCCCGACCAGCGCCGCGCGGAGGGCGACGCGCTGATCGCCCGCGTGCGCCGCAACCACTCCGAGGAGCTGTTCATGGAGCGCCTGCTGGCGCTCTACCGCGCCGGCGATGCGTCGAGCTAGTGCCGATGCGAACACGCCTTCACAGCGGCACTGACGGATGGGACACTCGTCTGCCCGCGTGACCGATTGCTAACCGCGAGCGGGCGCCATGAGGCCCCAGCGTCTCCACACGCCGCGACCAGCTGGCCGCGCCGCTGCACGGCCACCGTTCCGCCACGGCCGCCGAGCCAAGAGCCTCCAGGGCGACGGCTACCGGGACCAGCGGTAGGCCGAGCGCCAGCAACGCCAGATCGCGCGGCCGCGGCGGGCACGTTGCGCTTGAGCAGGTGGAAGGGAAAGCCGGGGGTCATGCCGGCCCGGGTGAGCAGCGCCATCCACATCGCGCCGGGGTTGTGCTCCCAGACCAGGTGCTCGCTCGCGACCGGCTCGAGGCCCGCGCGTCGCAGCAGCGCCGACAGCCCGCGCGCGGTGAAGTGCGTGCGGTGGCGCGGCACGTCGAGGTGCAGCCAGCCCGGCCCTCCTATCGCCGCCTGCAGCGAGGCGAGGTTGGGGACGCCCACCAGGACCACGCCGCCCGGCCGCAGCCAAGACCGCGACCCGCCGCAGCGCGGCGAGGGGGTCGTCCAGGTGCTCCAGCACGTGCCACAGCACCACCGCGTCCAGCTCCGACTCGGAGTGCTCGGCGATCTCCGCCCGCTCCACCCGCGGGCTCTCCATGCGCGGCGCGGGGTCGATCCCTCGCGCGTCGAAGCCGGCTGCGGCCAGGCTCTCCACCAGCCGCCCGCGGCCCGCGCCCGCGTCGAGGACGCGCCCGCCGGGCGCCACGCCGCCGCGCTCCAGCAGCCGGGCCGGCTGGCGGTCGAGCACGCGCTGCAGCCGGCGCAGCACCCCGGCCGCCCGCGGGGCTCCCGGCGCGTACACGCCGGAGCTGTAGGCCTCGGCACCCGGGGGCGGCCCCGCGGTCACGCGCGCTGCCGCAGGCACTGCAGCGCAGCAGCTCGAAGCGGCGCGAGTCCGACGGCTCGCCCGAGGGCACCGAGCGCCACGGCGCGAGCGCCGCGGCGCCGCAGGCCGGGCAGCTGCCTACAGAGCCGTCCGCCACCACTCGAGGGCGTCGGCCACGGTGCGCTCCAGCGGGATCTCCGGCGCCCAGCCGTCCAGGCGCTCCGCGGCGCCCCGGATCTCGGGCACGTCGTGCGCTCGCACACGGGCGGGGTCGATCTCGTGCGAGATCGCGAGCGAGGTGGCGGCGTCGATCATCTCCAGCAGCTCGCGCACGCTGGCGGTGCGCCCCGAGCAGACGTTGTAGACCCCGGGCTCCTCGACCAGCGCGTAGGCGCGGACCACGTCGCGGACGTCGGTGAAGTCGCGGCGCGAGTCGGCGTTGCCGGTGCGGATGACCACCTCGGTCTGCCCGGCGGCCTCGGCCTCGGCCACCTGACGGGTGAGGGCGCCCACCACGTAGAGGTCGGACTGGCCGGGCCCGGCGTGGTTGAAGGCCCGGGTGCGGATCACGTTCAGGCCGTGGGCGGCGGCGTACTGGCCGCCGAGCAGGTCGCACGCGGCCTTGGACACCGCGTAGGGGTTCTGCGGCGACAGCGGCGCGTCCTCGGTGACGGGCAGCGAGGCGGGCACGCCGTAGACCTCACCCGAGCCGGCCAGCAGCAGCTTCGCCCCCGGGGCCTCGTGGCGCACGGCCTCGAGCACGTTGAGGGTGGTGTCCAGGTTGGCGGCGAGCGTGCCGCGAGGGTCCTCCCACGACGCGGGAACCGAGGCCTGGGCGGCCAGGTGGTAGACGGCCTCCGGCCGCTCGGCGGCCACCGCGCCCCGGACCGCCTCGGCGTTGCCCACGTCCAGCACCTCCCGGGGAGGCGCGGTCACCTCGTCTCCTCGCGAGCGAAGGTGCTCGACCAGATGGCGGCCGGCGAAGCCGCCCCCGCCGGTGACCAGTACCCGGCTCAGGCCGCCTGCCGGGTGCGCAGCCACTCCACGGTCTGCGCGATTCCCTCTTCCACGCCGATCCTGGCCTCCCAGCCGAGGAGCTCGCGGGCCTTCTCGACCGAGGGCCAGCGCCTCTGCACGTCGACCTCGAAGCTCGGCAGGTGCTCGAGCTCGAACGCGCTCGGGTCCTCGCCGCACGCCGCCCACACCACGCGGGCGATCTCGGCCACGGTCATCTCCTCCGAGGCGGACACGTTGAAGTCCTCGTTCTCGCCCGCGGGGTGGTTCATGGCGGTGACGACGCCGTCGGCGATGTCGTCCACGTGGGTGAGCGTGCGGGTCTGCTCGCCGGAGCCGAAGATCGGGAGCGGGCGCCGGCCGGAGAGGACCTTGTTGATCAGGTCGGGCACGGCGTGGGCGATGCCCGGCTCGTCCTCGGGCATCTCGCCCGGCCCGTAGGCGTTGAACGGCCGGCAGATGGTGAAGGGCAGCCCGTGCTCGTCGTGCAGCGCGCGGCAGTAGACCTCGCCCGAGAGCTTGGAGAAGCCGTAGGCCGAAACCGGGGTGGGGGTCTCGAGCAGGTCGCTCTCGGCCGTCGGGAAGCGAGTCGCCCGCTCGAACACCATCGACGACGACACGTAGACCAGCCGCTCGACCCGCTCCTCCAGCGCCGCCCGCATGACGGCGTTGTAGAGGGCGTTGTTCACCTCGAGCAGCGTGTGCGGCAGCTTGTGGAAGTTGCCGATGCCGCCGACGATCGCGGCGAGGTGGACCGACAGCGCGCAGCCCGAGGTGGCGCGGCGCGCCTCGTCGAGGTCGCGCAGGTCGCCCTCGTGGACCTCGCACGCCTCGCGCATCCAGTCCGGCGCGGGCCGCTGGTCGGAGACGCGGACCTCCATGCCGGGCTCGTCGAGCAGGCGCCGCACGACGGCCGTGCCGATCGTGCCCGCCCCGCCCGTGACCAGCACGCGGGTCATCGCGCGACGAGCTCCTCGGCCGCCGCGAAGACCTGCCCGGTCCCCGCCACGTTCCACGGGTCGACCAGCAGCGCGCCCGCGGGGATCCGCGAGGCGATGCCCTCGAACTCGGAGTGGTTGGTGGCGATGACCACTCCCTCGGCGCCGTCCAGCGCGGACTCGAGCGGCTCGGAGAGCTCGGGCACGTGCGGGTCGTGGCGCGCGACGTGCGCCAGGTCGCGCTCGAGCAGCCGGATCAGCTTGCCGGAGAGCGAGTCGCGCAGGTCGTCGGAGTCGCGCTTGAAGCTCAGGCCGAGCACGGCGACCTTGCGGTCGCGCAGCGAGCCGAGCCGCTTGCGCAGGCCGTCGACCAGGAAGCGCGGCACGGTCTCGTGCACGCGCGAGACCGCGAGCAGCATGCCCGGGGCCTGCGAGCGCTCCTCCGAGAAGGCGAAGTCCTTGCGCAGGCAGGTGCCGGCGGTGAGCCCGGGCGCGGCGATGCCGCCGCGCGGGTAGTCGTGGTTGATCAGCCCCACGACGTCGAAGACGTTCGCGCCGAACTGCTCGCACTCCATCATCAGGAGGTTGGGCAGCGCGAACTGGGCGTAGCGCAGGATGTTGGTCCAGATCTTGGCCAGCTCGGCCTGCACCGGCGTGGTCTGCACGATCTCGGTGCCGAAGACCTCGAACAGCGAGGCGGCGCGCTCGCCGGAGTGCTCGCCCACGCCGCCGACGATCGTGGGCAGCGTCGCGATCTCCTCGATGAAGTGGTTCTCGGCGATCCGCTCGGGCACGTGGGAGACGAACAGGTCCTCGCCGGCCTTGAAGCCGCGGCGCTGCTCGAGGTAGCCGGCGACCCACTCGGTGGTGCCGGGCGCGACGGTGGAGCGCAGCACGAGCGACTGGCCTTCGCGCAGGACCGGCAGCAGGTCGTCGAGCGCGCTGCGGATCTGGGAGACGTCGATCTCCAGGTGGACCATCGCCGGCGTGCCGAGGGTGAGGACCACATGGTCGGCCTCGGCGGCGTCGGTGGCCTGCTCGGTCCAGCGGAAGTTGCCGCGCTCGAGCACGCGCTCGAGCAGCTCCTGGGTCCCCGTCTCGTGGAAGGGCATCTCGCCGGCCTCCAGCGAGCGCAGCACGGAGGCGTCGCGCTCGACGCCGACGGTCTCGACGCCGCGATCGGCGAAGGACAGCGCAAGGGGGAGCCCGACACGGCCGAGTCCAATGACCGCGACGGAGGTCACGTGGCGGAGTCTACGAGTGCTCTTCTGCGGAGCGGCGCTCGCGGGCCAGCTGCCGCAGGAAGGCGAGCATGAAGCGCGGGTTGTGGATCAGGTAGCGCGGAAGCAGCCGCCGCGGCTCCTGCGCGATCCGGTAGATCCACTCCAGGCCCGCCTCCTGCATCCAGTTGGGCGCCTGTGAGACGCGTCCGGCGTGGAAGTCGAAGGCCGCGCCGACGCCGCCCATCACCGGCACCTCGAGGCGGTCGCGCATGCGCGCCATCCACTTCTCCTGCTTGGGCGCGCCGATCCCCACCCAGAGGACGTCGGGCCGCGCCTCGTTGATCTGCTTGACGATCGCGTCCTCCTCCTCGGAGGAGAGAGGGCGGAAGGGGGGCGAGTAGCCGCCGACGATGCGCAGGCCGCGGTGCATGCGGCGCAGGTTGAGCGCGAGCTGGACCAGCGAGCCCTGGTCGCGGCCGCCGTAGAGCCAGATGCGGTGGCCCTTCTCGGCGGAGCGGTCGTTGTAGCGGCGCATCAGCTCCGGGCCGTACACGCGGCTGGGTAGGTCCTCGCCGAGCGTGTTGGCCGCCCAGACCAGCGGCACGCCGTCGGGCAGCGCGAGCGTGGACGAGCGGATCGCCTCACGCAGCTCCCGGTCGTGCAGCGAGAGGCTCACCGCGTGGGTGGCGAGCGCGCAGACGTAGCCGCGCTCGCGGTTCTCGATCATCGCGTCCATGCGGTCCATCGCCTCGTCGTAGTCGGTGAGGGCGATGGGCAGGCCGAGGATGTCCCGCCATGCGAGAGCTGGGCCGGCGGTGGGCCGGCGGTGCTGGAGTATCTGCGCCTCGGAGGCGGTCATGTGGCGGTCCTGAGCATGTGTTCGCCGGGGGATGCGGCCCTGCCCTACCCAGCGACCCTTCTGAGGGTATTCCGGAACGGACGGGCAGGTAAACCCAACCGGCTCTCCTGATAAACACGACGCGGCCCGTGGAATCTCGGCGCGAGAGGCAGGGCGAGGGCCGCGCGCTTGCCGCCGGCTCCGCCACCCAGGCGCTCGCGCAGGCGCTGGGACTGCTCGCGCTCCTGGCCATCGTCACCGTCCTGGCCCGCCGCCTGACCCTCGCCGAGCTCGGCGTGTACGGGCTGGTCTCGACGCTCGCGGGCTACCTGCTGGTACTGCACAACAGCGTCTCGGTGGCCGCGACGCAGCGGATGGCGGAGACCGAGGACAGGTCCGAGCTGTTCGGCGGCGCGGTCCTGCTCTATCTGGCGGCCGGCGTCGGGACGGGCGTGCTGATCGTGGCGATCGGCTTCGTGATGGCGGCCGCCGTGGACCTCTCGCCGGCGCTGGCCACCGCGGCGCGCCAGGGCGCTCTGCCCTCGCCCTGGTGACCGCGGTGGGCCTTCCGGTGACCGTGGGGCGCGACGCCATGCGCGCCGCCGGGCTGTACACGCGGGCGGCGGCGACGGAGATCGCGGCGGTGGTGGTGTACGCGGCGGTGATGCTGGCGCTGGCGCTGGGCGACGCCTCGCTGGCGATCCTGATCGGCGCCAGCGGGCTGCTGCCGCTGATCGGCGGGCTGATCGCGCTGGTGGCCGCGCGCACGGCGGGGGCGCTGCCGGGCCTCCCCGGCGCCGCGGCGGCGCGCCAGCGCCTGCGCGACCTGCTGCCCACCGCCGGCGACCTGTTCGCGGTGGAGGTGGCCAACCTGTTCATCTACGCGTTCAGCCGGCTGATCCTGGGCGTGCTGCGCTCGGCCAGCGCGGTCGGCCTGTTCGAGGGCCCGGTGCGCGCACACAACCTGGTGCGCGCGCTGAACCTGTCGGTGGCCGTGACCGTGGTGCCGGCGGCCTCGCGCCTGCGCGCGGCCGGCGACCTCGAACGCCTGCGCGAGCTGCTGGTGCGCGGCTCGCGCTACGTGGCCGCGCTGGTGACCCCGCTGGTGATCACGCTGATGGTCCTCTCCGCCCCGATCCTCGACGTGTGGCTGGGCCCCCGCTTCCGCGAGGCCGCGCCCGCCATGACCATCCTCCTCTCGTACTGGCTGCTGGCGCCGGCGCTTGGGCTTCGTGGTGGCCGCGCTGGTGGGCGAGGGGCGCTCCCGCGAGTACGCGCGGCTGATCTGGGTGGCGGCGGGGGCGAACATCGTGCTGTCGCTGGCCCTGACCCCGTCGCTGGGGCTCGAGGGCGTGGCCATCGGCACGGCGCTGCCGCTGGTGCTGGTGTTCCCGGCGCTCCTGCGCAACGCGCTGGCGCCGGCGCAGCTGGGGGTCGGCGAGCTCGCCCGCCGCGCCTGGCTGCCCGCCTACGCGCTGGGCATCGCGCTCGCGCTCGGGCTGGTCGCCGCGCGCGTGGGCCTGGACCCCGACTCGCTGGTGCCCGTGCTCGCGGTGTCGCTGGGCGGCCTGGCGCTCTACTGGCTCGCGTACGTCGTGCTCTTCCTCACGCCGGCAGAGCGCGCTCTGCTTCGTCGGCTACCAGCCGGGCGATAGCCAGCGCCGAGGTGGCCGCGGGCGACGGCGCGTTGCGCACGTGCAGCGCGCGCTCGGTGCGCGAGAAGGCGAAGTCGTCGAGCAGGGTGCCGTCGCGGGCCACGGCCTGCGCGCGCACGCCGGCGAACGCCGGCTCGGCGTCGGTGATCGCAGGTACGAACTCGGCCGCGTCGCGCACCATCGAGCGGCGGCTCAGCTCCTTCAGACCAGCCCGCCAGTAACGAGCGAACAGCGGCAGGTGAAACCCCAGCGGCAGCGCGGTCGGCCCGATCAGCACGTCGCCGTCGATGTGCCGGGTGAGGTGAACGCCGAGGAACGGCAGGGCCGGGTCGGGCACCGGGTAGATGAGCGCTCGCACCAGCTCGGGCCGGGTGAGCCGCTCGTAAGAGCCGCGAAAGCCGACGATGCGGGGGTGCCGCGGCGCTCCCGCCGCGGCGGCGAGCCGCGCCGCCCGGCGCCCCGCGCAGAAGACCGCGAAGCGGGCGCGGGTCTCGCCGCGCGCGTGGCTGAGCACCAGACGCCGCCCGTTCGCGCGCACGCCGCTCACGCCGGCGCCGGTGAGCACGGTCCAGCTCCGCGGCCAGCGCTCGGGCCACGCCGGGAAAGTCCACGATGCCGGTGTTCGGCGAGTGCAGCGCGGCGACGCCGCGGCAGTGCGGCTCGATCTCCGGGATCTCCTCCGCGCCGATGCGCCGCAGCCCGGGCACGCCGTTCTCGCGGCCGCGGCGCTCGAGCTCGTCGAGGCGGCCGAGCTCGCCCTCGTCGCGCGCCACGATCAGCTTGCCGCAGCGCTCGTGGCGGACGCCCGCTTGCTCGCACAGCTCGTACAGGTCGCGCGCGCCCTCCACGCACAGGCGCGCCTTGAGCGAGCCGGGCTTGTAGTAGATCCCCGCGTGCACCACGCCGCTGTTGCGCGCGGTCTGGTGGGTGGCGATCTCGTCCTCGGCCTCCAGCACGCACACGCTCGCGCCCGGCCGGCGACGCGTCAGCTCGCGCGCCACCGCCAGTCCGACGATGCCCGCGCCGACCACCGCGATCTCGCATTCGTCCACCGGCGCATCATTACCCTGCGCCGGTCATGGCCGAGCTGGAGAACCCGAGGGGCCACGACGTCAACCTGCGCTCGGGGCCGCAGGTGCGCGAGTACGCCGAGATCGCGGATCGCGTGGCGCGGGACCGGCCGGGCCGGGTGCTCGACTGGGGCTGTGGGTTCGGCCAGATGACCGCCCTGATGAGCGAGCGCGGCCTGAACGTGGACGCCTTCAACTACGTCCCCGACCTCGACGAGGACGGGCCGCGGCCGCTCGAGCGCTACCCCGAGCACCAGGCCTACCTGAGCTCGGACCCGGTCGGCCTGCCCTGGGACGACGACACCTTCGACGCCGTGCTCAGCTGCGGCGTCCTCGAGCACGTGGGCAACCCCGAGCGCAGCCTCGACGAGCTGCGCCGCGTGCTCAAGCCGCGAGGGCACGCTCTACGTCTACAAGCTGCCCAACCGCGCCTCCTACCTGGAGTGGATCGCGCGCCGGGCGGGCCTCTACTACCACGGGGCCTATCCCGACGACCGCCTCTACGACCTGCGCGACGCGCAGGCGCTGATCGCCCGCCACGGCTTCGACGTGGTCGAGGCCCGGCGCTCGAACATGCTCCCCCTCACGCTCCCCGGTCGCGTCGCAGCGGCGCTCACCGGGCCGATCTGGGCGGCCAACCGGCTGCTGGCGCGCATCCCGCTGCTCAACCGGCTGGCCACCAACGTGGAGGTCGTCGCGGTGGCTTCGCCCGGGCCGTGAGCTTCTCCAGCGGGGCCGACGAGCGCCGGCTCGCCATCGGCTCCGTGGCCCAGCAGGGCACCCAGCTGCTGGTCGCCCTCGCCAGCCTCGCGGTCATCACCGTCCTGGCCCGCGAGCTCTCGTTCGCGGGCTTCGGCGTCTACACGCTGTTCGTCTCCTTCTCCACCTACCTGCTCTTCGCGCAGACCGCGGTGGAGGGCGCCGCCGTGGCCATGCTGGCCGGCGCCGGCGAGGACGACGCCGCGCGGACGCGGGTGTTCAGCACGACGGTCATCGCCTACGCGCTGGCCGGGCTGGTGGCCGGGCTGCTGATCGCGATCGCCTCGCTGGTGCTGCCCGGGCCGCTCGGGGTTCCGGAGCGCCTGCAGGACGACGCCCTGCTGGGCGGCGTGCTCACCGGCGCGCTGACCGTCGTCGGCTGGCCGCTCAAGGCCTGCCGCGACGCGCTGCGAGCCGCCCAGCTGTTCCGCCGCGTGGCCCTGGCGGACTTCCTCGGCTACTTCACGATGGCCGGGCTGTCGATCGCGCTGGCGGTGTCCGGGGCGCCGCTGTGGCTGCTGATCGCGGTGGGCGGCGCCGTGCCGCTGTTCATCGGGCTGGCCGCCGGCGGTGATCTTCGCCTTCGCCCGCGCGCTCGGCCTGCGGGTGAGCCCGGCGTCGATGGAGCCCGCCACCACGCGGCGCTTCACCCGCATGTCGAGCCAGCTGCTGGCCACCGGCGTGGCCGACTTCGTCATCTACTCGCTGGACCGCGTGGTGCTGTCGGCCTTCAAGGGCAGCTCGGCGGTCGGCCTCTACGAGGGCCCGCTGCGCGTGCACAACCTGGTCCGCCTGACCGCGGGGACGCTGTCGTTCGGCGTGCTGCCCGCGGCCTCGGACTACCTGGCCAAGGGCGACACCGCCCGCGCTCGCGACCTGCTGGTGCGCGGCACCCGCTACGTGCTCGCGCTGGTGGTGCCCGGCGTGGTGGTGGTGATGGTGCTGGCGGGGCCGATCCTCGCGGTCTGGCTCGGCCCCCGCTTCGTCACCGCCGACACCGCGATGACGATCTTCGTGGGCTACTGGCTGATCAACGCGAACACGGTGGTGGCCGCCGGCATGCTCGTGGCCCACGGCGAGACCGGCTGGCTCGCGCGCTACGCGTGGGCGGTGGCGCTGGGCTGCCTGGGGGCCTCGCTGGCGCTGACGCCCCTGCTCGGCCTGGACGGCCTGGTGCTCGGCACCGCGATCCCCTACGCGGTGAGCTTCCCGTTCTTCCTGCGCTTCGCGCTGCGCAAGCTGCCCGCCACGCTGGGCGACCTGGCCCGGCGCGCGTGGCTGCCGGCCTACCCGCTGGCGGTGCTCCTGGCCCTCGCCCTGGGCGGCGCGCGGCTGGCCTTCGACCTCGACAGCCTGGGTGAGGTGCTGGCCGTGGGACTGGGCGGCCTGGCGGCCTACTGGCTGTCTTCGCCGCCGTCTTCCTGGACGCGTCCGAGCGCCGGCTGGCGCTCGACGTGGCCCGCGGGATGCTCCGCACGGGCTGACTAGCCTCGGGCGGCATGACCAAGGCCGAGTGCCCTTGTAGTCGTGCTCGTGGCAACGGGGGCGGTGCTCATCGCCACGGGGGTCACAGCCGGCGAACTGGTGCTCTTCGCGCTGTTCGAGCTCGGGTTCGTGCTGGTGCCGGGCGTGGTCACTCTATCGCTTCCTGGCGCGCGAGCCGGGCGACATGCTCGAGCAGCTGAGCGTCGGCGCGGCCGTCGGCCACGCGCTCCTGCTCGCCTGCTTCATCGCTACCGCGGCGCTGGGCTTGCGCGAGCTGCTGTGGCTGCTTCCCGTGCTCGGGCTCGCCGGCGCGGTCCTCTTGCTCGCGCGCCGGGCCGAACGGGCCTGGCCGCCCGGGCAGATGTCGGCGGGTCAGGCAGTGGCGCTCGGCGGGGTCGCCGTGGTGGCTGTCGTCGTCCTGGCGGCCGAGTTCTTCAGCCAGGCGCCGCTCCCCGGCAGCCGCGCGAGTGTCAGCCACTACCCCGACCTCGTGTGGGCTATGGGCATCGCTGCCGAGGCCCTCCACCACTGGCCGATCACCGCCCCGGACGTGGTCGGCGAGCCGCTGCGCTACCACACGTTCGCCTTCATGGAGGTCGCCGCGGTGGCCCAGCAGACTGGGCTCGACCTGCCGGTCGTCTCGCTGCGCCTCTTCCCGGCCTCGACCTTGCTGCTGGTCGCGCTGCAGCTCTGCTGGGCGGGGAAGGGTCACGGGCAGGGGATGGGCCGGTCCGCTGGCCGCCGGCCTGGTGCTTCTCGTCGGGGACCTGGACTTCGGAGCAGGAAGGCCCGAGCCCCTCGGGGGCCTCTACTTCTCGAGCCTGTACCTGAGCCTGAGTCAGCTACTCGGGCTCGTGCTGTTCCTGCCCGCCGTCGTGGTGATCGCCGACCTGCTGGGCCCGCAGCGGCCGGAACGCCGCTGGCGGACCGCCGCCCTGTTGGCGATTCTGTTGTTTGGCTGCGCCGGCGCAAAGGCCTCTCTCCTCCCGGTGTTCATGGGCGGGCTCTTGTCTTCGCAGCCTGGCGGCGGACGGTGACGCGAGGGTGGGTCCTGGCGCTCGCGTTATGTGCGGGCGCGTTCGTGGCGTCCTACGGATTGCTGTACAGCGGCGGCAGGACGGCTTCCGCATTGGACCCCTTCCAGAGCTCGTTCCGGTCCTTCCCGGGGCGAAACCTGGAGCTCGAGATCGGCGATCACCTGACCCGTGCATCCGCCCTTCCGCTTGCAACCTGGGTGACCGTCGTGGCACTGTTGGTTCCGCTGGCAGGGCTGGCGTTCGCCCGACTGAGCCTCCGCTCTCCGACGGTGCAGCAGGCTTGGTTGCTGGGGCTCTTCGTCGCCTCTCTCGCGGCGTTCCTCGTGGTCGACCTACCCGGGTTCAGCCAGCTGTACTTCCTGTGGTACGGCTACACCGCCGCGGCTGTTGTCCGCCGGCGGGCTTGTCGAAGCGGCGACAAGGTTGCGCGAGGACCGGGCCCGCGGCCTTTTGGCGCGTTGGTGGTGGGCGTGGTCGGCGGCGGCCTGCTCGCCCTGGCCCCGACCGGGTCGGGAGCTCCGCTGGTCAAGGCCTACATGGTGGTCGGGGCCCTGCTCGGGCTAGTCGTCGTGCTGGCGGCCGCAGCCTCGAGAAGCGCCCGTCGTTTCGCTTGCCGGCCGTGCTGGCGGTCGCGCGTTGCTCACGGCCGGGCTGCTCGACGCTCCCCGGGACCGGATGCCGGACATAGCCTCTCGCGCGCTCGCCGGGGACGAGGCGGTGCACCGGGAGGCTGACCCCGCGGCCGAACGCGGGCTGACCGAGGAACTGGCCGCCGGCCTCGAATGGGTTCGGCGCCATACGAACGAGGACGCGGTGCTCGCCGTCAACAACCACCTGCGCCGGGTACCAGCTGCCGAGTCGAGGTACTACTACTACTCGGCACTGGCCGAGCGGCGCCTGTTCC
The DNA here is from genome assembly GCA_963810745.1 of uncultured Thermoleophilaceae bacterium. Taxonomy (GTDB): domain Bacteria; phylum Actinomycetota; class Thermoleophilia; order Solirubrobacterales; family Thermoleophilaceae; genus JACCZR01. Next base: position 123,164 of record CAWEOW010000027.1, read on the forward strand.
TGGGCTCGTGGGATTACACCGACAGGGTGCGGGGGACAAAGACGGGCGAGGTGCCGAATCCGTTTCCCGAGCGCCTCGCGCTCAACGATCGGTCTACACCGGCGCCGGGTCGCCGGCGGCCGCCGAGCTGAAGCGCCGCGGCGTGGACTACGTCCTGGTGGACCGGGTCAACGCGCCGCCGCCGCGCAACCGGATCCCTGGCCGCGTGGTGTTCCGCAACGACGCTCTGGTGGTGTACCGGCTGTGATCTCGCTCCGGCCCGCGACCGCCGCCGACTCCGCCCGCCTGCGCGAGTGGCGCAACGACCCCGAGACGGTCGCCGCCTCGCTGAGCGGCCGGGGGGTGGAGCCCGAGGAGCACCAGGCCTGGCTGACCCGGGTGCTGGCCGACCCCGCCGAGCGGCTGTTCATCGTCGAGAGCGAGGGCGAGCCGGTCGGGCAGGTCCGGCTCCAGCGCCACGAGGACGGGACCCTCGAGCTGCACATCGGCCTGGCCGCCGAGGCGCGCGGGCGCGGGGTCGGCCGCGAGGCGCTGGAGCTCGCCTGGCAGGAGGCCGGGGCGGGCCGGTGACCGCCCGCGTGCTGCGGGACAACGAGCGCTCGCTGCGCGCCTTCGCCGCCGCGGGCTTCCTCGAGCGCTCGCGCGACGAGCGCGAGGTCCTACTCGAGCGCCGCGAGCATCCGGACGGTGTCGAAGCGGCCAAGACCCGTGAACAGGCGCGCTTGGAGGAGCTCTGGGCCGGCGACTTCGGCGATGCTTATGTGGAGCGCAATGTCGACGCGGAGCGAGGACGGAACACTTCTGGCGCGACATGCTTGGCCGCTGACCCCAGAAAGCGTTCTGGAGATCGGCTGCAATGTGGGGAAACCTGCGCTGGGTGAGCGAGACCGTGGACGAGGTCACCGGCTTGACGTCAACGCGAAAGCCCTGGCCGTCCTCGCAGACCGGCTTCCCCAGGTCACCGCCGTCGAGGTGAGCGGCACTGACCTTCCGTATGAAGCAGGCGCCTTTGAGTTGGTTTTCACGATGGGCGTGCTGATTCATCAGTCCGCTGAGGAGCTCCCCCGCGTCATGGCTGAGGCCGTTCGCTGCGCGAAGCGCTGGGTCCTCTGGGGGAGTACTTCGCTGCGGAGGATGTCGAGGTGCCCTACCGCGGCCACCGCGGCGCCTTGTTCAAGCGCGACTATGGGCGGCTCTACACCGAGCAGAGCCGGCCTACGGCTGGTGGACCAAGGCTTCCTCCCAGCCTCGAGGGCAGTGGGAGAGTGATGGTGGAGAGAAGGTCGAGTAGCGCGTCCGCCACGCGGTGGGCGCCGCGGCCGTCCACGGCCGGCGGCTGCGCGCTCAGCTCGGCGCGCCGCGCGGCATCGCCCGCGAGCCCGGCGGCCGCCTCCGGAGCCCTGGCCGCATCGGACACCAGGGCGGCGCCCGCGACCGCCTCGGCCTGCGCGCGCTGGTTGTCCGCCATGACCACCGCCACCACCGGCCGCGCCGTGGCCAGCGCCTCGAGCATGGTCTGCCCCGCGCCGCACACCACCAGGTCGGCGGCCTCGAGCTCGGGGCGCAGCGTCGCCACGGTGCCGACCGCGCATCCGGGCGGCGCCTCTTCCCGGTCACGCGCACCTGGGCCTCGGGTAGCCGCGCCGCGACCTCATCGGCCAGGGCCGCGGCGGGCGTGGCCATGCCCGTGCTCACCAGCACGCGCCCCACCTCGTCGCCCGGCGGCCGCTCGGGCGGGGTCCAGTAGGGCCGGCGCAGGCAGGCGTACTCCGGCGGCGCCAGGCCGGCCGGGCCGATCACCAGCCGCACGCCGGCGGGCGGCTCGCCCTCGTCCGCGAAGGCCGCCCACGCGCCGAACTCCTCGGGGTCGCGCAGGTACGAGTCGACCAGGTCGGCGGGGACGGGCTCGGCGAGCGGCTCCCAGCCCACGCCGTCGAGCTCGAACGCCTCCTCGGCGCCGAAGCCCAGGCAGCGCACCTCGGTGCCGCGCTCGGCCAGCGCGCACGCGACCGCGGTGCAGCGCGCCACGTGACCCATCCCCACGTGGCCGGCGGCGTCGGCCACGATCGTGAGGGTCAGAGCATCTCCCAGGTGAGGATGTCGTCGTCCTCCACGTCCACGCGCAGCGCGCGGCCCAGCACGAGGTCCAGGTGCTTGGGCGGCACGCCGAAGCCGGGCCGCTTGACGGTGAGCATGTCGCGCTCGAGCACCGTGCCGGCCGGGAGGTCGCGCGTGACGATCAGGCTGCGGCGGGCCAGCGTGTACATCTCGTGGCGCTCCTCCTCGCTCGGGCCCGTCCTTGCGCCCGTCGCCCAGCGCGGCCTGCGCGGTGCGGATGCCCTCGACCATCGTCGCGCAGCTCGTCCGGCTCGAGCGCGAACGGGTGGTCGGGGCCCTCCATCGAGCGGTCGAGCGTGAAGTGCTTCTCCACGAAGGCGGCGCCCAGCGCGGCGGCGGCGATCGGCACCGCGATGCCCTCCGTGTGGTCGGAGAGGCCCACCGGCACGCCGAACGCCGCGCGCATGGTGGCCATCGCCCGCAGGTTGGCCCGCTCGGCGGGCGCGGGGTAGACCGACGTGCGTCTGCATCAGCCCGACGGCCGACGCGCCGCCGCGGCGCGCGGCCTCCAGCGCCTCCTCGACCTCGCCCAGCACCGCCATGCCGGTGGAGATGATCAGCGGGATGCCGGTGGCCGCCGCGCGCTCGATCAGCGGCAGGTCCACGATCTCGAACGAGGCGATCTTCAGCGCGGGCACGTCCAGCGCGGCGAGCTCGGCCACCGCCTCGTGGTCGAACGGGCTGGAGAAGAACTGGACCCCGCGCGAGGCGGCGTGGTCGGCCAGCGGCGCCTGCCACTCGCGCGGCAGCGAGATGCGCTCGAGCAGCTCGGCGGGCGGCTCGTCGGTCTGGAGGTAGTCGAAGGAGGGCGTCTTGCGCGAGTAGATGCGCTCGCCCGAGTAGGTCTGGAACTTGACGGCGTCGGCGCCGGCGGCCGCGGCGGCGTCGATCAGCTCCGTCGCCACGCCCATGTCGCGGTTGTGGTTGGCGCCGATCTCGGCGATCACCCAGGTCGGGGTGCCGGCCGCCCACGAGGCGCCCGCCGATCGCGAACTCGCCCGGGAAGCTCACGCCAGCCTGCGCACGGCGTCGATCACCCGCTGCTGGTCGTCCTCGCCGAGGTCGGGGAAGCAGGGCAGCGAGAGGCAGGTCCGCGTAGTAGGCCTCGGCCTCGGGGCACAGGCCCTCCTCGAAGCCCCAGCGGTCCATGTAGTACGGGTGCCAGTACACGGGCAGGTAGTGCACCTGGGCGAGGATCCCCTCCGCGCGCAGCTCGTCGTAGAGCCGCCGCGCGGTCGGGGTGGCGGATCACGAAGAGGTGGTAGCCGTGCAGGCCGCCCTCGGGCGCCGCCGGCGGGAGCTCCACCGACGCCCGTCCAGCCCGTCGCGGTAGCGCTGCGGCGATCTCGTTGCGGCGCTCGACGAACTCGTCGAGCCGCTCCAGCTGCGAGAGGCCGAGGGCGCTGTGCACGTCGCTCAGCCGGTAGTTGAAGCCCAGGTCGTGCTGCTCGTGGTACCAGCCGCCCTGGTCGGTGCGCCGCAGATCCTCGCGCTCGAAGCCGTGGGTGCGGAAGCGCCGCAGGCGCTCGGCCAGCTCCGTCGGAGCGGGTGGTGACGATCCCGCCCTCGGCCGAGGTCACCGGCTTGACGGGGTGGAAGGAGAAGGTGGCCATGTCCGACGTGGTCGCAGCAGCCGACCGGCCGCCCGTCGGCGTGCCTGGCGCCCAGCGCGTGCGAGGCGTCCTGGATCAGCGCACGTCGTCGCCGACCGCCGCGCGGATCTCGGCGACCGGCGCGGGCAGGCCGGCGAAGTCGACCGGCACCACCGCCTGCGCCGGAGACGGTGGTCGCGGTCTGCGCGCTCATGTTGAGCGTGTCGGGGTCGATGTCGGCGAAGGCGGGCGTCGGCGCCCAGGTAGGCGCCGCAGTTCGCGCTCGCCGCGAAGGTGAGCGCGCTGGTGAGCAGCGTCGTCGCCCTGGCCGAGCCCGGCGGCGAACGCGGCGCCGTGCAGCGCGGCGGTGCCGGACGAGAAGGCGACCGCGTGCGGGACGTCGCAGCGCGCGGCCACGGCCTCCTCGAACGCGGCCACGGCGGGGCCCTGCGTGAGCCAGTCGCCGCGCAGGACCTCGCTCGACGCGGTCGACGTCCTCGCGGTCGACCGACTGCCGCCCGTAGGGGATCACGTCCAGCAGACCAGGCGCACCCCTATAGTCGCCGCCGCATGGCCCCGAGCCCGCAGATCAAGGACAAGGTGGTGCTCGTCACCGGCGGGACCGGCTCGTTCGGCACCGCTTTCGTCGAGGAGCTGCTCGCGCACCACGAGCCGGCCGCGGTCCGCATCTACTCGCCGCGACGAGCTCAAGCAGTAGGAGCTCGACCGCAAGTGGAACGACTCGCGCGTGCGCTTCTTCCTCGGCGACGTGCGCAGCGCCGAGCGGCTCACGATGGCGTGCCGCGGCGTCGACGTGCTCGTCCACGCCGCCGCGCTCAAGCAGGTGCCGGCGTGCGAGTACAACCCCTTCGAGGCGGTGCAGACCAACGTCGTCGGCGCCGAGAACGTGGTGTCCGCGGCCATCGCCAACGACGTCCCGCTGACGCTCGCGCTGAGCACCGACAAGGCGGTCAACCCGGTCAACCTCTACGGCGCCACCAAGCTCTGCGCCGAGAAGATCGTCGCCCAGGGCAACGCCTACGCCGGCCACTCGCCCGCCCGCTTCGCCTCCGTGCGCTACGGCAACGTGGTGGGCAGCCGCGGCAGCGTCATCCCGATCTTCAAGCAGCAGGCCCAGGAGGGCAAGCTCACGATCACCGACCCGGCGATGACCCGCTTCTGGATCACCCTCCAGCAGGCGGTGCAGCTGGTCATCGACTGCCTCGAGTGGATGGAGGGCGGCGAGACGTTCGTGCCGAAGATCCCGAGCATGCGGGTCGAGGACATCGCCGACGCGCTGGCGCCCGACGCCGAGCGCGAGATCATCGGCATCCGGCCCGGCGAGAAGATCCACGAGGTGCTGATCACCGAGGACGAGTCGCGCAACGCGTCGTCCTTCGACGACCACTTCGCGATCTACCCGCAGTTCCCGTTCTGGCGCGACGACGACTTCCCCGCGGCGAGGAGCTCCCGCCGGGCTTCCGCTACTCGAGCGACACCAACGACCAGTGGCTGGGCGAGGACGAGATCCGCGTGCTCGCCGAGGGTCTCCCGACGTACAGCTGACCGTGCGGCCGGCCCCCGTCGCGGTGGTCCAGGCGCGCATGAGCTCCACGCGGCTGCCGGGCAAGGTGCTCGCCGATCTGGGTGGGCGGCCCGTGCTCGAGTGGGTCGTCAGCCGGCTGAGGGATTCGCGCGAGCTGGCGGACGTGATCGTCGCCACCTCCGAGGATCCCGGCGACGACCCGGTGGCCGAGGCCGCCGCCGGCGCGCGTGGTGCGCGGACCGCTGGACGACGTGCTCGCCCGCTACGCGATCGCCGCGCGCGAGCTCGGCACTCGGAGGGCCTGGTGCGCATCACCGCCGACTGCCCGCTGATCGACCCCGCGGTGGTGGACGAGGTGGTGGCCGAGTGGCGCGCCGGCGGCGCCGACTACGTGGCCAACGTGATCGAGCCGCGCACCTACCCGGTGGGCATGGACACCGAGGTGGTGAGCGCCGAGGCGCTGCTCGCCGCCGACGCCGAGGCGACCGACCCCTACGACCGCGAGCACGTGACGCCCTTCGTGCGCTCGCGGCCCGAGCGCTTTCCGCAGCTGGCGGTGACGCTCGACCCGCCGCCGCGCCGACGTGCGCCTGACGCTCGACACGCCCGAGGACCTCGAGCACCTGCGGGCGGTGGTGGCGGCCACCGGCCCCCGGGCCTCGCTGGCCGAGCTGATCGCGGCGGCGTGAGCGCGCAGCTGCACCTCTGGCCGGGGCCCGACGACGCGCCGCCCGAGCTCTCGCGCGGCCGTCATCTGCTGGCCGCCTGCCCCGCCGCGCGCACCGCGTCGATCCCCGACGGCGTGCTGCTCGACGACTGGCTCGACTTCCCCGCCCGCGTGGAGGTGGAGGACCGCGCCCGCGCGGCGACGCGGGCTGGGTGGAGGCCCGCCGCGACGCGCTGACCGCGGACGGCGCCGACCTGGGCTGGATCTGGGAGGTCGAGCTGTACCGCGACGCCTTCCTGCCCGTCGAGCGGCTGCTCGCCTCGGTGCGCCGCCGCGGTGCGCGGGCTGGGGGCGGAGCGCCTGGAGCCGCACGGGCTCGACCCGCGCACGGTCGCGGCCTGGGTGGACGCGCTCGCGCCGCTGGGCTGCGAGGTGGTCTCCGCCGGGGGCGGCCGGGCTGACCGTGCCCGACCCGCTCAGCTCGCTGTCGCCCTTGCAGCGAGCGCTGATCGCCTCGGGCATCGGCGCGCCCCAGCGCGTGCGCGGCAGCGTGCTGGTGGTCAACGCACCGACCTCGCTGCCCGTGGCCCGCGCGCTGGCGGGGGCGGCGGGCGCGCCGGTGCTGGACCCCGCCTCGCTGCCGGAGCTGGGCCGCGCCGGGCTGGCCCGGGCCCTGTGGCGCGGCGGCTGGGTGGGCGTGCCTGGCCGCGTGCGGCGCCGGCGCTCGGCGCGAAGGTGAAGGCTGCGCTGTGCGCGGCGCGCGGAGATCACGCCGGCCGGCGAGCCCGCCGCTCAGCTCGGCCACGACCGCGCGGTCGAACTGCTGCAGCGGCGCGCGCCGGACACACTCGCGTTGGTGGACCGCAACGCGCGGGCGCTGGCAAACGGGCGCATCGAGGTGGTGGCCGTGCCCTTCGACAGCCTGTCCAGCGTTCGCGCGCTGCTCAGCGCGTCGCGCGCCGCCGGGGTGCCCTCGCTGCTCATCCAGCACGGCTACGCGCCCGAGCCCCACGACCCCGACAAGGGCCAGGCCGACCACACCGCCGCCTGGGCCGAGCGCGACGCGCGCGAGGTGCGCGAGCGCCACGGCCGCGAGGCCACGGTCACCGGAAACCCGGCCGCGCCCGCCGCCGCGTGGCCCCTCAAGCCGCGCCGGAAGGGCCCGACGCTCGCGCTGGTGCAGAGCCCGACTGTCTTCTCCGCGCGCTGGAACGCCCGGGTGAGCGAGCGCTTCGTCGCGGGGGCCCTGCGCGCGGTGGAGGAGCCCCGGCCGGGCAGCGAGGTGGTGCTGCGCCCGCACCCGCTCGAGCCGAGCCCCGACGCGTTCCTCCGCCTGGTCCCCGAGGGCTCCTCGCTGGGCGCGCGGGTCGACGTCAGGTCGCCGCTGGGCGACCTGCTCCAGGGCTGCGACCACTGCATCGGGGGCGTCTCCACCGCCACGCTGCAGGCCGGCGTGGCGGGCCTGCAGACCACCTTCCTCGATGCCACGGGTGGCGAGCTGCCGGAGCCCTTCCAGCGCGAGGGCGAGCTCGCCCAGGAGGAGCTCGCCGAGGCGCTCGGCGTGACCGGCGACGCCACGCCGACGCGCCGGTGCTCGACCTGATCGATCAGCTGGCGGCCGCGTCGGCGTAGTCGCCGCGGCGGCGGCGCACGTTCTCGCGCCAGCCCATCGGGTCGAGCGCTGCAGGTGGCGGCTCGCGCCGCTCGAGCCCGCGGGTGCGGCTCATCCGCTTACACCGCGGCGCTACTCGCCCCGCGCGGGTTCGAGCGCCAGGTCTATCCCGCGCTGGCAAAGGCGCTCGCTGCGCTCATCGCGGGCCTGCGGGCCACTCCGTGAAGCACGTCGGGGCCGGCGAGACGCGTGACCGGCAGGAGCGCGGCGCTCGCCGCCACGGCGAGCCGCAGCGCCGTGCCGGATGGAAAGAGACAGTGCCCGACCAGCGCGTATTGGACACTGGCCGGGAGCCCTTCCACACTGGTCGAGCCGGTCAGCTCCACAGGCTGCAGGCCCGCACGCGTGAAAGCCTCGACGAGCCCGAGGCGCGTGAAGTGGGTGCGATGGCGAGGCAGGTCCAGGTGATACCAACGGGACCTGAAGCGGCGGGCCTGTCCTGAGTCGAACGCGGGCACCGTGACGAGGGCGAGGCCGCCCGGTGCGAGCGCTCGCCGAACGGTCGCCAGGTCCGCTACCGGGTCCACTACGTGCTCCAACGAGTGGCGGAACGAGACCGCCGCGTAGGCCCCCGGCTCAAGCTCCGCGTCGTCCAGCGTGCCCTGGCGCACGTCGATTCCGCGGGCGGCGGCGACTTCGCACGCGGCTGCCGACGGCTCGATCCCGGTCACGCTCCAGCCGCGCTCGATTAGTTCCGCGCCAAGGTCGCCGCGGCCGCAGCCGACGTCGAGAATCCGCTCAGGCGGTCGGTGGCGGAGCGCCGCGAGGGGCGCGCCACGGAGCCCTATGAAGGCCTGCCAGCGGCGGATCGCCGTCGACGCCAGACGAGCGAGGGACGATGAGGGCAGGGCGTACGGCGAGTAGGTCTCGGGGTAGAGCGAGCCGAGCTCCGAGGCGGCGGCCAGGGGCAGCGTCAGGCCGGTCCTGCAGCGCGGGCAACGAACCACTTCGAACTCTCCCGAGCCGCCGTGGAGGCGGTCGCGGCCGGAGAAGCGGTCACCGCCGGAGAGAGAGCTGCGACAGCACGGGCAGCGGGCGCACTGCGCAGTACGTTTTAACCCCATGCGGCGCATCATCCACATCCTGCCCCACCCCGGGGGTGGCGCCGAAATGGTCGTCGACCTGCTATCGGAGATCGAGGGCTGGCAGCACCACAAGGTCTACCTGAGCTCGACCCGCCGCGCTTGGCTCGCTGGTCCATCGATCGCCGCGACGCTAATGCGTCTGCGTCGAGACGCTCCGAGCGCAGCCGTGCTTCACGCGATCGGGGACGTGGTGGCGATGATATGCGTGCGCGAGTTGCGCGCCCGGCCCTCGGTGTTCGGAACCCACGGCCTGCATTTCCTTCGCCGCACGACTGGGTTCCAGCGCGCCCTCGCGCGGCGCCGCCTCCGCATGGTCGCGGCGGCCGCTGACCGGACCGTGTGCAGCTCTGCGCCAGAGCTGGAAGAGCTCGCGGCCATCTGGCGAGACGCGGCCGGCGGGAAGCTCATGGAGGTGCCGAACGGGATCCGCCTGCCGCCGCGTCCGGGAGACGAGGAGCGGCGCGCCGCACGGAGTGACCTGGGTCTGGGGGATGGCGAGACCGTGGTGCTGTACCTGGGCGAGCTCGAGCCGCGCAAGCACCCGCTCACCGCAGTCGAAGCGGTGGAGCGGGCCCGCGCGGATGGTGCGCCCCTCGTGCTCCTCGTTGCGGGCACTGGCCCCCAGGAGGAGGCGGTACGGGCGCGCACCGGATCAGGTGTCAGGGCGCTCGGCTACCGCGACGATCCGCAGCGGTTGTTCAGCGCGGCGGACGTGTTCGTGATGCCGTCCGAGCGTGAAGGACTGTCGCTCGCGGTGCTCGAGGCGATGGGCAGCGGCCTGGCTACGGTGGTATCGGACGGCGCCGGCAACCCGGAGGCCGTCGACGACGCCGGCGTGGTCACCCCTCTTGGCGACACGGCCGCGCTGGCGGCTGCCATGGGCGAGCTGGCGTGCGACCGAGGCCTGCGCGAGCGCCTCGGCCGAGCCGCACGGGAGCGCGTGGAGGGGCTCTTCTCCGCGGAACGCTTCTTGGAGGACATGGCTCGGGTGTTCGATGAGGTCGCCGCTCACGGCGCCTGACCGAGCCCACGACGCAGCCCGCGCTTGAGCGGCAGAGGCGCGGCGTAGGCCAGGCCGGCCACCGCGAGCCCCGAGGAGCCTCGCAGGGTTCGCCGGCGTCGCAACGCCCGCACTCGCATCGCGATCGTCTCGGCGATCTGCTGGCGCTCCCTGCGGCTGGCGACGTTCACCCCAGTCATCACTCGGGTGGCGAGGACCTCGTCGACGGTCACCGCCCGGCCATGCTCGGCGAGACGAAGCCACAGGTCGTAGTCCATGGCATAGCGATAGCGCCGGTCGTAGCCGCCGAGTGCGAGCACCAGGTCGCGACGCATGAGCGCGCAGGAATTGGGGATCGGGTTGAAGCGCATCAGAACGTCCCCCACGTCCCCTGCCGCGAACGAAGTACGCGACCGCAGCGGACGGCCCTGCCCATCCTCTTCCCGCATTCGCGCGCCCACGACCGCCACCGTCGCGTCGCGCTCGATCAGCTCGAGCTGGCGCTCGAGGCGCACGGGGTCGGAATGGTCGTCGGCGTCCTGGATCGCGACGAACGGCGCCGAGGCCTCGAGCAGACCATCGTTGAGGCTCGGCGAGATACCCCTGTGCTCGAGCGGCAGATAACGGACTCGGGGATCGTCGACGCCGCGGACGAGGTCGGGAGTCTCGTCACTCGACCCGTCGTCGACAACGAGCAGCTCCAGCGCAGTGACCGTTTGGGCGAGGATCGAGCCGATGGCCCGCGGTAGCGTGTCCGCGTTGTTGTAAGCGCCGATCAGGACGCTCACCCGCGGGGCCACAGTCCGTTCCGTTCCCCGCTGTAGACATTCGCGACGCGCTCGAGCGAGCCGTCAAGCGACAGCCGGCTGCCCGTTGGCCTCGAACCAGTCGGCGGTGGCGCTCGCGCAGCGGCGAGGCGCCTCGGCTCGCACGCGCTCGATTGGACCCGCGGCCAGGTCGCCCGGCTCGGGGGGGAGTCGGGCCACGAAGCCGTTGGCGCCCTCGTCGAGGAGCTCCGTCGCGGCGTTGTCGGGCCCGGGGCCAGGACGCTGGGCATGCCGTTCGCCGAGGCCTCGACTACGACCAGGCCGTAGCCCTCGCGCCGGGAGGGCAGGACCATGCCGCGGGCAGGGGCAGCGCGTCGCTCGACATTTCGGGGGTCCACGAAGCCGTGCACGTGCACGGGTCGCTGAGGCCTAGGTCGCGATTCGCCGCTGCACCTCGGCGCGGTCGGGGCCGTCGCCGTAGAGTCGCAGCGAGGCTGGGCACGGCTCCGGCAGGAGCGCCATCGCCTCGACCAGGCGCCGGCACCCGCTTCTCGGGTATGTGGCGCCCGGCGAACACCACCGTGTCGCCGCCGGGCTCCGGCGCGGGCCGCCCGCTCGCCCTCGTACTCGCCCTCGAGCACGGTCACCTCACCGCGGAGCCCCTCCGAGCGCAGCCGCGCGCGTGCAGCTGCGAGAAGCAGAACGCACGCTGGCGGACCCTCGCGCACAGCCGCTGCACCCAGCCGCCCACGCGCCCGCGCGGCCCAGGTAGTCCTGCCAGTACGGCGCGTCCAGACCTCGTGCCAGTCGACCACGACTCCGTATCGGCCGAGCGGCCGCGCGAGCGCTGCCGCCAGAAGGAGAAGTACGGAAACGAAGCGGTGTGCACGACGTCGTATCGCCGGCCGTGCCACAAGAGGTGCAGCAGCACGCCCGCCCCGAACACCAGCGGCGGCAGGATCCGCCGGCGCCCGCCCGTGTACAGCTCCATCCGCGGCGCCGACGGCATGCACGTCGACGCCCTCCACGCCCGGATCCTCACCCGATCCCACTGGCGCAGGGTCAGGTAGGTGACCTCGTGGCCGTCGCGGCCAGGCGCTCGGCCAGGTTGCGGTACCAGCGCTCGGCGCCGCCCACCGTGTGGGGGAAGAGGCAGTCGTAGACCAGGCAGACCCTCACGGGCGTCTACCATCGCAGTAGCTGAGGGCGCAACTTCGCGCCCCGCCCGGCTGCTCTCAATCACGATGAGCACTCCCGAAGTCACCCGCGGAGGCGTGGCAGGTCGCCTCTCCGGCCGAGTCAGAGGTGCTCGTCTCGGTGGTGATCCCCTGCCTCAACGAGGCGGCGAACATCGAGCAGTGCGTCACCCGTGCCCGGGCGGTGCTCGAGGAGCACGACCTCCGCGGCGAGGTGGTCGTGGCCGACAACGGCTCGGAGGACGGCAGCCCCGCCCTGGCCGAGGCCGCCGGCGCCCGCGTGATCCACGAGCCGCGCCGCGGCTACGGCAGCGCCTACCTGGCCGGCTTCGCCGCCGCCAAGGGCGAGTACCTCGTGATGCTTGACGCCGACCTCACCTACGACTTCGAGGACATCCCCGGCTTCATCGACCGCCTGCGCGACGGCGCCGAGATGGTCATGGGCGACCGCATGGACAACATCCACCCGGGCGCCATGCCCTGGCTGCACCGCTACGTGGGGAACCCCGTCCTCACCGGCGTGCTCAACCTCTTCTTCCGCACCGGCGTCAAGGACGCCCACTGCGGGATGCGCGCGCTGCGCCGCGACGTGCTGCCGCGCCTCGACCTGCGCACCACCGGCATGGAGTTCGCCTCGGAGATGGTCATCCGGGCCTCGAAGGAGAACCTGGCGATCGAGGAGGTGCCGATCGAGTACCACCCGCGCGGCGGCGAGTCCAAGCTCTCAAGTTTCCGCGACGGCTGGCGCCACCTCCGCTTCCTGCTCGTCCACAGCCCCACCCACCTGTTCATCATTCCCGGCGGCCTGATGGCCCTGCTGGGCGCGCTGATCTCGCTGACCGTGGTCGCGCAGATGACGTCTTCGGGCGCCCCTGGCAGCTGCACACGCTCGTGGGCGGCGCGCTGCTGGCGATCGTGGGCGTGCAGATCGTCGGCCTCGGGCTGTGCGCCCACGCCTACGGCACCTACTTCATGGGCGAGCGCGACCCCTGGTTCGATCGCATGCGCGCGCGCTTCCGGCTCGAGCACGGGCTGATGCTGGGCGCTGCGGTGCTTTTCGCCGGCCTAATGGTGGGCGGGGTGATCTTCGTCACCTGGGCGCAACGCGGGTTCGGCGAGCTGGCCGAGCAGCGCCTGTCCGTGATCGCGGCCATGCTGGCGATCGTCGGCGTGCAGATCATCTTCTCCTCGTTCCTCATCTCCATCCTGGGCCTGCGCCGCCGCGGCTAGGCGGGCTTGCGGGCCTGACCAGCACGTAGGCCGCGAGGTCGCGCAGGCCCAGCGCCCGCACCGCCACCTCGTACAGCGCGACCAGCACAAAGGCGGGCACCAGCGCGGCGGCGTAGTCGGTCTGGTTGAAGCTCACGCTCACCTGCACCTCGGTGAAGCCGCGCTCGCGCAGCAGGCGCTCGAAGGCGCTCGGGTGGCAGCGGTCGTAGAAGACCGGAAAGTCGACCACCTCGTGGGTTTGCGGGTAGACGCGGTGCAGCAGCCCCTTCAGGGGGTCGAAGGGCAGCAGTCGCGCGGCCAGCGCGAACAGCGCATAGCGCCCGGGGAAGAGGTGGATCGTGCGCCCGCCCGGCGCGAGCACGCGGTGCGCGTGGTCCACGAAGCTGCCCACCTCCGGCAGGTGCTCCATCACCGCGCGCGAGCTGAGGAACGCCAGCTCGCCGTCCTCGAAGGGCAGGCCGCGCGTGATGTCGGCCACGCGCGTCTCGTCGGCCTCCTCGTTCAGCGCCAGCTCCTCGGCGGAGACGTCGACGGCCACCAGCCGCGCTCGCTCGGCCGGCAGCAGGTGCGCGTAGGAGCAGGTGCGCCCGCCGCCCACGTCGGCGGCGGTGAGCTCAGGGTCGGTGGGGAAGGGCGCCGCCGCGTCGCGGTCGTAGCGCTCGTACAGCTCGATGGCCCGGTCGGGAGCCTCTTGTCCAGCGCGCGCGAGGCCCGGAGGTTCGCCTCCAGGAAGCGGCGGATCATCCGACCTGCTTCTGCGGCACCCCACTGGCCAGTAGCTCGAGGTCGTGGTCGACCATCAGGCGCACGAGCGAGTCGAAGCTGGTGGCCGGCTTCCAGCCCAGCTTCTCCTCGGCCTTGCTGTAGTCGCCCACCAGGTGCTCGACCTCGGCCGGGCGCAGGAACTTGGGGTCGATGCGCACGTAGCGCTCGGGGTCGAGGCCGACCTGGTCGAAGGCGATGTCCACCAGCTCGCGCACGCTGTGCTTTTCGCCGGTGGCGATCACGTAGTCGTCGGGCTCGTCTTGCTGGAGCATCAGCCACATCGCCTCGACGTAGTCCTTGGCATAGCCCCAGTCGCGCTCGGCGTCGAGGTTGCCCAGCGCCAGCTCGTCCTTGAGGCCCAGCTTGATCGCCGCCGCCTCGTGGGTGACCTTGCGCGTGACGAACTCCAGGCCGCGCCGCTCGCCCTCGTGGTTGAAGAGGATCCCCGAGGAGGCGTGCAGGCCGTAGGACTCGCGGTAGTTGACGGTGATGAAGTGCCCGTAGGCCTTGGCCACGCCGTAGGGCGAGCGCGGGTAGAAGGGCGTGGTCTCTGACTGGGGGACCTCGCGCACCATGCCGTACATCTCCGAGGAGGAGGCCTGGTAGAAGCGCGCCTCGGGCACCACCTCGCGCATCGCCTCGAGCATGCGCGTCACGCCGGTGCCGGTGAACTCGGCGGTCAGCACCGGCTGGCTCCAGGAGGCGGCCACGAAGGACATGGCGGCCAGGTTGTAGATCTCGTCGGGCTCACAGGCGCGCATCGCGTCGCCCAGCGAGCGCTGGTCGAGCAGGTCGCCGGTGTGCAGAACCAGGTCGTCGCGGATGTGCTCCAGGCGCCCGAAGGCCTCGCTGGAGGAGCGGCGCACCATGCCGTGGACCTCGTAGCCCTTCTCCAGCAGCAGGTCGGCGAGGTGGGAGCCGTCCTGGCCGGTGATGCCGGTGATCAGCGCGCGTCTGGCCATCGGCGCAGGCAGGCTAGCGAGGGCGGGTGGCCCACTAGCCTCCCGCGGTCGTGGATCTGCTCGCCGCCTGGCTGCTGTTTCCGCTCCTCCTCTGCCTGATCTTCCTCGGATGGGGCCTGCTCGTGGAGCGACTCTCCGGTAGGGACCTGCCCGGAGTGCTGCTCCTGCCCGTGGGGCTGGCCGCCGTGCTGGTGGTCGCGCGCGTGCTGGTGGTGGCTGAGTTCCTGGTGAACCTCGCCCTGCCGCTGATCGCGCTGATCGCGCTGGTCGGGCTGGTTCTAGCCCGCGACCGCCTGCGCGCGCTGCGCTTCGACCCGTGGGCGGCGGCCGCGGCGGTTGGCGTGGCCTTCTTGGTCGCCGCGCCCGGTGATCTTGTCCGGCGAGCCGAGTTCACCGGCTCGCTGGTGTTGGGCGACACCGCCCACCAGCTCGCGCTGGCCGACCGCCTCGGCGAGGCCGGCACCCAGTCCCAGCCGCCGCCCGACTCTTCCTACGGGCTCACCGTTCGCAAGTACTTCGATCACCGCTTACCCCATGGGTCCGCAGGCAGCGCTGGGGCTCCTGGCCCCCCTGGGGCTCCTGGATGTGGCGTGGCTGTACCAGCCTTTCCTGGCGCTGCTGGTGGCCGCAACCGCGCTGGCGCTCAACGGTCTTTTGTATCGCGTCGCTCCGCTCCAGCGCGAGCTCGAGCGCTGGTCGCGTTCATCGCCTCCCAGCCCGCGCTGGTCATCGCTTTCGCGTTACAGGGCTCGATCAAGGAGATGACGGCACTGGCCGGAATTTCCCTGACCTTTGCGCTGGTGGCGCTGATGCTGGTCGAGCGCTGGCCGGCGCGTGCTTCGGTCCTGCCTCTGTGCTGTCGGCCCTGGCGACGGTCGGAGCCCTCGGCCCGGCGGGGCTGGTCTACGTCGGGCCCCCGGTACTCGTCGGAGTTGCGGCAGGGCTCGTCGGGCTGCGCGGACTCCGCTCCGCCGCGCGCTGTTCGCCACGGGCGGTGCCGTCTTCGCTGCGGTGTTGCTGGCGCTGCCGGTGCTCGGCGGCGCTCACGACGGCGTTCAAGGCCAACGACAAGACCCTTTCGGTCGGGCAATCTGCTGGGCAACCTCCCGCGGCCGCTCGATGTCCTGCATGCCCTCGGCGCTTGGCCGGTCGGCGACTACCGCTACGCGCCGTTGCACCCAAAGGCGACGGCCGCGCTCGCGCTGCTGGTGGGCGCTGTCGCGGCATTCGGGCTGATCATGGCCATTCGTCGACGCGCGCTTGGGCCTTTGCTGCTGACCGGGACTACTGATGCCGATCTCAGCCCTGCTGTGGTTGCGCGGAAACCCCTACGCGGACGCAAAGGTCCTGGTGCTCGTTTCGACCGTCGCGCTGCTGCTGGCGATGCTGGCCGCCGTGTGGCTGCTCTGTTCAAGCGGGCGAGGACGACGTTGTCGGTGCTGCGGTGGCGGTCGTGGTCGGAGGTGCGGTCTTGGTCAACCAACGTGCTCGCGTACCACGACGCACAGCTCGCTCCCTATGACCGGTATCGCGACAACCGTCGATTGCGGACAAGCTCACGGGGCGCGGGCCGGTCGTCTTCACCGAGTTTGACGAGTTCGCCAAGCACTTCATGCGCAGCGCTCAAGTGCTCAGCCAGCCCGAATGGCCGTTCGAGTTCCCGACCGGGCCGCTCAACCCGAAGGGCGCAGCCCACACGTTTAGCGGCGAACACCGACGGTTTGCACCCCAGCCTCAAGTCCCCATTGGACCCGGACGGGATAGCGCTCACAACCCTCGGGCCGCACGCTTTCTTGTGCTCCGTCGCTCCCCAACGGCTTCGCGTCCCCCGGCCAACTATCGCCTTCGCCGCCGCAAGCGTTACTACGAGGTCTGGGAACGAACCCCGTTCCGCTGATTCGACGGCATCTGGCGCTCGGAGAGGCGTGTTTCAGCCCGGTTCTCGCCCATCCTGCAGATTGGTAAAGCGGTTCGCCGCGAAGGCCGAAGACGAGGGAGCGCAGATCGCCTATGCTCGCGCGTCGGGCCGGCCATCCTCTACAACCCGGTTGAAGGCTGGGAGTCGCACGGAAGGGTTCGGCGAGGTCGAGTACGAGCTCTACCCGAAGTCGGTGGCCACCGGCAGCGCGGGAAGACTCAGCCCGGCAATCCGGGTCCCGGAAACCGGCCGCTACTGCGTGTGGGTGCTGGGCTCGTTCACCCGCGAGGTAGCCGTCTTCATTGATGGCCGACGCGTCGGCGGGGTGTCGTACGAGAGCGCTAACCAGGGCGCCTATCTGAGGCTTGGTGCCATCGAACTGACCGAGGGCCTCCACAGACTCGAGTTGACTCGTGCAGGCGGCGATCTGCGGCCCGGAAGCGGCGGGGGAGACAGATCCCATCTCGCATTCTTAGGCCCCGTCGTCCTGAGCCCCCGGACGACGGCCGACGCTCGGTTCGATACCTGCCGCCACGCGACGCGGAGCGCCTGTGCGGACAACGCGTCGACTGGCTCGAGGCCGTGAGGCCAGCCCCTTAGAGCGCCTCGGCCACCCGCGGCGCGTTGCGGTTGAACACCCAGAAGCCCAGCACGGCGAGGCCGAAGACCATGGCGGTGGGGATGAGCAGCCGGGCGCTGCCCCCGATGGCCTGCGAGGCGCTCACCAGCTCGGGCCCGATCAGCAGGTGGCGGGCCTCGGTGATGATCGCCGCCAACGGGTTGACCATCGCCAGCCGGCCCGCCGTCTGGCTGAAGTTGTCGAGCACGAACTCGATCGGGAAGAAGATCGGCGTGGCATAGAAGAGACCCTGCGCGATCACGTCCCAGATCGGGCCGATGTCGCGCAGCGACACGTACAGTGCGGCGACCAGCATCCCGACCCCGGTCGCCAGCACCACCAGCAGCAGGATCGGGATGGGCAGCAGCAGCCAGGAGGCGCGCGGCTCCACCCCCGAGGCGATCACGAACACGGCGACCACGATCAGGTTGAGCCCGAGATTCCACGAGCTCGACACGGCCACCGAGAGCGGCACCACCATGCGCGGGAACGACACCTTGCGCACCAGCGACTCGCGGTCGACGACGCATGTGACGCAGTCGCCCGTGACCTCGGCGAAGTAGGCGAACAGCACCACGCCGATCAGCAGCACCAGCGGGTAGTTGGGCACCGCCTCGCCGATCTTCACGATCTGGCTGAAGACCAGGTAGAGGATCCCGAACAGCAGCAGCGGCCGCAGGAGCGACCACACGTAGCCCAGCGCCGAGCCGAAGAAGCGCAGCTTCCAGTCGGTCAGCGCCAGCGTCATCGTCAGGTTGAGGAAGCGCCGCCAGTCGCCGCTGAGCGCGGCGGGCCCGGTGATTCGGCGCGCGGGTGCTTCGGCCGAGACGCTCACGAGCCGGTCCTCTCCGCGGTTTCCGAGCGCGACACCGAGAGCGAGTGCGGCAGGTCGACCATGCCGCCAGTCGGCGGGCGCGCCGATCACCTCGAACGAGGCTGGCGTTCTCGCGGTGGTCCATCAGCCGCCGCTCAACCCCGTGGTGCCGGACCTCAGGGGAGATCTGGTACTCGCCGGCCGCCAGGATGCAGTCGAAGGCCACGTCGACGCACACGACGTCGCCGGCGCGGTAGCTGCCCGATGCGGCTTCTTTACCTCGGAGGCGATGGCCAGCACGCCGCGGCCCTGCTCGTCGGTGACCATGAAGCCGAAGTTCGGGTTCTCGGCGTCCGCGCGCAGCTCGACGTCCATGCGGATGCGGGCCGGGCGGCCGTGCTGGATGTTCTCCGACGCGCGCGCCGTTCTCGTCCTCGGTCCAGCAGTCCGCGATCGCCGCCGAGCCGTCGCCGGTGTGCAGGACCGGACCCTCCGAGCGCCCGTACAGCGCCATGTTGACCTCCTCGTAGCGGCGCGAGACGTCGCGCGGGTCGCCGATGGCGATGAGCGTCGCCGCCGTCGATCAGCATCGCGCGGTCGCAGAAGCGCTGGACGGCGTTCATGTCGTGGGTGACAAGAGGATCGTGCGGCCCTCCGAGCGGGCCTTGCGCAGCGCGTCGAGGCACTTGCGCTGGAAAGCGCTGTCGCCCACGGCGAGCACCTCGTCGATCAGCAGCATGTCGGCGTCCACGTGCACCATCACCGCGAAGGCCAGGCGCACCTGCATGCCCGAGGAGTAGTTCTTGAGCTTGAGCTCGGTGAAGCGCTCGAGCTCGGCGAACTCGATGATCGAGTCGTAGCGCTCGCGCGCCTGCGCGGGCGAGAGGCCGAGCATCACCGCGTTGATGAGCACGTTGTCGCGCGCGGTGAGGTCGGGATTGAAGCCCACGCCCAGCTCGATGAACGGGCGCCACGCGGCCGCGGGCCCAGATCTCGCCGGAGTCGGGCCGGTAGATGCCCGCCACGCACTTCATGAGCGTGGTCTTGCCGGAGCCGTTGCGGCCGACGATGCCGAAGAACTCGCCGGCTCTCACGTCCACCGACACCGCCCGCAGCGCCTCCAGCTTCTCCTCTGAGCGCCTGCGGAACGGATGCAGCGCACGCTCCTTGAGCGTGTGCACCTGCTCGTGGGGAAGACGGAAGGTTTTGGAGACGTCCCGTACCGCCAACGCCACGCCTGACTCCGGGGGCGCGCTCACACCGCGAGCGTAGAGAGCGAGCCCCCGATAGCCTGCGCATGCTTGATGCAGGAGCCCTCCCACACCGCCCCGGGCGGGCTGCCCCTTGGCGTGAACCTGGCCGGCTACCTCGACTCGGTTCTGGGGGTCGGGCAGGTCGCCCGGCAGGTCCGCGACGCCCTGGTCCAGGCCGGGGTCGCAGTGGCCCCGTTCACCGTGGTCGCCGACTCTGCGCCCCGCATCGAAGGCGGCGCCCCCGAGCGGGCCGAGGACGCGCTCCACCCCGTGAACCTGGTCTGCGTGAACCCCGACGGCCTCGAGGGCGCACACGACGCCTTGGGCGAGGACTTCTTCCGGGACCGCCACACCATCGGGCTGTGGTGGTGGGAGGTCGACGCCTTCCCGGACGCCTACCGCCGCGCCTTCGACCTCGTCGACGAGGTGTGGGTGGGCTCCCACCACGTGGCGGACGCCCTGGCCGCCGTATCGCCCGTTCCCGTGGTGCGCATGCCGGTGCCCGTGGAGCCCCAGCCCTCCTCCGACGCAGGCCGCGACGAGCTCGGCCTGCCGCCGGGCGGGCCGCTGTTCCTGTTCGCCTTCGATCACGGCGGCGGCTTTGAGCGCAAGAACCCGCTGGGCGCGATCGATGCCTTCACGCGCGCCTTCGGACCCGACGACGGGCCCCTCCTCGTCGTCAAGTGCATAGGCGCCGAGCGCCACGACGACGCCCACCGCCGCCTGCTCGAGGCGGCATCCGTCCACGGCCACGTGCAGGTCCTCGACCAACTCCTATCGCCCGCCGACATGGCCGCCCTGACCGAGGCCTGCGACGCGTACGTCTCCCTGCACCGTTCGGAGGGCTTCGGCCTGACGATCGCCGAGGCGATGCTGCGCGGCAAGCCCGTGGTGGCCACCGCTTACTCGGGGCCGCGCGACTGGCTCAGCGAGCACAACTCGTTCGAGGTCGACTGGCGCGAGGTGCCGATCGGGCCCGGCAACAAGCCCTATCCCGCCGAGGGCACCTGGGCCGAGCCCAACCTCGACGACGCGGCCGCGCAGCTGCGGCGCGTGGTGGACGAGCCCGACGAGGCGCGCCGGCGCGCCGAGCGCGGGCGCGAGGACGTGCGCCACGCCTTCTCGGCGCAGGCCGCGGGCACCGCGATGGCCGCTCGCCTGGCGCGCGTGGCCGGCCTGCCGCTGGGAGGCGACGGCTCCACCGCCTCACTGGACGTAGGCGAGGCGCTGCGCCGGGTCCGCGGCGAGCCGCCGGAGCCCGGCCCCGAAGCGCCGCTGCGCCCCCTGCGCATGCCGCTGCGCCGCGCGCTGCTGCGCCTCAGCCGCCCCCAGGCCACGCATCAGCGCCTGGTAGACGAGGAGCTGGTGCGGCTCGTGCAGACGCTCGACGAGCGCGTCAAGGGTCTGGCGAAGGGCCAGACCTCGCTGCGGGCCGAGCTCGAGGACATCAAGCGCCAGCTGGACCGATGAGCGCGAACATCGGAGTGGACGTAGCCGGCTTCCTGCGCGGCGGCCTGGGGCTCGGCGAGGCCGCGCGCCGCTACGTCGCCGCCCTGGAGGCGGCCGAGGTCCCGGTGCGCACCACCACGGTCGACGTCTTCCTGCCCGAGGGGCAGCAGGACCGCCGCAAGCTGGCCGAGTTCGAGCACCTCGGGACCGACGACGACGTGCCCTTCAACCTCGTCTGCGTCAACGCTCCCGAGCTGCCGCGTTTCTACAGCGAGGTGGGCCCGGACTTCTTCTCCGGCAAGCGGACGATCGGCGTCTGGGCCTGGGAGGTCGACAAGGTCCCCAGGGACTGGTCCTGGGCCTTCGGGGTCGTCGACGAGATCTGGACCTATTCGCAGTACGTGGTCGATGTGCTGCGCCCGGCCTCAAACGTGCCGGTGGCGCGCGTGCCCCTCCCGGTGCTCGAGCCGCCCACGCCCGGCCCGCCGCCCGACCTGGGGCTGCCCGACCGGTTCACCTTCCTGTTCCTGTTCGACTTCTACTCGACGCTACAGCGCAAGAACCCGCTTGGGCTGGTCGCGGCCTTCCGCCGCGCCTTCCGCCCCGGCGAGGGTCCGCAGCTGGTGCTCAAGAGCTTCAACGGGGACCTCAAGCCCGAGCGCCTCGCCCAGGTGCGCGAGGCCGCCGCCTCGCACCCCGACGTCCACGTGGTGGACCGCTACGTGACCGCGGCCGAGCGCGACGCGCTGGTGGGGGGCTGCGACTGCTTCGTCTCGCTGCACCGTGCCGAGGGCTTCGGGCTGGGCCTGGCTGAGGCGATGGCGCTGGGACGGCCGGTGATCGCCACCGGCTTCTCTGGAAACGTCGACTTCATGACGCCGGAGAACTCGTGGGTGGTGCGCAGCACTATGACCGAGGTCGGCCAGGAGGGTGAGAACTACCCCAGCGACGGCCACTGGGCCGAGCCCGACGTGAGCCACGCCGCCGAGCTGATGCGCGAGGTGTGGGAGAACCCCGGGGCCGCGCGGGAGCGCGCGGAGCGTGGGCGCCGCGAGGTGCTCGAGCAGCTCTCGCCCGCCAACGTGGGAGCGCTCGCGCGCGATCGCCTGGAGCACCTGGCGATCGCCGGCGAGCCGCCGCGCTCCGAGCCGCCCCCTCCTCCGCCCGCGCACATCACCTGGGGGCCGCTGCGCCTGGCCCGCGGCAAGCTCGACTTCGATCCGCTGGTGGACGCCCAGAAGACCGGCGGGCCCAAGGGCGCCGCGCGCCAGGCCGCGCTGCGGGCCATGCGCCCCTACACCCATCACCAGGAGGAGCTCAACAAGGCGCTGGTGCAGGCGGTGTCCGACCTCGCGGAGCGCTTCGAGTCGCTGGTCTGGGAGTCGGGCCTGGGGGCCGACGGACGCGCGCACGCCCGGCGGCTGATCGAGGCGGCCCGCGCGCGGCCGGCTCCGGCCCACCCGCTGATCAGCCGGACCGAGGACGGTCAGCGCGTGCTGGCGTTCAGCGCGGAGACGGCCGACGCCGATCCGTCGGAGGCCTACCGCGGCTTCGAGGACGTCTTCCGCGGCGACGAGGCGCTCGTCCGCGTGCGCCAGGAGCAGTACGCCGCCCTGTTCGCGGGGGCGAACTGGGTTCTCGACGTGGGCTGCGGGCGCGGCGAGTTCCTCGAGCTGCTGCGGGAGCGCGGGCAAGCCGGCCGGGGCATCGACCTCGACGAGGCGATGGTGCAGCGCTGCCGCGACAAGGGCCTGGAGGCCGAGCACGCCGACGCGCTGGAGTACCTGGGCCGCCTCGAGGACGCCACGCTGCCCGGCGCCTTCGCCGCCCAGGTGATCGAGCACCTCCCCGCGCCGGCCCTCAACGATTGTCTGCGCCTATTGGCCGCCAAGCTCCAGCTGGGCGGCACGGCGGTGCTCGAGACGGTCAACCCGCACCTGCCCTCCGCGCTGAAGGCCTTCTGGGTCGACCCGACCCACCACCACCCGTTGTTCCCCGAGGTGACCCTGTCGCTGGCGCGCTTCGCCGGCTTCCGCGAGGGCCGCGTGATCTTCCCCGGCGGCAGCGGGGACTTCGAGTCCGACCTCTACTCGAGCCCGGACTACGCCGTGGACTTGACCCGCTGACGCCGCCGCCGTAGCGGGAACACCAGCCACACCGTCAGGAAGACCAGCGCGACCCCGCCGCTGGCCGCCACCGCGGCCGCCGAGTCGAACAGGAAGTCGGTGACCAGGACCATCGCACCGACGATGGCCAGGGCCAGCACGGCGAGGCCGGCCAGCATCAGCCGGTTGGCGCTCACGACCAGGAACTCCTTGTCCTGCTGGCGGAAGTAGAGCCGGTGGTGGACGGTGGGCGCGATCAGCAGGATCGTGGCGACCGCCGTGGCCAGCAGGGTGAAGAAGTAGACGCCCTTGTCGAAGTCGGACACGTCGTCGAAGCCCTGGTTGAACGGGACGACCAGCAGGAACGCGAAGAGCACCTGCACGCCGGGCAGCGCCACGCGCAGCTCGGCCAGCAACTCGGTCAGGTTGCGGTCGACCCGTTCGTCGTGGGTCTCGGGGCGTCCTGTCTCGGGGTGGGCTTCCATGACGGCGGGCTCGCAGTTTCCCGTTTTGGCGGGTTTCAAGGGTACGGTGGTGCCGTGCAACCCGCCCCCGTGCTCAGCGCGGACCTCATGCGACTGGCGCTGGACAACCTCGCGGACGGGGTCACGATCCACGACGCGACCGGCAAGCTCCTCTACGCCAACGAGGCGGTCGCGCGCATGATGGGCATGGAGATCGACGAGATCCTCGCCTTGCCCGCGGGCGCGTGGCAGGACCGGTTCGTCATGTACGACGAGGACGGCAACCAGCTGCCGCTCGAGCGGCTGCCGGGCCGCCGGGTGTTCATGGGCGAGAGCCCCGAGCCGCTGTTGCTGCGCAGCGTCGACCGCGAGACCGGGGTCTGGCAGTGGGTGCGCATCAAGGCCGCTCCGATGTTCGACGAGGACGGCAACATCGCCGCCGCGGTCAACGTGACCGAGGAGGTGACCGAGGTCAAGGAGGCCGAGCTGGCCCAGCGCCTGCTGGCCGAGGCCGGCCAGACGCTCGCCACCTCGCTGGACTACGAGAAGACCCTCCAGGAGGTGGCCCAGCTGGCCGTGCCGGGCTTCGCCGACTGGGCCGGGGTCGACCTGACCACGCCCGACGGCGACGTGGCCCAGGTGGCCATCGCCCACGTCGACCCGGAGATGGTGCGAGCTGGCCAAGCGCTCGCGCGAGCGCTATCCGCCGGACCTCGAGGAGGACCGGGGCCTCGGCCGCGTGCTGCGCACCGGCGAGACCGAGTTCTGGCCCGAGATCCCGGACGAGCTCCTGGTGGAGACCGCCGTCGACGAGGAGCATCTGGAGCTGCTGCGCTCGGTGGGCCTGCGCTCCGCGGTGATCGCGCCGCTGCGCTTCGGCGACCAGGTGATCGGCGCGATCTCCTTCGTGCTGGCCGACCGCACCTTCTCCCGCGCCGACATCCGCCTGGCCGAGCAGCTGGCCGACCGCGCGGTGATCGCCATCGAGAACTCGCGCCTGTTCACCGACCGCGCGCGCATCGCGCGCACGCTGCAGGAGGGGCTGCTGCCCCCCACGCTGGAGGCGCCTCCCGGCTGGGAGACCGCGGTGCTGTTCCGCGCGGCGGGCACGGCCAACGAGGTCGGCGGCGACTTCTACGACACGATCCAGCTGGGCGACGCCTGGCTCTCGTTCGTGGGAGACGTGGCCGGCAAGGGCGCCCGGGCCGCGGCGCTCACCGCCCGCGCGCGCTACACGATGATCTCCGTGGCCCAGCTCACCGGCAGCGCGGAGACCGCCGTGGACCGCGTGAACGACGCCTTCCTGACGATGGAGAACCAGCCGCTGTGCACGCTGGCCGCGGTGCGCCTGCCGGGGATGGAGCCCGGCTCGCAGGTCGAGGTCATCTCGGCGGGGCACCCGCTGCCCTACCTGGTCACCAAGGACTCCGGCGTGACGCCTCTGGGCACCACCGGCCCGCTGCTGGGCTTCGTCGAGAAGCCCGGCTGGCCCTACGTGACCGCGGAGGTCGAGCCGGGCGAGTGCGTGGTGATGTTCTCCGACGGCGTGCTGGACACGATGAGCGACGAGCGGACGCACTTCGGCGAGCACCGGCTGGTCGAGGTGCTCAGCTCGAAGCCGGTCGGGGACGCCGCCGAGCTGGTCGAGCGCATCGACCGGGCCCTGCTCGGAGTTCCAGGGCGCCGAGCAGCGCGACGACGTCGCGGTGCTGGTCCTGCGCCGCCTGCCCTGACCGCTGTCACGTTTCGGGCGCCCGTCTCGTCATAGGGGGCATGAGAGTCTTCATCACGGGCGCCACGGGCGCCATAGGCAAGAGCCTCGTCCCGATGCTGGTCGCCAACGGCCACCAGGTGACGGGCACCACCACGACCGAGGCCAAGCTCTCCCAGCTGCGCGACGCCGGCGCCGAGGGCGTCGTCCTCGACGCGCTGGACCGCGAGGCGGTGCTCGAGGCCGTGAAGGTCGGCCCGGCCGGAGGTCGTGGTCCACCAGGCCACGGGCCTCGCGGGGATCGGCAACCCGCGCAAGATGGCCGAGGAGTTCGGCCCCACCAACCGCCTGCGCACCGAGGGGACCGACAACCTGCTCGAGGCCGCGGGGGAGGTGGGCGCCCGGGTCGTGGCGCAGAGCTTCGCCGGCTGGCCCTTCAAGCGGGAGGGCGGCCCGGTCAAGGACGAGGACGCGCCCCTGGACGACGATCCGCCGGCCGCGATGCGCGACATCCTCGCCGCCATCAAGCACCTGGAGGGCGCGGTGACCGCGGCAGACGGGATCGTGCTCCGCTACGGCGGTTTCTACGGGCCCGGCACCGGGCTGCGCCGCCGACGGGGCGCAGACCGAGGCCGTGCGCAAGCGCCAGTTCCCCATCGTCGGCGACGGGGGCGGGGTCTGGTCGCTCATCCATATCGACGACGCCGCCTCCGCCACGGTGGCGGCGATCGAGCGCGGCGTGCCCGGCGTCTTCAACGTTGTGGACGACGAGCCGGCGCGTGTGCGGGAGCTTCGTGCCCGTGCTCGCCGACTCGCTGGGGGCCAAGCCGCCGCGCAAGCTTCCGAAGTGGCTGGCCCGCCTCTTCGCCGGCGAGCACATGGTGGTCATGCTCACCGAGATCCGCGGCGCCACCAACGAGAAGGCCAAGCGCGAGCTGGGCTGGACGCCCGGCGCACCCGACATGGCGCGAGGGCTTCAGGGAGCTAGGTGCCGCAGCTTCTCCGGGTTGAGCACGATTCGCACCGTGCGCACCCGGCCCTGGTCGATCTCCAGCGACAGCACCCACACCACCTGGCCGCCGAGCCGGACCACGTAGCCGGGTAGCCCGTTCACGCGGGCGGACTCGATCTCGAGGCCCTCGGGCCGCTTGTCGGGGGCGGTGACCTTGGTCAGGAAGCGCGCGACGCGCTCGGCGCCCTCGATCGGCTTGCGCGCCGCCGTCACCACGCCGCCGCCGTCGGAGTACGAGACGGCGTCGGCGGCCAGGAGGCCAACCAGGGCCTCGACGTCGCCCGCGTCTACGGCTCGCATGAAGCGTTCGGTGATCTCGCGGTGCTGCTCGGGCGAGGCCGGCACGCGCGGCCGCCCGGCGTCGACCTTCCGCCGGGCCCGGGAGGCCAGCTGGCGCGCGTTGTCCTCGCTCTTGTCGATCATCTCGGCCACCTCCGAGTGCGAGTAGCCGAAGACGTCGTGCAGCAGGAAGGCCGCGCGCTCGGCCGGCGTGAGCTGCTCGAGCAGGACGAGGAAGGCCAGCGAGAGCGTCTCGCGCTGCTCGGCGTGCTCTTCGGGGCCGGGCGCGTCGTCGAGCAGCGGCTCGGGCAGCCAGGGCCCGACGTAGGCCTCGCGCCGCCGGCGCGCGCTGCGCAGGTGGTCGATCGCCAGCCGGGTGACGACGGTGGTGAGGAAGGCGCGGGGCGACTCGACAACCGCCTCCTCGTCGCGCTGGTGCAGGCGCAGGTAGGCCTCCTGGACCAGGTCCTCCGATTCCGCCACCGTGCCCACCATCCGGTAGGCGACCGAGAAGAGGAGCGGGCGGAGCTCCTCCTCAGAAGCGCCGAGCGCCTCTATGTGCCCCGCTCGAGGTCGTCGACCTCGTCGGCCTTCGCGCGCGTGCGCGCGGCCTGGGCCTCCATGCGCTCCTGCTCGCGCTCGAGCTCTTCGCGCGCTTCGCCCTTGCGCTCCTCGCGTGAGCCCTCGCGTTGCAGCTTCGCGTCGCCGGCGAGATCGCCGGCGGCCTTCTTGGCACGACCTGTGATCTTGTCTTTCAGTCCCATGCCTCGGGACCTTACGCCCGCTTGAGCCGCTCGGTCATCTCCCTGGCCATCTCCGAGTCGTCGAAGTGGCCTCGCTTGGCGAGCACCTTGAGCTGGAGCTCGGTGAGACGGTCGAACAGGCGCCGCGGTGTGCGGCGCACGAGCGCGTAGGAGACCGCTCCGCGGCGGGTCGTGGCGAGGTCGCGGGCGGGCGGGCCCAGGACCGCGCGGACCATCGTGTCGACGGCGTCCCGCAGCTTCTCCTCGGGCACGGCGCCGTCCAGGCTGATGCCCTCGTCGGCGCCGGCGTCGTGGATCGGCGTCTTGATGTAGCCGGGGTAGACGGTGGTGACCGTGAGACGGTCGCCGTACTCCAGGCGCAGCGAGTCCGAGTAGGCCGTCACGCCGCGCTTGGACATCGTGTAGGCAGTGGCGAAGGGGGTGGTCACGAAGGCCAGGCCCGAAGCCACGTTCACCACTCGCCCGCGGCTCTCGAGCAGCGCGTCCAGCGCCGCCGCGGTCACGCGCCAGGTGCCCATGAGGTTGACCTCGATGACCTTGTGCGCGCCCTCGTCGGGCCGCTTGCCGGCGCTCTGGGGAATGCCGATCCCCGCGCAGTTGACCACCACGTCGAGCCCGCCGAGGCGCTCGATGGCCTCGGCCACCGCGCGGTCCACCGACTCCTGGTCGGAGACGTCGCACTGGATCAGGCCCTCGCCCTCGCTCAGGTCCAGGCCGGCCACGCGGGCGCCCTGTCGCTCGAGCGCCTCCTTGGTGGCCTCGCCTATGCCGCTCGCGGCCCCGGTGAGAAGAACGCGCTTCACGCCGGCTCCAGCCGGTAGTGCGCGGGGTTGAACGAGGAGGTCCGCTTGCGGAACATGAACGTCCAGTCGGGCCACAGCGTGGCGTTGCGGCCGGTGTCGTCGAGGTACCAGCTCGCGCAGCCGCTGCTCCACACCGTCCCCACGTGGCGCTGGTCGATCTCCTGGTTGAAGGCCTCGGCCGCCTCCGGCCTGACCTCGACCACCTTGGCGCCGTGCTGGCGCATCGCGCGCAGCGCGTCCATCACGTAGGCGATCTGCGACTCGATCATGTAGACCATCGAGTTGTGCCCGAGCCCGGTGTTGGGGCCGAGCAGCATGAACAGGTTGGGGAAGTCGGGCGCGGTCGAGCCGAGCATCGCCCGCGGGCTTCCGTTCCAGGTCTCGTCGAGGGTCTGGCCCGAGCGCCCCGTGACCACCTTGCCCAGCGGCATGTCGGCCACCTGGAAGCCGGTGCCCAGAGCAGCACGTCGACCTCGCGCTCGACACCGTTCTCGTCGACGATCGAGTTGGGCTTGACCTCCTTGACGCCCTCGGTGACCAGCTCGACGTTGTCGGCCGACAGCGCCGGGTACCACTTGTTCGAGGGCAGGATCCGCTTGCAGCCGATGTCGTAGTCCGGCGTGACCTTCTTGCGCAGCTCGGGGTCCTTGACCTGGCTCTTGATGTGCCGGCGAGCCACGCGCTCCATCAGCTTGAGCAGCTTGGGGTTCTTGACCATGCCCAGCACGGCCACCTCGCGCATGGCGTAGACGCCGGCCCGGTTGAGCCGCTGTGCCGGCGGAAAGAGCTTGTACAGGCGCTTCTCCCACGGCTTGATCTCGCGGTTGGTGTGGGGGAGGACCCACGGCGGGGTGCGCTGGAAGACGTGCAGCGGTCTCGGCCACCTTGCGCACCTCGGGCACGTACTGGATCGCCGAGGCGCCGGTGCCGATCGAGGCCACGCGCTTGCCCTCGAGCTCCACCGAGTCGTCCCAGCGCGCGGAGTGCATGACCTCGCCCTCGAAGCTGTCGATGCCCGGGATGTCGGGCATGCGCGGCTCGGCCAGCGGGCCCATGCCGGTGATCAGCACGCGGGCGCGCAGCGTGCCGCGGTCGGTCTCGACGGTCCAGCGCTCGTCCTCGTCGTCCCAGGAGGCGCCGGTCATGGTCGTGTTGAGCTCGACGTAGGGGCGGACGCCGAAGTCGTCGGCCACGCGCTGGAGGTAGGCGCGGATCTCGGGCTGGAGCGAGTAGGTCTGCGACCACTCGGGGTTGGGCGCGAACGAGAAGGAGTAGAGGTGGGAGGGCACGTCGCAGCCGCAGCCCGGGTAGGTGTTGAAGTGCCAGGTGCCGCCGACGTCGTCGCCGCGCTCGAGCACCACGAAGTCGCGCTCGCCCTCCTCGAGCAGCTTGATGGCCGCCCCCAGTCCTGAGAACCCGCTCCCGACGATGCAGATGTCGACCTGATCCCTCAATGCGCCTCCTCGCTACTTACACCAGCGTAACTTACGCCAGTGTAACGTACCCAGGATGGCTGTGCGGCTAACCGCCGACGAGCGCCGGGAGCAACTGCTCGACGCCACGAAGTCCCTCGCCGCCAAGCGGGGCTTCCACGCCGTCTCGATCGAGGCGGTGGCGCGCGAGGCGGGCATCACGCGGCCGATCGTCTACGGGCACTTCCGCGATCTCAGCAAGCTGCTGGAGGCGCTCGTGGAGCGCGAGGGGGTGCGCGCCCTGGCGCAGCTGGCCGAGGTGCTGACGCCGGCCCTGGAGAACCCCGACCCGCGCGAGCGCATGACCGAGGCGATGCGCGCCTACATCGAGGCCGTCGGGGCGGACCCCGACACCTGGCGGCTGGTGCTCATGCCCACCGAGGGCGCCCCCGCCTCGCTGCACCGCCAGATCGACGAGGGCCGCGACGCGATCATCGGCCAGCTGGCCGCCGCGGTGCGGCCGGGCCTCGACCCGCCCGACCCCGAGCTCACCGCGCGCATGCTCTCGGCCTTCGCCGACGAGGCGGCGCGCCTGCACCTGCGCGACCCCGAGCGCTACCCGGCGGACCGCATCATGGCCCAGGCGCGCTGGGCGCTGAATCAGCTGTCGTAGGCCGGCTCGCGGCGACGGCGATGTCGCCGTCCGCGGCCTCCGGCGCCCCAGGAGGCCAGGTCGATCAGGAAGGCGAGGATCACGAACAGCCACTCGATGCCCTCGACGCTGTTGGTCCCGGCGTCCCACATGATCGCGTAGATGAGCGTCGTCCACGGCAGCACGAAGAAGCCCAGGAGGGGCACGATCCAGCCGTCGTAGGCGCGGTCCAGCAGGTCGCTGAAGATCCAGATGACGAAGAGCGCCAGCCGCGGAGAGATGAGCGCGAGCAGGGCGACCAGGCAGGGCACGGCTGGCAGTATCACCTATATGGACCTCCGACCGCTAGGCCGTACCGGCGTGAAGGTCAGCCCGCTCTGCCTCGGGACGATGATGTTCGGGGCCTGGGGCGAGACCGATCACGACGAGTCGGTCCGGATCATCCACCGCGCGCTGGATGCGGGGATCAACTTCGTGGACACCGCCGACGTCTACGCGCGCGGCGAGTCCGAGGAGATCGTGGGCAAGGCGCTGAGCGGCGGCCGCCGCGAGCACGTGGTGCTCGCGACCAAGGTCCACGGCAAGATGGGCGACGACCCCAACCAGTTCGGCAACTCCCGCCGCTGGATCGTCCGTGAGGTGGAGGACAGCCTGCGCCGCCTGGGCACGGACTGGATCGACCTCTACCAGATCCACCGCCCCGAGGAGGACACCGACATCGACGAGACGCTCGGCGTGCTGAGCGACCTCGTCCAGGCGGGGAAGGTGCGCTACATCGGCTCGTCCACGTTCCCGCCGAGCCAGATCGTGGAGGCCCAGTGGGTGGCCGAGCGCCGCGGCCGCGAGCGCTTCGTGTGCGAGCAGCCGCCGTACTCGCTGTTGGTCCGCGGCATCGAGGCCGACGTCCTGCCCACCTGCCGCCGCTACGGCATGGCCACGATCCCCTGGAGCCCGCTGGCGATGGGGTGGCTGTCGGGCAAGTACCGCAAGGACGACGCGCCCGAGTCGCGCCGCGCGGCGATGATGCCCGCGCGCTGGGACATGTCGCTGCCCGAGAACCAGCGCAAGCTGGAGGCCGCGGACGCCCTGGGCCGCCTGGCCGACGAGGCCGGCATCACCCTCGTGGAGATGGCGATCGCCTTCGTGATGCGCCACCCCGCGGTGACGGCGCCGATCATCGGCCCGCGCACGATGGAGCAGCTGGAGGGCCAGCTGACCGCCGCGGAGGTAGACCTCTCCGACGACGTGCTGGACCGCATCGACGAGATCGTCCCGCCGGGGACGAACATCAACCCGGCCGACGCCGGCTGGACCAACCCGTCGCTCGCGCCCGAGGCGCGCCGGCGATGACCCTTCGCCTCAGCGTCCTCGACCAGTCGCCCATCTCCGAGGGCATGCAGCCGGCCGACGCGCTGCACAACACGGTCGACCTCGCAAAGCACACGGAGGCGCTCGGCTACCACCGCTACTGGGTCGCCGAGCACCACGGCACGCCGATGCTCTCCTGCAACGCGCCCGAGATCCTGATCTCCGCGATCGCCGACGCCACGGACACCATCCGCGTCGGCAGCGGCGGCGTGATGCTCCCGCACTACAGCCCGCTCAAGGTGGCCGAGACGTTCAGCATGCTGGCCGGGCTGCACCCGGGCCGCATCGACCTCGGGCTGGGCCGCGCGCCCGGCACCGACCAGATCACGATGCTCGCCCTGCAGCGCGACCGCCGGCAGATGGCCGCTGACGACTTCCGCGAGCACCTGGCCGAGCTGCTCGGCTACCTCGACGGCGAGCTGCCGGCCGACCATCCCTTCGGCCGGCTGGCCAAGCTCATGCCCGGCGAGCCGCAAAAGCCCGAGCCGTGGCTGCTGGGCTCGAGCCCGCAGAGCGCGGTGTGGGCGGCCGAGCTCGGGCTGCCCTACTGCTTCGCCGACTTCATCAACTCCGACGGCGCCGCGATCGTCGGGGACTACCGCAACCGCGGCGGCACGCGGGCGGCCATCGGCGTGGTGGCCGTGTGCGCCGAGACCGACGAGGAGGCCGCGCGGCTCTCGCTCTCCCACCGCATGGCGTTCTCGCTGCTGCGCCAGGGCCGGCTCATCCCCGTGCCTCCGGTCGAGCGCGCCGAGAGCTGGGCGGCCAACCGGCCGCAGCGCCAGAGCAGCCGCCGCTTCGTGGTCGGCTCACCGGAGACGGTGAAAGCCGGTCTCGAGGAGGCGGCCCGCGAGTACGGCGTCGACGAGGTCCTCGTCCTGACCATCACCCACGACCACGAGGCCCGCAAGCGCTCCTACGAGCTCATCGCTGACGCCCTTCTCCCGGAGCCGGAAGCTCCCGGGCAGCCCCGTTCCGATCGTGGTCGTGACGACCCGACACCCCTCCCGTCCGCAGGGCGACGGTGACCACTCCCAGCCACAGAGTGGCCAGCACCACGGCGCCGATGGCCGCCGCGGTGGAGGGCCGCGGGCCGCTGCGCGTGGTGGCCAGCGCAAACAGCGCGTAGCCCACGCCGATCGCCGTGAGGCTGGTGCCCGCCGCCAGCAGCAGGTGGCTCGGGTTGGTCAGGCTGAAGACGCTCTCGCGCAGGGCGAGGTCGGGGTCGTTGTGGTGCTGAAGCGTGTCCCAGCCGATGCCCACCAGCTGCATGCAGAGGCCCGCGAGGGCGACCCACGCCCCGCCGCGCAGCCGCCGCGTGAGCTCAGGCTCCACGGCGCTGCCTCTCGAACAGCCGCTGGGCCGCGTCGGCGCAGCCCCTGACGCCGAGCGCCCGGCACAGCTCTCTCGCCTCGGCCACCCCGTCGTAGTAGTAGACGAACTGCCCCACCGCCCCTTCGCCGCAGCGCCGGGCGGTCGCGGCGTCGGGGGCGAGGCCGCAGAGCTGCGCGGTGCCCTGCGCCTGCGCCGCGACGTCGGGGCGGCTCGACAGGTTGAGCTCGGCGGCTGCGCCGCCCACCCGACGCGTGCACTCCGTGCGCGAGCCGGCCGTGGTCCGCGCACAGAGCCCGAAGACGCCGCGGAAGTCGCCGTTCGTTCGCTCGAGGGCGTAGAGCACCTGCCGTTCCAGGCACGCCTCGCCGTAGCGCGCCGGCAGCTGCTCGCAGATGCTCAGCGGTCGGTCGGGATCCAGCAGCTGCGCCTCGTTGCTGTCCTCGTTCATCACGTTCTGCATGAAGACGCCGGCCCAGCAGTTCTCGCGCTCGAAGCCGCTCCGCAACCGGTCGCAGTCGCGCAGGGAAGCCCGCACCTCGTCACCGCGCACGCGCATGAAGCCGTGCCCCAGGCCGTGCGCGCAGTTGAAGTGGTCGACCGACCGCGCCCTGCGCTCGCGGAGGCCGGCGCACACCGAGTTCGCGTCGACCCGGCCGCCGGACTCGCCGACGATCTCCTCCACCACTCCGTGGAAGTAGCCCGAGCCGCAGAAGCGGTCGCCGTCGCGGTAGGCGCGCGCCACGTCGCGGTACCTCTTGCCCGCCGCCCGCCCGATCACGTGCGTGAGGTCGTGGCACTCGGCCCGGACCGTGGCGTCGCGCCTGTAGTCGGCCTTGAAGGCCCGGATGGCCCGGGCGGCCGAGTCACGCTTCACCAGCGAGGAGTAGCGCTCGGCGGTGCACCTGATGCCCTTGCAGCCGGCCGCGCGAGGCTCGGGATCGCGTATCACCAGGAAGTTGAGCGCCGCCAATGCGGCTGCTCCCGCCACGCAGGCCGCGACCACAGCCCACCTGCGACGCGTCATGAGCGCCAGCGTAGGGGCCGGGCAGGCGGGGTAGCACCACCAGATGACCGAGAACGCCGACGAACTCTTCGGACAGGAACACGTGCAGCGCTACCGGGAGACCGGCGGTGAGGTCGGCCACGACTGGCGAGGGGCGCCCACCCTGCTGCTCACCACGAAGGGCCGGCGCAGCGGCGAGGAGCGCACCACGCCGCTCATCTACCAGCCCTGGGACGGGGCCTACCTGCTCGTCGCCTCGCAGGGCGGAGCCCCCGAGCACCCGGCCTGGTACCTCAACATCCAGGAGGAGCCGAGCGTGGAGATCCAGGTGATGGACGAGCGCTTTCCGGTCCGCGCCCGCACCGCCAAGCCCGACGAGCGGCCCCAGATGTGGCGCCAGATGACGGAGGTCTGGCCCGACTACGACGACTACCAGGAGAGAACCGACCGCGAGATTCCTGTAGTTGTCTTGGAACGCGAATAAGGAGAAGAGCTTGGCTTTCGAAGTTCCGGACCTGCCGTACGACTACGACGCGCTCGAGCCCCACATCGACGAGGAGACGATGCGCGTCCACCACGACAAGCACCATCAGGCCTACGTGGACAAGGCCAACGGCGCCCTCGAGGGCACCGAGTGGGAGGACCAGGACCCCAAGGAGATCCTGCGCAATCTCGACAAGCTGCCCGACGACAAGCGCACCGCCGTGCGCAACAACCTGGGCGGCCACGTGAACCACGGGCTGTTCTGGCGCTCGATGAAGGCCGACGGCGGCGGCGAGCCGTCCGGCGACCTGGCCGACGCCATCAACGACGCCTTCGGCTCCTTCGACGACTTCAAGACGAAGCTCAAGGAGACCGGCGTGGGGCAGTTCGGCTCAGGCTGGGCGTGGCTGGTGCACGACGGCTCGGGGCTTGCCATCGTCGGCACCCCCAACCAGGACAACCCGGTCTCCGACGGCCAGACGCCGCTGCTGGGCGTCGACGTCTGGGAGCACGCCTACTACCTCAAGTACCAGAACAAGCGCCCGGACTACATCGACGCGTGGTTCGAGACGATCGACTGGGACCACATCGCCGAGCGCTACGCCGAGGCGAACGGCTAGCCCAGCAGGATCTCGGGCGCTGCCGCGAGCAGCATCGTGAGCCCGGTGCGCGGGTCGCGCGGAGACGCGCGCGACTCGCGCAGGCTCACGGCCGACCCAGTCAGCCTCGATGGCCACGCCCCGGGGAACGAAGCCCGAGGTGTTCGCCTGCCTCGGTGTCCACCGCCACAGCGTTCGGGATCGTGCTCGTTGTCCGGCTCCGGACGCAGTACCAGCCGCCGCCCCGGCGAGGCTTCCTCGGACTGCAGCGCCTCGTCGTGGAAGCGCGCGCCAGCCACGGCGACCACCAGCAGTCCCCGCTCGGCCAGCTTCGGGTCGTCGCGAGCGAGGAAGCGAACCGGTCTCGGGGTCGGTCAGCGTGTAGCCCGCCAGCCACACGACGCCTCCGTCGTCGGGATACCAGTAGCGCTCCTCGTAGAGGGCGCTGACCTTCACCGCCGGGGAAACGCCTCGTCGAAGCGGGGCAGCCCGTCGTCGGGGATCGGCTCCCAGGGCGCGGCGTAGGCCACGTACTGGCGCGCCTGCGGGCGCACGCCCGGATCGCCGTCGATCACCCCGAGCCGGACGAGCGTGATCTCGCCGTCCTCGTTGGAGCCGAACACGGCGGAGCCGCACTCCTGGCAGAACATCTTCCCGAAGCCGTCCTCGGGCTTCCAGGTCCCGAGCTTGTCCTCGCCGCTGACGATCGTGAGCGAGCCCTTGGGGATCACCGCGGTGGCCGAAGCGGCCCCCCCGGTGCGCCGCTGGCAGCGGGTGCAATGGCAGTAGCCGGCGGCGGTCAGGGGCTCTGAGATCTCGAAGCGCACGGCTCCACAGCCGCAGCTTCCGGTGAGAGCAGTCATGGCCCGAGACTTACGCCGGGGCGAACTTCTTCTTGCGGGCGCTCCGCCCGCGCTCGCCGGCGTCCAGCACCACCTTGCGCAGGCGGACGGCGTCGGGAGTGACCTCGACGCACTCGTCGTCGGTCACGTGCTCCAGCGCCTGGTCCAGCGAGAGGCGGTGGGCGGGCACCAGCTTCACGGTGTCGTCGGAGCCCGCCGCGCGCACGTTGGTCTGCTTCTTCTCGCGGACGGCGTTGACGTCGAGGTCGTCGGGCCGGCCGTTCTCGCCGATCACCATGCCCTCGTAGACCTGCTCGCCCGGGCCCACGAACAGCTGGCCGCGCTCCTGCAGCTTGACCAGGGCGAAGGTGCCGGTCTCGCCGCGGCGGTCGGCCACCAGCGAGCCGGTCGGGCGGGTGCGGATCTCGCCCTGCCAGGGCTCGTAGCCCTCGAAGACCGAGTGCAGGATCCCCGAGCCGCGGGTCTCGGTCATGAACTCGGTGCGGAAGCCGATCAGCCCGCGGGTGGGGATGAGGAAGTCGATGCGCACCCAGCCCGTGCCGTGGTTGACGAGCTTGTCCTGGCGTCCCTTGCGCAGCGCGAGCATCTGGATCACCACGCCGAGGAACTCCTCGGGGATGTCGATCGAGAGCCGCTCGATCGGCTCGTGCAGCTTGCCGTCCACCTCGCGCGTGACCACCTGGGGCTTGCCGACCGTCAGCTCGAAGCCCTCGCGGCGCATCGCCTCCACCAGCACCGCCAGCTGCAGCTCGCCGCGGCCCTGGACCTCCCAGGTGTCGGGGCGCTCGGTGTCGAGCACCCGGATGGCCACGTTGCCCACCAGCTCGGCGTCCAGGCGCTCCTTGAGCATCCGCGCGGTGAGCCGGTTGCCGGACTGGCCCGCCAAGGGCGAGGTGTTGATGCCGATCGTCATGCCCAGCGCCGGCTCCTCGACCGCGATCACGGGCAGCGGGCGGGCGTCGGCCGGGTCGGCGATCGTCTCGCCGATGGTGATCTCGGGGATGCCGGCCACCGCGATGACCTCTCCGGGCCCGGCCTGGTCGGCCGCCACGCGAGTCAGCCCCTCGGTGACGTAGAGCTCAGCGATCCGCGCGCTCGTGACGGATCCGTCGTGCCGGCACCAGGCCACCGTCTCGCCGCGGCGGAGCGTGCCCTGGTGCACCCGGCACAGCGCCAGCCGGCCCACGTAGGAGTCGGCGTCCAGGTTGGTCACGCGCGCCTGCAGCGGGTGGCCCTCGTCGTACTCGGGCGCGGGGATCGCCTCGAGCAGGAGCTCGAAGAGAGGCTTGAGGTCGGTGCCCTCCTCGCCCTCGGCGAGAGCAGCCCAGCCGGCCTTCGCGTTGGTGTAGACGATCGGGAACTCGATCTGCTCCTCGTCGGCGCCGAGGTCCAGGAACAGCTCGTAGACCTCGTCGACCACCTCGGCGATGCGGGCGTCGGGGCGGTCGACCTTGTTCACGCACAGCACCACCGGCAGCCGGGCCTCGAGCGCCTTGCGCAGCACGAAGCGGGTCTGGGGGAGGGGCCCCTCGGAGGCGTCGACCAGCAGCATCACCCCGTCGACCATGGTCAGGCCGCGCTCCACCTCACCGCCGAAGTCCGCGTGCCCGGGGGTGTCGACCAGGTTGATCTTCACGTCCCCGTAGTGCACGGCGGCGTTCTTGGCCAGGATCGTGATGCCTCGCTCGCGCTCTTGGTCCATCGAATCCATGATCCGGTTGGACTCGCCCAGCATCGCGTCGACCAGCGTGGTTTTCCCATGGTCGACGTGGGCGATGATCGCCACGTTGCGCAGGTCGGAGCGGAAGGGCACGGCCGACTGAGGTAAGCAGCCGGCCGGCCCGGGAGGCCTCAGGTCTTGAACTGCCCCGTGTCGACCCACTCCTGCTTGAGCAGGACCCACCAGTCGTCCGCGAGCTCGTCCTCGACGTAGCGGTAGGGCAGCCAGCCGTAGCCGTCCATGCCCCACTCCGTACCCCAGGAGTTGCGGATCAGGAAGGCGCCGGTGGTCTCCGGGCCGCCTTGCTGCTTGATCTTCTTGGCGTTGTCGTAGCCCACCGCGAGGATCGCGTGGCCGCCGACCACCTCTTCGTTGGCCTTCGGGTAGGGGATCTCACCGGTCATCGAGGTCTTGTCCAGGTCCAGTGACGCGAAGCAGGTGAACCCGAACATGGCCGGCAGCTGGGAGGCGAGGTGCCCCTTGATCGTGTCCACGAGAGTCCCTGGCGCCGTCCCGGTAACAGAACGCGGGGCGGCTCGACGTCGAACTTGTCCACGTCGTACTTCCAGTACTGGCGGGGCGGGACCCCGAACAGCGTCATCGCGCCCATCGCCGTGCGCAGCCACGCGCCGGAGTCCCCCTTGAAGCCGCCCAGCTTGCGGGTGGCCTTGTAGAGGAAGCGATGCGAGCCGTCGATGTGCTTGCCGAACGCCTTGCGCTGGAAGTACTCGAGCATCCCCATGCTGGCGAACGCCGTGCACGATCCGAGGGCCCCCCGTTCCTCGATCTTCGAGCACCACTGGCGCAGGTCGATCGGGCCCGGCGGGGGTGCCGTTACCGCCGCGGGGACGTCGGTGTCGCGCAGCAGCTCCGCGGGCGCGGGAACCTCCACTTCCAGGCGCCGGTGGTCCTCACCCCCGAATCGGGATTGCAAGCGCGCAAAGGGTGTGCACAACTTGACCCGGGATTCGCGGCCGGTAAGGCTGCGCCCAGGAGGTCGGTATGGACATCGGCGACGGAGCCTGGTGCTGGTTCAACGAACCGCGGGCGCTCACCACGGAGGACGTGACGATCCTCGGCTGGGTCGGCCGCAACGGCGACATCCGCGTGGCCTCCTACAACAACGAGACCGGGGCCGTGGTCAAACGCACGCTCCACGAGCGGCTGCAGGTGGACGACCACGCGAACCCCGCGTTCTACCTGCGCCGGGACGGTCGGATCACCGCCTTCTACTCCCGTCACGCCGGCCGTCCGCTGTATCACCGCACCACCACCGAGCCGGCCCGCATCGCCAACTGGGGCCCGGAGCGCACCGTGCCGGTCAACACCCCGGGCGGCTACGGCTACACCTATCCCAACCCGATCTGGTCGCCGCTCGACCAGCGGCTCTACCTGTTCTGGCGGGGAGGGAACTTCCTCCCCACGCTCTCGACGAGCCTCGACGAGGGCGAGACCTGGACCAGCGCGGTCAAGGTCATGGACGACGACGAGCCGCAGTCCTCACAGCGGCCCTACGTCAAGTACGCCGAGCGCGACGGCAGGATCCACCTCGCCTACACCCAGTCCCACCCGCGCAACCGCGCCACGAGCATCTTCTACCTGCGCTTCATCCCGGGGATGGGCTGGGAGCGAGCCGACGGGACGGACGTCGGGCCGCTCCCGCTGGTGCCCACCGACGGCGACCGCGTCTTCAACGCGTGGGACTACGAGATGCGCGCCTGGGTGCACGACATCGCGGTCGGGGCCGACGGGCACCCGCGCATCGTCTTCGCGAGCTTCTCGCGCTCGACCGGCTACACCGATCACCGCTACTGGTACGCGCGCTGGGACGGGACGGCCTGGCGCAAGCGGGAGATAGCACTGGCCGGGCCGTCGATCGACCCCGACGGGGAGGTCATGTACTCGGCCGGCGTGTCGCTCGACCACGAGAACCCGGAGATCCTCCACCTCGCGCGCAAGAAGGGGAGCTGGTTCCAGGTGGAGGTGTGGAGGACGCCCGACGACGGCGTCAACTGGGACATCACGCCGATCACCTCCAGCGCGCAGCACCACATGCGGCCCGTGGTGCCGCGCAACCATGCGGGGACCGACGAGGCCCAGGTTCTGTTCATGCGCGGTCGCTTCAACAGCTACACCGACTACGACACGACGATCGCGCTGACGAACCGGAGCCTCGTCTAGCCCCGCACTGCTTCAGCGGCTGGCCAGGCGCTCGAGGATGGCGTCCATCTTCTCGTAGCCCTCGACCACGCCCTTCTCCATGCCCGACTGCAGGGCCGCGTCACGGTCCTCCTTGGAGTCGAACGTGGAGATCGCGACGGCTCGCGTGCGGCCACCGTCGAGCTCCTCGAGCTCGAGCCGGTCGACGGACACGTGGCCCGGCGCGCCGCTGAACTCGAACGTGGACTCGAGCACGTTCGGGGGGTCGACCTCGCGGTACTCGCCCCAGAACTGGTACTCGCCCTGGGTCCAGGTGTACTTGCCGCCGACCCGGACGTCGGCCTCGACGCTCATGTTCGCGCCGTGGGGGCCCAGCCACTCGGCCAGCAGCTCCGGCGTGGTGTAGGCCTCCCACACCAGCTCGCGCGGGTAGTCGAACTCCCGCTCCATCCGGATCGTCAGGTCGTCCTGAGCGCTGATCGTGGTCTCGTTGGTGGTGCTGTTCATGACTGCTTCTCCTTCTGTCGTTGCTCGAGTACCTGGTCGAGGCGGCTGAAGCGGGCTTCCCAGTTACGGCGGTAGCCCTCGAGCCACTCGGTCAGTTCGTCGAGGCGTTTGGGGCCGAGCCGGCAGTGCCGGGTTCGGCCCTTCTTCTCGGTGGTCACGAGCTCAGCGTCCTCGAGGATCCGCACGTGCTTCTTGAGCCCCGTCAGCGACATGCCGGTGGGCTCGGCCAGCTCGCTGATCGTGGCGCTGCCCTGCCCGAGCCGCTCGAGGATCGCCCGGCGGGTCGGGTCGGCCAGAGCCGAGAGGGTGTCGTCCAGAGAGGAATACTGAACCATTTGGTTCACTATACACAGGCCTCTAGCTTCGTGCAACGTGGGCGCGACGCACGAGGAGTCGGAGAAGGCGGTCGAGCCCCTCGAGCTGTTCTTCGACCTGGTCTTCGTCTTCGCGCTGACCCAGGTCACCGCGCGGCTGTCCGACGACCTCTCGTGGGGCGGCCTGCTGCGCGGGCTGCTGGTGCTCGCCGCGATCTGGTGGGCCTGGGCGGCGTACGCCTGGTTGACCAACGAGGTCGACACGCGCAAGCGCAGCGTGCGGCTGGTGATCTTCGCTGCGATGGCGGCGATGCTGCTGGCGTCGCTGGCCATTCCGGGCGCCTTCGAGGGCGACGCTCTGCTGTTCGCCCTGGCCTACCTCGGCGTGCGAGTCGCCCACATCGGGCTGTTCGCGGCCGGCACCGACGACGCCACGGTGCGCCAGGCCGCGCGCGCCCTGGCGGTGCCCGCGGTGTCGGCTCCCGCGCTGCTGATCGTGGCCAGCGCGTTCGACGGCACGGCGCAGGTGGCGATCTGGATCGTCGCCCTCCTGCTCGACTACGTGGGCGGCGCGCTACGCGGCATCGAGAGCTGGCGACTGTCGCCCGGGCACTTCGCCGAGCGCCACAGCCTGATCGTGATCATCGCCCTGGGCGAGTCGATCGTGGCGATCGGGGTGGGGGCCGAGGACGTCGACCTGGACGCCGGCGCGCTGGCCGCGGCCACCCTGGGCATCCTGCTGGCGGCGGCGCTGTGGTGGACCTACTTCGACGGGGCGCTCGAGCAGGTGACGGCCCGCCTGAACTCGCTCACCGGCCGCAGGCGCAACACGACCGCGCGCGACTCGTTCAGCTTCCTCCACCTGCCGCTCGTGGCCGGCATCGTGCTGCTGGCGCTGGGGGTGAAGAAGACGCTGGGGGACGTGGACGAGCCGCTCAAGGCGGTGGCCGCCTTCGGGCTGTGCGGCGGCGTGGCGGTCTACCTGGCCTCCGACGTCGCGTTCCGCCGCCGCTGCCTGGGCGTCCTCGACGGCCAGCGCCTGGTGGCCGCGGCCGTGGCGCTGGCCCTCACGCCGCTGGCGGTGGAGCTGCCGGCGCTGGCCTCGCTGGCGTGCGTGTGCGCGGTGGCGGCGGCGCTGGTGGCCTACGAGACGCTGCGGCCTACAGCAGGAAGATCAGCGCGAGCAGCACCAGCGTGACCGCCAGCGACAGCAGCGCGGAGCCCAGGCAGCCCAGGCGGTCGGAGAAGAAGACGAACACGACGCGCCCCTGTGCCCAGCCCGGGCCGCGGCAAACGACGATCAGGCGTTCGCCAGGCGCTTCTTGGCGACCCGGCCGATGCGCCGCGCATCGAAGCGAATCTGCCTGAGCGAGCCCGCGAAGCGCGGCGTGTAGCCGGCGAACAGCAGGTTGCGGGCCCCGTCGACCTCGACCTCCGGCCGCTTCTTCGGCAGGCCGCGCTCGTCCAGCACCCCGAGGTGCCCGACCAACGGCTCCAGGCCGCGCCGGTAGCCGGTGGCGCAGAGCACGACGTCGGGCCGCAGCCGCTCGCCGTCGCTGAGCACGACCTCCGGCCCCTCGAAGCGCTCGATGGTGGGCTTGAGCTCGATCCGCCCCTCCTTCACCGCCTCCACGAAGCCCGCGTCGATCGCCGGCGCGACGAGCT
This sequence comes from uncultured Thermoleophilaceae bacterium, assembly GCA_963810745.1. Lineage (GTDB taxonomy): Bacteria > Actinomycetota > Thermoleophilia > Solirubrobacterales > Thermoleophilaceae > JACCZR01. The sequence continues at coordinate 165,036 of CAWEOW010000027.1, forward strand.
TCTCCTCGACGGTCGACTTGATGCCCATCTCCGGCATGGGCAGCCCGTACTTGCTCAGGTCTCCGTAGATCGCCCGCTGGCTGGCGCGGCCCATCGCGTCGGCCATCCGCGTGGGCATCATCTCCATCGGAACCGCTGAGAGGTTGAGCGGGATGCCCAGCCACTTCCGCGGGAAGATGCTCGGCGGCGTGCGCATGGACGCCACCACCCGGCGTGCTCCGCCCGCGACCAGGAACGCCGCCAGCTCGCTGCCGGTGTTCCCGGGCCCGACGACGAGCACCTCCCGGTCCCGGAAGGGCTCCGCGTTCTGGAAGCGGGATGCGTGCAGCAGCTCGCCGGTGAACTCGTCCTGCCCCGGCCACCGGGGCACGTAGGGCTCGCGGTCCTGGCCGGTCGCCACGACTGCCATCGGCGCTGCGAGCTCCCCCTCCGAGGTGGTGACCGACCAACCTCCGTCCGCGCGATCGATCCGGTCGACGTCCACCCCGAAGCGGACGTCGAGGTCGTGGTGGCGGGTGTAGTCCTCGAGGTAGCGGACCCAGTCGTCGCGGGTGGGGTACTCCCCGTAGCGGCGGCGAGTCGCGCGGAGGCCGGGAAGCGACGACATCCATCCGAGGGTGTTCAGCCGCAGGCCCTCGTAGCGAGCCGCGCCAGCTCGCGCCGACACCGTCGCCCCGCTCGAGCACCACCGGCTCGACTCCCGCCCGCTTCAGGCACGCGGCCGATGCCAGCCCGGCCGCCCCGCCGCCGCAGACCACCGCCCGCGTCATGCGCCGATTCTCACCCCGAGTCGCCGCGGCGCGCAAGCTCCTTCTGGATGTCCTGCTCGGTGATGCCCTTGTGCGTGTAGACGGCGACCGCCTGCGAGGCGAACGCGAAGGCGAAGGCCAGGATCGGGAAGATCGGCCAGAACTCGCCCGCGCCCGAGACGGCCCAGATGACGATGAGGATCACGGTCAGCCCGAGGAACGAGATCCCCGACTGCTGGAGGTGGTGCTTGGCGGTGAGGCGGCGGATCGCCTCGTCGCGATCGCTGGAGATCTCGGTGCTCGGCGTGTCGGCGGACATGGCGCCGAAACCTACTGGCGCCAGTCGGACAGGCCGTCGCCCCACGGCAGCGCCTCCGACACCGCGCGGCAGACCAGGCCGAAGACCACGAACAGCAGCAGGACGCTCACGGCGCCCCGCCCGAGCGCGTCGCGGCGAAGCCGATCACCACGGCCGCGAGCACCCAGCGCCACACCCGCCAGTCGGGCTCCCAGTGCGGCCGGGGGGCCGGTTCGGGGGCGCGGACGTAGGCCAGCAGCGGCACCCTTCGCAAGCTACAACGCAGCCAGCCGTTCCTCCAGGAAAGAGCGCTCGGCGGGCTGGCCCGCCAGCTCGAGCGCCCGGCGGTAGGCCTCGGCCGCTTCGTCGCGGCGCCCGAGGCGCCGCAGCAGATCGGCCCGCGCCGAGTGCATCAGGTGGTAGCCCTCGAGGCCCTCGATCGCGTCGATCAGCTCGAGGCCGGCCTCGGGCCCGTCGGCCATCGCCACCGCCGCTGCGCGGTTGAGCTCCACCACCGGCCCGGGCGCCACCTGCGCCAGCAGCTCGTAGAGGGCGGCGATGCGGGGCCAGTCGGTGTCCTCGGGCCGCCGGGCCAGCGCGTGCTGGGCGGCGATCGCCGCCTGCAGGGCGTAGGGGCCGGGCGGCAACGGCCGCGCCAGCTCGATGCCCTCCTCGATCTCCGCCCGGTCCCACAGCGAGCGGTCCTGGTCGTCGAGCAGCACGAGCTCGCCCTCGGCTCCGGTGCGCGCCGCCCGGCGCGAGTCGTGCAGCAGCATCAGCGACAACAGGCCGGCGACCTCGGGCTCGTCGGGCATCAGCGCGCGGAGCACCCGCGCCAGCCGGATGGCCTCGGCGCACAGCTCCCGGCGCACCAGCGCCTCGGCCGAGGTGGCCGCGTAGCCCTCGGTGAAGATCAGGTACAGCGCGGCCAGGACGCCGGGCAGGCGGTCGGGCAGCTCGTGGTCGGGCGGCACCACGTAGGGGATGCGGGCGTCGCGGATCTTGTTCTTCGCCCGGCTGAGCCGGCGCTGCATCGTCCCCTCGCTGACCAGGAACGCGCGCGCGATCTCGGGGGTCTGCAGGCCGCCGAGCGTGCGCAGCGTCAGCGCCACCCGGGCCTCGGGGGCCAGCGCCGGGTGGCAGCAGGTGAAGATCAGCCGCAGCCGTTCGTCGGGGATGGAGCTGTCGGGAGGGAGCACGTCGTCCTCGTGGGCCTGCGGGAGCAGCTGCTCGAGCTCGCGCACCTTGTCCTCGAGCACGTGGGCGCGCCTGATGCGGTCGAGCGCCCTGTTGCGCGCGACCGTGGTGACCCACGCGCCCGGGTTGTCGGGCAGGCCCTGCTCGGGCCAGACCTCGAGCGCGCGCACGAACGCGTCCTGCACGGCCTCCTCGGCCAGCTCGAAGTCGCCCAGCACGCGGATGAGCGCCGCGACCGCCCGCCCCGACTCCTGGCGGAACAGGCGGTCGACGGCCTCCGCGGAGACGCCTACTGCGCGGCCCCCGCGTTCTCGTGCTCGGTCGATCCGGCGGCGTCGTAGTCCATCACCGGCCGGACCTCGACCTTGCCGCCCGGCATCGGAGCCTTCTGCGCCCAGCGCAGAGCCTCGTCGAGGTCGGAGCAGTCGAACAGGTAGAAGCCGCCCAGCTGCTCGCGGGTCTCGGCGAAGGGTCCGTCGGTGACGATGTGATCGCCGCTGGGCTCGAGGGCCACGGTGGTGGCGGTGTCGGGCCCCTGGAGCCCCTCGCCGGCCTCGAACACGCCGGCGTCCTTGGTCTCCTGCGTGTAGGCGTCCCACGCGGCCATCGCGGCCTGCGCATCCTCGGGCGACCGGTTGGAAGCGGCCGACGGGTCGGGGTACAGCGCGAGCAGGTACTTCATGGTCAGAACCTCCGTTCAGGTGCGGCGCCGTTCGCCGCGATCACTATGACGACGAACGGGGTTCCGGCAAACGGACAGCTAGGTCCCCGCGATGATCAGCGCGGCAGTGGCCAGCGCCAGCAAGATCGTGACGCCCGCGGTGAAGCGCATGAAGTTGGGGTCCATCTCGGCCCACTTGCCGAGGCGGACCGCCTCGTCGACCCGCTTTCCGCGGTAGAAGCCGTAGCCCACCATCGCGATCCCCAGGATCGAGTAGCCCACTCCCACCAGCGCGTAGGGCCAGGCGGTCTGGGTCCCGGCCACCTCGGGGATGATCCGGCCCACCGCCAGCGCGACGGCGATCACCGTCAGCCCGGTCCGCAGCCAGGCGAGGAGCGTCCGCTCTCCGGCGAGTAGCGTCCGACGCTCGGCCTCCGGAGTGGGGTCGAAGCCCTGGGTCGACATCAGCCGCGCCGCATCAGGCGGCCGACGGCGCCCATCAGCTCGTCGGTCAGCTCCTCCGACGAGCCCTCGGCATGGCCCTCGACGATGCAGTGGCGCGCGTGGTCGTCGAGCAGCCCGAGCGCGACCTTGTCGAGCGCGGCCTGGATGGCGGAGATCTGGGTGACCACGTCGATGCAGTATCGATCGTCGCCGACCATCTTCTCAACCCCGCGCACCTGCCCCTCGATGCGGCGCAGCCGCTTCTGGAGCTGCTCCTTGGTCGCGCTGTAGCCGTGCTTGCCGTTGGTCTGCGTGGTGGGCATGGAGATGATTATTGCATACCCCCCACCCGTATGCTACGGTCCACCGAGCAATACCCCCCTAGCGTATGAAGACCACCCAGCAGATAGAGCTCCCGATCACGCGGCATGACCTGCGCGTCGTGCGCGAACCGCGTCGAACGCCGGCTCAACGAGCTCGACGGCGTGGACGCCAGCGTCAACTACGCCACCGAGAAGGCGACCGTCGAGTACGACCCGGCCGCGGTGGAGCCGCACCAGATGGTGGAGGCGGTCGACGAGACCGGCTACCAGGCGGTGCTGCCCGAGGACGAGCCCGAGGAGGCACCGGCCGAGGACGAGACCGCTCCGCTGCGCCGCCGCCTGATCGTCAGCGCCGCGCTGGCCCTGCCCGTCTTCCTGATGGCGATGATCCCCGCGCTGCAGTTCGACAACTGGCAGTGGCTCTCACTCCAGCTGGCCACGCCGGTGGTGCTGTGGGGCGCCTGGCCCTTCCACAAGGCGGCCTGGCAGAACCTCAAGCACTTCACGGCGACGATGGACACGCTGATCTCGCTCGGCGTGCTGTCAGCCTGGCTGTGGTCGCTCTACGCGCTGTTCATCGGCGACGCCGGCATGCCCGACATGCGCATGCCGTTCGACCTCATCCCCAACCGCGAGGAGGGGCCGAACCAGATCTACCTGGAGGTCGCCTCGGTGGTGACCGCCTTCATCCTCGCCGGCCGCTACTTCGAGGCGCGCGCGAAGCGCCGCGCCGGCGCGGCGCTCGAGGCGCTGCTGGACCTCGGGGCCAAGGAGGTCAGCGTCCTGGACGACGACGGGCGCGAGCACCGCGTCGCCGCCGACGAGCTCGAGGTGGGGCAGCGCTTCGTCGTGCGGCCGGGCGAGAAGCTCGCCACCGACGGCGTGGTGGAGAGCGGCCACTCGGCCGTCGACAACTCGCTGCTGACCGGCGAGAGCGTGCCGGTGGAGGTCGGGCCGGGCGACGAGGTGGCCGGCGCGACGATCAACGCCGGCGGGCGCCTGGTGGTGCGCGCCACGCGCGTGGGCTCGGACACCGCGCTGGCCCAGATCGCGCGCCTGGTCACCGACGCCCAGTCGGGCAAGGCTCCCGTGCAGCGCCTGGCCGACCGCATCTCCGGCGTCTTCGTGCCCGTCGTGATCGTGATCGCCGTCGCCACCTGGGGCTTCTGGATCGCCTACGGCGAGAGCCCGACCTTCGCCTTCACCGCCGCGGTCGCCGTGCTGATCATCGCCTGCCCGTGCGCGCTCGGACTGGCCACGCCGACCGCCCTGCTGGTCGGAACCGGCCGCGGCGCCCAGTTGGGGCTGCTGATCAAGGGCCCGGAGATCCTCGAGTCCACGCGGCGGGTGGACACCGTGGTCCTGGACAAGACGGGAACCGTGACCACCGGCAAGATGACCGTCACCGCCGTCGAGGCCGCGCCCGGCACCGCGCGCGAGGAGGCGCTGCGGCTCGTGGGCGCGCTGGAGGCGGCGTCCGAGCACCCGGTCGGCCGGGCGATCGCCGCCGAGGCCGGCGAGGTTCCGGCCGTGGAGGGCTTCGCCAGCCACCAGGGCCTGGGCGTGACCGGGCGCGTGGAGGGCCACGACGTCGTGGCCGGCCGCCCGGCGCTGCTGGAGCGCGAGGGCCTGCCGCTCGGCACCGAGCTGGACGACGCACGCCGCGCTGCCGAGGCCGAAGGCCGCACCGCTGTGGTCGCCGGCTGGGACGGCGCCGCGCGCGCGGTGTTCGTGGTCGCCGACCAGCCCAAGCCCTCGAGCGCCGAGGCCGTCGAGGAGCTGCGCTCGCTCGGCCTGCGGCCCGTGCTGCTGACCGGCGACAACGAGACCACCGCCCGGGCGGTGGCGGGGGAGGTGGGCATCGACGAGGTGATCGCCGAGGTCCTGCCCTCCGACAAGGCCGACGTGATTCGCCGCCTGCAGGGCGAGGGGCGGGTGGTGGCCATGGTCGGCGACGGCGTCAACGACGCGCCCGCGCTCGCCCAGGCCGACCTCGGCCTGGCCATCGGCACCGGGACCGACGTGGCCATCGAGGCCTCCGACCTCACGCTCGTCTCCGGCGACCTGCGCGGCGCGGCCGACGCGATCCGCCTGTCGCGCCGCACGCTGCGGACCATCAAGCAGAACCTGGGCTGGGCCTTCGGCTACAACCTCGCGGCGCTGCCGCTGGCCGCGGCCGGCCTGCTGAACCCACTGATCGCCGGCGCGGCGATGGCCCTCTCGAGCATCTCGGTGGTCGTCAACGCGCTGCGCCTGAGGAGCTTCTCGTGAGCACAGCGACCCACCACGACCACCACGCCATGCCCACCTCGGGCAGCGCCCTCAACGCCGTCGCCTTCAGCGCGACGCTGCACTGCCTGACCGGCTGCGCGATCGGCGAGGTGCTGGGCATGATCATCGGCACCGCGCTCGGCTTCTCCGACCTGGGGACGATCGTCCTGGCCGTCGGGCTCGCGTTCCTGTTCGGCTACTCGCTGACCAGCCTGCCGCTGCTGCGGGCCGGCTTCGCGCTGGCCACGGTCGTCCCGATCGCCCTGGCCACCGACACCTTCTCGATCGCGGTCATGGAGGTCGTGGACAACGGGCTCATGCTGCTGATCCCCGGTGCGATGGGAGCGGGCGTCGGCGACATCCTCTTCTGGGGCGCGCTGTCGGTCGCCCTGGTGGTGGCCGGCGTCGTGGCCTTCCCGGTCAACCGCTGGCTGATCACGAAGGGCAAGGGCCACGCGGTGCTGCACGAGACCGGCGTGCACGGCGGCCCGCCCACGCGCGTCGTGGCGTTCATCGCGGCGCTGGCCGCCGCCTTCGGCGGCGCGGTGCTGATCGGCGAGGCGGTCGGCAAGGACGAGCCCGGCGGCGGGGGCATGGCAGATGTCGGGCGGCGGCCACGGCGAGGACGCCGCGAAGCCGGCGGGCGGGCACGAGTCGATGGCCGCCGACCCGGTGCGCGGCCTCTCGGTCAGCGAGAACGGCCTGAAGCTGGAGCTCGAGCGAAACGAGCTGCCGCGCGGCGAGCGCTCCGAGCTGCGCTTCCGCGTCGTCGACGGCCGCGGCGAGCCCGTGCGCGACTACGAGGTCGAGCACGACCGCCGCATGCACCTCATCGTCGCCCGCCGCGACCTGACCGGCTTCCAGCACCTGCACCCGAAGCTGAACTCGTCAGGCGCGTGGGTCGCGCCGATCGAGCTCGACCAGGCGGGCAGCTACCGCGTGTTCGCCGACTTCAAGCGCGGCGGGCGCAACTTCACGCTGGCCTCCGATCTGGCCGTGGACGGGCCGTTCGGCGCACTGCCGCTGCCGCAGCCGGCGAACACGGCGCGGATCGCCGGCGGCTACGAGGTCTCGCTCCAGGGCGGAGCCCCGCGGGCCGGGCGCGAGACCGAGCTGGCCTTCACGGTCACCCGCGGCGGCAAGCGCGTGGCGGTGGAGGACTACCTGGGCGCGAAGGGTCACCTGGTGGCGCTGCGCGAAGGCGACCTGGCCTACCTGCACGTGCACCCGGTGGAGGACAGCCTGCGCTTCGAGACCGAGTTCCCCACCCCCGGCAACTACCGGCTGTTCCTGCAGTTCAAGGCGCGCGGCCGCGTGCACACCGCGGCCTTCACCCAAACGGTCCGGCGCTAGCGCTGCAGCATCTCGCGGATCTTCTCGTCGGAGAGGTCCGCGGGCTCGGTCTCCGCGATGAACTCGGTCAGGAGCGCGACGAAGCGCTCGCAGTCGTCGTTGTGGGAGAAGTGGCCGGCGCCGGGCAGGATCTCGAAGCGGCTGTGGGGCATCATCTCGTGCGCCTCGCGCCCGTGCTTGACCGGGATGACGTGATCGTTCTCGCCCCAGATGAGCATGGTGGGAACGTCGCGCGAGAGGTACAGCCGGTCGCGGGCGTCCACGCGCTGGCCCTTGGGGTCGATCACCGAGCGCGCGGTGTGGACGAAGGCGCGGCGCTTGTCCGCGTCGCCGAGTGACTCCATGCCCTCGGCGAGCCCCTTCATGTTGGCGCTGGGCTTCACGCCCAGGCGGCCGAGCACCGAGCCCACGGCGCGGCCGGTCAGGCGCGCGGGCTGGCTGAACAGGACGGGGATGACGAACTCGGCTCCGGGGAGGGTGGCCGCCCGGAGGAAGATCGCGACCTCGTTGCCCAGGCCCCCGCTGTCGACCAGGACCAGTCGGCCCAGGCGATCGGGGAACTGGTAGGCGAACTGCATCGCCACGCCGCCCCCGAGCGAGTGGCCGACCACCGTGACCCGGCCGATGCCGAGGATCGTCAGCAGGTCCCGCAGCCCGCTGGCGTAGCCGCCGAGCGAGTAGTCGCCGCGGGGCTTGGCGGAGTGGCCGTGCCCGAGCAGGTCGGGGGCGATGACCTCGTGGTTCTTCGCGAGCCCGGGGATCACCTCTCGCCAGGTCCGCGCGCTGGAGGTGATGCCGTGGATGAGCAGGATCGGCGGGCCCTCGCCGGCGCGGTAGTAGCTCACGGGCTGGCCGTGGATCTCGACCGTCTCGCGCTTCACGGAGGTCAACTGCCCAGCCACTCCTGCTCCATGCGCGGGCGCGGGTGGATGCTGACGAAGAAGGAGACCGATGAGCCGTGGTCGGCGCCCTCGAAGCGGGAGGCGAAGCGGCCGGGCGGCGGCTCGGTGAGGATGGGCTCGGGCACCTCGTCGGTCACGGCCTGAGCCTAGGCCGATCCGTCCTGGCGCCGCCATACGTTGCCCGGCGTGTTCGACGCCCTCAAGACCCTTCACGTCCTCGCCATCGCCAGCTGGTTCGGGTCGGGCCTCGCGATCACGGTCATGGGCATCCGCGCCCTGAAGACCGGCGGCCTGCCCTACGGCAGCTTCATCGTCAACGCCAGCTCGTGGGCGGGACGAGCGCACCCCATCGCGGGCGTGACCCTGCTCATCACCGGGTTCGGCATGGTGGCCGACCGCGACTACCCGATAGGCGACGCGTGGATTCTCATCGGCATCATCGGCCTCGTAATCGCCATGGGCATCGGCGGAGCGCTCATCGGCAGGACGGCGGGCCAGGTGGTCGAGGGCGTGGAGGAGGGCGGCGGGGTGCTGCCCGAGGACCGGAGAGGGGCGGCCGAGCGGATGCTGCTCTACACGCGCATCGAGCTGGCGGTCCTCGCGGTCGTCATCGCCGTCATGGTCGTCAAGCCCGGCTAGCGCCCGACCGCCGCGCCTGGCGCTCGTCGACCCAGCGGTCGAGGGTGCGCCACCAGCTCGAACAGCCAGTCGATCTGCTCCTCGCGCTCGTCGGGCACCTCGGCGGCGGGCTGGTGCCAGAGCCGGACCTCGATCGTCTGCTCCTCGGGCAGCAGCTCCCAGACCTCCCTCAGGCCGGTCGGGAAGCCGTCGTGGCCCATGATCACCACGTGGCAGTGGCGCGCCGCGTCGATCGCCGCCAACGTGCCGCCGGGGCGGGGCGCGCTCACGTTGGTCATCTCCTTCGCCGACGCCGCCTGCTTGTGCCAGCCGTGCTCCTCCAGGCGCTCGATGCCGCGCTGGCGCGTGTGCTCGGAGAAGTTCACGCCCTCGGGGAAGATCACCAGCGCGCCGGTGTCCTCGAGCTCCTCGGCCATGGCGGCGATCTCCACCTCGGTGTCGCCCCCGCGCGGGTCCACGAAGCGGTTGGGCAGGCGCTCGCCGAGCGCATCGATCGTCGAGTCGAGCCTGAAGCGCTCGTGCATGACGACGCGCGGGCCGCGGTCGTGGCGGGTCAGGAGCTCGTGGAGCACGAACAGCGTCTCGCCCTCGCCGGCGTGGCGGCTGAGCACGACGACGGGCTTGCTCTTGTCGTTGAGGACGTCGTGGGTGGCGTCGGACTCCTCGAAGACCACGCGCACCCTCGCCATGCGGGTGGCGACCTTGTAGATGCCGGCCACGAACCAGCGCATGACCGCGTAGTGGGCGCGGACCATCGTCTCGGAGCGCAGCTTCCAGCCGAACCCGCTCGCCACCCAGAGGCCGAAGACGGCCAAGCGTGGCGCCCAGGTGGTAGGCGACGCAGGCCTCGAGGATCGCCAGCAGGCGCAGCGGCCTGAGCCCGCCGGTGAAGGGCGAGGCGATCAGCGCGACGAGCGCGAAGACCGGCGAGAGGAGCAGCAGCACGAGCTCGAGGGCCACCAGCAGCGGGGCGAGGATCAGCCGCCTCACGAGCTTGGGTGGAACCGGCATCAGCCCTGCTCGGCCAGGTAGGCCTTCGACGCCTCGTAGGCGCGGTCGATGTGCCCGGCGATCCGGGAGGTGTCGCGGTACTTGAACTGCGACAGGTCGGTGAAGCGCGGCGCCTCCTCCTGGCCGGTGGGCATCACGTGGGCGGTGATGTGGTCGGGCAGCGCGGCCATGTCGCCGAAGAAGCGGTGCCGGCGCGCGATCTCGAAGGCCACCAGGCCGACCTCCCAGGGCCAGCGCGGCGGCTCGAGCCCGCGCTCGATGCGGCCCACGTGAAGGACGTAGATCTCGGTGGCGCCCAGCTCGACCGCCCGTCCCACCGGGATGGAGTTCACGACGCCCCCGTCGAGGAAGTGCTCGTTGCCGATGCGGTAGGGCGGAAGGACGCCGGGGACGCTGCAGGAGGCCAGCACGGCGTCGACCAGCGGGCCCTCGGTGAACCAGTGCTCCGACGCGGTCTCGATACGCGCCGCCACGCACTGGAAGGGGACCAGCAGGTCCTCGATGTTCTCCACCGTGGCCTGCTCCTGCATCAGCCGCTTGAGCGGCCCGATGCCGTGCAGGTGCGTCCGCGTGCGCGCGAGCGTCGCGAGCCGTCCGACGACCGAGCCGTCGAAGGCGTCGGAGGACTCGATCTGCGTCCAGGTCTGCGCCAGGCGCTCGATCCCGTCGGGCGTGGGGTCGGCCGCGACCGCCGCTCCGTTGATGGCGCCGATGGAGGTGCCCACCACGAGGTCGGGCTCCGTGCCCGCCTCGATGAGGGCGCGCAGCATGCCCACCTCGTGGGCGCCGAGCTGGCCGCCGCCGCCGAGGACGAAGGCTGTCTTGCCGGAGGCCACGCCGGGAAGTCTGGACGAACGCGCCGGATCCGTCCTGGGGCCGTCCTACGTTGGGCCGCATGGAACGGACTCTCGAGCAGGTGCTGGAGGCTCTGGACGCAAACGCGAACACGATCTGTGAGCTCGCGTGGGAACTCGGTGTGAGCCGACGCGAGGCGGAGGAGTGCCTGGAGGAATGCGTCCGCCGCGGCTGGGTCGTGAGGCCGCTGCCCGCTGCCACCGTGCCCATGCCCTGGGGCTGGGCGCCCTACCTCATGCTGTCGATTCAGGGCGAGGAGGCGCTGGCGGAGATAGGCGCCGGCCAGTAGCGCTACACATACGGGTGTGGCCGACCTCACCCGCGTAAGCCGACTCGGTTTCGTCAACGCCTACCTCGTGCGCGAGGACGACGGCTTCACCGTCGTCGACACGATGCTGCCGGGCAGCGCCAAGCGAATCGTGCGGGAGGCCGAGCGCCAGGGGGCGCCGATCGTGCGCATCGTGCTGACCCACGCCCACGGCGACCACGTCGGCTCGCTCGACGACCTGGCCGGGATGGTCGGCGACGCCGAGGTGATCATCTCCGAGCGCGAGGCGCCGCTGCTGGCCAAGGACCTGACGCTGCGGCCCGGCGAGGCCGAGGACAAGCTGCGCGGCAGCTACCCGGGCGCGAAGACGACGCCGGACCGGGTCGTCAACGGCGGCGACCGGATCGGCTCACTCGAAGTCGTGCCCGCGCCCGGCCACACGCCCGGACACGTCGCGTTGCTCGACAGCCGCGACCGCACGCTGCTCTGCGGGGACGCCTACTCGACGCTGGGCGGGGTCTCCACCACGGCGAAGATCAACCCGCGCTTCCCGCTGCCCGACCTTGGCGACCTGGCACCGCCCGACCGAGCTGGAGAGCGCCCGCGCGCTGCGCGCGCTCGAGCCCGCGCGGCTGGCGCCGGGCCACGGGCGGGTGGTGGAGTCGCCGCTGGAGGCGATGGACGCCGCGATCGCCCGCGCCGCGGGCTAGCGGCCGCGCTTGGCCCGCAGCTCGTTGCGCCGCGGGCGCAGCTTGGCCGAGCGCGGCTCGGGCTCGGTGCCCGCCGACGCGCGCGAGGCGCTGCGGTTCTTGCGCCACGCCACCTTGGCGGGGGCGACCTGCAGCAGCGCGTTCCAGGTGCCGGCGCCGATGCCGCCGCCGGCCGCCATTCCCCGCTGTGCCTGGAAGGCGACGACGGCCGCCTTGGTGCTCGAGCCAAAGACCCCGTCCACCGGCACGCTCTGTCCGGCCGCGCGCAGGTGCTGCTGGGCCCAGACCACCAGGTCGCCGCGCGAGCCGCGCTTGAGCCCGGGGAAGCCGGACGGACGCGGCGGCCCGAGCGCCGGGCAGCAGCGAGGACACCGCTCGCCAGTCACGCGTGGCCGACTCCTGCCAGTCCCACCAGCCCACGCCCTCGGCGCCGTACTCGGCCGCCTGGTGGCGGAAGCGGCGGATCTGGCTGCGCCGCGGGTGCATCCAGGTCTGGCCCAGCGGCGCGATCTCGCGGCCGTAGACCGAGTTGTACTTGTAGGTCGTCGCCAGCGTTCGGTCCACGCTGTGGCCGATCGCCTTCCAGTACGCCTGGGGCACGTTGAACTGCGCGCCGCCGGGGCCGAGGAAGACGGAGTAGGGGAAGGCCGGGTGGTAGTGGACGTAGGGGAAGCTGGTCAGGCCGAGCGGGTAGTCCGGCCCGATGCGCGCGCGCAGGCTGCGCAGGTAGGCCTGGGCCGAGGCGTAGCGGCCCTCGTAGTGGGTCTCGGCGTCGATGACCAGGCAGTCGGCCGCGCGGGCGATGCGGGCGCCGGCAATCGCCTCGCCGCGCGGCCGGCGGCCGTAGACGAACTGGTAGGCGCAGACCTTCAGGCCGCGGGCGCGCAACGCGTTGACGAAACCGCGGTTGAACTGGCGCCAGGTGCGCGTGGCGTCGGCGCCCTTGATCACCAGGTTCTCGATGCCGTAGCGCTTGGCGGCGCGGGCGATGCGGCTGACGCTGCCGCCGCTGGACTTCTTGACCTGCCAGATCCACATGGTGTCGCCGGCCATGGCCTGGGCCGGGTCCGGGGGCGTCTGCGCATGAGCGGCCGCGGGCGCCAAGAGCGCGAGCGCCAGCAACGCGGGCAGGAGGAATCGCCGCATGACATGCAGGAACACGAAAGTCCTGCAAAGTCGCGGTTCGGGTTATGTCTACTTGCGCGTGCCGGCCACGACGAGGTACTCCTGCTCGAAGTACGCGTCGTCGTCGGTGCCCTTGTTCCAGTCGGCGACGAAGTCGCTACATCGCCTCGTTGAGCTCTTCCTCGCGGCCGTTGCTCTTCGCGTTGTTGATGGCGACGATGGTGGGGCCGTAGAGGCCCTTGAAGTGGTCGACGTAGTCCTGCGGGCGCTGGAACTGGTCGATCTCGAGCACGTCGCGCTCGAGCGTGCGGAAGTCGAGGCGGTCCCCGAACAGCTCCTTCACGTGGTCCTCGCCGCCCCACAGCGGCGGAGGCTGGGCGCCCGGGGGAGGCGGCGGCGCGAACGGACCCATGGTCCGGAACAGCGCACCGATCATCCCCTCGGGCGTCCAGTTGAGCATCGCGACGGTGCCTCCGGGCTTGCAGACGCGGACCATCTCGTCGGCCACCGCCTGGTGGTGCGGGGCGAACATGGCCCCGATCGACGACATGACCACGTCGAAGGACTCGTCCTCGAACGGAAGGTTCTCGGCGTCGGCCTCGACCCACTCGAGCTCGACGCCGGCGTCCTGCGCGCGCTTCTTACCGGCCTCGAGCAGCGCGGGGGCCAGGTCGCTCGCGGTGACCTGCGCGCCGGTCTGCGCGGCCGGGATCGATGCGTTGCCGGTGCCCGCGGCGACGTCCAGGACACGCATGCCCTCTCGGATGCCCGCCGCCTCGACCAGCTTGGGGCCGAGCGGGAGCAGGAAGGTCTCGACCATCGACGGGTAGTCACCCGACTCCCACATCTTCTTGTGGCGTGCCTTGAGTTCGGTGTCTGCGCTGTCGGTGGCCATGCGCGCGACCGTAACCGCGGCGCGCCGCGGCGCGCAACCCCAAACGGTCAGGGCGCCGGGACGGCGGGCTCGCGCTCTTCTTGGTCGGCGTCATGCTCCTTCTGGCGGCTTTCCAGCAGCGCGAGGCGCTGGGCCAGGACCTTGATCTGGTCCGACATCTTCGAGACGGCCAGCGAG
>CAWEOW010000028.1:0-15996 GCA_963810745.1 uncultured Thermoleophilaceae bacterium
TCTCCGCCTAGCTAGCGCCGGATCCTCAGCGTCCTGAAGGTCGTGCGCGGGCCGAGCGTGCCGCGCTCGCGCGAGAAGACGCGCACCCGCGTCCCACGCCTGGGCGCCCGGCGGCTGCGCACGCGCGCCACGACCACCTTGCTCCGGCCACGCCGGATCCGGTAGCGCACCGACCTCCCGAGGCGGACCCGGGTGCGGCGTCCCGACCTGCGCAGCACGCCCACCCGCAGCCTGCCGCGGCAGCCGTTGCGCGTCCGCCGCGAGCAGCGCAGGCCGATCTTCAGCCGTCCTCGCCGGCTGCGTCGGGCATAGCGGATCACCACGTTGCGCGTCTCGCCGACCATGCCCTGCGACACCTGCTCGCAGTCGACTGGCAGGGCGCGGGTGTCATCGTCGCGGACGTCGGCGTCGAGCACGTCGGAGCCGCTTCCGCAGGCGACGGCAATGTTCACCTGGTCGTCGATCGCATCCCGCGCGAGGATGGTGTCGTTGCCGGCATACGTGCGCAGGAAGTCCGAGCCGGTGTCACCGCTCAGCCTGTCGCCCCCGCCGCTCCCCTGCAGCTTGTCGTCGCCCGGCCCTCCGGCGAGCGTCGTTGCCACGTCGAAGTGGGCATCGAGCCCATCGGGCCCTCCGCCGCCGGTGACGGCCTCTATGTCGTTGTGTGCGTTGTCGGCTTCGCCGGGCACGAAGAAGCCCACGGCCGGTGCCCCGTCGTCGAACGCGCCGTTCAGACCCACGTCAACCTTGGACCTGCGCGCCCCGTAGTCCGCCTCGTCCCGCCCGCTGCCGCCGACCAGCTCGTCGCGGTTCCCGTCGGGAAGGCTGCCCATCCGGAAGACGTCGTTCCCGCCGTCGCCGTTCTCCCGGTCGGTGCCCGTCCCTCCGGTCAGCGCGTCGTCGCCATCGCCGCCGCGCACCACGTCACCGCCGGCGCCCGCGTCGATGAGGTCGGGTCCCGAGCCTCCATCCACCAGGTCGGCCCCGTCGGCGGTGACGAGCTCGTCGTTGCCGGCCCCGCCGAAGCATTGGCAGTCGCCTGACCCCGGATAGACGAACAGCTTGTCACGGGCGGTTCCGCCCACGAACGTCACGAAGTTCAAGGGCGGGCGGTTGCACCGGAACCTCTGTGGGTTGGCTGAGTCCACCTGCACGCAGCCGCTGCCCAGCACCATCTGCGCGGACTGCTCGGTGACCTCGAGCTTGGTGCCGTCGCTGTTCGGCCGCACGCCGACCTCGGTCGCGCTGCCGCCGCTGACCCCGATGCGCAGCCCCTGGTCACTGGTGACGCCAACCGTGACGGCGGCCGTCGCGGTTGATGCGCCGACAAGCAACAGGGCGGTGGCTGCTAAGGCTACGAGGAGCGCGCGGAGTGACGTCATACCGCGACGCTAAGTACGCGCGCTCACAGTTCGCTCACGCCCAGCGCTCTCTCCGACGTCGACGAGCCGCCGTGTGAGCGAAACGTGAGCGCGCCCACTTAGCGTCGCTCCATGAAGTCATTCCGGCCGGTCCTCCTCGCCCTGCTCGTGCCTGTCCTTCTGGTGCTGGGGGCCGCTCCCGCCCACGCAACGCTGCTCGTCCGATCCGACGGTGGGGGCCTCGTGATCCAGGACAAGAACGGTCTGAGTGATGAAGTGAGCGTCGGCCCCGCCACCGTCGGCGGCGGGCCCGGCTTCCGCATCGGCAGCCACGCCTTCGGAGACATCTTCAGGTTCGACTATCAGACCGGTTGCCAGCAGTCACCCGAGAGCCCCGCCGCGGCGGTCTGCGTTCGGAATCAGCCGAAGATCAACGTTGCGCTGCTGGCGGGAGACGACGAGCTGAGGATGACCAATGCTCCGCTCGGCGACTCGTCCGTGGCCGGCAGCATTGGCAACGACGAGCTGACTGGACACCCGGCAAGGGATCTGCTCGATGGAGGGGACGGCAGCGACCGGCTCGACGGGATCCAAGGCAACGACACGCTCGAGGGGGAGGCCGGAAACGACGTGGTGACCGGCGGCCTCGGGGCGGACACCCTTCGGGGCGACACCGGCAACGACACGGTCAACGCGAAGGAGCCGTCGGGCAGCGGTGTCGCCGACGCGATCGGATGTGGGGGCGGGTCCGACTTCCTCGAAGCCGATCTGGTGGACGTGGTTCCGTCCTCCTGCGAGACCTTCAACAAGAGCCCGGTGGGCGAGACGCCTCACGTCAGGTTGTCCAGGAGCCTGCGAGTCTCGCGCACCCGCAGGGTGGGGGTCCGCCTGCGCTGTCCTCGCGGGACGCACAGCGTCGGCTGCAAGGGCCGGTTGCGGTTGCGCGTAGGGCGCAGCAGCTCGCGCCGCGTCCGCTACGCGATCAACGCCGGCCGCAGCAAGACGGTCACCCTGCGCCTCTCGCGCGGGTCGGTCCGCTCCCTGCGCAGCCGCCAGCGGCGAGGCCGGCGCACGCGCGGCATCCTCACGAGCGTGGAGCGGGGCCGCAAGGGCCGCAAGACGACCGTGCGCAATCCTCGCCTTCGGCTGCGCTGAGGGACCCCGAATCGCCAGGCGCGCAGCCCACAGTTGCTCACGGCGTGAGCGAAACGTGAGCGCGCCCGCTTAGCGTCGCTCCATGAAGCGATTCCGACCGTTCCTGCTCGCCCTGCTCGTCCCCGTCCTGCTCGCCGCGGGAGCCGCTCCGGCTCAGGCCACGCTCCGCGTCGTGTCCGACGGGACGGTCGGCCTGGTCGTTCGTGACAAGAACGGCCTCAGCGACAACGTGCGCGTCGGCAGTGGAACGGCCGGCGGCCAGGCGGTCTGGGTCGTCGAGAACAACAACGGGGGTGACATCTTCAAGTTCGAGTTCGGGATCAACTGCTCGCAGCACCCGTCCAACGGCGCCGTCGCGTTGTGCAAGCGCCTCGGGAGCACGAAGGTGAACCTCGACATGGTGGGCGGCAGCGACCGGGTCGACGTGTCCCCCTCCGTGGCGACCTTCGTGTCCGCGAACCTGGCGGCCGGCAACGACACGTACACCGGGATCGGCGGCTACGACAACGTGTTCGCCGGCTCTGGGGATGACAACGTCACCACGTTCGCGGGCAATGACGACCTCTCGATGGGGACAGGTCGGGACACGGCTTCCGCCGGGTCCGGCAACGATGAGCTCGACGATTCGAACGGCTCGTTCGGATCCACCGGGGACGACTCCTTCGACGCCGGCTCGGGGGACGATGAGATCTCCACGTTCGCGTCGTCAGCTGATACGGAGCTGATCGGCAACAGCGGCAATGACAGCATCACGAGCGGGCCGAGCAACGACAGGATCGTGGGCGGCACGGGCGTGGACACCGTGTCCAGCTCCAACGGCAACGACGTGATCGTCGTCAAGGAGTCGACCGTGCCGGGCACGCGTGACACGGTCACCTGCGGCTTCGGAGACGACGACGTGGTGGCGGACCTCACGGACGAGGTCGACGCGGTCAACGACCCCGGCGGCGGAACGTGCGAGGAGATCGATCGCAGCCCGGTCGGCGAGACGCCACACGTGAGGATCGCTGCGCGGTCGCTCAACGTCTCGCCCTCCGGCAGGGTGAAGGTGCGCCTGCGTTGCCCGCGGCGCGTCAGGAGCCTCGGGTGCAGGGGCCGGCTGCAGCTCCGGATCGCTCGTAACCCCCGCCGGGGAGTCCAGGCGCGGTCGCGCCGGGTGCGCTACCGGATCAGGGCGAACCGGCGAAAGACGGTCACGTTGCGACTGTCGCGGGCGGATGTGCGGACGTTGCGCCGGCGACAGCGGCGAGGCCGGCGCACGCGTGGCATCCTCACGAGCGTGGAGCGGGGCCGCAAGGGCCGCAAGGCAACCGTGCGCAACCCTCGCCTCCGGCTGCGCTGAAGGGTGCCCGATCGGATAGCGTCGGCGCACGCGTCAGCCGAGAGCCCAAGCCCAGTCACCGCAGGGATCTGAGGAGGGAGCCACCGCCGGTTGGCGGGTCCTGCGGCCCGCGCTCTCGAGCCGCCTTGGCGAGTCGCTGGACCGCGGTTCGCTGCTGCTGACGGCGGGAATCGGCTTCGGCAAGACCACCGCGTTGGAGGAAACGCTCGCCGGCCGGCGGGACTCGGTGGCCTGGGTGGGCTGCTCGGCGAGCGCTGGGGACCCCGGGCGCCTGTTCCAGCAGGTGCTCGAGGCGCTCACGTTCGCCGCGCCGGGCGTCGCCGACGGGCTGAGTGAGCGGCTGGCGATGGGTGTCCAGCCCATCGACCTGACGCTCGCGACGGGGGCCCTCGCAGAGGAGATCGAGCGGTTGCTCGTCGACCCGGTGACAGTGGTGTTCGACGACGGCGAGGGGCTCGTGGCGAGCCGTGAGGCGATTGCGCTGGTCGACCGCTTGCTCGCGGTCCGCTCCCCGGCGCTGCGGGTGGCGGTGGCCTCGCGCCAGTCCCTCGACGTGGGTGGCCAGCGGCTACGTGGCGCGGGGCGGCTGTGGGAGGCCGGGCCGGCCGAGCTGGCCTTCAGCCTGGAGGAGTGCGCGGAGGTGATGCGGCGCGTGGGCCGCGCGGAGGCCGACGCGGCGACGGTGGAGGCGGTGTGGGAGGCCACCGAGGGCTGGCCGATCGCCGTGGTGCTGGCTGCGCTGGCCCCCGGCGGCCGCCCGTCGGCCGACCGCGGCCTCTCGGCGTTCCTGGACGAGCTCATGGAGTCGCTGCCCGACCAGGTCCGGTACGACCTCGCCGACTCGTCGGTGGCCCCCGACCTCGACGCGGAGCTCCTCGAGAGCCTGGGCCTCCCGCCCTCGCTGGGGGACGACGTACTGGCTCTAGGGTTGCCCTCCCGGTGGACGGGCGACGGGCAGGGCTGGAGCTATCACCCGCTGGTGCGCGACTTCCTGAGCGCCCGGCTCGACCGGGAGCGTGACGAGGAGCACCGCGCCGGCCTGCACCGGCGCTGCGCCCAAGCCCTGGAGGAGGCGGGGCGCGGGCCCGAGGCGGTCGAGCACTGGCTTGAGGGCGACGCGCCGGAGACCGCCGCCGCAGCCGTCGCGGCCAACGGCGCGGTGTTGGCGCGAACCGCACCCGCGACGGTCGCCGCCTGGCTCGAGCGGCTGCCCGGCGAGGCGCGGCAGGCGCCGGCGCTGAGCCTGCTCGAGGGTCGCCTGGACGCCGGCGCCGGGAGGCTGGGCATGGCGGTGGCGCCGTTACGTCGCGCAATCGAGGGCTTCGAGGCGGCGGGGGAGGAAGAGCTGGCCTGGCTGGCCCGTCTGGGGCTGGTGGACTCGCTCGCGATCGTCGAGGACTTCGAAGCCGCAGTTCGGCTGGCCGACGGCTGGCGGGAGACGGACGCGCCGGCGGCGGCAGCCGTCGCCGTCTCGGCCGCCGCCGCCCTGGCGGGCGCTCGCCGCTACGAGGACGCGGTCGATCTGTTCGAGAGCGTGTCCGCGCACCCGGCCGGCGCCCCGCTCGAGCAGTTCGCGCGCGGCTTTCAGGGCTTCTGGGTCGACCTCCAGTGCGGGCGCCTCGACGCGGCCCTCGCCGGGCTGCGCCGCGCGGTGGAGCACCTGCAGCGCGAGGACCCGTTCGACCGCCTCCCGTACGTGATGGGCATGGAGGCCGTCGTCTTGGAGGAGCGCGGTGAGGACGAGCGGGCGCTGGAGGTGTTCGGCCGCGCCCGGGAAGCCGCGGCCGAGGCCTTGCTGGGCGGCTACATCGACGAAATCGCCCACTTGTTCGCCGCCGGAGTGCATGCCCGGGCCGGCCGTCTCGCGGAGGCCGAGACCGAGCTGACGAGCGCGGAGGGAGAGGGGCTCGGTTGGTACGCCGGCGACAGGGAGGTCACCCGCGCGACCATCGCCGCGGCCCAGGGCGCATCCGCCGACGCCCTCGATCAGGTGGAGGCGGCCATCGCAGCGGGCGCGATGTCCCCGTGGCGGTCGCGCTGGCGCAACACGGCGCGGCTGGCGCCGGTGCTGGCCGCGGCCGGACGGGTCGACGCCGCGTCCGCCCTGGTGGACGAGGCGCTCGCCGAGGCGCCGCCGGCGGCCGGCTGCGCGCGACTGCGCGCCCTGCGCGCATGGCTGGCGTCGCTGGAAGGCGGAGACTCGCGCTGGCCGAGCGAGCTGGCCGAGGCGTGGCACGAGGCGGGTGCCGAGGCCGTCCACCTCGTCCGCCGCGAGCTTCCGCGGCTCGGGCCGCTGCTCTGGCAGGCGGTGCAGCGCGGCGCGCTCCCGCCCGGCGAGGTCGTGGCGGCGGTGGCCGCCGCCGACCCGAGCGGCTCCGCGGTGGCCGACTACGCCGCCCACCCGCTGCCGGCGGCCCGGCTCGCGGCGGCCACCGCGCTCGCCGCCACCGGCGCTCCGGCGGCGCTCAAGTGGCTGAGCCGACTCGAGGACGACCCCGAAGCCGAGGTGGCAGAGACGGCGCGCGCGTGCCACTCGCGCGTGAGCGGCCGGTCTCTGCCGCTCGTCTTCCGCGTGCTAGGCGGGTTCTCCCTGAGCCGAGCGTCCTACCGACTGCGGGAGGACGACTGGGCGGGCCGCAGGCCGGCGGCACAGCGGCTCGTCCGCTACCTGCTCGCCAGGCGCGGGTCGGCGGTTACCGAGGACGACCTGTTCGAGGCCTTTTGGCCCGAGCGCGAGGCTCCGGCGGCGCGCCGCAGCCTGCAGGTGACGGTGTCGAGCGCGCGTGCAGCGCTGGACCCGCCCGGTGGCGACGACACCGTGCTGGTGGTCGCCGACCGCACCTACCGGCTGGAGTTGGCGGACGGCGACGTGGTGGACGCCGACGACTTCGAGCGTGCGGCGCGGGAGGGGCTTTCCGCCGAGGGCGACCGTCGGCTCCGGCTGCTCGAGGCGGCGGCTGTCCGCTGGACAGGCGAGCCGCTGCCCGAGGACCGCTACGAGCCCTGGGCGACGCCGTGGCGCGAGCGCCTGATCGACCTCGAGCGCGAGGTCCTCGGCGCGCTCGCCGACGCCCGCTCCGCCGCCGGGGACCTAGCGGGCGCGGTGGAGGCGGCCCGGAGTGGAGTGGAGCTGGACCCTCGCGACGAGGCCGCCCACCGCCGCCTGATCACGCTCTACTCACGGACCGGGCGCCGCGGCCACGCGCTGAGCCAGTACGCCGCCTGCCGCCGCGCGCTGATCGACGAGCTGGGGATAGAGCCGAGTGCCGAGACGGCGGACCTGCAGCGCCGGGCACTCGCGGGCGAGCGGTTGTGAGCGAACTGTGAGCGCGCGGGCTTAGCGTCCCGCGCGTTGCCTCCGCGCACCTTCGTCGTCACGGTCAGCGAGACGCCCCACCGAGTGGTGGTGGAGGACGTGCGCAGCAGTCGGCGGACCCTCGCTCCGGACCTCGGGGCGGTGGGCCGGCGCATAGCCGAGCTACTCGATCAGAGCGCCGAAGGTCCGTCCCGGCCCGCGGACGAGCGGGACGTGAGCGAATCGTGAGCGGCCGCACGTAGCGTCGCGTCATGACCCCCCGGCGACTCCTCGCAGCCCTCGTGACCGCCCTGGTGCTGGGAGTCGCCGCGCCCGCGCAGGCGACGTTTCTGGTCCGCTCCGACGGCGCCGGCCTCTTCGTGCAGGACCTGAACGGCCTCAACGACATCCTGGGCATCCAGGTGACCACCAAGAATGGCCAGGTCGCTCACAAGCTGGTCAACAGCAATCCCTTCGAGGCCTTCTCGTATGACTTCCGCACGGGCTGTGCGGACGGCGGCAACCGCGTCGCCATCTGCGATCGGAACGGCCCGGTCGTCAACTTCGTAATGGGTGCCGGCAACGACGACCTGTACGCCGGTTTCGGGCAGAGCGGCACCTACGGCGCGAACATGGGAAGCGGCGACGACGAGTTCACCGGGAACATCGGGACCGACAACGCCGACGGCCTCAGCGGCCGCGATGTCCTGTCGGGCATCACCGGAAATGACGACCTGGACGGCGGCACCGGCGACGACCGGATCGTCGGGGGGGACGGGGCCGACGACCTCAGCGGGGACGCCGACGACGACCGTGTCGGGGGCGACGCCGGCAATGACGCCGTCGCCGGCGGCACGGGTGCCGACTTCCTGGTCGGGGGTCTCGGCGTGGACAGCGTGAGCGGAAGCGACGGCAACGACTCGCTCTACGTGCGAGAGCCGGTGGGGACTGTGGCCCAGGCCGACACCGCCAACTGCGGCAACGGGACAGACTTCGTCGAGGCCGATCTGAAGGACATCATCTCCTCCAGCTGCAACAACCGCGACATCTCTGCGGTCAACGAGACGCCGCTCGTCCGCATCGGCCGCGGCACCCTCGTGGTGCGTCGCAGCCGCCGCGTGCGGGTCCGCCTGCGCTGCCCGCGCGGCGTGGGCTCGCTTGGCTGCAAGGGCCGCCTGTCGCTCCGGCTGAACGTGCGCGGCTCTCGCCGCGCGCGCAAGCGCTACGGGATCGGCGCCGGCCGCAGCAAGACCGTGACCGTCCGGTTGTCACGCGGCAGCGCGCGGACCCTGCTCCGCCGCCGGCGGCAGGGCCGGCGGACCCTCGGCGTGCTGAGCAGCGTCGAGTCCGGCCGGCTCGGTCGCAAGACCCGCGTGCGCTATCCGCGGCTGAGGCTCAGCCGCCGGTGATCGCCCGGGCGGCTGCTGTGGCGGCGGTGGCCGCAGTCGCAGCGGCCGGGCCGGCGCAAGCCACGGTGAGCGTCGGCGTGCCGAGCCCCTCCGATCTGCGCCTGCTGGTGACCGCCGACGGCGCCGACGACGCAATCGACCTGCGCGTCGACCGCCAGACATCGCCCGTGGTCCACGTGGTCGAGTCGACCCAACCGATCGTCCGCGCGGGCTCCTTCTGCGATCCGCCCACGACGACGAGCAGCGGCAGGTTCAGCATTCGCTGCCGGGCCGAAGACCCGACAGCGATCCAGGCCTCGCTCGGCGGAGGCGACGACAGGTGGTCCGACGCTCGCGTGAACGAGCCCTTCCTGCCGCGAGATCCGATGACGGTCAGCGGCGGGCCGGGGAACGACCGGATCAACGGCAGCAACGTCGCGCGCGAAACCTTCAGCGGAGATGACGGGGACGACATCCTCTCCGGAGGGGCCGGCAACGACACGCTCGGCGGCGGGAACGGAAACGACCAGCTGAACGATGAGGACACGGGGGACTCGGCCTTCGCGAGCCCGGACGAGCTCACGGGAGGTGCCGGACAGGACAAGTTGACGATTCACGAGGGCTTCGACCAAGCCCGGGGCGACGCGGGCGGCGACGAGGTCGTCTCGTTCCAGCGGCTCGAGGACGACCAGTTCCCGAGCTCGGACATCCTCGATGGCGGCTCCGAGAACGACATTCTCTCCCTGGTCCGGGACCGCGGCATGTCGTTCCGCGACGAGGGGTCCCGAGCGACCCTGTTCAGCGACAGCATCGAGGAAGAGAGAGTGTCGGGCTTCGAGGGGTACCGGGGGACCCGCGCGCCGGACGTGTTCAACGCGGTCGGAAACCTGACCACGAACTCCTTCTACGACGGCCGCGGCGGTCCCGACGTCATCGTGGGTAGCGACCACGCAGATGTGGCCTTCGGCGGGGACGGCAGCGACCGCATCTCCACACGCGCCGGGAACGATGTGGTCGACGCCAAGGACGGCGAGCCCGTGGCCGTTCCGGACGCACTCGTCGACTGCGGTTCCAGCAGTGGGGACCAAGCGCTCATCGACCTCCTCGACCCTGAGCCGGTGGGCTGCGAGACGTTCGCCCGCAGCGCGATCCGCGAGGGCCCGCATCTGGTGATCGGGACGGTGCGCCGGGCACGGCGCGGCGCATGGGCGGTCCGGGTGCGCTGCCCGCGGGCGCTGGGTCACCCATGCCGGGGCGCCCTGAAGCT
Source organism: uncultured Thermoleophilaceae bacterium (assembly GCA_963810745.1). Lineage (GTDB taxonomy): Bacteria > Actinomycetota > Thermoleophilia > Solirubrobacterales > Thermoleophilaceae > JACCZR01. The sequence continues at coordinate 9,809 of CAWEOW010000028.1, forward strand.
CGGCTCCACGCGGCGTAACGCCGCTCGGGGGCGCGGGGCGCGCTACCGAGTGCGCCACGGGCGGCGCGCGACGCTCCGCGTGCGCCTGCGCGGCCGGGCTCGCAGGCGCGCCTTCGTCCGCTCCGTCGAGCGAGGCGACATCACCGGCCGCAAGATCACGCTCGGTCTTCGGCTCCTGCGCCGCCGCTGAGCAGTTCCGCGGCCTCGGCCAGCCATTCGGCCTGGAGGTCGAGCAGGCGCTCGGCGTAGCGGTTGTTGAGCTCTAGGAGATGCGCCCGGTGGGGGAGGTCGGGCTGGAACTGCTCGCGCGACCGCGCCACGCCGTCGCGCGCGGCCTGGATCGCCTCCTGCATGGGCAGCAGCCCCTCGAGCACCCCGGCGGGTGAGACGAGGTCGGCGGCCAGCAGTCGCACCACGGGCTCGTTCTGGATCCGGGGCAGCGTCGCGGGCGTCCCGACCCAGTCCGCGAGGGCCCGCCGGCCGGCGTCGGTGAGCGTGTAGTGAGTGCGCTCACGTGTCTGCCCGGGCCGCTTCTCGGCCGCGAGCAGGCCCTGCTCCGCGAGCCGCTTGGGCTCGGCGTACCACTGGCTGGGGGCGGCGTCCCAGTAGACGCGGCCCTGGTCGGCCATCCGGCGCAGGTCGTGGGCACCCGCGCCCTGGCGGCCGACCAGGACGAGGATCGCGTACGAGAAGGGGGTGAGGCGGCTCACGGTTGACAAAGCTCCGAATCGGAGTTAGGTTAAGGTCCGAATCAGAGTTTACGCGAAGGGAGCCAGCCATGACCACCCAAGCCCCGCCCGCCGCCGTCGACTTCCTCGGAAGCCAGGCGCGTCTGCTCGACGGCGGACTCGTGGAGATGTCCGAGATCCCCGCCGGCCACATGCCGCCGCTGCACGTCCACCACGCCGAGGACGAGGGGTTCTACGTGCTGGAGGGCGAGGCGACGCTGTTCCTCCCCGGGAGCGAGGTGACCCTGCGGGCCGGCGACTTCTTCCTGGCTCCACGCGGCGTGCCGCACACCTACCGGGTGGGCGACACCCCGGCGAAGTGGCTCGTCACCCACACCGAGCGGTTCGCCGACTTCGTGCTCGCCGTCTCGGAGCTGCCGGAGCCCGATGCCGAGCGCCTGGGCGCGGTCGCGGCCGAGCGCGACATCGAGATCCTGGGGCCCCCGGGCGCGCTGCCCTAGCCGCAGGGGGTGGGCCGATTCTCACCCTGGGGCGCCTGTTCGGAGGGCCGATCCGAATCGAGACTCCTCCTATCGGATCAGTCATCACGAACCAGGAGAGAGTCATGACCAGCAACCGCCCCGCCAAGCTCATCGCCACGGCTCTCGCCGTCGCCTCGATCGGCGTTGCCGCCATCGGCCCGGACGACGCCGACGCCAAGAAGGTCTCGAAGGCCGCCACGAGCCTGTCGATCGAGCCCAGCGCCCCGGGCTTCTCCGGCGAGCTGGTCAGCAAGCGCGACAGCTGCGAGAGCAACCGCAAGGTCGTGCTCTACAAGCAGAAGGGCAGCAGCCGCAACCGGCGCAAGGACACGAAGGTCGGCTCCGACATCGCGCAGCCCAACGGGGACGCCGGTATGTGGCACGTCGACTCGGGCCCCACGGGCAAGTACTACGCCTACGTTGCGGCCACCAAGAAGTGCAAGGCGGCGGTGTCGAGGAGCATCCGTCCCTCGGTCGACTGATCCGACGTCGCCCGCACCACACGCGAAGAGCCCGCCAGCCGGCGGGCTCTTCGTCGTTTACGGTGGCGCAGTGGGGGCCGTCCCCTGTCAGAGCTGTGGCACCGAGAACCCGGATTCGGCGCGCTTCTGCATGGGCTGCGGCGCCGCCCTCGAGCGCAGCTGCCCCTCCTGCGGCGCCGCCGCTCCGCCCCAGGCCCGCTTCTGCATGGAGTGCGGCTCCTCGCTGACCGAGAGCGCCCCCGCGCCGGTTGCGGCGCGTCCCGCGGAGGTGCCGCCCGAGGAGCGCCGCCAGGTGACCGTGCTCTTCGCCGACCTGTCGGGCTACACCGCGGCCAGCGAGCAGATGGACCCCGAGCGGGTCAAGGCGCTCGTCGAGGGCGCGCTGCGGCGCCTCGGCGAGGAGGTCGAGCGCTTCGGCGGCACGGTCGACAAGTACATCGGCGACAACGTGATGGCGCTGTTCGGCGCGCCGGTGGCCCACGAGGACGACGCCGAGCGGGCGGTGCGCGCCGGGCTGGGGATGCAGGAGGCGATGGGCGAGATCAACGAGCGCCTTACCCGCACGCACGGGACCACGTTCTCCCTGCGCGTGGGCGTGAACACCGGAGAGGTGGTAGCGGGCGCGGTGGGCGACGCCTACACCGTGGTGGGAGATGCCGTGAACGTGGCCTCGCGGCTGCAGTCGGCGGCCGAGCGCGGAAGCGTGACGGTCGGCGAGCGCACCGTGCGGGCCACCGAGGGCGCGATCGCCTACCGCGAGCTCCCCCCGCTGACCCTCAAGGGCAAGGCAGAGCCCGTTCCGGCCTGGGAGGCGACGGGTGTGGTCACCGCGCACCCGCACCGCCGGGCCGCCGACGCCCGCTCGCCGCTCATAGGGCGCACGCACGAGCTGGACCTGCTCGACTCGCTGGCTCAGCGAGTGGCTCGCGAGCGCCGCGCCCACCTGGTCACGGTGGTCGGCGAGGCCGGCGTGGGCAAGTCGCGGCTACTGACCGAGCTGCAGCGGCGGCTGGCCGACGCGCCCGACAGTCCGGAGGTGCGGGTGGGCCGCTGCCCGGCCTACGGCTCGGCTGTCGTGTACTGGGCGCTGGGCGAGGTGCTGCGCGAGGAGTTCGGCATCGACGACGCCGACAGCGCCGAGGCGGCACGACAGAAGCTGACCGCGGCCGTGGAGGCGCGACTGGACGGCCGCGGCGACGAGGGCGAGGCCGCGCGCCAGGCGGCGACCATCGCCCGCCTGCTCGGCATCGGCTCGGCCCAGGACGCGCGCGCCGAGGACGAGGAGGACCCGCAGCGGCTGCGGGACAGCTTCTTCGCGGCCACGCGCGCGCTGATGGAGGCCATCGCGAGCGAGACGCCGCTGGTCATCGCCTTCGAGGACATCCACTGGGCCGACGACGGCATGCTCGACCTGATCGACCACCTCGCCCAGCGGGTGCGCGCCCCGCTGCTGATGCTGTGCCTGACGCGCGACTCGCTGTTCGAGCGCCGGCCGGACTGGGGCAGCGGCAGGCGCAACGCTACATCGCTCGGCCTCGAGCCGCTCACCCCCGACGAGTCCCGCGAGCTGGTCGAGGCGCTGCTGCCCGGCAACTCCCAGGCGGCCACGCTGGTGGCCGCGCGCTCGGAGGGCAACCCGCTGTTCGCCGAGGAGATGGTGCGCCTTGCCGGGGACGGTGACGAGCGCGGCGATCTGCCCGACAGCGTCCAGGGCGTGCTGGCGGCGCGACTGGACTCGCTGCCCTCCTTCGAGCGTCACCTCATCCAGCACGCCTCCGTCAGCGGGCGCACGTTCTGGCCCGGATCGCTTGCCGCGGTGGCCCAGCAGGAGGGCGGCGACCTCGGTGACGCGCTCAGCTCGCTGGAGGACAAGGACTTCCTCGTGAGCTCTACCGGCCCCGCGCGGCTGGGCGGCGAGCGCGAGCTGGCCTTCAAGCACGTGCTGATCCGCGACGTGGCCTACGGGATGCTCCCCAAGGCCGTGCGCGCGCGGCGCCACTACGAGACGGCGATGTACGTCGAGGAGCACGCCGGCGACCGCGCCGACGAGGTGGTGGGCCTGCTGGCCGAGCACTACGGACGCGCGGCGTCGCTGGCCCAGGAGTCACACCTGGAGGAGCCCCTGCGAGGCGTGCTGGAGGGCAAGGCGCTGGAGCTCCTGGAGACCGCTGGAGACCGCGCGGCGGCGCTGTACTCCAACGCCGAGGCCTTCGACCACTACGCCGGGGCCTACGAGCTGGGGGTGGCCGACCCGGCCTCGCGCGCGCGCCTGCGCGAGAAGCAGGGCGACGTCGCCCTGCTGCTCGGCCGCGTGGACGCGGCGATCGAGGCGTGGGAGGAGTGCATCGCCTCGCAAGGCGAGCAGGAGGACCTCGGCCGCCTGGGCGATCTCGAGCGCAAGGTCGGCGCCGCGCTGTGGCAGAAGGGCGCGGTCAAGGAGGCCATCGAGCGGTACCAGCGCGGGATCGGCCTGCTCAAGGACGGCCCCCCGGCCCGCGAGCTGGTGCTCCTCTACGAGGAGGCGGCCACGCTCTACATGTACACGGGCGACAACATGCTCGCCATCTACGCCGCCGAGAAGGCGCTGCGGCTGGCGGAGCGCCTGGAGGAGGCCGGCGCGGCGAGCCGCGCCCACGAGGTGTTCGGCCGGGTCTTCGGGCGGATGGGCGACGGGGTCAAGGCACGCGAGAACCTCGAGCGCTCGGTGGAGATCGCGCGCTCTTCGGGGCCGAACAACACGATCAAGGCCCTGACCGCGCTCGGCTCGCACCTCGACATGTCGGAGGCCGACTACGTGGGCGCGGCGGCGGCCTACAGCGAGGCGCGCGAGATCGCCCGGCGGGTAGGCGACCTGACCGCCGAGGCCGAGCTGCAGTCCGCGCTGGCGCTGCTGGCCGCCTACCGGGCCGACTGGGACGAGGTGGCCGCGCTGGCCGAGGCGAGCCTTGAGCTCGCCGAGCGCGAGGGCCTGGCGCGGAGCCTCGCGTACCCCTACGCCCTGCGCGGCCTGCTGCGCTGGCGCGCGGGTGACTTCGCCCAGGCGGTCGAGACCTATCGCCGCGCGCTGGCCATCGCCCAGGAGACCGGCTGGTCGGAGGTGGCCTACTGGGCGTTGTTCGGCCTGGCGCTGACCCTGCGTGACTCGGGCGACCTGACCGGAGCGCTTGAGGCTCTGGACCAAGCGCTGGAGGTCTGCGAGCGCGCCGGGCTGGTGGCCCAGTCAATCCAGGCCACCTCGGCGCGTGCGGTGAACCTGACGCTGGCCGGCGAGGCCGCCGCGGCGGCGGAGGCGGCCCAGCAGGCGGCGGCCGAGGCCGAGCGGCTGCCCTACCCGGCGGCGCGCGCCGCGTCGCTGCAGGCCAAGGGCGCGACCGCTCCGGACGTCGACTCCGCCGTGGCGGCCCTCGCCGAGTCACGCGCGGTGTGGGAGGAGCTGGGACGCCCCCTGGACGCCGGCTGGTGCGACATCCTGACCGCCCGCGCGGTGGCCGAGGAACGCCCGGACACCGCCCGCGAGTCGGTCGACCGCGCGGTGGCGACCTTCGAGCGCCTGGGCGTGGGCCACATGGCGGGCCGGGCCCGTGGCCTCGTGACGGTGGCGTGAGGGATTCGCGCGCTGCCCTAGGGCAGCAGCCCGAGGGCGGTACGCGCCTCTGCGTGGCTGTCGTACATGCGCCACTCGGCCACCTTGCCCTCGCGCAGCACGAAGGAGTGGCTGAAGTCCTCCTCGACCTCCAACCCGGAGCCCTCGAGCCGCCCGCGCTCGCGGACTACCGCCAGGACGTGGTCGCCCACGTCTTCCAGGCTCACCGCTTCGACCTCGTACTCCTCCCATTGCGCGTACCAGTTGACGAGGTACTCCATGAGCTCGTCGAGTCCGCGGTACTCGTCTCGGGCGTCCGGCTCCGCCGGTCGGGGCAAAACGCGGATGTCGGGATCGGCCGCCCGGAACCAGACCCCGAGATCTCCGTCTGCGGACGCGTCGAACACCGCCCGGATCTTGTCGGCGTCGCCCTGGGCGATCGGACTACGCCTCCAGCCCGGCGGCCCTCAGGGCCTCCTCGTGCCGCAGGAAGTCGTGCGCCCGCACGATCATTCCTTCCTTCAGGTCCCAGACGCTGCCGTAGGCCTCGTCGAGCGCGACGCCACTCCCTTGAGCCCGCATCGGCATGTCGGCCAGGACGACCAGCCGCTCGCCCAGGTCGATGAGCTCCCTCGGGTGCAGCTGCACCTCGGCCCCCCAGACGTCATAGGTGCTCTCGATGTAGGCGATGTAGCCCGAGCGCCCGTGGTAGCAGGGCTCGGCCAGCCCGGCCTCGACGAACTCGCGATAGGGGTAGTACTCCAGCTCGGGGTGAAAGCCGGCAGCGGCCACAGCCAGGTCCCGGCGGTTGTAGGCCTCCAGTCCGATCCGGATGCCGCGCCAGAGGGCGGCCTGGCGCAGGCGGGAGCTTGGCGGCAGCGTTCCGATCCGGCGGAAGACGGCGCCCGCGAGT
>CAWEOW010000029.1:0-89506 GCA_963810745.1 uncultured Thermoleophilaceae bacterium
CTACATCGGCTACGACGAGGGCGGCCAGCTGACCGAGGCCGTGCGGCGCAAGCCGTACAGCGTCCTCCTGCTCGACGAGATCGAGAAGGCCCACCCCGACGTCTTCAACATCCTGCTGCAGATACTCGAGGACGGCCGGCTCACCGACGCCCAGGGGCGCACGGTGGACTTCCGCAACTCGATCGTGATCATGACCTCGAACATCGGGGCCAACGAGATCGCCAAGAACACCGGCGTGGGCTTCACCGTCGGCACGACGAGACGGGCGTGACCTACGACGAGATGAAGAAGGGCATCATGGGCGAGCTCAAGAAGGTCTTCCGGCCGGAGTTCCTCAACCGGATCGACGAGGTCATCGTCTTCCACAAGCTGGCCAAGACCGAGGTTCGGGAGATCGTGGAGCTGCTCATGAAGCGGGTGCGCGAGTCCTTGGCCGAGCGCGAGCTGTCGCTGAACCTGTCGGAGGACGCGGCCGACCTCCTGGTGGAGAAGGGCTGGGATCCGTCAATGGGGGCGAGGCCCCTGCGCCGGGCGATCCAGCGCTACATCGAGGACCCGCTGGCCGACGAGGTGCTGGCCCAGAACGCCGAGCCGGGCTCGACCGTCGAGGTCTACAGGGTCGACCGAGATCAGGACGACAAGGACAGCGAGGACGAGGTCAAAGATCTCGATCACCAAGCCGCGCAAGCGCGAGGCGGTCAGCGTCGGCGGCGGAGCCCCGGAGTCATCGGAGCAACCCCGAGGACGCCGCCTTCAGACCGAGGCCTACGGAGCCCGCCGAGGACCTGCCGGAGGACCCCGACGTGCTGCCCGACGTGCCTGACGCCCCGCCCGCCGCCTGGCCCGAGGACTAAACACCGAGGTACCGGGTCCCCCGGGCGCGGCGGGAATGCGCTGACTGCGGGCTCGGCGGCAAGCGGAACGGGCGGCGGCGGCCGCGCCAGGACCCGACCGAGAAAAGTGCAGGGTCTCCCCCTGTCGCCAGGGTCCCTGACCCGTGTCAGGTTCGCCTCCCCGAGGAAAAGGACCTGACCCCCATGAAGACCTCCTACCGCGCTCTGATCGTTCTCGCCGCACTCGCGGCGTCTCTGGCCGCTGTGCCGGCCGCGACCGCCCAGGTGGTCCCAAACCCGGGAGCGGTCCAGTTCGGGAAGCAGGCCCTCAATACCGACTCGACGCCCCGCTTCTTCACGCTGCAGAACGTCTCGCCCGCCCCAGTGGCGGTGCAGGCCGACCAGACGATCCCCCCGTTCACGTTCGACGGGCAGGGAGCCGAGGGCACCGTCTTGCTCCGCAACAGGTCCGCTCGTGAAGGTGACCTTCCGGCCGACCGCGCTGGGCCAGGTCACGAGGGTCGCGAACTATCCGGGCTCGCAGGTGGCCGCCATCGGTACCGGCACGGCCAAGAACGAGATCGACGGCACCGACGGCGACGACACCATCAACGGCACCCCCGCCGATGACGTGATCACGTGCGGCGCGGGCAACGACAAGGTCAAGGGCGGCGGCGGCGACGACGTCATCAAATGCGGTGCGGGCGACGACGTGATCGAAGGCAACGACGGCAAGGACCGCATCGAGGGCAACGACGGCAGGGACCGCATCAACGGCGGCTCGAACAACGACCGGCTCAACGGAGGGACGGGCAACGACAGGGTGTCGGGCAGCACAGGCAACGACAAGGTGTCCGGTAGCTCGGGCAACGACAAGCTGTTCGGCAACAGGGGCAACTGCAGCAAGCTGTTCGGCGACTCAGGCCGGGATCAGCTCTTCGGCAACTCCGGTCGCGACACCCTCCGGGGTGGCCGGGGCCGTGACCGCGTGGTGGGCGGCCCGGGCCGGGACTCGGCGCGCCAGTGACCGCTACCACGTCGACAAGAACAGGAGCGCTCGTGCTTCGGATCGGCTTGGCAACGGCGCTGTTGGCGGCCCTCGCCGCCGTTGGGCTGTCGGCTCCCAGTGTCTCGCAGGCCAACGTCACGCTCTCGCTCAATGGCGAAAACGGCCTGAGCGAGCTCGCCCAGTTCCGCCGCGCCAAGTGCCGGCGCGGCAGGAGCAGGCGACCGGGTCGCTGAAGTTCACCGCCACCGCGAGGTCCAGCAACGGCTATCGCCTCTCGGTGGATCTCTTCAGCCGGGGCCGCTCGCACGACTTCGCCTACGGCGGGCCTGACCAGTTCACGGCCGTGGGCCCCGCCGGCGAGTGGTCGAACCTCAACGTTCCGCCGAACGCTCCGCCAGGCGGGGGTGGAGTCGAGTTCAACCGCAAGGGGACGCGGATGGGGCTCGCCTTCTCCCCAGCCTTCTCCTCGTCGGGAACTGCGTTCACCGTCTCCGTCACCGGTGGCCTGACCTGCAAGTACCCAAGAAGAAGCGCCGCCGGCGCCGCTGAGGGAGCACTACACCTACATCAAGCGGGCTCCCGCCACATAGGCCAGAGCGGGGGTCCACCACCCGGTAGCCGCATCTCCTCGGTCACTTCGAATCCGTGGAGCAGATACAGCGCCCGGCTGCGCTCACTCGTTGCCTCGAGATAGGCGGGGACGCGATCGGCGTCGCAGCGGTAGCACGTGACGCAGGAGCACCGACCCCCGGCCATGGCCCTGAGCCGGAGGCTCGACGGCGACCACCGGGAGGTACCAGTGTGGCTCGGATGGGTGTCGCCGCTCGATAGCGCGGACACCCGCCGCGAAGCGCGGCAGGTCGCGCCCCATGGCGGCGGCCAGCCGGGGAAGCAGCCGCACGCGTTGCCCGGCGCTCAAACGCCACTGCCGCGGAGGTAGCCAACACGCAGCGGCCAGGCCGTCGTCTGTGGTAAAGCAGGCGTCGTGAACGAGCCAGAGCCGCTCCAGGTACAGGGCAAAGCCCCGTTCCAGGCGTCCCTCGCCGGGAGCGAGCCACCTCATCACCTGGTCGTGCTCGAAGGCACGCGCAAGCGTGGCGGCGACCGCGGCGGTGTCGCCGGGGCCTACCCTGCGCACCGCGAGATCGGTCGGGACCATCGCCCAACGGTACTTCCGGCGGCCGGCTCCAGAATCAGGAAGTTTGACCGAAGCCCAGCTGCTCGAGCGCGAGTCGGCACTGGTTCAGTCACCGGTGCAATCTCGCGGGCGCGCGAGGGTGAGCCTGCCCTGGTCGTGGTCGAGGGGGCGGCGGGCCTGGGTAAGACCGCGTTGCTGCGGGAGGCACGCCGCGCCGCTGAGGCCGCGGGTCAGGTCACCGTCCTGTTCGGCCATCCCGGAGAGCTCGGAGGCGACCTTCCCGCACGGCGTGGTGCGACAGCTGCTCGGGCCGCCGCTGTCCACCGCATCAAGGAAGCTCGTGAAGCGCTGCTCGCCGGGCCGGCCGGCGGCGCGGTGCTCGCCCTGGAGGACCACGGAGGGGACGCGCCGCCTTTCGACAGCTCCTTCGGCATCCTCAACGGCCTCGACTGGCTCACCGTGAACTTGGCGACGCAGCAGCCCGTCGCAATCTTCGTCGACGATGCCCACTGGGCCGATCCCCCTTCGCTGCGCTTTCTCGGCCACCTGTTGAGGCGGATCGAGGGACTGCCGGTGGCGATGGTCGTGGCGCTCAGGCCGAATGAGCCCAACGCGCCGCAGGCCCTTCTCGACGCTCTTCGGCTGGATCCGCTGGCCGACCCCATCGACCTCACCCCGTTGAGTGAGGCGGCCTCGGCCAGCATGGTTCGTGAGCTCGCTTCCGCGCCCGTGGACGAGGAGTTCTGCGCCGCCTGCCACCGCGCCAGCGCAGGGAACCCGCTCTACCTGCTCGAGTTGATACGCGCGCTCGAGAAAGGAGGAGGTGCGACCCAGCCGTGAGGCAGTGGACCGGGTCGCGGCCGTGTGGCCCGCGTCGGTGGCCCGTCACGTGCTTCGGCGGGTCGCGGGCCACGGGCCGGAGGCGGCCGACCTGGCGAGCGCCATGGCCCTGCTCGGCGATGGCGCCGCGCTCTCACACGCTGCGACGGTGGCGGGGGTCGAGCGCGCGAGGCCCGGGGCCTCGCGACCGCGCTGCGGGAGATGGAGGTCCTCTCTGAGGAGGATCCGGTCCGCTTTTCTCATCCCGTCGTGCGGTTGGCGCTGGCCTCCGGGCTTGCGCCGGCGCGTCGTGATGAGCTGTTGCGCACAGCGGTCCGCGTCCTGTCGCGGGACGGCGCGTCGCCCGAGCAGGTGGGGAGGCACATGCTGGCGGTCACCCCGGGGGGCGGGAACTCCATCGAGCCCCTTCGCCGAGCAGCAGGGGTTGCCCGCGCTCGGGGGGCTCCCGACCTCGCCGTGACCTTCCTCCGGCGCGCGCTCGCGGAGCCCCGGCGGAGGGGAGCTCCTGCCGGTGCTGCGCGAGCTCGGGACGGCCGAGGAGATGATCAGCTCGGAGTCCTGCGTCGGGCATCTGACGGCCGCACGCGATGCTGCCGTGGACTCAGGCGAACGCCTGGAGTCGACGCTGAGCCTGTGCAACGGACTGATGATGCTGGGCCGGGTGCCCGAGGGCGTTGCGGAGGTCCAAGCCGAGCTCGACGGAGAACACGGTTACACGGACGAGGAGCGAGAGCTGCTCGAGGCCCACTTTGTGTCACCGCGTTCTGGGTGTCCGACGAGAGTCCGCGCGCCCGCGCTCTGCTGGAACGCTTCGAGCGCACCCCGGCACGCGGCGAAGCGGCGCGGAGGCTCGTGCTGGCTACCCGCGCTGCCCAGTTCACCCTGCCGGCCGCCGACAACGCGGCGCTCGCGCGTGAGGCGCTGGGGGGCGATGCGCTCATCACTGCTCCCTGGATCGGCAACCTGCTGGCCATCGCAGCGCTCATCACCTGTGACGACTTCGGGGCTGCGTCCGAGGTGCTCGAGCGGGCGATGGAGTCGGCAGGCTCAGCGGAAACGAACGCGCGATCGGAAACTTCCTCTCGCTTCAGGCCACGCTGAGCTACGCCACCGGTGACCTCGCAGCCTGCGAGACCCAGGTGCGCACCCACCTGGGACCTCTCCGCGGTGAGATGAACTGGGCGGCCGCTGCCTACTCGGTTTCGGTGCTCGTGCAGCTGCTGACCCGGCGGGGCCTCTTCGAGGAGGCCGAAGCGCTGCTGGCCGAGGGGGACCCGGAGCCGTGGCCGGCCAGCACGAACCTCCAGTACTTCCTGCGCGCGGCGCGGGGCGAGCTGCGCTGCGCGCAGGGCCGGTACGAGGAGGGGGTCGCTGACCTGAGCGCGTCGCGGCACGCGCTCATGCGCTTCAACCGCTACTCGGGCGCCCTGTTCATGGCGGTGCACGGGAAGAGCGAGACCCTGGCTCTCGACGCCTCGGGTCGCCGGGAGGAGACCGACTGCCCTGGTGGCCAAGGACATGCCTCGAGCACGGGCAAAACCAACACCACCAAACATCGGGTGCACCTCAGGATGCGGGGCTGCTCGGCGGGCGGGAAGCGGGGCATGGGTTTTCGCTGACGAGGCGGTCGAGGTGCTGGAGGGCTCGGGAGCCTGAGCTCGACTGGCCGAGGCGTCGATGGACGGGGATGCTGCTGCGCCACGAGGGGGATCGGGTGAAGGCCAGGGACCACCTCTCGCGGGGCCTCGATCTCGCCACCTGCTGCGACGCATCCCGCTGGCCGCGCGGGCTCGGGAAGAGTCGCGGCGAGCGGGGCCCGCCCGCGTCGCGACCGCCTCAGCGGCCGCGACTCGCTCACCCCGAGCGAGCTGCGGCTGGCCCGTCTCGCCGCCGAGGGCCACAGAACCGCGGCATCGCTCAGGACCTGTACTTGTCCGAGAAGACGGTCGAAATGCACTTGGGCCGCGCCTACCGCAAGCTTGGGATTGGCGGGCGGGCGGAGCTGGCCAGCGCGCTCGAGGCTGCGAGGAAATACAGGGGTGGACCCCGTCGCAAGATGTCCACGCCGGTGCATGGTGTTCGCGGTGGGCGAAAAAGATGAGTCCCTGGTGTTGCGGCTGTACGGCTCAGCCGAAGACTTCCGCGGCGACGCCCGCACGGGAGAAGGCGAGCCTCGAGGCTTCAGCAGCTGGATCGAGATGGTGGGGCTGATCGAGCGTTGGCAGGCCGCGCGGAGCCAGCGAGACCCCCGAGCGTCCCCGGTACCTCCAGCTTTTCGGCGTCCGCGCTGAGGGATTTCCCGGGAGGGTGTGCCCGCTTCGCCCCGGTTTGGGGGCGTTTCTAAATTCGGGCGGTGCCCGAGAAGACCGCGCTGCTCATCGTCGACATGCTCAACCCCTACGACCACGAGGACGCCGAGCGCCTGATCCCGAACGTCGAGCGGGTGGTGAAGCCCATGGGCGAGCTCATCGAGCGCGCTCGCGACGAGGGCGTGGACCTGGTCTGGATCAACGACAACTACGGCGACTGGAGCGCGTCGGGCGGGGACCTGGTCGAGAGCGCGCTCAACGGCGAGCGGCCGGACCTCGTCGAGCCCCTGGTCCCGCCGGACGACGAGGACTTCCTCGTCAAGGCACGGCACTCGGTCTTCTACACGACGCCCCTCGACTACCTGCTCGGCCAGCGCGACATCGATCACGTCGTGCTGGCGGGCCAGGTCACCGAGCAGTGCATCCTGTACAGCGCGCTCGACGCCTACGTGCGGCACTTCGAGGTGACGGTGCCCGCCGACGCCGTGGCGCACATCGACGAGGACCTGGCGCGCGCCGCGCTGAAGATGATGGAGGACAACATGAGCGCCGAGATCACGAGCTGCTCCGAGTGCACGATGGCGGCGGCCTGATGGCCGATGTCGAGATCAAGGCCCGCCACAACGGGCCCTACAAGGTCACCGGCCCCGTCCGGCTGATCGACGCCGACGGCACCGAGTACGACGTGGGCGAGCAGGAGACGATCGTGCTCTGTCGCTGCGGGGCCTCGAAGACCAAGCCCTTCTGCGACAAGACCCACTCCGAGATCGGCTTCGAGGCGGCCGAGCGGGCGGTGCGCGAGGCCGAGGGCTAGGCGGCCGCGAACTCGGCCAGCTCGCCGGCGTCGGGCGCCTCGGCCAGCGACAGCCGGCGAACCTCGTTGTCGGCGAGCCAGGACGAGACGATCCGCACCTCGTCGACCTCTTCCGCGGGGAGCGGCGCCGGTCCGCGGGGCTTGCGCCGCTGCAGTGCGGCCTCGGTGCGCTCGGCCAGCTCGCTGGGCCCGGGCAGCGGCCCCCAGTCGGCCACGCGGCCGTCCACCAGCCAGAAGGCGTCGAAGCGCTCCTTGGCCGGGTGGCGGGCCAGCACCAGCTGGGGAGCGGCGTGCACCGCTCGCAGCACGCCGTCCAGGCGTCCCAGCACGCGCTCCAGGCGCTCCGCCCGGCGGCGCAGCGTGGCGGCGCGCTCGTAGCGCTGGGCCTCCGAGGCCTGGCGCATCTGCTCCTCGACGTGGCCCATCAGGCGGGTCGCGACGTCGGGGTCGGGCCCCGAGAACAGCGCCAGCGCCTGGTCCAGCTGGCCCCGGTAGGCGTTGGGGTCGAGGTCGCCCAGGCAGGGCGAGAGGCAGCGGCCCATCTGGCCGTAGGCCGAGGGGTGCTCCCGCCGTGACATGGCCCGGCCGCAGTGGCGCAGCCGGAACAGCGAGGTGAGCTGGTCGGCCAGCTCGCCGGCGGCCTTGCGGCCCTTGAGGGGGCCCACGTTGATCGCGCGTCCGGCGGCCGGCTCGCTCCCCACGTCCAGCACGGGGTAGGCGGGCTCGAGGTTGCAGCGCAGGTAGACGTAGCCGTCCGTGCGCTTGAGCTTGCGGTTGCCCTGCGGCTTCCACTTCTTGATCAGCCGGTTCTCCAGTACCAGCGCGCCCAGCTCGGAGTTGGTGGGCCGGTAGTCCACGATCTCGGCCTTCTCGGTCCAGCCCGCGGGGGCGCAGAAGTGAGCACGCGCGCGCGAGCGCAGCGAGATCGACTTCCCCACGTACAGCGGGTTCCCGCGCTCGTCGCGGAAGATGTAGACGCCCGGGTCGTCGGGCAGCTTGGAGAGGTCGGGCCGGTCGCCGGGCGGGCGCTTGCGCACCATCTCGGCCTCCTCGCGCTCCCGCGAGCGCCGGCGGGCCGGTGCCAGCAGCTTGAGCGCCGCGCCGACCGTGGGCGCGTTGGCGCACAGCTTGGGGAACAGCGCGCAGAACACGCGCGCGCACGTGAGGGCGTCGGGGAGCGCCCGGTGGACCTCGTCCACCTCGATGCCCAGCGCGTCGGCCAGGGAGGCGAGCCCGCGGCGGCGGATCAGCGGCGCGAAGCGGCGCGCCAGCGCCACCGTGCAGACCACGGGCGGGTTCGGCCAGTCCAGGCCCTGGCGCTCGAAGGCGTCGCGCAGCACGCGGCGGTCGAAGCGGGCGTTGTGGGCCACCAGCACGCGGCCCTCCAACAGCTCGGCGAGCTCGGGGAGCACCTCGGAGGGCGGGGGCGCGGTGTCGACCATCGCCTGGGTGATCCCGGTGAAGCGCTGGATGCCGCGCTGGAGGGGGCGCTCCGTGCGGGTCAGGGAGTCCCAGGTCTCGTGCAGCTCACCGCCGCCCATCAGCACCGCGCCGACCTCGGTCATCTCGCAGAGGTCGCCGTTGAGGCCGTTGGTCTCGGTGTCGACGGCCAGGAACTCCGATCCGGCGAGTGGCTGGTCCAGCAGTGAGGGCACGGGCGCGCGATGGAAGCGCGCGGCCCGGACGGACCGAAACGAGAGTTGCTAGCGGCGCAGCCGGATGGAGCGCTTGACCCGGCGCTTGTTGCCCGACGGGTCGGTGACCTGGAAGCGAAGCGTCACGCGGGCGACCCGGGCCTTTCGCAGCCTCCGCCGAGCGGTGCGGCTGAACTTCAGGACGAGTCGGCGCGAGCCAGCCTGGATCACCGCGCGGTTGGCCTTGCTGAGGTTGCGCCGGCTGCCCCGGATCCGGTAGCGGCGGCTCGTGCTGCGCTGGATCGTGCCGGCCGCGCCCATCGCGCAGGCCTCCGAGCAGCGCAGGCGCACGGCGATGCCGCCGCGCAGCGCGCGCCGCAGGCTGCGCGAGATGCGTGAGAGGCGGACGGTGGGCGGCGTCCGGTCGGCCGGAGGGCTCGCGAAGAGCGGATTCGCCGCTATCTGAACGAAGGCGAAGGCCTCATCGCGCATGTTCGTCGTGTCGGTCACGCGGACGCCGACGCGATGCGTGCCCACCGAGGCGAAGGCTGTCGCGAGCTGGCCGTCCTGGTCGGTGTCGACGTCGGGTGCGCCGTCTCCGTCGATGTCCCAGGAGAAGTTCAGCGGCCCGCCGTCGGGGTCCCGCGACGCTCGGCGTCGAGCACTACCACTTGGCCTTGGTAGGCGGGATTCGGGCTTGCCCGCAGGGCCGCGATGGGCTCGTCGGCCGGTGCGTAGCCGGGGTCCTGAGCAAGCGCCGTGGACGCGGTGGCGAGCGCGGCGAGCGCGAGGAGAGTGATCAGAAGGGGTATGCGCATGGGGTGAGGCGGGGGAGCCTAGAGGCGGGGAGCCTAGTGGTGAACACGCGCGAGGCGCGCAGGTTGCGGGGGCGAAGGCGTCCCCGTCGGGACTTAGCCTGACCCGATGCCCTCCGCCACCCGCCACGTCTGCACCGCCTGCGGGCAGGAGAGCGCCAAGTGGCACGGCCGCTGCCCCGGCTGCGGCGAGTGGAACACGATGGTCGAGGAGGCCAAGCCGGCGAAGCCTGCCGGCGGTCTCGGATCGCGCCGCAGCGGCGCCAAGGCGCTGCGTCCGGTCCCGCTGGCGGACGTCGAGGCGCCGCACGTCCCCCGCCTGAGGACCGGCATCGGCGAGCTCGACAGGGTGCTGGGCGGCGGTCTGGTGCCCGGCTCGCTGGTCCTGCTGGGCGGCGCGCCCGGCATCGGGAAGTCGACCATCACCGCCAGCGCGCTCGGGAACCTCGCGAAGGCGGGGCGCAAGGTCCTGTACGTCAGCGGCGAGGAGTCGGCAGCGCAGGTGCGGCTGCGCGCCGAGCGCCTGGGCCCCCACGCGCTGCAGGTCCCGATCGTGGCCGAGACCGACCTGGACGCGGTGGTGGCCACCGTCGAGACCGAGCGGCCCGAGGTCTGCGTGGTCGACTCCGTGCAGGTGCTCAACGCCGCCGGCCTGACTGGCGCGCCCGGGTCGGTGGGCCAGGTGCGCGAGGTGGCGGGCAGGCTGGCGGGGGTCGCCAAGAACGGAGGCCCCGCGGTGATCCTGGTGGGCCACGTGACCAAGGAGGGCGCGCTGGCGGGCCCGCGGGTGCTCGAGCACCTGGTCGACTGCGTGCTGAGCTTCGAGGGCGAGCGCGAGCGCACCTACCGCACGCTGCGCGCGCTGAAGAACCGCTTCGGCTCGACCAGCGAGGCGGGCGTGTTCGAGATGCGCGAGGAGGGCCTGGTGGAGGTGGCCGACGCATCGGAGCGCTTCGTGGCCGAGGCTACGCGGGCGCCCGGCTCGGTGGTCCTCTGCTCGATGGAGGGCTCGCGCCCGCTGCTGGTGGAGGTGCAGGCCCTGGTGGCGCCCAGCGAGATCGTGCCGCCGCGGCGCGTGGCCAACGGCGTGGACCGCAACCGCCTGGCCCTGGTGCTCGCGGTGCTGGCCCGCCACGGCGGGCCCGGTCTGGGCTCCAGCGACGTGTTCGTCTCGGTGGCGGGAGGGGTCCGGGTGGACGAGCCAGGGGCCGACCTGGCCATCGCCCTGGCCCTGGTGAGCGCCGCCAAGGGGATCCCGCTGGGCGACGGGCGCCGGCCGCTGGGCGCGTTCGGCGAGCTGGGCCTCACCGGTGAGCTGCGCCACGCCGCGCACCCCGATCGCCGGCTGGCCGAGGCCAAGAAGTTCGGCCTGGACCCGGTGCTGCGGCCCGGCCCGCAGCTCGGGGACCTGCGCAGTGCCCTCAAGGCGGCGATGACGGGCGCGCGAGGGGCGTCTCAAGCCGCCTGACGATGCATAAGTAAGCCGCTCAGCGGCCCCTTTTTCACGTACTATGTATCGGTGCCGTACGCTGGGGATGACGTTTCCGAGCTCGAGGCCAGGCAGGAACCTCGGCTCGTAAGAGCCCTTGAGATGATCGCCCCCGGTACGGCGGTCCGCGAGGGCGTGGACAACATCGTCCAGGCGCGGACCGGCGGCCTCATCTGCATCGGGGAGTCCGAGGAGCTGTCCTTCCTCTTCTCCGGCGGGATCAAGCTGGACATCGACTACACGCCCGCGCTGCTGTTCCAGCTGGCGAAGATGGACGGCTCGATCATCCTCTCCTCCAACGGGACCAAGATCCTGTGGGCGAACGTCCAGCTGATGCCGGACCCCACGATCCTCTCGCTGGAGACCGGCACCCGCCACCGCACCGCCGAGCGCGTCTCCAAGCAGACCGAGGCGCTGGTGATCGCCGTCTCGCAGTCGCGCAGCGTGGTCTCGCTCTACCTCGACGGCGCGAAGTACATCCTCGAGGACATCCCCGTGGTGCTCGCCAAGGCCAACCAGGCCCTGGCCACGCTCGACAAGTACCGCACCCGCCTCGACCAGGTCTCGACTCGCCTCACCGCCCTGGAGTTCGAGGGCGGGGTCACCCTCCACGACGTCCTCACGGTGCTCCAGCGCTCCGAGCTGGTGACGCGCATGGCCGTGGAGATCGAGCGCTACATCGTCGAGCTCGGCGCCGAGGGGCGCCTGATCGAGATGCAGCTCGAGGAGACCATGGTGGGCGTCGCCGCCGACAAGTCGGCGCTCGCGCGCGACTACGTCGCCGAGCCGACCGAGGAGGGCTTCCTGAGCGTCATCGACGCGCTCGCCCGCCTCCCGCATCAAGACCTTCTGGACTTCGGTCGCCTGGCCGAGCTGCTCGGCTACGACCGCAAGCTCAACACTCTCGACCACCCGATCTCGCCGCGTGGCCACCGGATCCTGGGGCGCATCCCCCGTTTGCCCAAGCTGACCGTTCAGACGATCGTGAACGAGTTCGGCGGGCTCGAGGAGATCCTCGCGGCCACCGACGCGGAGCTCGAGGCAGTCGAGGGAGTTGGAGACATGCGGGCCAAGGACATCCGCGAGGGCCTTCGCCGCCTGCAGGAAATCAACCTCGTGGACCGCTACCTGCAAACCTAGAGAGAGAGCGGCCGGGTTTTCGCGCCGCACATGAACCAGGAGGACGTCATCAGCGACGCAGCAATCGAGGACGAGATCGTAGACATCGAGATCGAGCGTGATCTCGTGGACATCGTCTACGAGGTCGGCGACCACGTGGTGTACCCGCATCACGGCGCCGGCAAGGTCCAGAAGAAGGAGCTCAAGACGGTTCTCGGCGAGGAGCGCGAGTACCTGACGATCAAGATCCTCCACAACGACATGACCGTCATGGTCCCGTGTGAGAACGCGGGCAAGGCCGGGCTGCGCAGGGTCATCGGCGAGGAGGCCGTCGAGCGCGTGCTGGGAGTCCTGCGCGACGACGTGAGCCAGATGCCCAAGAACTGGAACCGCCGGTTCAAGCACAACCGCGAGAAGATCAAGACCGGCGACGTCTACGAGCTGGCCGAGGTGGTCCGCAACCTCGCGATCCGCGAGTCCGAGAAGGGCCTCTCGACCGGCGAGAAGCAGATGTACACGCGGGCCAAGAAGATCCTCGCCTCCGAGCTGATGTACGCGCTCGAGATGGAGGAGGAGGACGCCGAAGCCCACCTCGAGACGCTCATCGAGGAGGCGCACGTAGGCCGCAACGGCGCGGCTCCCGCGACCGCGTAGCTCCAGATTCGTGTCCGTCGTCGGGATCATTCCCGCCGGCGGCAGCGGCGAGCGCCTTGGTGCCGACCGGCCCAAGGCGTTCGTCGTTCTGGCCGGCCAGACACTGCTCGACCGCTCGCTCGCCGCGCTGGAGCCGGTGTGCGAGCGGGTGGTGGTGGCCGTGCCCATCGGGTACGAGGCCCCGCCCGACCGCGTCACGGGGGGTCGCACCCGGGCCGCCTCGGTGAAGGCTGCGCTGGACGCGGCGCCGGAGGCGACCGTGGCCGTGGTCCACGACGCCGCCCGGCCGCTGGCCTCCCCCGACCTCGTGCGCCGCTGCGTCGACGCGCTGGACGGCGTGGACTGCGCCTTCGCGGCTGCGCGTGTCACCGACACGGTGCACGAGGGCCACGACGACCTCGTCGAGCGCTCGCTGGACCGCTCGCGACTGTGGGCGGCCCAGACGCCGCAGGTGGTGCGCGCGGACGTGCTGCGACGCGCCCTGGAGCGCGACGGCACCGACGAGGCCTCGCTGGTGATGGCCGCGGGCGGCAGCGTCCGTGCCGTGGAGGTCGAGGGGCCCAACCTGAAGATCACCACGCCCGACGACCTGCGCGTGGCCGAGGCCCTGCTTGCTGACTGACCTCCACGTCCATCTGCGCCCCGACGACGACGGCACGCCGCCCTCGGAGTACTTCACATCCGCGAACGCCGAGCGCTACCGCGAGGCGGCGGGCGAGCGCGGCATCGACGAGCTGGGCGTCTCCGAGCACGTGCACCGCTTCACCGCCGCGCTGGAGGTGTGGGACCACCCCTTCTGGCGCGAGCAGGCCACCGACGACCTGGACGCCTACTGCGCCTTCGTGCGCGAGGAGACCGACCTTCGCCTGGGGATCGAGGCCGACTTCGTGGCCGGCCGCGAGGACCGCATGGCGAACCTGCTCGATGCGCGCGAGTGGGACTACGTGGTGGGCTCGGTCCATTTCCTCAGCGACCGCTCGCTCGACATGGAGGGCGACTGGGACGTGTGGCGCTCGGGCTCGCCCGAGAAGGTCTGGTCGCGCTACTTCGAGACGCTGGGCGAGGCGGCGCGCACCGGCATGTACGACATCCTCGCCCACCCCGACCTGGTCAAGGTGTGGGGCTCGCGGGCGCCGCTGCCCGAGGGGGACCTGCGGCGGTTCTACGATCGCGCCATGGACGGCATCGCCGACTCCGATGTGGCCATCGAGGTGTCAACCGCCGGGCTGCGCAAGCCCGTGGGCGAGATCTACCCGTCGGCGGCCTTCCTGGAGATGTGCCTGGAGGCCGGGCGGCCGGTGACTCTCTCGAGCGACGCTCACCGGCCCGAGCAGCTGGGCTACGAGTACGAGCGCGCGGTGGAGTGGCTCGACGGCCTCGGGGTCACCGAGCTCGCCACCTTCGAGCGGCGCGAGCGCCGCCTGGAGCCGATCGGATGAGCGCTCGGGCGGGCATCGGCTACGACTCCCACCGCCTGGCCGCGGGCCGGCGCCTGGTGCTGGGCGGGGTCGAGGTGGAGTCCGAGCTCGGCCTGGACGGGCACTCCGACGCCGACGTCCTGACTCACGCCGTCATCGACTCGCTGCTGGGCGCCGCCGGCCTGGGCGACATCGGCCAGCACTTCCCCGACGACGACGAGCGCTGGCTCGACGCCGACAGCATCGCCCTGCTCGAGGAGGTCTGCGGCTTCCTGGGGGACCACGGCTGGGTTCCGCGACACTTGGACGCGACCGTGCTCTGCGAGCAGCCGAAGCTGGGCCCCTACCGCGACCGGATGCGCGAGCGGCTGGCCGGGGCGATCGGCCTGCCCGCCTTCCAGGTGAACGTCAAGTTCACCACCAACGAGGGCATGGGCTTCGTGGGCCGGGAAGAGGGCATGGCCTCGATGGCGGTCTCGACCGTGGAGCGGGCCGACTAGTGGCCGACGCCGACCTGGCCTTCGCGGGCCTGGCGCGCCAGGCCGAGCTGGTCGGCCGCGGCGAGGTCTCCTCGCGCGAGCTGGTCGAGCTGTGCCTGGATCGCATCGAGCGGGTCGACCCCGAGCTGAACGCCTTCCGGGTGGTCATGGGCGAGCGAGCGCTGGCCGAGGCCGACCAGGCGGACGCCCGCCGGGCCGCCGGCGACAGCGAGCGCCCGCTCCTGGGGGTGCCGGTCGCGGTCAAGGACAACCTCGACGTGGCGGGCGAGACCACGGAGCACGGGACGGCCGCCGGCGGCGGCCCGGCGAGGTCGGACTCGGAGCTGGTCCGGCGCCTGCGCGCGGCGGGCGCGGTGGTCATCGGCAAGACCCGCCTGTCCGAGCTGGCCATGTGGCCCTTCACGCTCTCGGGCGCCTGGGGAGTCACGCGCAACCCCTGGGACACCGACCGCACGACCGGCGGCTCGAGCGGCGGCGCCGCGGCCGCAGTGGCGGCCGGGCTGGCGGGCGCAGCCACGGCCTCCGACGGCGGCGGCTCGATTCGCATCCCCGCGGCCTCGTGCGGGCTGTTCGGCCTCAAGCCCCAGCGAGGGAGGGTGTCCCTGGGGCCCGACCCCGAGCACTGGTCGGGGCTGAGCGTGGCGGGCGCGGTGACCCGCACGGTGATGGACACCGCGGTCTACCTCGACGCCGTGTCCGGGCCCGCCCCGGGCGACGCCCACACACCCGCCACCCCTTCCCGCCCCTTCGCGGAGTCCGCGGCCGCGCCGCCGGGGCGGCTGCGCATAGCGCTGTCGCTGGGCTCGCCGTCACCCCCCACCTACGTGGCGGAGGAGGTCAAGCGCGGCGTCCGCGACACCGCCGACGTCCTGCGCTCGCTGGGCCACGAGGTGGTGGAGCACAAGCCCGACTTCGGGCTGCTGCTGCCGCTGTTCCTGCCCCGCTGGCTGCGCGGGCATCAAGGACGACGCCGACCGCATGCCGCGCCCGGAGCGGCTCGAGCGCCGCTCGCGCAACATGGCCCGGCTGGGCACGTTGGTCCCCGACGGCGCCGTGGCCAGGTCGCGGGAGAACGAGGCCGCGCTGAAGGCCCGCCTGGCCTCGACCTTCCGCGATCACGACGTCCTGCTGACGGTCGCGATCCCCACTCTGCCGCTCGAGCTCGATCGCCTCGTCGGCCGCAGCACCGGGCGCACCTTCGCCGAGGCGGCGAACTTCGCCGCCTTCTGCCTGCCCTGGAACCTGAGCGGCCAGCCCTGCGCCGCCGTGCCGGCCGGGTACACCGCGGAGGGCGTGCCGCTGTCCGCGCAGCTCGTCGGCCGCCCGGAGGACGAGGGCACGCTGTTGTCGCTGGCGGCGCAGATCGAGGCCGAGCATCCGTGGGCCGATCGCCGCCCGCCGGTGGGCTGACGTGCGCGAGATACGCATTCACGACACCCTCAGCGGCGAGAAGCGGGTGCTCGAGCCGCGCGAGTCGCCCAAGGTGGGCATCTACGCCTGTGGGCCGACCGTCTACGGGCGGGTCCACGTCGGCAACGCCCGTCCCTTCGTGGTCTTCGCGCTGTTCCGGCGCTTCCTGGAGCGCGAGGGCTACGACCCCACGCTGGTGGCCAACGTCACCGACGTCAACGACAAGATCTACGACGCCGCGCGCGACGCCGGCGTCCCCAGCGAGCAGCTCGCGCGCGAGATGACGGCCGCGTACATGGCCGACACCGACGGCCTGGGGCTCGGCCGACCCGACCACGAGCCCCTGGCCTCCGAGACGATCGAGGGGATCGTGGCCCTCATCGCCGACCTGATCGAGCGCGACCACGCCTACCCGGCGGGCGGCGACGTCTACTTCCGCGTGCCGAGCTTCCCCGGCTACGGGAAGCTGTCCAACCGCCCGCTCGACGAGATGCAGCAGGGAGAGGGCGACGACGAGGCGGCGCTGAAGGAGAACCCGCAGGACTTCGCGCTCTGGAAGGGCCACAAGGAGGGCGAGGACACCTCCTGGCCCTCGCCCTGGGGCGACGGGCGGCCCGGATGGCACATCGAGTGCTCGGCCATGGCCGAGTCCGTGCTGGGCACCGACTTCGAGATCCACGGCGGCGGGTCGGACCTCGTGTTCCCGCACCACGAGAACGAGATCGCCCAGACCGAGGCTGCGCGCGACGAGCCGCTCGCCCGGATCTGGATGCACAACGGGATGGTGCGCTTCGAGGGCGAGAAGATGGCCAAGTCGGTCGGCAACATCGCGCTGCTGCACGAGGCGCTCGACCAGTACGGGCCGCAGACGCTGGTCATGTACTTCGCCGGCGGCCACTACCGCCAGCCGCTGGCCTTCTCGCCCGACGAGCTGGACGACGCCCGCGGCGCGGTGGCGAGCCTGCGCGAGCTGATCCGGCGCCTGGACCCTTCCGCGCCCGAGCCGGAGGGCCTTGCGGAGCACGCGGACCGCTTCTGGGACCACCTGGCCGACGACTTCAATACCCCGGCGGCGCGCGGCGTCCTGTTCGAGTGGGTGCGCGAGGCCAACCGCCGTCTCGACCGCGGCGAGACCGTCGGCGTCGGGTCGCTGCGCGAGCTGGTCTGGGCGCTGGGCCTGGAGTCGCTGTTCGACGAGGAGGCCGCCGCCGACCCCGAGGCCGAGCGGATGATGGCCGAACGCGAGCAGGCCCGGACGGCGAGGGACTTCGAGCGGGCCGACCGGCTGCGCGACGAGCTGGCCGAGCGCGGCTGGCAGGTGCGCGACACCGCCGAGGGCCCGCAGCTCGTCCCGCTCGGGTGATCGTCTACGGGCGCAACCCGGTGCGTGAGGCGCAGCGGGGCCGGCGCGAGGTGCTGCGGGTGTGGGAGCGCGGCGAGGTCGGCGACGAGGAGCTGACCCGTCTGGCCGGAACGCCCGACCACCAGGGCATCTGCGCAGAGGTGGAGCCCTATCCCTACGCCGACGCCGGCGCTCTGCTGGCCGGCGACGACGCCCTGGTCGTGGCGCTCGACGAGGTGCAGGATCCCCAGAACCTCGGCGCGGTGGCCCGCGTGGCGGAGTCGGCGGGCGTGGCCGGCCTCGTGATTCCGGAGCGGAGGGCGGCCGAGGTGACGCCGGCGGTGTGCAAGGCCTCGGCTGGGGCGGTGGAGCACCTGCCGGTCGCACGCGTGCGCAACCTGGCCGACTGGCTGGGCGAGGCAAAGGAGGCCGGCGCCTGGGCCTACGGGGCGGCCGCGGACGCCGAGGTCGCCTACACCGAGCCCGACTACGGGGGCCGCGTGGTGCTCGTGCTGGGCTCGGAGGGGAAGGGTCTGCGGCCGCGCGTGGCGGCCGCCTGCGACCAGCTGGTGGCCCTCCCGCGGCGCGGCCGGGTCGGCTCGCTGAACGTCTCCGCCGCGGCTGCCGCGCTGGTGTACGGGATCTTGCAATTGCGCGCGGGCCCTTGACAGGGCTCCATAACCCCCTAGATACTCGCGCCCAAGATCAGGCTGGAGTCGAGGTTGAGACCGTTATCTCGACGCTCGGCGACCAGAAACCTGGCGCTAGGGGAGGTAACGCGCCACCGAGCTCCGAGGAGACGGCGTGGCACGACTTTACCGCAAAAGCAGGAACCGGCCCGAGGGCGTCTGCCCAGCCGCCAAAGCTCAACCTCAGGTTGAGCCTGATGATCACTATCTGATCGCCCTTGCGAAGCAGGGGCGGCCCGACGCCATGGACCGGATCGTGAAGCGGTACCACGGCTTCGTGCGCCTGAAGGCGTCCTCCTACTTCCTGATCGGCGGCGACTCCGACGATCTGATCCAGGAGGGGCTGGTCGGCCTGTACAAGGCCGTGCGCGACTACCGCTGGGATCGCGAGTCGAGCTTCCGCAACTTCGCGGAGCTGTGCATCACGCGGCAGATCATCACCGCCGTGAAGACCTCGACCCGCAACAAGCACACCCCGCTCAACGAGTACGTCTCGTTCTCGCAGACGCCGGCGGCCGGCGGCGGCGACGGGGACCCGACGCTCGACGAGCTCCTGCCGGGGCCGACGGCGCACGACCCGGTCAACCAGGTCATCTCCACCGAGGAGCTGCACAGCCTGGTGAACTGCCTGTCGAGCGTGCTGTCGGAGCTGGAGAGCGGCGTGCTGTCGCTCTACCTCGATGGCAACTCGTACGAGGTCATCGCCGAGGAGCTGGAGTGCGACACCAAGACGGTGGACAACGCTCTACAGAGGGTGAAGCGCAAGGTCGGCTCGCACCTCGAGACGCGGGCGGTGCCTGCCTGAAAGTCGTTTCCCAGACCCCCCTTGTGGGTACGTGACTTTCCGTACCGGAGGAAAGGCGGCAGCCTCCACCGGATGAGGAGAGCTGCGTCCAATGGCCGGCACCCCGCTGACCATCCTGGTGGCTGCCTCCAGGCAACTTCAACGTCAAAGCAATGGAGGTAGGAGATGGGATTCGGACTACTGGGCTTGGGCCTCGTGTTGGTGATCATCGGCGCGGTCGCAGGCATCGGGATCCTCTACACGATCGGCGGAATTCTGCTGCTGATCTGGCTTGTCCTGCTGGTGCTGGACCTCGTCTCGGGCGTGGGCCCGGGGGTCGGCGTCGGAGGGCGACGACGCCGCGCGATGTAGCGCCCGCGCGTGGCGCCTGACCACTGCGCGCCACCGCACGCACCTGAACTGAAGCTTCCGGCATGCGCGGGCCGCAGGGAGCGGCCCGCATCGCCGGCTACGCGGCGTAGGCTGGGCGCCCCGCCCGCCTAGCTCAATTGGCTAGAGCACTTCACTTGTAATGAAGAGGTTCTCGGTTCGAGTCCGAGGGCGGGCTTGATCCGGAAGCGCTAGGACGCCGGGGTGGCGCCCACGGCCGCCTCGATGTCGCCGTGGCCGTTGGACGACACCGGCACCGGCGGCGGCAGCTCGGCCTCGTCCTCGGCGTTCAGCCGGCCCTCGAGCTCGCCCAGGATCAGGCCGAACAGCAGGTGGCGCCAGGTGGCCACGGCCAGCGCGCGGCGGTTGCCGCCCAGCGTGGTCAGCTCCTTGCGCGCGGGGTGGTAGCGGTCCACCAGCCGGCCCAGGGGCCAGAGGGCGAAGTTCTCGATCATCCCCGCGGCCAGGCCCGCGACGATCGGCGGGCCGGGGACGAAGGGCCGCACCTGCGCGTAGACCGCTCCGAATGCGGCGCCGTTGAGCGTGTGGAGGGCCGCGCCCACCGCGGGCCACGACTTGTCGCGCACGGCCAGCTTGCCCAGCAGCTCGACGTCGTCGTAGCCGCTCTCGAAGAACTTCTTGTCGAGCGGCTGCTGGGCGGCCCAGACGCCGGCGGCGACGGCGCCGGCCAGCGCTCCGTTGATGCTTCTCTGCAACTCCACGGCCCGGAGCGTAACGGCGAGGCCCCAGATGGGTAAACGAAACCCCATGGGGGCGAGTGACAACGGGGCGAAGGAACGCCTCTCCATCCACCACGAGCGGATCCGCCGGCGCGGCGTGAACCGGCCCGTCTACTGGGTCGTGCGCGCCTTCCTCCAGCCCTTCCTGATGATCTTCTTCCGGCTCACCCGCCTGGGGCGCGAGCACGTGCCCGGCGGCGGGCTGATCCTCGCCGCCAACCACCGCAGCTTCCTGGACCCCTTCCTGATCGGCTGCTGCGTGCGGCGCCCGATCTACTTCGTGGCCAAGCAGGAGCTGTTCGCCAATCGCCTGCAGGGCTGGTTCCTCAACTGCCTGGGCGCGTTCCCGGTCCGGCGCGGCGAGTCCGACGAGGAGTCTGTGGCCACCGCGCTGGCGCTGCTCGAGCGCGGCGAGGCCGTCGTGATCTTCCCCGAGGGCACCCGCATCCGGCACGGCTCGGTGGGCCGGCCGAAGCGCGGCGTCGGCCGGCTCGCGCTGGAGAGCGGCGCCCCCGTGGTGCCGGTCGCGGTGACCGGCAGCGAGCACGCGCGGCGCGGCTGGATCTTCCGGCCGGTCAAGGTGAAGGTCCGCTGCGGGCGCCCGCTCACCTTCCCGCGCGCGGACGAGGTCTCGCCGGCGCTGGCCGAGGCCGTGACCAACCGCATCTGGCCCTGCGTGCAGCTGCAGTGGGAGTGGCTCGGCGGGCTGCCGCCGCTGCGCACCGCGGCGATCGTGGGCGCCGGCTCGATGGGCACGGCAATGGCCGTGCTGCTGCAGCGCGCCGGAGTCGAGGTCCAGCTGGGCTGCCGCTCGCTCGAGCAGGCCCGCCGCGTGGCGGCCGAGGGCGAGAACACCGACCACCTCCCGGGCGTCGCGCTCGACCCGAAGCTGCGGGTCACCACCGTCTCCGACATCGAGTTCGCCGGCGCGGACCTCGTGGTCCTGGCCGTGCCGTGCTCCGGCCTTCCCGCGGCGCTCGCTCAGGTGGGCGCCCTGATCAGCGACCGCTCCGCCGTGCTCGTCCCCTCCAAGGGCCTCGTGCCGCCGCTGGGCACCACGCCCGCCGCCTACGTCGCCGAGCGGACCCGCGCCCGCGCCGTCGCCTACCTGGGCGGCCCCGCGCACGCGCGTGAAGCAGTGGAGGACGGCGCTTCGGTCGTCCTGGCCACCCGCGATCCCGACGTGCGCCGCGACCTCGGGGTGCTGCTCTCCGAGGCCGGCCTGTGCGTGGACACCACCGAGGACGTGACCGGCGCCGAGCTGGCCGGCTGCGCGAAGAACGCCGCCGCCCTGGCCGCTGCCGCTGCCGCGGCAGCCGCGGGGCCCAACGTCGCCGGCGCAGCCGCCGGCCGCGTGTTCGCCGAGGTGCACGAGCTGGGCCTGCGCGAGGGCGCGCACAGCGCGACGTTCGCCGGACTGGCCGGCGCGGGCGACCTGGTCGCGACGGCGATCGGCCGAGGGAAGCCGCAACCGCCGCGCGGGCGAGCTCGTGGGCCTGGGCGTGCCGAGCGAAGCGGTGCCCGGCATCGTCGGCCAGACGGCCGAGGCCCTGGCGGCCGTGCCGCTGCTCGACGCGACGCTGCGCGAGCGCGGGGTGGAGGCTCCGGTCACCGCGGGCCTGTGCACGCTGCTGGAGGGACGCACGACGCCCGAGGACTGGGTCGAGACCTTCCGGCGCCCGCGGCAGGGGCGGCGACCGAGCCGTGCCGCCTGAGCGGAGGCCGGCCCCCGCGGGGGTAGGCTGCGGCGAGGATGAGCAAGGCCCTCGAAGCCGACAAGGCTCGGCTGGACCGGGACTTCAGCGAGCTCTATCGCGACCACCTGCGCGACGTCTACAGCTACTCGTACTACCGGATCGGCAACCACCACGACGCCGAGGACATCACCGAGCAGACCTTCCTGCAGGCCTACCGCCACTACGAGCGCGCGGTGCGGGAGTCCGAGGGCCGGCCGCTGCGGCCCTGGCTGATCCGCATCGCCCACAACCTCGCCGCGAACTACTACCGCGACCGCTCGCGCCGTCCGCAGACGCACCTCGACGACGCCGAGACCTACTCCTCGCCGCACGCGACGGAGGACCTGGTCGAGGGCCGCGAGGAGGTGGCCGAGGTGCTGGCCGGGGTGGCGAACCTTCCCGAAGACCGCCGCGAGGCGCTGATCATGCGCTTCGCGCTGGACATGGACAACCGCGAGATCGCGCGGGCGCTGGGCCGCTCCGACGGGGCGACCAAGGTGTTGATACACCGAGCGATCCGACAGCTCGAGCAAGAGCTTCAGAAGCAGGGGGAACCAAGCTGAGATGACCGACGTGGAGCGAATGCTGCGAAGCGCACTGGTGCCCGTGGAGCCCTCCGGGGCCATGACCGATCGCCTGGAGGAACGCCTGGCGGGGCTCACCGACGCCGCGGCCGGAGAACTGGCCGACTGGGAGCTGTCCTCCATGCGCGACCCGCGCAACTGGTACCGCCCGGCCGCGGCCGTGGTGGTCGGCGGGGCGGCCGCGGGCGCCCTGGTCGTGGTGCGCGCCCGTCAGCAGCGCAAGCAGGTCGGCGGCATGCGCGCGCTGCGCCGCGAGGCAGGCGGCGTGGCGAAGGACCTGCGCCGGCGCCTGGGCCGCTAGGTCGCGGGCTCGACCGTCGTCGGCGGCGGCACGGCCGGCGTCGTCGCGAAGGCGAGCAGGCCCGCCAGGGCGATCAGCACGTGGAGGACGTTGTCCTCGGTGTTGACCGGGACCAGGCCGGCGATCGCCTCGCCGTCGCCCACGACGAAGCCGAGGATCGCGACCACGAGGTAGACGGCGCCGAACACCGCCGCGAACGCCCGGCTGGCCGAGTAGGAGCCCACGAACAGCAGCGCCAGGGCGCCGGTGGCGATGTGGACCAGGTTGTGCCAGGCGTTGACGTCGAGGATGCCGAGAACGGCGTCGCGCTCGATCTCGTCCCCGGTGGCGAAGCTCGCGTTGTAGAAGAAGCCGAGGATGCCGCCGGCCACCAGGGCGAGCCCGATGACCAGGGCGTAGAGCTGAGAAGGGGTGCGGGCGCTCATGCGGGCAGGCATTATCGCTGATCCGCGGACACGTCCGACGCGAAGAGACCCACGGTGGCCGACCAAACCCAGATCAGCAGCTTCGCCGACGAGGACGTGATGGCTCTCGTCGGCGACGGCGACCCGCGGGCGTTCGAGGTCCTCTACGACCGCCACGCCGGCGCGGCGTTCTCGCTCGCCTACCGCATGGTCGGCAACCGCGGGGTGGCCGAGGACATCAGCCAGGAGGCCTTCCTGTCCATCTGGCGCAGTCGCCTGCGTTACCGCCCCGATCGTGGAAGCGTGCGCACCTGGGTTCTCGGCATCGTCCACCACCGGGCCATCGACGCTCTGCGCCGAAACCAGGTCCACGACCGCCGCCGCGCCTCGGCGGAGGGGCTCGAGGAGCGCGAGCCGGCCCCCGAGCTGACCGACGTGGAGGTGGCCCGGCGCGACGAGGCCCGCCACGTGCGCTCGGCCATCGACACGCTGCCGGACGAGCAGTCGCGGGTGATCGAGCTGTCGTACTTCGGCGGCTTCACCCACACCCAGATCGCAGAGATGCTCGAGCAGCCGGTGGGAACCGTGAAGGGCCGGATGCGGCTCGGCCTGGAGAAGCTCCGCCGCGAGCTCGTGGAGCAGGTGGCCTGATGGCCGACTGGCACGACAACGACGGCGGCGACGCGGCGGCCTACCTGCTCGGGGCGATGCCCGAGCTCGAGCGCCAGGCCTTCGAGCGGCACATGGAGAGCTGCGTGGCCTGCCGCGAGGAGCTGGAGCGCCTGCGCCCGGCCGCGGAGGCCCTGCCGCGCTCGGTCACGCCCGTGCAGCCGCCGGAGAGCCTCAAGCAGGCGGTGATGGAGACCGTGGAGGCCGAAGCCCCCGCGCCCCCGCCGCGCCGGCGCCTGCGCGACCGCCTTCCTTCCCTGGTCAGCCGCGGTCCCGCGGTCGCCTGGGTGAGCGCCTGCTTCCTGCTGCTGGTGGGCCTGGGCTTCGGCGCCGTGGGCGCCACCCTGCTGTCCGGCGACGACGGGCGCACCGTCACCGCGAAGACCGATTCCGTGCGCGTGCCCGAGGCCTCCGGCAGCCTGACCGTCTCCAACGACGTCTCCGAGGGCGCCATCCTGCGCGTCCACGGCATGCCCAGCCTCTCGCGCCGCGAGACCTACCAGGTGTGGGTGCAGCGCAAGGGCGAGGTCGTGGCCCAGTCGATCTTCAACGTGGGTCCCAACGGCGACGGCGCGGCGGCCGTGCCCGACGACCTCGAGGGCGCCGACGCGGTGCTCGTGACCCGCGAGCCGGCCGGCGGATCGCGCGCTCCCAGCGGCCGCCCGATGGTCTCGGTCGCCCTCTAGGCGCTCACTACCTTTCCCCGGGTGGAGGTCTGTTACCGCCATCCCAACCGTGAGACGGGGGTGTCGTGCTCGAACTGCGGCAACCCGATCTGCCCGGACTGCATGACCACCACGCCGGTCGGGATGCGCTGTCCCGACTGCGCCCGGCAGAAGACCAAGGTCAAGAACATGGCCACGGTCAGCGAGCCGACGCTGACCTACGTCCTCATGGGGATCAACATCGCGCTGTGGATCGGCTTCGGCCTGGCCGGCAGCGGCGTCGACGAGCTCTACGCGCGCGCGGGCCTGTCGCGGGTCGGGCTGGCCAACGGCGACTGGTGGCAGGTGGTGACCGCGGGCTTCCTGCACGCGCGGCTGGGCGAGCCGTTCGGCTTCCTGCACATCTTCTCCAACATGTTCTCGCTCTACATCCTGGGCACGCTGCTCGAGCCCGCGGTGGGCAAGCTGCGCTTCGCGCTGATCTACTTCGTGTCGCTGCTGGCGGGCTCGTTCGGCGCGCTGCTGCTGACGCCCGACGGCCTGACCGTGGGCGCCTCGGGCGCGATCTTCGGCCTCATGGGCGCCGCGCTCGTGGTCATGCGCAACCGCGGCATCAACCCGCTGGAGAGCGGCCTGGGCCTCTGGATCGGGCTCAACCTCCTGATCACCTTCACGATCCCGGGCATCTCCATCGGCGGGCACATCGGCGGGATGCTCGGCGGCGCGCTCGCCGCGCTCGTGCTGTTCGACTTCCGCGACCGCGTGCGGGTGCCGTCGCAGGTCCCCGCGCTGATCGCCGCCGCCATCGGCGTGCTGGCGGTCGTGGGCTCGTTCGCGGTCTCGGCGTCGGCCTAGGCCGCGCCGACCGTCCGGGCCACCGCCTCCTCGTACTCGGCCACGAAGCGCCGCCGCCGCGCGGGCAGCGCGCTCGCGGCCTCGTCGGCCAGCCGCCGGTCGCCCTCGGGGTCCTCGCGCGTGTAGGCCTCCTCCATCAGCGCGGCCAGCTCGTCGGCGTCGTGGGGGTCGAAGTAGCGGCCGCCCGGCGGGTCCTGCTCCACGTGCACCGGGATGCGCGAGAGCAGGATGCGCTTGCCCATCGACTTCGCCTCCTCGACGGTCGTGCTCCAGCCCTCGAACAGCGAGGGGTTGAGCAGCGCGGCGGAGTCGCGCGACAGGGCGGTCACGTGCTCGTAGGGCACCACGCCGAGCACGCGGAACGAGCCCCGCACGCCGGCCTCCTCGGCCCGGGCCATCAGGTCGTCGAAGTGCCCCGGGTTGCGGCGGTCGAACGGGACGCCCGTGGCCACCACACGCACCTCCGAGCTCCGGCGCGCAGGCGCCGCAGCGCCTCGATCACCAGCGCGTGGTTCTTGTGCACCCAGAACTGGTTGGGCAGGTAGAGGTAGCGCTCGGGCAGCCCGTAGAGCGAGCGCAGCTCCTCGGGGTCCGGCAAGCGTCTCGGCCGGCGGCGGCGTGACCACGAAGCGCAGCACGCTCGTCTTCCCGCGCGCGCGGGGCCAGAGCTCGAGCAGGTCCTGCTCCCCGGCGATGCTGCCGGCGAGCAGGTGGTCGGCGAAGTGGGCCATCGTGCGGTACTTGGCGTCGCGCCACAGCCACATGGCGCGGCCGAAGAACTGGGGCAGGCGGCGGTGCTGGAGGTCGGGCACCCAGGCGACGGAGCGCACGCCGTCGAAGCGGCCCAGGTGGCCGGAGTGCGACATGGCGGCGATGCCGTCGCGCTGGAGCAGCTCGCCCAGCGGGCGGTCGCAGGCGGCGCCCGCCCGCCACGCCGTGCGCCGCGCCCAGGCCGGGGTGCCGCGGTCGAGCATCGGCTCGGTGCGCAGCTCCACGTCGGGGAAGTCGGCGAGCTCCGAGCGGTCGTAGCCGCGGCCCACGTAGAGCACGGGCTCGAGCCGCGTGTCCGGATCGGCGGCGATCGCCCCCAGGAGGTTGCGGTAGTAGTTCAGCCCGCCGAGCCAGGCGCCGGTGCGCCCGGCGAGCACGAACGCCACGCGGATCACCGGCCGGCCGCCAGTCGGTAGGCCTCGAGGTGGCGCTCGGCGCTGCGCTCCCAGGAGAACTCCGCCGCCCGTTCGCGGCCCGCCTGCGCCAGCCGCTCGCGCAGCTCGGCGTCGCTCGTCACCCGCGCCAGCGCGTCGCGCAGCTCGCCCGGCTGCACCAGCAGCGCGGCGTCGCCGCAGACCTCCTCGCTGCTCGCGCTGCGCACGGCGAGCACCGGCGTGCCGGCGGCCATCGCCTCGAGCAGCGTGAGGCCGAAGCCCTCCAGGGGGGCGGGGTGGACCAGCGCGAGCGCGCCGGCCAGCAGCTCGGCCACCCGCGCGGGCGAGGGATCAGGCTCGCCGCGCACGCCGGGGCCCCCCGCGCGCCGGGCCGCCTCGCCGGCCAGCACCAGCTCGGGCGCGTCGGTCAGCGCGGCGTGGGCCTCGACCAGGGCGGCCACCTGCTTGCGCGGCTCGTCGGAGCCCAGGTAGAGCAGATGCCGCCGCTCGGCCGCCGCGGGGGCGGGCAGCTCCTGCCCCGGCCCGTGGTGGGCCACCACCGTGCGCGCGGCGTCGGCGCCGAGCAGCTCCTCGGCGTCGCGGGCCGTGGCCCGCGAAGGGCAGACCACGGCGCCCGTTCGCGCCACCGCGGCGCGGTGCTCGCGGCGCGCGACCGCGCGCCAGGCCGGGTCGAACTCCTCGGGGTGGCGCTCGTAGGCCACGTCGTGCACGGTCACCACCTGGGGGCAGCGGGCGCGCGGCGAGTGCGCGGGGAGGGGGTGGTGCAGGACGTCGGCGCGGGCCAGGCGGGCCGCGCGCGGCAGGCCCACGTGCGTCCAGGCGCGATCGAGCGCGAGGTTGGCCGCCGAGCGCAGGCGGTTGCCGGCGCCGGGGCGCAGGCGGCGCCGCTGGCGCACCGGGACCACCTCGGTGTCCGGCCGGGCATCCAGCGCGCGCACCAGCTCCTCGACGTAGACACCTGTTCCCGTCCGGCCGCGGCCGGAGTAGCTCACGTCGATCACAACCCTCACGCCGTCCCCGACTCGACCCGCTGCTTGAGCTCCTCCACCGATCCCTTCATCACCTGGTCGCGCAGCAGCGACAGCACCTTGCCCGGCACCCACATGCCCGGGTCGATGCCGAGCACGTAGGTCGCCCGTGTGCCTCCGCCGTCGCTTTCCTCGAGCCGGTACTCGCCCTCGATGGCCTTCACGTCGCCCTCGACGTAGTCCCAGCTCAGGTGCCCGGGCGCGTCGAGGTGATAGTCGAGCACGTAGCGCACCTTCTTGACCTTGGCGTCGACCTCGAACGAGACCCGCACGGGGTCGCCGTCGTCGAGCACCTCGACCTCGCGCACCGCGCTCTGCCACTCGGGGTAGCTCCTGAAGTCCACGAGCGCGTCGAAGCACGCCTGGGGCGGCGCGTCGATGTCGGTGCTGCGCTCGGCCCGCTTCACGCGCGAACGCGCAGGTCCAGCTCGCGCCAGCGCTCCGCGGGCGGCGCCTCGACCAGCGTGGGGTGCATCAGATGGGCCAGCAGCTCGACTCCGTCCACCAGGCGTGGGCCGGGGCGCGAGAAGTACGCGGCCGCGTCCACGGCCACCACGCGGGCTCCGAGGCCCGCCAGCCGCTCGGCGAACTGCTCGGTCTCGTGCGCCGCCCGCTCGGTGTCGTAGCCGCAGGGCATCGACACCACCAGCTCGGGCCGCGAGGCCTCCACCTCGCTCCACTCCACGGTGCGCGACTTCTCGCCCGGGAGGCCGAGGAGGTCGAAGCCTCCGGCCAGCTCGATCATCTGCGGCACCCAGTGCCCGCCCACGAACACCGGGTCGAGCCACTCCAGGGCCGCGACGGTGGGGCCGGGTGCGCCCTCGACGGCCTCGGCCACCGCGTCGAGGCGCCTGCCCGCCTCCTCGACCAGCCGCTCGCCCGCCTCGGGGTCGCCGGCCGCCTCCGCCAGGCGCGGCACGTCGGCCAGCACCTCGCCGATCGTGGTGGGGTCCAGCGAGAGCACCTCGGGCTGCGACGTCAGGCGCTCCGCAACCGCCCGCACGTCGTCGTAGGACACGGCGCACACCTCGCACACGGCCTGGGTGACGATCAGGTCGGGGGCGAGCTCGGCCAGCAGGTACTCGTCGAGCTCGTAGATCGCCTCGCCGGCCTCGGTGCGCTCGCGCACCGCGCGGTCGATGTCCGCCGCGGCCAGGCCTTCTGGGATGACGCTGCGGGTAATGTGCGGCAGCGACGCCGCCTCGGGCGGGTAGTCGCACTCGTGGGTGACCGCGACGACTTCGTCGCCGAGGCCGAGGGCGAACAACATCTCAGTGGAGGAAGGGACCAGCGAAGCGATGCGCACCGGGCAACCATGGCACTTCTGAGCGACGAGGAGATCGAGGAGCGCGTGGGCGCGCTCGACGGCTGGGACCGCGACGGCGACGCCATCACCAAGGACTTCAAGCGGGACAAGTTCACCGGCTCGGTGGACTTCGTCAACCAGATCCTGCCGGTGGCCGAGGAGATGAACCACCACCCCGATCTGGCCATCAGCTGGGACACCGTGACGGTCACGATCACCACCCACTCCGAGGGCGGCCTCACCGCCTCCGACTTCGAGCTCGCAGGGCGCATCGACGCCCTCTAGCGGTGCTACCGTGCCTCTCGTCCGCCGATGAGCGACGAGCTCCCTCGAAGTCCCAGCCAAAATAAGGCGCGAGCGTGATCGAGCTCCTCCTTCTGCTGGGCGTGGTCGTGCTGGTGGCGCTCAACGGCTTCTTCGTCGCCGCCGAGTTCGCGCTCGTGCGCTCGCGCGAGCCCCAGATGCAGGTCCTGGTGGACGAGAACAAGCGCGGCGCCAAGCTCGCGCTCAAGCAGATGGGCGACCTGCCCGAGTACCTCTCGGCCTGCCAGCTCGGCATCACGCTGACCTCGCTGGGCATCGGCTTCATGGGCGAGCCGGCGATCGCCAGCCTGGCCGAGGAGGCGCTCGGCGAGGCCCTGCCCCACGGCGTGACGCTCGCGATCTCCTTCGCGTTCGCCTACCTGATCACCACGTCGCTTCACATCACGCTCGGCGAGCAGGTGCCGAAGATCTACGCGATCGTGCACGCCGAGAACGTGGCCCGCCGGATCGCCGGCGGCCTGCAGCTGTTCCGGGTCGTCTTCAAGCCGTTCATCGTGATCCTCAACAAGGCCTCGAACGGGCTCCTGCGGCTGGTCGGCGTCAACGCCCAGGCGGAGTTCGACGAGGCCTCCTCGTCGGACGACCTCAAGATGCTCATCGCCCAGAGCGTCACCGGGGGCAAGCTCGACGAGGACGAGGCGGGAATGCTCTCCGGCGTCTTCCACCTGCACGAGCAGGAGGCGCGCCAGGTGATGACCCCGATCCCCGCCGTGGTCACCGTCGACGTCTCCGAGAACGCCGAGGAGGCGCTCCGCCGCTGCGTTGACTCCGGCCACACGCGGCTGGTGGTCACCGAGGGCGGCAACGACGACCGCATCCGCGGCATCGTCCACGCCAACTCGCTCGCCCGGCGGATGATGGTCGAGGGCCCCGAGGCCAACATCGAGCCCAGCGTCAAGGACGCCCACATCATCCCCGAGACCAAGCCGCTCGACGACCTCCTGCGCGAGCTGCAGCGTGAGCGGATGTCGCTGGCGGTGGTGGTCGACGAGTACGGCCGGACGGCCGGCATCGTGACCATCGAGGACATCGTCGAGGAGGTCGTGGGGGAGATCGCCGACGAGACCGACCCGGCGGTGGCCGGCGTGCGGCGCCTGTCCAACGGCGACTGGTGGGTGCGCGGCCACGTGCCGATCACCGACCTCGCCGACTACGGGCTCGACATGCCCGCCGGCTCGGACGCGTTCAACTCGGTCGGCGGCTTCGTGTTCGCGGAGCTCGGGCGGCTGCCCAAGCGCGGCGACATGGTGCGCGCCAACGGCTACTCGCTGCGCGTGGAGTCGGTGCGCGAGAACCGGATCGAGGCGGTGCGCATACGCGACCACCACGACCGCTCGAGAGGCAGCGGCGACGCACCCGAGTTCGAGGTGCGAGAGGCCACCGAAGGCGCCTGACCGCCCGGCCTCGTTCCGTCCGCGGGGCGACCTAGTTTCGACGGGCAAGACATGTGGTCAGTACGGCTAACCGATTCACAGCGAAACGCTCTTCGTGCGTTGCTGAGGGATCAGCCGAAACTCGGGGGCAGCTTGCAGGCCGCCCTGGAGAACGTGGACTTCGCCCGCTGGGACGACCTGCCGGAGGCGACGCTGCCCTGGGAGACGGTCTCCGAGCTCGCCTCGGCTCAGGGCATCGGCGAGGCCGACGTGGTCTGGGACATGGCCGCGGGCCTGCGGCCTCAGCCGTACACGTAGAAGCCCGCCCCGGACTTTCGGCCCAGCTTGCCCTCGGCGACCATCTCGCGCACGCGCGCGGGAACCTCGGCGCCGATCGCGTCGCCGATCGCCGCTGAGATGTCCAGGCCGACGAGGTCGAGCAGCGCCAGCGGGCCGAGCGGGTGGGCCGCGCCGAGCTTCATGCAGGTGTCCACGGCGTCGGGCTCGAGGTCCTGGGCCTCCATCAGCTCGACGGCTGAGAACAGGTAGGGGAACAGCAGCCGGTTGACCACGAAGCCCGGCTCGCGCGGGACCTCGACAGCGGTCTTGCCGATCGACTCGCACAGGGCGCGCATGCGCTCGTGGGTGTCGCCGGCGGCGCGCTGCGGGGAAGGCGAGCTCGACCAGCTCCATCTTGCTGGACGGGGTTGAAGACGTGGAGGGCGGCGAAGCGCTCGGGCCGCCCGCTGGCCTCGGCGAGCGCCTCGATGGAGAGGGAGGAGGTGCTGGTCGCAATGAGCGCGTCGTCGCCCAGCAGGTTGTTCAGCTCGCCCGGACAGGGGGCGCTTGACCTCGAGCTCCTCGGCCACCGACTCGACCACGATCCCGCAGGCCGGCGAGGCCGTTCAGATCGGTCGTGACCTCGACCTCGGCGGGCAGCTTGGCGCGCGCCCGCTCGGCCGATTCGTCGCTGCGCGCCCACAGCGTGGCGCTCCCGCGACCTTCGCGATCCCGCACGCTATGGCCCCGCTCCCGCGATTCCGAGGGGCTCAGATGGCGTTGGTTGACTCATCAGTCAATCGAGTAACCTAGCTTGTACAAGCGACTTTCGGAGGCTCGGGTGCAGAACGGAAACGGTCGTGAAGTGGTCATCGTCGAGGCGGTTCGCACACCGATCGGACGGGGCCACCCGGAGAAGGGCTACTACAAGGACACGCACCCGAACGCCCTCCTCGCGAAGTCCTACACCGAGGTGATCGACCGCGCCGGGATCGAGCCCGAGCAGGTCGAGGACGTCATCACCGGCTGTGTCCAGCAGATCGGCGAGCAGGCCTTCAACGTCGGCCGCAACGCCTGGCTCGAGGCGGGCCTTCCCGTCGAGACGCCGGCCACCACCGTCGACCGCCAGTGCGGCTCGGCCCAGCAGGCCATCAACTTCGGCGCCGCGCTCGTGGCCTCCGGCGTCCACGACGCCGTCATCGGCTCCGGCGTGGAGCACATGGGCCACATCCCGTTCTCCGTCGGGTTCGAGACCCAGGGCAAGTACGGCGCGGCCTTCTCTCCCGAGCTGCTCGAGAAGTACAACCTGATCCCTCAGGGCCTCTCGGCCGAGATGATCGCCGACCAGTGGGAGATCCCCCGCTCCGAGCTCGACGAGATCGGCCTCCGCTCGCACCAGCTGGCCGCCCAGGCCACCGAGGAGGGCCGCTTCGAGCGCGAGATCGTGCCCTTCCAGGTCAACGGCGACACCTACCAGGTCGACCAGGGCCCCCGGCCCGACACCTCGCTCGAGAAGCTCGCCGACCTCAAGCCGGCCTTCAAGGAGGACGGCAAGGTCACCGCGGGCAACTCCTCGCAGATCTCCGACGGCGCGGCCGCGGTGCTGCTCATGACGCGCGAGAAGGCCGACGAGCTCGGCCTGAAGCCGCGAGCGAAGATCGTCGACCAGACCACCGTGGGCGTCGACCCGGTGATCATGCTCACCGGCCCCATCCCGGCGACCAAGAAGCTGCTGGACCGCAACGGGATGAAGATGGACGACATCGACCTGGTCGAGATCAACGAGGCCTTCGCCTCCGTGGTCGCCGCGTGGCGCCGCGAGCTCGATCCGGACATGGACCGGGTGAACGTCAACGGCGGCGCGATCGCCCTCGGCCACCCGCTGGGCTCCACCGGCGCCCGTCTCATGACGACGCTCCTGCACGAGCTGGAGCGCTCCGACAAGGAGACCGGCCTGGTGACCATGTGCTGCGGCGGCGGCCTGGGCACCGGCACGCTTATCCAGCGCGTATAAGGCGTTAGCCCCCGTACGGGGGCGGGTACTACCTTTCGGTGGCCGTCGGGACGACAGGCGCGCTCATTGCTGAGCGCTATCGGGTAAAGAGGGCCCTCGGGCGGGGCGGCATGGCCGTCGTCTACCTGGCCGAGGACGAGCGCCTCAGCCGCGAGGTCGCGGTCAAGCGCCTGCACGCCGACTCCGCCGAGGACGTCGAGATCCGCTTCGTTCGCGAGGCGAAGCTCGGCGCCTCCCTGAACCACCCCAACCTCGTCTGGGTCTTCGACATCCTCACCGACGAGGAGGGCCTGGTCATCGTCATGGAGTACGTCGACGGCCCTCACCTGGGCCGCGAGCTCTCGACCGGCCCGATGAAGTCGCGCCGGGCGGTGGAGGTGCTCGCCGCCACGGCATCCGCGCTGGAGCACGCGCACGAGCACGGGGTGGTCCATCGCGACGTCAAGCCGGCCAACGTGCTGCTCGGCCGCGACGGCACCATCAAGCTCGCCGACCTCGGCATCGCCACCGCCGCCGACATCACGCGCATCACCCGCAGCGACGTCGCGCTCGGCACGGCCTCGTACATGGCGCCCGAGCAGCTGGAGGGCGGACAGGTGGGCGCGGCCACCGACCTCTACGCGCTGGCCACCGTCGCCTACGAGATGCTCACCGGCGCGAAGGCCCGCAGCGGGCGCACGCCCATGGAGGTGGCGCACGCCATCTCCACCGAGGCCCCGCCGAACCTGCGCGAGGCGTGGCCCCAGGCCCCGCCCGAGGCCGCGGCCGTGCTCACCGCGGCCATGGCGCGCGAGCCCGAGGACCGCCCGGACTCCGTCTGCGACTTCGTCTCCGACCTCGCGCGGGCGCTCGGCGAGGAGACGACCGCTCGCATGCAGCTCGAGGCGGCGCGGGCGGCTACAGGTGGGGCGACGCTGGCGGCGGCGCAGGAGCCCCTGGCGGAGGCCGAGCCGGAGCCCGAGCCCACGCCCACGCCGCAGCCCACGACTGCGCGCGATCCGGAGCCGACGCCCCCGCCCGACGCCGGCCCCGGCTCCGGCACCCACACCGGCCCCGGCGCGGCCCTCGCGCCGCGGCCAGTACCAGGCTCCGCCGCGCCGCAGGCGCGGCCTGGCCGTGGGCCTGCTCGCGGGCGCCGTCGCGGTGCTCGCCGTGATCGCGATCGCCGTTCTCCTGGCGGGCGGCGGCGACGAGCCGGCGGGCTCGTCGAACGCCACTCAGGAGCCGCAGCAGGAGGAGCAACAGCAGCAACAGCAGGAGCAGCAGCAGGGCTCCGCCGAGCAGCCCGAGTCGGCGCCCGCCGAGCAGCCCGCTCAGGCCGGCGTCCCGCAGGCCGCCGGCAAGGGCGGCGCGGCCACGGGCGCCCGCCTCAACCGGGAGGGCTTCGGGCTGATGGAGCGCGGCGACGCCGCAGGGGCGGTGCCGGTGCTGCGGCGCTCGGTCGAGGCGTTCCCGCCCGGCACGTCAGACATCCAGTACGCCTACGCGCTCTACAACCTGGGCCGGGCCCTGCGCCTCAGCGGCGACGCCGACGGGGCCGTCGCGGTGCTCGAGCGCAGGCTGCAGATCCCCAACCAGCGCTCGACCGTGCAGAAGGAGCTGGACGCCGCCCGCGCGCGCCGCGGGCTGACCTTCGCCCGGTGCGTCATGCTGCGCGCATGGCCACCAGCTCTCTCGGGCGCCGACGCCGCCCTCCCGCTGATCCCCTCCTCCGAGGAGGTCATGCTCCGCGAAGCCGTCGCGGGCATCTGCTCCGGCTTCGGGCACGAGTACTCGCGCCGAAAGCACGCCGCCGGAGAGCCGCCCACCGAGCTGTGGGAGGCGCTGGCCGAGAAGGGCTATCTGGGCGTCAACCTGCCCGAGGAGTGGGGCGGGGGCGGGCTCGGCATGTCGGGCCTCGCCACGGTCGGGGAGGAGATCAGCGCCGGCGGCTCGTCGCTGCTGCTGATCGTGGTCTCGCCCGCGATCGTGGGCAGCATCCTGGCCAAGCACGGCACCGACGCCCAGAAGGAGCGCTGGCTGACCGGCATCGCGGCGGGCACCACGAAGATCGCCTTCGCGATCACCGAGGCCGACGCGGGCACCAACTCGCACAACATCTCCACCTCGCTGGCGCGGGGCGGCGACGGCGGCTTCGTGCTCAACGGGCAGAAGACCTACATCTCCGGCGTCGAGCACGCCGACGCCGTGCTGGTGGTGGCGCGCACCCGCCTGCCCGACGGCAACCTCGGGCTGCCCTCGCTGGCGATCGTGGACGTCGACTCGCCCGGCTTCACCCGCGACGTGATCCCGATGCCCTACGTCGGGCCCGACCAGCAGTGGACGCTGTACTTCGACGGCGTCGAGGTGGAGGAGGAGCGCCTGATCGGCGGCGAGAACGGCGGCCTGGGCCCGGTGTTCGACGGGCTGAACCCCGAGCGGATCATGGGCGCGACGATCGCCAACGGAATCGGCCGCCACGCCCTGGCCAAGGCGAGCGCCTACGCGAACGAGCGGGCGGTGTGGGGGAAGCCGATCGGCACCCACCAGGGCGTGTCACACCCGCTCGCCGAGGCGAAGATCGAGCTGGAGCTGGCCCGCCTGATGACCCAGAAGGCCGCGGCCCTCTACGACGCCGGCGCGCCCGGCGCCGGCGAGGCGGCGAACATGGCGAAGTACGCGGCGGCCGAGGCGGCGATCAAGTGCGTCGACCAGGCGATCCAGACCCACGGCGGCAACGGCTTCGCCCTGGAGTACGGCCTGAGCGACCTCTGGTGGGGGGCCCGCCTGACCCGAACGGCGCCTGTGTCGAGGGAGATGATCCTCAACTACGTGGCGGAGCACTCCCTGGGACTGCCAAAGAGCTATTAGCGCTCGGCCCACGCTGCGCCGCGAGCTGTTCGAGCTCAGCGACGGCCAGGTCCTCGCGCAAGTCGTCGGCGATCGCCTCGGCCAGCCGCTGGGCCCCCGCCGCGAAGGCCGGATCGTCGATCACCTTCCTAACCGCGGCTGCCACGGCGGCGGGCCTCGCCTTCTTGCGCAGCCGCACGCCGGCTCCGTGCGCGTCCACCCGCGCGGCGTTGTCGAGCTGGTCGCGGCCGAGGGGGAGGCACACCAGCGGGACTCCGGCCGCAAGGGACTTGAGGACGGTGCCGTGGCCGGCGTGCGTCACCACCGCGGCTGCCTGCTCGAGCACCTGATTGTGGGGCGCGCTGCGCACGACTTGCAC
Organism: uncultured Thermoleophilaceae bacterium; assembly: GCA_963810745.1. GTDB lineage: Bacteria > Actinomycetota > Thermoleophilia > Solirubrobacterales > Thermoleophilaceae > JACCZR01. The sequence continues at coordinate 35,840 of CAWEOW010000029.1, forward strand.
GTTCGCGGGCGCGTCGATCGAGGCCGGGTCGATCGCGGGCCCGGTGGTCACCACCCCGCGAACGGGAAGCTCGCCCAGCGCTGTGGTGACCCCCTGAAGGACGTCCCCGTGGTCCATGAACGTGGAGCTCAGGCCGACCAGCACCAGGGGGTCGTCGCCGGCCGGCGGGCTCCAGTCGCCGGCCCACGCCGGATCGTCCAGCCGCGGGCCGCAGAAGCGGACCTTGCTCGGCGGGGCGTACTCCTCGAACTCGAACGCGCGGCTCGTGAGCAGAAGGATGCGATCGGCCTCCAGGAACTGGTCGAGCACGTGGGGAACCGCCGCCAGGCCGTTCTCCCGGCGGACGCGGTTGAGGTCGTCGAGGCCGCGGTCGAAGAGGCGCTGCGTGACCCGCCCGAGCGCGGCGTCGCGTAGCCGTCCGAGCGGTCCGCGCGCCGGCTGCAGCCCCGGACCGATCGGCGGTATTCCCCACCCCGGAAGCGCGAACAGGTTCGGGACGAGCACGGCCACCGGCACGCCGTCGGCCTGTGCCCCGAGCTGGGCGCCGAAGAGGAAGATGTTCGAAACGACCACGTCCGCCGGCTCTCGCGCGAGCTCCGCGCGAACGTCGGCGGCGAAGCGCTCGGCCGGCCCGGTCATCAACCCCTCGAGCGCGCGCAGGAAGGCCTGCTGAGGCGTGCGCGCGTCCCAGTCCTGGATCAGCACGCTCTTCGGGTCGAGGTTCGTGCGCTGGGGTGCGCGGGACCACGAGATGTGCTCGGCCCCGGTCGGCGCGACGTCGGCCTGGAGCACGCTGTCGGCGAGGACGCGTACGTGGTGGCCGCGCTCGGCCAGCGCACGGATCACCGAAGTGTCGGGCGGCACGGTCCCGCCGCCGTCGGTGATCGCGAACAAGAAGCGCTGCGGGGTCCTCATCGGTCGGTCTCCTCGGGTTCGGGGTCGAGCGCTAGCAGCGCCGTGACGGTGGTCTTCATCGCACGGCAGGTCTCGGCGCGCGACAGGCCCCGGTCGCGGCGCAGCAGCTTCCAGGCGTACACGTCGGTTGCGAGCAGCAGCTCGGGCACGAGGTCGGGCCGCTCGAACACGGCTTCCACCCACCCGCGGTGGTTCGCGCGACCCAGGGCGAGCATCGGCCGGACCGCTTCCACCCGCTGCTCGATCGCGAGCGCACGGACAACCGCGTCCCCGGTGATCTCGTAGTCGTCGATCAGCGCGTCGATCGCGCCGCTCACGTCACCGGGAGCGCTCTCGCGGCGCGCCGCGACCTCGTCGCCGAGCCGCGCCACCACCGCCGCGAACAGGGGCTCCTTGCCGCCGAAGTGGTTGAGCACCGTCTGGCCGGACACGCCCGCCTCCTGCGCGATGCCCTGGAGGGTGACCTCGTCGTACCAGTGCTCGAGGAAGGCGCGAGCGGCCGCTCCGAGGATGCGCTCGCGGGTGGCCTCCGCGGCCGCTTGCCGCGAGGTCATGTCGTATGGGCGAGTGGCGTTCATTTGGCTGAGACCAAAACCATTTGGGTAAAGCTAAAGCTAACTGGCGAACCTGTCAAGCCCAGTTTGCGAGCGAAGCGCGCCCCGTGTGGAAAGCTCAGGAGGGCCCGTGATCGACTTCACCATCGACACCCAGATCGAGCGCAGGCCGGAGGAGGTGTTCGACTACGTGACCGACCCCGGAAAGTTGGACACGTGGCAGACGAACACCGTCTCGGCGGTCCGCGAGGACGCGGGCCCGATGCGGGTCGGCTCGCGCCTGCGCGAGGTGCACAAGGCACCCGGTGGCAAGGAGCTCCCGTCGCTGGTGGAGGTCACCGAGTTCGACCGCCCGCGTGCGTTCGGCCTGAAGGTGGTCGAGGGCAGCCTGCCGGTGGACCTCGACATCGGCCTCGAGCCCGGTGGCGGCGGGACGCTGATGCGCTTCCGCGGCCACGGTCAGCTCGACCGGCGCGATGCGGCTGGCCCAGCCGCTGCTGCAGCGGGTGCTCAAGCGCCAGTTCGCGAAGCAGTGCGCCACGCTGAAGCAGGTGCTGGAAGGCTCCGGGTAACCTGCCCGCTCAGGTGGACCTGACCCTCTCGCCCTCCGAGCAGGCCTTCCGCGACGAGCTGCGCGAGTGGCTCGGCGCGAACCACCCCGGGCAGCCCCCGGCCGAGGACGAGGCGGGCTTCCAGTTCCGCCTCGAGTGGCAGCGCAAGCTCAACGAGGGCGGCTGGGCCGGCGTCTCCTGGCCCGAGGAGTACGGCGGCCGCGGCGCGAGCCTGATGGAGCAGGCGATCTTCTCCGACGAGATGGTCCGCGCCGACGCGCCCAGCCCGGCCAACGTGCTGGGCCTGGCGATGGGCGGGCCCACGGTGATCGCCCACGGCACCGACGAGCAGAAGGAGCGCTACGTGGCGCCGATACTCTCCGGCGAGGAGATCTGGTGCCAGGGCTTCTCCGAGCCCGACAGCGGCTCCGACCTGGCCAGCCTCAAGACCAAGGCGGTCAAGGACAACGGCGAGTGGCGCGTGACCGGCCAGAAGGTCTGGACCACGCTGGCCCACCACGCAAAGTGGTGCATGCTCGTCGCGCGCACGGATCAGGACGCGCCCAAGCACCAGGGCCTGACCTACTTCCTGATGGACATGGAGCAGGACGAGGTCCAGGTCAGCCCCCTGACCCAGATCACCGGCGAGGCGGAGTTCAACGAGCTGTTCATGGACGGCGCGCGCATCCCGGAGGAGAACGTGATCGGCGGCGTGGGCAACGGCTGGGGCGTGGCGATCACCACGCTCATGCACGAGCGAAGCGGCCTGGCCTTCGCGCTCCAGGGCCAGGTCAAGCGCGACTACGCGCGCCTGCTGGACCTGGCGCGTGAGCGCGGCGCGGGCGACGACCCCGTGGCCCGCCAGCGCCTGGCGCAGCTGTACATCGGCACGGAGTCGCTGCGCCTGAACGTGCTGCGCGCGCTGACCGGCATCCTGAAGGCCGGCCAGCCGGGCCCGGAGGGCTCGCTGGGCAAGTGGCAGTGGTCGGACCTCAACCAGGAGCTGACCGAGGCGGCCATGGACCTGCGCGGCGCCGAGGCGCCGGTCGTCGACGAAGACTGGACCTACCGCTTCCTGCGCGCCCGGGCCAACTCCATCGAGGGCGGCACCACCGAGATCCTCAAGAACATCGTGGCCGAGCGGGTGCTGGGCCTGCCGAGGCTGCGATGAACTTCGACTTCACCGACGACCAGCAGGCGATCAAGCGCACGGCCAACGAGTTCCTGGCCGCGCGGTTCACCGCCGAGCACCGGCGCGAGCTGGCCGAGGCCGGCGAGTACGACGAGGGCATCTGGCAGGAGATGTCCGAGCTGGGCTGGCCGGGCATCTTCGTCGCCGAGGAGCACGGCGGCCAGGAGCTGGGCACCACCGAGCTGGCGATCCTCTCCGAGGAGCTGGGCTATGCCCTCGCGCCCTCGCCCTTCCTGAGCAACGCCGCCGCGGGGCTGCTGATCGCCTACGCCGGCAGCGAGGAGCAGCAGGCCAAGTGGCTGCCCGGTGTGGCGTCGGGCGAGGCGCCCGGCACGGTGGGCTTCGTGAGCGGCGGCGCCGCGCCGCTGGTGCCCGACGCCGCCCAGGCGAGCTTCGTGGTGCTGGTCGACGGCGACAGGCGGGCGAGCGTCCTGGAGCGCGTGAGCGCCCAGCCCCAGGACACGATCGACTCCACCCGGCGCTACGCGCGCGTGGAGGCCGCCGACGGCGACGCTCTGGAGGGCGACCTCCGGGCCGCCCTCGACCGGGTGTCGGTGCTGGTGGCCGCCGAGCTGACCGGCGTGGCCCAGCGCGCGATGGAGATGGCCGTGGAGTACGCCCGCGAGCGCGAGCAGTTCGGCCGGCCCATCGGCGCCTACCAGGCGGTGGCCCACCGCTGCGCCGAGATGCTGCTGGAGACCGAGAGCGCGCGGGCGACGATGCTGTTCGCCGCCTACGCCGCCGACCACGAGCCCGAGTCGCTCCCGCTGGCCGCCGCGACGGCCAAGTCCTGCGCCTCGGACGCCGGCTGGAAGGTCACGGCCTCATCGCTCCAGGTGCACGGCGGCATCGGATTCACGTGGGAGCACGATCTGCACTTCTTCCTGAAAAGGGCGAAGGCAGATGCGCACCTCTACGGCTCGGCCGCCGAGCACCGGGAGCGTGTGGCCGACTTGCTTCAGCTCAGCGCTTGACCTTCAGTCGCACGCTGCGGGCGCGGCTCTTGTTGCCCGCCGTGTCCTTGGCGATCACGCTGACGCGGTAGCGGCCGCGGCCCAGGCGCCGGAAGGCGATGGCGTTCCGCCCCGCCTTGGCCTTGCGCCGGATGACCTTGGCCCTGCGCCCGCGGCGCTTGATCGTGATCCGCACGCCGGCCTTCTCCGACAGGCGGAAGCGGACCTTGGTGCGCCGCGCCGACAGCCGGGTCACGGCCGGAGCGGTGCGGTCGCCGGCCGGCTTGCCGCCCGGCTGCGCCGGGGGCGGGTCACGCCGGTGATGCGGCCGATCTTCTTGCCCTGCTCCAGCGACACCCAGAGGGTGTTGTTGGGCCCGGCCGTGATGTGGCGCGGGCCGGAGCCGGCGCTGAACTGCCGACCGAGGTGGGTGACCTGGCCGTCGGGCGTCAGCCGCCCGACCTTGTCGCCCGACGAACTCGGCGAACCAGTAGGCGCCGTCGGACTGGGCGTAGGTGATCCCGAACGGCGTCGAGGCCTGGGCGCCGAGGCTCTTCAGCGCGCCTGCGCCCTGCGTCAAGCCGGCCGACCTCGTGGGGGTGTCTGGCCGGGGTCGGTGTAGGCGACCTGGCCGTCCGGGCCCGCCGGCGACCTCCTGCGGGCCGGCCGTGACCGGGTGAGGGGTGATCGTGTCGAAGTCGGTCGTCACGCTCACGATCGCCTTGCCGGAGCGGTTGACCACCCACAGCCGGCCGCCGCTGCTGGCGATGCCGCGGGCGTCCAGTGCCGGTGATCTCCTTGTCGGTGGCCCCCGCCGGGTTGGCCGGCGGGATCTTCGATGACCTTCGTTGCTGCTGGCGGTCCACAGGTTGCCGTCGGGGCCCGTGGTGAGCTGATTGGGGTTGTTGATGGAGGCGACGCCGAACTTCGTCGCGGCGTTGGGGTCGGCGGGCGAGAACTTCGCGACGCCGCCGCTCTGGGTGACCCACAGGTTGCCGTCGGGGCCGGTGGTGATGCCCTTCGGGCTCCCGAGATCGGCTGAGGGCTGAACTCGGTTACCTGGCCGCTGGGCGTGATCTTCGCGACCTTGCCCTACGGCCGCCCAGATGTTCCCGTCGGGGCCCTGGGTCAGGTGCCTGGGCATGGTCGCTGACGGGGAACTCGCCGTCGATCTTCGGAGCGGCCAGGGCCGAGCCCGGAACGAGCGAGCGCGATTCGCCGCGGTGATGATGGATGTCAGAAGGGTTTTGTTCATGGGACCGATGGTCGGACCGGCCCCGCCGCGCGCACAGCCACCCTCGGGGTGGGCGCGCCAACCCCTCGCTACAGGTCCTTGACCGAGACCGCCCCGTTCTGGAAGGCGCGCCGCACCAGCTCCGAGCGCTTGGCCTGGCGCGGCAGGTCGCCCACGCCGAAGCGGTCGAACAGCGCGCGCATGTGGGTCTTGACCGCCTCGATGCTGACCACCAGCTCGTCGGCGATCTCCTGGTTGGAGGCCGGCGTGGCGAAGTCGCCGCCCTCCGCGTAGGGGCGGCAGAGGGCGATGAGCACCCGGCGCTGGGCCGGCGAGAGGGCGACCTCCTGCTCCTTGGTGGCGGGGATGGTCTGCTCGACCTCTCCGATCGGGGCGCGGAACACGAGGTTGGTGTCGCCCAGCCGCAGCAGGTCGCCGTCGGCGAGCCGGCGGCGCTGGCGCAGGCGCTCCCCGTTGAGGAAGGAGCCGTTGCGCGACAGCCCGTCGTCCACCACCGCCCAGTCGCTCTCGCCCAGGCGCTCCAGCTGCGCGTGCGCGCGGGAGACCCCTTCGTCCCACGGGATCGTCAGCTCGCAGCCGGGCGCGCGCCCGATGGTCAGCCGCGCGGGGGCCGCGGCCAGCGAGAAGATGCGCTGGCGGTCCTCGCCGTCGTAGAAGAGGAGGTAGGGGTCGCCGGCGCGGTCGGCGGCCATGCGCTCCTGCAGGTCGGCCGGCGAGGCGCGATGGGGGTCGGTCGGGAGAGCCGGTCATCGCTCCTCGAGCGTCAGGGCGTCGGCTTCGTTGGTCGAGTTGGTGTGGCCCGGCCGCAGCCCGCCGCCGAGCGCGTAGACCGTCCGGCCCACCGCCGCCACCGACAGGCCGTGGCGGGCGTGGGGCAGGGAGTCGGCGGAGGACCACCTCTCCCGGGCGACGTCGTAGAGGAGCGTGGTGCCCAGCACCGCGTTCGGGGTCTCCGAGCCCACCGCCACCACGCGGCCGGCGGCGAAGGCGGCCCCCAGCCCTCCCAGAGGCTTCGGCATGCCGGGCAGCTTCGTCCACTCGTCCTTGCCGGGGTCGTAGCGCTCGAGCGCGGCGAGGTTCTTGTCGGCCGCGAGCTCGCGCCCGCCGACGGTGTAGAGGTAGCGCCCGTCGGTGGCGGCGCCGAGGTGCTCGCGCGGGGTGGGCATGTCGGCCACGGTCTTCCAGCTCTTGCCGTCGAACACCTCGGTGGTCGCCACCAGCTTGCCCTGGTTCTGGCCGCCGGCCACGACGAGCTTGCCGCCCACCACCGCGGCGCCGCCCGCCACCCGCGGCGACTTCATCGGCGGCAGCGGGGCCCAGCGCTCGCCGCGCAGCTCCCACACGCGGTTGGAGGACTTGGCCGAGATCACGTCGCCCTCGGGGATCCAGCCGCCCATCACCACCAGCCGGCCCCGGTAGGTGGCGGCCATGGGGTGGTGCAGCGGCACGGGCAGCGGCGTGCCGCCCTTCCACTGGTCGATGGCGGTGTCGAAGCCCTCGACGCTGCGCGTCGGTTTCGTCGCGTTCTTGCCCACCAGCCCGCCGAGCAGCCAGATCGTCCCGAATTGCACGGTGGCCGGGGCCTGCTGGCGCGGCTCGCGCGCGGGCGGCAGCTCACGCCAGTCCGAGGCGCGCACGGCCGTGGGCGCGGCCGCCCCTCCACCGCCCTCGTCGTCACCGCCGCCGGCGAGGAGCGCCACGGCCGCGATGGCCACCAGCAGCGCCACCAGACCACCGGCGACCAGCGCGAGGCGGCGGCGACCGCCCGGCCGCTCGGGCTCCTCGTCGCCGGGCCCTCCGTTCTGCGGAGGGCCGCCCGAGGGCGGCGCGGTGTGCCCGACCGTCTCGCCGGGCGGGGCGGTGGTCCCGCCGCTGCCGTGGGCCGCGGAGAGGATCGCCCCGGGCGCGGCCAGGAAGCGCTCGCCCCCGGCCCACTCCCGGCCCCATGTGTTCGAGGCCGCAGTGGCCAGCGCCACGCCGAGCTCCTCCGCGCTCTGGTGGCGGTCGGACGGCTCGCGCTCCAGCGAGCGCATCACCTCGCCGGCCAGGGCCTCCGGGACGTGCGGCGCGTGATCGCTCAGCGGCTGGGGGTCGACGTGGACGTGGCGGTAGAGCATCTGCAGGGCGTCGCCCTCGTGCTCGTAGGGCAGGCGACCGGCCAGCAGCTCGTAGAGCACGGTGCCCGCGGCGTACACGTCGGTGGGCGGGCCGGGGTCGCTGCCGCCCGCCTGCTCGGGCGCCATGTAGGCGGGGGTGCCGAGCACGAAGCCGGTCCTGGTGGCGTAGGTGCGGGTGCCGCCCAGCATCTTGGCCACGCCGAAGTCGGTCATCTTCAGCAACCCGTCGCGGGTGATGAGCGCGTTGCCGGGCTTGACGTCGCGGTGCAGGACGTCGCGCTCGTGCGCGTAGTGGAGCGCCGAGCACATCGCGACGGCGGCGGCCACCGCGGACTGCGGGTCGAGGCCCCGGCGCTGGTCGCCCAGCGTGCCGCCGCTGAGGCGCTCCAGGACGAGCAGGTAGCTGCCGTCGTGCTCGACGAAGTCGTAGACCGGGACGATGTGGGTGTGGCTGAACGAGGCCAGCATGCGCGCCTCGCTCAGGAAGCGGCTGCGTAGCTCGGGGTCCTCGGCGTAGCCGGGCGTGAGCAGCTTCACGGCCACCTCGCGGCCGAGCTGGCGGTGGCGGGCGGCCAGCACGACCCCCGTCGAGCCGCGGCCGAGCTCCTCCTCGATCTCGTACGCCGGCAGCGCCGCCGCGACCTGCTCGACCCGTACGGCCACCCGCCAAGGATACGTTCGCGACGGGCGGTTGAGATAGCCGAGCCTGCGGTGCTCGGCCGGCCAACGCCCGGCCTGCGCTCCTCGCTAGGTGTGGGTCTCCCCACCCTCAAGGTGCCTTCTGGCGGGGCCGCGGCGGGGCGATCTTGACCTCGTCACCGATCTCCCCAGGAGGAACCACCAGATGAAGCGATCCATCACCGCAGCCCTCGCCCTCGCCGGCGTCCTCGCTTTCCCAGGCGCCAGCCAGGCCGCCGACACGTTCGGCAGCAAGCTCGACAAGGAGCCCAACGGCTCGATGGAGTGCGACCAGCCCGGGACCTGCACGTTCGTGGGCTACGAGTTCGCCAACCCGCCGAACGGGCTGGCCCGCTTCGCCGCGCCCTACGACGGGGTGGTGACGAAGGTACGCGCTCGCTCGATCACCCCCGACCGCGTGCAGTTCGCCTTCTCGAACATCACCGCTCAGGGCGTCGGCGGCAACCGCACCGCCAGCGCGAGCCTGAACTCCGTGGGCCCGACCGTCACGCTCAAGGGCACCAGGGCCGTCGAGGAGTACGCGGCGCGCGCCTCGGTGAAGCAGGGCGCGGCGGTCTCGCTCAACGGAGGCAAGCACGGCGCGTACGAGGACAGCAACGGCGGCCGTGACTCCTACGTGTTCGCTCCGCCGCTCGCCCCGGGCGCGGGCCCGCGTGCCAACACGAGCTCCAGCGGCGGCGAGCTGCTGGTCCAGGCCGTGATCGAGCGCGACGCCGACCGTGACGGCTTCGGCGACGAGACCCAGGACCAGTGCAAGAACCAGGCCGGTGGCGCCAACGGGTGCGACCGCGTCAAGCCGGTCCTGCGCGGCCTCAGCGCGAAGAAGAGCCGGATCGGCTACCGCCTGTCCGAGCGCGCCCGGGTCACGCTGAAGATCCAGAAGCGTGCCGGTCGCCGCTACCGCGGTGTCCGCACCCTGCGGGTCCGGGGCAAGGCCGGGAGGAACGCGCTGCGCACGTCCAAGCGCCTCCGCCGGGCGCTCAAGGCGGGCCGCTACCGCGTGGTGGCGCAGGCCAGGGACGGCGCCGGCAACAAGTCGGCCAAGAAGGTCGTGCGCTTCCGCGTCAAGCGCTAACGCGCCAACCCATCACGAGCGAACGACCGCCCGGCCTGTGCCGGGCGGTCGTCGTTCTGGGGACGGCCTTGCGCCGATCGTCACGTGGTGATAGACACCTCTCGGAGCGGATTTCGATGCTGCGAACAGCGGCAGGCGGGAGACGTGATGTGCCTGGCCATTCCCGGCCAGATCGTTGAGGTGGTGGACGAGGTCAATCGACTCGCGAGAGTCGACGTGGCCGGTGTTCAACGCAATGTCAACATCGGCTTGCTCGACGGCGACGACGAGGTCAGCCAGGGGGACTGGGTGCTGATCCACGTCGGCTTCGCGCTCTCCAAGGTCGACGAGGCGGAGGCCGTGGCGACGCTCAGGCTCCTCGAGGGGATGGGCGCGGACTACGAGCAGGAGCTCGAGGAGCTCAAAGCGAGCGCGATCGAGTGACCTCCTGCGACCACACCTCGGGCTGCATCACGTGTGGCGACGAGGCGGTGGCGATGCAGGTACTGCAGACGGACGAAGCGCGCGGGCTGGCCCTCTGCGCCGACGAGCACGGGCGGCGCGAGACCGTCGAGATCGCCCTGGTGGAAGCCGCCGAGGGGGACACGCTGATGGTTCACGCGGCGACCGCGATCGCGCGCGTATGAAGTTCGTCGACGAGTACCGGGACGCCGAGCTCGGCCGGGCGCTGGCCAACCAGATCCTGGGCGTGGTCGAGCCCGGCCGCCACTACAAGCTGATGGAGGTCTGCGGCGGCCACACCCACTCGATCTACAAGTACGCGATCGACGACCTGCTGCCGGAGAACGTGGAGCTGGTCCACGGCCCCGGCTGCCCGGTGTGCGTCATCCCGATGGGCCGCGTGGACGACGGCATCGCGCTGGCCCGCCAGGAGGGCGTGATCTTCACCTGCTTCGGCGACATGCTGCGCGTGCCGGGCTCGGACGGCTCGTTCCTCGACGCCAAGGCCGAGGGCGCCGACATCCGCATGGTCTACTCGCCGCTCGACGCGCTGCGGCTGGCCAAGGCCAACCCCGAGCGCCAGGTGATCTTCTTCGCCATCGGCTTCGAGACCACGGCGCCGTCCACCGCGCTGACGCTGATGCGCGCGCGGGCCGAGGGCGTCCCGAACTTCAGCGTCATGTGCAACCACGTGACGATCGTCCCGCCGCTGCGCGCGCTGCTCGACTCGCCCGACCTGCGGCTCGACGGCTTCATCGGCCCCGGCCACGTCTGCACCGTGGTCGGCGCGCGGCCGTTCGAGTTCATCCCCGCCGACTACGGCAAGCCGCTGGTGGTCTCGGGCTTCGAGCCGCTCGACGTCCTGCAGTCGGTCCACATGATCCTCACCCAGCTGGCCGAGGGCCGGCGCGAGGTCGAGAACCAGTACACGCGCGTGGTGCCCTACGAGGGCAACCTCAAGGCGCTCGAGGTGCTCGGCCAGGTGTTCGAGCTGCGCCCGCACTTCGAGTGGCGCGGGCTCGGCTTCATCTCCCAGAGCGCGCTGAAGCTCAGCGACGCCTACGCGGAGTTCGACGCCGAGGAGCGCTTCGGCGTCCCGGGCGTCCGCGTGGCGGACCCCAAGGCGTGCCAGTGCGGCGAGGTCCTCAAGGGCGTCATCAAGCCGTGGGAGTGCAAGGTGTTCGGCACGGCGTGCACGCCCGAGCGCCCGATCGGGACCTGCATGGTCTCGCCGGAGGGCGCGTGTGCCGCCTACTACAACTACGGCCGCTTCTCCCAGGAGCGCGAGGCCGTATGAGCGCCACCCGGGAGGAGAAGATCCTCGGGATCATCGAGACCGCCCGGGCGAAGCGGCCGAAGTTCAAGGACGACCGCATCAACATGTCCCACGGGGCGGGGGGCAAGGCCACGCAGAGCCTCATCGAGGGCCTGTTCGTCCCGGCCTTCGAGTCCGCCCCGCTCGCCGAGCTGGGCGACGCCGGCTCGGTGGACGTCGACGGCGCCCGGCTGGCGATGACCACCGACACCTTCGTCGTCAAGCCGATCGAGTTCCCCGGCGGAACGATCGGCGAGCTTGCCGTCAACGGAACCGTCAACGATCTTGCGGCCGCGGGTGCGCGTCCTCTCGCTATGAGCGTCTCGCTCGTGCTGGAGGAAGGTCTCTCCGCGGACGACCTGCGCCTCCAGGTGGAAGCGATAGCAGGAGCCGCCCGCGCCGCAAACATCCAGATAGTCGCCGGCGACACCAAGGTGGTGGAGCGCGGTCACGCCGACGCGATGTACGTGAACACCACGGGCATCGGCGTGCGCGACCCGCGCGCGCGGATGTCGCCGGCCGCGCTCGAAGCCGGGCGACAAGGTGCTCGTCTCCGGCGCCGGTCGGCGAGCACGGCACGGCGATCATGCTCGCCCGCGACGAGTTCGCGCTCGAGGCGGAGATCGAGTCCGACACCTGCTCGCTGTGGCCGGCGGCCGACGCGCTGATGGAGTCGGCCGGCGAGGAGCTGCGCTGCATGCGCGACGCCACCCGCGGAGGCGTCGCCACGGTGCTCAACGAGCTGGCGCGCGCCTCGGGCGTGGCGGTGGTGGCGCGGGAGGCATCGGTGCCGGTGAGCCCGGCGGTGGCGGGGGCGGCCGAGCTGCTCGGCATCGACCCGCTGTACGTGGCGAACGAGGGCCGCATGGTGGCCTTCGTGGCGCCGGAGGCGGCCGACGCGGCGCTCTCCGCCCTGCGGGCGGTGCCCGGCTGCGAGGAGGCCGCGGAGATAGGTGAGGTCAGGACCGAGCCCCCCGGGATGGTCCTGGTGGAGACGGCATTCGGCGGCAAGCGGGTGATGGACCTGCTGGCGGGCGATCCATTGCCCCGGATCTGCTGAGGAGAGAGAGGAGCCCATGGCAACAGCGACGGAGTTCGTCCCCAAGCAGCAAGAGACGGAGGCGGTCACCGCCCACGTCATCTGGATGACCACGGGGTTGTCCTGCGACGGGGACTCCGTCGCGATGACGTCGGCCACCGAGCCGAGCCTCGAGGACATCGTCACCGGGACGATCCCCGGCATGCCGAAGGTCGTGGTGCACAACCCGGTGCTGGCGTTCGAGAACGGCGCCGAGTTCATGGAGGCCTGGTACGACGCCGAGGCCGGCAAGCTCGACCCGTTCGTGCTCGTGGTCGAGGGCTCGATCCCCAACGAGAAGATCAACGGGGACGGCTACTGGGCGGCGATCGGCAACGACCCGGAGACCGGGCAGCCGATCACCACCAACGAGTGGGTCGACCGGCTGGCGCCCAAGGCCGCGGCCGTGGTCGCGGTGGGCACCTGCGCCACCTACGGCGGCATCCCCGCCATGAAGAACAACCCGACGGGGGCGATGGGCCTGCCCGACTACCTCGGCTGGGACTGGAAGTCCGCGGCCGGCCTGCCCGTCGTCTGCATACCCGGCTGCCCCGCCCAGCCGGACAACATGACCGAGACCCTGATGTACCTCGTGTTCCACCTCGCGGGCATGGCTCCCGCCCCCGAGCTGGACGCGGCGCTGCGGCCCAAGTGGCTGTTCGAGCGCACGGTGCGCGAGAGCTGCAACCGGGCCGGCTTCGCCGAGGAGGGCCAGTTCGCCACCGAGTACGGCGACGACCCGCGCTGCCTGGTCAAGCTCGGGCTGCAAGGGCCCGGTGGTGCACTGCAACGTCCCGGTGCGCGGCTGGCAGCAGGGGAAGGGAGGCTGCCCCAACGTGGGCGGCATCTGCATGGCCTGCACGATGCCCGGCTTCCCCGACAAGTACATGCCCTTCATGGAGCCGGACAAGTGGGGCAACATGGCCTCGAACTTCCAGAAGTTCGCCTTCGGCCCCGTGGTGACGCGCTTCCGGCAGCGCAACATCAAGAACCACTACGACAAAGAGCCCGAGTGGCGGCACAACCGCGGCGAGCTCACGACCGGCTACGCCAAGCGCTGGTAGAGGGGAGGACGCTCAATGGCCACCGTCGAGACGCCCAAGGGCCAGGAGGTCCAGGTCAAGGAGATGTCCTGGGACCCGATCACCCGCATCGTCGGGTCACTCGGGATCCACACGGAGATCGACTTCGCGAACCAGGTCGTCAACAGCTGTCACAGCACGTCGATGATCTTCCGCGGGTTCGACATCTTCATGAAGGGGATCGACCCGCGGGACGCCCACTTCATCACCAGCCGCATCTGCGGCATCTGCGGTGACAACCACTGCACCACGTCGTGCCTGAACCAGAACATGGCCTACGGCGCGCACGTGCCGCCGCTGGGGGACTACGCGTTCAACCTCGCGGAGCTGGCGGACTACATGTTCGACCACGCGATCTTCAACGACTGCATGTGCAACGTGGACTTCTGCGAGCAGATGGTCAAGGACACCAATCCGTCCGTCCTGCAGAAGGCCGAGAGCACGTCGGCGCCGCACGGGGACATCCACGGCTTCAAGACGATCGCCGACATCATGCGGGCGCTGAACCCGTTCACCGGCGAGTTCTACCTGGAGACCCTCCAGGTGGCCCGCTACACGCGCGAGATGTACTGCCTGTTCGGCGGGCGCCACACCCACCCGTCGACGATCATGCCGGGCGGCTGCAGCGCGCACATCACGCATCAGACGCTCACGGACTACTACGTGCGGCTGATGCGCTACATGGACTACGCCAAGCGCTCGGTCCTGCTGCACGACGACCTGTACGACTTCTGGCTGGAGGCGCTGCCGGGGTACGACATGGTCGGCTACCGCGACACGAACCTCGTCTGCTGGGGCGCGTTCGACAACCCCGAGAACGCCAACCAGCTCTACAACTACAAGACGATGGAGGAGTGGGGGAACCGGCGCTTCGTGACGCCGGGGATCGCCATCAACGGGGAGCTGGTCACGACCAACCTCGTCGAGATCAACCTCATGATCCGCATCCTGCTGGGCTCGTCGTACTTCGACGACTGGGAGGGTGCCGAGCAGCCGTTCGTGACGAAGGACCCGCTGGGCAACGACGTCGACCCGCGCCATCCGTGGAACAAGGTCACGCTGCCCAAGCCGCAGAAGCGGGACTTCGCCGAGAAGTACTCGTGGGTCGTCTCGCCGCGCGTCTGGGACGAGCGCACGAAGACCGACGTGTGCTGCGACACCGGCGGCGGGCCGTTCGCCCGCCAGTGGGTCACGGCGAAGGCCGGTCTGGTCGACCTGGGCTACGTGAAGGCCACCGGGCACTCGCTCCAGATCACGCTGCCCAAGGGGCACGCGCTTCCGGAGATGTCGCTCGAGTGGAACGTGCCGGAGAAGTCGAACGCGGTCGAGCGCGACCGTGCCCGCTCCTACCACCAGGCCTACTCGGCCGCGGTGGCCCTCTACAACGTCGAGAAGGCGCTGGAGGAGGTCCGGGCGGGGCGCACCACGAGCTGCGTGGACGTGACCGTGCCCGACGAGGCCGTGAGCGTGGGCTTCCACGAAGCGGCCCGCGGGGTGCTGTCTCACCACATGGTCATCAAGGACGGGAAGATCGCCAACTACCAGCCCTACCCGCCCACGCCGTGGAACGCGAGCCCGCGTGACTCGAACGGCACGCCGGGGCCCTACGAGGACGCCGTGCAGAACACGCCGATCTTCGAGGAGAACGGCCCGGACAAGTTCAAGGGCGTGGACATCATGCGGGCCGTGCGCTCTTTCGACCCGTGCCTGCCCTGCGGCGTGCACATGTACGGCGGCAAGGGCCAGGTGCGGAAGGTGATGCACCGGCCCACGGGCATGAGCTAGGTGGAAGCCGAGGAGGTCCTCCAGCGCATACAGCGGCTCACCGACGAGCTCGAGCGGGTCCCTGACCCCGAGGCTCGCGCCGTCGGCGAGCAGCTGGTCGCCGCGGTGATCGACATGCACGGCGAGGGCCTCGAGCGCACGCTCGAGGCCGTGCCGGCGGAGGCCCGTCGCGAGCTGGCGAAGGACGGCGTGGTCGGCAGCCTGATGCTGATCCACGGGCTGTACCCGGAGTCGCTGGAGGACCGGGTGACGGCGGCGCTCGACGGCGTGCGGCCCTACATGGAGTCGCACGGCGGGAACATCGAGCTGCTCGGGATCGAGGACGGGGTGGCGCGGCTGCGCCTGCAGGGCAGCTGCGACGGCTGCGGGGCCTCCCAGTCGACACTGGAGCTGACCGTGGAGCGGGCGCTGCGCGAAGCCGCGCCCGACCTGCGCGGGATGGACGTGGAGGGTGCCGCCCCGCTGGAGGAGGTCACCGGCATGCCGCTGCCGATGGCGGTGGTGGACGGAGGGCCCGAGAAGGTCGACGGCTGGATCGACCTCGACGGCGCCACGGAAATCGCACCGGGCGCCCTCAGCCCGATGGACGTGGAGGGCCGCCGGATCGTCGTGGCCAACGTGGAGGGCGAGCTGCTGGCCTACCGCGACTCCTGCGTGGCCTGTGGCTCGTCGCTGGCCGCGGGCGTGCTGGCCGAGGGGGTGCTGGCGTGTCCAGCCTGCGAGAGGCGCTTCTTCCTTCCGCGGGCCGGCCGCTCGCTGGACGACGAACGGCTGCAGCTGGCGCCGGTTCCGCTGCTGCGAGAGCGCGGAGCGGCCAAGGTGGCGCTGCCGGCGTGAGCGAGCCGATGATGCCCGCCGACCCGGCGCAGTCCGACGTCGTGGTGCGCCTGCGTCGCCTGGCGGCGCGGGAGATGCCGGAGGGCCCGGCGCCGCTGGAGGCCACCTGCGACCTGTGCGGGCGCGACATGCCCGAGGAGCACCGCCACCTGCTCCAGCTCGAGGACCGCCGGCTGGTCTGCGCCTGCGAGGCCTGCTTCGCGTTGCGTTCGGGCGACGCTGAGTTCCGCCCCACCGGCACGCGCATCGTGTGGCTGAACGGCTTCCGCATGCCCGACGACCTGTGGGCGCGCTTTCGCATCCCGATCGGCCTCGCCTTCTTCCTCAAGGGCCCCGAGCAGGTGACCGCGATGTACCCGAGCCCGGTGGGGGCCACCGAGTCCGAGGTGGACCCGGGCGCGTGGGCCGAGCTCGTGGCGCAGAACGACGTCCTGCAGATGCTCGAGGAGGAGTCCGAGGTCCTGCTGGTCAACCGCATGAAGGGCGCCTCCGATCACGTGATCGCGCCCACCGACGAGGCCTACCGGCTGGTGGGTCTGGTCAAGACGCGCTGGGAGGGCATCTCCGGGGGTCAGGGGCTCGAGAAGGCGGTAGCCGAGTTCTTCGGTGAGCTGAGGGAGCGGCGCGAAGTGAGCGCGCCTCAGCTCGAGTTCTGGGTCCTCGAGGCCGCGCCCGTGCCACACGCGGCGATGCCGACGCTGGCCTTCCGGCTGCGGGCACGCGACCGCTCCGAGCGCGAGGTCTACACCGTCGCCCTGTCGGCCCAGATCCACATCGAGGCCGCGCAGCGCCCGCACGACGAGCGGACGCGCGAGCGCCTGCTCGAGCTGTTCGGCGAGCCCGAGCGCTGGGGCGACACCGCCCGCGGGGTGCTGTGGACCCGGCAGGAGGTGCTCCTGCCGAGCTTCACCGGCTCGGTCACCCACGACCTGCACGTCCCGCTGTCCAGCGACGCCGAGCTGGCCTCGTTCAAGTACTTCAACGCGCTGCGCGACGGCGAGATCCCGCTGTCCTTCCACTTCAGCGGCACCGTCTTCTACGCAGGCGAAGGGGACCGGCTGCAGCTGACCCAGGTTTCGTGGAGCGCCGAGGCCCAGTTCCGCCTGCCGCTCGAGACCTGGCGGCGCACCCTGGAGGAGCACCACCCGCCGGGCGGCTACGTGCACCTCTCCGACGAGACGCTCGAGGCGCTGCGGGTGCTGCGGGAGGAGCGCGGCTACATGTCGCTGGACGCCGTGGTGGCCGACCTGACGATGGGGGCGCGGGCGTGAACACGCAGCTCGAGGCGCTGGTGACCTCGATGCTGTTCGAGGGCTACGCGCTCTACCCGTACACGCCGGAAGCGGCCAAGAACGCGACGCCCACGCCCTTCGGGATCGTCTACCCGCGCTCCTACGCCGCGCAGGCGGCCAACACCCACGACCATCTGCAGGTCGACGTGGCGATCGAGGCGCCGCCCGACGCCGCGCTCTCGGCGCAGGTGCGCTTCCTGGAACCGGGCGGCGAGCGCCACCAGGCCGTGCCGCGGCGCGTGGAGCTCGACGGCCCGGGCACCGAGGAGTTCTCCTTCGGGCGCCTGAGCGGCCGGCTGACGCTCGAGCGGGCCGGCAGCCGCGTGCGCCTGAGAGTGGAGAACCTCACCCCGTTCGACCGGCCCGGGGCGGATCGCCCCACCGCGCTGCGCAGCTCGCTGCTGTCGACCCATGCCGTGATCGAGACAGGGGCCGGGCGCTTCCTGTCCCCGCTGGACGAGGCGGGCGACAACGTGAACTGCTGGCCCGTGCTGGCCACCGACTCCGACGACGCCATCCTGGCCGCCGCGATCATGCTCCCCGACCACCCGCAGCTTGCGCCGAACAGCAAGGGCGACCTGTTCGACGGCACGGAGATCGAGGAGGCGCTGCTGCTGCACGTCCACGCCCTGAGCGAGGGCGAGCGCGAGTCCATCGACGAGCAGGACCCGGCGGTGCGGGCGATGATCGCCCGCGCAGCCGCGACCACGCCCGAGGACATCTTCCGGCTGCACGCCGTGATGACGCCCACGCCCGGGTCGGACGAGCCGGCCAACCAGCCCGGAGAGGCGGAGATCGAGGTGGACGGGCGGGTCTTCAGGCGTGGCGGCAAGGTGGTGCTGCGCCCGCGGGGGACCGACCTGCACGACACGATCCTCGACGGACGCCTGGCCACCGTGGAGCGGATCTACGTGGACATGGACGACCGGGTCCATCTGGGTGTGACCGTGGACGACGACCCGGGCCGCGACGTGATGCGCACCAGCGGCCGCTACACGTTCTTCAAGCCCGACGAGGTGGAGCTGCGGTGAGCGATCCGCGCATCCTGGTGGCGGGAGTGGGCAACTCCTGGCTGAGCGACGACGGCTTCGGCGGCGAGGTGGCGCGGCGGCTGGAGCAGCGCGAGCTGCCGCCGGGCGTGTCGGTGATGGACTCCGGCACCGGTGGCCTGGACCTGGCCTACGAGGTCATGCGCGGCTACCACGGGCTGATCATCGTCGACGTCTCCAAGCAGGGCGAGGCGCCCGGCACGCTCTACCTGATCGAGCCCGACGAGGAGGAAGCCGGCGGCGCGATCGAGGACGGCGAGGTGATCGATCCCCACGGGATGGACCCGGCAACCGTGCTGCGCTTCGTCAAGGCGGTGGGCGGGTGGCCCGGCAAGGTCTACGTGGTCGCCGTCGAGCCGGTGAGCGTGGAGGAAATGGGGCTGAAGCTCTCGCCCGAGGTCGAGGAGGCGGTGGACCGAGCGGTGGACCTGGTGCTCAAGACGGTGGAGGACCTGCGGTGCATGAGCTTTCACTGAGCACGGCGATCGTGGACACGGTCGAGCGCCACGCCGAGGGGCGCACGGTCACGCACGTGAACCTGACCGTGGGCGCGCTGCGCCAGGTGGTGCCCGACTCGCTGGAGTTCTACTTCGAGATCGTCTCGCGCGGGACGGTCTGCGAGGGCGCCGAGCTGCGCCAGACGCTGGTCGAGGGCCGGGCCCGCTGCGACGGGTGCGGGCACGAGTGGACGCTCGACCTGCCGCTCTTTCGCTGCCCCGAGTGCGGCGACTCGGCCCACCCGGTGGCCGGGGAGGAGTTCCAGGTCGAGACGATCGAGGTTTCCGACGCACGGGAGGTGGCCGCCTAGCCATGCACCAGACGACGGTCAGGGTGGCCGAGGACGCCCTCGACGCCAACACCACCATCGCCCACGCCAACCGGCACGACTTCGACCACGCCGGCGTGCGGGTCGTGAACCTGATGAGCGCGCCCGGAGCGGGGAAGACGACTCTGCTCGAGCGGGTGATCGAGGGCGGCCTCAACGGCACGCGCATCGGCGTGCTGGAGGGCGACGTGGCCGGCTCATTCGACGCCGACCGCCTGTCTGCCCTGCACGTGCCGGTCACCCAGCTGAACACCGACGGCGGCTTCGGCGGCGAGTGCCACCTCGACGCCAACATGGTCCGCTCTGCGCTGCCCGCGCTGCCGCTGGACGACATCGACCTGCTGATCATCGAGAACGTGGGCAACCTGGTCTGTCCGGCCGAGTTCCGCGTGGGCGAGGACGCCAAGGCGATGGTGTGCTCGGTCACCGAGGGCGAGGACAAGCCGCTTGAAGTACCCCCTCATGTTCCGCACCTGCGAGCTGGTGGTGGTCAACAAGATCGACCTGCTGCCGCACATCGACTTCGACCTGGACCGCTTCCTCGCCAACGTGGACTCGGTCAACCCGGGGGTCCGCACCGCGCTGACCAGCGCGCGGACGGGCGACGGCGTGGAGGAGGTCGCCGCCTGGCTGGCGGGCTGACCGCCCGCAGGGCCGAAGCCGCCGAGGCCTTCTTCGGGGCCGAGGCGGAGCGCATAGCCGCGCTCTGCCACGAGATGGCCGAGCGCTTCGCGGCGGGTGGGCGTCTCGTGGCGATGGGCCTGTCCGCCCAGGCCCGCTCGGACGTCCGCCACGTGACCGTCGAGTTCGTGCATCCGGTGATCGTGGGCAAGCGCGCGCTGCCGGCGCTCGGCCTCTCGCGGGAAGGCGGCGGGCTGTCCGAGCAGGTGATCCTCGCGGTGCAACCCGGCGACATCGCGATCGCCTTCGGCACCGAGCCCGAGGTCGGAGAGGCACTCGCCCGCGCACGCGCGCACGGCGCGCTGACGATCGGGTTCGGGCTGCCGGCCGACTGGCCGTTCCCGCTGCCCTCGCAGGACCCGGCCGTGGCCCAGGAGCAGATCGAGACGCTCTACCACGTGCTCTGGGAGCTGGTCCACGTGTTCTTCGAGCACGCCGATCGCGGCACCCGTGGCGGCGGGGCGTCGAGCTTCCTCTACCCGTTCCTGGGCGAGAGCGAGACCGACCTGGAAGCCGTGGTCGAGGACGTGCGCGGGTCGGTGCTGCTCAAGAGCGCGGAGGCCGAGGGACTGCGGGAGCAGACGCTGCGCGAGGGAGCGAAGGAGCTGGAGGCGGCGGCCGCGGCGTTGCGCGCGTGCTTCGCCGCGGGCGGCAAGCTGCTGGCGCTGGGCAACGGCGGCTCGGCCACCGACGCGATGGACGTGGTGGCCGACCTGCGCGAGCCTCCGGGCGGCGGCCTGCCGCAGCGCGCGCTCGACCTGACCGAGGACCCCGCGGTGATCACGGCGATCGCCAACGACATCGGCACCGACGCGATCTTCCAGCGCCAGGTGATCGCGCACGGCCGCGAGGGTGACGTGCTCCTGGCGCTGTCGACCAGCGGCAACTCGCGCAACGTGATCGAGGCGCTGGCCGAGGCTCGGCGGCGCGGTCTCGTGACGATCGCGATGGTGGGCTACGACGGCGGCCGGGTGGCGGCGGAGCGCTTGGCCGACCACGTGGTGGTCACCCGCTCGGAGCACATCCCGCGGATACAGGAAGCGCAGGCCACGGCGTACCACGCGCTGCTGGAACAGCTCTGACCACGCGGGCGGGCGCCCGGGTCGAGGGCGTCGTCCAGGGCGTCGGCTTCCGGCCCTACGTCCACCGCCTGGCAGCTGAGCTGGGCCTGACCGGCTGGGTGCTGAACGACGAGCGCGGAGTGCTGTTGGAGGTGGAGGGCCCCGGACGCCGCGGTGGAGGCGTTCCTCGAGCGCCTGCCGCACGAGGCCCCGCCGCTGGCGTCGGTCGAGCGGGTGACCCGCTCGGTCCTCGACCCGGTGGGTGAGGCCGGCTTCGAGATCCGGCCGAGCCCAGCGGGCCGGGCGCCCGACGCGCTGGTCTCGGCCGACACCGCCACCTGCGAGGACTGCCTGCGCGAGCTCTTCGACCCGGCCGACCGCCGCTACCGCTACCCGTTCGTGAACTGCACCAACTGCGGCCCGCGCTTCACGATCGTCACCGGCGTCCCCTACGACCGGCCGCTGACCACCATGGCCGGCTTCCGGATGTGCGCGGCCTGCCAGGCCGAGTACGACGACCCCGACGACCGCCGCTTCCACGCCCAGCCCAACGCCTGTCCCGACTGCGGGCCGTCGCTGTCGCCCGGGCTCGACCCGGCGGTCGCGGCGCTGCGCGACGGGCTGATCGTGGCGGTCAAGGGCCTGGGCGGCTACCACCTCGCCTGCCTGGCCGCCGACGAGGACGCGGTCGCGACGCTGCGCTCGCGCAAGCACCGCGAGGACCGGCCCTTCGCGCTGATGGCCCGCGACCTCGCGGCCGCCCGCGAGCTGGTCGAGCTGTCCGTGGCCGAGGAGGAGCTGATGGCGGGCCGGGCGCGCCCGATCGTGATCGCGCGCCGGCGCCCGGGCGCGCGCGTGGCGGACTCGGTGGCGCCGCGCACGCCGGACCTGGGCGTGATGCTGCCCTACTCGCCGCTGCACCACCTGCTGCTGGCCGACGTGGGCGAGCCGCTGGTGATGACCAGCGGCAACGTCTCCGACGAGCCGATCGCCTACCGCGACGAGGACGCGCGCGAGCGGCTGGCGGGGATCGCGGACCTCTTCCTCGTCCACGACCGGCCGATCCACATGCGCACCGACGACTCGGTGGTGCGCGCCACGTCCGGGCCCGCCGTTGTCGATCAGGCGCTCGCGCGGCTACGTGCCCGAGGCGCTGCCGCTGCCCCTCGACGCCCCGCCGCTGCTGGCCTGTGGCGCCGAGCAGAAGAACGCCTTCTGCCTGGCGCGGGGGCGCCGGGCGTGGGTGGGGCACCACATCGGCGACCTGGGCAACTGGGAGACGCTGCGCTCCTTCCGCGAGGGGATCGAGCACTTCGAGCGCCTGTTCGCGGTGCAGCCCGAGCTGGTGGCGCACGACCTCCACCCGGAGTACCTCTCGACCAAGCACGCCCTCGAGCTGGAGGAGGTGGAGCTGGTGGGCGTCCAGCACCACCACGCCCACCTGGCCGCCTGCCTGGCCGAGCACGGGGAGCTGGGCAGCGCGGTGGGCGCGATCTACGACGGCACCGGCCTGGGGACCGACGGCGCGGTCTGGGGCGGCGAGCTGCTGGTGGGCGACCTCGCGGGGTTCAGGCGGGCCGCGCACCTGCCCGCCGTGCGGCTGCCGGGGGGCGAGGCCGCGATCCGCGAGCCGTGGCGCATGGCGTGCGCGTGGCTGGTGGCGGTCGGGTCTCCCCGTCCCGGGGGAGTGGGAGCAGGTGGCCGAGCTGTGCCGGACCGGCACCGCGTCGCCGTGGACCACCAGCGCGGGCCGGCTGTTCGACGCCGTGGCGGCGCTGTGCGGCGTGCGCGCGGCCGTGAGCTACGAGGGCCAGGCCGCGGTGGAGCTCGAGGCGCTGGTGGACCCGGAGGAGCGCGGCGCGTACCCGATGCCCGGGCTCGACGCGCGCGAGGCGGTGGCGGCCGTGGTCGACGACCTGGACGCCGGCGTCAGCGCCGGCCGCGTGGCGGCGCGCTTCCACGAGGGGCTGGCCCGGGCCACGGCCGAGGCCTGCGCCGCCACGGGCGAGCCGACGGCCGTCCTCTCCGGCGGCGTGTTCCAGAACCGGACCCTGCTGGAGCGCACGACGGCGCACCTCGAGGCGGCGGGGCTGCGCGTCCTGCGCCCGGTGCGCCTGCCGCCCAACGACGGCGGCATCTCCTACGGCCAGGCGGCGGTGGCGGCGGCGCGGGCCGGCGTCAGGTGATGCCGGCGTACCAGAGGCCGAACATCAGCCCGAACGCCCCGAGAGCGGGGATGAGCACCGTGCGGAACACCGGGTCGATCACGGGGCGGGTGAGCAGCCAGGAGTAGACGGCGGTGCAGGCGGCCATGGAGGCCACCGACATCGGCGCGAACACCGCCAGCGCCGCGGCGGCCTCGACCCGGTCGGGCAGCGCGGTGATCAGCAGCACCACCACGGCGCCCGTGCCGGCCAGCCCGTGCAGCGCTGCCGAGGGCGAACGCCTGGCGGGGGCCGCGCACGGCGCGGTGGCCGTGTTCCTCCTCGCCGCGGTAGAGGTGCCGGTGCTCGCCCTCGTGGTGGTGCCCGTGACGGCCGTGGCGGTAGTCGCCGCGGGCCCACTTCCACACCACCCGCAGCGCCAGCGCCACGATCACCAGCCCGATCGCGATCTCCGCCCCCTGCTCCAGCCAGCCGGGCAGCTCGGACTTCAGCGCGATCAGCGGAAGCCCGATGAGCACGAGCGTCGCGGCGTGCCCGATGCCCCACCAGGCGCCGAGCCGGGCGGCCCCGCGCGTCCCGCCGCCGTCCTCGGTGGTGACCAGCGACGTCACCGCGACCAGGTGGTCGGGGTCGGAGGCGTGTCGCAGCCCGAGCACGAACGCGATGCCCAGCGCGACGAGCAGCGGCGCGCCCTCGAACATCCCGTTCAGCCAGGCGTCGACGTCCTCGACGGGTCCGAACAGCCAGTCGAAGCTCAGCTCGGCGAGCACCGCTCGCACAGGCCGAACAGCGGGAAGTGGGAGAAGCGCGCCTCGAAGCCGAAGCGCTCGCGCACCAGCGCGCGCACCTCGTCGAGCTCGGCGGCGTCGACGGGCTGCGAGGTCCCGCACGACTCGCAGACCAGGTACTCGTCGTCCTCGTGCCCGGCCAGCACGTAGAGGCCGGGCCCGTGGCCGTGGTGCATGTGGCGGACCACGCCGGCGCGCTCCAGCGTCTCGAGGTTGCGGTAGACCGACGCGATGTCGGACGCCGGCACGTCGCCCTCGCCGGCGGCGATCTCCTCGGCGCGCAGCGGCCGCCCGGCACGGGCCAGGCCCTCGAGCACCAGCCGGCGGGCGCTGGTGAGCCGCAGCCCGGAGCGGCGCACGGCCTCCGTGGCCGACTCGAGGTCGGTGACCGAGAGCGGGGCCGCGAGGTTGGGCGTGGTCACCTCAGGGGCAACGTATCCCTCTTGCGACTAGGTTGCAAGAGCGAGCCGGCCGCCCACGAACTGGGTCACGCCGGCGACCCGCACGCGCACGTCCGCGTAGCCGCGCTCGCTCAGCGCGGCGGCCACCTCGTCCTGGTCGAACATGACCGCTCCGCTGCGCGCGGTGGCGATGCTCTGGAACGTGCGCAGCGGCGCCGAGCGCGGCCGCGCGGTGGTGAACAGCGCGATGCGGCCGCCCGGCGCGAGAAGGCCGGTCATGCGGTCGAGCGCGGCCATCGGGTCGGCCAGCAGGTGGAAGGCGGCGAAGCAGCAGACGGCGTCGAAGGAGCGCTCGCGGAAGATGGGCTCGGAGATGTCGCCGCGCACGTAGGCGACCTCGCCGCCCGGCGTGTCCTGCACCGCTCGCTCGAGCATGGTCTGGGAGACGTCGAGGCCGACCACCAGGCCGGCCTCGCCGACGGTCTTGGCGAAGCCGCGGCTGAAGTTGCCGTTGCCGCAGGCCACGTCGAGCACGCCGTCGCCCGGCGACAGCCCCATGAGCAGCCGGGCGATGCGGTGCTCGTCGGCCATGCTCGGCCCGAGCGGGCCCTTGAAGACCTGGCCCAGCGTCGGCCGCCACCAGTGCTCGTAGATGTGGGGGACGACCCCGGTCAGCATCAGGTCCTGGACGAAGCCGGTGGACTCGTGCGGCTCGGGCGGGAGCAGGTCGAGGTAGCCGTTCTCGGTGGTGCCCGAGTCGCGGACCTCGGGCAGGAGCAGCGCTTCCGCGCGCTCGAGTGCGCTCAGGAGATGGGCTCCTGGCCCTCGTCGCGCAGGCTGGGCATGTGGCGCTCGTGGTCCTGCTGGCCGCCGCGCCGCTCGGAGCCGTGGGCGATGCGGTCCAGGCGGGCGATCTCGCGCTCGCCCTCGACTCGCGCCGGGTGGCCCTCGGGCAGCCCGTGGATGAGGGTGTTGATGCGGTTGCGCAGGTGGAGGGCGAAGTGCGGCGTGGAGGCGTGCATCAGCTGGCGCACGTCCTCGACCGTCGGCTCGCGGCTGAAGCGGTCGGGCTGCTCGAACTCGCTCACGCGCGGAAAACTACCCGTAGTGCTCCTGCCCATGGCAGTCCGCGACGGCATCGCCTCGGGCGAGGTCGACCTCGCCTTCCGGCGCTGGCGCCGTGCGACCGTGAAGGCCGGGGGCACCCTGCGCACGCCGGTGGGCGTGCTGGCCATCGACGCCGTCGATCCCGATCGAGCCCGGGGACATCACCGACGCCGACGCGCGCCGGGCGGGTCAGGCGAGCCGCGAGGAGGTGCTCGCCAAGCTGCGGCCCGAGGGCACGCTGTACCGGATCCGCTTCCACCTGGCAGGGGCCCGACCCGCGCATCGCCCTGCGCGAGCGCGCCGACATCGACCCCGCCGAGCGGCGGCGAATCGAGGAGCGCTACCCCTGGGCCCGCGACATGCTGGAGCTCATCGCCGACCAGCCGGCGACCCTCGCGGCCGATCTCGCCGCTCAGGTGGGCCGCGAGAAGCTGCCCTTCAAGCGCGACGTCCGCAAGCTGAAAGAGCTCGGGCTCACCGAGAGCCTGCCCACGGGCTACCGGCTGTCGCCGCGCGGCCGTGCGTTCTTGGGTCTCGCGCGCGCACGAAGAACCGGGTTAGCATCTGCTACGTGGAGGTGATGGGGAACACGGTTGTTCCCATCGAGGTGGGCCTCCGCGCCGAAAGCGAGGTCCCCGAGGACGAGGTGCCGCGCGCCGTGGGCCTGTGGATGGCGGGCGAGACCGAGGCGGAGATCAACCTCCGCCACCTCGAGGCGCACGCGGCCCCGGAGGCGCCGCTCGATGCGGCGGGCGTCGAGGGACCGCTGTTCGAGCAGACGGTGGACCGCATGATGGAGCTGCGGCCCTCGCTCTCCCGCGCGCAGGCCGCGGCCGCCGTGCGGCGCCTCTCGCGCGGCTAGGGCGCGTTCACCTGGACCGGGATCAGCTCGGTGATCTGGTCCAGGCGGGTCTGGGCGTTGAGTGAGAAGACCTGGTCGTCGCCCAGGATCCAGACGCGGTTGTAGACCGCCTCGCCGGGATCCTCCTCGTAGCCGGGCTGCACGCTGAGGAAGTAGGCCTCGAGCGGCTTGGGCAGCTGGTCGGCGCGGTTGGTCACCAGCAGGGGCGCGAACACCCCGCGGGTGGCCAGCGAGGCGGCGGCCGCGGCGTCGGCCGGCCGCGTGGTGCTGGCGATGGAGAAGTTGTAGCCGGGGACGTTCACGTTCCAGCCGAAGTCGCCCTGGTCGTAGCGGGCGAAGGCGATGGCGTTCTGCACGGGGGTCGGGCCCTCGATGCGCCGGACCCGCCCGAGCGAGCCCAGCTCGCGCTCGACCTTGGCCGAGATGACCGTCTTGGAGCCGATCACGTAGATGTTGGGCTTGTCGTGCGACTCGATCGCGCGGCGCGTCGGGGCGGGGACGGAGTCGCGGCGCGCGAAGAGGACCGTGTCGCCCTTGCGCGCCGCCCAGGCGGCCGCGGGCATGGCCCACTCGGGGCGCTCGCCGGAGACCACCATCACGTCCTTGGAGGGGCGTCCCTTCGCCGCGGAGGCGAAGCGGTCGATGGCCGCGGCGCGCTCGAAGGGGTCGTCGCCCTCGATGACCGCGGTCTTGAAGCCGCCCGGCTTCGGCGGCTTGTCGCCGATGCGGATCACCTGCGCGTCCTTGGAGAGGTCCGAGCCCTTGGGCTTCAGGCGGTCCAGCGTGTCGGCGCTGGCCGAGGGCAGGTCGCCGCCGTCCGACAGCAGGATCGGAGCGCCGATGGGGGCGGCGGCGAGCACAGAGCCCGCAACCGCGCCCTGCCAGTCCTCGGTGTCGGCCAGCACCACCGCGGTCGGCCGGCTGGAGGAGTTGATGGCCGGGAACACCGCGCTCGCCACGCCCGCCGCGTCCGCGGCCGCGTCGCCGCCGCCCACGCGGATCGTGTTCTTGGTGGCCGAGGAGGGGAAGCCGAGCTTGGCCGCGGCCTCCTCGTCGTCGGAGCTGGCGCCCAGCTGGGGCGGGCGGCCGGCGTCGTCGCCGAGGCTGCAGCCGGTCAGCGCGGCCGAGGCGACAAGTGCGGCACAGAGAGGACGAAGGCGCTTCACCGGCGCGGCGGAGGGTAGCTGGCGCCTTCGCCGCACCGGGCCGGTGGGACTGGTGTCCCGCCCCTACTCGCGGTAAGCTCTGTTGTGGATTGACTGGTCAGTCAATGCCCCCCGGTGCCGCGCACCCGGGCGATGACACCGACTTCTGGAGGCATCAAGACCCCGTGGACTTCAAGCTCAACGACGAACAGCTCGAGTTCCAGCAGCACTGCCGCCGCTTCGCGACCGAGGTGATCCGACCGATCGCCGAGAAGTACGACCGCGAGCAGTCAGTGCCGTGGGAGGCCATCAAGGCCGCCCGCGAGTGGAACCTGCATGGGCTGGACCACATCACGAAGATGGGCACCGACCCCGACGGCCTGCTCGGCGTGATCTACGCCGAGGAGCTGCACTGGGGCTGCGCCGGCATCGCACTGGCCATCTCGGCCTCCTCGCTGGCCGCCGCCGGCATCGCCGCCTCGGGCACGCCCGAGCAGATCGGCCGCTGGCTGCCGGAGTGCTTCGGCGAGGGCGACGACATCAAGCTCGGCGCCTACGCCGTGACCGAGGCCGGAGCCGGCTCGGACGTGAAGTCCCTTCGCACCACCGCCAAGCGCGACGGTGACGAGTGGGTCCTCAACGGGACCAAGGTCTTCATCTCCAACGGCGGCATCGCCGACGTCAACGTCGTCGTCGCCACCGTGGACCCCGAGCTCGGCCACCGCGGCCAGGCCTCCTTCATCGTCCCCAAGGACACCCCGGGCCTGACCCAGGGCAAGAAGGAGGACAAGATCGGGATTCGCGCCTCGCAGACCGCCGAGCTGGTGCTCGAGGACTGCCGGATCCCGCTCGAGAACCTGCTGGGGGGCGAGGAGAAGCTGGAGCGCAAGCTCGAGCGCGCCCGCTCGGGACAGTCGGGCGGCGCCTCCAACGCGCTGGCCACCTTCGAGATCACGCGGCCGATGGTCGGCGCCTCGGCGCTGGGCATCGCGCAGGCCGCCTACGAGTGGACGCTCGAGTACCTCGAGGACAAGTCCGACGAGCACGGCCCCCTGCTGGAGCAGCAGCACGTCCAGCAGACGCTGGCCGACGTGGCCACCGAGATCGAGGCCTCACGCCTGCTGGTGTGGCGTGCCGCCTGGATGGGCCGCAACGGCGTCGCCATGACCGGCGGCCAGGGCTCGATGTCCAAGCTCAAGGCCGGCGACGTGACGATGTGGGCCACCACCACGCTGATGGACCTGGTGGGCCCCTACGCCCAGACCACCGACTGCCCGCTGGAGAAGTTCTTCCGCGACGCGAAGATCTACCAGCTGTTCGAGGGCACGGCCCAGGTGCAGCGACTGGTCATCTCGCGCATGCAGCGCAAGGAGTACCGCGAGCGTCTCGCCTCCGACGAGGAGCACGTGCTGGAGCAGGCTCCGGGCACGGCCGAGGGGTCTTCGGTCGGCGACTCCGAGGGCGACAAGGAGCCCGCGGCCGCCTAGGCCGTCGGGAGGGTCACGCCTCCCTCGGCAATAGCCGCAGCGGGGGCCGCGCCTTTGAGCGCGGCCCCCGCAGCGGTCGGTCACAATTCGGACGTGCGCTTTTCCTTCGATCCCGCCGTCATCGCGGGGCTCCTCCTGGTCGAGGGGCTCTACCTGCGCGCGGTGTTCACGCTGCGCGGGCGCGGCTGGCGGGTCGGGAGGTGGCAGCAGGTCGCATGGCACGCCGGCTGGGCGCTGACCGCCGTCGGGCTGCTCTCCCCCGTGGACAGCCTGGGCGAGGAGCTGCTCTTCGCCCACATGGCCCAGCACCTGCTGATCGCCGACCTCGCCGCGCCGCTGCTGCTGGTGGGGCTGCGCACGCCCGTGCTCGTCCACTTCCTGCCCCGGCCCGCGCTGGTCTCGCTGGCCCGCAACAGGCGGCTGCGCGCGGTCTTCCGCTTCATCCGCAAGCCGCTCCCCGCGATCTCGATCTGGGTGATCACGCTCTACGGCTGGCACTTCTCCTTCGCCTTCGAGGGCGCCCTGAACAACGGGATCGTGCACGCGCTGCAGCACGAGTCGTTCGTGTTCGCCAGCCTGCTCGTGTGGTGGCCGGTGCTCGAGCCCAAGCGCCGCCGCCTCCACGGCGAGCTGTGGAAGATCGGCCACCTGCTCGGCGCGCGGCTGGCGGGGATGATGCTCGGCATGGCGTTCCTGATCCTCAGGGCGCCCGCGTACGAAGGGTTCTACGGTGACCGCGCACGCGCCCACGGGCTCAGCCCGCTCGAGGACCAGCAGCTGGCCGGCGGCCTGATGCTGACCCTCGACATCGTGATCATGCTGTTCGCGCTCGGCTTCTTCTTCTGGCGCTCGGCGGTCGATCACGACCGCCGCGAGCGAGCCGCGGCCGCCGCCTCGTGAGGCGGGCCGTCGTGCTCGCCGCGCTGGCGCTCGCCGGCTGCGGCGGCGGCGACCCCGAGCCGCGGCTCGACCGCCCTCAGCCCCGCTCGGCGCAGGAGCGCGCCATCCGCGGCTGGAGCGCGGCGGTCAACCGGGGCGACTACGCCGAGGCCGGCCGCTTCTTCGCCCGCGGCGCCGTGGTGGAGCAGGTGCGCGAGTTCCGCCTGCGCGACGCCGAGGCGGCCGAGAGGTTCAGCCGCAGCCTCCCCTGCCGAGCCGAGGTGACCGACGTCAAGCGCCGGGGCGGGGCGGTGATCGCGGCCTTCCGCCTGCGGCCGGGGACCGGGCCGCCGCGCCGCTGCGAGGGCGACGCCCGCGTGAGCTTCCGTTTCCGCGGCGGGCGCTTCAGCGAGTGGCGCCAGCTCCCCGAGCCCGAGCCCGGGGACAGCCGGAAGCGTCTAGCTCATCTAGTCTGCGAAGCGCAGGCCAGGCGAACTTCAGGAGGAACGGACATGGCCGGACTCGGCGGCCGGATGTCGACGGTTATCAAGGCGAAGATCTCGAGGCTGCTGGACAAGTCCGAGGATCCCGGCGAGACGCTCGACTACGGCTATCAGAAGCAGCTCGAGCTGCTTCAGAACGTCAAGAAGGGGATCGCCGACGTGGTGACCTCCAAGAAGCGCCTGCAGATGCAGTCGCAGAAGCTCGAGCAGCAGGTGGTCAAGCTCGACACCCAGGCGCGCCAGGCGCTGTCGCAGGGCCGCGAGGACCTCGCCCGCGCCGCGCTGGAGCGCAAGACCCTGGCCCAGACCGAGCTCCAGTCGCTGGACGCCCAGGTCACCGAGCTCGAGCAGCAGCAGGAGAAGCTCACCGAGAACGAGCGCAAGCTGCGCCAGAAGATCGAGGCCTTCCGGACCAAGAAGGAGGTCATCAAGGCGCAGTACTCCGCCGCCGAGGCCCAGGTGAAGATCGGCGAGGCCGCCAGCGGCGTCGGCGAGGAGATGGCCGACCTCGGGCTGGCCATGCAGCGCGCCGAGGACAAGACCGAGCAGATGCGCGCCCGCGCGGGCGCGGTCGAGGAGCTGGAGGCCGCCGGCACGTTCGACGACATCACCCAGCTCGGCCCGCCCCAGGACGACATCGACCGCGAGCTCGCCCAGCTCGGCGCCGGCAGCCAGGTGGACGACGAGCTGGCGAAGATGAAGGCCGAGATCGGCCCCGGCGAGGGCGAGGACAAGAAGGCGATCGAGGAGGGCGGGGCGTGATCGTCCGCATCTCCGGCGAGGGCCAGTACGAGCTGCCCGACGCCGACGCCGAGCGCCTCAACGAGCTGGACAACCGCGCCGTCGTCCGCGGCCGAGCAGGGCGACGAGACCGGCTTCGCCGAGCTCTGGGGCCAGATGCTCGAGCTGGTGGTCACCGACGGCACCGAGGTCGACGGGGACGAGCTCGTCGAGTCCGACGTGATCCTGCCGCCGCGCGACGTGAGCTTCGCCGAGGCCCAGGGAGAGTTCACCGGCGAGGGCCTGATCCCGGATTGATCCGAAGGGCCGGGCCCGCCGACGTCGGGCCCCTCGCGCGGGTCCTCGCGCGCGCCTTCGAGGACGACCCGGTGATGAGCTGGCTGTTCCCGGCGCCGGCCTCGCGCGTGGAGAGGAACGAGGCCTTCTTCCGCCTGCGCCTGCGCGACCTGCTCGAGCAGGAGGAGGTCTGGACCACTGACGACCACGCGGGCGGGGCGCTGTGGACTCTCCCCGACCGCTGGCGGACCTCGCCGCGGGAGATCGTGCGCTGGGCGCCGGCGATGGCGCGCAACCTCGGACGTACGCACGCCGCTGGCGCTCTACGGGCTGGCGAAGATCGAGCAGCTGCATCCCCCCGAGCCCCACATGTACCTGGCCGTCCTCGGCACCGACCCCGGCCGGCAGGGCGAGGGGATCGGCGGCCGGCTCATGGCACCCGTGCTCGAGGAGTGCGATCGCGACGGGGTGGCGGCCTACCTCGAGTCCTCGAAGGAGCGCAACCTCGCCTACTACTCGCGCTTCGGCTTCCGGGTGACGTCCGAGCTGGACCTGCCGCGCGGCCCGCGCGTGTGGGGGATGTGGCGCGACCCGCTCTAGCGGCCGGTGCTGATCTTGTAGCCGAGGCTGCCCTGGTTGTCCTTCTGCGTGACCTCGACGGTCACGGGGCGCGATGAGCCCACGACCTTGCAGGTGAAGTCGTTGCCTCGCCTGATCCTGATCTCCGGCGGGCACTCGGCCTGCCCCTCGATGCGGACGAGCTTCAGCAGCCGCTGCTCGATCTGGGTCTCGACCTGGTCGGTCGAGGCCCGCTGGCCCGAGCCCTGGGCCGGGTCGCCGGACTGCGTGGGCTCGGACGGGCGGTCGGTGAGCACCGCCGTGCCGCGCCAGCTGTTGCCCGACTTCGAGAGGTCGACCTCGTAGCGGTTGCCGGTGGAGCTGGACTTGGCCTCCACCTTGGCCGAGTCGCCCTGGACTTCGACCTTGGTGAACGAGAGCGAGCCGGCCTCCTCGGGGTCGTCCTCGTCGGACTGCTCGGAGACGATGTAGCTGCGGGCGGCCGACTCGACGGCCGAGCGGTCGGACTGGCCGCGTCCTCGGGCGAGTCGCCACCGCCGCAGCCGGCGATCGCGCCTAGGACCAGCACGGCGAGCAGCAGGCGCGTCACAGGGGGACCTCCCAGAGCGGGAACCAGCGCGATGGTCTCGGGCTCGAGCGGGAGCTCGGGCCCGATCTGCGCCTTGCAGCCGCAGCTCGCGCTCGGTGTCGCGGGACTTCTCGCCCGAGGGGACGAACGGGTAGAAGGTGCCCCGCTTGAAGTTGTAGATCAGGTACAGCGGGCGGCCGTTCTCCTCGAAGGCGAACACGCAGGCCAGGAGGCGGTCGCCGTAGCCGCCGCCCTGCAGCTCGCCGGCGATGGTGTTGAGCGCCACGACCAGGTCCTCGAAGTCGGGGTCCTCGAGCACGAGCCAGCGATAGCCGAACTCGTCGTCGATGGAGCGCAGCGACGTGCCCAGCTCCTGGGCGGTGCCGCGCAGCAGCTCCTCGGCCTCGGAGAGGATCGAGGCGAAGTCGGCGGTGTCCACCGACTGGAAGACGATGCCCGCGCGGCCGCGGTGCGCGATGTTCAGCGCGGTCTCGAAGTGGACCTGCGCGGTGGTCATCGCGAACAGGCGGTCCGGCGCCGGGGCGTCCAGCTTGCTCTTGCCGCCGAAGATCGAGCTGAGGAAGCCCACGGCGGTCAGGCCGCGGCGGCCGGGCGCTGCAGCTGGGCCTCGAGCTGCTGGAGGCGCTCGATGCGCTTCTCCATCGGCGGGTGCGTGGCGAACAGCGACTTGAGGCTGCCCTTGACGCTCGCGGGGACGATGAAGAAGGCGTTCATGCGCTCGGCCTCGCGCAGGTCGGTGTCGGGCACCTGCTGCATCGCGCCGGAGATCTTCATCAGGGCGGTGGAGAGCGCGCTCGGGCGCCCGGTGACCAGAGCCGCGCCGCGGTCGGCGGAGAACTCGCGGTAGCGCGAGAGGGTGAGCATCAGGAAGTAGGAGATGACGTAGACCGTCGCGGAGACGAGCAGGACCACGAGGAAGCTCGGGTTCTCGTCGTCGTCGCCGTGGCCGCCTCCGAAGAAGAAGCCGAACTGCATGATCATCGCCGCGATGCTGGCGAAGAACGAGGCGATGGTCATGATCAGCACGTCGCGGTTCTTCACGTGCGCGAGCTCGTGGGCCATGACGCCCTCCAGCTCGCGCGGCTCGAGGACGCGCATGATTCCCGTGGTGGCGCAGACGGTGGCGCTCTTGGGCGAGCGCCCCATCGCGAAGGCGTTGGGCACGTCGGTGTCGGCCACCGCGATCTTCGGCTTCGGCAGGTCGGCCTGGATGCAGAGGCGCTCGATCATCGCGTGCAGGCCGGGGGCCTCCTCGGGGGTGACCTCCTTGGCGCCCATCGCGGCCAGGGCCAGCTTGTCGGAGAACAGCAGCTGCGACAGCGCCAGGGCTCCGACGATGACCAGCATGAGCGCCGTGCCGGTGCCGGCGGCCAGCAGAGCCACCACCAGGCCGACGTAGAGCAGCCCCAGAAGGAACAGGGTGACCCCCATGCGGACCTGCAGTCCGGTGTCCCGGGGGAAGACGGCTCTCTGTGTGGCCACGACACTGATGTTAGGGAGCGCTTGCAGGCTGCCTTGCACGCGCGTGAGCAGGGCTTTTCCTGTGGCACCCTCAGCAGCCGCATGCGCCGGAAGATCTTCTGGATCGCCGCCGCCAGCTCTCTGGTGGCCTCACTCGTCATCCCCTTCACGGGCGTGACCGCGCCCCTGCAGAAGCGCATCGAGAAGAAGCGCGCGCAGGTGGGCAAGGTCAAGCGCCGCGAGGGGGTCCTGACCTCCACGATCGCCGGCTACAACACCCGCATCTCGGGCCTCCAGGGTGAGATCCGGGGCACCTCTCAGCGCCTGACCCAGGTGCAGGGCGACCTGACGCGCCAGCAGGCCGAGCTGGCCCGCGTCCGCGACAAGCTGGAGGTTGCGCGCGACCGCCTGGAGCGGGTCCGCAGCGAGCTGGAGACGGCGCGCGCCGTGCTCTCTCAGCGCCTGGTGGAGATCTACAAGTCCGACGAGCCGGACTCGCTCACGGTGGTGCTCGAGGCCGACGGCTTCGAGGACCTGCTCGAGCGCACCGAGTACCTGGACCGCATCTCCGACCAGGACGCCCAGGTGACCGACCGCGTGCGCAAGCTGCGGGTGAAGGTCAAGCGCCAGACCGACCAGCTCGCGGTGCTCGAGGACAAGGAGGAGGCCACGACCGTCGCTATCACCCAGCGCCGCGACAGCCTCGCCAGCTCCCGCGACCGCCTGGTCGCCGCTCGCGGCGAGCTGGCCGGCGCGCGGGCCCAACGCCGCGGCGCCCTGAGCAAGGTGCGCGCCACGCGCGTGCACCTGGAGAAGGACCTCGACAGCCTCGAGGCGGAGTCCGCCCGGGTGCAGGCCCGCCTGAGCGGCGGGGGCGGCGGCCCGATCCGCAAGGGCAGCGGCCGTTTCATCATCCCCACCAACGGCTCCTTCACCTCGCCCTTCGGCCAGCGCTGGGGCCGCCTGCACGCGGGCGTGGACATCGCCGCGCCGGTGGGCACGCCGATCCGCGCGGCCGACTCCGGGAGCGTCGCGATCGCCGGCATGACCGGCGGCTACGGCAACTACACCTGCATCCAGCACGGCGGGAACATCTCGACGTGCTACGGCCACCAGTCGCGCATCGGGGTCTCCACCGGGCAGTCCGTGCGCCAGGGACAGGTCATCGGCGCGGTGGGCAACACGGGCAACTCCACGGGCCCGCACCTCCACTTCGAGGTGCGCGTCGGCGGGTCGCCGGTGAACCCCATGGGCTACCTCTAGCGCACGCCCTAGCCTGCGGGGCGTGTACCCCGAGCTCGACCTCGGTCCGATCACCGTGCAGACCTTCGGGATCTGCTTCGCGCTCGGCTTCATCGCCGCCGGGGCGGTTCTGACCCGGCGGCTGCGCGAGCTCGACCTTCCGCCCGACTGGTCCTACGAGATCGTGTTCTCGGGGCTGATCGGCGGGCTGGTGGGCGCGCGGATCGACTACCTGATCGAGAACTGGGACAAGGTCTCCGACGACCTGCTCGGCGCCCTGTTCTCGGGCTCGGGCCTGGTCTGGTTCGGGGGCGTGGTCGGCGGCGCCCTCGGCGTGGTGCTCTGGGCCTGGCGGCGCGGCTGGCTGGGCGCGCAGATGCTGGACACCGTCTGCGTCCCGCTCGCGCTCGGCTACGCGGTCGGCCGGGTGGGTTGCCAGCTCTCGGGCGACGGCGACTACGGCGTGGCCAGCGACCTGCCTTGGGCCATGGCCTACCCGGACGGCACGGTGCCGACCACCGAGGAGGTCCATCCGACGCCGGTCTACGAGACGCTGGCGATCGGCCTGCTCACGCTGGCGCTGTGGCGGCTGCGCGACCGCTTCGCGCCCGGCGTGCTGTTCGGCATCTACCTGTTCTTCTCGGGGCTGGAGCGCTTCCTGGTGGAGTTCATCCGCCGCAACGACGCCCTCGTGGCCGGGCTGACGCTTCCCCAGGTGATCGGCCTGGCGATGATGGCCGCGGGCGCCGGGGTGGTCCTCACCCGGCGGGGGCGGCCGCCTCAGCCCGCGCCCGCGGCGGCCTGAGCGCCGGCAGCGCGGAGCCCAGCACCGCGGCGACGCAGAGCGCGAGCGCCACGCTGGCGCCGGTGGCCAGGCCGAGCGCGAAGGAGAGCAGGACCCCCGCCGCGCCGGCGGCGACCGCGACCGCGGCGCCGGCGAGCGCCGCCCCGGCGGGCGTGCGCGCGTGGCCCCGTACGGCCACCGCCGGGGCCACCAGCACGGCCAGGGCCAGGAGGTTGCCGAGGCCCCGCACCGTCACCGCGAGGGCGAGCGAGACCAGCACGAGAAGCGCCGCCGTCACCGCGCCGGCCCGCACGCCGGTGGTGGCGGCGCCGTCGGGGTCGAAGGCCACTGCCGTGAGCGGGCGGTGCAGGGCGGCCAGGCCCGCGGCGGTGACCGCGAGCGCCGCGAGCGCGGTGAGCAGGTCGCCGTCGGTCAGGCCCAGCAGGTCGCCGAACAGCAGCTCCTCCAGGCGCTGCGGGCTCTCGGGCGCCAGCGCCAGCAGGGCGCCGAGGCCGAGCAGGCCGGTGACCGCGACGGCGGTGGCCGCCTCGACGCCGACGCGCTCGTCGCGCGCCACCGCCGCCACCAGCAGCGCGGCGAGCACCACGCCGGCGCCGGCGCCGGCTGCCAGGGGGACGCCGATCAACACCGCCAGGACGGCGCCCGGCAACAGGCCGTGGGCCAGCGACTCCGCGGCGTAGGACAGCCGGAACGAGGTGACCCAGAACGAGAGGCCGCCGCCGAGGGCCCCGAGGAGCACCACCTCCGCGAGCGCGCGGCGGCCGAGGCCCGAGCTGAAGGCGTCGGAGAGCGCGGCGAGCAGGGCCATCAGTGCGAGTGGTGCTGGACGGTGACCGCGCGGCCGCCCTCGTCGAGCAGGACGATCTCCTCGCCGTAGGTGGCCTCGAGCACCTCGCGGCTCAGGGTCTGCGCCGGCGGGCCGAACGCCACCTGGCGCCGGTTGAGGCAGAGAACGCGGTCGAAGCGGCGCGCGCTGTCGACGTCGTGGGTGGAGACCAGCAGCGTCCGCCCCTCGGCGCGCAGCTCGCCGAACAGGCCCTCGATGCGCTCGGCGCTGACGGGATCGACGGCGCTGAGCGGCTCATCGAACAGCAGCACGCGGGCGTCCTGGACGAGCGCGCGCGCAAGGAGGACGCGCTGGCGCTGGCCGCCGGACAGCGAGCCGAAGTGGTCGTCCGCGCTCACTTCCAGTCCCACGCGCGCGAGGGCCGCCGCGGCGGCCTGGCGCTCGGCCCGCCGCGGCGGCAGCCACCAGCGGCCCTTGCCGAGCGTCCCCATCAGCGCGACGTCCAGGGCGCTCACGGGGAAGTCGAGCCGGGGACGGTCCGCCTGCGGGAGCTGCGCCGGGCGCCCGTCGACGACCGCGCTCCCCTCGCGCGCCCGAAGGTCGCCTGCCAGCGCGCGGAAGAGCGTCGTCTTGCCGCCGCCGTTGGGGCCGAGCACGCACAGCGAGGTCCCGGCCTCGAGCTCGAAGTCCACGCCCTCGATCGCGGGTGGGCCCGCGCCGTAGCCGGCGGAGAGGCCCTCGGTGCGAACCGCGATGCTCACCGTGCCGCCGCCGTGACGCCGAAGAGCACGGCGCCCACCACCGCCACGGTGGGCCCGGGCGGGACGTCCAGCCAGAGCGCGAGGTAGAGGCCGAGTACGCCCTGGGCCAGCGCCAGCCCCACCGCGATCGCGAAGAGCGGGCGCAGGCGATCGGTCAGGAGGCGGGCCACCGCCGCCGGGACCACCAGCAGCGAGGTCACCAGCAGCGCGCCCACGGCGGGCAGCGCGGCGACGACGGTCGCGGCCACGAGCCCGAGCAGCAGCAGGTCGGCGCGGCGGGTGGGCAGGCCCGCCGCCCCCGCGGCCTCGCGGTCGAAGCCGGCGGCGGCCCACGCCGGGCCGGCCAGCAACGTGCCCGCGAGCGCCAGGGCGGCCACCAGGGCCGCGGCCACGAGATCCGAGCCCTGCACCCCGAGGAGGCTGCCGAACAGCAGCGAGTCGACACTCACCCCGGACGAGAAGACGTCGCCTGCGAGCACTGCCCCGGCCGCCAGGGCGGCCACGAGCAGCAGCGCGACGGTGGTGTCCGACCCCTCGCTCGCGCCGGGGGCCGCGGCCCCCGATCGCGCCGGCGTAGCCGCCCGCGACGGCCAGCGCCGCCAGGCGCGGGCTGAAGCCCGCCGCCTGCGCCAGGACCAGCCCAGGGAAGGTCGCGGTCCCCGCCGCGTGGGTGAAGAAGGCCAGCCGCCGCAGCACGATCCAGCCGCTGAGCAGGCCCCCGGCCAGCGCCAGGAGCAGCAGCTCGACCAGCGCGGTCCGGGCGAACGCGAGCTCGATCAGGTCGGTGGGTGGGGGCGGGGAGGCCGCCAAGGGCGCCAACGAGCCTATTGAGAATCATTCTCGAAAAGTTTCATCTTTGGACAATTTGTCGCCCCGGTGGAATGCTCGGCCCCGAACGGATGGGCGGACGAAATGCACGGATCGCAGCTGGTGGCGGCGCTCGCCACTGCCTTGGCGGGGGTCGCTCTCGCCTGGGCGCTGGTCAGCGGCGACTTCGACTACCGCTCCTTTCCCGATCCCCCGAAGCCGGCCCTGATCCCGGGCGAGGGGTCCGACCGCACGGTCGTGCCCGGCTCGCTGGCCGGCTTGCCCTTTGCCACCGGCGGCCGGCGGGCCTCCGCTCGCGGCGGGCCGTCGGGTGCCGCGCCGGCTGCGAGCCGGAGCGCGCGCCGCGCAGGCCGCCGAGCCCGCGCACGCGGCCGCGCCCGCGCAGGCCGCCGGGCCACGCCCAGCCGTCGCGCCGCGCGACGGCGCTCCGGCGGCCGTCGCAGGCAGACCGGCCGCCGGCGCGGCGGCGGGCGCGGAGGGTCGGGCGCGCCCGGGTCCTCGCCGGCTCCGCAGCAGATGATGGCGCCGGCCCCGTCGCCCTCCCCCGGCGGCGCGGGCTCGCCCTCCGGCGGCAGCGCCGGCGCGGGTGGGGGTGGCTCCGCCGGAGGCGGAGAGCGCCCGCCGGTGACGCGCCGCCCCGGCTACGGGAGGCCCGGCAAGAGCGGGGGCAGGAAGGGGTGGGGCAAGAGGCGGCACGGCGCGCCCCGGCGCCTGGGCGCGGGCCGGGGCAACGGCCACGGCCGTCGCTGGGGCCGGGGCAGGCCGGGCGGCCGTCGCGGCGGCCGCCACGGGCGCTGAGCACCCCGGGCTGCACCGCTCGACTACGGGGCGCAGCCTCGCTACGGTGCCGAGCAGGGAACTGGGCCGGACCGCGGTTCCGAGCGTCAAAGCGCCACCGGAACGCGAGCCGACTACACCCGGAAGGGACCTACGGGGTGAAGGCTTCCAAGGCATACATCGCCGGACTCGGAACGACGGGGATCCTGCTCGCCTCGTCGGCCCTCCTCATGGTGGTCGTCGGCGCGGTGGTGGCCTTCAACGGCTCCTCGGTCTCCAAGAGCCTGCGCGAGCTGGAGGGCCTGGTCGTCGACCGCGACCAGCCGGCCGCCCTCAGCGGCCCGGCTCTGGCGGCCGCGGAGGCGGCGCCCACCGCCGGAGGCGTCTCCACGAGCCCACCAGCCTCGGTGACCCTCGCGGGCGGCGGAACCGGCGCGGCCGGGGGCGGCGCGGCGCAGGAGGCGCCGCGGGCACCGGCACGGCTCCGGGCGGCACGGGCGCGCCCGGCGGCGGCCAGAGTTCGGCGCCCCGCAGGGCGGCAGCGGTGACGCCGGCACACCGGTGGGCGGCGGAGCGCCGCCGGCGGGCACCGCGCCCTCGCAGGGCGGGACCGGCG
Organism: uncultured Thermoleophilaceae bacterium; assembly: GCA_963810745.1. Classification (GTDB taxonomy): domain Bacteria; phylum Actinomycetota; class Thermoleophilia; order Solirubrobacterales; family Thermoleophilaceae; genus JACCZR01. The sequence goes on from CAWEOW010000029.1 coordinate 75,397, forward strand.
CCATCGGCCAGACCGGGCAGAGCCTCGGCCAGACCACCCAGGGCGTCACCGACGGCGTCGGCCGCGCGGTCGACGGCGTGGACCCGCGCCTGGGCGACACGGTCCGCAGCCTCGGGAAGACGACCGGCGACCTGGTCGACGGCCTGACCGGCGGGCTCTAGCGGCCCACGGCCTCCAGCACGAAGCGCCGCGACAGGTCCTGCATCTCCATGTCGTGCTGGAGCGAGCGGTGGTGCCCGCCGGGCACGATCACCAGCCGCTTGGGCTCGTGCGCGGCGGCGTGGAGGTCCTCGCTGACCGTGTAGGGGATGCGCTCGTCGCCCCGCGCGTGGAGTAGGAGCAGGCCCGTCTGCGGCCCCAGACGCGCGGCCGCGTCGTAGACGTCCAGGCTCTCGATCCAGCGCGCAGACTGGTCGCGGTCGATGCGCATGTCGTACTGCTCCTCGGGCTCGCGCAGGAGTCGCAGCAGCCGCTCCTCGTGCGCTGGGCAGACCGCCACCACGGCGGCGATCGAGCTGTCCAGCGCTGCGGCGTGGATGGCCTGCCAGCCGCCCAGGCTCGAGCCGCGGATGGCCACCGCCGGCGCGTGCTCGCGCACCAGGTCGCACATGGCCAGCACGTCGCCGAAGGCGGTCGGGCCGAACTCGCCCGACGAGCGGCCGTGCCCCCGGGCGTCGTAGGCCAGGGCCACCAGCCCGGCGTCGCGCAGGTTGCGCGCGAAGTCGAAGTGGCTCTCCTTCGCGGAATCGGCCCCGTGCACGATCACGACCCCCGCCGGGGGGTCGCCGTCGGGCCGGAAGAGCGCGTACGAAAGGCCGTCGCGGGTGCCCAGCTCCGGTGGAGTGGGAGGGGAGTGCTTCATAATCGCGCCGACCTTATGGCAGCCACCCCCACAACCGGCCTGGAGCAGGTACTGCCCCTGGGCTCGCGCCTGAACGAGCGCGGCGCGCTCGAGGTCGGCGGCTGCGACGTCACCGAGCTGGCCCGCGAGCACGGCACGCCCGCCTACGTGTACGCGGAGGAGGACATCCGAGCCCGGGCCCGCGCGTACAAGGAGGCCTTCGCGGCGCGCACCGACCGCTTCGAGATCGTGTACGCCGGCAAGGCCGCGCCGATCACCGCGATCTACCACCTGCTGGCCGACGAGGGGCTCTCGTGCGACGTGGCTTCCGGCGGAGAGCTGCACCTGGCCCTGGCCGGGGGCTTCGCGCCCGAGCGGCTCTACATGCACGGCAACAACAAGACCGAGGCCGAGCTGGCCTACGCGGTCGAGCGCGGGGTGGGGACGATCGTCGCCGACTCCTTCGACGAGATCGAGCGCCTGCAGCGGCTCGCGCCCGGCCAGCGGGTGATGCTGCGCGTCACGCCCGGCATCAAGCCGCAGACCCACGAGAAGATCGCCACCGGGCAGGAGGACTCGAAGTTCGGCTTCGGCCTCGACGAGGTGGAGCGGGCGGTCGAGGCCTGCGCCGACGCGGGTCTCGAGCTACGCGGCCTGCACGCCCACATCGGGTCGCAGATCTACGAGCTGTCGGTGCTCGAGCGCCTCGGCGAGGTCCTGAGCGAGATGGGCGACTACCCGCTGCTCAACCTCGGCGGCGGGCTGGGCATCGCCTACACCGCCGACGACCGGCCGCCGTCGGTCGACGACTACGCGGAGGCGCTGCTGGCCCACGTGCCGGAGGGCGTGACCGTGCTGTGCGAGCCCGGGCGCTCGCTGGTGGGCAACGCCGGCGTGACGATCTACACGGTCGGGACGGTCAAGGAGATCCCCGGCGTTCGCACCTACGTGGCCGTGGACGGCGGGATGAGCGACAACCTGCGCCCGATGCTCTACGCGGCCCGCTACGAGGCCCAGATCGCCGACCGCTTCGGGGGCTCGGACCTCAGCACGATCGCCGGCATGCACTGCGAGTCCGGCGACATCCTGATCAAGGACGCGCGCCTCGAGAGCCCGCGCCCCGGCGACGTCCTGGTCATCCCGGCCACCGGCGCCTACGGCCACGCGATGGCCAACAACTACAACGCCATCCCGCGCCCGCCGGTGATCATCTGCCGCGACGGCCATGCTCGCGTCGCCGTGCGCCGCGAGACCTACGACGATCTGACCCTGCGTGACCGCTGAGCCCTTTCGCGTCGGCCTGCTGGGGCACGGCACGGTCGGCAGCGCCTTCCGCGAGCTCCTGGACGGCGCGCGGACGCCATCGAGGCCGAGGTCGGCCGGCGGCCGGAGATCTCCGGCGTCCTGACCCGCAGTCGCGGCGACTTCGACGACATCCTCGCCCGCAGCGACCTGGTCGTCGAGCTGATGGGCGGCACCGAGCCCGCCCGCGAGTACGCGCTGCGCGCTCTGAGCGAGGGCCGCCACGTGGTGACCGCCAACAAGCAGCTGCTGTCCCAGTTCGGCGAGGAGCTCTACGACGCCGCGCGCGAGAACGGGGTGCAGCTGCGCTTCGAGGCCTCGGTGGCCGGCGTGGTCCCCGCCATCCGGGTCATGGCCGAGACGCTGGCCGCCGCGCACATCGAGCGCGTGCACGGCATCGTCAACGGGACCACCAACTTCATCCTCAGCGAGATGGCGCGCACCGGCGCCTCCTACGAGGACTGCCTGCGCGAGGCCCAGGAGCTGGGCTACGCCGAGGCCGACCCGACCGAGGACGTGAGCGGCAAGGACGCGGCGGCCAAGATGGCGATCCTCGCCCGGCTGGCGTTCGGCGCCGCCGTCCACCTCGACCAGGTGCCCTACGAGGGGATCGAGCAGATCACCGCGGAGGACATCGCCTACGCCAAGGAGCTGGGCCTGTCGCTGAAGCTGGTGGGCACCGCCGAGCGCATCGGCCACGGGATCGCCGTGGACGTGTACCCGGTCTTCCTCTACGGCGACCACCCGCTGGCCTCGGTCAACGGCGCGTTCAACGCGGTGACGATCGAGTCGCCGGCGATCACCGAGATCACGCTGAGCGGCCCCGGCGCGGGCGGCTCGCAGACCGCCTCGGCCGTGCTGGGCGACGTGGTCTCGGCGATGATCCCGCCGCCGTCCACGATCCCTCCGGCCGTGGACCTGCCGCTGCTGGAGGAGACGGAGTCCTCCTTCTACATGCACCTCGAGGTGGCCGACCGGCCCGGCGTGCTCGCCCAGGTGGCGGAGATCCTGGGGATGCAGGGCGTCTCGGTGCGCTCGGTGGTGCAGCGCGGCCTGGGCGACGACGCGCGGCTGGTGATGGTCATGCACCCGGTGCTCGAGTCGCAGTTCCGGGCGGCGGTGGACATGATCAACCGGCTGGACTTCGTCCGCTCCGCTCCGCGCGTGATCCGCGTGCTCGAAGAGTCGTTCGAGCCTTGAGCCTCTGGCGGTACAAGGACCGGCTGCCGGTCGAGCCGCTCGTCACCCTGGGCGAGGGCGACACCCCGCTGGTCGAGGCGCCGCACCTCTCGCAGCTCACCGGCTGCGAGGTCTGGCTGAAGGTGGAGGGCGCCAACCCGACGGGCTCGTTCAAGGACCGGGGCATGACCGTGGCCGTCTCCGCCGCGATCAAGGAGGGCGCGGAGGTGGTGGTGTGCGCGTCCACCGGCAACACCGCGGCCAGCGCCGCCGCCTACGCCGCGCGGGCGGGGCTGCGCGGTGCGGTGATCGTGCCCGAGGGCAAGATCGCCACCGGCAAGCTGGCCCAGGCGCTGATGCACGGAGCGCGCGTGGTGGCCCTGCGCGGCAACTTCGACGAGGCGCTCGCGGTGGTTCGCGAGCTTGCGGCCAAGCACCCCGTCTCGCTCGTCAACTCCGTCAACGAGTTCCGCATCGAGGGCCAGAAGACCGGGGCCTTCGAGGTGGTGGACGCCTTCGGCGGCGAGGGCCCGGACGTCCTCTGTATTCCCGTGGGCAACGCGGGCAACGTGACCTCGTGGTGGCGCGGCTTCGGCGAGGTGGGAGTCCACCCTCAGCTGCACGGCTACCAGGCCGAGGGGGCCGCGCCGCTGGTGCACGGCTCGCCGGTGGCCCAGCCCGAGACGGTCGCCTCGGCCATCCGCATCGGCAACCCCGCCCGCTGGGAGGACGCCATGGGCGCCTTCACCGCTTCGCGCGGAGCGGTGCGCGCGGTGTCCGACGCCGAGATCCTCGAGGCCTACATGCTGCTCGGCTCGCGTGAGGGCGTGTTCTGCGAGCCGGCCTCGGCGGCTTCGGTGGCCGGGCTGCTCAAGCACGGCGCGGAGGGGCGGGTGGTGTGCGTGCTCACGGGGCACGGGCTCAAGGACCCGCAGGCGGCGATGAACAATGCGGCGTCGGTGGTGCCGTGCGAGCCCGACCTGGCGGCGGTGGAGGAGGCGGTGCTCGGGTGAGGCGCCGCCGGGTGGTGACGGTGCCGGCTTCGACGGCCAACCTCGGCCCCGGCTACGACGTGCTCGCCGCCGCGCTCGACCTCTCCCTGGAGCTGCAGGTGGAGGAGACGGGCGAGTTCTTCGTCCACTCCGACATCGCCGGGCATCCCGCTCGACCGCACCAACCTCTGCGTGCGCGCCTTCGAGCGGCTGCACCCCGCCGACGGCCTGACCTTCCACATCAACTCGGAGATCCCGGTGGGCTCCGGCCTGGGCTCGAGCGCCGCGGCCACGGTGGCCGGGCTGGCCGCGGCCGACCACATGTACGAGCTCGACGCGCCGGTGTTCGAGCTGGCCCGCGAGCTGGAGGGCCATCCCGACAACGCCGCCGCCGCGCTGATGGGCGGCTTCGTGATCTGCGACGACGAGGCGGTCACCCGGCTGGACCCTCCGCAGGGGCTGGAGGGCCTGCTCGCCATCCCGCCCGACCCCGTGCCGACGGAGGAGGCGCGGGCGGCGATGCCGGGCGAGGTGCCGATCGGCGACGCCGTCTACAACGTGGCCCGCTCGTCGCTCCTGGTGCTGGGCCTCGCGCGCGACGACTTCTCGCTCATCGGCCGCGGCCTGGCCGACCGAATCCACCAGCCGCGCCGCGCGGGGCTCTATCCGCGCTCGATGGAGCTGCTCGAGCGCGCCGGGGATCTCGGCGCGGTGGGGGCCTCGATATCCGGCGCCGGCCCGAGCGTGCTGTTCTGGGCGCACTGGCAGCAGACCGGCGCCCTGATGGAGGCGCTGCGCAAGGAGGCGCCCGACTGCCACATCCGCCGCGTGCAGTTCACTCCCGCCGGAGCGGACGTGAGCGAGCTGTGAGCGACGAGCAGGTCAAGGCGGCGGGCGGCGTGCCCATACGAGACGGGCTCGTCCTGCTCGTGCACAGGCCGAAGTACGACGACTGGACGCTGCCCAAGGGCAAGCTCGACCCCGGCGAGTCGTTCGAGGATGCTGCGCTGCGCGAGGTGGAGGAGGAGACCAGCCTCACCTGCCGGCTCGGGCCCGAGCTGAGCGCGACGCACTACCGCGACAACAAGGACCGGCCGAAGATCGTCCGCTACTGGGTGATGGAGGTCGAGGACGAGGTCCCGTTCGAGCCCAACGACGAGGTCGACGAGCTGCGCTGGCTCGAGCCCGAGGAGGCCGAGGCCAAGCTGACCTACGAGCGCGACCGCGCGCTGGTGGGCGAGGCCCTCAGCGCGTCCGGCGCCGGCGGTTGAGCGCGATAACCGCTCCGCACACCAGACCCAAGGCGAGTGCCGGCAGGACGCCGGCCAGCACGCCCGGCGGCCCGACGGCGGCCCAGACGATCACCGCCACCGCGGCGATCGCGAGGACCGCGGTCTCGCCCGCGGAGAGGCCGCTCCAGAACTCGCGCATGCCGCGAGCTTAGGAGAGGGGCGGGCGGCGGTCCGCCCACGGCCGGGCGTCCTCCACCTGGGCGGCCAGCGACAGCAGCGTGGCCTCGCCGGCAGGCGCTCCGGCGAACTGCACGCCCACCGGAAGGCCGTCCTCGCCGTGGGCCAGCGGCAGCGAGATCGCGGGCTGACCGCTCACGTTGAACAGCGCCGTGTGGGGCGTGAACCGCCCCGAGATGCGGAACGCCCCGGCCGGGTCGTCACTCTCGGTGTCCAGCTCGCCGATGCGCAGCGGCCGCCGGGCCAGCGTGGGCGTGATGACCACGTCGTGCCGGGACCACAGCGTGCTGATGATCGAGCGCGACCACGCCTGCAGCTCGCCCACCGCCAGCGCGTAGTCGATGGCGTTCAGCGCCCGGCCCTGCTCGTAGAGCCACCAGGTCAGCTTCTCGACCAGCTCTGGCGCGGGCTCGCGGCCGGTCAGCTGCGCGCCGCGCACCACGCCCGAGGAGATGTTCACCGCCCACAGCTTCATGAACGTGGGCAGCAGGTCGCCGCCCGCCCAGGGCGGGTCGACCTCCTCGACGTCGTGCCCCAGCGAGGCCAGCAGCTCGGCGGCGTCGCGCAGGCCGCGCTCGTTCTCGGCGTCGACGGGCGCGTCGAGCGCCCCCTCCAGCGCCACGCCGATGCGCAGCCGGCCGGGGTCGCGGCGGGCGGAGTCGGCGAACGGCTCGGAGGGCGGCGGCGCCCAGTTCGCGTCCCCGGGCTCGTAGCCCGCGAGCACGTCGAGCGCGGCGGCGGTGTCGGCCACCGTGCGGGTCAGGACGCCGTCCTGCACCAGCAGCGACTCGCCCAGCACCGGACCCGCGGACACGCGCCCGCGGGCAGGCTTGAGCCCGACCAGCCCGCAGCAGGCGGCCGGGATGCGGAGAGAGCCGCCGCCGTCGGAGCCGTGGGCGATGGAGAACGCGCCGCCGGCCACGGCCGCGGCGGCGCCCCCGCTCGAGCCGCCCGGCGTGCGCTCGGTGTCCCACGGGTTCCGGGTCGGCCCGTAGCGCCGCCCCTCGGTCACGTTGACGATCCCGAGCTCGGGCACCGTGGTCTGGCCGATCGAGACCAGCCCCGACTCCTCGAGCCGTCGCAGCGCATGCGAGTGGAAGCCGGGGGCGAAGTCGCCGAACAGGTCGGAGCCCATGGTCAGCGTGTGGTGCTTGGAGGGGCCGATGTCCTTCACCGCGGTGGGGACCCCGGCGAACGGGCGCGGGTCGCCGGCGGAGATCTCGTCCGCATGGGCGAGCGCGCGCTCGGTGTCGATCGAGACGAAGCAGTTCAGCCGCTCCTGCAGCTCCTCCGCGCGCGCGAGCGCGGCCTCGACCAGCTCACGCGACGAGACCTCCCCGTCGCGCACGAGGCGGGCCTGCTCGAGAGCGGGCTCCGCGAGGGGGTCGCTCAAGCGGGGACCAGCTCCGCGCGGAGCTCGGTGATGCGCTCGCGCTCCTCCGGCCGGTCCAGGCGCTCGAGCAGCTCGCCGGCCAGGTCCACGTAGTCGGCGCCCAGCTCGGGGCGGAAGTCGAGGATCGAGACTCCCCGCTCGGCCGACTCCGCGTAGCGCACGGACTTGCGGATGACGCTGGCGAAGACCTTGTCGCCGAAGCGGTCCTTGAGCTGCTGCTGGGCCTCGCGCGCGTGGACGGTGCGCATGTCGGCCAGGTTGAGCGCCACGCCCATCCACTCCAGCTCGGGGTGCAGCGACTCCTTGGCCAGCTCCACCACCTCGAGCGCCTGCTCGACGCCCTGCAGCGAGAAGTACTCGGCCTCCGAGGAGATCAGCGCGTAGTCGGCGGCAACCAGCGCGTTGACGGTCAGCAGGCCGAGCGCCGGCGGGCAGTCGATCAGCACCAGGTCGTGGCGGCGCTTGACGTCGCGCAGCGCGCGCTTGAGCGTCATCTCGCGGCCCATCTTCCCGGCCAGCACCAGCTCGGCCTCGGCGAGCCCGAGGTTGGCCGGCAGCACGCCGTCGTGGATCGCGTCGGCCGCCTTGGCGCGGCCGGCCAGCACGTCGGCCACGGTGGGGTCGGCGTCGGCGGGGACGTCGAAGTAGTCGGACAGGTTGCCCTGGGGGTCCAGGTCCACGCACAGGACATCCAGTCCAACCCGCCTCAACACGTCGGCGAGCGTGCGGACGGTGGTCGTCTTGCCCGTCCCGCCCTTCTGTGACATGACCGTCACGGTCGTCGACATTCAGCCGCAACCGTATTGCAGGCCGGGGTAAAGTCTCTGTCTCCCGTCCCGTCGCACGCCCGCTCGGAGAAGGCGTGGTACCCGAGGAGAACCTCACTGCAGTGAAGCCGTCCGCCGGTCTGCATGACCCGCAGTTCGAGCACGACGCCTGCGGCGTCGCGTTCGTCGCGCGCCTCGGGCGCCCGGCGTCCCACGAGGTCGTCGAGCGCGGCCTGCTCGCGCTCGACCGCCTGGAGCACCGCGGGGCCGAGGGCGCGGACGCCGACACCGGCGACGGCGCGGGCATCCTGATCCAGGTCCCCGACGAGTTCTTCCGCGCGGAGGCGGGCGTCGAGCTGCCCGAGGCGGGCCGTTACGGCGTCGCGATGTGCTTCCTCCCGCGCGACGAGGGCGAGCGTGAGCACGCCGTGCGCCTCATCGAGCGCAACGTGGAGGCCGAGGGCCAGCACGTCCTGGGCTGGCGCGACGTGCCGGTGGTCAAGACGGAGTGCGGCCGCGTGGCGGGCGAGGCCGCTCCGCACATCGCCCAGCTGTTCGTGGGCGCCGGCGACGACGTCGCCGACCAGGACGCGCTCGAGCGCAAGCTCTACGTGATCCGCCAGGTGGTCGAGCACGCCGGGCTCGAGGGCCTCAACATCCCCAGCTTCTCCTCGCGGACCGTGGTCTACAAGGGCATGCTCTCCGCGCCTCAGCTGCCGCGCTACTACCCCGACCTGCGCGACGAGCGCCTGGCCAGCGCGCTGGCCCTCGTCCACTCGCGCTTCTCCACCAACACCTTCCCCAGCTGGGAGCTCGCGCACCCCTACCGGATGCTCGCCCACAACGGCGAGATCAACACGCTGCGCGGCAACCGCAACTGGATGCGCGCGCGCGAGATGATGCTCGCCTCGCCCCTGTTCGGCGACGACATCCAGAAGCTCAAGCCTCTGCTGTCCGACGACATCTCGGACTCGGCCTCGCTGGACCGGGTCATGGAGCTGCTGGTGATGGGCGGCCGCTCGCCGGCCCACGCCATCACGATGATGATCCCCGAGGCCTACTCGGGGCGCCCGGAGCTGCACCAGCGCGTCCGCGACTTCTACGCCTACCACTCGTCGCTGATCGAGCCGTGGGACGGGCCCGCCGCGGTGGCCTTCAGCGACGGCCGGGTGATCGGCGCGACGCTGGACCGCAACGGCCTGCGCCCCGGCCGCTGGCTCGTGACCCGCGACGGCTGGGTGGTGCTCGCGTCGGAGACCGGGGTGTTCGACGTGGACGCCGAGGAGGTCCAGGCCAAGGGACGGCTGCGCCCCGGCAAGCTCTTCCTGGTCGACGTGGAGAAGGGCGCCGTGCTCTCGGACGCCGCGGTCAAGCGCGAGCTGGCCGAGCGCCGCCCCTACGGGCAGTGGCTCGACGACCGCGTGGTGCACCTCGAGGACCTGCCGCCCAAGACGCCGCGCGTGCCGCGCGTGGAGCCGCTGCGGGCCAAGCAGCTGGCCTTCGGCTGGAGCGAGGAGGACCTGCGCGTGCTGCTCGCGCCGATGGCCCGCGCCGCCGCCGAGCCGACCGCCTCGATGGGCAACGACGCCTCGCTGGCTGTCTTCTCCGACCGCCGGCCGCCGCTGTTCTCGTACTTCAAGCAGCTGTTCGCCCAGGTGACCAACCCGGCCGTGGACCCCATCCGCGAGTCGGTGGTGATGAGCCTCCAGTCCACGATCGGGCCCGAGGTCAACCTGCTCGACGAGACCTCCGAGCACTGCCACCAGCTGGTCATGCCGCAGCCGCTGCTGTTCAACAACGAGTGCGAGCGGCTGCGCCAGGTCGACCACTCGGTCTTCGAGGCGCGCACGATCGACATGACGTGGCCGGTCGACGAGGGCCCCGACGGCATGGAGCGCCGCCTCGACGAGATCTGCCAGCAGGCGTCCGAGCTCGTGGCCGGCGGCGTGAACATCATCATCCTGTCCGACCGCAACCTCGGGCCCGAGCGCGCGGCGATCCCGTCGCTGCTCGCGACCGCGGCCGTGCACCACCACCTGGTCCGCGAGGGCACGCGCCTGAAGATCGGCCTCGTGGTGGAGTCGGGAGAGGCCCGCGAGGTCCACCACATCGCCTGCCTCATCGGCTACGGCGCCTCGGCGGTGAACCCGTACGTGATGTTCGAGTCGCTCACCGCGCTGCACCGCGACGGCCAGCTGCCCGAGGACATGACCAACGACGAGGCCCACCGCCGCGTGGTCAAGGCGATCGGCAAGGGCCTGCTGAAGATCCTCTCCAAGATGGGGATCTCGACCATCCGCTCCTACTGCGGCGCGCAGATCTTCGAGGCGGTCGGCGTCCAGAAGGAGCTCGTGGACCGCCACTTCACCGGCACCACGTCCCGCGTGGGCGGGGTCGGCCTCGACCATCTCGCGCGCGAGGCGATCGACCGCCACGCGCGCGCCTACCCGGCCGCCGAGTCGCAGCTGCTGCCCTCCGGCGGCGTCTACGCCTGGCGCCGCGACGGCGAGTTCCACGGCTGGAACCCCGAGACCGTCGCCACGCTCCAGCACGCGGCGCGCGGCGACAACGGCAACTCGGCCGAGGACTACGAGCGCTTCGCGCGCTACGTCAACGAGGAGGCGGTGCGCAAGTCCGCGCTGCGCGGCCTGCTGACCTGGTCCGATTCCGCCCAGCCGATCGACATCGACGAGGTGGAGCCGGCCAAGGAGATCGTCAAGCGCTTCAAGTCCGGCGGCATGTCGCTGGGCGCGCTGTCACCGGAGGCCCACGAGATCCTCGCGGTGGGGATGAACCGCCTGGGCGGCAAGTCCAACACCGGCGAGGGCGGGGAGGACCGCGCGCGCTTCTTCGACGAGCGCCGCTCCTCGATCAAGCAGGTGGCCTCGGGCCGCTTCGGCGTGACGATCGACTACCTCGTCAACTCCGACGAGATCCAGATCAAGGTCGCCCAGGGCGCCAAGCCCGGCGAGGGCGGCCAGCTGCCGGGCCACAAGGTCGACTCCTACATCGCGGGGCTGCGCTACTCGACGCCCGGCGTCGGGCTCATCTCGCCTCCGCCGCACCACGACATCTACTCGATCGAGGACCTCAAGCAGCTGATCTACGACCTGCGCTGCGCGAACCCGCGGGCGCGGATCTCGGTGAAGCTCGTCAGCGAGGTCGGCGTCGGCACCGTGGCGGCCGGCGTGGCCAAGGCCAACGCCGACCACGTGGTGATCGCCGGGCACGACGGCGGCACGGGCGCCTCGCCCGCCGCCTCGATCCAGCACGCGGGCGTGCCGTGGGAGATCGGCCTGGCCGAGACCCAGCAGACGCTGCTGGCCAACGACCTGCGCTCGCGCATCGTGGTCGAGGTCGACGGCCAGATGCGCACCGGCCGCGACATGGTGATCGGCGCGATCCTCGGCGCCGACGAGTTCGGCTTCTCCACCGCCCCGCTGATCGCGCTGGGCTGCATCATGATGCGCGTCTGCCACCTCAACACCTGCCCGGTGGGGGTGGCCACGCAGGATCCCGTGCTGCGGGCCAAGTTCGCCGGCCAGCCCGAGCACGTCGTCAACTACCTGTTCATGGTCGCCGAGGAGGCGCGCGAGATCATGGCCCGCCTCGGCGTGCGCGACCGTCGACGAGCTGATCGGGCGCACCGACCTCCTGGCCCAGGACGACGAGGTCGACCACTGGAAGGCGCAGGAGATCGACCTGAGCGCGCTGCTGGTGCAGCCCTCGCGCTCGCCCGAGGAGGCGCCGCGCCACTTCGTGCAGCCGCCGGACCCGGTCAACCACGACTCGATCGACCTCGACCTGGTGGAGCAGTGCCGCCCCGCCATCGAGAACGGCGAGCGGGTCGAGCTCGACATCCCCATCGCCAACAAGAACCGGGCCGTCGGCGGCCTGCTGTCCAGCGAGATCGCGCGGCAGCACGGCACCGAGGGGCTGCCCCAGGGCTCGATCGAGGTCAAGCTGCGCGGCTCCGCCGGCCAGAGCTTCGGCGCCTGGCTGGCGCCCGGCGTGACGCTCGAGCTCGAGGGCGACGCCAACGACTACATCGGCAAGGGCCTGTCGGGCGGCACGCTGGTCGTGCGCCCGCACCCCGGGGCCACCTACTCGGCCGAGGACAACGTGGTGATCGGCAACGTGGCGCTCTACGGCGCCACCCAGGGCCGCGCGTTCTTCCGCGGTCTGGCCGGCGAGCGCTTCGCGGTGCGCAACTCGGGCGCCGTGACGGTGGTCGAGGGCATCGGCGACCACGGCTGCGAGTACATGACCGGCGGGCGCGTGGTGGTCCTCGGGCCGACCGGCATCAACTTCGCCGCGGGCATGAGCGGCGGCATCGCCTACGTGCTCGACGACGACGGCGGCTTCCGCGCCCGCTGCAACCCCGAGATGGTCCGCTTCGCCGAGATCTCCGAGGCCGAGTCCAACGAGCTGCTCGCCGTGGTGGAGGAGCACCGCGACCGCACCGGCTCGCCGGTGGCCGCGGGGCTCGTCGGCGACTGGGACGACGCGGTCACCCGCTTCGTGAAGGTGCTCCCCTACGACTACGAGCGCGCGCTGGCCGAGCAGGCGCGCCAGGAGGCGACCGCCGTTCCCGCAGTGGGGGCCTGACGCCATGGCGGACCCCAAGGGCTTCATGAAGGTCGAGCGCGTCGGCCCGCGCAAGCGGGACCCGCGCGAGCGCGTCCACGACTACCACCAGTACTTCGCGTTCCCCGAGGAGCGCACCCTGCGCGAGCAGGGCGGGCGCTGCATGAGCTGCGGAATCCCCTTCTGCCACGAGGGCTGTCCGCTGGGGAACCTGATCCCCGAGTGGAACGACCTCGTGCACCAGGGCCGCTGGCGCGAGGCGCTCAACCGGCTGCACGCCACCAACAACTTCCCCGAGTTCACCGGCCTGATCTGCCCGGCGCCGTGCGAGTCGGCCTGCGTGCTCGACATCAACGACGACGCGGTGACCATCGAGCAGATCGAGGGCGCGATCGCCGAGCGCGGCTGGGCCGAGGGCTGGATCGTCCCGGACCCGCCCGACGAGCGCTCGGGCAAGTCCGTGGCGGTGGTGGGCTCGGGGCCGGCCGGCATGGCCGTGGCCGCCGAGCTGAACAAGTTCGGCCACGAGGTCACGGTGTTCGAGCGCGACGAGTCGATCGGCGGCCTGATGCGCTACGGCGTGCCCGACGCCAAGCTCGAGAAGTGGATCATCGACCGGCGCGTGGACGTGATGGCCGCCGAGGGGATCGAGTTCATCACCGGCGTGGACGTCGGCAGCGACGTCACCACCGAGCAGCTGCGCTCCCAGCACGACGCGGTGGTGGTGGCGATCGGCTCGCGCGTGCACCGCGACCTCGAGGCGCACGGCCGCGAGCTCGGGGGCGTGCACTTCGCGATGGACTACCTCTACCAGCGCAACCGCTACGTGGCCGCTTCCGAGGGACGCCCCGCGCACGAGACGCCGGCTGACCAGGTCATCTCCGCGAAGGACCGCCGCGTGGTGGTGGTCGGCGGCGGCGACACGGGCATGGACTGCATCTCCAACGCGCTGCGCGAGGGCGCCACGAGCGCGCGGATGCTCGACGTGTACCCCGAGCTGCCGGCCCAGGGCCGCCCGCCCGGCACGCCCTGGCCGCTGCCGCCCAAGCGGACCCACACCACCTACGCCCTCGAGGAGGGCGGCGAGCGCCAGTTCGGCTCGCAGGTCACCGAGCTCGTGGGCGAGGACGGCCGCGTGACCGCGATCCGCGCCCGCCAGGTCTCGGGCACCTCGTCGCGCGACGTGGAGCCGGTGCCCGGCAGCGACTGGGAGGAGCCCGCCGACCTCGTGCTGATCGCGATCGGCTTCACCGGCCCGGAGACGCACGGGCCGATCGAGGACCTCGGTCTGCGCACCGACAAGCGCGGGAACATCAAGGCGGGCGTCTACGAGTCGTCCGAGGACGGGATCTTCGCCTGCGGCGACGCCCGCATCGGCCAGTCGCTGGTGGTGACCGCCATCGCCGAGGGTCGCAAGTGCGCCCGCATGGTCGACCGCCACCTGGGCGGATCGGGAGAGGTGCGCCGCGTGACCAGCGAGACGATGTTCGCCATCGAGGACGGCGACGAGCACTCGCTGCGCCACCAGGCCGAGACCGCGGGAGCGGTCACGGTGGGCGACGCCTTCTGGTCGGGCCCCC
>CAWEOW010000030.1:0-20136 GCA_963810745.1 uncultured Thermoleophilaceae bacterium
GGCCCGCCGGCTGAGCTCGCCGCGAACCAGCGGGGCGACCTCGGTCCCGAGCAACTCGATCGCGCGGAGCGCACGGTCGTGGGGGAGGTCGCCGAAGGCGATCTGCGCGAGGAAGCGGGAGTGGCCGAACAGCTCGTGCTCGAAGAGGATCTTCTGCGCCACCTCCTCGGGGCTGCCCACCAGCAGCGAGCCCCGCGGCTCGCGCAACGCCTCGAACTGCGGCCGCTCCATCGGCGGCCAGCCGCGCTCGCGGCCGACGCGCGTCATCACGCGGGCATAGCCGGGGAAGTACTCGTCGCCCGCCCGCTTGCTGTCCTCGGCCACGTAGGCGTGGGAATTGATGCTGAGCTGGCCAGGCTCGCCGAGTGCCTGCCGGTAGAGGTTCACGAGGGGCACGAAGCGCTCGGGCTGGCCGCCGATGATGGCCAGCGCGAGCGGGAGGCGGTGCTCGGCGGCGCGAATCACCGAAGGCGGGTTGCCACCCACGGCCAGCCACACCGGCAGCGGCTGCTGCTGCGAGGGCGGGTACACGTCGTGGGCCGCCGGGTCGTCGCGCAGCTCCAGCAGCCGCTCGAGCTTGGTGGAGAAGAGCTCGTCGTAGTCGTCGAGGTCGAGCCCGAACAGCGGGAACGACTCGATGAACGAGCCCCGTCCAGCCATGATCTCCGCGCGCCCGCGCGAGAGGAGGTCGAGCGTGGCGAACTGCTGGAAGACGCGAATCGGGTCGTCGGAGCTGAGGACGCTGACCGCGCTGGTGAGCCGAATGCGCTCCGTCGCCTCGGCGCAGGCGGCCAGGGCCACCGACGGCGCCGAGACGGCGAAGTCCGGGCGGTGGTGCTCGCCGACGCCGAAGACGTCGAGCCCCACCTCGTCGGCCACGCGGGCTTCCTCGACGAGGTTGCGCATGCGCTGCTCGGGCGTGATCGAGGGCGACAGCTCCGCGAAGGTGTAGACGCCGAGCTCCACCGGCTCAGGCCCCCTGCTCGAGCAGTCTCAGGTCGTGGGCGATGCGCTCCGGCGTCGCCTGGTCGATCGGGAAGGCCACCCGCTGGCGGCCGTGGGCGTCAACGAGCACCAGGCGCCCGGTGTGCTCGAGGTTTTCGCGCTGCGGCTGCACGGAGAACCCGTCCCAGACCGGCCGCAGGTCGCTCCGCTCCCCGAGCGCGAAGCGCAGGCGCCTGCGCATCCGCTGCTCGCTGAGGAAGCGGCGGGCGCTGGCGGGCGTGTCGCGCGGCGGGTCCACCGCCACGGCCACGGCGGGCAGGTCGCGCCCGAGCTCGGCGAAAGCGCCCTTGATCACCTGCGCCTGCCCGGGGCAGGTGTCCTCGCAGTTGGTGTAGAGGAAGGTCACCACGGCCGGCCTGCCGCGGAAGTCGGACATCCGCACCCGCCGCCCTTCCTCGTCGGTGAGCGTGAACTCCGGCGCCTTGAGCCCTGACGGGAGGGTGGAGCCCTCGAAGCGCTTGGGGCCGGCGGAGGCCTCGTCGCGGCTGCCGACCGCGGCCAGCACGATCGCGCCCAGGGCCGCCACGCCCACGAACATCAGGGCGATCGCCACACGGGGGTTCACCCCGTCCAGGCTAGGGCCCTAGGGCTCGATCAACCCGCGGCGGATCGCGTAGCGGACCAGCTCGACGCGGTCGCGCATGCCGAGCTTGCTCAGCAGGTTGGCCCGGTGGGACTCGACGGTCTTCTCGGAGAGCATCAGCGTGTCGGCGATCTGGCGGTTGGTGTGGGCCTCCGCGATCAGCTTGAGCACCTCCTGCTCGCGCGGTGTGAGCGAGTCCTCGGCCTCGGTCGCGCCCTCCTTCCACTCCTGCAGGAGCTCGCGCTGGGGCTCCGAGGCCAGGAAGGGCCGGCCGTCGGCAACCGTGCGCAGGGCGTCGACGAGGTCGGCGTCGGCGGCTCGCTTGAGCACGTAGCCCGAGGCGCCGGCGCTCAGCGCCTCCAGGAAGTAGCGGTCGTCGTCGTGCATGGAGAGCATCAGCAGGCCGATCCCCTCGTCCTGCGCGTGGATCTCGCGCGCGGCCTGCAGGCCCGTCATGCGCGGCATGGAGACATCGAGCACTGCGACGTCGGGGCGCTTGGCCAGCGCCTGCTCGAGGGCCTCGACGCCGTCGCCGGCCTCGGCCACCACCCGCACGTCGGGCTGGCGCTCCATGAGCATGCGCAGGCCGGAGCGCACGATGCCGTGGTCGTCGGCGATCAGGACGCGGATCATGCGGGCAGCCTCAGGGTGATCGAGGTGCCTGCCCCGGGCGCGGAGCGGACGTCGAGCTCGCCGCCCACCAGCCGGGCGCGCTCGGCCATGCCCGTCAGCCCCAGCCCTCCGCCGCCGCCGGCCGACGGCCGAAAGCCGCGGCCGTCGTCGGTGATGTGCAGCTCGGTGGCCCCGTCCCCGCTCGCGATGAGCTCGATGTCGACCGTGTCGGCGCCAGAGTGGCGGCCGGCGTTGGTCAGCGCCTCCTGCGCGATCCGGTAGACGGCGGTCTGCCGGTCGCTGTCCAGCGCGGCGGTGTCGCCGCGGGTGGTCATGCTCGTCCGCACGCCGGAGCGGACCCCGAAGAGCTTCAGCTGCGCCTCGATCGCCGAGCCCAGCCCATGGTCGTCCAGGGCCGCGGGCCGGAGCTGCCGCGCAAGGCCGGTCAGCTCCTCCATGGCCTGGTTGGCCAGACGTTTGAGCTCGGCCACCTCGCTGGCCTTGTCGGGGGGCGAGTCGTAGGCCAGCGCCTCGAGCCGGAGGAGGATCGCGGTGAGGGCCTGGTTGACCTCGTCGTGGAGGTCGCGGGCCACCCGGCGGCGCTCCTCCTCCTGGGCGCGCAGCACGAGCTGGCCCGAGCGGCGGCGCTCGTCCTCGATGCGCCCCAGCAGTGCGCGGAAGCTCTGTGCGAGGCGGTCGACCTCCTTGAAGGGCTCGTGGCCGGGCTCGAACGTGGCGGGCTCGGCCGGGTCCACCCGCTCGATGCGGTCTATGAGGCGCTCCAGCGGCCGGAAACGGCGCTTGAGCATGAGCATGTTCACGCACAGCGTGACCACCATGGCCATGGCCAGGACGAGGAACTCCCAGCGCTCGCCCTGCACCTGGAGGTCCAGGCCGGCGGCCAGGCTGGCGGCCAGGATCGTCAGGACGACCAGCACCACATTGGCTGCCAGCACCTGTCCCAGGAGGGAGTCGGTGCTTCTTGTCATACGGGGTCGATGCATCGTCGAATGGGGTCCAGACCCCATATCGGCAGAAGCCCGCCCGGGCGACAATCTCCGAAGAGCTTGAGGGCTTGACTGGTGTGACTGTGCGGCCGGGGCGCTTCTTCAGGAGGGGGCGTCCCGGCCGCTACTTTTTGGGCGGGAGCGCGGTTTCCCGGCGCTATACTTTCTGAAGCAATGCCCTCAGGAACGGATCTCATCAAGCAGGCGAAGGAGCGCATCCGCGAGGTTGACCCTGGCGAGGTGCACGACGTCGTCGACCGCCGAAACGGCGAGTACATCGTCGACGTGCGCGAGCAGACGGAGTTCGAGGAAGCCCACCTTCCCGGCGCCATCCACGTGCCGCGCGGCCACCTGGAGTCGCGCATCGAGATGGCCGTGCCCGAGAAGGACAAGCGCGTGATCCTGTACTGCGCCTCCGGGCAGCGCTCGGCCCTGGCGGCCGACGACATGATGCAGAAGCTCGGCTACGGCTCGGTCGAGTCCATGACCGGCGGCATCACGCTCTGGAAGGACCGCGGCTACGACGTCGAGGTCCCCCGCGCGCTGACCGCCGAGCAGCGCGAGCGCTACTCGCGCCACCTGCTCGTGCCCGAGATCGGCCTCGAGGGCCAGCTCAAGCTGCTGGACGCCAAGGTGCTGCTGCTGGGCGCCGGCGGGCTCGGCTCCCCGACCGCCCTCTACCTGGCCGCGGCCGGCGTGGGGACGCTCGGGATCGTCGACAACGACGAGGTGGACCTGTCCAACCTGCAGCGCCAGGTGATCCACACCCAGGACCGCGTGGGCACACCCAAGGTCGACTCCGCCGAGCAGTCGATCAAGGAGATCAACCCCGACGTGAACGTGATCAAGTACCCCGTCCGCATCGGGGCGGACAACATCATGGAGATCATCGAGGGCTACGACGTCATCGTCGACGGCCTCGACAACTTCCCCACGCGCTACCTGCTCAACGACGCCAGCGTGCGGCTGCAGATCCCGGTGGTCTCCGCGTCGATCCTCGGCTTCGACGGGCAGATCTCGGTCTTCGCCCCCTACGAGGGGCCGTGCTACCGCTGCCTGTACCCGACGCCGCCGCCCGCCGAGCTGGCTCCCTCCTGCGGCGCCAACGGCGTGCTGGGCGCACTGCCCGGCGTGATGGGCGTCCTGCAGGCGATCGAGGTGGTCAAGCTGGTGACCGGAGCGGGGGACCCGCTCATCGGCCACCTGCTGCTCTACGAGGCCCTGGGCACCAGCTTCACCGACCTCAAGGTGCAGCGGGACCCCGACTGCCCGATCTGCTCGCGCGACCCGAGCGATATCTCCGACGACGAGATGGGCGTCTTCCCGGATTACGAAGCGTTCTGCGCCGCCGCGGGCTAGTCTGCCCGCCCGTGCCGACGATCAAGATCCCGCCCGTTCTTCGTTCCTCCACCGCGGGGGAGCGGGAGGTGCACGCCGAGGGCGAGAACGTCGGCGAGCTGCTCCGGGCGCTGGCCAACCAGCACCCGGCCACGGAGGGCCAGCTGTTCAGCGACGAGGGCGAGCTCAACCGCTACGTGAACGTCTACCTGAACGACGAGGACGTACGGGTGCTCGGCGGCCTGGAGACCGAGGTGTCGCAGGACGACACCCTGGTGATCCTCCCGGCCATGGCCGGCGGCTAGACCGGGCGCGCGGGGGGTTTGCCCGGCGCCTGCCGGGAACTACACTTTCTGAAGCGATGGGTGCGCCGGACCTCGACACACGTCCCTGCGGGGGCAGGTACGGCGACATCGTCCGGGCGATCGGCAACACGCCGCTCGTCGAGCTCAAGCGCATCTCGCCCAAGCCCGGGGTCCGCATCTGGGCCAAGCTCGAGAGCCACAACCCGACGGGCTCGGTCAAGGACCGCGTCGCTCGCGCGATGATCGAGGACGCCGAGGCCCAGGGAGCGATCCGGCCCGGCCAGACCATCCTCGAGCCCACCTCGGGGAACACCGGCATCTCGCTGGCGATGATCTGCTCGCGCAAGGGCTACCCGCTCAAGGTGGTGATGCCGGACAACGTGACGGCCGAGCGCACGCAGCTGCTCCAGATGTACGGCGCGCAGATCGTCTACTCGCCGGGCGAGCAGGGCAGCAACGGCGCGGTGGCCAAGGCGCTGGAGATGGCCGAGGCCGACTCCTCGTACTACATGCCCTACCAGTACGGGAACCAGGCGAACCCCGACGCCCACTACCACGGCACCGCCGTCGAGATCCTGGAGGAACTCGACGACGTCGCGGCCTTCGTCGCGGGGCTCGGCACGGGGGGCACGCTCATGGGCAACGCCCGCCGGCTCAAGGAGCACGACCCCGACACGCTGATCGTCGCCGCCGAGCCGCTGCAGGGCGAGCTCGTGCAGGGCCTGCGCTCGCTCGAGGACGGCTTCATCCCGCCGATCATCGACCTCGCGATGCTCGACCGGAAGATCTTCGTCTCCAACCGCGACTCCGTGGTCTGGACCAAGAAGCTGCTCGCCGAGGAGGGCCTGTTCGTGGGCGTCTCCAGCGGCGCCATCGCCTCGATCGCCGTCCGCGTGGCCGAGGGCCTCGACGAGGGCAACGTGGTCTTCGTCGTCTGCGACGACGGCTGGAAGTACCTGAGCTCCGGCGTCTACACCAAGCCCCTCGAGGAGCTGGAGGACGTCATCGAGAGCGCCAGCTTCTGGTAGCCGGCTAGGACGGCGAGGGGACGGTCTCGTCCTCCTCTTCGTCCTCTGCCTCGCGTTCTTCGTCCTCGTCGTCGAAGCTCGCCGCGCCCGACATGGCCGCGCGCATCTCGCGCATGCCCTTGCCGACCGAGCGGGCGGCCTCCGGCAGCTTCTGGGGGCCGAGCACCAGCAGGGCGATCACCGCGAGCACCGCGATCTCCAGCGGACCCACAGAGAAGAAGGCCATCACGCTCATCAGGCTACCTCCCGGTGACGAATGCCACAGGCACCGGCTGCTCGCCCAGTAGGCCCCGCAGATAGGCGAGGTGCTGGGCTTCGTTGGCCATCGTGCCGGCCGCGCCGCCGAGCAGAGCGGGGGCTTTGAGCCGGGTCTGGGCTGAGAGGTAGGCGCGGATGCAGGTCTGTTCGTGCTCGATGGCCACGCGGATCAGGTCGCGCGGGCCGCCGGCGGGCTCGGGGATGGAGGCCACGGCGTCGGACACGGGTGCCTTCATGGTCCGCAGAGCCGCGACCAGGGCGTCGACGTGACGCCGCTCCTGGGCGAGGAAGTGGCGCGCGGCCGCGGCTGCCTCGCCCCTGAGCTCGGGCACGATCACCTCGTACAGGCGCACCGCACCGCGCTCGAGGCGCAGCAGCCGCTCGACCTCGGCGCGGTCGGTCACGCCCGCACCCTGCCGGTGACGAAGGCCTCCGGCACGGCGACCCGTGGGTCGCCATCGCTGCGCGCCCCGAGCAGCACCGTGAAGTGCTGGGCCTCGTCGGAGAAGATCGAGGCGGTGAGCGTGCGCAGCTTCGCGTCGCCGAGCTTGGGGACGCCCTCCGCGTAGGCGGAGATCGACACGTTCTCCAGGTCGGTGATGAAGCGCAGGAAGTCGGCCTGGTCGGCCAGGCGGGGGAAGGCGGCCCGATACTCGGCCGGCGGCTTGGGCCGGTTGGGCTCGCCGCCCATGTCCCGCACCAGCCGGGCCAGCTCCTTCGCGTGCTCGCGCTCCTGGCCCAGGAAGCGCTGGGCCGAGCGCCGCACGTCGCCGCGCAACAGCGGCAGTCCCGTCGCGTAGGCGGCCACCGCGGTGTTCTCCAGCGTCAGCGCGCCGTTGAGGATCGCGCGGTCTCGCTGCGGCGTGGCCCGCGGGTCGGGCACGCCCATGACCGCCCGGTTCTCGCCGCCGCAGGCCGCGAAGCCGACGCTGCCGGCCGCGCCCACGGCCAGGCCGGCGAAGCGCAGGAAGTCGCGCCGGTTCCAGGAGGGACCGCTCATCTAGCCTCAGGATGCCTATGCGAATCGCCCGGCGGCATTGGGACGAGATGGTCGCGCACGCGCGGGAGGATGCCCCGAACGAGTGCTGCGGGCTCCTGCGCACCGACGGCGAGGAGGTCCAGGAGCTCGTGCGCGTGGAGAACGAGCGCCATTCGCCCTACGGCTTCCAGCTCGGCTTCGAGGCGCTGATGACCGCCAACGACTGGGACGACGAGGGGCACGGCGTGGCCGTTTACCACTCGCACCCGCGCAGCGCCCCCGAGCCCTCGCAGACGGACATCAACCTGGCGCAGTACCCGCACTGGCTGTGGCTGATCGTCTCGCTGGATGGCGAGCCGTCGATCCGCGCCTGGCGCATCGACGACGGCAAGGTCAGCGAGGAGGAGCTCGACGTCGTCTGAGCTCGTCTGTCCGGCCTGCGGGCGCGAGCACGCGGCCGACGAGCGCTTCTGCGAGCGCTGCGCGATGCCGCTCGTCTTCCCCGGGGGCGAGGCGGTGGAGGAGCCCAGGGACGAGCGCCATGCCCAGCTTCGGAAGATCCGCCCCGAGTACGCCGAGGGCCCGTTGGTGATGGTGGCCGGCGCCCGCCACCTGGCCGAGGCCGAGCTTATCCAGGGACTCCTGTTGGAGGAGGGGGTGCCCAGCGTGCTCAAGCGCACCGCCGGCTTCGACGTGCCCGACTTCCTCGCCGCCGGGCCGCGCGACGTGCTGGTGCCCGAGACGGGGGCGAGCTTTGCGCGCGAGCTGCTGTCGGGCACCGAGCTGGCGCCCACCGAGGGCGAGGGTCCCGTGCGCCGCCCGCTCCTGCTCACCGCCGTGGTGGGCGGGGGGGCCGCGTTGTGCGCGCTCTTCGCCTGGCTGCTGATCGAGTCCGCGGGGTAGGCTGCGGAGCGATGGACTTCCGTCCCTCGGATCGCGTCGCCTCGCTGCTCGAGCGCGTGCGGGCCTTCTCCGAGGAGCACGTCATGCCGCACGAGAGCGAGCTGCTCACCGCGCTCGACGAGGAGGTCCGGCCCGGGGTCCCCTACCCGGCGCAGCTGGTCGAGATCCGCGAACGCGCGAAGGCCGAGGGGCTGTGGAACCTCTTCCTGCCCGACGAGGAGTACGGCCCCGGGTTGACCAACTGGGAGTACGGGATGCTCTGCGAGGAGATGGGCCGCTCGCAGGTGACGCCGATGGCGTTCAACTGCTCGGCGCCCGACACCGGCAACGCGGAGATCCTGGCCGAGCACGGGACCGCCGAGCAGCGCTCGCGCTGGCTCGACCCGCTGCTGGACGGCACGATCCGCTCCTGCTTCTCGATGACCGAGCCCGAGACCTCCGGCTCGGACCCGACCGGGCTCGCCGCGCGCGCGGAGCTCGGAGACGGCGAGTGGGTCGTCAACGGCCACAAGTGGTTCACCTCGGGCTACAACGGCGCCGAGGTGGCGATCGCGATGGTGGTCACCGACCCCGACGCCGCGCCGCACAAGCGGGCGAGCATGATCTGCGTTCCGATCGACACGCCCGGCTTCGTGGGCGTCCGCCCGGTCTCGGTGATGGGCCACGACGGCGGCCCCGGCCACTGGGAGGTCCGCTACGAGGACGTGCGCGTGCCCGAGGGGAATCTGCTCGGCCCCCGCGGCGCCGGCTTCCCGATCGCCCAGGACCGGCTCGGCCCGGGGCGGATCCACCACTGCATGCGCGCCATCGGGTCCGCCGAGCGGGCGTTCGAGCTCATGTGCGAGCGCGCGCAGCGGCGCGAGTCGTTCGGCGGCAAGCTGGCCGACAAGCAGTTCGTCCAGGACTTCGTGGCCAAGTCGCGCATGGAGATCGACTCGGCGCGGCTGATGGTGCTCCACGCGGCCTGGAAGATGGACACCGAGGGCAAGCGCGAGGCGCGGCAGGAGATCTCGATGGTCAAGGTGATCGCCGCGCAGATGCACCAGGAGGTCGTGGACCGCGCGATGCAGGTGCACGGCGCGCTCGGCATGTCCGACGACGTCCCGCTGTCGCTGGCCTGGCGCCAGGGCCGCTGGCTGCGCATCGCCGACGGGCCCGACGAGGTGCACAAGGTGAGCATCGCCCGCCGCGAGCTGAACCGCTTCAAGCCCGGAGAGGCGGAGCGGCAGGGCGACGGCGCGCAGCCGGCACTCCAGCGCTGACTGGTGCGCGTCGGCGAGATCCGGCTCGAGCCTCACGGCGACGGCCGCGAGCTGTCGGGGCTCGTGAGCTTCGACGCGCCCGAGCTGGAGCCCCAGCGCCTCTGGTTTCGCTCCCCCGTACCGCCGTCGGGCGAGCTCGACGCCTCGCCCTTCCTGCCCGCGCTCTTGCATCTGTCGATGCAGCTGCGAGAGCCGCTCCACGTAGACGGTCCGGTCTCAGCGCTGCTGCGTTGCGGCGCAAGTTCAATGGGATATCGTCGCGCGCCCGATGACCACGGCTACCGCGGAGACCGGCCTCACCCCCGAGCAGCAGGACTTCGTCGACGCTCTGCGCGACTTCGCCGAGCGCGAGAAGTTCGACCTCGAGGGCGATGACCACCACTCCGACGAGGCGGCCGCCAAGATGGGCGAGCTCGGCTGGTACGGGCTGACCATCGACGAGGAGTACGGCGGCTCCGGCGGGTCCTTCCTCGACGCCACGCTGTTCCTGGAGGAGACAGCCCACGGGCAGATCCCCGTCGCTGCCTACGGCGTGACGCTGATCGTCACGGGCGCGCTGAACCGCTTCGGCACCGACGAGCAGAAGCGCGAGCACCTCGCCCACGTTGCCAACGGCGGGACGCTGGCCATCGCGATGTCCGAGCCCGACGCCGGCTCGGACGTGGCCTCGCTGAAGACCCGCGCGCGCCGCGACAACGGCGAGTGGGTGCTCGACGGGGCGAAGATGTGGTGCTCCTACGCCCATCGCGCCAGCCACGTCCTGATCGTCTGCCGCACCGGCGAGGGCTCCGAGCGCCACGAGGGCCTTTCCATGATCCTGGTGCCGCGCGAGGCCGAGGGCTTCACCATGACCCCCATCCCGACGATGGGCGGCCAGGAGACCAATGAGCTGCACCTCGACGGCGTGCGCGTCCCCGAGGATGCGCTCCTGGGCACCGAGGGCAATGGCTGGATCCAGCTGATGGCCGGGCTGAACGTGGAGCGGATCATCCTCGCCGCGAGCGCGCTCGGGATCGCCCAGCGGGCCTTCGACGACGCCCTGGAGTACGTCAAGGAGCGCAAGCAGTTCGGCCGCCCGGTCGGCTCCTTCCAAGCGCTCCAGCACCGCTTCGCCGACCGCGCCACCGAGCTCGCCCAGGTGCGCCTGCTGGTGCGCTGGGTGGCTCGGATGACCGACGAGGACCCGGACCGCATGCTGCCCCAGGAGGCCTCGATGGCCAAGCTCGCCGCCACCGAGCTGGCCAAGCGCTGCGCGCTGGACGGCGTGCAGGCCGCGGGGGGTTACGGCTACGCCTCCGAGTACCCGATGGAGGGCCACCTTCGCAGCGCGCTCGTGACCACCATCTACGGCGGCACCTCGGAGATCCAGAGGAACATCATCGCCAAGACGCTCGGGCTCTAAAGGAGCCGCGTCATGGAGTCGAAGGGGGTAGAGGTGGGAGCCACCGTCCCCCCTCGGCCGAGCGCGGGCGAGGCCGTCCAGGCCGTCTCGCGACTGCTGGTCAACGCCCTGCAGAGCGAGGGGCCCGATGCCGTCCGGCGCGAGCTGGCGAAGGAGATTCGCCGGGCCTTCTCGATCGACCGCGCGCTGGTGATCTCGCTGGCCGAGCGCGAGGGCCGGGCCACCGTGATCGCCGAGGACCCGCCGGAGCGCGACCGCCGCGTCTCGATCGCCATCGCCGAGCTGGGCGCCGTGGCCGAGCTGGTGGACGGCGGGCTGATGAACATGCAGGTCACCGGCGAGGGCTCGCTGCACCTGGGCCGGCTGCTGGCCGACTCCGACGCGGGCTCCGCGCTGCTGGTGCCCATGCGCTCCCGCGACCTCTCCGGCCACATCCTGGTCCTGCTGTCGGAGTCCGAGCGCGAGTTCAGCCCCGAGGAGGTGGAGCTGGCGGGCGCGTTCGCCGCGGCCGCTTCGGCCAGCCTCGACCAGCTGCGCCTGGCTGAGGAGCACGCCAGCCGCACCGCTCGCCAGGCGGCGCTGGTGCGCGCGGGGCGGGTGGTCAACGAGAGCCTGGACCTTACGCGCGTGCTGGTTCGGATCTGCGAGGAGGCCACCGCGATCCTGGGCGGCGACTGCGCCTGCGTGTGGCTGGGCGACGGCCAGACGGGCGTGCGCCTCGAGGCGCTCTACGGGCTGCCGCCCGAGCTGGTCGGCTCACGGCTGGAGCCCGGCGAGGGCGTGGCCGGGCGGGTAGCCGCCAGCGGCGAGCCGATGCTGACCAACGACTACTCCCAGGTCTCCGACACCCCGGCCGGCTTCGAAGAGGTGCGGGCGGTGGCAGGGGTCCCCATGCACTGGGACGGCGAGCTGCGCGGCGTGCTGGCGGTCGGTCACCGCCACGAGCCGCGCGTCCTGACCCACGACCAGCTGGGACTGCTGGGGGGCTTCGCCGATCTGGCGGCTGCAGCCTGCCGCAACGCCAGCGCCCACGCCGGCCTGGCCCGCGAGGCCCGCACCGACTCGCTGACCGGCTGCCTCAACCACGCGGCGCTGCACGACGCGCTCCGGCGCGAGCTGTCGCGCTGCGCGCGCACGGGGCACACCCTCTCGATGGTGCTGCTCGACCTCGACGGCTTCAAGGCGGTCAACGAGGAGCACGGCCACCTGGTCGGCGACGACGTGCTCAGGCGGGTCGGGGACTCGCTGCGCGGCACGATGCGCCCCTACGACACGATCGCGCGCTACGGCGGCGACGAGTTCGCCATCGTCGCCTACGGCACAGACGAGGCGGCAGCGGGGGAGGTGGCCGACCGCTCGCTGGACGCCGTCAGCCGGGCCGTCGACGACCTCGAGGAGCGCTCCGGCGAGGTCCGCGCCACCGCGGGCGTGGCCGAGTGGCAGCCGGGCGAGTCGGCCAACCAGCTGATCGCCCGTGCCGACCGTGCGCTGCTCTACGGCAAGCAGCGCGGAGGCCGCGGGACCGCGGTCTACGCCTCCCAGATACCGGAGGCCTTCCGCGCCGGCCACCTCTCCGAGCGCCGGCGCCCCTACGAGGAGTCGGTCGCGCTGAGCGAGTGGCGCAGCCAGGCGGCCGGGGGGCGCGAGCAGACCGAGCGCCTGCGCAAGCGAACGCGGCAGCTCGCGCTGGCCAACGCCCTGGGCACCCGGCTGTCGGCAATGACCGAGCCGATGGCGATCCTCGAGGCCGCCGTCGACGAGCTGCAGCGGGCCTTCGGCTACTACCTGTGCTCGGCGGTCGAGCTGCGCGAGGACGACTTCGTCGAATGCATAGCCGGCCGCGGGCGCCCGTTCGAGCGCATGGCGGAGGAGAACTGGTCCCAGCCGCGCGAGGCCGGTCTGATCGGCCGCTGCCTGCGCCTCAAGCGTGCGGTGGTCTCGGGCAACGTGTTCGCGGAGTCGGACTACAAGCCCGCCCCCGACACGGGCGACGTGCTGTCGGAGCTGGTGGTCCCCGTGTGGGCCGGCGACACGCTCTGGGGCGTGATCAACGTGGAGGAGCAGCGGCCCAACGCCTTCGATGAGGAGGACGTGCGGCTGGTGTCCACCGTCGCCGACCAGGTGGGCTCGGCGCTGCGCTCGGCCACGCTGTACGAGCAGCTCGAGCGCGCCTACCTGGGGACGGCGGAGGCCCTCGCTGCCGCGCTGGAGGCCAAGGACTCCTACACGGCTGACCACTCCAAGGCGATCGTCGAGCACGCGCTGGCCGTGGGGCGGCGGCTGGGGCTCAGCGAGCCGGAGCTGCGCACGCTGCGCTACGGCGCGATCTTCCACGACATAGGCAAGATCGCGATCCCCGAGGCGATCCTCGACAAGCACGGCGCCCTCACCGACGAGGAGCGGGCCATCATCGAGCGCCACACCGTCGTGGGCGAGCGCATCCTGTCCTCGATCGAGTTCCTGCGCGACGTCCTGCCGCTCGTTCGCCACGAGCACGAGCGCTTCGACGGCAGCGGCTACCCCGACGGGCTCGCGGGCGAGGAGATCCCGCTGGGCTCGCGGATCATCTTCGTCTGCGACGCCTACGACGCGATGATCACCGACCGCCCCTACCGGGCGGCGCTGGGCGAAGAGGAAGCGCGCGAGCAGCTGTCCGCCAACGCGGGCACCCAGTTCGACCCGCGGGTGGTGGGCGCGCTGCTCGCCACGCTGGACGAGCCCGCGCGCTGAGCGAGCTCAGACCCGGCCGATGCCCAGCGCGGGGCCCTCGGGCCGAAGGCCACCGCGCCGGCCGGCCGCCCGCTCGGCCAGTATGGCCCGGCGCTGCTCGAGCTCGACCTCGGTAAGGCGCAGCGCGACCGCGAGCTCGCGCAGCGCGTCGGCGACGAACGGGTCCAGGCGACCGCCGCCCTCGGCGGTCAGCCACTCCAGCGCGCCGGGCTCGGGCTTGCGCTGCGAGCCGAGGCGCCGGAGGAAGGCCTGCGCCGCTCCGAGGATGCGCGCGGGCACCGGGATCTCCTGTCCGGCGAGGCCGTCGGGGGGGCCCCCGCCGTCGTAGCGCTCGTGCATCGACCGCACGATGCGGGCGACGGGCACCAACGCGGGGGCGGCGGTGAGGATGCGCTCGGCGATCAGGTTCTGCTGGGCGACCAGCGGGTCCTCGTCGCCGGCCCCGGCGAGGCCCGCGGGCAGCGCCACCCGGCCGACGTCGTGCAGCTCCGCGGCACGGACGAGGTGGTCGAGATCGGGTTGGCCGAGGCCCTGGCGCTGTGCGAGCAGGTAGGCGAGGTCGGCCAGCTCCTGGTGCCTGGCCGAGGCGGCGGGCGAGCGCTCGTCCAGCAGGGCCTGCAGCGCGGCGCGGGTCTGCTCGGAGGGCGAGCTGGTGCGGCGGTCCTTGTGCGCGTACATGCGCCGGTCGGCCAGCTGCAGCGCGAGCTCGTTGGTGCGGGCCTCCTCGGGCATGCTCACGGCGCCGTGGGAGGCGGTGATGGAGAACGCCTCGCCGTGGTCGACGAGGGCCTCCGCCCCGGCCTCGACCACCGCTTCCGCGCTCACGCGGTCCGCGGCGATCAGCACGCAGAATTCGTCGCCGCCCACCCGGTAGGCCTGGTGAGGCGCGACCGCATAGCCCAGCCGGGCCGAGAGCCGGGCGAGGAGCGCGTCGCCGGCCGGATGGCCGAAGGCGTCGTTGTAGGCCTTGAACCCGTCGAGGTCGAACATGACGAGGGTGTGCGGGGGCCAGTCGCTCTCGATGCCCTCCAGCTCCGCGAAGTCGCGCGCCAGCTGGCGCCGGTTGGCCAGCCCGGTGAGCGCGTCGGTGACGGCCTCGCGCTGCGCGCGGTCCAGCAGCTGCGCGTTGTCGCGGAAGGCCAGCAGGGTCCGCGCCACCAGCACCACCAGGGTGGCCGCGGCCAGGACCACGGCCACGGGGCTGGTGTCGACCACCCCGGCGACCACCAGCACGCCCACGGCCACCAGGGCGAAGGCGGCCGGCCAGAACAGGCGCCGCCGGTCGTCCTGGGCGCCCGCCGCGTGCTCGAGCGGGTAGAAGGCCGCCACGCCCAGCGTGAGCGCGCTGGCCACGAACAGGGAATCGATGGCGGTGCCGCGCTGGAAGCTGCCGCTGGCGCTCTGGACCACCAGCACGCAGTTGCCTATCGAGTTGAGCACGATCCCGCCGGCGATCAGCGCCCAGCCGCGCCCCGGCCGCCAGCCGGTCAGCCCGGTCACGATCACCACGAAGGCGAGGATCGCCAGGTCGGCCATCAAGAACAGCGCGGGCGGGGTGGCCTGGGAGACGGAGGTGGTCTCCTCGCCGAAGAGCGGGATCGCGGCCACGGCCGCGACCGCCAGGCCGCCGATCAGACCGTCCAGCAGCAGCCGGGGCTCGACCTCCTGCACCCGGCGGCGGGCCAGCAGGGCGAGCGTGCCGGCCGCGAGGGTGAAGCTGAGCAGCAGCAGCGCGCGCGTGGCCGGCGGATAGGCGGCCGTGGGGTCGCTCTCCGAGGCGCGGTACACCACCTCGGCCACGCCCCAGGTGGCCACGCCGACGCTGGCCAGCGTCCACGCCAGGCGCTGCTCGCGGTCGCGGGCCGCCCGCCAGGCGCAGCTTGCGCTGGTGGCCGCGAACAACGCGGCGTAGAGCCAGTCCTCCACGAGGGCGCCGCCCGAGTGCCCGGCGAGCGCGAAGCCGAGATGCACGGCTATGCCCACCGCCGCGATGGTGGCGAAGGCCCGCGCCGCGGTCTGCATCACTGCTCCTTGGGGGCGGAGATCACCAGGAGCGCGACGTCGTCGCGCAGCTCGACCGGCGGGGCGAGGGCCCGCCGCACCGCGGCCACGATCGTCTCCGCGGGCTGCCCGGCGCACGGCCGCAGCGCGGCGATCAGCCGCGTCTCGCCGAAGAGCCCGTCCTCGACCCGTGCCTCGGTGACGCCGTCGGTGAACAACACCAGTGCGTCACCAGGCTCCAGGTCCAGGCCGACCTCGTGGCTGAGGCGGCTGGTGGAGACGCCGAGGATCGAGCCGAGCGTCCTGGGCGTGGCGACGCTGCCGTCGGTCCGCAGCACCAGCGGCGGAGGGTGCCCGGCGTTGGCCAGGCTGAGCCGGGTGCGGCCCAGGGAGACGCTCGCTCGCACCACCACCGCGCTGCAGAGGCGGTCCTCGTCCTCGGCGTGGAGGATCTCGTCGGCCAGCGCGAGGGCGCGGGGAAGACGGCCCTGCCCGCTCGCCGCGGCGCGCAGGGTGTGGCGCATGAGCGCGCTGGACGCGGCGGCGTCGATGCCCTTGCCCGAGACGTCGCCCAGCACCGCGACCCAGGAGCCGTGCCCGCCGGGGAAGAGGTCGTAGAAGTCGCCGCCGGCCTGGGCTCCGTCGCCCACCGGCTGGTAGTGGGCGGCCACGTCGAGGCGTGGTACATCGGGTAGGCGGCCCGGCCGCAGGCTGCGCTGCAGCCGCGCGGCGGTGCGCTGCTGCTCGCGGAACAGGCGGGCGTTGTCCAGGGCCAGCGCGCAGCGCTCGCCCAGGCGCTCCAGCAGCTCGAGGTCGGACGCGGAGTAGCTGCGGCCGGACTCGGCCATGACCAGGGTCATCGCGCCGAGCACGCGGCCCCGTGCCCGCAGCGGCACCACCGCGGCCGACTTGACCTCGAGCATGGACAGCGCCGCCAGCCGGCGCTCGTCGCCGCGGGCCTCCTGCGCGATCCACGCCGAGAGCTCGCCCACGATGCCGGCGCGCTCGAGCCCTCCGAGTCCCGGTGCGCTCGCCGCGCTGGGGAAGCGGCGGGGGTCCTCGGCCGCCCAGCGCTCGCGGTCGGGGTCGGCGTGGGCGACCGCCCGGCGCACCAGCCGCCCGGATCCGCGGCGCAGCTCCACGGCGCACCAGTCGGCCAAGTGCGGGACGGCCAGCCGGGCCATGTTGCGCAGGCTGGTCTCCATGTCCAGCGAGCGCGAGAGCTCGTCGGCGGCGCGGGCCACGAAGCGCTCGCGGTCGCGCTCCCAGCGCCGGGCCGAGACGTCCTCCAGCACCAGGAGCTCGAGCGGCTCGCCGCCGCGGCCGCGCACTGGCCGGCGCTCGGCGCGCAGCCACCGCTCCTCGCCGGGGGTCTCGCCGATCAGCTCCTCGTGGCCGCCCTCGGCGGAGACGAGGCGCAGCCACGCGTCGCGCTGCACCCGCAGCTCGGGGAGGTCCTCGAGGGGCAGGTCGATCAGGTCGTGACGGGACGACAGTCCGAGCATCGCGACCGCGGCAGGGTTGCTGTAGAGGGTCCGGCCCCCCGAGTCGCGCACCACCAATCCTTGGGGAAGCGCCTCGAGGACATTGTCAGACCTCAGCGACCCTGCTTCGAGTCCATCCTGGATTCTCTGCTCTACCGGGCCAATGGCTCTGAGAGGGAACAGGGCGCCGCGGACGGTGTCAAGCGCGTAGCTCGTCCAGATATTCGCGCCAGTCGCGGATCAGCTCTCCCAGCGGGCGCTCGAACGCCCGCGTCAGCGCGGTCTCGGCGCGCTCGGCCGGTATGGAGCGGGCCAGCCCCACCGCGGCACGGGCCCCCGCCTCCTCGTCGAGCATCGAGAAGATGGTCCCGCCCAGGATCAGCGCGTCGCGGGGCCCGGGCGGGAACGAGGGCCGCCCTCCCTCGCGAAGGCGCCGGGTGATGGCCGGGCGCAGGTGGGGGACCTGGCCCGAGAGCCAGGCGGCCGCCCCCTCGGCCAGCCAGGCGAGCTGCAGGTAGCGGCCGAAGCTGCGCGGGCGGAAGGGGGGAGGAAGGCCTGGGTTGTGCGCGCCCAGCACCAGGTGCGCGTACTCGTGACGGGGGGAGAGCAGCAGGGCTTCGAGTGAGCCCTCACCGCCGGAGGCTCGCGCCCGCAGCGCCTCCGGGGACAGCACATGGATCGCGTCCTCTGAGAACCAGCCGGCGTAGTAGCGCCGCGCCGCGGGCGCCGACAGCCGGCGCGCCAGGGGCAGCCAGGGGTGGGCGAGGGCCAGGGCCGCCGGGCGCGGGTGGATGACCACCGTCACCTCGCCGGGGGTGGAGGGAAACACGCGGCCGAGCTTGGTGCGAAAGACCTCGAGGTCGTCCAGGACTCGCGCGGCGTCGTCGGCCTGGGAGGACTCGTGGCGCGCCGAGAACGACGGCGAGAAGCTCTCGACCCAGGGCACCGCCCCAGTTCTAGCGCCCGGTCACGGACCGAGCTCGAGCGACTGCTGCCAGGTGCCCCTGTCGAAGAAGGGCAGCTCGGGCGTGTCGGCCGCGCCCTGCGCGGTCACGTCGTACATACGGCGCGCCTCTCGCCAGCGCGCCGGGTCGGAGGTTCCGAAGCGCCGCGTCAAAGTGTCGGAGGTGCGCTCGGCGGCCAGCCGCAGCGCGCGGCGGCCCAGCGTGCGCAGCGCGTACGCCTCGCCGAGGGTGATGTCGAACTCGTGCGAGGTGCCCGTCCGGCCCGCCAGCGGCCCCGCCCCGGGCCGGAAGCGGAACAGCGCGATGGCCTCGGCCTGGTCCTTGAACTCCTCCCAGGCCGCTACGCCGGGGTCGACGGTCCCGTTCGAGTCGGTGCGGTTGTAGCTCCCGCCCCAGCGCGAGAGCGGCGTGAGCACGCTGCGCGCCCTGGCGCTCCCGCCGCGCCGTGCCGCGCGCAGCTGGCGGCTGAAGAAGGGTCGCTGCTGGGCCACGGTCCCCGACGCGCGGTCGATCGCCCTCGACTTCTCGTAGGTGGGGCCGCCGCGCTTGACCCGGCCCGCGAGCAGCTCGAGCCAGCGGGCGCGGTGGAACGGGCCCGTCGCGCGCTCGCGCGCCTCGGAGTCGCCGTTGGTCCAGCCCGCGGAGGGCACGTTGTTCCAGTTGATCAGGAACGCGCGCCGCGGGTTGATCACGCGCGGGGTCTGGGTGGTGCGCCGCAGGAAGCCGCGCCACTCGGCATCGCCGGTGCCTGGGTAGGGCAGGCGCTCGTCGTAGTTGCGCGGGCGCAGCGGGTGCAGGCCGGGGTGCCAGTAGCCGATGTTGCCGCGGCTGTCGGCGGCGATCACGTTCTCGTTCCAGGTCACGTTCTCCATCGCGCGGCGCACGTCCTGGATGTTGTTCGCGTCGTTGAGCATGGACAGGCCGGCGAGCGTCTCGATCTCGCGGTCCCAGACCGCGTAGCGGCGCGCGTAGGCACGGCCGCCGGCGCGGGCCTGCACCGGTCCGTGGCGGGTGCGGCAGATGCGCTCGGTCCGCGAGCCGGCGATCTTGCTCGGCTGGAGCACGAGGTCGGGGAGGTCGGTGGGAGAGGCACGGAAGGTGAAGCGCTCGTTGCGGCAGCTCATGCGCTCGGTGCGCCCCCGGAAGCGGTAGGACTCGCCCCCCACCAGCTGCTCGGCGTAGAGGTCGTCGTCGTCGGTCAGGCCGGAGGTGAAGCCCCAGCCCACGCGGCCGTTGTGGCCTATGCCGACCACGGGGATGCCCGCGGCGCTGACCCCGCGCACGTTCTGCTCGGGCGAGTGCAGCTCGTACTCCACGAACAGCTCGGGGACCGAGAAGCCGAGCTGGGGGCCGTTGAACAGGTAGGCCGGGCCGGCCCGGCGGCCGCGCCGGCGCGAGATGGCCCACATGTAGGAGCCGCGACGGTTGAGGATGCGCTGCGAGGAGCGGGCCGCGGAGCTCGCCGTGGTCTGCGTATCGGGGGCGGGCAGGCGCAGGCCGCTTACGAAGCGCCGCGAGTTGGAGTAGCTGCGGTGCTCCTGGCGCCGCGTGCGCCGCGGCTGCGACGGGAACAGCCCGTTGCGGCGGGGGATGGTGTATATGCGGCCGGGAGTGCGCAGCGGCAGAAGCCGGGCGAAGGCGCGCGAGCCGATGGACTGGAACACGCGCGCGTTGTCGAGCTCGGCGCCGTCGGAGGAGGGCACCGTGCGGGCCAGGAAGATGCCCACGCGCGCGGAGTCGGTCAGCGACCACTCCCGCGGTTGGATGCCGAGAGCGGGGAACTCGCCGGGCAGCTCGAGCGGGCGGCCGCGCACGCGCCGGATCCAGGCGTTGATCCCGTCGCGGTAGGCCTCGCCGCGGCGGACGAGCTTGCGCGGCAGGCGGTTGAACTGGTTCTGGGCCTCGCGGTCGGTGTAGTAGTCGCGGCGGGCGACGAGGTCGTCGTCCAGGTACTCCTGGCCCAGGATCTCCGCCAGCCGGCCGCTCGTCGCGCGGCGGAAGAGCTCGAGCTGGAACAGGCGGTCCTCGGCCACCGCGTAGCCGACGCCCCACCAGGCGTCGTAGTCGCTGGCCCCGCGCACGTTGGGCACGCCGCGGGCGTCGCGCGTGATGGACACCCCGGCGCGAGGCGAGCTGCGGCTGCCCGGGCGGTTGAACCGGGCGTCCTTGAAGCGAAAGCTGGTGAAGAGCGAGGTCTGGTCGTTGAGGTGGGGCGAGCCCGTCCCGCTCGCCACGCCTGGGATCGACACCTGGCCGCTCTGGCCGGGCGGCAGG
>CAWEOW010000031.1:0-70901 GCA_963810745.1 uncultured Thermoleophilaceae bacterium
CCGTCTCGACCACCACCGAGGGAGCTCGACGAGTCCCGCGTGCGCGTGCGCGTGGAGGTCGGATCCGACCAGATCGAGCGCGAGCTGCAGAACGCCGCCCAGGAGCTGGGCAAGGACTTCAAGATCTCCGGCTTTCGCCAGGGCAAGGTGCCGCCCCAGGTGGTGTTGCAGCGCGTGGGACGCGAGGCGGTCCTCGACCAGGCGGTCCGCAACGGGCTGCCGGGCTGGTACGAGGAGGCGCTGAAGGACCGGCGGGCGTCGCCGCCGTGGGCGACCCCGACGTGAACCTCGAGGGCGTGCCCGAGCAGGGAGACCCGCTGGCCTTCACGATCGAGGTGGGCGTGCGGCCCAGGGCCAAGCTGGGCGACTACAAGGGCGTGGAGGTGGGCCGCCGGGAGCCGGAGATCTCGAAGGACGAGGTCGACGCCGAGCTCGAGCGCATGCGCGAGTCCGCCGCGTCGCTGGAGACCGTCGAGCGCGAGGCCGCCGAGGGCGACTTCGTGGTGGTGGACTTCACCGGCTACGTCGACGACGAGGCGTTCGAGGGCGGCGAGGCCCGCGGCTACCTGCTCGAGCTCGGCTCGGGCCGGCTGATCGAGGGCTTCGAGGAGCAGCTCACCGGCGCCTCGGGCGGCGACGGCCGCACGGTGACCGTCACCTTCCCCGAGGATTACGGCAACGAGGACCTGGCGGGCAAGGAGGCGCGCTTCGAGGTCTCCCTCAAGGAGGTCAAGGAGAAGCGGCTGCCCGAGCTCGACGACGACTTCGCCATCGAGGCCGGCGGCTACGACTCGATCGACGAGCTGCGCGAGGAGATCGAGGGCCGGCTGCGCGAGCGCGACGTGACCGCGATCGAGCGCGAGTTCCGGGAGGCCGCCGTGGACGCGGTGGCCGCCGAGGCGAACATCGACATCCCGCACGACCTCGTGCACTCCAAGGCCCACGAGATGTGGCACCAGACGGCCCACCGTCTCCAGCACCAGGGGATCGACCCGCAGCAGTACCTCCAGATCACCGGCAAGGAAGAGGAGGAGCTCGTCACCGAGTCCGAGCCCGAGGCCGAGCGCGCGCTGCGCCGCGAGGCCGTGCTCGCCGCGGTGATCGAGGCCGAGGGGATCGAGGTCTCCGAGGACGAGCTGCTGGACGCCCTGCGCGCCGCGGCCACCGAGCCCGGCAAGGCCGAGCCGAGCGAGAAGTCCCTGCGCCGTTCGCTCAAGAAGGCCAGGCAGCGCGGGCAGGACGAGGCGCTGCGCGAGGACATCGCGATGCGCAAGGCGGTGGACCTGCTCGTGGAGTCGGCCGAGCCGATCTCCGTGGACCAGGCGGAGGCCAAGGGCAAGCTCTGGACCCCCGGCAAGGACGCGGAGGAACCGGCCGGTGAGATCTGGACTCCGGGCGGCTGAAGCCCCCCGCGAGAGTCGGCGCCTCATGAGCCCACTGGTACCCATGGTGGTCGAGCAGACGTCGCGTGGAGAGCGCGCCTTCGACATCTACTCGCGCCTCCTGAACGAGCGCATCGTCTTCCTCGGCACCCCGGTCACCGACGACATCGCCAACCTGATCGTCGCCCAGCTGCTGCATCTGCAGGCCGAGGACCCCGACAAGGACATCTCGCTCTACATCAACTCGCCGGGCGGCTCGGTCTACGCCGGCCTCGCCATCTACGACACGATGCAGTACATCAAGCCCGACGTGCAGACCATCTGCGTCGGGATCGCGATGTCGATGGGCGCGCTGCTGCTCGGCGGCGGTGCGGAGGGCAAGCGCATGTCGCTGCCGAACGCCAAGATCCTGATCCACCAGGTCTCCTCCAGCTTCCAGGGCCAGGCGACGGACATCGAGATCCACGCCAAGGAGATCATCGACGTCCGCCGGCGGCTGGACGAGATCCTCGCCCAGCACACCGGCCAGGACCTCGAGAAGGTGTCCCGGGACACCGAGCGCGACTACTTCATGTCGGCCGAAGAGGCCAAGGAGTACAAGCTCATCGACCGGGTCATCGAGCCGGCGGTCTAAACCTCCTCCATTGGGGTAGCTTCCCCCCTGAATGGGGATCGGGAAGCACGTCAACCCGCGCCTCTGGGCTTCGCTGAAGCCCCTGGGGCTGGGCCAGCAGCGGCCCAACAACTACATGGAGATCGTGCGCGCGGGCTGGGAGAACCGCGACCGCGCGGGCTACGCCTGGCGGATCCTCAACGAGGCCTGCTGCGACGGCTGCGCGCTCGGCACCAAGGGGATGCACGACTGGACGATCGAGGGCACGCACCTGTGCAACATCCGCCTGCGGCTGCTGCGGCTCAACACCGCGCCGCCGTTCGACCCGGCCGAGCTCGAGGACGTCGAGGCCCTGAGCGAGCGCAGGACGACCGAGCTGCGCGAGATGGGCCGCATCCCGCACCCGATGGTGCGCCGCAAGGGCGACCGCGGCTTCCGCCGCGCGAGCTGGGACGAGGCCCTCGACCTGATCGCCGAGCGGGTGGAGAAGGCGGGACCCGACCGCGTCGCGGGCTTCCTGACGAGCCGCGGTATGACCAACGAGTCGTACTACGGCGCCCAGAAGGCGATGCGCGCCCTGGGAACCAACAACATCGACAACGCCGCCCGGGTCTGCCACTCGCCCTCGACCTACGGGCTCAAGACCGCGGTGGGCGTCGGCGCCACCACGTGCTCCTACACCGACTGGTTCGGCACGGACCTGATCGTCTTCGCCGGCTCGAACATCGCCAACAACCAGC
Organism: uncultured Thermoleophilaceae bacterium; assembly: GCA_963810745.1. GTDB lineage: Bacteria > Actinomycetota > Thermoleophilia > Solirubrobacterales > Thermoleophilaceae > JACCZR01. The sequence goes on from CAWEOW010000031.1 coordinate 2,736, forward strand.
CGGTAGCGATGAAGTACCTCCACGAGGCCAAGGTCAAGGGCACCAAGGTCGCTCTCGTGGGCCCGTACCAGGAGCCGGGCATGAAGCGCTACTGGGTCCCGTCGAACCCCGAGAGCGCCCTGTTCGGGACCAAGATCACCGACCGGTTCTTCGACGTGGACACCGGCGGCGACCTCTCGTTCTTCACCGGCACGCTCAAGCACATGATCGAGCGCGGCTGGACCGACGACGAGTTCATCGAACGCCACACCTCGGGTTGGGACGGGCTGCGCCCGCAGGTGGAAGGGGTCGACTGGTCCGTCCTCGAGAAGGGCTCGGGCGCGCCGCGCTCCGAGATGCTCGCCTTTGCCGAGATGCTCCGCGACGCCCGCACCGCGGTGTTCGTGTGGTCGATGGGCGTCACGCAGCACATCAACGGCGAGGACCACGTGCGCTCGATCATCAACGTCGCGCTGTCCAAGGGCTTCGTCGGACGCGAGAAGTGCGGGCTGATGCCGATCCGCGGCCACTCGGGCGTCCAGGGCGGCGCGGAGATGGGCGCCTACTGCGATCAGCTGCCGGGGCCGACGCCCGTGGACGAGGATTCCGTGCGCGAGTTCTCGGAGCAGTGGGGCTTCGAGGTGCCCGCCGAGCCGGGCCTGAGCGCCGCTCAGATGGTCGAGGCCGGCGAGCGCGGCGAGCTCGACGTGCTGATCGCCTCGGGAGGCAACTTCCTCGAGGTGCTTCCCGACCCCGACCGGTCACTGGCGGGCCTGCGCCCGATCCCCCTGCGGGTGCACCTGGACCTCGTCCTGACGCCGCAGATGCTGGTGGAGCCCGAGGACACCGTCCTACTCCTGCCGGCAGCCACGCGCTACGAGATCGAGGGCGGGGTCACCGAGACGAGCACCGAGCGCCGGGTCATCTTCTCCCCTGAGGTGAAGGGCCCGCGCGTCGACGACGCGCGCCCGGAGTTCTGGGTCTTCGCTGAGATCGCAGCGCGGGTGAGGCCCGAGCGGGCCGACCACGTGCGCTTCGAGTCCACGGCCGCCATACGCAGCGAGATCGCGCGCGTGGTGCCCGCCTACGACGGCGTCCAGCATCTGCGGGAGGCCGGCGACTCCGTCCAGTACGGCGGCCCCATGATCGGCGCGGGCTGGAAGTTCGACACCGACGACGGGCGCGCCCACTTCACGATCCCCGATCTGCCGCCGGTCCCCGAGGACGACGACCGCCTGCGGCTGTCGACCCGGCGCGGCAAGCAGTTCAACTCCATGGTCCAGGAGCACCGCGACGCCCTCACGGGCGCCGTGCGCGAGTCGGTCCTGCTGTCCGAGGCCGACGCGGTCCGCCTCGGGCTCTCCGACGGCGAGCGCGTGCTCGTCCGCAGCGACACCGGCGAGATGGAGGGCAACGTGATGATCGCGCCCGTCAAGCCCGGAAACGTGCAGGTCCACTGGCCCGAGGGCAACGTGCTGATCGAGGCGGGCCGGCGCTCACCCGAGGCACAGATTCCCGACTACAACGCCTGGGTCACGATCGAGTCGGTTCGCAAACCTGCCGAAAGGGGTCTGGAGGCGGACCGCGTATCTGTCTGAGGCAATCGAAAGCACTGGTAACCTCGGCCTCCGGAGAGAGCCTGCATGGCGCGACCCACCGACTCCAACGAACAGCTTCTCTGCAGCTTCTGCGGTAAGTCACAGCGGCAGGTCAAGAAGCTGATCGCAGGCCCCGGGGTCTACATCTGCGACGAGTGCATCGATCTCTGCAACGAGATCATCGACGAGGAGCTGACCGGCACCTCGAGCTTCGACCTCGAGAACCTGCCGAAGCCGATCGAGATCAACTCGGTGCTGCAGGAGTACGTCGTCGGCCAGGAGCCCGCCAAGCGGGCTCTTTCGGTAGCGGTCTACAACCACTACAAGCGCGTGCAGATGATGCAGAAAGAGTCCGCCGACGGCGACCTCGAGCTGCAGAAGTCGAACATCCTGCTGCTGGGCCCCACTGGCTGCGGCAAGACCCTGCTGGCCCAGACGCTGGCCAAGATCCTCAACGTCCCCTTCGCCATCGCCGACGCCACGGCGCTGACCGAGGCCGGCTACGTGGGCGAGGACGTCGAGAACATCCTCCTCAAGCTCATCCAGGCCGCGGACTTCGACGTCAAGAAGGCCGAGACGGGGATCATCTACATCGACGAGGTCGACAAGATCGCCCGCAAGGCGGACAACCCGTCGATCACGCGCGACGTCTCCGGTGAGGGCGTCCAGCAGGCGCTGCTGAAGATCCTCGAGGGCACGGTGGCCTCGGTGCCGCCCCAGGGCGGGCGCAAGCACCCGCACCAGGAGTTCCTCACCATCGACACCACGAACATCCTGTTCATCTGCGGCGGCGCGTTCGCCGAGCTGGACAAGGTGATCGAGCGGCGCATCGGCCACCAGGGCGTGGGCTTCGGCGCCGACGTCTCGTCCAAGAAGGACCGCGACGCCGGCGAGCTCTACGAGCAGGTGCTGCCCGAGGACCTCGTGGAGTACGGGCTGATCCCGGAGTTCATCGGCCGCCTGCCGGTGCTCTCGGTGATCCACCAGCTCCAGCAGGAGGACCTGGTCACGATCCTCACCGAGCCGCGCAACGCGCTCGTCAAGCAGTTCGAGCGCTTCTTCTCCTTCGACGACATCGAGCTGGTCTTCGCCGAGGACTCGCTCAACGCGGTGGCCAACAAGGCACTCGAGCGCGAGACCGGCGCCCGCGGCCTGCGCTCGATCCTCGAGGAGGCGCTGCTCGACGTGCAGTTCGAGCTGCCCTCGCGGCGCGACGTGAAGAAGTGCGTCGTGACCAAGGAGACAATCGAGCAAGGACCTGGCGCCCACGCTGGTCACCGAGGCGGCCGACGACGAGTCGGACGCCGACGCGGCCGCCGAAGCCGGCTAGGCGGCGCTAGGCCTCGTGGCGGCGAGCCCGGGTGTAGCCTCGCCCGGGTGAAACAGGTCGCGGACGGCGTCTGGCAGCTCACCGGCTTCCCGCCCAACGGAATCAACGAGTACCTGCTCGAGGACGTGCTCGTGGACGCCGGCGCGCGGCAGAGCAAGCGGCAGATCTTCAAGGACCTGCGCGGGCACACCATCACCGCCCACGCGCTCACGCACGCCCACGCCGACCACCAGGGCGCCAGCAAGGCGGTCTGCGAGCGGCTCGGCGTCCCGTTCTGGGTCGGCGCCAAGGACGCCGACGCCGCCGAGCGTCCCGAGCTGATCCGCGAGCGCCAGCCCGACAAGCCGATCAACAAGCTCTTCTATCGCGTGATGGCGGGCCCCGGGCGGCCCGTGGACCGCAAGCTCGTGGAGGGCGACGAGGTGGCGGGCTTCAAAGTGCTGGACGTCCCGGGCCACTCCGCCGGCCACATCGCCTTCTGGCGCGAGTCGGACCGCGTGCTGGTGCTGGGCGACGTGCTCAACAACCAGAACGCGTTGACCGGCGTGCCGCACGGGCTGCGCCTGCCCTTCGACTTCTTCACCCCTGACCCGGAGGAGAACCGGCGCTCGGCCAAGCGGTTGGGCGAGCTCGAGCCCCGGCTCGTGCTCTTCGGCCACGGGCCGCCGCACCGGGACACGAAGAAGTTCGTCGAGTTCGCGCGCGCCCTCTAGTGGACCTGGAGCAGCGCAAGCGCTACGAGCCCGCCGAGGCCGAGCAGCGCGTCTGGGGGCGCTGGGAGGAGGCCGGGGCCTTCCACCCCGAGCCGGAGGGGACCCCCGAGGAGAACTTCTCCATCGCCGTCCCGCCGCCCAACGTGACCGGCGAGCTGCACATGGGCCACGCGCTCAACGCCTCGATCCAGGACGTCTGCGCGCGCGTCGCACGCATGCGCGGGCGCAACACGAAGTGGATCTACGGCACCGACCACGCCGGGATCGCGACACAGGTGAAGGTCGAGCAGCAGCTGATCGACGAGGGCACGAGTCGCGAGGAGATCGGCCGCGAGGCGTTCGTGGAGCGCGTCTGGGAGTGGCGCGAGCAGTACGGCTCGCGCATCACCGAGCAGTTCCGCCGCCTGGGCGCCTCGCTCGACCTGGAGGACGAGCGCTTCACGATGGACGAGCAGTACGCGAAGGCCGTCGCGCACGTGTTCGTCGCGCTCTACGAGAAGGGCCTCGTCTACCGCGACAACTACATGGTCAACTGGGACCCGGGGACGGGCTCGGCGATCTCCGACCTGGAGGTCGAGCAGCGCTGGGTCGAGGACACGCTCTACTCGATCGACTACCCGCTGGAGTCCGGCGCGGGCTCGGTGACCGTGGCCACCGTCCGCCCCGAGACGATGCTCGCCGACACCGCGATCGCGGTGAACCCCGACGACGAGCGCTACACGCGCCTGGTGGGCGAGGCGGCGATCCTGCCGATCGTCGGCCGCCGGCTGCCGATCATCGCCGACGAGCACGTGGATCCCGAGTTCGGCACCGGCGCGCTGAAGATCACGCCGGGGCACGACCCCAACGACTTCGAGATAGGCCGCCGGCACGGGCTCGATGAGGTGAGCGTGATCGGCGAGGACGGGCTCATGTCCGAGGCCGCCGGCGAGCGCTTCGCCGGGCTGAGCGTCGAGGACGCGCGCCGTGCGGTGGTGGCGGCGCTGCGCGAGAGCGACTGCATCTCGGGCACGCGCCCGTACGAGCACGACGTGCCCCACTCGCACCGCTCGGGCCGGCGGATCGAGCCGCTGATCTCGCTGCAGTGGTTCTGCGACGTCCAGCGTCTGGCCGGCCCGGCCATCGACGTGGTGCGCGACGGCACGGTGCGCTTCCACCCCGAGAAGCCCTGGACCGGCGTCTACCTGGACTGGATGGAGAACATCCGCCCCTGGTGCATCTCGCGCCAGCTGTGGTGGGGGCACCAGATCCCCGTCTGGTACCGCGGCGAGGAGCGCCATGTGGGCACCGAGCCGCCCGAGGGCGAGGGCTGGGAGCGGGACCCCGACGTGCTCGACACCTGGTTCTCCTCGGGGCTGTGGCCGTTCGCCACGCTTGGGCTGGCCCGAGCAGACCGACGAGCTGCGCGCCTTCTACCCGACCGACGTCCTCTCCACGGCGCGAGACATCATCTACCTCTGGGTGGCCCGGATGATCATGTTCGGGATCGAGTTCACCGGCACCGTCCCGTTCACCGACGTGCCGATCCACTCGGTGATCCAGGCGCCCGACGGCCGGCGCATGTCCAAGTCGCTGGGCACCGGCATCGACCCGATCGAGGAGATCGACGAGCACGGCGCCGACGCCCTGCGCTTCGGCCTGCTGGCCATGTCCTCGACCCAGGACGTGCGCTTCTCCCAGCAGCGCGTCCAGCAGGGCCGCGACCTGGCGAACAAGCTGTGGAACGCCTCGCGGCTGGTGCTGCTGGGCGTCGACCCCGAGGCCGAGGCGGACCCGGCGGCGGCCGAGACCGTGGAGGACCGCTGGATCGTCTCGCGGCTCGAGCGCCTCACCGAGAGCACCTCGCGGCTGCTGGACTCGTTCGAGTTCTCGCGCGCGACGCTCGAGCTGTACGAGTCGTTCTGGTCCGAGCTGTGCGACTGGTACCTGGAGCTGGCCAAGCCGCGCCTGTACTCCGACGACAACCGCGCGGTGTCCTCGGTGCTGCTGCACGCGCTCGAGCGCAGCCTTGCGCTGCTGCACCCGGCGATGCCCTTCGTGACCGAGGAGATCTGGTCCTACCTGCCGGGCGAGCGCGGCCTGCTGGCGCTGTCGAGGTGGCCCGAGGCCGACCCCTCGCGCTTCGACGAGGAGGCCGAGGGCCGGCTGGGCCGTCTGATCGCGGCGGTCACCGAGCTGCGCCGCTACCGCGACGAGGTGGGGGCCAAGGCCTCGGTGGCGATCCCCGTCCGCGTGGAGGCCGAGGGCTACGAGGGCCTCGACGAGCAGCTGGCCCGGCTGGCGCGGCTGGAGCTGGCGGCAACGGGGGCGACCCGGTGGCCGAGGTCCGCGTGCCGGGCGGCTCGGTGCGCATCCTGCCCTCCGATGCCTTCGACCCCGACGAGGCACGACGCCGCATCGCGGCCCGGCGGGAGAAGCTCGAGGGCGAGGTCGAGCGGCTGGAGAAGAAGCTGGCCAACGAGAAGTTCACCGAGCGGGCGCCGGCCGAGGTGGTGCAGGCCGAGCGCGACAAGCTCGCCGAGTACCGGGCGGCTCTCGAAGCCGCGAGCTAGTGCGGCGCCTGGGGACCTCATGAACCTGCGCGAGGCCGAGGAGCACCTGCTCGGGCTCGAGCTGTTCGGCATGCGCTTCGGGCTGGACCGCATGCACCGGCTGATGACCACCCTGGGCATGCCCCAGCGGCGCTTCGCCAGCGTCCACGTGGTCGGCACCAACGGCAAGTCGTCGACCGTGCGCTTCCTGGCGGCGATCCTGCGCCGCCACGGCCTGAGCGTGGGGTCGTACACCTCGCCCCACCTGAGCTCCTTCCGCGAGCGCGTGGAGGTCGACGAGCGTCCCGTCGAGCCCGACGAGTTCGGCGCCGCCGTGGCGCGCGCGGCGCGGGCGGCCGAACTGGTGGAGCGCACGCTGGAGGACGACGAGCGCGTGACCCAGTTCGAGGTCCTGACCGCCGCTGTCTACCACGAGCTCGCCCGGCGGCGGGTGGACGTGGCGGTGATCGAGGCCGGGCTGGGCGGCCGCTACGACGCCACCAACGTGATCCCCTCGAGCGTGCAGGTGCTGACCGGCGTCGGCCTGGAGCACACCCGCTGGCTGGGGCCCACCGTGCGCGACATCGCCGAGGAGAAGCTGGCCGTGGTGCGCGACCACGCCACGCTCGTCGTCGGCGAGCTGGACCCCGACGCGCGCGAGGTGGCCGAGCGCGTGGCCGCCGAGCGCCACGCCACGCTGGTCGAAGCGGGCGACCAAGCGCCGGCGATGGGCGCGCTCGGCTCCTTCCAGCGGCGCAACTTCGCGGTGGCCGCCGCGGCCGCCGGGGCGTTCCTGGGCCGGGAGCCCGACGGGGCCGCGCTGGCCTCGGCCGCCGCTGAGACCCGGGTACCGGGGCGGCTCGAGCAGGTGGGGGAGAAGCCCGCTGACGGTGATCGACGGCGCGCACAACCCGGCCGGCGCCCGCGCGCTGGCGGGCGCGCTGCCCGAGGTGTTCGGCGAGCGGCGGCCGCGCGTGGGCGTCCTCTCGATCCTGGACGACAAGGACGCCGCCGGGATGCTGGGCGAGCTGCTCCCGGCCTTCGACCGCCTGGTGCTCACGCGCTGCAGCAACCCGCGGGCGCTGTCCCCGGGAACGCTGGCAAGCCTCGCCGACCAGCTGGGCGGCCCGGAGGCCGAGACCGTGCCCGACCCACGCCAGGCGTTGAGGCGCGCGCGGGAGGTCGCGGGCGCCGACGGCGCGGTCGCGGCGACCGGCTCGATCTACCTGGTCGGGGACCTGGTTCGCGAAAACGGCGCGGCCCGCGCCTCTTCGATGTAAAGATTGGCGGCCGTGGACCGCGACGAAGGGCCGAGCTTCCTGCCGATGATCGGCCTCGTGGCCGTGATCGTGGCTGCCGTGATCCTCGTGTTCTTCACCTTCGGCTACCTGTTGGGCCGCTTGTTCCTCTAGCCTCGTTCGCTGCTGATGGCGCCAATCGCCCTCTTTGGCATCGAGAACGGTGGGTTGAACCTTGCCGTCAACCTGCTCGTCCTCGCGCTGGTGGTCGTCTGGGTCGCGCTCGTCTACTGGACGTACTCGGACGCCCGCCGCCGCATCACCGACCCGATGCTGGTCGGCTGCGCCACGGCCGCCTCGCTGTTCCCCTTCATCGGGACGATCGTCTACCTGATCGTCCGCCCGCCCGAGTACCTGGACGACGTCCACGAGCGCGAGCTCGAGATCGCCGCCGCCGAGGCGCGGCTGAGCAGCGTCCGCCAGCACACCTGCCCCCACTGCGACTTCGAGATCGAGCCGACGCTTCCTGCGCTGCCCCAGCTGCCTCCGGCGCCTCAAGGAGCCGTGCACCGTGTGCGGCAAGCCGCTCGACCCGCGCTGGAAGATCTGCCCCTACTGCGAGGCCGAGGTGGGCCAGGCGCCCGCCCAGCCGCGCCGCCGAGAACGCCGGGTGAGAGCCGCGAGCGGCCAGGGGCGCCCGGCGCAGGGCCAGCAAGGCGCGGCGCCGCGCCAGCAGCAGCAGCAGCCGCCTCCTCAAGGCCAGCCCCCGCAGCAGCGCCCGCCCGGCCAGGGCCAGCAGCAGCCGCAGCGCCAGGCCCAGCCAAGTCGCCAGCAGCCCGCGCCTCAGCGCCAGGCACAACGCCCGCCGCGCGACGGCGGAGGCACCGCCGAGCGCCCGGCCACCCGGCCGCCGGCCGGCTGAACCCGAACACGACAGAGAGGACCCACCCCCGATGGACCGGACCCTGATCCTGGTCAAGCCCGACGCCTTCGAGAAGGGCCTGACCGGTGAGATCATCGCCCGCTTCGAGCGCAAGGGGCTGACGATCGTCGCCCTGAAGCACATGACAGTCGACCGCGACCTGGCCGAGCAGCACTACGCCGAGCACGAGGACAAGCCGTTCTTCGGCGAGCTCGTGGACTTCATCACCGGCGGGCCGCTGGTCGCGATGGTGCTCGAGGGCCACGAGGCCGTGACAGCCGCCCGGCAGGTCATCGGCGCCACCAACCCGCTCGAGGCCACCACCGGCTCCATCCGCGGTGACTACGGGCTCGAGGTCCAGACCAACCTGGTGCACGGCTCGGACTCCGCCGAGTCGGCCCAGCGCGAGGCGGGCCTCTTCTTCCCCGAGCTGTAGCGGGCGGGTTGGGGGTCCTCGCCGAGTCGGTTCGCAGCGAGGGCTTTGCCGGTCCCTTCCGTCTTCTGACGCCGGCCGAGTGCCGGCTGCTCGTCGACCACGTGCGCTTCGGGCCGCCGCCCGCGGCGGGCAAGGCCATCGCCGCAAGCGATCGCCTCTTCTACGACCTGGCCACGCGTCCGTCGCTGCTCGAGACGTTGGGCGAGATCCTCGGGGAGGACGTCGTGCTGTGGGGGGCGACGCTGGTCGCACGGCGGCCGGGTGACCGCCACGCCTGGCACTGCGACCTCGAAACGGCTTTGCCGGGCCAGCGCGCAGCGAGCGTCTGGGTGGGCCTGGAGAACACCAGCCGCGAGTCGTCGCTGAAGTTGATCAGCCGCTCCCACGAGTCGGGGAAGCCGGTCCAGCAGGCGCTGGCCGAGCACGGGATCGGCCGCGACGAGGCCGGTGATGAGACCGTGCTGGGGCTGGCCCGCGAGCTCGACCCCCAGTCCGAGCTCGCCCAGCCGGATGTGCGCGACGGCGAGGCGCTGGTGTTCGACGGCCGGCTTTGGCACGGGTCCGACAACTCGCGCCGGGAGGGCCGCCGCGTCGCGCTGCTGCTCCAGTACGCCGCCGCGGGCACCCGGATCGAGTCGCCGGATCCCCAGCAGCTGGGCTGGCCGTTCCACTTCTCGGGCGAACAACCCCCGGCGGTGCTGGTCAGCGGGAGAGGGGAGGGCTCGCCCAACAACCTGGTGCCCCGCCCGCCCGCCGCTATCGGCTCGGCGCTCGGCCCCGAGGTGCGCGACCTGTCGCTGCCGCTGGAAGAGGATCCGGTGTTGGCCTGGCGACCGCACCCGCAGTTCGCCGGCGCCACCCCCAACGCCACGGAGATGGCCTGCCACGTCTCGGTGCTGGGCCCCGGACACTCGCCCCACGCCCTCCACGCCCACCTCGAGGAGGAGCTGCTGCTGGTGCTCGACGGCGAGGCGGAGGTCGCCATCGCGGATCACCCGTTCCCCGACCGCGCGCGCACGGAGCGCCTGGGGCCGGGCGACTTCGTCTTTCACCCCGCCTACGGCCACCACACCATCCGCAACCCCGGCGCGAGCCCGGTGACCTACCTCATGCTCAAGTGGCGCGGCGAGCCCTCCGGGAGCGAAGGCACGGCCGCCGCCCAGGTGTTCCGCACCGGCGAGGTCGAGCCCCCGACGGGGGAGAGGTTCGCCCGCGAGCTGCTGTTCGAGGAGCCCACGGCCTTCCTCACCCGCTTGCACGCCCACCTCACCGTGCTGCAGCCCGGCGCGGGCTACCCCGCCCACGAGGACGAGCACGACGTGGCGATCCTGCCGCTGGCCGGCCGGGTGCGGGTGCTCGGCCGCGAGGCCGGCCCTCGCGGCGTGCTCTATCTGCCGGCGGGCCTCGCACACGACATGGAGAGCGTGGGACAGGAGCCCGCCCGCTACCTGGTCTTCGAATTCCAGGCCGCGCGGCCGGCGCCCCCACCTGAGGGGCCGCCCCCCGAGAGCGAGCGCGACCGCCTGGCGCGCGAGCTGCACACCGTGCTTTCCAGCTCGAGCTGGCGCATCACGGCCCCGCTGCGCCGCGCGGCGGCGGCACTGCGCCGGTGAAGGGCCCGCTCGTCCTGGCCTCGCGCTCGCCCCAGCGGCGGGCGATCCTGGAGCAGATCGGCATCCCGTTCCGGGTGGTGGAGCCCTCGGTCGACGAGCTCTCCGAGGGCGACCCGCGCGAGCTGGTGCTGGAGAACGCGCGCCGCAAGGCGGCCGCGGTGGGGGGCGAGCTCGTGCTGGGGGTCGACACCGCGGTGGTGCTGGACGGCCGCGCGCACGGAAAGCCGGGCAGCCGCGCGGAGGCCGAGGAGGTCCTGCGGCGCCTCTCGGGCCGCGAGCACGAGGTGCTCAGCGGGGTCGCGCTGAGCGACGGCCGTACCGCGGTCGAGGGAACCCTCGTCCGCTTCCGGGCCCTCGACGAGGCCCTGCTGGGGTGGTACCTCGGCACCGGTGAATGGCAGGAGCGGGCAGGGGGCTACGCGATCCAGAGGCGCGGCGCGGCGCTGGTGGAGCGAATCGAGGGCGACTACCTGAACGTGGTGGGGCTGCCGGCGGCGGCGCTGCTGAAGCTGGCCCCGGAGCTGCTGGTGTGACGCTGGTGCGCCGGCCCTCGACGCGCTCACCGACAAGGACGTGACGACCGGCTAGACTGCCCCCTTCGGCGGGGTCCCGATCCTGTGCGTTTGCACGCGTTCCTGCTTTTTGGGCGCGTCCGGGGCTTCTCCCTATCCTCCTAGCGTTCCCATGGGTTTCTTCTCGTACCTCACCGGCATGGGCGGCCGCGACATGGCCGTCGACCTCGGCACCGCAAACACCCTCGTATACGTGCGCGGGCGCGGCATCGTGCTGTCCGAGCCGTCGGTCGTGGCGATCGACTCCCGCTCGGCCGAGGTCCACGCGGTGGGCATCGAGGCCAAGCGGATGCTGGGCCGCACCCCCGGCACGATCCAGGCCATCCGGCCGCTGAAGGACGGCGTGATCGCCGACTTCGACGTGACGGAGCAGATGCTGCGCCACTTCATCCAGAAGGTGCACCAGAACCGCTGGGCGCACCCGCGCGTGGTGGTCTGCGTGCCCTCCGGCGTGACCGGGGTGGAGAAGCGCGCCGTGGAGGAGGCCTGCCTGAGCGCCGGAGCGCGCCAGGCCTACCTGATCGAGGAGCCCATGGCGGCCGCCATCGGCGCCGGGCTGCCCGTCGGTGAGCCGACGGGCAACATGGTCGTGGACATCGGCGGCGGCACCAGCGAGGTCGCGGTGATCTCGCTCGGCGGCATCGTCGTGTCCCAGTCGATCCGCATCGGCGGCGACGAGCTCGACGAGGCGATCATCAACTACGTCAAGCGCGAGTACAAGCTGATGATCGGGCAGTCGACGGCCGAGGAGGTCAAGCTGGAGATCGGCTCGGCCTTCCCGCTCGACGAGGAGGTCCAGGCCGAGATCCGCGGGCGTGACCTGGTCTCGGGCCTGCCCAAGACGATCGTGCTCACCAGCGAGGAGGTCCGCCTCGCGCTGGAGGAGCCCGTGGCCGCGATCATCGACGCGGTCAAGGAGACCCTCGACCGCACCCCGCCCGAGCTGGCCTCGGACATCATGGACCGAGGCATCATGCTCGCCGGCGGCGGCTCGCTGCTGCAGGGCCTCGACGAGCGCCTGCGCGACGAGACGCAGATGCCCGCGCACCTGGCCGACTCCCCGCTGACCTGTGTGGCAGTGGGGTCGGGCCGCAGCCTCGAGGAGTTCGAGGCGATCCACCGCGCCAACAAGCAATCCCGAAACAACCGGCGCCGCTAGGGCGGCGCCCCCTGGAGGTTCCCGGGGCCGATGTTCGATCGCAAGACAATTCGCCGCCGCCGGGCGGCGCTGATCGCATTCGTGGCGGCAGCCATGGTGCTGATCACCATCTCCTTCGGGGGAGGTGGGCCCCTGGGCTCGATCCAGCAGGGCGCCCAGGACGTGGTCTCGCCGATCGAGAACGGCGCCAACCGGGCGCTGAAGCCGGTCCGCGACCTGGTGGGCTGGATCGGCGACACCTTCAGCGCCAAGGGCGACAACGAGAAGCTGCGCGACGAGGTCGCCCAGCTGCGCGAGGAGCTGGCCGCGCGCGAGACAGCGCGCCGCGACGCCCAGCAGCTACGTGGCCTGGTCGGCCTGCGCCGCAGCGAGGGCTTCCCGGAGGGCACGAACCCCGTCGCCGCCCGGGTCATCACCCGCTCCCCGACGGTCTGGTACTCGTCGATCCGCATCAACAAGGGCCGCAGTGACGGCATCCGGGTCGACCAGCCGGTAATCGCCGCCGGCGGACTGGCCGGCAAGGTCACCCGGGTCTCGGGCGGCAGTGCCCAGGTCACCCTGATCACCGACTCGTCGAGCGCGGTCTCGGCCCAGGTCGTTCCGAACGGGGCGAACGGCATCATCAAGCCCGAGGTGGGCAAGCCCGACGACCTCCTGCTCGACTTCGTCCAGAAGGGGCGCCGCGTGCGCAAGGGCAGCACGGTGGTGACCTCCGGCTTCGCCTCCGACGAGGTGCGCTCGATCTTCCCGCGCGGCATCCCCGTCGGCCGCGTCTCGCGCGTGGACCTCGACGAGGTCGAGCTCTACCAGCGCGTGCACATCAAGCCCTTCGCCGACCTGCGCCGCATCGACTTCGTCCAGGTGCTCACCCAGCGCCCGGGCACTCAGGCTCAGGTGCCCACTCCGTGATCCTCTCTCCCGGAGCGTTCCTGCGCGTGGGCGGCCTGTTGCTGGCCGCCGTGATCATCCAGCTCTCGGGGCTGGGCCAGATCCGCATCTTCGGGGGTCACTTCGACCTCATCCCGCTGGTGGTGGCCGGCGTGGCCTACTACTCGGGCAGCGTCGCCGGCGCGGCCACCGGCTTCGGCGCGGGCTTCCTGCTCGACCTGCTGGCCGGCCAGACCATGGGCGTCTCCTCGCTGGTCCTGTGCGCGGTGGGCTACGGCGTCGGCCGCTTCCGCGAGCTGCGCGACCCCTCGCACGGCCTGCTGCCGATCCCGGTGGGTGCGGCAGCCACCGCCGGCTGGGTGCTTGCCTTCGGCGCCGTGTCGTTCATGCTCGACGTGGGAGCCGCCAGCGTGAGTGGGTTGGTCTTCCAGGAGATGATCGTGACCGTGCTGCTCGACACGCTGATCGCCCTTCCCGTCTTCGGGCTTGTGCGCCGCGTGATCCGCCCCGTCCTCGCCGTGGACCCGCTCGAGCGCCGCCGCCGGCGCCAGCGCCCCCGCGAGAGCGGCCCCTTGGGGCTGCGCGGCATGGAGGTCTGAGGCCGTGTACCTCGACGGAGAGAACCGCCGCGGGCTCACACCTCAGCTGGCGTTCCGCATCGCGCTCATCGGCGGCGTCGCCCTCCTGGCCTTCGGTGTCATCTTCTTCCGCCTCTGGTACCTGCAGGTGCTCTCGGGCGACCAGTACGAGGCCAAGGCCAACGACAACCGCGTGCGCGAGATCAAGGTGCAGGCGCCGCGCGGCGAGGTCGTGGACCGCGACGGGCGCGTGCTGGTCGACAACCGGACCGGCCTGGCGGTGAAGGTGACTCCCGGCAAGCTGCCCGAGGAGCGCTCCGAGCGCATGGCGCTCTACCGCAAGCTGGGCAAGGTGCTGGGCTCGCGGGCGAGCCGGATCGACAAGAGCGTCTCCGACCAGCTCAAGGCGCTGCCCTACTCGGCGGCAACGGTCAAGCAGGACGTGAAGCCCAACGTCGTCGCCTACCTGCTCGAGCGCCAGAAGGAGTTCCCCGGCGTCACCGTGGAGCGCGTCTTCCTGCGCCAGTACCCGCACCACCAGATCGGCGCCCACCTGTTCGGCACCGTCGGCGAGATCACCAAGGAGCAGCTCAAGGACCAGCGCTACCGCGGCGTGGGCCTGGGCGACCGCGTCGGCCAGTCGGGCATCGAGTACCAGTACGACCGCTTCCTGCGGGGCAAGAACGGCGCCTCGCGCGTGCAGGTCGACGCCCTGGGCAACCTCAAGGGCGAGCTGTCGGTCAAGCGCCCGGTGCAGGGCCGCCAGCTGCGCCTCTCGGTGGACCTCGGCGTTCAGAAGGTCGGCCAGCAGGCCCTGGCCGGGACCAAGGGCGCCTTCGCGGTCATGAACGTGCGGAACGGCCAGATGGTCGCGCTGGGCTCGACGCCCTCGTTCGACCCGAACATCTTCTCCAAGGTCATCCGGCCGAGGGACTTCAAGCGCCTGTCCTCCGAGGAGCTGGGCAAGCCGCTGTTCAACCGCGCGACCCAGGGCGGCTACCCCACAGGCTCGACCTACAAGCTGATCACCTCGGTGGCCGGCCTGCAGGGCGGGATCATCACCCCCGACACCGTCCAGTACGACGGCGGCTCGATCACCGTGGGTGGCGTGCGCTTCCAGAACGCGGGCGGCGTCTCGCACGGGCCGGTGGCGCTGCGCAAGGCGCTCACCGTGTCGAGCGACGTCTACTACTACCTGATCGGCCGCGAGGCCAACGGGCAGGGCGACGGCCTGCTCATGCAGCGCTGGGCCCGCAAGCTGGGCATCGGCCGCCCGACCGGCATCGACATGCCCTCGGAGGCAAAGGGCTTCGTCCCTACTCCCAAGTGGCGCAACCAGCTGTTCAAGAAGAAGCTGACCGACCGCCCTTGGTCGATCGGCGACAACATCAACCTGTCCGTCGGCCAGGGCGACCTGCAGGCCAACCCGCTGCAGATGGCCGTCGCCTACGCCACGGTGGCCAACGGCGGCCGCGTGCTGCGCCCGCGCCTGGGCCAGCGCATCGAGGACGCGGGCGGCCGCGCGCTGCAGCAGCTCGAGGCCCCCTCGGCGCGGCGCGTGAAGATCAAGCCCGAGTACCGCTCGGCGATCCTGGAGGGCCTGCGCGGCGCGGCCAGCGAGTCCGGCGGCACCTCGACCCCCGTGTTCAAGGGCTTCCCCATCCCCGTGGCCGGCAAGACCGGCACCGCGGAGAAGGGCGCGGGCCGCCCCGACCAGTCCTGGTACGTGGCGCTGGCGCCCTATCCGAACCCCAAGTACGTGGTGGCGGTGACCGACGAGACCGGCGGCTTCGGCGCCGAATCGGCCGCGCCGAAGGCGCGCCAGATCCTCGCCGAGCTGTTCGGCGTCAAGGGCGACGCCAAGAAGCAGGTGCAGGGCGGCGGAGCGCCCGACTAAGGTGCCGACCACCGTGGCATCCCCCTACGGAACCGGGGTCCGCGACTTCCGCGAGGAACCGCGCGTGCCCACCTTCCGGCTCGACCCGCTCCTGCTGCTGGCCACCCTCGGCCTGATCGCGTGCAGCCTCTACACGATCAAGACGGCGACCTCGGACGACGTCTCCGGCAGCCCCAACTACTTCTTCATCCGCCAGGCCGCCTATTTCGGCGTGGGTCTGATCCTCATGCTGGTGCTGTCGCGGATCGACTACTCGCGCTTCCGCGAGTGGAAGTTCGGCCTCTACGCGGCGATGATCGTCTCGATCCTGCTGGTGATGCTGCTGGGCGCCACGGCGCGCGGCTCCCAGCGCTCGCTCGAGCTCGGCTTCTTCAGCTTCCAGGCCTCGGAGGTCGGCAAGATCCTGCTGATCCTCTCGCTGTCCGCCTTCCTGGTGGACCGCGTGCGAAAACTGGGGGACCGCGAGACCACCAGCCGCGCCGTGCTCATGGCCGTCTTCCCGGCGATGCTCGTGATCGCCCAGCCCGACCTCGGCTCGGGCCTGGTCTACCTGGCGATCGTGACCGCCTGCCTGTTCGTGGCCGGCACCAAGTGGACCCACTTCGCGGCGCTCGGCGGCCTTGCCGCGACCGCCGTGGTGCTGGCGCTCGTGGCCGCGCCGGCGGTGGGCGTACAACTTCTCAAGCCGTACCAGATGGACCGCCTGACGGCCTTCCTCGATCCGACGGAGAACCCGCGCGAGGAGGGCTACCAGGTCAACCAGTCGCTGACCGCCATCGGCTCCGGGGGCAAGACCGGCCGTGGCGACCTGGCGACACAGACCAAGCTCGATTTCCTGCCCGAGCACCACACCGACTTCGTCTTCAGCGTGGTCGGCGAGGAGTTCGGGTTCGCGGGGGCGGCGATAGTGCTGTCCCTGTTCGCCCTCCTCATATGGAGGGCGCTGCGAATACTGACCATGGCGAAAAACCTCTACGGCACGATCCTTGCCGGCGGGATAACGGCCATGCTCATGTTCCAGCTCTTCGTTAACGTCGGTATGACCATCGGGATCATGCCCATCACCGGAATCACACTGCCGCTCGTCTCCTACGGCGGCTCCTCGGTGATCGTGACCTTCCTGGCACTTGGCCTCTTGCAGTCGATACACGCGCAGGCGCGCGACGCTGCTTCGGGCAAGGGCCGGGACCTAGTCCTATGAGAGGAACCCTGAACCTTGAAGAAGCAACTGCTCGTCACGGGCGACCGTGGCGAAACCCGCGTCGCCATTCTGGAATCGGAAGGCGGACGCAAGTCAGACGCACGCGTCGCTGAGCTCTACGTCGAGCGCCGCGGCTCGCGCTCGATCGTCGGAAACATCTACAAAGGCAAGGTCGACAACGTCCTGGGCGGCCTGGAGGCCGCCTTCGTCGACATAGGCCTGGAGAAGAACGGCTTCCTGCACGCCGACGACGTCGTCATCCCCGGCGTCGAGGTGGCCCGCCGCGGCCGCGGCGGGCGTGGCAAGGGCAAGCAGATCACCGAGCTGCTCAAGCCCGGCCAGGAGGTGCTCGTCCAGGCCGTCAAGGACCCCCTCAAGACCAAGGGGCCGCGCCTGTCGATGCAGCTCTCGATCGCCGGCCGCCTGCTGGTCTACGTCCCGGACGGCGAGGGCGTCGGCGTCTCGCGCCGGCTGCCCGACAAGGAGCGCGACCGCCTGCGCAAGGCCGCCGCGAAGATCGACCTGCAGGGCGGCGGCGCGATCATCCGCACCGCGGCTCAGGGCGGCAAGAAGGACGACTTCGAGCGCGAGATCAAGTACCTCCACAAGCTCCACGAGGTGCTGTGCAAGCGCGCCGACGAGACCCCGGCTCCGGCCATGGTCTTCCAGGAGGCCGACCTCCCGGTGCGCGTCGCGCGCGACATCTTCTCCGGGCCAGTTCGAGCGCGCGATCGTGGACGACCCCAAGCAGCACCACCGCCTGGAGTCGTTCTTCACCCGAACCGCGCCGGAGCTGCTGTCGCGGCTCGAGCTCTACAAGGGCGAGGATCCGCTGTTCGAGCGCTTCGGCGTCGAGGAGGCCATCCAGTCCACGCTGTCGCGCCGGGTGGACCTGCCCAGCGGCGGCTACCTGATCATCGACTACGCCGAGGCCATGACGGTGATCGACGTCAACTCGGGCTCGTTCGTCGGCCGCGGCAAGGGCGCGCGGCTGGAGGACACGATCGTCAAGACCAACCTCGAGGCCGCCGAGGAGTGCGTGCGCCAGCTGAGGCTGCGCGACATCGGCGGCATCATCGTCATCGACTTCATCGACATGTCGCGCAACCGCAACCGCGACGCGGTGCTCAAGTCGCTGCGCGGGGCGCTGGACGAGGACCGCACGAAGACCTACGTGGTCGAGATCTCGCCGCTCGGCCTGGTGGAGATGACCCGCCAGAACGTGACCGAGGGCGTGCGCGAGATCCTCACCAAGACCTGCCCCACCTGCGAGGGCGAGGGCGTGGTGCTCTCCGAGGAGACAGTGGCCATCGACGCCGAGCGCCAGCTGCGCGAGCTGGCAGCCGAGCGCCCCGACGTCGACGCGTTCCTGATCGCCGTCCACCCCGAGGTCTCGACCGAGCTGGTCGCCGGGCCCCAGGCGCCGATCCTCGAGATCGAGCAGGAGACCGGGAAGCGCTTCCACTTCGAGGGCTCGGAGGCCCTGCCCATCGACCACTTCGCCGTGCTGCTCGAGGGCGAGCGCGACGACGTCGAGGAGCGCGCGCTCCCGTTCCGCGAGGGCGAGGAGGTCCTCGTGCGCATCGAAGAGCCGCACATGTACAACGAGGACGACGCGGTGGCGAAGCTGGACGGCTACGTCATCTCCGTCGAGGGCGCCGGGCGCCTGATCGGCGAGCAGACGATGGTCCGGATCGAGAAGGTCGGCCGCTCGGCGGCGGAGGCCCAGCTGGTAAACCCGCCGCCGGCCGAGGACGGCGAACGGCGCGGCCGGCGCCGGGGCCGCCGGGGCGGCCGCGGGCGGCGCAAGTCGGCCGCTGAAACCGGATAGCTCCCGCTAGCCTCTCCTAGCTCATGTACGCAGTCGTCAAGGTCGGTGGCAAGCAGTACCGCGTCGAGTCCGGGGACTCCCTGGTCGTCGACCGCCTGCACGAGGACGAGGGGGCGAAGGTCAACCTCCAGCCGCTCCTGCTGGCCGACGGCGACAACACGGTCTTCGAGGGCGACGAGCTCGAGAAGGTGAAGGTGGAGGCCACCGTCACCGGCCACGAGCGCGGCGAGAAGATCCGGGTGCTGAAGTTCAAGCCCAAGAGCAACTACAAGCGCCACCAGGGCCACCGCGCCGAGCTGACCCGCCTCGAGATCGGCGAGATCAAGAAGCTCTCCCGCAAGCCCGCCAAGAAGAAGCAGACGAAGGAGGAGGACTCGGATGGCTCATAAGAAGGGACTCGGGTCCTCGCGCAACGGGCGCGACTCCAACGCCAAGCGGCTCGGCGTCAAGGTCTTCGCCGGCCAGGCCGTCACGGGCGGCGAGATCATCGTGCGCCAGCGCGGCACCCGCTTCAAGGCGGGCGACGGCGCGGGCCTCGGCCGCGACCACACGATCTTCGCCAAGCGCGCGGGCGTGGTCGAGTTCGCCGAGGGCCACCGCGGGCGCACCATCACGGTCGTCGACGGCCACTAGGGCCCCGGGGCGCTCAGCCCCGTGTTCGCGGACAAAGCCAGGATCTGGGTCCAGGCCGGCGCCGGCGGCAACGGCACCGTGTCCTTCCGCCGCGAGGCCCACGTGCCCAAGGGCGGTCCCGACGGCGGCGACGGCGGCCGCGGGGGAGACGTGGTGCTCGTCTGCGAGCCCTCGCGCCGCGACCTCGGAGCCTTCCGCCGCGGCGCCCACTTCCGGGCCAAGCGCGGAGGCCACGGCGAGGGCAACCAGCGCCACGGGGCCAACGCGCCCACGCTCGAGGTGCCGGTGCCGCCCGGCACCGTGGCCGAGGGCCGGGTGGGCTCGGAAGCCGAGACGCGCTGGGACCTGACGGTCCCCGGCCAGCGGGCCGTGGTGGCCCGCGGCGGCTCGGGCGGCAAGGGCAACAAGCGCTTCGCCGGCTCGGTCCGCCAGGCGCCGCGCTTCGCCGAGAAGGGGCTGCCCGGCGACGAAGGGTGGCTGGAGCTGCGGCTCAAGCTCATGGCCGACGCCGGGCTGGTGGGCCTGCCCAACGCCGGCAAGTCCTCGCTGCTGGCGCGCATGACCCGCGCGGCCCCGCGCGTGGCCGACTACCCGTTCACCACCCTCGAGCCGGTGCTGGGGACGATCGAGGCCGACGACCGCCAGCTGGTGCTGGCCGACATCCCCGGCCTGATCGAGGGGGCCAGCGCCGGCGCCGGCCTGGGCCACGAGTTCCTGGCCCACGTGGAGCGCTGCCGCCTGCTGGTGCACGTGGTGGACCTGGCGCCGACCGACGGCAGCGACCCGTTCGAGAACCACGCCACCGTGGAGGCCGAGCTGCGCGAGCACGGCGGGGGGCTGGCCGCGCTGCCGCGGCTGCTTGCGCTCAACAAGGCCGACCTGCTGCCCGAGGACGAGGCCGAGGCCGCCGCCGAGCTCTGGCGCTCGCGCGTGACGAGCGAGGTGTTCCTCACCTCGGCCGCAACCGGGCGCGGCCTGCCGGAGCTGCGCGCCACGCTGCTGCGCGCTGTGCCCGAGGAGGGCATCGCCGAGGACGCGCCCGAGGTGGCCGAGCACCGCGTCTACCGCCCCGGGCGCCGACGGCGGCTTCGACGTCCAGCGCACCGGCGAGCACGCCTTCCGCGTGACCGGGCGGGGCGTGGAGCGGCTGCTGGCCCGCCACGACCTGGGAAACGAGGAGGCGCTGCGCTACCTGGAGGAGCGCCTGCGCGCGATCGGCGTGATCAAGGCGCTGGAGTCGGCCGGCTTCGAGCCCGGGGACGACGTGGAGATCGCGGGGACCGTGTTCGAGCTGGACCCGGGCGCTCCGCTCTAGGCCTGCCGCTCTAGGTTCTCGCCGTGGCCAAGATCGTCGTCAAGCTGGGGTCGAGCATCGTCGCCGACTCGGTGGGCGCCGTCCGCGAGGACGTGCTGCGGCCGGTTTGCGACGAGGTCGCCACGCGGCACCGCGCGGGGGACTCGATCGTGCTCGTCACCTCGGGCGCGATCGCCCGCGGCATGCGCGAGATGGACCTGCCCATGCGCCCGTCGGCCATGGACGAGCTGCAGGCGGCCTCGGCGGTGGGCCAGGGGCACCTCTACCGCGCCTACGACGACCTGCTGCGCGCCCGCGGCGTCCCGAGCGCGCAGATCCTGCTGACCTTCTTCGACCTCTCCGCGCGCACCCACTACCTCAACGCGCGCCACACCCTCGAGCGGCTGCTGGCCTGGAACGTGGTGCCGGTGATCAACGAGAACGACACCACCACCACCGACGAGATCTCCTTCGGCGACAACGACCTGCTGGCCGCGCAGCTGGCCGTGCTCCTCAGCGCCGACCTGCTCGTGCTGCTCACCGACACGGCCGGCCTCCACACCGCCGACCCCCGCACCGATCCCGACGCGCGGCTCGTGGACGAGGTGAATGACTTCGGCGACCTGGAGGGCCTGGACATCGGCATGCCCTCCTCGCCGCTGGGCTCGGGCGGGATGCGCTCCAAGGTCGTCGCCGCCGAGATGGCCACCGCGGCGGGGATCGCAGCGCAGGTCAGCTCGGGCGTGGAGCACGAGGCGGTGGCCACTGCGCTGCGTGGCGAGCACACCGGCACCCGCTTCCACCCGGCGGCCGGCCCGCGCGTCTCCAGCTTCAAGCTGTGGCTGCGCTACGCCAAGCCGACCCGCGGCGTGCTGACCGTCGACGGCGGCGCCGAGCGCGCCCTGCGCGAGCGCGGCACGAGCCTGCTGCCGGTGGGCATCACCGGCGTGACAGGCGACTTCCAGGCCGGCGACGCCGTCGAGGTGCGCAGCGAGGAGGCCGCGGTGGGCAAGGGCATCGTCAACTACTCGGCGAGCGAGTTGCAGCGCGTGAAGGGCATGAAGACCGCCGACGTTCGCGAGCTGCTGCCCCGCGCGGTCGACGAGGCCGTCCACCGCGACTACTTCGTTCTCGAGTAACCCGTTTGTGGGCACCTCGCGCGGGTAGGGCGAGGGCCGTGAAAGCACTTACTTGGCACGGCAACCAGGACGTCCGGGTCGACGAGGTCCCGGATCCGTCCGTCCAGAAGCCCGACGACGTCCTCGTCCGGATCACCACGACGGGGCTCTGCGGCTCGGACCTCCACCTGTACAACGTCCTCGGGCCCTTCCTCAGCGAGGGAGACATCCTCGGACACGAGCCGATGGGCGTGGTCGAGGAGGTCGGTCCCGACGTCACCCACGTGAAGTCCGGCGACCGCGTGGTGATCCCGTTCAACGTCTCCTGCCAGGACTGCTGGATGTGCGACCACGGGCTGAACTCGCAGTGCGAGACCAGCCAGGTGCGCGAGCAGGGCATGGGCGCCTCGCTGTTCGGCTACACCAAGCTGTACGGCCAGGTGCCGGGCGGGCAGGCCGAGCTCCTGCGCGTGCCCTTCGGCAACACGCTTCCCATCAAGGTGCCCGACGGGCCGCCGGACGACCGCTACGTGTTCCTCTCCGACGTCCTGCCCACCGCGTGGCAGGCCGTGGAGTACGCCCAGGTGCCCGACGGCGGCAGCGTGACCGTGCTGGGCCTCGGCCCCATCGGCGACATGTGCGCGCGCATCGCGCTGCACCGCGGCTACCGGGTGATCGGCGTGGACCGCGTGCCCGAGCGCATGGAGCGCGCGCGGCAGCGCGGCGTGGAGGTGATCAACCTCGACGACCACAAGAAGGAGCTCGGCGACGTGATCCGCGAGATGACCGACGGCCGCGGGACGGACTCGGTCATCGACGCCGTCGGCATGGAGGCGCACGGCGCGCCGATCGGCGAGCTGGCCCACAAGATGGTCGGCCTGCTGCCCGACGCGCTCGGCGAGAAGATCATGCAGACGGGCGGCGTGGACCGCCTGAGCGCGCTCTACGCGGCGATCGACATCGTGCGCCGCGGCGGGACGATCTCGCTGAGCGGCGTGTACGGCGGCATGGCCGATCCGCTGCCGATGCTGACCATGTTCGACAAGCAGATCCGCCTGCGCATGGGGCAGGCCAACGTCTGGAACTGGGTCGAGGACATCATGCCCCTGCTCACCGACGAGGACCCGCTCGGCGTGGACGACTTCGCGACGCACAAGGTGCCGCTCACCGAGGCGCCGGAGGCCTACGAGAAGTTCATGAACAAGCAGGACGGGGCGATCAAGATCGTCTTCCAGCCGTAGCGGCAGCCTTTACCCTGCAGATGTGGCCGCGACCGCACAGTCGGTAACGGAGATCTGCGCCGAGGCGCGGGCGGCCTCGCTCGCCCTCGCGCGCGCCGGCACGGCGCAGAAGGACGCCGCGCTGGAGGCGATGGCGCTCGCCCTGCGCGACCGCTCCGACGAGATCCTCACCGCCAACGCGCGTGACGTGGCGGCCGGCGCCGAGGCGGGCCTGTCCGCGGCGCTGATCGACCGCCTGACGCTCACCGAGCAGCGGCTCGAGGGCATCGCCGAGGCGGTGCTGGAGATCCGCGCGCTGGCCGACCCGGTGGGGGAGACCATCGACGGCCACCGGCTGCCCGACGGCCTGGACCTGCGGCGCGTGCGCGTCCCGCTCGGGGTCGTCGCCGTGGTCTACGAGGCGCGGCCCAACGTGACGATCGACTGCTCCGCGCTGTGCCTGAAGTCGGGCAACGCCATCGTGCTGCGCGGCTCCTCGACCGCCGCGCACTCCAACGCCGTGCTGGCCTCGGTGGCTCGCGGCGCCCTGGCGGCGGCCGGACTCCCTGAGGCCGCCATCTCGCTGGTGGCCGGCGGCGACCGCGACGAGCTGCGCGAGATCGCCACCCAGGAGGGCCTGGTCGACCTGATCATCCCGCGCGGGGGCGAGGGCCTGAAGGCCGCGCTGACCGAGCACGCCACCGTGCCGGTGATGTACGCGGCGTCGGGCAACTGCCACGTCTTCGTGGACCGGACCGCCGACCTGGACGACGCGCTGGCCATCGCCGTGAACGCCAAGGTGCAGCGCCCGGGCGTGTGCAACGCCATGGAGACCCTGCTCGTGCACGCCGACGTGGCCGCGGAGCTGCTGCCGCGCGTGCTGGGCGAGCTGCGCGAGTCCGGCGTGGAGCTGCGCGTGGACGGGCGCACCCGCTCGCTCGCCGGGCCGCTGGCCGACACCCTGGCCGAGGCCACCGACGAGGACTGGGCCACCGAGTACCTGGCGCTGATCTGCGCCGTGCGGGTGGTCGACTCCGTGGAGGAGGCGATCGACCACGTCAACCGCTACGGCAGCGGGCACTCCGAGGCGATCGTGACCGGCTCGACGGACTCCGCCCAGGCCTTCACCGGCGGCGTCGACGCCGCCTGCGTCTACGTGAACGCCTCCACGCGCTTCACCGACGGCGGCGTGTTCGGGATGGGCGCCGAGATCGGCAACTCGACCCAGAAGCTGCACGCCCGCGGCCCGATCGGCCTGCGCGAGCTGACCACCTACAAGTACGTGATCGAGGGCTCGGGGCAGGTACGCCCGGGGTGAGGGTCGGTCTCCTCGGCGGGGCGTTCAACCCGCCGCACATCGCACACCTGGTGTGCGCTCAGGAGGCGCGCGCGCAGCTCGGCCTGGACCACGTGGTGCTCGTCCCGGTGAGCGAGGCGCCGCACCGCACCATCGACGAGGACCCCGGCGCCGAGGTGCGAGCCGAGCTCTGCGAGCTGGCCGCGCGCGACGAGGAAGGGCTGGAGGTGTCGCGGATCGAGCTCGAGCGCGCGGGTCCGTCCTACACGTCAGACACTCTGAGGGCGTGGCGAGAGCAAGCGCCCCGGGACGAGCTGGTGCTGCTGCTGGGCGGCGACCAGGCCGCGGCGCTGCCCAGCTGGCACGAGCCCGAGACCGTGCTGGCGCTGGCAACGGTGGCGGTGGCCGAAAGGGAGGGCCACGAGGCCGCCCACGTCCGCGATCGGCTCTCCGGGCTGGACGGGGCGGAGGCGGTCGAGTTCTTCGAGATGCCCCGTCTCGACGTGAGCTCGACGCTCGTGCGCGAGCGGGCGCGGGCGGGGAGGCCGCTGCGGCACCTGGTGCCTGAGCCGGTCCTGGAGGCGATGGCCGCCCGTGGCCTGTACGGCACGCGCGCGCCGGCGGGGGCGCGATGAGCGAGCTCGACTCCGCCCAGCTGGCCGAGCGCATCGCCGCGCTGGCCGCCGACCGCAAGGCGATCGACGTGCGCGTGCTCGACGTGCGCGAGGTCGTCTCCTACACCGACTGGTTCGTGATCTGCTCGGGCAACACCGAGCGCCAGACCCGCGCGATCCGCGACGCCGTCTACCAGGGGCTCAAGGACGAGAACGGGCTTCTGCCGCGCCGCGCCGAGGGGGAGCGGGAGGCCCGCTGGATCCTCCTCGACTACCTGGACTGCGTGGTGCACATCTTCACGCCCGACGCGCGCGAGTACTACCGCCTCGAGCAGCTCTGGGGCGAGGTTCCCGCCCGCTCGGTCGGCTAGTCGTGGACGAGCCCGTCCCCGGGGTGTTCCACTGGAGCGCGCCACACCCGCGGATCAAGTTCCAGGTGCACTCGCACTGGATCCCCGCCGCGGGAGTGGTCTTCGACCCGATCGAGCCGCTCGACGGGCTTCCCCGGCTCGAGCCCCCGCCGTCGCGCATCGTGCTCAGCTGCCGCCTCCACTCGCGCGACTCCCACCGCTTCGCGGACGCCCTCGGCGGCGTCTCGATCCTCGTTCCCGAGGCCGGCCTGCGTGCCTTCGAGGGCGAGGAGAGGGTCGAGCCCTACTCCCCGGGCGACGAGGTCGCAGCCGGAGTCACCGCCCAGCCCATGGGCGCGATCTCTCCCGACGACACCGCCTTCCACATCCGCGCCGGCGGCGAGGGCCTGCTGCTGTTCGCCGACGCCCTGCTGGTCTGGGACGGCGAGCTCTGCTTCCAGCCCGACTTCCTGATGGACGACCCCGAGCAGGTCAAGGAGGCGACCCTGGAGCGCATCGGAGAGCTGCTGAAGCTGGACTTCGACCACCTCCTGCTGGCCCACGGGGACCCGATCATCGGGCGGGGCCGCACGGCGCTCGAGGAGTTCGCGGAGAACCCCCGGAGCGCGGACTTCGGCTAGTAGCCTTGGGCCCCGCTGGGGCTGTAGCTCAGTTGGAAGAGCGTTCGGCTGGCAGCCGAAGGTCAGGGGTTCGAGTCCCCTCAGCGGTCCATCCTCCGCTGCAGCTCGGCCACCCGCTCCGCGATGGCCGCCGGGTGGTCCTCCGGGATGAAGTGCTTGCCCGGAACCGTGTGGATCTCGTCCAGGCCCGCGGTGCGGCGGGCGTACTCGCCCTGGTCGGCCATCTTCAGCGCCGGGTCGCGCTCGCCCCAGACCACCTGCACGGGGTAGGGGCCGGTCAGCGCCGCGGCGTAGAGGTCGCGCTTCTCGGGCGTTCGCTCGAAGCCGCGCATCACCCTCAGGAACGAGCGGCCGCGGTCGCCCCGCTTGAGCAGGAGGAGGTGGGCGTCGATCTCGGCCGCCGGCACCGCGCGGTGGCGGCTGATGCCCGCCTGGTGGTAGAGCGTGCGCCACATCGGCCGGGTCATCGAGCGCAGCCAGGCGAAGCGCACGCCGCGCACGGCGAAGGGCTCCATCATCCAGGGGCGCTTGAAGCCGTCCGGGTTGACGATCGAGTTCAGGACGGTCAGCGAGCGCACCCGCTCGGGCATCGCGGCGGCGAGCTCGAGCCCCACCGGCCCGCCGATGTCGTGGACCACGAGGTGGAAGCGGTCCAGCTCGAGCGCGTCCACTGCGGCGCGCGCGAACCGGCCCAGGCCGGTCCAGCTGTAGTCGATCGCCGGGCCACGGTCGGCGAAGCCCAGCCCCGGGAGGTCGAAGGCCACCCCGCGCAGGCCCCGTCCCGCGAGCTCGGGCAACACGCGGCGGTAGAGGAACGAGGACATCGGGACGCCGTGCAGGCAGACCACCGGCTCACCCTCGCCCTCCTCGCGCACGAAGCTGCGGATGGGGCCGGCGTCGAAGGGGCGACCGAGGCTGCGGTGGCGCTCGACCACCTCCTGCGCATTCACCGCTCGATCCTAGGCCCTCGGCAATCCTGCCTATGCAATGCTTAGGCAGATGACCGGAGACCTCTCGCTCGGCGAGGCCGCTCGCGCCATCGGGGTGAGCGCCGACACCCTCCGCCGCTGGGAGCGCGCGGGCAAGCTGCGCACCGAACGCGACTCCGCCAACCGCCGTCGCGTGCCGGCCGCGGAGGTCGAGCGCCTCTCGGGCCGCCCCGCCCGTCACGGGACCGGCGACTCGCTCTCGGCCCGCAACCGCTTCGCGGGGGTCGTGCGGTCGGTCGAGTCCGACGGGGTGATGGCGCTGGTGGAGATCGAGGCCGGCCCGCACCTGGTCACCGCCGCGGTCACCCGCGACGCCGTGGAGGAGCTCGGCCTGGCGGAGGGCGTGCCGGCTGTGGCCACGGTGAAGGCCACCTCGGTGATGGTGGACCGCCCGTGAGGCGCCTCGCGGCCCTGGCGCTCACGGCGCTGGCGCTGGCGGGCTGCGGGGGCGACGAGAGGACCGGCTCCGGCGAGAAGCCGGTGCTCACCGTGTCGGCGGCCGCGTCGCTCAGCGAGGCCTTCGCGGCGCTGAAGCGCGACTACGACGGCGCGCAGCTGCGCTTCTCCTTCGCCGGGTCCGACGAGCTCGCGGCCCAGATCCGCAAGGGCGTGAAGCCCGACGTCTTCGCCGCGGCCAACACCAAGCTGCCCGAGGCGCTGGCCGAGGAGGGGCTCGTGGAGAAGCCGGTGGCGTTCGCCACCAACGACCTGGTCCTGGCGGTGCCGGCCCGGGACGCCCGCGTAGGCACGCTGGGAGACCTCGCGAAGCCGGGGCTGAAGCTGGCGATCGGCGCGGAGTCGGTGCCGGTGGGCGAGTACACCCGCGAGGTCCTGCGCGGGCTGCCGCGCGGAGAGCGGGAGGCGATCCTCGCCAACGTGCGCTCGGAGGAGCCCGACGTGAAGGGGGTGGTGGGCAAGGTGTCGCAGGGCGCCGCCGACGCGGGCTTCGTCTACCGCAGCGACGTCGACGCCGCCGGCGGACGGTTGAAGGCGATCACGCTGCCCGGCAGGCTCGACCCCGAGGTGGCCTATGGGGTCGCCGTCGTCAAGGGGGCCAAGCAGCCCGAGGCCGCGCGCGCCTTCGTGCGCAGCCTGCTCGAGGGCCAGGGCGCGCAGGCGCTTCGCGACGCGGCGATCGGCCCGCCCCCGTCCTGATGCGCCCCGGCGCCTGGTTCCCGGCGCTGCTCTTCGCCGCGCTGGCCGCCGTCCTGCTCTTCCTGGGCCTGCCCGTGGCGGCGATCTTCCTCGACACGAGCCCGGGCGACCTGATCGCGAGCCTGGGCGAGCCCGAGGCGCGCGACGCCCTGCTGCTCAGCCTGCGCACCACCGCGGCGTCGCTCGTGCTGATCCTGGTGGTCGGCACCCCGGCCGCGTACCTGCTCGCCACACGCGAGTTCCGGGGCAAGGCGGTGGTGGTGACGCTGGTCGAGCTGCCGCTGGTGCTGCCGCCCGCGGTGGCCGGCATCGCGCTGCTGGCCTCGGTGGGACCGGCGGGCATCCTCGGCTCGCTGACGGGCGACAGCCTGGCGCTGCAGACCGCCGGCGTGGTGGTGGCGCTGACCTTCGTCGCCTCGCCCTTCTACATCCGCCAGGCCCAGGCGTCGTTCGGCGCGCTGGACCGCACGTGGCTCGACGCCGCCCGCACGCTCGGCGCCTCGGAGGCGGGGGCGTTCGCCCGGGTCGCGGTGCCGGCCGCGCTGCCGGGCCTCGCCGCGGGCACGGCGCTGGCCCTGGGCCGCGCGCTGGGCGAGTTCGGAGCGACGCTGATCTTCGCCGGCTCGTTCCAGGGTGTCACCCAGACGGTCCCGCTCGCGATCTACAGCAGCTTCTCGACCGACTTCGACGCGGCGCTCGCGCTGGCCGCGGTGCTGGTGCTCGTCTCGGGCGCGCTCCTCCTGGCGGTCAAGCTCGTGGGCCGCGGCTCCACGCTCGCCCGTGCTTGAGCTGGCGGCGAGCACGCGGGTGGGCGAGCTCGAGCTGGAAGCTCGAGCTCGAGGTGCCGGCCGGCCGCTGCCTGGCGCTCGCCGGCCCCTCGGGCGCGGGGAAGACCAGCGCCCTGCGGATCGCAGCCGGCCTGCTGCGCCCGGAGCGGGGGCGGGCCGCCTGCGGCGGGACGACGTGGCTGGACACCGACGCCGGCGTGGACCTGCCGCCCGAGCAGCGCCGCTGCGGCTACGTGTTCCAGGACTACGCGCTGTTCGGGCACCTCAGCGCCTGGCGCAACGTGGCGTTCGGGCTCGAGGGCCCCCGGGGCGAGCGCCGCTCCCGGGCGCGGCGAGCTGCTCGAGCGCTTCGGGCTTGGCGACCGCGCCGAGGCGATGCCGCGCGAGCTGTCGGGCGGCGAGCGCCAGCGCGTGGCCCTGGCCCGAGCGCTGGCGCGTCGCCCGAGGGCGCTCCTGCTCGACGAGCCGCTGTCCGCTCTCGACGCCCGCACTCGCGCCGCCGCCTCGCGCGAGCTGGCCGGTGTGCTGGCCGAGGCCGAGGTGCCGGCGCTGCTCGTGACCCACGACTTCGCCGAGGCGGCGCTGCTGGGCGACGAGGTGGGCGTGGTGGACGCCGGGCGGGTGGTGCAGCGAGGAAGCGCGAGCGAGCTGGCGGCGGCGCCCGCTTCGGCTTTCGTCGCCGACTTCACCGGCGCCGCCGTGCTCACCGGGACGGCCGCCCCCGCGGAGGCGGGGCTGACCACGGTGGCGCTCGACGGCGGCGGCGAGGTGACCACCACCGACCGCGGCGAGGGCGCGGTGGCGGTGACGGTCTTCCCCTGGGAGGTGGAGCTGGCGCCCGCGGGCTCGCACCCCGAGGGCTCGGCCCGCAACCGCCTGGCCGCCGAGGTGCTCTCGGTGACCACGGTGGGCAATCGCGTCCGGGTGGGCCTGGCGACGCCTCAGCCGCTGGCCGCGGAGCTGACCGAGGCGGCTGCGCGCGAGCTGGGGCTGGACCCCGGGCGCCGGGTGGAGGCGGTCTTCAAGGCGACCGCGACGCGGCTGGTGCGGCTCTAGTGGCCTAGCGGTCCCGGCCGACCCACGACGGGACGTCGAGGTCGTCGAGCGGGTTGGAGCCGCGCTCGCGGCGCGCGGGCCGCTCCTTCTCCTCCGCGGCCTCGGCCGCTGCCCGCTGGATGCGCTCGGACTCCTCTTCGGTCACGGCACGGGGGCGCGGGGGTGTGGTCGTCTCGCGCCGGCGCAGGCGCTCGCTGGACACCGGCAGCGACTCGGTGGCGGACGAGCGGGGCGAGAACTCGGGGGTGTCGGAGCCGGACGAGGCGCCGGCGCCGCTCTCCACGCGCAGGTCGGCCTGCATGCGCCGGTGGGCGGCCTGGACGTCGCGCAGGATGCGCTCCGCCTGCGCGCCCAGCGACTCGCCCAGCCGTCGCAGGCCGCCGGAGAGCGCCTGGGCTTCCGCGAGCACCTCGGCCGACGCCTTCTTGGCGGCGGCCGTCTGCTCCTCGCTCGCGCGGCGGGTCTTCTCGCGCAGCTCCGCGGCCTCGCGCTTGGCGTCGGCCAGCAGCTTGTCCGCCGAGCGGCGCGCCTCCTCGCTGAGGGCGATCGCCTCCTCGCGCGCCTTGGCCTTCTCGCGCTCGCCGGCGCTGCGGCCGTCGGCGCGCATCTGCTTCGCCTCGCGCTCGGCTTCGGCACGAAGTTCTTCGGCGGCGGCCTGGGCGGCGGAGACGATGCTCTCGACCTGCTGTGCCGCCACGTCGGCCACACGAGGCGTCCTACCTGCGCTCATGGCACCCCCGATTGTGGCACTACCCTCGGCGCAGCATGGCCGATTCCGCCTACGACCCCCACCAGATCGAGCCCAAATGGCAGCGCGTGTGGGCCGACGAGCACACCTGGGAGGTCTCCAACGAGCCCGACGGGCGGCCCAAGTCCTACGTGCTGGAGATGCTGCCCTACCCCTCGGGCGAGCCCCACATCGGGCACCTGAAGGTCTATTCGGTGGGCGACGCCATCGCCCACTTCCGGCGCCGCAACGGCTTCCGCGTGCTGCATCCGCTGGGCTACGACGCCTTCGGCCTGCCCGCGGAGAACCACGCCATCCGCACCGGGCAGCACCCGCGCGAGTCCACCGAGGCCTCCATCGCGGAGTTCCGCCGCCAGTTCAGGAGCTGGGGTATCTCCATCGACTGGTCGCGCGAGTTCGGCACCCACGAGCCGAGCTACTACCGCTGGACCCAGTGGATCTTCCTGCGCCTCTACGAGCAGGGCCTCGCCTACCGCAACGAGGCGGCGGTGAACTGGTGCCCCAAGGACCAGACCGTCCTGGCCAACGAGCAGGTGATCGACGGGCGCTGCGAGCGCTGCGGGAGCCTGGTCGAGGCGCGCTCGCTCGAGCAGTGGTTCTTCCGCATCACCGACTACGCCGACCGGCTGCTCGAGGACCTGGACACGATCGACTGGCCCGCGCACGTCAAGACGATGCAGCGCAACTGGATCGGCCGCTCCGAGGGCGCGCAGGTGACCTTCCGCTGCGAGGAGCTGGACACCGACTACGAGGTGTTCACCACCCGCCCCGACACGCTCTTCGGCGCCACCTTCTTCGTCATGGCGCCCGAGCACCCCGACGTGCTGCGCATGTCCGACGCCCCCGAGGTACGCGAGTACGTGGAGCGCGCGCTGACCGCCTCGGCCGAGGAGCGGGGGGAGGAGGACCGCGAGAAGACCGGCGTGGAGCTGGGCCGCACGGTCACCAACCCGGTCAACGGCGAGCAGATCCCCGTCTTCGTGGCCGACTACGTGCTGGCGGAGTACGGCACGGGGGCGATCATGGCGGTGCCCGCGCACGACCAGCGCGACTTCGAGTTCGCCCAGCGCTTCGGCCTGCCCATCCGCCAGGTGGTGGAGGGCGACGAGGAGCTGCCGTTCAGCGGGGACGGGCCGATGATGAACTCCGGTCCCTTCGACGGCCGCAACAACCGCGAGGCCTTCGACGCGATCGTGGAGCAGGCCGGGGGCCGGCCCACGATCAACTACCGCCTGCGCGACTGGCTGCTGTCGCGCCAGCGCTACTGGGGCTGCCCGATCCCGATCGTGCACTGTCCGGAGTGCGGCGAGGTGCCGGTTCCCGACGACCAGCTGCCGGTGGAGCTGCCCGACGTGGAGGACTACGCGCCGCAGGGCCGCTCGCCGCTGGCCGCGGCCGAGGACTGGGTCAACACGGAGTGCCCGAAGTGCGGCGGCGCCGCCAAGCGGGAGACCGACACGATGGACACCTTCGTCGACTCGTCCTGGTACTTCCTGCGCTACTGCGACGCGCGCAACGACCAGGCGCCCTGGGAGCGCGCGGTGGTGGACGAGTGGATGGCCGTCGACCAGTACATCGGCGGCGTCGAGCACGCGATCCTGCACCTGATGTACGCCCGGTTCTTCACCAAGGCCCTGGCGGACCTGGACCTGCTCGGCGTGCAGGAGCCCTTCGACGCGCTCTTCACCCAGGGCATGGTCACGCGCGACGGGGCGAAGATGTCCAAGTCGAAGGGCAACGTCGTCTCGCCCAGCGACTACGTGGAGCGCTACGGCGCGGACACCACGCGCAGCTACATCCTCTACGTCGGCCATCCCGCCGAGGGCGGCGACTGGGCCGACGAGGGCATCGAGGGAATCCACCGCTTCCTGTCGCGCCTGTGGCGGGCCGCGCAGGAGGCGCCGGAGGGCCCGAACGAGCCGCAGGGCGAGACGAGCGACCTGCTGCGTAAGGCGCACTGGGCGATCGACAAGGTCACCCGCGACCTGGGCCAGCGCTTCTCCACCCACACCGCGATCGCCGCGGTCATCGAGCTCGTCAACGACCTCTACCGCCTGCGTGATCAGGTCGATCCCTCGCACGTTCGCTTCGCGCTGACGACCGCGAGTTCGCTGGTGTTCCCCTTCGCCCCCCACCTGGGCTCGGAGGTCTACGAGCAGCTGACCGGCGACCGCGTCTGGGAGCAGCCCTGGCCGGAGGCCGACCCCGACCTGCTGGTCACCGACCAGATCCAGCTGATCGTGCAGCTCAACGGCAAGCTGATCGACCGGCTGATGGTCCCGGCGAGCGCCTCGCAGGAGGACCTCGAGGAGTACGCGCGCGGCTCGGAGCGCCTGAGCGCGAGGCTCGACGGCCGCGAGGTGGTCAAGACGATCGTGGTGCCGGGCAAGCTCGTGAACTTCGTGGTCCGCTGAACGTCGCGGTAGTCGGTCCCGGTGACGCCGAGCCGCCCGAGGCGGAGGAGGTCGGCCGCGAGCTGGCGCGTGCCGGGGCGCTGCTGGTCTGCGGCGGACTCGGCGGCGCGATGGAGGCCGCCTGCCGCGGCGCCAAGGCCGAGGGCGGCACCACGCTCGGGATCCTGCCCGGAGCCGACCGCGCCGCGGCCAACCCGTATGTCGACGTGGCGGTGCCCACCGGGCTCGGCGAGGCGCGCAATGCGCTGGTGGTCCGGTCCGCCGACGCGCTCATCGCGGTCGCCGGCGGCTACGGCACGCTGTCGGAGATCGCGCTGGCGCTGAAGGCGGGCAAGGGGGTCGTCGGGCTCCGGACGTGGGAGATCGAGGGCGTTGTCCCGGCCGCTTCGCCCGCCGAGGCCGTGGCGCTTACGCTGCGGCGGTGACCGCCGACCGGGCCCCTTTCCTCGAGGCCCTGCGCGAGTACGCCGCGCGCAATCCCGCGCGGCTGAACGTGCCCGGCCACAAGGGCGGTCCGGGCGCCGACCCCGAGTTGCGCGAGGCGATCGGCGAGCGCGCGCTGGAGCTCGACGTGCCCGCGCTCACCTGGGGCGTGGACGTGGGCCCCGAGCCGACGCCCTTCCAGTCCGCCCAGGCGCTGGCCGCCGAGGCCTGGGGCGCGCGGCGCTCGTGGTTTCTCATCAACGGCGCTTCGCAGGGCAACCACGTCGGGCTCCTGACCCTCCGCCACGCCGGCAAGGAGGTCGTGGTCCAGCGCAACGCCCACTCGAGCACGATCGACGCGCTGGTGATGACCGGCATGCGACCCCACTTCGTCGCGCCGGAGCTGGACCCCGAGCTGGGCATCGCGCACTGTCTTGCCCCCGAGGCGCTCGACCGGGCGCTCACCGCCACTCCGAACGCGGTCGGGGCCACCGCGGTGTCGCCCACCTACTTCGGCGCGGTGGCCGACGTCGCCGGCCTGGCCGAGGTGGCGCACTCGCACGGCGTGCCGCTGGTGGTCGACGAGGCGTGGGGCGCGCACCTCGCCTTCCACGAGGACCTGCCGCCGCACGCGCTCTCGCTCGGCGCCGACCTGGTGATCTCCAGCACCCACAAGATCGTCGGCAGCCTGACCCAGTCGGCGATCGTGCACCTGGGCCACGGAGACCGTCTCGACGAGGACGTCGTGGACCGCGCGGTGACGCTGGTCGAGTCGACCAGCCCCAACTCGCTGCTGCTCGGCTCGCTCGACGCCGCCCGGCGCCTGGCGGTGACCGACGGCCACCGCCTGCTGGAGGAGACGCTCGCCACGATGGCCGCGACGCGCGACGCGGTGCGCGCGCTGCCGGGGCTCGACGTGCTGGACGAGCGCCTGGCGGGCCGCGCCGGCGTGGCCGGGTACGACCCGCTGCGCCTGGCCGTCGACGTCCGGGGCACGGGCGAGAGCGGCTACGACATCGCGCGCATCCTGCGCGAGGGCGACGACGTGAACCTCGAGCTGGCGGGCGAGAACGTGATCGTCGCGGTGTTCGGGATGGGGGAGCCGGCGCGCCCGCAGGGGGAGCGGCTCGTGGCCGCGCTCCGCCACGCGCTCGAGGGCCTGGGAGAGGGCGAGCGCAGGCGCGAGAGCTTCGCCCCGCCGCCGCCGTGGGGCGACCTCGTGCTCACGCCGCGCGACGCCTTCTTCGCCCCCCAGGAGGTCCTGCCCGCCGCCGAGGCCGCGGGCCGGGTGGCCGCCGAGTCGCTGGCCGCCTACCCGCCGGGCGTCCCCAACGTGCTGCCGGGCGAGCGGCTCACGGCCGAGACGCTGGAGTACGTGCAGGAGGCGCTCGACCACGGGGGGAGCCTGCGTGGCGCCAGCGACCGCCGGCTGCGCACGGTGCGCGTGGTGGCGGAATGAGCTCGTTCGCGGGGCTTCCGCTCGAAGGGGAGGGCGGAGCCGTGGTGCTCGGCGCCGAGGGCCTGCGCACGGCGTCCGCCGGACTGCAGCCGTGGCACCCGACGCTGGGCTTCGACGTGCTCGAGGACGCCGTCGACGGCGGCTCGGGCCCGGTCGAGCCGTGGCTGGAGGCGGGGTCGGTGCCCGTCGCGGTGGGCGGCGGGACGCTCGAGGCCCTGCGCGCTCGTCACGGGCCGCTCTCGCTGCTCGTGCTCGACGCCCACGCGGAGGCCGATCGCCTCGCCGAGTGGGTTCGCGACGACCTCGTCGACCCGACCCGCTCGCTGGTCGCCGGCGTGCGCGGGCCGCTGCCCGAGCCCGAGGAGCTGGACGCCGTCCGCGAGCGCGGCGTGGACCTGCTCACCGGCGACGAGCTGCGCGTCCAGGGGCCGGGCGAGTACTCGCAGCGGGTCCTGACCCGCACAGCCGGCTCGCCCTGCGTGCTGCTCGTCGACCTCGACGTGATCGATCCGGCGTTCGCGCCCGCGGTGAGGACCCCCGAGGTCGCCGGCCTCCTGCCCCACGAGGCGATCACCCTGCTGCGCTCGCTGGCGGGCACCGCGTTCGTGGGCTTCGAGCTCACCGGCCTCGACCTCGGTCGCGACGGGCCCGCGCAGACCACCGCGGTGCTGGCGGCGAACCTCGTGTGGGAGATGCTCGCGCTCCGGGTACTGTCGGCCCCATGAGCGAGCAGAAGGTGCGCCGCCGGGTCGTCGCCCACGGCCGGGTGCAGGGAGTGTTCTTCCGCGACACCGTCAAGAGCGAGGCTGAGAGCCGCGGCGTCGCCGGCTGGGTGAAGAACCGCGACGACGGCACGGTCGAGGCGGTCTTCGAGGGCGACCCCGATGCCGTGCAGGCGATGGTCGACCTGGCCGGCAGCGGTCCCGAGAGCGCCGACGTGGCCAAGCTCGAGGCCGGCGAGGAGGAGCCCGAGGGGCTCTCCGGCTTCGAGGTGCGCTAGCGGCGAGAGGAGCCGGCTCGTTGCGGCTGATCGCCGCTGCTCGATCGTTACGCGGCGGCAGCGCACGGTCTTCGTGCGCCGCGGCAGCCGGCCGTCACGCAGACGGGCCACGATGCGGACCCGGACGCGCCGCGGGGTGCGGCGCAGCTTCCAGCGGACGCGGAACGGCGATGAGCGGTCGGTGCCCTTGCGCTTGCGCACCGCGATGCGGGCGCGCAGCACGAGCGGCTCGTCGATGCCGCTCAGGCGGCCGCGGACACGGCGGTTCCCGCAGCGCGCCTCGACCCTCAGCCGCGGCGAGTGCGGCAGCTTGGGGGGCGTGCGGTCGCGCAGGGCGACCAGCCCGCCCAGCGTGCCCACGTAGGCGGTCCCGTTGTCGGGATTGACGGTGACCGGCGCGTAGTTGTTGTTGTGCCCGAGCCCGTAGCCGGCGAGCTTCTTCCAGACCGTGCGCCCGTTGCGGAAGTCCAGGGCGGTGAGGTACCAGGGGTCCCTGTCGTCGCCCGCGGGCTTCGTGTAGGTGTAGACCAGCCCGCCGTCGAGCGAGACCTTCGGCACCACCGAGGGCGCCCGCTCCTCCGAGCGCCAGATCTTCGGGCAGCCGCTGAGGTCGCGGCGGACGTCGACGCGCTCGAGGCCCGGCTGCGTGGTGCGGCCGAACTGGACCGAGGGCGGACCGGTGTAGCCGTAGTTGTTCTCGGCGATGAGCGAGCGGTTGACGGCTATGAGGGACTGGTCGTCGGAGCTCGCGCCGCGGTTGAACACCGGCGTGGCGCACACCGTGCGGGGCTTCCCGCCGGTGCTGCGCCCGCGGCGCATGACCACCACGCGGATGGGGTCCGCGTTGTCGGTGATCCCCACCAGCCCGGGGCCGAACAGGGTGGGGGTGGTGCCCGAGCCGCGTTGGGTCTGGCCGGGCTTGCTGCTGGCCGTCGTTGGCGTAGCCCTCGCGCCAGACGGTGTTGATGCCGTTCGCAGGTCGCCTCGAGGCGGTAGAGGGCCCCATCGGTGACGATGTAGACGCCGTTCTCCTCGTCGACGGCGAAGGAGTTCCCGATCGGCTCGTTCAGCGCCCGGCTGCGGACGGCTCCGGTGCGCGGATCGACCCAGCCCACGACGCCGCTCTTGGTCGCGAACCAGATCCGCCCGGACCAGTCCGGCAGCGTGGAGATGACGCCGTCGCCGCTGCGGACCGCGCTGCTTGATGTCGTACGAGGCCTGCACGTCGCGCGCGCCCGCCACGACCATGATGCGGCGCTCGGTGGTGGCGAACACGGCGCGGTCGCGGTGGTCGAGGTAGAAGTAGCCGCCGCCGGTGAAGTCCTGGAAGGGGTTGGCGCTCGGCTGTGCGCAGCGGGAGCGGCATCTCCTCGATCGTCGCCAGCGAGTTCGGGTCCATGACCACCAGCGTGGGCCGGAGCAGGCCGACGCAGATGGTCACGATGCGCCCGCGGGAGTCGAAGGTCACCGAGCCGCAGTCGGCGGTCTTGAGCGTCGAGGTCTGGGTCATGCCGTGGCCGAGCGGGCCCAGGCCGCGCGACGTGTCGGTCTGGTAGGCGTCCTGATGGAGGTTCGAGCGGTCGTTCGGCGCCATGAACGGGTGGCGCGGCGGCGTCGGAGAGCGCAGCGGGCGAGTGTCGAAGGGCGCGCCCGTGAAGTCGCCGGGGCCGCCGTCCGGGCCGTCGGGGATCGGTGCGGCCGCCGCGGGGGCGGGGAACGCTGCGGCGAGGAGGAGCAGGGCCGGGAGAGCGCGGCGCACGGCGCCATTGTGCCGCTTTTCGCCGATCCGTAACACCGTTCACCCTCGCGTCGCCGGCCCCGCCGTAGCTTCGCGCCGTGGTCGAGCTCACGCGCGGACAGCTGATCGCCTGGGGGGTCGCGGCGGCGATCGCCGTGTTCGCCGCCTTCCGACTCCTGTCGCCGGGCGGCCCGGCGCAGTCGTCCGCCCCGCCTCCGCCGGTGAAGGTCGCCGGCGAGAAGGAGCGCTCCTCGCTCTACGTGCACGTGGCGGGTGCCGTGCGGCGGCCCGGGCTCTATCGCCTGGCGGGCAGCGCACGGGTGGGCGCGGCGCTGGAGCGGGCCGGGGGGACCGCTGCGGCGGGCGGACCTGTCGGCGGTGAACCTGGCCGCGACCGTCGAGGACGGTCAGCAGATCAGGGTGCCGAGAAGTCGGCGAGCGGCCGGCGGCGGGCGCTTCGGCGAGCGGATCCTCCGCGCCCGGAGCGTCGGGGGCCGGGGGAGGCGGCGCGTCGGCCGGCGCGGCCAAGCTGAGCCTGGCCTCGGCCACCGTCGAGCAACTCGACCAGCTGGACGGGATCGGGCCGACCCTCGCCAAGCGCATCGTCCAGTTCCGCGAGGAGAAGGGAGGCTTCCGCTCGGTAGAGCAGCTGCGCGACGTCGAGGGGATCGGCGAGAAGCGGTTCGCCGCGCTGCGCGAAGCGGTGGGGCCCTGACCGGGGGGCCGGACCCGAGCCGGGTCGCGCCGGGCGGAGTCGCACCGGCCCGGGCCGCGCCGAGCGGCCCGCGGTCGGCCCTCGTAGCGCTCGACCCGCGCCGGCGGCCGGCGCACACCGCCCTGGCCGCTTTCGTTGCCGGCCTTCTTGCTCTGCGGCTTGCCGGCCGAGGCCCTGCTGCTCGGCGCGGCGCTTTGCGTCGCCGTCGGGAGCGGCGCTGCGAGCGGAGAGGCTGGCGCTCGCGGCGGCAGCGCTGCTGCTGGCGGGTGCGGGCTTCGGCGCGCTGCGCGTGGACGCCCTCGACCGGCCGGGGCAACGGCTCGCCGACGGTGCCCGGATCGACGCGACCGCTCACCTGCTCGAGCGGCCGCGGCGGTCGGCCTTCGGCAGCCGGGCGGCGATCGCGCTGCGCGGCGGCGTGCGGGTCCAGGCCCGGTCGCACCAGTACCTGCGCTGGCCCCGGGGCGCCCGGCCGGGTCAGGAGCTGCGCGTTCGCGGGCGCTTCGCGCCGGTGACCGCGGTCGCGCGCCGGCCGCGCGCGGCCGGCGGCTTCGACGCCGCGGGCTTCCTGCGCTCGCGTGGCCTCGCCGGCGAGCTGCAGCTCGACGCGGTGGCGGCCACGGGGCGCTCGCGCGGCGGGCCGATGGGCGCCGTGGACGCCATGCGCGCCCGCGCCGAGCGGGCGATCGACCGCGGCCTCTCGCCGGGCAACGCGGCCCTGCTGCGGGGGATGGTCCTCGGCCAGGACGAGGCGATCGACGAGGACGTGCGCGACAGCTTCCGGGCCAGCGGGCTGGCGCACCTCCTGGCGGTGAGCGGCCAGAACGTGGCGCTGCTCTGCGCGCTCGCCCTGCCGCTGCTCGCGGCGCTGGGCGCGGGGCCCGCCGCGCGGGTGGCCGTGCTGCTCGGGCTGATCGCGGTCTACGTGCCGCTGGCCGGGGCGGGGCCCTCGCTGCAGCGGGCGGGCGTCATGGGCGCCGCGGCGCTGGTGGCGATGGCCGCCTCGCGGCCCGCCTCGCGGGTCTACGCGCTGTTGCTCGCGGCGGCGGCGACGCTCGCGCTCAACCCCCGCGCGGCCGGGGACGTGGGCTGGCAGCTGTCGTTCGCGGCGGTGGCGGGGATCATCGTGCTCGCCCCGCCGCTGCGCAGGCGCCTGGGCCGGCTTCCGCGGCTGCTGGCGGAGGGGATCGCGGTGACCGTGGCGGCAACGGTCGCCACGGCGCCGCTCATGGCCCACCACTTCGGCTCGGTCTCGGCAGCGAGCCTGCCCGCCAACGTCCTGGCCCTGCCCGCGGTCCCGGTGGTCATGTGGGCGGGGATGGTCGCCGCGGCGGTCGGCCAGCTGGCCGCGCTGGGCCCGCCGTTCGCCCAGCCGGCGGACGCTCTCGCGGCGATGGCGGGGCGCGTTGCGGATCCGGCCGTCAGCTTCCTGACGACTCTCGCGGAGAGGTGCGCCGAGCTCCCCGGTGCGCAGCTCCAGCTCCCACTCGGGTCCCGAGGCGGCCTGGCGGCGGCCTACGCGCTGCTCGCGCTGGCCCTCCTGGCCGCCCGCTGGGGCATCGGCCGCCTGCCCGGGAGGCTGGCCGCCAAGCCCGCGGCCGCCGAAGCCGCCTGGGGCTCGCTCGGCCGCGGCCCCCGCCGGGCGCTCCTCGGCCTGCTGGCCGCCGCGGCTCTCGCGGGCGGCGTCCTCGCCCTCGGCCCCGACCCGCCGCCCGACGAGCCGCGGATCAGCTTCCTCGACGTCGGGCCAGGGCGACGCCACCCTGATCCAGGCGCCCGACGGCTCGGCGGTCCTGTTCGACGGTGGCCCTCCCGAGGGCGGCGTGGTGCGCCGGCTGCGGCGGGCGGGGGTGCGCCGCCTGTCGCTGGTCGTGGCCACCCACCACTCGCGCGACCACCACGGCGGACTGCCCGCGGTCATCTCCGAGCTCCCGGTCGAACTGTTCCTCGACGGCGGCGACGGCACCGACGATCCCGGGTTCCGCGCCGTCGAGCGCTCCGCCGCGCGTCGCCGCGTTCGCAGCGTGAAGGCCCAGGCGGGGCTGGCCCTGAACGCCGGCTCGATCGGCGTGCGCATCCTGTCGCCGCCGCCCCGGCCGCCCGGGCCGGCGCCGGAGGACCCCAACCCGCGGGCGGTCGTCGCCCTGGTCGAGGTGGGCGGGATCCGGCTCTTCCTCTCCGCCGACGCCGAGAGCGAGGCCCTGCTGCCCCTCGACCTCCCGCCGGTCGACGCCATGAAGGTCCCTCACCACGGCAGCGCGGACCCCGGGCTGCCCGAGGTGCTGGACCGGCTGCGCCCGCGGGTCGCCTCGATACCCGTGGGGGAGAACACCTACGGCCACCCGACCCCGTCCACGCTCAGGGCGCTCCGCGCCGCCGGCGTGCGCACCTTCCGCAACGACCGCGACGGCACCGTGACGGTCGGGCTGAGCGACGGCCGCCTGGCGGCGGCGGGGGAGCGCTAGGGCGTCGGCCCCGCGGCCTATGCTCGGCACGTGGCCGACCTGAAGCCCGTCTACCTCGTCTGCGGCGACGACGACGCCAAGGTCGACGCCTGGCGGGCGAGGGTGCGGGCGCGCGCGGAGAGCGAGCGCGGGCCGGGCGGGCTCGAGGGCTTCGACGCCCGCCAGACCCCGCCCGAGCAGGTGGTCGCCGCCCTCTCCGAGCTGACCTTCGACACCGGCACCCGCTACCTGCTCGTCGACGACGCCGGCGCCTGGAAGGCCGGGCAGCTGGATCCGCTCGAGCGGGCGCTGTCCCACCCGACGCCGGACACCGTCCTGGTGCTGGTCGTGCGGGGGAAGGCGCTCAAGGGCCTGACCAAGATCGTCGAGGCGGCCGGCGGCGAGATGCGCGAGTACCCGGCCCCCAAGCCGTGGGAGCTGCCGAAGTGGGTGGCGGGCCGCGCCGGCGAGCTGGGCCTGAGCATCGACAAGGACGCCGCCCGCGCCCTGGTGGACACCGTCGGGCCGAGCCAGCAGGCCCTGAGCCGCGAGCTGGAGAAGCTCACGCTGGCCATCCACCCGCGCACGGCGGTCACCGTCGAGGACGTGGGCGAGAACTCCTCGGGCGCCGCCGCCCCGCGCGCCTACGACCTGGCGGACGCCGTCGCCGCGGGGGACGTCAAGGCGGCCCTGGCGCTGGGCGAGGAGCTGGTGGCCTCGGGCGAGCGGCCGGCCGGGCTCGTGTTCCCCGTGGTTCGCTCACTGCGCCAGGTGCACGGCGCGGTGCGGCTGCTGGAGTCGGGCGCCTCGGAGAAGCAGGCCGCCGGCAAGCTGGGCATGCCGCCCTGGCTGGCCAAGAAGACCCTCGCCAAAGCCCGCGGGGCCGACCGCGCCGCGCTGGAGCGCGCCCTGTGCGTGTTCGCCGATCTGGAGCTCGGGCTTACGCGGCGACAGCCCGCTGGACGACGAGACCGCCTTCTCGCTGGCGCTGGCCGAAGCCGCCGGCTAGCTCAGCCGAGCGGGCCGCCCGACCCGTACGGGTACCACCACTCCTTGACCTCGATGTTGGTCTCGATGTGGGCGTGCTTGGTCTCCTGGAAGGCCTCGAGGCCCTCCTGGCCCAGCTCGCGGCCCATGCCCGACTGCTTGAAGCCGCCGAAGGGGCCGGCGTCGTTGTCGGTGAGCGGGTCGTTGATCCAGACCGTGCCGGCCTTGATCTCGCGCACGCAGCGCAGCGCGGTCTCGAGGTCGCGCGTGTAGACGTTCGCGCCCAGCCCGAAGCGGGTCGAGTTCGCGAGCGCGATCGCCTCGTCGAGCGAGTCCACCGGCACGATCGGCGCCACCGGCCCGAAGGTCTCCTGGCTGAACAGCGCGGTGTCGGCCGCCGCGCCGGTGACCACGGCCGGCGAGTAGTAGTGGCCCACGTCGCGCCCCGCGCGGTCGCCGCCCACCAGCAGCTCGGCGCCCGCGCCCACCGCGGCCTCCACCTGCTCGGCCACCTTCGCGCGCTGCGGGGCGGAGACCATCGGCCCGATGTCGGTCGCGCCGTCCATGGGGTCGCCCACGTGCAGGCTGCGGGTGTGGTCGACGAAGGCCTGCACGTAGTCGTCGTAGACCTCGCGCGCCACGTAGAAGCGCTCCGCCGAGGTGCACACCTGCCCCGCGTTGAGGTAGGCCGCCCACGCCCCGCCGCGCGCCGCCACCTCGAGCTCGGGAGCCACGTCGGCGCAGACGATGAAGGGGTCCTTGCCGCCCATCTCCAGGTTCACCCGCGCGACGCGCTC
The DNA here is from genome assembly GCA_963810745.1 of uncultured Thermoleophilaceae bacterium. Classification (GTDB taxonomy): domain Bacteria; phylum Actinomycetota; class Thermoleophilia; order Solirubrobacterales; family Thermoleophilaceae; genus JACCZR01. The sequence goes on from CAWEOW010000031.1 coordinate 45,102, forward strand.
GGCGGCCGCGGCCGCCACCTTCTTGCCGGTCTCCACCGAGCCGGTGAAGGCCACGCAATCCACGCGCTCGTCCTCCACGATCGAGGAGCCGACGTCGCCGGCCCCGGGCACGAGCCCCACCACCCCCGGGGGCAGCACGTCGAAGACGTCGGCGAGCATCAGGGTCGACAGCGGCGTCAGCTCGCTGGGCTTGGCCACCACCGCGTTGCCGGCCGCGAGCGCGGGCGCGAGCTTCCAGCCCAGGAGCAGCAGCGGGTAGTTCCAGGGCACGATCGCGCCCACCACGCCCATCGGCTCCTTGAGCACGAGCGCCATCTGGGTGGACTCGATCGAGGGGATCACGCGGCCGCCGAAGTTGCGGCCCATCTCGGCGTAGTAGGAGAACGACGCGGCGGTCCAGCCCACCTCGTCGCTGTTCTCGAGCAGCGGCTTGCCGCCCTCGAGCGTCATCACGTGGGCCAGCTCGTCGGTCCGCGCGCGCATGCGCGCGGCGACCTCCTGCAGCATCTCGGCCCGCTCGATGGCCGGCGTGGACGCCCAGCCCTTCGCCGCCTCGCGCGCCGTGGCCAGCACGGCGTCCAGTTGCTCCGCCGACGGCGTCCCCACGCGGGCGACGATCTCCTCGGTGGCGGGGTTCTCAACGTCAAGTGGCGGGCCATCGCCCGCCACTCGTTCTCCGCCTATGAGCAGCCGGGTCTCCACCGGCCGCTCAGCCTACATAGGGGTTTTGCCGCGGGCCTGACGTCCCTTCGAGGCGCTCTTGTTGGTCGCCTTGCGGGACGAGGAAAAAGGCTTCTGGAACAGCCGGCCTAGGGGGCCGGGGGCCTTGCCGCCGGCTCGCTGGCCGACGCCGAGCGTCTTGTCGACGCCTCGCTGGGGCCCGCGCGACAGGCGCGGCACCAGGAAGGCCAGGATCAACAAAAGAACACATACTCCGGCGACGATTCCGATTACCACGCTTTGGTACCTCCCTTGGACATAAAGGGGAAACCTACCCAGATTCAGGTCGGCTCACTCGCCGCGGGCGAGACGCGCCGCGCGGGACTTCTTGCGAGCCCCGTTGTTGCGGTGCAGAGCCCCGGCGGTGACGGCCTTGTCGACCCGCGAGGTGAGCAGCCGGTGCTCGGCCTCGACCTGGTCGGAGTCGCCGGCCTCGACCGCGTCGCGGAGGCGGCGGAAAGAGGTCTTCACCTGCGACGTGTAGCGCCGGTTCTCCTCGCGCTCGCGTTCCGTTCGGTGAATCCGCTTTTCTTGTGAGGCGATGTTGGCCATCTGCGCCCGGCAACTTTAGCGACCCCTTTTGGCCTCTCGGACAGAGAGCGGCGAGGGCCGCCGCATCGCGCGCAGCACGGCGTTCTTCTCGTTCGCCACGGGGCTCTCGCGGGTCATGGGCCTCGTACGCGAGGTCGTGGCCGCCAGCCTGTTCGGCGTCTCGGGGGCGATGTCGGCCTTCACGATCGCCTTCCAGGTGCCCAACCTGATGCGCGCGCTGTTCGCCGACTCGGCCCTGCAGGGCGCGTTCATCCCCGTCTTCACCGAGCTGCTGGAGAAGGGCGAGCGCAAGGAGGCCTTCCGCATCGCCTCCAGCCTCTTCTTCGGGATCCTGATCCTGCTCGCCGTGGTGACGGCGCTGTTCGTGCTGTTCGCCCGCCCGATCATGGGCCTGTTCGCCCCGGGCTTCGACGACGACCCGGCCCTCGCCGACCTCACGGTGAGCCTGGCCCAGCTGATGTTCCCGATCGTCACGCTGCTCGCGCTCAGCGGCGTGACGGTGGGGATGCTGAACTCGTTCGAGCACTTCAGCGTCCCGGCGCTGGCGCCCATCGCCTGGAACGCGGTGATCATCGCCTCGATCGTCGGCCTGCAGCCGGTGCTCTCCGAGCAGGACGAGATCTACTCCTACGCGATCGGCGTCCTGGTGGGCACCGTGGTCCAGTTCGTGCTGCCGCTGCCGTGGCTGCGGGGGAGAGGGGGGCACATCTCGCTCACCCTCGACTGGCGCGACGAGCGCGTGCGGCGCGTGCTCAAGCTCATGCTGCCGGTCACGATCGCGCTCGGGCTGATCAACCTCAGCCTGCTGATCAACTCCCTGTTCGGCACGCTGGTCTCCCAGAGCGCGCCGGCGGCGATCGACAAGGCCTTCCGCATCTACCAGCTGCCGCAGGGGCTGTTCTCGATCTCCATCGCCACGATCCTCTTCCCGACGCTGTCCCGGCTGGCGGCGCGCGGGGACCGCGACGGCCTGCGGAGCCGGATGGGCAACGGCGTGCGCCAGATCTGCCTGCTGCTGATCCCCAGCGCGGTGCTGATGGGCGTGCTGGCCGAGCCCATCACGCGGCTGGTCTACCAGCGCGGCGTATTCGGGGCCGAGGCCACCGACCTGGTCACCGAGGCGCTGGTCTGGTGGTCGATCTCGCTGCCGTTCCAGGGGGTGAGCCTCCTGTTCTCCCGCACCTTCTTCAGCCTCCAGCGCCCGTGGCTCACCACCGCGCTGAGCGGCCTCAACCTCGTGGTCAACGCCGGCGTGGCGGCGGCGCTGTACGAGCCGCTGGGCATCGCCGGGATCGTGCTCGGCACCGTGGCCGGCACGGTGGTCATGTGCGTCGCTCAGGGCTGGGTGCTGCGCGGCGACCTCAACGGGGTCGAGGGCGCGAGGACCATCGGCGGCGCCGCGCTGATGCTGCTCGCCTCGGTGCCGCTGGCCGCCCTGGCCTACCTGGCCTGGTACGGCCTCGACGAGGCGCTCGGGCGCTCGCTGCTCGCGCAGATCGCATCGGTTGGGGCGGGCATCGTGGTCGGCCTAGCGGCCTACGCGGCGGCCGTCTGGGCGCTGCGCATCCCCGAGGCCAGGCAGATCCGCACGCTCCTCGGCCGCACCTAGACTCGGCGGGTGGCCTCGCCGGCTCCCAACACGCGCAACTTCTCGATCATCGCGCACATCGACCACGGCAAGTCGACGCTGGCCGACCGCATCCTCGAGGTCACCGGCGCGGTCGACGCGCGCGACCACCGGCCGCAGCTGCTCGACTCGATGGAGCTCGAGCGCGAGCGCGGGATCACCATCAAGGCCCAGGCCGTACGGGTGGAGTACACGGCCAAGGACGGCCAGCTCTACCGCCTGCACCTGATCGACACCCCCGGCCACGTGGACTTCACCTACGAGGTCTCGCGCTCGCTGGCCGCCTGCGACGGCGCGCTGCTTGGTCGTGGACGCCTCCCAGGGCGTGGAGGCCCAGACCGTGGCCAACACCTACCTCGCCGTGGACGCCGGCCTGGAGCTCATCCCCGCGCTCAACAAGATCGACCTGCCCGGGCGCCGAGCCGGAGCGCGTGGCCCACGAGATCCACGAGCTGATCGGGGTGGACGGCGACGAGGTCCTGCGCTTCTCGGCCAAGACCGGCGACGGGGTGCCGGACCTGCTCGAGGCGATCGTCCAGCACGTCCCGCCGCCCGAGGGCGACTCCGGAGCCCCGGCCCGGGCGCTGATCTTCGACTCCGAGTTCGACCAGTACCGCGGCGTGGTGGCCTACATCCGCGTGGTGGACGGCGAGCTGCGCAAGGGCGAGGCCATCCGGGCGATGCAGACCGGGACCGAGGCCGACGTGGACGAGATCGGCTTCTTCGGCCCGCGGATGACGCCCACCGACTCGCTGAAGGCCGGCGAGGTGGGCTACCTGATCACCGGCATCAAGGACGTCTCGCTGCTGCGCGTCGGCGACACGCTGACCTCCGAGCGCGAGCCGGCGGCCGAGCCGCTGCCCGGCTACCAGGAGGTCAAGCCGATGGTCTTCTGCGGGCTGTTCCCGGTGGACACCGACCAGTTCTCGGACCTGCGCGACGCGCTCGAGAAGCTCTCGCTCAACGACGCCGCCCTGTCCTACGAGCCCGAGACCAGCCAGGCGCTGGGCTTCGGCTTTCGCTGCGGCTTCCTCGGCCTGCTGCACATGGACATCGTGCGCGAGCGCCTGGAGCGCGAGTACGACCTCGAGCTGCTGGCCACCACGCCGAACGTCGAGTACGAGGTCGAGCTGACCGACGGCCAGACGATCTCGGTGCATTCGCCCAGCGAGATGCCGACCGATCGCACCAAGATCGAGGAGATCCGCGAGCCCTACATCCGCGCGACGCTGCTCTGCCCCAAGGAGCACGTGGGCGCGGTGATGGACCTGTGCCAGGACCGGCGCGGGTCGCACGTGGGCATGACCTTCCTCTCGGAGCGCAGGGTGCAGCTGCAGTACGACCTGCCGCTGGCGGAGATCGTGCTCGACTTCTACGACCAGCTGAAGTCGCGCACCAAGGGCTACGCCTCGCTCGACTACGAGCTGATCGGCCTGCGGGCCTCGGACCTCGTGCGCCTCGACATCCTGCTGGCCGGCGACCAGGTCGACGCGCTGTCGATGATCGTGCACCGGGACAAGGCCTATCCCGCGGGCCGCGCCCTCACCGAGCGCCTCCAGAAGCAGATCCCCCGCCAGCAGTTCGAGGTCGCCATCCAGGCGGCCATCGGCACCAACATCATCGCCCGCGAGTCGGTGAAGCCGATGCGCAAGGACGTGATCGCCAAGTGCTACGGCGGCGACATCTCGCGCAAGCGCAAGCTGCTGGAGAAGCAGAAGGCCGGCAAGAAGCGCATGAAGCAGGTGGGGCGGATCGAGGTGCCCCAGGAAGCCTTCCTGTCGGTACTGCAGCTGGGCGACGACTAGCGCCGGAGCGCAGGCCGCCGCCCAGCTCTCCGACTAGGAGACCCTGAAGAAGCGCATCCCCACGCGGCCGTCCTCGTCGCTCACGTAGAGCGTGCGGCCGTTGGGGCCCGCGGCGATGCCCTCGATGCGCTGCTCGCCGCCGCCCATCGTCTTGACGTGCTTGGCCTTGGCGACCTTGTTCTTCGACCGGTCGGTTGAGCTTGAAGCGCCAGTGCTGGGAGAGCGCGCCCGCGCCCTCGGGGTAGTTGTCGATCAGCATCGACTTCTTGTCGACGGCGTCGAGGTTGCCCAGGATGCAGTCGTACTCGTTGTTGCCGCGGTAGGTCATGGCGCGGAAGCCGACCGGCTCCTCGGCCGAGCCCGGGCCCTCCAGCGTCCACACGCCCTCGACGGTGGGGAACTTCTTGCCCTCGAACCACTCCGGCACGCCGGCCACCTCGACGAAGATGGGGGCGCCGGTGGCCGCCACCGGGAAGCGCAGCCCCAGCAGCAGGTTGCCGTTGGGCCGGAAGGCGGCGCCCTCGATGTTGAACGCGTAGTCGCCCTTCTTCAGGCGCTTGGCCCACTTCTTGCCCTTCTTGTTGCCCGCCTTGCGCGCGCTGTTGACGAAGGCCTTCTGCATCTCCTTCGAGGGGCGGATCAGCTCGATGTCGCTGGCGGCCAGCGCATCGTTGACGGCGCGGTGCAGGCTGGAACTTGTCGCGCATGACGTGCATCTGCACGCCGCCGTTCTCGCCGGCGGAGACCACGTCGTCCTGGCGGAAGCGGGCCATCCACTGGCGCTCGACCTGCAGGGGGCCGCGCTTCTTGCCGTAGTGGGAGGCGATCACGTACGTGAACTCGCCGTGCGTGGCCGACGCCTCGGAGTCGTCGGTCTTGCCGGAGTCGTCGCCGCAGTCGATGGGGACGTGGCGGTGCTCCCAGCCGTTGGGGTCGGTGAGCTTCTTGCCCTTCTTGTGGCCGAGGAGGCCGACGGCCTCGTCGAGGTGGCCCTCGTCGAGGAAGATGAAGTAGGCGACGTCCCAGTTGTTCGCCTTGAGCACCTCCTTCGAGGTGCAGGGCGCGAGGTCGGAGGCTTCGTTGCTTCTCTAGTTCAAGATCGATGGATTCCACGGAGCCAAAGTAAGAGAGCGGGCTCTTTATGGCAAGAGCAGGGAACTCTTAACCACCGTTTAGCTCACAGCCGTAGCTTGGCCGCCGTGTCCACTACCGCCGAGGCCCCGGCTACCGAGCAGACCACCGACTCGCTGCAGCTGTTCCTGGACGGCATCGCGAAGACCAAGCTGCTGACCGCGGCGGACGAGGTGGCCCTCGCCAAGCGCGTCGAGCGCGGCGACCTGGTGGCCAAGGACCACATGGTGCAGGCCAACCTGCGCCTGGTGGTGTCGATCGCCAAGCGCTACCGCAACCAGGGCCTCGACTTCATGGAGCTGATCCAGGAGGGCTCGATCGGCCTGGTGCGCGCGGTCGAGAAGTTCGACTACCGCAAGGGCTTCAAGTTCTCGACCTACGCGACCTGGTGGATCCGGCAGGCCATCTCCCGCGCGATCGCCGACAAGTCGCGCACGGTCCGCATCCCGATCCACATCAACAACGTGCTGAACAAGCTCGACGGGGTGCAGCGCCGGCTGCAGGCCGAGGGCGGCGACCGCGAGCCGACCATCGAGGAGATCGCCGCCGAGGCCGGCGTCGACCCCGATGAGGCCGACCTGATCATGCGCGCCGCCCAGGCGCCGGTGTCGCTCGAGAAGCCGGTCGGCGAAGACAGCGACGCCGCCTCGCTCGGCGAGCTGATCCCCGACGAGAGCTCACCCTCGCCCTTCGACGTGGCGGCCGACCGCCTGTCGCGCGACCGGCTGGCCGAGGCGATGGAGAACCTGTCCTACCGCGAGCGGCGCGTGATCGCGCTGCGCTGGGGCCTCGGCGGCGAGCAGCCCCGCAACCTGGACGAGGTCGGCCGCATCTTCGGCCTCACCCGCGAGCGCACCCGGCAGATCGAGGACGGCGCGCTGCGCAAGCTGGCCTCCCTGGCCGAGACCCAGGCGCTGCGCAACGCCGCCTAGGCGCCTAGGGCGTCCATCTCCAGTTGTCGAGCACCGTCTCGATCGGTCGTTCGTCGGCTGAGCGAGAGGGGACCGTCGAGCCGATCGTGTAGACGAAGCCCCGGTGTCGCACGGCGTAGGTGCGCCTGGTCGTCTGCGACTTGTTGCTGGCGGTCGCCCTGAATCGCACCCCCACGGCGACCTCCCCGTCGATCCGGCGATCGGGGAGCCGCGTGAGCCGCCGGGCACCCTGAGCCTCGCTCTGCTTCTTGACCAGCTTGAACAGGTTGCCGGGGGCCGTGTCCGGCGGCACCGGCGAGCGGCCGACGTTGAGGGCGGGCGCGGACCCGCCGCTGCGCTCCAGGGGGCCGACGAGCCCGAGCACGACGCCCGTGACCTCCCCCGTCCCCACGCCGTTGAAGCCCTTGGGCCGCTTGGTCGTGAAGCCGCTGGCGGACACCTCCGACGGGCGTCCGGGCTCGTCGTCCTTTCCGCAGCCCACCGCCGCGAGCGCGACGACGATGGCGCACAGAAGGACCCTCACAGGCGTTTCAGCCGCTTGGCGGGCTCGCCGAGGGCGCGAGCCGAGTCGCCGATGTCCGCCCACGGGTCGGCCTTGCGCTCCAGCACGTTGGCCACGGTGTAGCGCTGCGCGGTGAGCCCTTCGTCCGAGAGCTCCTCCCAGGGGATCGGCGCCGCCACGGAGGCTTCGGGCTTGGCGCGGACCGAGTAGGGCGCGACCACGCTCATTCCCCTGGTCGCCCGCACGTCGATCAGGATACGGCCGCCGCGCTTGTCCTTGTACCACTCGAGCGTGACCAGATCGGGCTCGCGCTCGATCAGCTTCTCGGCGGTGTCGCGGGCGAACTCGCGCACCGCGGGGTGCTCCTGGCGGCGCTGCAGCGGGACCACCACGTGCAGGCCCTTCGAGCCGGTGGTCATGACGAACGGCTCGAGCTCCACCTCGCGCAGGAGGTCGCCGAGCGCGAGCGCCGCGGTGCGCGCCGCCCCGAAGTCGCCCTCGGGCGGATCGAGGTCGAAGACCATGCGGTCGGGACGGCTCAGCTGGTCGGCGCGGCTGGGCCAGTTGTGCAGCGTCACCGCGTTCTGGCCGGCCAGGTAGACGAGGGTGTCCGCCCGGTTGGCCATCACGTGCACGACCTTGCCGTCGCGCTTGGGCACCTCGACGCGGTCGACCCAGTCGGGGTAGTGGTCGGAGGCGTGCTGCTGGAAGAAGCCCTTGCCGGTGATCCCCTGCGGGTAGACGTTGAGGTTGAGCGGGCGGTCGCGCAGGTGGGGGATGGACCACTCGGCGACCGCGGCGTAGTACTCGGCCAGGCCGGCCTTGGTGAGCCCGATCTCCGGGAACAGCACCTTGTCCGGGCTGGAGACGTTGACGTCGCGGCGGCCGACCTTCATCGGCACATAGACTGCCCGATCCATGCCGGTCGACGACAGCGCGAAGGGAAAGTCGTTCCCGCCCTTCGAGTACGAGGTGGGCAAGGAGAAGATCGCGGAGTACGCCCGCGCGGTGGGTGAGGACAACCCCGTCTACTTCGAGCGCGACAAGGCCAAGGAGGCCGGTTTCCGCGACGTCCCCGCCCCGCCGATGTTCGCCGTCGTCTACTCGGCGGGCGCGATGGCGCCGGCCATCACCGACCCCGAGGTGGGGATCAACCTCATGGCCATGGTCCACGGCGGCCAGGAGTTCACCTGGGGCGAGCCGGTCTGCGCCGGCGACACGATCACCACCACCGCCGAGGTCGCGGACATCTCCGAGAAGGACGGCAAGGGCTTCTACGTCTTCGAGTCGGTCTCGACCAACCAGAACGGCGACGAGGTCGTGCGCGCGACGTGGACCAACATCGTGAGAGGGGTGTGAGGTGAAGCAGGGAGACCAGATCCCCGAGCTGTCGGTGACGCCCGACAAGTACCTGCCGCACCGCTACGCGGGCGCGTCGGGCGACTTCAACCCGATCCACATCGACAACGAGTTCGCTCAGCAGGTGGGCCTGCCGCGCAACATCCTGCACGGCCTCTACTCGATGGCCCAGGTGGCCCGGGCCAACGCGGCGGCGGCGGGCGGCGACCCGCGCTCGCTCAAGCGCCTGAAGGTCCAGTTCCGCGGCATGGGCGTGCCCGAGTCCGAGATCAAGGTGACCGGCACGGTCCGCGAGGAGGGCGACGGCACGCTGATCGTGGACACCGAGGCGACGCAGGAGATGAACAAGATCATCCGCAACGCCGAAGCGGAGCTGAAGCCCTCCTAGCGCCGGAGCGCAGGCCGGGCGTTGGCCGGCCGAGCACCGCCGCTCGGCCCTCCTAACCTCTCTGGGCGTGGAGGTAACGCCCCGTCAGAGCTTTCTCCTGCGGAAGGTGGTCGAGGTCCACGTGGACTCCGACCAGCCCGTGGGCTCCAAGGCGCTCGCCGCCCTGGAGGAGATCCCCTGGGGCCCCTCGACCGTGCGCTCCGAGCTCGCGCGCATGGAGGAGGCGGGGCTGCTCGCCCACCCCTACACCTCGGCGGGCCGGGTGCCCACGGACGTGGGCTACCGCCGCTACGTCGACGACCTCATCGAGGACGGGATGCCCGCACCCCGCCCGGTGGTCGAGCTGCGCGACGCCCGCCGCGAGGTGGACGAGGCGATGCGCTCCACCACCGAGCAGCTCTCGCAGGTGACGAACCTGCTGGCGCTGGTCTCCGCGCCGCCGATCGAGACCGCCACCGTCAAGCGCGTCGAGGTCCTGCTGCTCCAGCCGCAGGTGGCGATGGTGGTGATCATCACCTCCACCGGCGGGGTGACCAAGCGCGTGGTCTCCTACGACTCGCCGGTCGACCCCGGCCTGGTGGACTGGGCGGTCAGCTACCTCAACGAGGCGCTGGGCGGCATCGACGTCGGCGGCCGGCGCATGTACTCGCGCCTCAACGACCCCGAGCTGCGCGGGTCGGAGCGCGAGTTCCTGGCCACGCTGGCGCCCGCCTTCACCGAGCTCGAGCAGTCCGCGCAGGACACGCTGTTCGTCGACGGGACCGCGCGGCTGCTGTCCGAGCATCGCTTCCAGGAGCTGTCGCAGCTGGCCGACCTGCTGGGCGTGCTCGAGCACCGCGTCGCCCTGCTGTCGGTGCTGCGCGACTCGCTGACCGAGCCCAGCGTCTACCTGCGCATCGGGCGCGAGAACAGGACGCCGGAGCTGCAGTCGCTGTCGATGGTGGTGGCCAACTACGGCATCGCGCGGCGCAACCTCGGCGCCGTCAGCGTCATCGGCCCGACGCGCATGGACTACGGCTCGGCCATCGGCGCGGTCCGCCACGCCGCCGCCGAGCTGTCGCGCTTCGTGGGCCAGGTGTACGACGAGTGAAGCGCGACCCCTACGAGGTCCTCGGCGTATCGCGTGACGCCGACGAACGGGAGATCAAGAAGACCTTCCGCACGCTCGCGCGCACGCTGCACCCGGACGTCAACACCGAGGACCCGAACGCCGAGGAGCACTTCAAGGAGGCCGCCGAGGCCTACGAGATCCTGTCCGACCCCGAGCGGCGGCGGATCTACGACCGCTACGGGCACGACGGCCTGCAGTCGCAGGGCTTCTCCTCGCAGGCGCACGGCTTCGGCTCGTTCGCCGACATCTTCGACGCGTTCTTCGGCGGCGATCCCTTCGGCGGCGGGCGCGGGGGCGGCCGCGTGCAGGGCGGCGACGTCGCGGTGGAGGTCGAGGTCTCGCTGGAGGAGGCCGCGCGCGGCACCGAGGTCGAGGTCTCCTACGAGCTGGTGGGCGCGTGCGAGCGCTGCCACGGCAACGGGGCGGAGCCCGGCACGCCGATCGAGACCTGCGAGCGCTGCGGCGGCAGCGGCCAGCTGCGCGCGGTCTCCCAGACCGCCTTCGGGCAGCTGGTGCGCGCCACCTCCTGCGACGTCTGCGGCGGCGACGGCAAGGTCGCCCAGACTCCCTGCACCGAGTGCGCCGGCCGCGGGCGCAAGGCCCAGCGCCGCACCCTGAGCGTCGACATCCCCGCCGGCATCGCCGACGAACAGCGCATACGCCTGGGCGGGCGCGGCCACGCGGGCGAGCGCGGCGGCCCGGCCGGCGACCTCTACGTGATCGTCCAGGTCACCGCCGACGACCGCTTCCTGCGCGAGGGCAACGACCTGATCACCGTGGTCGACGTCCCCGCGCCGGCTGCCGCGCTCGGGGCCACCGTCACCGTGCCCACGCTGGACGGCGAGGAGGAGCTGGAGGTCGAGCCCGGGACCCAGCCGGGGGCGATCGTGACGCTGCGCGGGCGCGGCATGCCCGCGCTGGGCCGCGGGCGCAAGGGCGACCAGCAGGTGGTGCTCAACGTGGTGGTGCCGCGCAACCTGGACCGCCGCCAGCGCGAGCTGCTCGAGGAGCTGCGCGGAAGCCTCACCGACGACAACCTGCGCCCGGTCGAGGACGAGTCGCTGTTCTCCCGCGTGCGCCGAGCCCTGCGCTGATCCGCCTGGCGGTCCGCGCGCCCGCCGAGGCGGGGGAGGAGGTGCTGGCGGCTCTCCTGGAGCTGGCGCCCGGCGGCGTCGAGCAGGTGGACCTGGGCGCCGAGGTCGAGTACGCGGTCTACGGCGCGCCGGGCGAGCTGCCGGCCCTGGCCGAGGGCGAGGCGGACGTTGGCGGCGATTCGCGTGACGGTGAGCGGGACCGAGGTGGCCGACGACTGGGCCGAGCGCTGGCGGCGCTTCCACGAGCCCGTGCTGGTGGGCGACCGGTTGTGGGTGCGGCCGCCGTGGTCGCCGCCGAGGGACGACGTGATCGACCTCTGCGTGGACCCCGGGCAGGCCTTCGGCACCGGCGCGCATCCGACCACGAGGCTGTCGCTCGAGCTCCTGCTCGAGCTCGAGCCGGAGGGCTCGTTCGCCGACCTGGGCTGCGGCTCGGGGGTGCTCGCGATCGCGGCGGCCAAGCTGGGCTTCGCGCCGGTGGTCGCGGTGGACAACGAACGGGCCGCCGTCGAGGCCACGCGCGAGAACGCCGCGGCCAACGGAGTGGCGCTCGACCGGGTGGAGCGCTGGGACCTGCGCCGCGAGCCGCCGCCCGCGGCGGAGACGGTGGCGGCGAACCTGACGCGACCGCTCCTGCTGGAGGTGGCCAAACGGATGGACACGCAGCCGCGTGAGCTGGTCGTCTCCGGCCTGCTTGAGGAAGAGGCGGAGGAGGTCGCCGCCGCGTTCGCGCCATTGCGCCTCCGCGGGCGGCGCGCCGCGCGCGGGCTGGGCCGCGCTCGCCCTCGGCCGGCTAGACCGCCCGCTGCGAGAGCACGCCCGCGACCTCCTGCCACCACGCGCGCGACTCGGCGTCCTCGGCGCGCCCGATGCGCTCGCGGCAGTAGCGGAACACCTGGCGCGGGCCGCCCACCGCCACGATGCCGTCGCCGGTCACCGCGTAGCGGCCGTCCTCGAGCTGGACCAGGGAGCCAGGAGCGCCGCGGCGGGTGCGCAGCTTGCGGGCCACCGTCGCGCCCTCGACCTTCTCGGGTGCCCCCGGGTCGCCGGCCTCCTCGGGCCAGGGCAGGACGCTGAACACCGCCCGGTGCGCGCGCACGCCGGCCACCACCGGCGCGAGCTCCTCGATCGGGCCCTCGCGCCAGCGCTGGAACAGGCCCTCGACCTCGGCACGTGCCCGCTGGCGGACGAGGATGTGCAGCCGGTCGCCCCCCTCGATCTGTGTGGAGCCGCGCGGAAGCAGCGCTTCCCCCTCGCGGACCAGCACGTTGACCAAGGCGTCGCGCGGTAGCCCGAGCTGGTTGACCACTCGGCCGGCGATCGCGTCGTTCTCGCCCACCGGGAACTCGAGCACCTCGGCGCCCAGCTGCTGGATCGTGGCCACCTCGACCAGCGGACGCGACAGCGCGGGCTCGTCGCTGGTCACGCCCAGCGAAGCGGGCCAGGGGCTCGAACGTCGTCCCCTGCAGCAGCGCGGAGAGGAGCACGACGAAGAAGACGAGGTTGAAGAAGCGCTCGGCGCTGGGGATGCCCTCGAGCACCGGGAACGTCGCGAACACCACCGGGAGCGCGCCGCGCAGTCCGGCCCAGCTGATCAGGGCGACGTCGCGCAGCGAGTAGCCGCCTATTCGGGTGGCCACCCACGCGGCGATGGGGCGCGCCACGAGCAGCAGCACCGCGGCGAGGATCAGCCCGTCGAGGGCCACCTCGCCGAGCTCGCTGGGGAAGACGAGCAGGCCGAGCGTGAGGAACAGGGCGATCTGGGCCACCCAGGCGACGCCGGCGTGGAAGTCCTCGACCGTGCGCTTGCCGGGGATCGCCGCGCTGCCCAGCGCCAGGCCGGCCAGGTACACCGCCAGGAAGCCCGACCCGTGCAGGACGTCGGCCAGGCCGAAGGCGATCCCGGCCGTGGCGATGGAGGCCACCGGGTAGAGGCCGGAGGTGGCGAACGACACGCGGCGGAAGGCGAGCACTGCGGCGAGGCCCACGCCGGCGCCGACGACCGCGCCGATCGGCAGCTCGATCAGCCCGAGGACCAGGAGGTCGCCGATCCCGTAGTCGGGCTTCTGGATCCAGTCGATGAACCCGAGGACGAGGATGACCGCGACCGGGTCGTTCAGCCCGGATTCGGCCTCGAGCGTCCGGGCCAGCTTCTTCTTGAGGGTCGACCCCCGCAGCACGGAGAAGATCGCCGCGCTGTCGGTGCCGGCCACGATCGAGCCCAGCAGGAAGCCCTCCAGCCAGCTCAGGTCGAGGAGCAGGTGGGCGGCCACGCCGGTCAGCACCGCCGTGCCGATCGTCCCCAGCGTGGCGAGCGAGAGGCTCGGCGCGACCACGCTGCGGATGTCGTCCCAGCCGGCCACCAGGCCGCCCTCGAACAGGATCAGCGCGAGGGCGATGATCCCGATCGTCCGCGCGAACTCGACGTCGTCGCGCGAACCGCCGAAGTCGATCAGCCCCAGGCCGTCGGAGCCGAGCAGCATGCCCAGGCCCAGGAACAGCACCAGTCCGGGCACGCGCAGGCGCCCGGCCGCGAGGGCCGCGCCGATGCCGGCGGCGAGCAGGATGCCCGCGGCGAGGATGAGCCCGCCGTCGCTCACTGGCCGCTCGTCAGCTCGATGAGTCGGCGGCCTGCCGCTCGGCCAGGTCGGCGAGGGCCCAGAGGTCACGCCACTCGTGGTCGGGCTGCGCCCCTCCGGGGTGCGGCTCCTGGTGGCGGTTCACCCAGGCGGTCTGCATCCCGAGCGCCTGGGCGGGGCCGATGTCGTACTTGAAGCCGAAGGCCACGTGCAGCACCTCGCTGGGAGGCACTCGGAGCAGTTCCAGCGCGTGGCGGAAGGGGGCGTGGCCGGGCTTGTACTCCTTGACGTCCTCGGCGACGACCACCTCGTCGAACTCGATCCCGTCGAGCTGCCGCAGCGTGTGGCTCATGATCGCGCGGTCGGTGTTGGAGATGATCACGAGCTTGATCCCGGCGTCCTTTGCCCGCTTGAGCGCGGGGATGGTGTCGGGGAAGGGCTGCCAGGAGCGCATGCTGTCGCACAGCTCGTGGCCGTGGTGCTCGTTCCAGCGGTGGCCCTGCTCCCCCGCCCACTCCGAGAGGCTGTCCGACAGCACCTCGCGGTAGGGCCGGTAGGGCTTCAGGCGCTCGAACTGCAGGGCCTCCCAGCGCTCGCGGAGCACCGTCCCCGACGGGGGCTCGGTGTCCCCGCAGCGGCGCGCGAGGTCATACAGGAAGGCGGCAGCGCCACCCTCCCAGTCCACCAGGGTGCCGTAGCAGTCGAAGGTGGCGACCTTGATCTCGCTCATGCCGCTGGCGGAGAGAGTGACACCCTCGCGCTCAGCGCGGCTCGCGGATCATCGGCCAGAAGGGAGGCAGCCCGGCCGGATCGCGCCTGCCGGGGCAGCGAAAGCCGTGTCGCTCGTAGAAGGGGAGGTTGCGCTCCTCCGAGGTCTCGAGGTAGGTCCTCTGCCCGTCGGCGTCCGCGCGAGCCAGCTGCGGGGCGATCAGCTCCGATCCGCGGCCGCGCCCCTGCTGGGACGGCTCGACCCCGAGGATGAAGAGATGCCAGCAGGACCCGGGCGCGAGCTCCTCCTTCGCTCGCTCGAAGCCCGAGGTGATGCGGATGAACCGGCGGGCGGCGGCGGGGCCGAAGCGCAGCACCGACACGGCCAGGCCCGAGCGGATGATCTGAGGCGGCTTGAGATCGACGGCCGGCGGGAGCCAGATGGCCGCCGCGGCTGCATCCTCCGCGACCTCGAGCTCCCCGTAGCGCTCGCCGAGCTGGGCCGCGGCGGTGAAGAAACGGGGCAGCTGGATCCGGCGGCGCGCAGCGTCGGGCTGGACCGCCGCGAACATCGGATCTTCCTGGAAAGCCCGGGCCAACAGGGCGCCGGCGGTGCGGGTGCGCCCGCCTACACTCTGTCTGTGGCCGTGCTCCAACAGGTGCAGGATGACGCAGCCGCCGCTCTGAAGGCCGGCGACCGCGATCGGGCGGGCGCTCTGCGCCTGCTCGTGTCCGAGCTGCAGAAGGCCGAGAAGGAGGGCGGCTCGGACGAGATCTCCGTGCTCCAGCGCGAGCGCAAGCGCCGCGTCGAGGCGGCCGAGGCCTACGAGAAGGCCGGCCGCGACGACCTCGCTCAGGGCGAGCGTCGCGAGGTCGAGCTGATCGATCCCTACCTGCCCGCCCAGCTCGGCGACGACGAGCTGGCGGCCTTGGTGGACGACGCCGTGAGCCAGACCGGCGCCACCTCGCCGTCGGACATGGGCCAGGTGATGGGCGCGGTGATGCCGAAGGTCGCCGGGCGTGCCGACGGCAAGCGCGTCAGCGCGGCCGTGAAGGAGCGTCTGCAGCAGTAGTGCGTCGGCAGCTCGAGCTCCCCGACGAGGTGGCCACGGAGCTGGCGGGACCCGGAGACGTGGTCATGAAGACCCTGGAGGAGCACCTGGACTGCGAGGTGTTCCTGCGCGGCAACGTGCTGACGCTCGACGGCGACGAGGCCGAGGTCGAGGCGGGCGCCGAGGTGGTGCGCGAGATCTCCGACCTGGTGCGCCAGGGCCACGAGATCGCGCCCGGCACGATCGAGGCGGTGGCCGGAGCGCTGGACCGCCACGAGAGCCCCTCGGAGATCCTCGAGGACGTTGTCTGGCGCCACCGCTCGCTGCGCGTGGCGCCCAAGACCGTCAACCAGAAGCGCTACGTCGACGCGATCCGCGACAACACGATCACCGTGGGCATCGGCCCCGCCGGTACGGGCAAGTCGTTCCTCGCCGTGGCGATGGCGGTCGCCGCGCTGTCGCGCCGCGAGGTCAACCGCATCGTCCTCACCCGCCCCGCGGTCGAGGCCGGCGAGCGGCTGGGCTTCCTGCCCGGCGACCTCATGCAGAAGGTCGACCCCTACCTGCGCCCGCTGTTCGACGCGCTCTACGCGATGCTCGAGCCCGAGCGGGTCAACCAGCACCTCGAGCGCGGGGTGATCGAGGTGGCGCCGCTGGCCTTCATGCGCGGCCGCAGCCTCAACGACGCCTTCGTGATCCTCGACGAGGCCCAGAACACGAGCCCCGAGCAGATGAAGATGTTCCTCACGCGGCTCGGCTTCAACTCGAAGATGGTCGTTACCGGCGACGTGACCCAGATGGACCTGCCGCGCGACCAGCGCTCGGGCCTGGTGGTGATCGGCGACATCCTCGAGACCGTCGAGGACATCGAGTTCGTGCGCTTCGGCGGCGAGGACGTGGTCCGCCACAAGCTGGTGCAGCGCATCGTCGCCGCCTACGACGACTACTCGCGAAGGCAGGCCCCGGGGCTTCGCCAAGCACGCAGCTGATCGAGCTCGAGCTCATCGACGCGCCGGAGGACCTGCGCGCGCCCGCGCTCGCGGCGCTCGACGCGGCCGGGGTCGAGGACGGCCACCTGGCGGTGGCGCTCGTGGACCCCGAGCGCATCCGCGAGCTCAACCGCGAGCACCGCGGCCGCGACGCTCCCACCGACGTTCTCTCGTTCCCGATCGACCACGGCCCGCCCGAGCTGGGCGACGTGGTGATCTGCCCCGAGCACACCGAGGACCTGACGGAGGCGACCGTCCACGGCGTGCTGCACCTGTGCGGCATGGACCACGAGACCGACTCGGGCGAGATGCTCGAGCTGCAGGCGAAGGTGTTGGCGCGGCTGTGAGCACCCGCGCCGGGTTCGTGGCGATGGCCGGCCGGCCCAACGCCGGCAAGTCGACGCTCGTCAACGCGATGGTGGGCGGCAAGGTGGCGATCGTCTCCGACAAGCCGCAGACCACCCGGCGCGAGATCCGCGGCGTGGCCACGGCGCCCGAGTGGCAGCTGGTGCTCGTCGACCTGCCCGGGGTGCAGCGCCCGCGCGACGTGCTCACCGAGCGAATGCAGCGCCAGGTCGAGCGCGCGCTGAGCGACGCCGACGCCGCGCTGTTCGTGCTCAACGGCGAGCAGCAGACCGGGCCGGGGGACTCGTACATCGCGCGCGCCATCGCCAAGGCGGGGGTGGAGCCGGTGATCGCCTTCAACAAGGTCGACCGCCTCGACCGCGCGCGCACCCTGGAGGGGCTGGAGGCGGCCGCCTCGCTGGGGCTCAACGGCGAGATCTTCCCGGTGAGCGCGAAGACCGGCCAGGGCGTCCCGGCCCTGTCCGAGCACCTGGCGACGCTGATGCCCGAGAGCCCGTTCCTCTACCCGCCCGAGGAGCGCAGCGACCTGCCCGAGCGGGTCCGACTCGCCGAGCTGGTGCGCGAGCAGGTGCTGCGGCGCACGCGCGAGGAGGTGCCGCACGCCGTCGAGGTGGAGATCGACGAGATCGAGGAGCGCGAGGACGGCCTGCTGCTGATCTCCGCGCGGGTGTGGGCGGAGTCCGAGTCGCAGAAGGCGATCCTGATCGGCAAGGGCGGCTCGATGGTGCGCGCGGTGGGCACCGCCGCGCGCGAGGAGATCGAGGCGTCGCTGGGCCGCCGCGTGCACCTGGATCTCAGCGTGCGCGTGCGCCGCGGATGGAGGCGCGACGAGGGCCTGCTCGACCGATTGGGCATCGAGTGACTGCGAGACTCGAAGGGGTGGACGTCGCCTTCGACGAACAGGGGCTCGTGCCCTGCGTGGTCCAGGACTGGCGCACCGGCGAGGTGCTCACCGTCGCCTACATGAACGAGGACGCGCTCGCGCGCACGCGCGAGACCGGCGAGATGCACTTCTGGAGCCGCTCGCGCCAGGAGCTGTGGCACAAGGGTGAGACCTCGGGAAACGTGCAGCGACTCAAGGGCCTGCGCTACGACTGCGACGAGGACGCGCTGCTGGCGCTGGTGGAGCCGGCCGGCCCGGCCTGCCACACCGGCGAGCGCTCCTGCTTCTACCGGGGCGAGATGGAGCCCGCCGTGCACGAGGCCCTGCCCGCGCTCGAGCGCGTGATCGACGAGCGTCGGGGCGCGTCGGCGGACGAGAGCTACACGGCCCGGCTGCTCGCGGATCCCGCCTTCATCGGCTCCAAGGTGCAGGAGGAGGCAGAGGAGGTCGCGCGCGCGGCCACCGCGGAGTCCGACGAGCGCGTTGCCGAGGAGGCCGCCGACGTGCTCTACCACCTGACGGTCCTGCTCGCCTCCCGCGACCTCTCCCTTGCGGACGCGCTGAAGGTGCTGAATGAGCGTCGTCGCTGAGCTGTCGCTGAGCCCCACTCTCGAGGAGGCCCGCGAGCTCGAGGGCGACCTGGTCCCGGTGCGCCACACGTTCATCGCCGACACCGAGACCCCGGTCTCGGCCTACCTCAAGCTGCGCGGTGACGGGCCCTCGTTCCTGCTGGAGTCCGCCGAGCAGGGCCAGCGCTTCGGCCGCTGGTCGTTCCTGGGCTTTCGCCCGCGCTCGGTGATCCGCTGGGCGCGCGGCGACGCGGGCGATCCCTACGAGATCGTCGAGCGGGAGCTGGGCCGCCTCAGGCTCGCGCCGGTGGACGGCCTGCCTCCGCTGGCGGGCGGAGCGGTCGGCATGTTCGGCTACGACCTCGTGCGCTCCTTCGAGCCCAGCGTGGGCGAGCCGAACCCCGACGAGCTGGACGTCCCCGAGCTGGCGGTGATGGTCGCCGACCTGCTGGTGGCCTTCGACCACCTGCGCCACGAGGTCACGGTGATCGCCAACGTCGCCGCGGACGACCTGGACGCCGGCTACGCGCGGGCCGCCGAGGCGGTGGCCGAGGTGCGCGAGAAGCTCGCCGGGCCGGTGCCCCGGGTGCGAGCCGCGCGCGCCGAGCCGCCGGAGTGGCGCTCCAACCTCGGCGCCGCGGGCTACGCCGAGGCGGTCGAGAGCGCCAAGGAGTACATCCGCGCGGGCGACATCTACCAGGTGGTCCCCAGCCAGCGCTGGAGCGCCGACGCCCCGGCGGAGGCGTTCTCGATCTACCGCGGCCTGCGGGCCATCAATCCCAGCCCGTACATGTACTTCCTGGACTTCGAGGACTTCGAGATCGCGGGCGCCTCGCCGGAGTCGCTGGTGAAGGTGGAGGGGCGGCAGGTGGCCCAGCGCCCGATCGCCGGGACGCGGCCCCGTGCCGCGACGGCGGAGGAGGACCTGGAGCGCGGCCGCGAGCTGCTGGCCGACGAGAAGGAGCGCGCCGAGCACGTGATGCTGGTCGACCTCGGGCGCAACGACCTGGGCCGGGTGTGCGAGTACGGCACGGTGACCGTGGACGAGCTGATGGTCGTTGAGACCTACTCGCACGTGATGCACATCGTCTCGTCGGTGTCCGGCACCCTGCGCGAGGACGTGAGCGCGATGGACGCCCTGCGGGCCTCGCTGCCGGCGGGAACACTGTCCGGCGCGCCGAAGATCCGCGCCATGCAGATCATCGACGAGCTGGAGCCCGTCTCCCGCGGCCCCTACGGCGGGGCGATCGGCTACCTGTCGCACACCGGCGAGCTGGACACCTGCATCTACATCCGCTCGGCAGTGGTCAAGGACGGCCGCATCCACCTGCAGGCCGGCGGCGGGATAGTGGCCGACTCCGACGCCGACTACGAGGTGCGCGAGAGCGAGGCCAAGGCCCGGGCGGTGATGGACGCGGTCGCCCTGGCGGCCGAGCAGGAGGACTGGGCGTGAAGGCCGCCTGCCCGCGCTTACGGACCCAGCCCCGGCCGCCCGGCCGCGGGTCCTGTCTCCGCGCGGGCGGAGCGCCCAACCCGTCCTGGAAAGTGCTCCGCGGCCGGAGGGCCTTGGGCGTGAAGGTGCTGGTGCTCGACAACTACGACTCGTTCACCTTCAACCTCGTCCAGTACCTGGGCGAGCTGGGCGCCGAGCCGGCCGTGGTGCGAAACGACGTCGAGACCGTCGACGAGCTGGCCGTCCGCTCCCCCGACCGCGTGGTGGTCTCGCCCGGCCCCTGCACGCCCGCCGAGGCGGGGACCTCGGTCGAGGCCATCCGCCGCTTCGCCGAGGACGGCACGCCGGTCCTAGGCGTGTGCCTGGGCCATCAGGCGCTGGCCGCGGCCTTCGGTGGCGAGGTGGTCCGCGGGCAGCCGGTGCACGGGAAGACCGCGTCGGTGGAGCACGACGGGCGCACCGTCTACCGCGGGCTGGGCTCGCCGATCGAGGTCGGTCGCTATCACTCGCTGATCGTGGACCCCGCACTGCCCGACTCCCTGCAGGTCTCCGCCCGCGCGGGCGACGTGATCATGGGCCTGCGTCACTCCGAGCTGCCCGCCGAAGGGGTGCAGTTCCATCCCGAGTCCGTGCTGACCGGCGAGGGCAAGCAGCTCCTGAGGAACTTCCTGGATGGCTGACGGGATCATCACCGACGCCATCGACCGGGTGGCCGACGGGCAGGACCTGAGCGCCGACGAGGCCGCCGCGGTCCTGCGCGAGATCATGGAGGGACGCGCCAGCGAGGTGCAGACCGCCGGCTTCCTGGTCGCGCTGCGCGCCAAGGGGGAGACGGTCGAGGAGGTCGCGGGCCTGGCCCGCACGATGCGCGAGCTGGCGGTGCCGGTCCGGGTGGACGGCGACATCGTCGACACCGCCGGCACCGGCGGCGGGCGCTCCACGTTCAACGTGTCGACCACCGCCGCCTTCGTGGCCGCAGGGGCCGGTTGCCGCGTGGCAAAGCACGGCGGGCGCTCCAACACCAGCCAGTGCGGCTCCGCCGACGTGCTGGAAGCGCTGGGCGCGAACATCGACCCCGGCCCCGAGGAGGTGGCCGCGTGCGTGGAGGAGGTGGGCTTCGGCTTCATGTTCGCGCCCGCCCACCACGGGGCGATGAAGCACGTGGCGCCCGTCCGCAAAGGTCTGGCCGTGCGCACCGCCTTCAACCTGCTCGGGCCGCTCACCAATCCCGCGGGCGCTCGCCGGCAGGTCATCGGCGTGTCCGAGCCGCGCTTCCTGGAGACGGTCGCGGGCGCGCTCAGCCGAGCTGGGGACCGAGAGGGCGCTGGTGGTCTCCAGCCAGGACGGCTTCGACGAGTTCAGCGCCTCGGGCGAGACCCACGTGGTCGAGGTGGACTCCGGCTCGCTGCGCTCCTACACGGTCACCCCCGAGGACGTGGGCCTGGAGCGCGCGGCCGACGGCGCCGTGGGCGCCGGCACGCCGGACGAGAACGCCGAGGTGCTGCGCTCGGTGCTCGACGGCGCGCAGGGCACCGAGCGCTCGCTGACGGTGATGAACGCGGGCGCGGCCATCTACGCCGCCGGCGCGGCCCCGGATCTCGACACCGGCGCCCGCCGCGCCGAGGAGGCGATCGACAGCGGCGCGGCGGCCGAGGTGCTCAAGCGCTTCGTGGAGCGAACGAACCGGTGAGCGTGCGGCTCGAGGACCTGGTCGCCGCCACGCGGCGCTCGGTGGAGCGCCGCAAGGGCGAGGTGCCGCTGTCCGAGCTCGAGCGGCTGTTGCCCGAGCGGGCGGAGGGACGCCCCTTCGCCGAGGCCCTGTCGCGGCCGGGCACGTCGGTCATCGCCGAGCACAAGCGCCGCTCGCCGTCGGCGGGCACGATCCGCGACGGGGCATCGCTCGCCGACGTGGTGCGCGCCTACGAGCGCGGCGGCGCCGCGGCGCTCTCCATCCTCACCGAGGAGGAGAACTTCGGCGGCTCGCTGGACGACCTGCGCGAGGCCCGCGCGGCGAGCGACCTGCCCATCCTGCGCAAGGACTTCACCGTCGACCCCTACCAGCTGTTCGAGGCCAAGGTGGCCGGCGGCGACGCGGTGCTGGTGGTGGTCGGCTCGGCCCCCTCGCGGCGACCTGGGCGGGCTGATGGAGCTGGCGCGCGAGCTCGACCTCGACGTGCTGGTGGAGATCCACCGCGACGACGAGCTGGAGGTCGCGCTGGAGCTCGACGCCGACGTGATCGGGATCAACAACCGCGACCTGGAGGACTTCAGCGTCGACGTGCGGCGCACCTTCGACCTCCTGACCGACGTCCCCGCGGGCAAGACCGTGGTCTCGGAGTCCGGGATCGGCACCCGCGAGCAGGTCGAGGAGCTCGAGCAGGTGGGCGTCGACGCCGTGCTGGTGGGGGAGACCCTGATGCGCGCCGACGACCCCGAAGCGGCCACGCGCCAACTCGCCGGCCACGAGGAGCCGACCACCGCATAGAGGCATTTGGGCAGCCGCCCGGGCTTCCCTACCATGCTGGCGATGGCGACGCTGCCCGAGCTAGACCCACCTGCAGTCGCCGAGCTCGGGGCGCGGCTCACGGCCAACGTCGACCGCGCGGTGAAGGTGCCCGAGCAGGTCATCCGCAACGTCCTGGTGAGCCTCTTCTCCGAGGGCCACGTCCTGATCGAGGACTACCCGGGCGTGGGCAAGACCGCGCTTGGCCCGGGCGCTGGCCGCCTCGATCGAGGCCGAGTACGCGCGCGTGCAGTGCACCGCCGACCTCCTGCCCGCCGACATCATGGGGACCAACGTCTTCAACCAGCGCGAGAACCGCTTCGAGTTCCGCCCGGGGCCCGTCTTCGCCAACGTCGTGCTCGTCGACGAGATCAACCGGGCCTCGCCCAAGACCCAGTCGGGGCTGCTCGAGTGCATGCAGGAGCTGCACGTGAGCGTGGACAAGCACACCCACCAGCTCGCGCGGCCATTCATCGTGCTCGCCACGCAGAACCCGATCGAGTACGAGGGCACCTACCCGCTGCCCGAGGCGCAGCTCGACCGCTTCACGGTCCGCGTCTCGCTCGGCTACCCGTCGGCCGACGCCGAGACCGCGATGCTGGCCGAGCACGCCGCCAGCGACCGCGTCGAGGACCTCGAGCCGGTGGCCGACGTCGGCGACGTGCTCGCCGCCCAGGCCGCCACGGCGGCCGTGCACGGCAGCGAGGCCCTGCGCCGCTACGTGGTGGCGGTGCTCGAGGAGACGCGCGCCGACCCGCGCGTGGAGCTCGGCGGCTCTCCGCGCGCCGGCCTGATGCTGTTCCGGGCGGCGAAGGCCCTGGCCGCGCTGAGCGGCCGCAACCACGCCCTGCCCGACGACGTGCAGGAGCTGGCGCCCGCGGTGCTCACCCACCGTCTGCTGCTCGCGCCCGACGCCACCGGCGACGAGCGCGCGGCCGTGGTGCGCGACGCCCTGGAGAAGGTCCCCGCGTTGTGAGAGTCGGACGCGCCGGGGCAGCTGCGGCGCTCGGCGCGGCGCTGGTCCTGGCCGGGGCCGTATTCGACTCGGTCTCGCTGTATCCGCCCGGCGTGGCGCTGCTTCTGCTGTCGCTCGGCGCGACGGGCTGGGTGCGGTTCGCCGCTCGCAGCGCCGTGGTCGAGCGAGCGCCCGGGCCGACCAGCGTGGTGGAGGAGCAGCCCTGGCCGCTGCGCCTGCGGGTGCGCACCGGCCTGCTGCCCGCGCCAGGCGGCGAGCTGCTGGAGCCGATGCTCGGCTGGCCGGTGCCGATCGGGGGCCGGCGCACGCAGGCCGTGCGCATCAACGTCCGCTTCTCCCGCCGCGGCCGCCGCGAGCTGGAGGCGCCCGAGCTGGTGATCCGCGATCCGCTGCGCCTGTGCGAGCGGCGCGTCGCGGGGCCGGGCGGCGAGGAGGTGCTCGTGCTGCCGGCCGTCGAGCCCGTCAGCGCGCAGGGAGGTGGAGGACGCTCCGGCGTGGGCCCGCTCACCGGCCACGGCGGCCGTGCCGCCGCCGGCCGCCTGCCCGGCGCCGAGGCCGAGCTCGACCTCGACGGCCTGCGGCCCTACCGCCCGGGCGCCTCGGCCTCGCGCATCCACTGGCCGGCGTTCGCGCGCACGGGGGAGATGCTCGAGCGCCGCCTGGTCGCCGAGTCGGAGTCCTCGCCGTTGATCGTGCTGGACGCGCGCCGGCCCGCGAGCGAGGCCTCGCTCGACGCCGCGGTGCGCGCCGCGGCCTCGCTGTGCGTGTACCTGGCGCGTCTCGGCGGGGTGGGCGTGCTGCTCCCCGGCGACCGCCGGGCGGCCCAGGTCGCCTCGGACATGGTCGCCTGGCCGGCGATGCACGCGCGCCTGGCGGTCGTCGAGGCCGGCGGCGGGGCGCCCGCGCTGGGCACCAGCCCGCGCAGCGGCGCGATCTTCTGGGTCACCGGCGCCGATCTCACGCAGGCGCCTGCGTCGCTCCTGCGCGCTCCGGCCGGCGGCCGGGTGCTGGTCAGCCCTCATCCGCTGCGCTCGCTGTCGGTGACCTTCACCGTCGCCGGCTGCTCGGGCCAGCCCGCCGGGCGCTCGTCGCGAGCGGCCCACCGGAGCGCGGCGTGAGCGCGGCCACCGCGCCGCCGCCCGCCGCCTCGCCGGTCGCCGAGCCGGAGGCACCGGCGCCCGTCGCGCCGAGCGGGCAGCCGGACACGCTGCCGGTCCGGGTCGCCGCCTTCGCCGCCCTCCTGGCCTTCTCGGCCGGCCACTGGGCCGCCTTCGTGTCCGACCCGCCGGCACTCCGGGTGGCCGCCCTGGTGGTCTTCCTCACCGCCGGCGGGGTCGCGCTGGCCTGGCTGGGCCGCGCTCCGCTGGACCGCCGAGCACGCACGCTCGCCTGCGCCGGGGTGGCGCTGCTGACCGTGGTGGGCGGCATGGTTCTCACCGGCCTGGCCGCTCGCCTGGTGTGGCCCGGCAACTGGGACGACCTCGGCGATCTGCTCGACCGCGGCCTGTCGGCCATCCACACCGTCTCCTGGCCCTACTCCGGCGGCGACAACGCGACGCGGCTGGTGGTGCTGCTGGGCGCGCCGCTCTTGGGCGGCATCGCGGCCGTGCTCGCCTTCTGGCCCGCGCGCCGCCACGCGGGCCTGTTGCGCGGCCTCGCGTTGGTCTCGCTGCTGGTGATGTACGGCACCGCCGTCACCGAGCACGAGCTGGGCAAGCCGCTGCTGCGCGGCATGGTGCTGCTGTTCCTCGTGGCGGCCTGGCTGTGGCTGCCGCGCCTGGCCCCTCGCGAGGCCGCGGTGGGGACGGCGACCGTGCTCGTGGTGGGGTTCCTGGCGCTGCCGCTCTCGGCCGGGCTGGACGGCGAATCGCCCTGGTGGGACTACCGCTCCTGGAACTGGTTCGGCGGCGAGGCCGACGTGGCCTTCGACTGGAACCACTCCTACGGGCCGATGAACTGGCCGCGCGAGGGCAAGACGCTGCTCAACGTCAAGACACGCAGCCCCGCCTACCTCAAGGCGGAGACGCTCGACCGCTTCGACGGCCAGCGCTGGGTGCGGTCCGCCGCCGGCGGCGACGGCCGGCCCGGCGGCGAGCTGCCCACCCTGACCGCCGACCGCTGGGAGCAGAGCCTGCGCGTGACCATCCGCGCGCTGCGCAGCGACTTCGTGGTCACCACCGGCACGCCCCTGTCGGTGAACGGCGCGGACCCCGTCACCCCCAGCGCGGACGGCACCGTGACCAAGCTCGGCGAGCCGCTGGAGAAGGGGGAGAGCTACACGGTGCGCGCCTACGTACCCGAGCCGCGCCCGCCGGAGATGCGTGCCGCGGAGCCCGAGAGCCAGGGCCCGGGCTCGAGCTACTTCTCGATCGCGTCGCGCTACACGGGCCTGACGCTGCCGGCGACGGCCGCGCCGGGCCCCGGCGCCTCGCGGCCGGTCTTCGTGCCCCCGCGGGGGCTGCCGGGTGTCGACGGCTCGCAGGGCGCCCAGGACGAGCTGC